>NZ_QQNH01000004.1 GCF_003345525.1 Pelagibacterium lacus
CGCGCGACCCACTTCCTAAGCTTCTTGCAACTCGCCGCAGCAATGCTGTGGATGCGATGAATGTCGATTCAGCCTAGACCGGGGGAACGGAAGCCGGGGACCGGCGTTCTCCGCACATTGTGCGGAAATCTGCGAGGGAATCTCCATGCCGTCGGCGCGTCCCATCTGGAAAGGTCAATTGCGGCTTTCGCTGGTCGCCATTCCGGTCGAACTCTATTCGGCGTCCAAGACCGGGGCGCGGCTGTCGTTCCGGCAAATCCACGAGCCCTCGGGCAAGCCGATCAAATACGAGAAGGTGGTGCCGGGGGTGGGCCCGGTCGATACGGACGAAATCCTGAAAGGCTTCGAATATGAGAAGGGGGATTACGTCCTGCTGCAGGATGCGGAGATCGATGCGGTCAAGCTCGAAACCCGCAAGACGCTGGAACTGGTGCAGTTCGTGGGCGGGTGCGAGATCGACCCCATCTATTTCGACAAATCCTACTACGTGGTGCCCCAGGACGAGCTTTCCGAGGATGCGTTCCGGGTGATCCGCGACGCCCTGCGGGCGACGGAAAAGGTCGGGCTGGGGCAGATCGCCATGCGGGGCCGCGAATATATCGCCGCCATCAAGCCGTGCGGGACCGGGCTGATGCTCGAAACCCTGCATTACGAGGACGAGATCCGCAAATCCGACCCGTTCTTTTCCGGCATCTCCAAGGCCAAGGCGGAAAAGGAGCTTCTGGACGTCGCCACCGAGCTGATCGAGCGCAAGACCTCGGCGTTCGATGCGGGGCGGTTCAAGGATCACTACACCGACGCCCTGCGGGCGCTGGTGCAGAAAAAGCTCAAGTCCAAGGGCAAGCGGAAAGCGATCGCCACGGACACCGACGAACCCAGCGCCGCCGAGAGCCGGAACAATGTCATCGACCTGATGGGTGCGCTGAAATCGAGCCTTGAAGGGGAAGGCCGCAAACCCAAGCCGAAATCGGCTTCCACCACGCGCAAGAAAGCCAGCTGAAATGGCGCGGGCGCGGGATCTGCTGGACGCATATCGGGCCAAGCGCGATTTTTCCAAGACCAGCGAGCCGCAGGGCGGGACTTCGGCCGGCGGCAATATCTTCGTCGTCCAGAAGCATGATGCCACGCGGCTGCATTATGATTTCCGCCTCGAATTCGAAGGCGTGCTCAAGAGCTGGGCGGTGACGCGCGGCCCCAGCACCGACCCCGCCGACAAGCGCCTGGCGGTGCGGACCGAGGACCATCCGCTGGATTACGCGACCTTCGAGGGCACCATTCCCAAGGGCCAATATGGCGGCGGCACGGTCATGCTGTGGGATTTCGGCACCTGGGCGCCGATCGAGGACCCCAAGGCAGGCTTCAAATCGGGCAAGCTCAAGATCCGGCTCGACGGCGAGCGGATGAAGGGGGATTGGGCGCTGATCAGGATGAAACCCAGAGCGGGGGAAAAGGGCGAGAACTGGCTGCTCATCAAGGAGCACGACCGCTATGCCACCGAGGGCGGCAGCGCGCTGCTCGACGTCGAAACCAGCGTAGCGACCGGCCGCAAGATGGATGCGATCGCCCAAGGCAAGCCGCCGGCCCGCAGGGCGCGCAAAGGCGGCGGCGCCTTGCCGGGCTTCGTCGAACCGCAATTGGCGACCCTCGTCGACGGCGTGCCGGTGGGCAAGGACTGGCTGTTCGAGATGAAATATGACGGCTATCGCTGCATCGCGGCCATCGCCGGCGATGCCGTGAAGCTCTATACGCGCAACGGCCACGATTGGACCGACACATTCGCGCCCCTCGTGGCGCCGCTCGGCCAGTTGACCAAGGGCACGGCACTGATCGACGGGGAAATCTGCGCCTTCAACGCCGAGGGCAAGACCGATTTTTCCACTCTGAAGGCCCATCTCTCCGAAGGCGGACCGCTGGTGTTCTTCGTCTTCGATCTTTTGGAGCGCGACGGGACATCCTGGCGCGATCGGCCGCTTTCCGACCGCAAGCAGGCGCTGGAGAGCCTGTTGGGGCGGAGGACGCGGCACGATCCGGTGCAGTATTCGCCCGATATCGCGGGCAAGGGGCAGGAGGTGTTCGACGCCATCTGCAAGGCGGGGCATGAAGGGATCATCGCCAAGCGGGCCGATGCGCGATATGTTTCGGGGCGCGGCAAATCCTGGCTGAAGGTCAAATGCACGCTGCGGCAGGAATTCATCATCGTCGGCTGGTCGCCCTCGGAGAAGCGCAAGGGCGTATTCGCCTCGCTGCTGCTGGCCACCGAGGAGGAGGGCAGGCTGGTCTATCGTGGACGGGTGGGGACGGGGTTTTCCGACCAGATGCGCGAGGACCTGCAAGCCATGCTCGACAAGGACGCGCGCAAGACCGCGCCGCTCACCGGCGTGCCGCGGGAGATGTCGCGGGGCGTGCGCTGGGTGACCCCCCGTCTCCTGGCCGAAATCGCCTATGCCGAGCGCACGCCGGACGGCGTCTTGCGCCACCCGTCCTTTCTGGGGCTGCGCGAGGACAAGCCGGCCAAGGGCGTGGCGCTGGAAAAGCCGAAACCCGTCAAAGCGGAGGCCAGGACACAAATGCTTCGCGATGAAGACGGCATTGCCGCAGCCGAAAAAGCCGGCATCAAGCTCTCCAGCCCCGACAAGGTGCTGTATCCGGACCAGGGGGTGACCAAGGCGCGGCTGGCCGCCTATTACGCGGCGGTGGCCGACGCCATGCTGCCCTATATCGTCGATCGACCGCTGAGCCTCGTGCGCTGCCCGGCCGGGCGCGCCAAGCAGTGCTTTTTCCAAAAGCACGATACCGGCGGGTTCAGCCAGGGCATGCAGACCATCGCCATCCGGGAAAAGGACGGGGCGGAAGACGATTATTTCACCCTCAACGGCCTCGACGGGCTGCTGGCCGGGGTGCAGATGGGGGTGCTCGAATTCCATATCTGGGGCTCGCGCCGCGACAAGGTGGAAAAGCCCGACCGGCTGGTCTTCGATATCGACCCCGATGTGGGAATGGCGTTTTCCGAGGTGAAGGCGGCGGCGGTCGATATCCGCAAGCGGCTGGAGGCGATGGGGTTGCGGACTTATCCGCTGCTCACCGGAGGCAAGGGCATCCATGTGGTCGCGCCCCTGACGCGACGGGCCGAATGGCCGCAGGTCAAGGCCTTCGCCTCGGGGTTTGCCAAGCGGATGGAAGAGGACGAGCCGGAGCGCTTCACCGCCAACCTTTCGAAAAAGGCCCGCAAGGGGCGGCTGTTCGTCGACTATCTGCGCAATGAGCGCGGCTCGACGGCCATCGCGCCCTATTCGACCCGGGCGCGGGAGGGAGCGCCATGCGCCGTGCCGGTCACGTGGGATGAGCTCGGGGCGATCACGGCGGCCAATGGATTTTCGCTCGACGATGCGGTGGCGCGGGCGCTGGGGAAAAATCCCTGGCCCGATTACCACGAACTGCGCCAGGGCCTGCCGAAACGCGATGCCTGATCAGGCCGGAATGGCGGTGAGCGAAGGCGTTTCCCGCAGGTGCAGATAGGCGGGGGAAAAGACGCCCTGTTCGGCGAGGCCGGGAAAATCGAGGATCTCGACCATGCCGCCCTGAAAGACGATGCGGCCGCTGCGCCGCAATTCCTGCAAGGTCCGGTTGACGTGGACGGTGGAGAGCCCCAGCACATCGGCCAGTTCGCTCTGGGTCAGGGGGAGCGCGAAGCGCGCGCCCTCGCAGCGCTCGACCGCGTTGAGGCGGAGATAGATCTCGCACAAAAGATGCGCGGTCCGCTCCATGGCCGAGCGCTTGCCGACGCTGACCAGCCATTCGCGGGAGATCGATTCCTCGACCAGCGTCGTGCTCCACAAGGCGGTGGTGACTCGGGGATAGTGTTCGAGCAGGGCAAAGAGGCTGTCATTGGGGATGGCGTTGAGGCCAATGGGCGAGAGGGCTGCCACGGGCGGCTGCAGGCCGCCGAGCACGAACTGGCGCAGATCGACGAGGTCGCCGGGCAGGAGCAGCGACAGGATCTGCCGCCGCCCATCGGGAAGATCGCGATAGCGGCAGGCAAAGCCGTCGGCGATCACGTGCACGTGGTGATCGAGCAGCTTGCCGGCCAGCATGGTGTTGCGGCCCGAAAAGGAGCGGGATTGGGAAACCAGATTGGCGAGGGCGGCGCGCTCGGCGCTGTTGAGCGAAACGTGGGAATGGAGACGGGCGATAAGCAGTTCGTTCGCCATTGCGGCCGGGCCTCTATCCATTGCTGTTTCCTGAAAATCGAGCCCAATAACCTGTGTTAACGCCGCAAGGATTTTTGGCACCCGGAGGCGCTGAAGCGGTCCTTGCTGTCCCAAGGGAACGTTGATGGGTTTCGGACGTTCCATTTCGCATGGTGCCAGAAGGCAGTGGCATTTCGCGAAGCAGGGGCACAGAATGGAGACTCTGTCCGGCATCTCCGGATTGACCGTCATGGTCGTCGAGGATGAATATCTCATCGCCCTCAACCTGGAGATGGCGCTTGAGGAGCATGGCGCGCGCGTCGTCGGCCCTTTCCCCAGAGTGGCGGAAGCGCTCGACCATCTGGCCAGTATGGGGCTGCCCGATATCGCGGTGCTCGACATCAATGTGGCCGGCACGCCGGTCTTTCCGGTCGCCGAGCGGCTTGCGGCGGAGGGCGTGCCGTTCGTCTTCGCCACCGGATATGACAAATGGACCCTGCCGCCGGCCTTTGGCGACGTGCCGCGGCTTTCAAAGCCCACCGATCCGGCCCAACTGGTCCAGTCCCTGATGCGGGCGGCGCGGTGCAAGGAGACGGGGAGGGTGGCATGACACAGACCGCTGCGCGGAGCGAGACCAACGACATCACCGGCAAATGCGTTCTCGTGGTGGAGGACGATTACGTGCTGGCCCGGGAGGTGTGCAACGATCTGCGCCGGCACGGGGCCAATGTGCTGGGGCCGGCCCCGACCGTCCATTACGCCAATCTGATCATGGGCAAGCGCAAGCTCGATGGGGCCATTCTCGACATCAAGCTGTTCGGCGAGGAGGTGTACGAACTCGTCGACGTGCTGATGGCGCGCGGCGTGCCGATCGTCTTTGCCACCGCCTACCAGCCCGACCAGATCGATGCGCGCTATCGGCGCTTCGATGTGATGACCAAGCCGCTCGACTATACGACCCTGCGGCGCAAGGTGGCCAATTTCCGTCCGCAGCCTCCGACAAAGCAGGTTGTCGACGCTCCGGCTTTTCCCCATGCGGCGCCGGTGGCCTATGGGACCGGCACGGGCGCCATCACCGACAGGGAGCGGTGGGCGCGGATGATGCTCGCCGCGATGCGACTGCGGAAGTGACCGAAAGGGCCTGAGATGAGCAACGACAGAGTGCCCGCCGGCCGTTCGCAGGGGCCTCTTGCCGAGGGCGATGAGCGCTATCGCCTGATCGTCGAAAACGCGCGCGACTATGCGATCTTCACCGCCGACCTCGACGGGATCGTCGATAGCTGGCCGCCGGGTGCCGAAAGCGTCTTCGGCTGGCCGGCCGAGGCCATTATCGGCAAGCCGGCCGCGCTTTTGTTCGTGCCCGAGGATCGGGAGGCGGGGGCGCCCGAGCAGGAGTTCGAAACGGCGCTCCGGTATGGCCGTGCGCCGGATGTGCGCTGGCACCAGCATCGGAACGGGGCGCGGGTCTTCATCGAGGGCGCCGTTTGGCCGATCGCCGGCGACGACGGGGCGCCCAAGGGCTTCCTCAAGATCGGGCAGGACATGACGCTGCGGCGCCGGAGCGAAATCGCCCTGGTGGAAAGCGAGGAGCGCTTCCGGCTGCTGGCCACCACCGTGCCGCATCTGGTGTTCCGGTCGACGGCCAGCGGACGGCGCACCTGGGCCAGCCCGCAATGGGCGGCCTATACCGGAATGAGCGATGCGGAATCCGAGGGCTTCGGGTGGCTGGAAGCCATCCATCCGGACGATCGCGAGCGGGCGGTGGGGAGTTGGGACGACGCCTCCAGCGACGGCGAATCCTATTATGGCGAGCATCGCATCCGGCGCTGGGACGGCCATTATCGCTGGCATCAGTCGCGGGCCGTGCCCTTGCGCGATTCGGGGGAGAATACCGAGGAATGGGTGGGGTCGGCCGCCGACATCCACGACATGCGCGAATTGCAGGAGCGCCAGACGATCCTGGTCGGCGAATTGCAGCACCGGACGCGGAACCTCTTGGCGGTGGTGCGCTCGCTGGCGGTGCAGACCGTCGATGCGGTGGATACGCTGGACGATTTCCGCACCGCCTTCGACAACCGGCTGGGCGCGCTCTCCCGGGTGCAGGGCCTGTTGTCGCGCACCGATACGCGGCCAGTGACCGTCGAGCAATTGCTGCGGATCGAGCTCGGGGCGGTGGCGTCGAACTGGGAGCAGATCACCCTCGAGGGGCCGCGGGTGCTGGTGGCGGATGGCAGCCTGCAGACGCTGATGCTGGTGATCCACGAATTGAGCACCAATGCCGTCCGGCATGGCGGGCTTGCCTCGCCGGCGGGGCGGCTGGCGGTGACGTGGTCCAAGACTGAAGACGGGGGCGAGGGCGGGCTTCTGATCATCGACTGGCGCGAGGAGTTTCCCCGGCGCCGCATCGATCCGGATCGGCCGCGCGGCTTCGGGCGGCAGTTGATCGAGGAGGCGATCCCCTATCAGTTGGAGGCGCAAACCGAGTTCCGGCTCGAGGAGGATTCGCTGCATTGCGTCCTGACCCTGCCGCTTGATTCCCAGGACGAGCCATGAGCGAGGCGGACGACAAGCGCGACAGCCCGGTCATCGCCGAGGTGATGGAAGACAGCGTGCAATCGGCCGTCGCGGTCGCGGGGCATCCCATACACGCCATGATGGTGCACTTTCCGATTGCGCTGGTGTTCGCGACGCTGGGAGCCGACATCTTCTACTGGTGGACCGCCGATCCCTTCTGGGTGCGGGCCGGGGTGTGGTCGGCAGGCTTTGCCTTCTGGTTCGGCGTGGCGGCCGGGCTCGCGGGCACGGCGGAACTGGTTCTGGTCAAGGGCATTCGCGGGCGCGTGGGCAGCTGGACCCATGCCATCGCGGCCATGACATTGCTGGCCATCGCCGGCACCAATTGGGGGTTGCGGCTGTCCTTCGAGGATGCGGTGCTGCCGGCCGGGCTGGCCCTCTCGGTGCTCGCCGCCCTGTTCACCGGCCTTGCGGGATATCATGGCGGCAAGCTGGTGTTCGATCATGGGGTCGGCATACTGGTCGATCCGAACGAATGATCGCCGCGATGTTTCAGATGCACAGCGAGACGGCAAGGCCGGGCACAAATGTCCCCAGCGAGGCGGCGAGGGCGGAAAGGGCGGTATAGGTGCCGATCTGCGCCAGACTCGCGGCCGGGGCCGGCTGGTGTCGGGCCCGTCCCGTCCAGAAGCGCCATATCCGGAACGATGCGAGCGTCGAGAGGGCCAGAAACCCCAGGGCCAGCGCTATGAGCACCATGCGCTGCGCCCCCATGTCCCAGCCGAAGGCGCAGCCGATGGCATTGGCGGCGTAGAGCGTCACGAAGGCGATGCTCCAGATGACGAAGCCGAGGGGGATCAGCAGCAGATAGAGCGGGGGAACGTCGCTCCGGCTCATCGTGCGGCCTCCAGGGCGCCGATCAGGCCGGGCATGGCGAGGATCAGCGCCACGCCGAGAAGGCCGGTCACGAGAGTGAAATCGTGCCACATCAGGTTGAGCCGCAGGGGCAGGGGGCGCCGGGCGGAGACATAGCCCCAGCGATAGCGCAGCAGCGCATTGAGACCGCAGAACAGCCCCAGCGCCGCATGCAGCCAGCTATAGCCGAGCAGCGCCGCCATCGTGGCCATATGGGCGTGGGCGGTGGGATCGGGCAGGGCGGCAAGGGCCAGCGACAGGACGATGAGGGCGGCGATGTCGAGGCCCATGCCGACCGAAAGCTGCAATCGCGGATCGCGGCCCGAGGCGTTTGTCCCTTGCGCCCACCGGCTGGCCAGCGAGGCGAGCCCGAGGGCCGGGAGGACGAGCCACAGCCACAGGGAAGGGCCGACGATCTGCGGCGGGGGCCAGGCGGGGGCGACGAGCCAGAGATAGAGCGCGCCGAACAGCAATGCGGCAAAGCCGGTGCCGTTCGCGGCGAGGCCAATGACCATGGCCCAATATGCGGACGGGCCGGACACTTCCGCGTCGGGCGGAGCGGTTTCGCCCTTGCCGATGGCGATCGGGCCGCAATCCTCCCGCTCCCCCTTCTCCCGCGACCAGAAGAGGAAACTGGCAAAGGTGGCAAGGGCAAAGAGGAGGGCGATGATGTAGAACTTGAACAGCATCGCGAGGACGACGCCGGTGGTCAGGGCGCCCGAGATGAAGGGCAGATAGGTTGGCGAGGGCAGGATGGCGACGTGTTCGACGCGGCCGGTGGTCATGTCGACGCCGAGGGTTTCGAGGCGGTTCTTGCGCACGAAACCGAGATAGCCCTGCCCGCCCGCCAATTGCGGTCCGAGGGTGTCGGGATCGGCCTCCTCGGCATGGCCGGTCACGGTCGGCAGGGAGGCGAAGGCGTAGGATGTGGGGCGGGTGGGCATGGCCCAGTCCAGCGTCGGCGCGCGCCACAGATTGCGGCGGAAGCGGCGGCCGAAGCGGAAATGGAGGACGATATCCATGGCGAACAGGGCAAATCCCATGGTGAGGATGAAGCCGCTGACGCTGGAGAGCAGATTGAGCCAATCCCAGCCGAAATTGGAAGGATAGGTATAGACGCGGCGCGGCATGCCCATCAGCCCGGTGAGATGCATCATGAAGAAGGTGAGGTTGAAGCCGATGAAGATCAGCCAGAAGGCTGGCACCGATATGCGATGCACCGATTGCCGCCCCGTGACATGCGGCAGCCAGTAATAGGCTGCGGCGAGCATGGGGAACACGAAGCCGCCCACCAGTACGTAATGGAGATGGGCGACGACGAAATAACTGTCATGGGCCTGCTGGTCGAAGGGCACCATGGCCAGCATGACCCCGGTCAGGCCTCCGATGACGAAAACGAGGAAAAACCCCATGACGTAGAGCATGGGCACCTCGAAGCGCGGGCGGCCATGGGCGAGGGTGGCCAGCCAGGCAAAAATCTGCACCGCAGTGGGAATGGCGACCAGCGCGCTGGCGGCCGAAAAGAAGGCGAGGGCCAGGTGCGGGATGCCCACCGTGAACATGTGGTGGACCCAGAGCCCGAAGGACAGGAAGGCAAGGGCGACGATGGCGGCGATGATGGCGTGGTAGCCGACGATGCGGCGCTGGGCGAAGACCGGGATGATGGTCGAGAGCGCCCCGGCGGCGGGCAGGAAGATGATATAGACCTCGGGGTGCCCGAACAGCCAGAACAGGTGCTGCCACAATAAGGCATCGCCGCCGCGCGTCGGATCGAAGAAGGGCAGGCCGAAGGCGCGTTCGAGCTCGAGCAGGATCGAGCCCAGAATGAGCGGGGGGAAGCCGAACACCATCATCATCGCCGTCACCAGCATGTACCAGGCAAAGAGCGGCATGCGCCCCAGCGCCATGCCGGGCGCGCGCAGCTTCAGGATGGAGACGGTGATCTCGATGGCCGCAGAGAGGGCGGAGATCTCGACGAAGGTGACGCCCAGCAGCCAGATATCGGCGTTGATGCCGGGGGTGTAGGGCTGGGAGGAGAGCGGGGTATACATGAACCAGCCGCTATTGGGCGCCACCCCGAACAGCATGGACGCGACGATGATGATGCCGCCGAACAGATAGCACCAATAGCCATAGGCGGTGAGGCGCGGAAACGCCATGTCGCGGGCTCCGAGCATTTTTGGCAGCAGATAGATGGCCAGCCCCTCCAGCATGGGAATGGCAAACAGGAACATCATCAGCGTGCCATGCATGGAAAAGAGCTGGTTGTAGATCTCCGGCCCGACAAAGGCGGCGTGCGGGCTGGCGAGCTGGGCGCGGATCAGCATGGCGAGCACGCCGCCAATGGCAAAGAACACGAAGGCGGTCAGCATGAACCGCTTGCCCAGAACCGTATGGTTGACCGCGGAGAGGCGCTGCCAGCCGGGTCCGGTGCCCCAGATGCGTTCGAGCGCCTTGTGCAGGCGAATGGGGGAGAGAGGGGGAGATTCGCTCATGGGGCGGCCTCCAGGACGGCCTGGCGGTAATCTTGGGGGGCGTGGGCCTCGACGCGGAAGCGCATGGTGGTGTGTCCGTCGCCGCAGAATTCGGCGCAGACCCCCTCATAGGTGCCGGGGCGGTCGGCCTGGATGCGGATGACATTGCGATGGCCGGGAATGGCGTCGATCTTGCCCGCCAGCCGCGGCACCCAGAAGGAATGAACCACGTCCCCGCTGGTGACGACGATATCGACCGGCGCGCCGGCCGGGATGTGAAGGGTTGGCGTGGTGGCTGCGCCTGCGATGTCGGGATAGGAGAACTGCCATTGCCACATGATCCCATGGGCCGAAACGCGCGGGGGCGGATCGGCGAGGGCATGCGGCAACAGCCTTTCGCCGATATAGAGGGCGAAGCCGACCAGAAGGGTGAGCAGGACGCCGGGCATGACCAACCCGCCCAGGACCACCCAGCGCATGGGGGCGAGGGACCGCCCGAAACCGGGCCGGAGCCAGACAAGCGCCCAAAGACCGCCGACGAGGAGGAACAGCAGCACGCTGGCCCAGAACATCACCCACCACAGATTGGCGACGGCATCGGCGGACGGACCGGCCGGATCGAGGGTCGAGAGCGGTCCGGCGCAGGCCGAGAGCGAGGCGGAAGCCAGGGCGAGGGGCGGCAATATGCGGGCGCGTTTCATAGCCCGACCCAACCGAGGACGGGGGACGCCAGATTGGATAATCGGCCCGGAGCCAGCCAGTCGGGGGCCAGGGCATCGAGATCGATGCCGGGCTTGGCCGAAACGAGGGTCAGGATGGCGGTGACCACGGTGAGGCTGCATCCGGTGACGATCACCGATCGCAGCCGCGAATATCGGGCCGATTTATCGAACAGCTTGAGGATCATTACTCCGCTCAGGATGTGGATCACCACCATCAGCCCCACCAGGACGAGCTTGAGCATGAACCAGGGTTCGAAGGTGGTGCGCAGGAAGATCAACGCCGTGCCGCTGCCGATGGCCACGAAGGCGGTGGGCGACAGGATCGCGACATAGAGCAGCCGGACCATGGCGTGCAGCCGGTGCAGGGCCTCCTCATGGCCCACATCCTTGCGCTGGGCAAAGAGAAAGGGGAGGCAGACCAGCCCGGCGGCCCAGACGGCGATGGCGGCGATATGGACGAATTTGAGCAGCGTCGTCAGCGCGTCCATCCGGCCCTCGTCTCCGGTCCGCGCCCGACCAGGCGATTGAGCAGATGAACGCCGACGCCGATATAGGGCAGGGCGGCGGGGACCCACATCACCAGCCCGGCCAATTGCTGGTCCGAGAGAGCGGAAAGCCCGAAGGCGCCGGTGGTGGCGAGGTGGGGCGCGTAGATCGCAAAGGGGCTGAACACCAGCAAGGCTCCGAGGAGGCCCATCTGCGCCACGAAGGCGATGAGTGCCACGATGGCCGGGGCGGTGCGGGAGAGCGGGGAGAGGATTTCGCGCCAGAACAGATATGCCGTGCCGAGCAGGCTCGCCTGCATCAGCCAATAAGGGAAGGCGCCGTAAATGGCCCATTGATAGGTGCTGGGCGCGTGCCAGAGCCAGAGGGTAAGGCCGGCCAGCAGCGTTACAGGGGCCAGCGGCAGCAGCGGCCCTCCGCGCCAGGGCAGGGCCGTCGCCAGCAGGGGCGCGATAACGGCGACCAGCACCATGTGATGGGCGACGCGGGCGGAGAAAAGCGCCGTGGTGAGCGCGCACAGGGGCGAGAGGAAGGCCAGGGCAATGAGCGCCAGGGCCGCCGAGATGGCCATGCGCCCCACCCGGTCGCGGCGGCCGGCATGGAGCCAAGCCAAGGCGAGCCCGGCGATCAGCAGGATCGCGACGGGATCGAACGTCCACCGCGTCCACACATCGGACGGAATGGGTGGCGGGCCGCAATAAGGCTCCAATGTGCCAAAAACCATGACCGCGACATCCCCCTCTGGCGATCAGCGAAAGCCGGTATGGATGTGCAATGGAGCAGCGCGGCGATTGTTCCGGCCAAGCCCATGATTTTTTGGGACTATGCGGCGGGGGTGCTATCCGGCCGACAGCCTGAATCCGGTGTAGTTTTCCGCCAGTGATTGCTGCGCGATGCGGGAGGCGGAGAGATAGTCGAAATCGGCGCGCTGGATGCGGCGGCCGAAATCGCCGCTTTCGGGGAAGGTGTGCAGCAATTGCGTCATCCACCACGAGAAGCGCTCGGTGCGCCAGGTGTTGGCCAATACGCGGGCGGAATAGGCATCGATGCCGGCGGAGGACTTGTCGGCGAAGAATTCGACCAGGGCCTCGCCGAGGACTTTTACGTCATGGATGGCCATGTTGAGGCCCTTGGCGCCCGTGGGGGGCACGATATGGGCGGCGTCGCCGGCCAGGAACAGCTTGCCGAACCGCAGCGGCTCGACGACGAAGGATCGCAAGGGGGCGATGGATTTCTCGATCGAGGGGCCGGTTCTGAGCTGCTCGGCGATCTCGGGGTTGAGGCGGGCCCGCAATTCGTCCCAGAAGCGGGAGTCGGACCAGTTCGCCACGGTCTCGCTGGCGTCGACCTGGACGTAATAGCGCGAGCGGGTGTGCGAGCGCATGGAGCACAGGGCAAATCCGCGTTCGTGGTGGGCGTAGATCAGTTCTTCGGCGACCGGGGGCTGGTCCACCATGACGCCGAGCCAGCCGAAGGGATAGATCCGCTCGAACGCCTTGATGGAGCGTTCGGGGACCGATGCGCGCGAGACGCCGTGAAAACCGTCGCAGCCTGCGATGACATCGCAGTGGATTTCGACGGTCTCGCCGTTCTTTTCGAACGTCACTTTCGGATTGGGGCCATCGATATCGTGCAGCGCGACGTTCTCGGCCTCGTAGATGGTGAGGGCGCCGGAGGCGGAGCGGGCATCCATCAGGTCGTGGGTGACCTCGGTCTGGCCATAGACCATGACGCGGCGGCCGACGAGATCGGCGAAGTCGATGCGCAGCATGTCGCCGTCGAAGGACATCTCCGCGCCCTCATGCACGATGCCCTCGGCGTCCATGCGGGCGCCGACGCCGAGTTCGCGCAGCAGGTCGACCGAGCTCTGCTCGAGAACGCCGGCGCGGATGCGGCCGAGCACATAGTCGGCACTGCGGCGCTCGACGACGATCGCGTCGATGCCGGCCCGCTCGAGCAGGCGGCCGAGCGTGAGGCCGGCCGGGCCGGCTCCGATTATTGCAACTTGGGTGCGCATCGCTTCTCCATTCCCTGGCCGGGTCCACGGCCTATTTTCGGGTCAGGATGGTCGGGGCGATGTCGATTGCCAATGGACAAGCTCAACATAGAGTTGGATTATCACAACATGAGTGCGATCCCGACATACGCCCTTTACGGCGAAGATCAGAGCCATGACGAAAGCTGGCTGCACTGGGAAACCATCACGTCGCGGTCGCGGCTGTACGGGTTTCGCATATCGCCGCATCGCCATGACCAGCTCTATCAGATTCTCTATATCGAGACGGGAGAGGCCAGCGTCATGCTGGATGGCCACACGGTGGAGGTGGCGCCGCCGGCCCTGGTCATCGTGCCGCCCATGGCGGTGCACAGCTTCGTGTTCAGCACCGATGTCACCGGCTTCGTCCTGACGCTCTTCGCGCAGGATGTGCGCTCGGCGCTGGCCGAGATCGGCCCCCATGCCAACGGCCTCATGCAGTCGCGCATACTCTCGCCCATGGAAGGGGTGGTGGAGAGGGACGAACTCGACCTCACGGTGAAGCGGCTGGTGACCGAGGCCGACCGGAAGGCGCCGGGACAGGTGGCGGCCCTGCGGGCGCGGCTGACCCTCTTGCTGATCGCGGCGCATCGGCTCGACGTGGCGGCGGCGCGCCAGCAAAGCGCGCAGCAGGCGACGTCGGAACGCCATGCGCGCGCCTTTCTCGCCCTTGTGGACCAGCATTATCGCGACACGCGCAAGATCGGCTTTTATGCCGGGAAGCTGGGGATAACGCCGACCCATCTCAACCGGGTGTGCCGGCAGATCCTCGGGACCTCCGCCCTGGCGGTGATCGAAAAGCGCATCATCGTGGAAGCGCGGCGATACCTGCAATTCAGCCCGTTGAGCGTCAAGGAGATCGGCATCCTGCTCGGCTATCCCGATCCCGCCTATTTCAGCCGCTTCTTTGCTCGCAGCGTTGGCTATGGGCCGCAGGCGCTGCGCGACGGCCTAGCGGGCCAGCCGGCGCGCGACGGCGCGTAGGGCCTGGCTGAGGATTTCGAGGGAGGCATTGGTCTGCGCGCCCTCGCGCCGGGTGAGGCCGACCGCGCCCCGGGTCTCGGCGGTATCGAGCGGCAGGAGGCGCAGCCGCCCGGCGCGAACATCGCGGGCCACGACGCCATCGGAAATCACCCAGACCGCGTCGGTCTGCTCCACGAAGGCCTGGCCGAAGGAATCCGACACGGTCTCGATGGTGTGGGGCAATTCGGCCATGCCATGGGAGAGCAGGTAGCGATCGACGAAGGGCCGGATCACCGATTCGCGGGTGGGCATCAGGATCGGGAAATCGCGCAGGCGCGAGAAATCGAACCGGGGCCGGGCGAGCAGGGGATGCCCGTCGCGGACGACGAAACGCACCTGTTCGGAATAGAGATATTCAAAGCTCAGGCCATGCATCTGTTCGGCGGCGGCGAGGCGGCCGATGACCAGATCGAGCCGCCCCATGCGCAGATGATCCAGTAGCACCCGGTTCTCGCCGGTGACGATCTTGATCGGGCTGTCGGTCTTCTCGGCGAGGAAGGCCTGGACCGCCGCCGGCATGATGTGGGCGGAGACGGTGGGCAGGGCGCCGATATTGAGCGGAGGGCCGGCATCGATGCGGGAGAGGCCGTCCACCCCCTGCTGTAGGGCGGCGACCGAAGCGCCTGCATGGCGCAGGAAAACTTCGCCATATTGGGTGATCCTTATGCCGCGCCCGTCGCGTTCGACCAGCTTCTTGCCCAGGATGGTCTCGAGCTCGCGCAGGGTCTTGGTCACCGCGGGCTGGCTGACGCCCAGCACATCGGCAGCCTTGCCGACCGAATTCTGGCGCGCCGTCTCGATCAGGGTGCGCAAATGCCGGAAGCGGATGCGGCTTTCGATCATCGTTCAATCCATGACTGATAGGTTATTTATAGGGCGCGTTCTTTCATTTTACAAAACCATTTTGTGCGCGCAAAGTTACGACCATCGAGGAGCACAGGCATGCAAGCAAAGCAGATCGGCGACGTCGTCGTCCACTATCGCCACGATCCCGCCCCGGCCGGGCGGGCCACGGTGGTGTTCATCAATTCGCTGGGGACCGATTTCCGCATCTGGGACGATGTGCGGGCCGAGCTCGATTGCGGTACGCTGGCCTTCGACCTGCGCGGGCATGGCCTCTCCGGCATCGGCCGCACGCCCTATGCGATCGCCGATCTGGCCGGCGACCTGGCCGGCCTGATGGATGCGCTGGAGATCGGGGCGGCGGTCATCTGCGGCCTGTCGGTCGGCGGGCAGGTGGCGCAGGAACTCTATCACCGGCGGCCCGACCTCGTGGCTGGCCTCGTGCTGTGCGATACGGCGGCGCGGATCGGCGAGCCCGATTTCTGGAACCAGCGCATCGCGACCATTCGCCAGTCGGGGCTGGCCGCGGCGGCGCCGGGCATTTTGGCGCGCTGGTTCGGTGCCGCGTTCCGGGAAAAAGGCGGTGCACAATTCCAGCTGGCGGCGGCCATGTTCGAGCGGCAGCCCGTCGAGGGCTATCTCGCCACATGCGCGGCCATCGCCGCCTATGACCGGCGCGCCGACGCGGCTGCCATCGCGGTGCCGGTTTCGGTTGTCGTGGGCTCAGAGGACGGGGCGACGCCGCCGGCGCTGGTGGAGGCATTCGCCGCCTCCATTCCCGGCGCGACATTCCAGATCATCGAAGGCGCGGGGCATCTGCCCTGCGTGGAAGCGCCCGGCACGGTGGCCGCGGCGATTGCCGGGCTGATCGGCCGGGTGGAACAAAGGAGCAGTGCGCAATGACGCATAAAGACGAGCCCGCGGCGCGATACAGCCAGGGCATGACCACGCGGCGCGCCGTGCTGGGCGAAGATTACGTGGACGCACGCCAGGCCATGATGACCGAGTTCGAGGCGCCGTTCCAGAGCCTGATCACCGAGGCGGCCTGGGGGCATGTCTGGTCGCGCGACAATTGGGACAAGCGGCAGCGTTCCATCGTCACGATTGCGCTGCTGGCGGCGCTGGGGCACTACGAGGAAATGGTCATGCATATCGAGGCGACGGCGCGCACCGGTGCCACCGAGGACGACATAAGGGAGATCATGCTCCATGTCGCCATCTATGCCGGGGTCCCAACCGCCAACCACGCCATCAAGCTGGCGAAAAGCGCGCTGGCGCGCATGAAAGGTGAGGAGCAATGAACGATAGATTGGCAAATGCCCGCGCCGAGGCCGGCGCCTTCATGGAGCGGGACCACTCCCAGCATCCCCCGGCCTATGCGCCGGGATACAAGTCATCGGTGCTGCGCGCGCCCAAGCAGGCGCGGATCAGCTTCGCCAGCACGCTGAGCGAAAAGACCGGTCCGGCCTTCGGGCACAACATGCTGGGCGAGCTCGACAACGACCTGATCGTCAACTACGCCAAGCCGGGCGAAGAGGCGATCGGCCAGCGGATCGTGGTCCATGGGCAATTGCTCGACCAGAACGCCAAGCCGGTGCCCAATGTGCTGATCGAATTCTGGCAGGCCAATGCCGGCGGGCGCTATCGCCACAAGCGCGAGGGCTACCGCGCCGTGCTGGACCCCAATTTCGGCGGCTTCGGGCGCACGATCACCGACGAGAACGGCTATTACTGGTTCAGGACGGTGAAACCGGGGGCCTATCCCTGGCCGAACGGGGTCAATGACTGGCGGCCGGCCCATATCCATTTCTCGCTGTTCGGATCGGGCTTCGCCCAGCGGCTGATCAGCCAGATGTATTTCGAAGGCGATCCGATGATCGCCATCTGTCCCATCGTCAACACGATTTCCGACAAGGCGGCGATCGACCGGCTTGTGGCCCGGCTCGACATGAACAATACCATTCCGATGGATCTGCGCGCCTACAGGTTCGACATCGTCCTGCGCGGACGTCGCTCGACCTTCTTTGAAAACCGTCCGGAGGGCAATTGATGGTCACGCGACTGGATTATCTCAAGGAAACCCCGTCCCAGACGGCCGGCCCCTACGTCCATATCGGCATGACGCCGAACTGGAGCGGCATCAGCGGGGTGATCCCCGAGGATTTGGGGAGCCAGGTGGTCACCGATGGCGTGAAGGGCGAGCGCATAACCGTCGCCGGGCGGGTGGTCGATGGCGGCGGCAATCCGGTGTCCGACTGCGTGGTGGAAATCTGGCAGGCCGATGCCGGGGGTATCTACAACAGCCCGGCCGAACACCGCACCGGCGCCGATCCGCACTGCATCGGCTGGGGCCGGCAGGCGGCGGACGAGAATGGACGCTTTGTGTTCGATACCATCAAGCCGGGGGCCGTTCCCGCGCCCAATGGCGGCTTCATGGCGCCGCACATCACCTTCTGGATCGTGGCGCGCGGCATCAATATCGGGTTGCAGACCCGGATGTACTTTTCCGACGAGGCCGACGCCAACCGCAAGGACCCCATTCTGGCCAAGGCGCGGATGATCGGGCGTGACGGCACGATGATCGGCCAGCGGGAGGGGGATAGCGTAACGTTCGACATCTACCTCCAGGGTGAGAACGAAACGGTGTTTCTGGACATCTGATGGGGCTCTCGGCATTCGATCACCCGATCCTTTCCGGCCTGTTCGGCGATCCCGAACTGGCCGGATTGCTGGCCGTAGAGGCCGATATCGCGGCCATGGTTCGGTTCGAGATCGCGCTGGCGGCGGCGCAGGCGGAATGCGGGGTGATCCCGCAGGATGCTGCCGCAACCATCGCGGCCCGGCTGGATGGATTCGCGCCCGATATCGCCAGGCTGCGCGATGGGGTGGCGAGGGACGGGGTGGTGGTGCCCGAACTTGTGCGGCAGCTCAAGGCCGGCCTCGATCCGGACAGCGCGTCCCATCTTCATTTCGACGCCACCAGCCAGGACGTGATCGATACCAGCCTCGTCCTGCGCCTCAGGGAGGCCGCCCTCATACTCGACCGGCGCATTGAGGCGCTGGACGCGGCCATCGGGGAGATTGCCGCCCGTTGGGGCGCGCATCGGCTGATGGGGCGGACCCGCATGCAGGATGCGCTGGAGATCCGCGTGGCCGATCGGCTGGCGGCGTGGCGCATGCCCCTCCGGCGTCACCGCACCCGGCTTGCCGAGATGACGGGGCGGGTTTTCGTCGTGCAATATGGCGGCGCGGTCGGGACCCTGGCCAAGGTGGGGCCTGAAGCGCCGGCCGTCACCGCCGGGCTGGCCAGGCGCCTCGGACTCGATGCGCCGGATCGCAACTGGCACAGCCAGCGCGACAGGCTCGTGGAATTCGCCGACTGGCTGGCCCTTGTCGCCGGCAGCCTGGGCAAGATGGGGCAGGACGTGGCCCTGATGGCGCAGGCCGGGGGAGACGAGATCAGGCTTTCGGGCGGCGGCGGATCATCGGCCATGCCGCACAAGCAGAACCCGGTTGGCGCCGAAGTGCTGGTTTCCCTAGCCCGTTTCGCCGCGGGCGCCAGCGGGACCATGGCGCAGGCGCTGGTTCACGAACAGGAGCGCTCGGGCGCGGCCTGGACGCTGGAATGGCTGGTGCTGCCGCAACTGGTGCTGGCAACGGGAAGCGCCCTGTTGCTCGGCCAGCGATTGGCAGAGTCCATAGAGGGTATCGGTCAGGCCTGAAGCGAGCGGATCCATTCGCGCCAGGCGACGTCGCCGGCCTCATGCTCGGTGGAGCCGCCCGAGAGGGGGCTGGGGCTCTCGAAGCGGGATTCGGCGGGGGTGTGGTGATAGCGCCGGCGGAACGCACGGATGAAGCTGCTTTCCGACGCAAAGCCGATTTCAAGCGCAATGTCGATGATCTTGCGGTGGCGCTGACGCGGATTGCGCAGGATGGTCATCGCCGTGCCGAGCCGGCGGTTGCGGATGTAGCTCGCCACCCCGTCATAGGCGGCGAACAGGCGGTAGAGGCGAGCCCGCGAAATGCCGAAACTGGTGGCGATGCATGCAGCCCCCAGGTCGGGATCGGCGAGATGGTCGTCGATGAATTGCTTGATGCGGGTTCCGATGGCGAGACCGACGGCGCTGCGGCCGGCCTCCACCGAATCCGGTGCTCCGTTGAGGGTCGCGGCGATGAGGGCGAGGGTCGGCGCCACGAGCGCCTGGCCGGATGCGTGGGTCAGCGACGCGGCATTGGCGTTGAGGCTGAGGATGTGGTTGCGCAACAGGATGGCGAGGGGATCGTCGGCGCAAACGGCGGTCAGGTGGCGGCCATCGGGATTGGTGATCAGCGGCGCGAGCAGGTTTCGCGGCACGAAGATGGCCAGGAGGTCGAAATCGCTGTTCCGGGAGGCGAGGGGCTGGGTGTTGTCGAAGACGCAGATATCGCCGGTGTTGAGGACGACCTCGCCCTTGCCGAGATCGGCGACGCAGCCGCCGCGCTGGAAAATCTGGATCATGTAATTGTCGAGGCCGTCCGCATCGGCCTTGCGCTTGTCGCGGGCGAAATGCTGCCGGTCGGCGACGCAGCGCATCTGGCTGACCGGCCCCAGCAGGAACCCCGCGACATCGACCTGGAAGGTGGCGGGATCGACCGTCTCGGGCAGGCGCGGCTCGTAGAGCACCGACAATTGTTCGCGCCAGGCTTCGAACCGGCGCCCCGGATGGAGGTAGCGGGTGGAAAATCTCGAATAGGGAAGATGGGAAGCCATGCTCGCCCCCGATCGCTTCGTCAGCGCCAATCTAGGGAGCCCATGGCTAATCGAGGGTTAACGGGACCGGGACGAACACACCGCCTGGATATCCTCGAAGGTGAGGTCGAAGCCGATCTCCTGGGCGAAAGCTGCGATGGCCAGGAGGGCGTCCCCGGCATGCTTGCCTTCGGTTATGGCCAGAAACCGCGCCGTGAGGGTCTTGTCCGCACCCACGGTGGCAAAGAAGCTGGAGGCCGAGCCATTCGACATTGAGCAATCCCTTTTCAAATTTTTCGGGGGACTCTACAGGCCCGGCCCGCGCGCCGCCGTGCCGTTTGTCGCAAATCGATGTGCGGTTCGTCCCATTCATCGAAAGTCGGGTTTTCCCTCCGCCTTGAGATCGTCTAGGAGTGCCGCCATATAGGTGAAGGCCATTTCGACGTCCGGGGAGAGAGCAGATGACCTATGCGAAAGGCGCCGCGGCGCCCGTGACGCCGCCGGATATCGCAGCGCGCAAGGGCGGCGCGCCGATCGTGTGCCTGACCGCCTACACCACCCCCATGGCGCAGATCGTCGACCGGCATTGCGACCTGGTCCTGGTCGGCGACAGCGTCGGCATGGTGATGCACGGCCTGCCCGACACGCTCGGGGTCACCATGGAGATGATGATCCTGCACGGCAAGGCGGTCCGCCGCGGGCTGGCCCATGCGCTGATGGTGATCGACCTGCCGTTCGGCGCCTATGAGGAAAGCCCGGAGCAGGCGTTCCGCAATGCGGCCATCCTGATGCGCGAGACAGGGGCGGGGGCGGTGAAGCTCGAGGGCGGCACCCATATGGCGCCGACCATCCGGCATATCGTGCAACGCGGCATCCCGGTGATGGGGCATATCGGACTCACGCCGCAATCGGTCAACGCGCTGGGCGGCTACAAGGTGCGGGGCCGGGGCGCCGAGGCGCAGGCCATTCTGCACGACGCGCAGGCGGTGGCGGAGGCCGGCGCCTTTTCCGTGGTCGCCGAAAAGATTCCCGATATCCTTGCCCGCCGCATCACGTCCGACATCCGTATCCCCACCATCGGCATAGGCGCCTCGGCGGCGTGTGACGGGCAGATACTGGTGGTCGATGACATGCTGGGCATGTTCGCCGATTTCAAGCCGAAATTCGTCAAGCGTTATGCCAATCTCGCAGCCGACGCGGAGGCGGCGGTCGCGGCCTATGCCGCAGAGGTGCGCGAGCGGCAGTTTCCCTCCAGCGAGCACGTGTTCGGCGAAACGACCGCCAGCGCGAAGGGCGCCTGATGGGCCTGCCGATCGTCAGAAGCGTTGCGGAACTGCGGGCGCAGGTGAGGCTCTGGCGCGGGGCGGGGGACAGGATCGGGCTCGTGCCGACCATGGGCGCGCTGCATGAAGGGCATTTGTCGCTGGTGCGGGCGGCACGGGGCAGGGCCGATCGGGTCATCGTCACCCTGTTCGTCAATCCCAGGCAGTTCAACAGCGCCGAGGATCTGCGCCTCTATCCGCGGAGCGAGGCCGAGGATGCGGCACGGCTGGAAACGGAAGGGGTCGATCTCCTCTTCGCCCCGGGCGTCGAGGCGATGTATCCGGAGGGGTTTTCGACCACGGTGTCGGTCAAAGGGGTCAGCGAGGGGCTGTGCGGCGCCCACCGGCCGGGGCATTTCGACGGCGTGGCGACGGTGGTCGCCAAACTTTTCCTGCAGTCCCAGGCCGATATCGCGGTGTTCGGCGAGAAGGACTACCAGCAGCTCGCGGTGATCCGCCGCATGGCGCAGGATCTCGACATCCCCATCGAGATCATCGGCGCGTCCACCGTCCGGGCGGCGGACGGGCTGGCGCTTTCGTCGCGAAACGCCCGGCTGAGCCCGGAAGGACGGTCGCGGGCCGTCGCCCTCATCACCGCGCTGACCGCCGCCGCCGACCAACTGACGGGCGGGGCGGAGGCCGAACCCATTCTCGCGGCGGCGCGCCGGTCGATCCTCGAAGGGGGTTTCGGGGAGGTCGAATATCTCGAACTGCGCGATGCGGCCGATCTGGCACCTGTCCAGCGTGTGGACCGCTCGGCCGCCAGGCTGCTCGTTGCCGCCTGGATCGACGGGGTAAGGCTGATCGACAATGTGCCCGTATGGCCGGGCCCGGAAGCCTGAGCCTTCGACTCAGATGCCCTGCGGCGGTTGCGGCGGGCGATCCGGGGCCAGGATGGGCGGGATGCGGTAGAGCTGCCAGGCGATCGCCAGCGTCACGAGGATGGCGCCGCCGGCAATGGCGACGACCCCCGGCCATCCGCCGTGCGACCATCCATAGCCACCGAAGGTGCCGATGACGCTCGACCCGGCATAATAGGCGAGCAGATAAATGGCGCTGCCCTGTGCCCTTGCCGTCTGCGCCCGCCGCGCGACCCACGCGCTGGCGATGGAATGGGCGGCGAAAAAGCCGAAGGTCATCACGGCAATGCCGAAGACCACGGCCCATATGGCCGAGACCAGTGTCAGCACGATGCCCGACAGTGTCACGACGACCATGGGCCAGAACACCCGGCGCCGCCCCAGGCGCCCGGCGAGCGCGCCCATCCAGGCCGAGCCCAGCGTGCCCACCAGATAGACGATGAAGATCAGCGAAACCTGGCTCTGGGACAGGCTGTAGGGCGGGGCGAGCAGGCGAAAGCCGATATAATTGTAGATGGCGACGAAGCCGCCCATTAGAAGGAAGGCGGCGAGGAACAGGAGCGGCAGGGCCTTGTCCTTGAAGAGGTCCGCCACATTGGCGGCAAAAGTGGCGACGGTGAGCGTTCCGGTCGCCGAGCGGCGCGGGGCCGGCAGCAGGACGAAGAACAGGATGGCGTTGACGACCACTACGGCGGACAGGGCGAACAGCGCGATGCGCCAGTCGAAATGATCGGCGAGAAAGCCGACCAGCAGCCGCCCGGCCATGCCGCCCATCGCCGAGCCGCCGATGAACAGGCCCATGCCGAAGCCCAGCGCTTCGGTGGACATCTCCTCGGCGAGATAGACCATGGCGATGGCCGGCACGCCGCAGACCGCGACCCCGAGCAGCGCCCGCAATCCGACCAGCGGCCACCAGGCCTGCATCATCGGAATGGCGAGCCCGATCAGCGCGGTTGCGACCATGGTGGCCATCATCAGCGATTTGCGGTCGAAGCGATTGCCGAGCCAACTGACGACCACGAGGCTGACGGCCAGCGTGCCCGTGGTGGCCGAGACGGCAAAGGAACTGGTGGCCGCGTCGAGGTCGAATTCGGTAGCCAGCAGGGGCAGAATCGGTTGAACGGAATAGACGGACGCAAATACCGAGAAGGCGGCGAGGAACAGGGCGATCGACGCGCGCCAGTAGTCGGGGCTGTTGCGTTCGATGCCGGAGGAGGTGGGAGGCATGGGAGCTACCGCAGGAGTGGGGCGGCCATGGTCTCTCAACTTTTCCGGGCGCACAAGCGGGATGGCTGGGGCCGGACCTAGGACTTTTGTCGCTCTCGACTTCGCGCCGCCGGCTGGTATCGGGGGCGCACCATCGCAATTGCCAGGAGCCTGAACATGTCGCTTTCGTTGACGGACTGGATCAAGACCTCGGGCGTGTCCTCTGAAATCGGGACGGTTTTCGAACTGGTGGCTGGTTGTGCCATCGATATCGTCGATGCGCTGCGCGCGGCCGCGCTGGCGGGGGACACCGCTTCCATCCAGGCGGTGAACGTCCAGGGCGAGGAGCAGAAAAAGCTCGACGTGGTCGCCAATGACATTTTCCTGGCAAAGGGGCGGGAGAGCGGTGTCCTCGCGGCCATGGTGTCCGAAGAACTCGAGGATATCGTGGTGGTCGAGGGCTCGGAAGGCCGGCTGGCGCTGATCTTCGATCCCCTGGACGGGTCCTCCAATCTCGAAGTCAACGGCGCGGTCGGCTCTATCTTCTCGGTGCTCGATCTCGGAGGGGCGGGGCCCGTCACCGAGCGGGACGTGCTGCAGTCCGGCCGCCGGCAGGTCGCGGCGGGCTATGTGCTCTACGGTCCGGCGACGCTCCTCGTGCTGACGACCGGCCGGGGCGTGACCATTTTCAGCCTCGACGAGGCGGCGGAGCGGTTCGCGCTGGTGCGCGACGGTCTGCGCATACCCGAGGAAGCGGCCGAATTTTCCATCAACGCCTCGCGGCGCGGCAAGTGGTATCGGCCGACCGCCGATTTCATCGAGGCCTGCCTCGCGGGCACGTCCGGTCCGTTCGGCAAGAGCTACAATATGCGCTGGTGCGCGGCCATGGTCGCCGACCTGCACCGCATCCTGTGCCGCGGCGGCATCTTCCTCTATCCGGAAGACGAGGGGACCCGGGACAAGGGCGGGCGGCTGCGGCTGCTCTATGAAGCCAACCCTATGAGCATGATCGTCGAGGCGGCGGGGGGCGCCTCCTCGACCGGCACGCAGGCCATTCTCGACGTGGAGCCCAGCGGGCTGCATCAGCGGATCGGGGTGATCATCGGCTCGAAACGGGAAGTGGCGCGCGCGACGGCGCTCTATGGCAAAGAGGGTTAGCGCGGCGTAAATCCTGCCATCGTGTTTTTCATATACTGCGTAAGTTTACTGAAAATCCATTCCGATACTGTGTGATCTGCTTACGGTCGAACACTTCCGGCCGTCTTGTCGTGAAAATGCCCGGCGCTCCGGCGCCGAGACAAACATGGTCAGGCAGATGGGACGCAGACTACGGGATTTCCTTCGTCGGGACGATGGCGTCGTCGCGGTGATCTTCGCGGTGATGGCCATTCCCTTCATCGCCATGGCGGGCTGGGCGGTCGATTACCTGCGCATCCAGCATGTGCGCCAGTTCCTGCAGGCCGAGGTGGATTCGGCGGCGCTCGATGCGACCTACAAGAGCGATCCCAAGGCGGCCGCGGGAAGCTGGGAGGATGCCCAATGGGATTTGGTCCGCACGGCAACGCTCGCGGAGATCGGCCGGACCTATCAGGGGAACTGGGCGTCCAATGTCGAACTGGACCGGGAATGGATCGTGCAGCAGTTCACGGTTCGCGTGAGCGCGAGCGCTGATGTGCCGCTGGCCTTCATAAACCTGCTGCCGGGCATCGACGACACGCAGCGGGTGACGGTTTCGGCGGTGGCGCAGGCGTCCGAGCCCGATCTCATCTATAGCCCACCCGAATTCACCGCGCTGGAATTCGAGGCATGGGACTTCAATCGGATCTGGCTCTATTGCTATTGGCCGGATCGCCCGCTGAACGATCCCCTGCTTCCCCGGCGCACCCAGATGGTGCCCATCGCCGATAATGGCGGGTCCGAGTTCACGCCCGATCCGGGCAGCCCGATCGAAGACGTGCCGATCCAAGACAGCGTCTTGCGTACGCAATATGAAAACAGAACCATGTGGGGCGTGGATCAGCTCGATACCCAGGAGGAGGGAGTCTGGCGGCAGATCAAAGGCGGAAGCATCGGGCAGCGCAAATACACCTATCTGATGCCACAATGTCCGCGCGGTTCGCATCTGAGCATGCGGCTGGAGAACGTGATCAACGCCCTGGAGGATGTCCGCCAACGCCGAACTACCGCCGATCGCTGGGACAGGGGCGGGACCCGCAATAATTACTATTCCGATACGGTTTCCGAGCGGGGCAAGGCGGACGAGCACCGGGGCCTTGCGTCCTTCACCATCGTCGAAACGATCATTTGCGACACCCTTCGGGAATGCAAGGAGCCGCCGAGCAAGGGCGGCCTGATCCCGCCGCGGCAGACCGGGCGAACGCCCCAGACGGCGACGGAAGGGTGCTCCTATGGACGCTACATGTATTACGGCTGGGAAGATCGTCCGCCCGAGCGCGGCGGTTCGGACCGGGACTATGACGATATCCGTGTGATCATGGCCTGCCCGGAAGAGGTGCCGTCCGGCGAGCGGAACGCCCGATTGATCGGATAAGTGGAATTGCTCTCAAGGGAGCGGGCAAGAGGCGAGGGGCCGCTTGCCCGCTCTTTTGCATGGGCGGGGCGGGGCCGAAACCGGCGCGACGGAAAAAGCACTTGTTTATGCCCGCCCAACCGGGTAAACGCCCGGCAGTTTTAACTTCTAGATTACGGTTGTGAGCACATGGGCAAGGAAAAATTCACCCGCAACAAGCCGCACGTTAACATTGGCACGATTGGTCACGTTGACCATGGCAAGACGTCTCTGACGGCAGCGATCACGAAGGTTCTGGCAGAGACGGGTGGTGCGACGTTCTCGGCTTACGACCAGATCGACAAGGCTCCCGAGGAGAAGGCGCGCGGGATCACCATTTCGACCTCGCATGTTGAGTATGAGACGGAGAACCGTCACTACGCGCATGTGGACTGCCCTGGCCACGCTGACTATGTGAAGAACATGATCACGGGTGCGGCGCAGATGGACGGCGCGATCCTAGTGGTTTCGGCGGCCGACGGCCCGATGCCGCAGACGCGCGAGCACATCCTGCTCTCGCGCCAGGTCGGCGTTCCGGCGCTTGTGGTGTTCCTCAACAAGGTCGACCAGGTGGACGACGAGGAACTGCTCGAGCTGGTCGAGCTGGAAGTGCGCGAGCTCTTGAGCTCGTACGAATTCCCCGGCGACGACGTTCCGATCGTCAAGGGCTCGGCGCTGATGGCGCTCGAGGACAAGCGCCCCGAGATCGGCCATGACGCGGTTCTGGAGCTGATGCGCCAGGTTGACGCCTATATCCCGACCCCGGAGCGTCCCAAGGACCTTCCGTTCCTGATGCCGGTCGAGGACGTGTTCTCGATCTCGGGCCGTGGCACGGTTGTGACCGGTCGCGTCGAGCGCGGCATCGTCAAGGTGGGCGAGGAAGTCGAGATCGTCGGGATCAAGCCGACGCTCAAGACGACGGTGACCGGCGTCGAGATGTTCCGCAAGCTGCTCGATTCGGGTGAGGCCGGCGACAATATCGGCGCGCTGATCCGCGGCATCGACCGCACCCAGGTCGAGCGTGGTCAGGTTCTGTGCAAGCCCGGTTCGGTGACCCCGCACACCAAGTTCGTTGCGGAAGCCTATATCCTGACCAAGGAAGAGGGCGGCCGTCATACCCCGTTCTTCACCAATTACCGTCCCCAGTTCTATTTCCGGACGACGGACGTGACGGGTGTTGTGACGCTCAAGGAAGGCGTCGAGATGGTGATGCCGGGCGACAACGTGGAGATGAACGTGGAACTGATCGTTCCGATCGCCATGGAAGAAAAGCTGCGCTTCGCGATCCGCGAAGGCGGCCGTACCGTCGGCGCCGGCGTCGTCTCCAAGATCGTCGAGTAATCCCGGACCCCTCCGGTTCGAATGCAAAAAGGGCGGCCATCTGGCCGCCCTTTCTTTTTTATAATTCAGCCCCGAGGGACTTGCCTCGGGACCGCTTTGCGATTAGATCAACCGCCAATGCAGGGGTGTAGCTCAGTTGGTAGAGCATCGGTCTCCAAAACCGAGGGCCGGGGGTTCGAGTCCCTCCGCCCCTGCCAGTTTTCCAACAAATCGTCAGAACTGCCTCACGCCGCGAACGGGCCGGGATCTTCCGGGGTTTCGGGCGCGCTCGCCCGCTGTTGCGGCCGGCCGGCGTCGTAGGAGCCGCCGAAGACGGCGATGACCTTGAGCTGCAATTCGCGTCCGTCGGTCGCGGTCCAACCGATGGACTGGCCCGGCTTGAGGCCGAGCAGGGCGGTACCGATCGGGGTCAGCACGGAAATGGCGCCCGAGGCGATGTCGGCATCGGCGGGATAGACCAGTCGCACGGTGCGCGGGGCCTCGCCGGCGATGCTGTAGCTGACCGTGGCGCCCATGCGGACGACATTGGCGGGCAGCGTTTCGGTCTCGGCGATGGTGGCGCGTTCGAGCTCACCGATCAGGTCTTCTCCCGTCTCGGTGTTGGCGGCGCTGGCCAGCTTGCTGAGAATGATGAAGTCATCGCGACTGACGACGATTTCGGGAAGGGCGCCGTCGACTTGAAAAAGGCTCATGGGGTTCTCCATGGGTGGTTGACCCGCGGCAAGACGGGCGGGAGCTGAATGAGTGAGGTTTGAAGGGCGTCTGGATGATCGGAGCGTATGGGGCTCATGATGACCCTAAGGTCATGCGACGCCTGGCATGACCTTAGGGCCGCGCTCCCGTGACGGGATGTTCGCGGCGGACGAGACGGCTGATCTGATCCTTGGACATCATCATGACAAATAAGGTAGGCTGTTACGGCAAAAAGTCAATCTATGGCGCAAGCCGGCGATCCGGGGTACAAGCGGCGCCCCCGCGCAAAAAAGATTGGCCGTGCCCTTGCGTTCGGGCGGCTCAGCGTCTAGATAACCCACTCTTGGCCGTGCGATCCGACTCGCGCGGCAATTGCTTATGGACTTTAAGCCCCGAAATCAACACCAGACGTCGAGCGGTATATGGCCCGGACTAATCCTTTTACGTTCTTTCAGCAGGTCCGTTCGGAAGTCGCCAAGGTGGTTTGGCCGACTCGCAACGAGACGCTGATCTCGACTGTGATGGTTCTGATCATGGTGATCTTCGCCAGCCTGTTCTTTCTGGCGGCGGATCAGATCATCCAGTTCTTTGTCGGGTTAATTCTGTCCATTCGCTAAGCCGGCGGCGGACGAGGAGCATAAAAGCAGTATGGCCAAGCGTTGGTATATCGTTCAGGCGTATTCGAACTTCGAGCGCAAGGTCGCCGAGGACATCAAGCAGAAGGTGGTGGCCAACGGGCTCGACCACCTGTTCGACGATGTGCTGGTGCCGACCGAGAAGGTCACCGAAGTGCGCCGCGGCCGTAAGGTCGATGCCGAGCGCAAGTTTTTCCCGGGCTATGTCCTGGTCAAGATGGAACTCACCGACGAGACCTTCCACCTGATCAAGAATACGCCCAAGGTCACCGGGTTCCTGGGCGCGGACAACAAGCCGCAGCCGATCTCCGAGAGCGAGGCGATGAACATCCTGCAGCAGGTGCAGGAGGGCGTCGACCGGCCCAAGCCGTCCGTCAGCTTCGAGATCGGGGAGAATGTCCGGGTGTCCGACGGGCCGTTCGCGAGCTTTTCCGGCGTCGTCGAGGAAGTCGACGAGGAGCGCTCGCGCCTCAAGGTGGAAGTATCGATTTTCGGTCGGCCGACGCCGGTCGAGCTGGAATACGGTCAGGTCGAGAAGGTCTGACCGCTTCGCACGGGGCTCCGAGGTTTCGGGGCGATCCCCTGCGCAAACAGTGTGGAAGAGGGCGGCGGTTGCCATCCGCCGGTGAACCCCTCGCACCACGCCGTCACCAAATGGCCGCTTTGGCGGTTTATTGAAAGGAACGACCATGGCAAAGAAGATTACCGGTTACATCAAGTTGCAGGTGCCTGCCGCATCCGCGACTCCCTCGCCCCCGATCGGCCCGGCCCTCGGTCAGCGCGGCCTCAACATCATGGAATTCTGCAAGGCCTTCAACGCCGCCACGCAGGAAATGGAAAAGGGTGCCCCGATTCCGGTCGTGATCACCGCGTTCGCCGACAAGAGCTTCACTTTCGAGATGAAGCTGCCGCCGGTGACCTATTTCATCAAGAAGGCGATCAACCTCAGGTCCGGCTCCAAGAAGCCCGGCCATGACAGCGCCGGCAAGCTGACCGAAGCGCAGGTGCGCGAGATCGCCGAAAAGAAGATGAAGGATCTCAACGCCGATACCGTTGAGGCCGCCATGAGCATGGTTGCCGGCTCCGCCCGCTCCATGGGCCTGCAGGTTGAAGGGTAATTCGATCATGACCAAGATTGCAAAGCGCACCAAGCAGGTCCGTGAGGGGATCGACCGCAAGAAGCTCTATGGCGTCGACGAGGCCATCAAGATGGTCAAGGACCGCGCCACGGCCAAGTTCGACGAGACCATCGAAGTCGCGATGAACCTGGGCGTCGACCCGCGCCACGCCGACCAGATGGTCCGCGGCGTCGTCAACCTGCCCAACGGCACCGGCAAGACCGTTCGTGTCGCCGTGTTCGCCAAGGATGCCAAGGCCGAGGAGGCCAGGGCGGCCGGCGCGGATATCGTGGGCGCCGACGACCTCGCCGAGCAGATCCAGAACGGCAACATCAATTTCGACCGCTGCATCGCCACCCCGGACATGATGCCGCTGGTCGGCCGCCTGGGCAAGATCCTCGGCCCGCGCAACCTGATGCCGAACCCCAAGGTCGGCACGGTGACCCCGGACGTCGCCGGTGCGGTCAAGGCCGCCAAGGGCGGCGCGGTCGAGTTCCGCGTGGAAAAGGCCGGCATCATCCATGCCGGCGTGGGCAAGGCTTCGTTCTCCGAAGACCAGCTCATCGAGAACATCAAGGCGCTCGCCGAAGCCGTGTCCCGGGCCAAGCCCTCGGGCGCCAAGGGCACCTATGTCCGGCGCGTCGCCGTTTCCTCCACCATGGGCGCCGGCGTCCATGTGGACCCCTCGTCGGTCCTCTAAGACCTGCGAGAAAACCAGTTTCGGGCGGTTCCGGCCGCCCGGGATACCCAAAAGGGCCAAAAAACCCTTTTGGGTAAAGTCCTGTCCGAGACTGTGTGGTGATGGCGGCTTGCCATCCTAATCGCCGGGGGCTCCCGGTGGCCACCAAGAGATGGGGTGACGACCCGGACGAGATTTTGGCGAAAGCCACTCGTTTTGGTTTGAACCGAACCGGTTGCGGAGCGTCGCTTCGCCAGCGGGTTTACAGGCACTGCACCGCCACCCCGATATCGGGGTGGCTTATTGCAACGGGTACGATCCTGCTCGGTTCGTGCCTAACTCGTGGAGAGTAGCAGTGGATAGAGCGGAAAAAGCTGAGGTCGTCTCCTCGCTCCAGCAGGCATTCGCCGGCTCGGGCGCGGTCGTCGTCGCTCACTATGCCGGTCTGTCGGTGTCTGACTTCGAAAAGCTGCGTGTGCAGATGAAGCAGGCCGGCGGACAGGTGAAGGTCGCAAAGAACCGCCTTGCCAAGCTCGCTCTTAAGGAAACCGATATTGCGGATTTCTCGGGTCTTCTGACTGGCCCGACCGTCCTCGCCTTTTCGGAAGACCCCGTCACGGCACCTCGTGTTGCCAAGAAGTTCGCCGATTCGAACAACAAGTTCGTGATCCTCGGCGGCGCGATGGGCTCGACCGAACTCGATGCCGACGGCATCAAGGCGCTGGCCGATCTGCCTTCGCTGGACGAACTGCGCGCCAAGCTCGCCGGTCTGCTCACGCAGCCTGCAGCCCAGCTCGCCCGTCTGGCCAAGGAACCGGGCGCATCCGTCGCCCGCGTTATCTCCGCTTACTCGGAAAAGGGCGCTGCATAAGGCGGCGCGACCATCCACGGTTCAAACTGAAACCATACGAAAGAAAAGGCTGATCAAATGGCTGATCTTGCAAAGCTCGTGGACGACCTGTCCGCACTGACCGTCCTGGAGGCTTCCGAGCTCTCCAAGTTGCTCGAAGAGAAGTGGGGCGTTTCCGCCGCCGCTCCTGTTGCCGTTGCTGCTGCCGGTGGCGCCGCCGCCGCTGCCGCCCCGGCTGAAGAGCAGACGGAATTCGACGTGATCCTCACCGATGCCGGTGCCCAGAAGATCAACGTCATCAAGGAAGTCCGCGCCATCACCGGCCTGGGCCTGAAGGAAGCCAAGGACCTCGTCGAAGGCGCTCCCAAGCCCGTCAAGGAAGGCGTCAACAAGGCCGAAGCCGAAGACCTCAAGGGCAAGCTGGAAGCCGCTGGCGCCAAGGTCGAGCTCAAGTAATTCGTCTCTTGTGAGACGATTTTCGGGATGGCCCATGGGCCATCCCGTCCCCCGCCTCCGCGAACAGGATGGAGGCGGACGCCACCCGGAAGGGCAGGGCGGAAGTTGCGGAAATACGGTGGGCCATCGGCCTAAGGCCACAATTGGCCGATAAGCACACCAGCACGATACAACGTCAGAAAGGGCACCTGTTCAAAGAACCGACGGCTGATTGTCGATTCTTTGAACAGCTGCCTCCGAGACATGCGTTAGCAATAGCGCGTTTTCCGAAGCGCAGAAATGGGCGCCATTTCTGCCGGAAACGCTGGAAACGAGAGGAAGCGGGTACATGGCTACCACGTTCAACGGCCGCCGCAAGGTGCGCAAGTCCTTTGGGTCCATTCGTGAAGTCACGGAGATGCCGAACCTGATCGACGTCCAGAGGGAATCCTACGGGCAGTTCCTCATGGTCGACGAACCGGAAGGCGGGCGTCCCACCGAAGGTTTGCAGTCGGTCTTCAAGTCGGTGTTCCCGATCACCGATTTTTCCAATACCGCGAGCCTTGAATTCGTCAGCTACGAATTCGAACAGCCCAAATACGATGTCGAGGAATGCCGTCAGCGCGACCTCACTTTCGCGGCGCCGCTCAAGGTGACCCTGCGCCTGATCGTTTTCGAGGTCGATGAAGACACCGGCGCGCGTTCGGTCAAGGACATCAAGGAGCAGGACGTCTATATGGGCGACATGCCCTTCATGACGTCGGTCGGCACCTTCATCATCAACGGCACCGAGCGCGTCATCGTTTCGCAGATGCACCGCAGCCCCGGCGTGTTCTTCGATCACGACAAGGGCAAGACCCATTCCTCGGGCAAGCTGCTGTTCGCCGCGCGCATCATCCCCTATCGCGGGTCCTGGCTCGATATCGAATTCGACGCCAAGGATATCGTCTATGCGCGCATCGACCGCCGCCGCAAGATCCCGGTGACCTCGCTCCTGAAGGCGCTGGGCCTCAATGCCGAGGAAATCCTCTCGACCTATTACGACATCCAGTCCTACGCCAAGAGCGACAAGGGCTGGAAGAAGCCGTTCGATGCCGAAAAGCTCAAGGGCACCAAGCCGGTCTACGACCTGATCGACGCCAATACGGGCGACGTGGTGCATGAAGGCGGCTCGCGCCTCACCGCGCGGTCGGCCAAGAAGCTGGCCGATGCCGGCGTGACGCATCTGCTGGCCACCGACGAAGACCTCTATGGCATGTATCTGGGCCATGACATGGTCGACATGTCCAATGGCGAGATCTTTGCCGAGGCCGGCGACGAGATCGACGAGAAGCTGCTGGCGACCCTGATCGAGAAGGGCTTCGACGAGCTGCCGATCCTCGATATCGACCACGTCAATGTGGGCGCCTATATCCGCAACACCCTGGCCGTGGACAAGAACGAGACCCGCGAGGATGCTCTGTTCGACATCTACCGGGTGATGCGTCCGGGCGAGCCCCCCACCGTCGAAACCGCCGAAGCGATGCTCAATTCGCTGTTCTTCGATTCCGAGCGCTACGACCTGTCCTCGGTCGGCCGGGTGAAGATGAACATGCGCCTGGACATCGAGGCGGAAGACACCGTGCGCGTGCTGCGCAAGGAAGACATCGTCGAGGTGGTCCGCACGCTCGTCGAACTGCGTGACGGCAAGGGCGAGATCGACGACATCGACAATCTCGGCAACCGCCGCGTGCGTTCGGTCGGCGAACTGATGGAAAACCATTATCGCCTCGGCCTGCTGCGCATGGAACGCGCCATCAAGGAGCGCATGAGCTCGGTCGAGATCGACACGGTGATGCCGCAGGACCTGATCAACGCCAAGCCGGCTGCGGCGGCGGTACGCGAGTTCTTCGGCTCGTCCCAGCTTTCGCAGTTCATGGACCAGACCAACCCGCTGTCGGAGATCACCAACAAGCGCCGCCTTTCCGCGCTTGGGCCGGGCGGTCTTACCCGCGAACGGGCCGGCTTTGAAGTTCGCGACGTTCACGTCACGCACTATGGCCGCATCTGCCCGATCGAGACGCCGGAAGGGCCCAATATCGGCCTCATCAACTCGCTGGCGACCTTCGCCCGCGTCAACAAGTACGGCTTCATCGAAACCCCGTACCGCAAGGTCGTGGACGGCAAGGTCACCGACGAGGTGGTCTATCTCTCCGCCATGGAAGAGGCCAAGCACCACATCGCCCAGGCCAATGCCACGGTCAGCGACAAGGGTGAGTTCGTCAACGACATGGTGGTGGCCCGCCATGCCGGCGAGCCGTCGCTGACGCCGCGCGAGCAGGTCGACCTCATGGACGTGTCGCCCAAGCAGGTGGTTTCGGTCGCCGCGGCGCTGATCCCGTTCCTCGAGAACGACGACGCCAACCGCGCCCTGATGGGCTCGAACATGCAGCGCCAGGCCGTGCCGCTTCTGCGTGCGGAAGCCCCCTTCGTGGGCACGGGCATGGAATCGGTGGTGGCCCGGGATTCCGGCGCCGCGATCGCGGCCCTGCGTACCGGTATCGTCGATCAGGTGGATGCGACCCGCGTGGTCATCCGCGCCACCGAGGAGACCGATGCGTCGAAGTCCGGCGTCGACATCTACAACCTGATGAAGTTCCAGCGCTCGAACCAGTCGACCTGCATCAACCAGCGCCCGCTGGTCAATGTCGGCGACCACGTCCAGGCTGGCGACATCATCGCGGACGGTCCCTCGACCGATCTGGGCGACCTGGCGCTCGGCCGCAACGTGCTGGTCGCCTTCATGCCCTGGAACGGCTACAACTTCGAAGACTCCATCCTGCTCAGCGAGAAGATCGTGCAGGATGACGTCTTCACCTCGATCCATATCGAGGAATATGAAGTGATGGCCCGCGACACCAAGCTCGGGCCCGAGGAAATCACCCGCGACATTCCGAACGTCTCGGAAGAAGCGCTCAAGAACCTCGACGAAGCCGGTATCGTCCATATCGGTGCGGAAGTTCAGGCCGGCGACATCCTGGTCGGCAAGATCACGCCCAAGGGCGAAAGCCCGATGACGCCGGAAGAAAAGCTCCTGCGCGCCATCTTCGGCGAAAAGGCGTCCGACGTCCGCGACACTTCGCTGCGCGTTCCTCCCGGGGACGGCGGCATCGTGGTCGAGGTGCGGGTGTTCAACCGCCACGGCATCGACAAGGACGAGCGTGCCATGGCCATCGAGCGCGAGGAAATCGAGCGCCTGGCCAAGGACCGCGACGACGAGCAGTCGATCCTCGATCGCAACGTCTATGCGCGGTTGAAGGAAATGCTGTTCGGCAAGGCGGCGACCACCGGGCCCAAGGGCTATGTGGCCGGCACCAAGCTCAACGATTCCATCTTCGAGGCGCATGCGCGGTCGAAGTGGTGGCAGTTCGCCGTCGAAGACGACAAGCTGATGAGCGAGATCGAGGCCCTGCAGGCGCAGTACGACGAAAGCCGTCGCATGCTCGAGCAGCGCTTCATCGACAAGGTCGACAAGCTGCAGCGCGGCGACGAGCTTCCGCCAGGCGTGATGAAGATGGTCAAGGTCTTCGTCGCCACCAAGCGCAAGATCCAGTCGGGCGACAAGATGGCCGGCCGCCACGGCAACAAGGGCGTCATCTCGCGCATCATGCCGGTCGAGGACATGCCGTTCCTCGAGGACGGGACCCATGTGGATATCGTCCTCAACCCGCTGGGCGTGCCTTCGCGCATGAATGTCGGGCAGATCCTCGAAACCCATCTGGGCTGGGCCGCCCGCGGCATGGGTCGCAAGATCGACGCCATGATGGAGGCCTATCGCCAGAACAAGGACGTGACGCCGCTCAAGAAGGAAATCAGCGCGCTCTATGAGGGCGACGACTATGTCGGCGATCTCGACGACGACGGGATCGTTCGTCTGGGCCAGCAGATTTCCAAGGGCGTATCGATCGCGACGCCGGTGTTCGACGGCGCCAAGGAAGCCGACATCGTCGAGATGCTGGAGCGGGCAGGGCTCGATGGCTCGGGCCAGTCGACATTGTTCGACGGCCGGACCGGCGAGGAGTTCGACCGCAAGGTGACGGTTGGGTATATCTACATGCTCAAGCTGCACCACCTGGTGGACGACAAGATCCACGCCCGTTCGATCGGCCCCTACAGTCTCGTGACCCAGCAGCCGCTGGGCGGCAAGGCGCAGTTCGGCGGCCAGCGCTTCGGTGAAATGGAGGTCTGGGCACTCGAGGCTTACGGTGCTGCCTACACCTTGCAGGAAATGCTCACCGTCAAGTCGGACGACGTGGCAGGCCGGACCAAGGTCTACGAAGCCATCGTGCGTGGAGACGACACCTTCGAGGCGGGAATCCCCGAGAGCTTCAACGTTCTCGTCAAGGAAATCCGCTCGCTGGGCCTCAATGTCGAACTCACCGATTTCGAAGCCGACAATGACGAGCCGGGTGGTGATCCCGAGCTCGCGCCTCCTGCGGATGCGGCGGAATAATTCGCCGCGTCCCCCCGAACCGATGCTTAGCTCCGTTGCGATGCGCTGATCTTCAGCCGCATCGCGCGGGGCACCAAGGAGACAAAAGATGAACCATCATCAGCACGTCATGGATCCGTTCAATTCGCAGGCGGCGGCCCCTACGTTCGATCAGATCAAGATCAACATCGCCAGCCCGGAAAAGATCCTGTCGTGGTCCTACGGCGAGATCAGAAAGCCCGAGACCATCAACTACCGCACGTTCAAGCCTGAGCGTGACGGCCTGTTCTGCGCGCGCATCTTCGGCCCGACCAAGGACTATGAGTGCCTGTGCGGCAAGTACAAGCGCATGAAGTTCAAGGGCGTCATCTGCGAGAAGTGCGGTGTGGAAGTGACCCTGTCGCGCGTGCGCCGCGAGCGCATGGGCCATATCGAACTGGCCGCGCCCGTCGCCCATATCTGGTTCCTGAAGTCGCTGCCGAGCCGCATCGCGCAGCTTCTCGACATGACCCTCAAGGATGTGGAGCGCATTCTCTACTTCGAGAACTATGTGATCATCGAGCCGGGCCTGACCCCGTTCTCCCAGCATCAGCTGATCACGGAAGAAGAGTATCTCGGCGCGCAGGACAATTACGGTCCGGACGCCTTCACCGCCATGATCGGCGCCGAAGCGGTGCGCGAGATGCTGGCCGCCATCGACCTCGAAAAGCTCGCCGCCGACCTGCGCGTCGAAATTGCCGAGTCGACGACGGAACTTAAGCCCAAGAAGCTCGCCAAGCGCTTGAAGATCGTCGAGCAGTTCATCGTTTCGGGCAACAAGCCCGAATGGATGATCATGACCGTCATCCCGGTCATCCCGCCCGAGCTGCGCCCGCTGGTGCCGCTCGATGGTGGCCGCTTCGCCACGTCCGATCTCAACGACCTCTACCGGCGCGTCATCAACCGCAACAACCGGTTGAAGCGCCTCATCGAGCTGCGGGCGCCCGACATCATCATCCGCAACGAAAAGCGCATGCTGCAGGAGGCCGTCGACGCGCTGTTCGACAATGGCCGCCGTGGCCGCACCATCACCGGTGCGAACAAGCGTCCGCTCAAGTCGCTTTCGGACATGCTCAAGGGCAAGCAGGGCCGGTTCCGCCAGAACCTCCTGGGCAAGCGCGTCGACTATTCGGGCCGTTCGGTGATCACCGTGGGTCCGGAACTCAAGCTGCATCAGTGCGGTCTGCCCAAGAAGATGGCGCTGGAGCTGTTCAAGCCCTTCATCTATTCGCGTCTCGACGCCAAGGGCCTGTCCTCGACCGTCAAGCAGGCGAAAAAGCTGGTCGAGAAGGAAAAGCCCGAAGTCTGGGATATCCTTGACGAGGTGATCCGCGAGCACCCGGTTCTCCTCAACCGCGCGCCGACGCTTCACCGTCTGGGCATCCAGGCGTTCGAGCCGATCCTCATCGAGGGCAAGGCCATCCAGCTCCATCCGCTGGTCTGCGCCGCGTTCAATGCCGACTTCGACGGCGACCAGATGGCCGTGCACGTGCCGCTGAGCCTCGAGGCCCAGCTCGAAGCGCGCGTCCTGATGATGTCGACCAACAACATCCTGCACCCTGCCAACGGCCAGCCGATCATCGTGCCGAGCCAGGACATCGTGCTGGGGCTGTACTACGTCTCCATCATGGCGGATGGCGAGCCGGGCGAAGGCATGGCGTTCTCGTCCATGGCCGAGCTCGAGCACGCGCTCGAAACCAAGACGGTGACCCTGCACACCAAGATCAAGGGCCGGATCAAGACGGTCGACCAGGACGGCAATCGGGTTTCGCAGATCGTCGAGACCACGCCGGGCCGCATGATTCTGGGGCAGATCCTGCCCGAGAGCGTGCCGTTCGAGGTGGTCAACCAGCTGATGACCAAGAAGAACATCTCCAAGGTCATTGACACGGTCTACCGTGCCTGCGGCCAGAAGGAGACCGTGATCTTCTGTGACCGCGTCATGGATCTGGGCTTCAAGCAGGCCTGCCGTGCCGGCATCTCGTTCGGCAAGGACGACATGGTCATCCCCGACACCAAGGCCAAGATCGTGGGCGATACCCGCAAGCAGGTCGAGGAGTTCGAGCAGCAGTACAATGACGGCCTGATCACCCATGGTGAGAAGTACAACAAGGTCGTCGATGCCTGGGCCAAGTGCGGCGACAAGGTCGCCGAGGAGATGATGAAGCGCATTTCGGCGTCCGAGAAGGATTCCGATGGCCGCTCCAAGCAGATCAACTCGGTCTATATGATGAGCCATTCGGGCGCCCGTGGTTCGGTCGCCCAGATGAAGCAGCTCGCCGGCATGCGCGGCCTGATGGCCAAGCCCTCGGGCGAGATCATCGAAACTCCGGTGATTTCGAACTTCAAGGAAGGCCTCACCGTTCTCGAGTACTTCAACTCGACCCACGGGGCCCGCAAGGGTCTGGCCGATACCGCGCTCAAGACCGCCAACTCGGGCTATCTCACCCGTCGCCTCGTCGACGTGGCGCAGGACGCGATCATCACCGAAGATGATTGCGGCACCGAGAGCGGCCTTACCATGGAAGCGATCGTCGATTCCGGCCAGGTGGTGGCCTCGCTCGGCCAGCGCATCCTCGGCCGCGTCTCGGCCGACGACATCTATCTGCCGGGCACCGACGACGTTCTCGTCGCCAAGGGCACGCTGATGGACGAGTCCGACATCGAGAAGATCGAGAACGCCAAGGTGCAGTCGGTCCGCATCCGTTCGCCGCTGACCTGCGAGGTCCGCCAGGGCTGCTGTGCCGTCTGCTACGGCCGCGACCTTGCCCGGGGCACGCCGGTCAATATGGGCGAAGCGGTCGGCGTTATCGCGGCGCAGTCGATCGGCGAGCCGGGCACCCAGCTCACCATGCGCACCTTCCACATCGGTGGCACCGCGCAGGTCGTCGACAATTCTTATCTGGAAGCCGGCGCCGAAGGGACCATCGGCTTCCGCAACAAGAATATCGCGACCAACTCGGATGGCCACGTGGTGGTCATGGGCCGCAACGTCTCCATCGTCATCATCGATGCCGAGGGCAAGGAGCGGGCTGCCCATAAGGTCGCCTATGGCTCGCGGCTGCGCGTCAATGAGGGCGACCAGGTCAAGCGCAGCCAGCGCCTGGCCGAATGGGACCCCTATACCCGTCCCGTTCTGTCCGAAGTCGAGGGCGAGGTGATCTTCGAGGATCTGGTCGACGGGGCCTCGGTCTCCGAACAGACCGACGAAACCACGGGCTTCACCAAGCGTCTGGTCGTCGACTGGCGCTCGAGCGCCCGCGGCGAAGGCCTCAAGCCGGCCATTGCCGTCGGTTCGAAGGGGCAGCCCTTCAAGACCGATCGCGGCACCGATGCGCGCTATCTGATGAGCGTGGATGCGGTCATTGCCGTCGAACCCGGGGTCCGCGTGGCCCAGGGCGACGTCCTGGCCCGTATTCCGCTCGAAAGCGCCAAGACCAAGGACATCACCGGCGGTCTGCCGCGTGTGGCCGAACTGTTCGAGGCTCGCCGTCCGAAGGACCACGCGATCATTGCCGAAATCGACGGCACGATCCGCTTCGGCCGCGACTACAAGAACAAGCGCCGCATCGTCATCGAGCCGACCGATGAGAGCCTGGAGCCGGTCGAGTACCTGATCCCGAAAGGCAAGCCCTTCCATCTGCAGGAAGGCGACCCGATCGAGAAGGGCGAATACATCCTCGACGGCAACCCGGCCCCGCACGACATCCTTGCCATCAAGGGCGTCGAGGAGCTGGCCCGCTATCTCGTCAACGAGATCCAGGAGGTCTACCGGCTGCAGGGCGTGTTGATCAACGACAAGCACATCGAGGTGATCGTTCGCCAGATGCTGCAGAAGGTCGAGATCACCGATCCGGGCGAATCCGGCCTGCTCAAGGACGAGCAGATCGATCGCATCGAGTTCGATGAGCTCAACGAGCAGCTGGTCGGCGACGGCAAGAAGCCGGCGGAGGCCGTTCCGGTCCTGCTCGGCATCACCAAGGCGTCGCTGCAGACCCGGTCCTTCGTTTCGGCCGCTTCGTTCCAGGAAACGACCCGCGTGCTTACCGAAGCGGCGGTGTCGGGCAAGGCGGACCTGCTCGAAGGCCTGAAGGAGAACGTCATCGTCGGCCGGCTCATCCCCGCCGGCACCGGTGCACGGATCACCAATGTGCGCCAGATCGCGTCCAAGCGCGACGACCTCATCCTCGAGGAACGCCGCCGCCAGGCCGAGACCATCGCCATTCCGGCGCCCGAGCCCGTGCCGGCCACCCCGGACGCTCCGGCGGAATAGACGGCGCATTATCGCAACATCGGGAAAGGGGCCTTCGGGCCCCTTTTCTTTTATTATGCCGGGCCTTATCTTGGTGAGCATTGGGATGCGCAGCGGAGCGCCTGCCGGTGGGTACGGCTCGTGCCATTGCCAAGCGCTGGCCGGCTGGATTTGAACGCGATGGTTGCATTCTACGCTCTTGTTCACAAAGACGACGACAGCGCCTTCGGCGTTTCGTTCCCTGATCTGCCGAATGTCTTTTCGGCGGCCGATGACGAGGACACGGTGGTTGCCAATGCCATAGAGGCGCTGGAACTCTGGGCCGAGGACCAGCCGATTCCAGTGCCGTCCACACTCGAAAGCTTGCGCGAACGCAAGGACGTGAGGGAAGCCCTGGAAGAAGGGGCCTTTCTCGTGCGCGTACCCTTGGTCGAACATGAGGGGCGCGTAGTGCGAGCCAATGTCACGTTCGAGGCCGGCCTGTTGCGCGCCATCGACGAAACCGCGCGGCGGCGGGGCATTTCCCGCGCCGCGTTTCTGGCCAGTGCGGCCCGCAAGGCCCTGGGAACTTGAAATCGTCCCGGCCCCTCTCCATATCTCGCCATGCGTCAAGCGCAGGGCAGGGGATCGGCGGCGGGATTTCGCTTTTTTCCCCGAAACCCTTGACGATTCTGAATCAACCCAGTATGACCCGCCTACCTAAGCGGTCGGTCGTGATCCGGCACCGAATGCGAAGCGCCCAATGCGACGCATTCAAGCCGATCAAACACACTGTCGGGTAGTTAGACGCAACAAGTCTTGGGCGCATGATTGCTTCCGCAATGGGGGTGATCCTCTGCATTCTTGGCGCCGCCGGTTTCCCTTGCGGAAGCGTGTGCGGGCGCCGCTCGCTTGTTATGTCGAACAGGATTTTGTTTGTACGGATGGAAAGAGGGTTCGAGCAATATGCCGACCATTAATCAGCTGATCCGCAAGCCCCGGCAGGCCAAGCCGAAGCGGAACAAGGTGCCGGCGATGGAGGCCAACCCGCAGAAGCGTGGTGTGTGCACTCGCGTCTATACCACGACGCCGAAGAAGCCGAACTCGGCCCTGCGCCGCGTTGCCAAGGTGCGCCTGGTCAATCAGCGTGAAGTCATTACCTACATCCCGGGTGAAGGCCACAACCTGCAGGAGCACTCCGTGGTGCTGATCCGCGGCGGTCGTGTGCGTGACCTTCCGGGCGTTCGCTATCACGTTCTGCGCGGTGTGCTTGACACTCAGTCCGTGAAGGATCGCAAGCAGCGCCGTTCCAAGTATGGCGCGAAGCGGCCGAAATAAGGAGATTGTGAGCCATGTCCCGTCGGCATCGTGCAGAAAAGCGTGAGATCAACCCCGATCCCAAGTTCGGTGATCTGGTTGTCTCCAAGTTCATGAACTCGCTCATGAAGGACGGCAAGAAGTCGTCCGCAGAGGGCATCGTCTATGGTGCCTTTGAAATCATCGAAGAGCGCACCAAGCAGGATCCCATCCAGGTCTTCCATGGCGCGCTGGACAATATCCGTCCTGCCGTCGAAGTGCGTTCGCGCCGCGTCGGTGGTGCCACCTATCAGGTGCCGGTCGAAGTGCGCTCGGAGCGTCAGCAGGCGCTCGCCATTCGCTGGCTGATCGACGCCGCCCGCAAGCGTGGTGAGCAGACCATGGTCGGCCGTCTGTCGGGCGAGCTGATGGATGCGATGAATGGCCGTGGCCAGGCGGTCAAGAAGCGTGAAGACACGCACCGCATGGCCGATGCAAACCGTGCGTTCTCGCACTACCGCTGGTAAAGAGAGAACATTATGGCCCGCGAATATCAAATCGAAGACTACCGCAATTTCGGCATCATGGCGCACATCGATGCCGGCAAGACCACCACGACCGAACGTATCCTGTACTATACCGGCAAGAACCATAAGATGGGCGAGACCCATGATGGCGCTGCCACCATGGACTGGATGGCGCAGGAGCAGGAACGCGGCATCACGATCACGTCCGCTGCGACCACCACGTCCTGGCAGGGTCGCGACGGTAAGCGTCGTCGCTTCAACATCATCGATACGCCGGGCCACGTGGACTTCACCATCGAGGTGGAGCGTTCGCTGCGCGTGCTCGACGGTGCCGTCGCGCTGCTCGACGCCAATGCCGGCGTGGAGCCGCAGACCGAGACCGTCTGGCGCCAGGCTGACAAGTACGGCGTTCCGCGCCTGATCTTCGTCAACAAGATGGACAAGATCGGTGCCGATTTCTATCGCTGCATCGACATGATCGACACGCGCCTCGGCGCCAAGCCTGTCGTTCTTCAGCTGCCGATCGGGGCCGAGACCGAATTCGCCGGCGTGGTCGATCTCATCGAGATGAAGGCGTTCATCTGGTCCGGTGAAGAAGTCGGCGCCAAGTGGGATGTTGTCGACGTTCCGGCCGATCTGCAGGCCCGGGCTGAAGAGTATCGCGAAAAGCTCATCGAAGCTGCCGTCGAGCTCGACGAAACCGTCATGGAAGCCTATCTTGAAGGCGAGATGCCGGACAACGACACGCTGCGCCGGCTGATCCGCAAGGGCGTCTGTAACGTTGATTTCTTCGGCGTTCTGTGCGGTTCTGCGTTCAAGAACAAGGGCGTGCAGCCGCTTCTTGATGCAGTGGTCGACTTCCTGCCGTCGCCGATCGACATTCCGGCCATAAACGGCATCGATGCCAAGACCGAAGAGCCGATCGAGCGTCACGCCGATGACGGCGAGCCGCTGTCGATGCTGGCCTTCAAGATCGCCAACGACCCGCATATGGGTTCGCTGACCTTCTGCCGCATCTATTCGGGTCACCTCGAGGCGGGTGCGCAGCTGCTGAACACGGTCAAGGACAAGCGCGAGCGCGTCGGCCGCATGTTCCAGATGCACTCCAATGCCCGCGAGCAGATCACCGAAGCCTTCGCCGGCGACATCGTCGCCATCGTGGGCCTCAAGGACACCACCACGGGCGACACGCTGTGCGTGCCGACCGCGCCGGTCATCCTCGAGCGCATGATCTTCCCCGAGCCGGTCATCGATATTGCCGTCGAGCCCAAGTCGAAGGCCGACCAGGAAAAGATGGGTCTTGCCCTGCAGCGCCTGGCCGCCGAGGATCCTTCCTTCCGCGTCAAGTCCGACGAGGAATCGGGCCAGACCATCATCTCGGGCATGGGCGAATTACACCTCGACATCATCGTCGACCGCATGAAGCGCGAGTTCAAGGTGGAGGCGAATATCGGCCAGCCGCAGGTTGCCTATCGCGAGACGATCACGCGCCAGGCTGAAATCGACTACACTCACAAGAAGCAGTCCGGCGGTTCGGGCCAGTTCGCGCGCATCAAGCTCATCATCGAGCCCAATGAAGCGGGCGCTGGCTTCACCTTCGAAAGCAAGATCGTGGGCGGTTCGGTTCCCAAGGAATACGTGCCGGGCGTGCAGAAGGGTCTGGAGTCCGTCATGGGCGCCGGTATCCTCGCAGGCTTCCCGATCGTCGACCTCAAGGCTACCCTCATCGATGGTGCCTACCACGATGTCGACTCCTCGGTGCTGGCGTTCGAGATCGCTGCCCGTGCCGCCTTGCGCGAAGGCCTGCCCAAGGCTGGCGCCAAGCTGCTCGAGCCGATCATGAAGGTCGAAGTCACGACGCCGGAAGACTATATGGGCGACGTTATCGGCGACCTCAATTCTCGCCGTGGTCAGATCCAGGGCACGGAAAGCCGTGGTGTCGTGCAGGTGGTCAACGCCTTCGTGCCGCTGGCCAACATGTTCGGGTACGTGAACTCGCTGCGCTCGATGAGCCAGGGCCGTGCCCAGTACACGATGACGTTCGACCACTACGAGCAGGTGCCGCAGGCGGTTGCTGACGAAGTTCAGGCCAAATACGCCTGATTGGATTGGAAATTTGATCAGCAGCATTCCTGCTGAAGATGGAGATATGTGATGGGCAAGGAAAAATTCACCCGCAACAAGCCGCACGTTAACATTGGCACGATTGGTCACGTTGACCATGGCAAGACGTCTCTGACGGCAGCGATCACGAAGGTTCTGGCAGAGACGGGTGGTGCGACGTTCTCGGCTTACGACCAGATCGACAAGGCTCCCGAGGAGAAGGCGCGCGGGATCACCATTTCGACCTCGCATGTTGAGTATGAGACGGAGAACCGTCACTACGCGCATGTGGACTGCCCTGGCCACGCTGACTATGTGAAGAACATGATCACGGGTGCGGCGCAGATGGACGGCGCGATCCTAGTGGTTTCGGCGGCCGACGGCCCGATGCCGCAGACGCGCGAGCACATCCTGCTCTCGCGCCAGGTCGGCGTTCCGGCGCTTGTGGTGTTCCTCAACAAGGTCGACCAGGTGGACGACGAGGAACTGCTCGAGCTGGTCGAGCTGGAAGTGCGCGAGCTCTTGAGCTCGTACGAATTCCCCGGCGACGACGTTCCGATCGTCAAGGGCTCGGCGCTGATGGCGCTCGAGGACAAGCGCCCCGAGATCGGCCATGACGCGGTTCTGGAGCTGATGCGCCAGGTTGACGCCTATATCCCGACCCCGGAGCGTCCCAAGGACCTTCCGTTCCTGATGCCGGTCGAGGACGTGTTCTCGATCTCGGGCCGTGGCACGGTTGTGACCGGTCGCGTCGAGCGCGGCATCGTCAAGGTGGGCGAGGAAGTCGAGATCGTCGGGATCAAGCCGACGCTCAAGACGACGGTGACCGGCGTCGAGATGTTCCGCAAGCTGCTCGATTCGGGTGAGGCCGGCGACAATATCGGCGCGCTGATCCGCGGCATCGACCGCACCCAGGTCGAGCGTGGTCAGGTTCTGTGCAAGCCCGGTTCGGTGACCCCGCACACCAAGTTCGTTGCGGAAGCCTATATCCTGACCAAGGAAGAGGGCGGCCGTCATACCCCGTTCTTCACCAATTACCGTCCCCAGTTCTATTTCCGGACGACGGACGTGACGGGTGTTGTGACGCTCAAGGAAGGCGTCGAGATGGTGATGCCGGGCGACAACGTGGAGATGAACGTGGAACTGATCGTTCCGATCGCCATGGAAGAAAAGCTGCGCTTCGCGATCCGCGAAGGCGGCCGTACCGTCGGCGCCGGCGTCGTCTCCAAGATCGTCGAGTAATCGAGCAGGCAACAGAGAGTGCGGTGCGCCGCTGATGCGCACCGCGTCCTTTTTTTGGGATAGAACACAATGAACGGTCAGAATATTCGCATCCGGCTCAAGGCGTTCGATCATCGCGTGCTCGACAATTCGACCCGCGAGATCGTCAACACAGCCAAGCGTACGGGCGCGCAGGTTCGCGGTCCCATTCCGCTGCCGACGCGAATTGACAAATACACCGTCAACCGGTCGCCCCACGTGGACAAGAAGAGCCGCGAGCAGTTCGAAATCCGGACTCACAAGCGTCTTCTCGACATCGTGGATCCGACCCCACAGACGGTGGATGCACTGATGAAGCTCGATCTCGCCGCCGGTGTCGACGTCGAAATCAAGCTCTGAGCCAAGGCTCTCCAAATAGACGAGTTTCCAGCGCTTTTCGCTTTAGTGGGTCCTCTTGGACAAACAATGACCCGGAAAAACGCTTAAAAAAGAGAAGGTAAACCGATGCGTTCTGGATTGATCGCACAGAAGCTGGGAATGACCCGCATCTTCACCGATGACGGCGCTCATGTTCCCGTTACCGTTCTGGCGCTGCAGGGCTGCCAGGTGGTGGGCCAGCGGACGCAGGACAAGGACGGCTATGTGGCGCTGCAGCTCGGCGCCGGTTCCGTCAAGGTCAAGAATGTGAGCAAGGCCGAGCGCGGTCACTACGCCGCCGCCAAGGTCGAGCCCAAGCGTAAGGTCGTCGAGTTCCGCGTGAGCGAAGACAACCTCATCGAGGTGGGCTCCGAGCTCCAGGCCGACCACTTCGTCGAAGGCCAACTGGTGGACGTCACCGGCACCTCGATCGGCAAGGGCTTTGCCGGTGCGATGAAGCGCCACAATTTCGGCGGCCTGCGGGCGTCGCACGGCGTCTCGATCTCGCACCGCTCGCACGGTTCGACCGGTAACAGCCAGGACCCCGGCAAGGTGTTCAAGGGCAAGAAGATGGCCGGTCACATGGGCGATGTCCGTGTCACGACGCAGAACGTCAAGGTCGTCAGGACCGACGTCGAGCGCGGCCTGATCATGGTCCAGGGTTCGGTCCCTGGCTCCAAGGGTGGCTGGATCCAGATCCGCGACGCGGTCAAGAAGCCGCTTCCGGAAGGTGTCGCACGTCCCGGTTCGTTCAAGGCTCCGGCCGCTGCTAATGGGGAGAGTGCATAATGGAACTCCAGGTCACAACCCTTGAGGGCAAGTCGGCCGGCAAGGTGACGCTCGACGAAGCCGTGTTCGGCCTCGAGCCCCGCGCCGACCTGATCCAGCGCATGGTGCGCTACCAGCTGCTGAAGCGCATGGCGGGCACGCACGACGTCAAGAACCGTGCCGAAGTCGCCATGACCGGCAAGAAGTTCGGTCGCCAGAAGGGCGGCGGCGGTGCGCGTCACGGCTCGCGGCGCTCGAACATCTTCCGTGGTGGTGGTCGCGCCTTCGGCCCGACCCCGCGCAGCCACGCCATCGAGCTGCCCAAGAAGGTGCGCGCGCTGGCATTGAAGCATGCGCTTTCGGCCAAGGCCAAGGCTGGCGATCTCGTCATCCTGGACAAGGCCGTCGCCGATGCGCCCAAGACCGCCGCGCTGCGCGAGGTCTTCGGCAAGCTCGGCTTCGCCAACGCACTGATCATCGGTGGCACCGAACTCGACCGGAATTTCGCGCTTGCCGCGCGCAACATTCCCTCGATCGACGTGCTTCCGGCCCAGGGCATCAACGTTTACGACATTCTGCGCCGCGAGAAGCTGGTCCTCACCAAGGACGCACTCGAAGCGCTGGAGGGCCGGTTCCAATGAGCGCGCTCAAGCATTACGACATCATCCGCAACCCGGTTGTGACGGAAAAGTCGACCATGGCTTCGGAATACGGTCAGGTCGTGTTCGATGTGGCCATCGACGCCACCAAGCCTGAGATCAAGGCAGCCGTCGAGGCGCTGTTCGATGTCAAGGTCAAGGCCGTCAACACCATCGTCCGCAAGGGCAAGGTCAAGCGGTTCCGCAACGTCCTGGGCACGCGCAAGGACGTCAAGAAGGCCGTCGTTACGCTCGTTGACGGTCAGACCATCGATATTTCGACCGGTCTGTAAGAAGGCGAGAGGGAAACCAGAAAATGGCTTTGAAGCAATACAATCCAACCTCGCCGGGCCGTCGTGAACTGGTCGGCATCGACCGTTCCGAGCTGTGGAACGGCCGGCCGGTCAAGAAGCTGACCGAAGGCCTCACCAAGTCGGGTGGCCGCAACAACAATGGCCGCATCACCGTGTTCGCACGGGGCGGCGGGCACAAGCGCCGCTATCGCCTGGTCGATTTCAAGCGCACCAAGTTCGACGTCCAGGGCACGGTCGAGCGTCTCGAATACGATCCCAACCGGACCGCATTCATCGCGCTCATCACCTATCCGGATGGCGAGCAGGCCTATATCCTGGCGCCGCAGCGCCTGGGCGCCGGCGACAAGGTGATCTCGTCCCGCAACGCCGTGGACGTGAAGCCGGGCAACACCATGCCGCTCGAGAGGATGCCGGTCGGAACGATCGTGCATAATATCGAGATGAAGCCGGGCAAGGGCGGCCAGATGGCCCGTTCCGCCGGTGCCTATGCCCAGTATGTGGGCCGTGACGCCGGCTGGGCGATCCTGCGCCTCAACTCGGGCGAGCAGCGCCTGGTGCACGGCACGTGTCTTGCGACGGTCGGTTCGGTCTCGAACCCCGACCACTCGAACACGAGCCTGGGCAAGGCCGGCCGCAGCCGCTGGCTGGGTCGCCGCCCGAACGTTCGCGGCGTCGCGATGAACCCGGTCGACCACCCCCATGGTGGTGGTGAAGGCCGCACTTCGGGTGGCCGTCATCCGGTGACCCCGTGGGGCAAGCCGACCAAGGGCAAGCGCACCCGCACCAACAAGTCGACGGACAAGTTCATCGTCCGTACGCGCCATCAGAAGAAGGGCAGGTAAGGGCCATGGCACGTTCCGTCTGGAAAGGCCCGTTTGTCGACGGGTATCTGCTGAAGAAGGCAGACAAGGTCCGGGAATCGGGCCGCAACGAAGTGATCAAGATCTGGAGCCGCCGTTCCACGATCCTGCCGCAGTTCGTTGGCCTGACCTTCGGCGTCTATAACGGTCAGAAGCATGTTCCGGTGTCGGTCACCGAAGACATGATCGGCCACAAGTTCGGTGAATTTTCGCCCACGCGCACCTATTACGGGCATGCGGCCGACAAGAAGGCGAAGAGGAAGTAAGTATGGGCAAGGCAAAGCGTGAGCGCACGCTGAAGGACACCGAGGCGAAAGCCGTCCTGCGCATGGTGCGGACCAGCCCGCAAAAGCTGAACCTGGTCGCGGCCCAGATCCGCGGCAAGAAAGTCGAAAAGGCCCTGGCCGAGCTCGAATTCTCGCGCAAGCGGATCGCGACCTCGGTCAAGAAGACGCTGGAAAGCGCCATCGCCAATGCCGAGAACAATCACGGTCTCGACACGGACGCGCTGGTGGTTTCCGAGGCCTTTGTCGGCAAGGCCATGGTCCTGAAGCGGTTCCACGCCCGTGCACGCGGTCGCGGCGCTCGCATCGAGAAGCCGTTCTCGCACCTGACCATCGTTGTCCGTGAAGTCGAGGAGGCCGTCTGATGGGCCAGAAAATCAATCCGATCGGGCTGCGTCTCGGCATCAATCGCACTTGGGATTCCCGCTGGTACGCCAACAAGGGCGAGTACGGCTCGCTCCTGCAGGAAGATCTCAAGATTCGCGAAATGCTCGAGGAAGACCTCAAGCAGGCCGCCGTGTCCAAGATCGTCATCGAGCGCCCGCACCGCAAGTGCCGCATCACCATCCACTCGGCTCGCCCGGGCATCGTGATCGGCAAGAAGGGTGCGGACATCGAGAAGATCCGCAACAAGGTCAAGAAGTACACCTCGTCGGAAGTGCACATCAACATCGTTGAAGTGCGCAAGCCCGAGACCGATGCGACGCTGGTCGCCCAGGGCATCGCCCAGCAGCTCGAACGCCGCGTGGCGTTCCGCCGGGCCATGAAGCGGGCGGTGCAGACGGCCATGCGCATGGGCGCCCAGGGCATCCGCGTCAATGTCGGCGGCCGTCTCGGCGGTGCCGATATCGCCCGGACCGAATGGTATCGTGAAGGCCGCGTGCCTCTGCATACCCTTCGCGCCGATGTGGACTATGGCGTCGCCGAAGCCTCCACGACCTACGGTATCATCGGTATCAAGGTCTGGGTCTTCAAGGGCGAGATCATGGAACACGATCCGATGGCCCATGAACGCCGCGCCACCGAAGGCGGCGATTCGAGCGGGCAGGGTCGTCGTCCGGCTGCTGACAGGAACTAAGAACAATGCTGCAACCGAAACGTACCAAATTCCGCAAGGCCCACAAGGGACGCATCCATGGCGTCGCCAAGGGTGGCACCGAGCTCAATTTTGGCGAATATGGCTTGAAGGCTCAGGAACCTGAGCGTATAACCGCCCGCCAGATCGAGGCCGCACGTCGCGCGATGACTCGTCATATGAAGCGCGCAGGCCGTGTGTGGATCCGGGTGTTTCCGGATCTGCCGGTGTCGTCCAAGCCGACTGAAGTCCGTATGGGTAAAGGTAAGGGTGCTCCCGATTTCTGGGCAGCCCGCATCAAGCCCGGCCGGATCATGTTCGAGATCGACGGCGTAAGTGAAGAGACTGCGCGTGAAGCGCTGCGTCTGGCGGCCATGAAGCTGCCGATCAAGACGCGGTTCGTCAGCCGCATTGCAGATTAAGGGCATATAGCGATGGCAAAGCCGAGCGACGTTAGGGCAAAGACGGTCGACGAACTCAAGGACGAGCTCGTCAACCTCAAGAAAGAACAGTTCAACCTGCGCTTCCAGCGCGCTACCCAGCAGCTGGAAAACACTTCTCAGGTTCGCAAGGTCCGCCGCGATATCGCGCGCGTCAAGACCGTGCTGGCCGAGAAGGCCGCGGAAGCCAAGTAAGGAAGATCACGAGATGCCCAAGCGTATCCTGCAGGGGACCGTGGTCTCCGACAAGAACGACAAGACGGTCGTGGTGAGCGTCGAACGCCGCTTCACCCATCCGATCCTGAAAAAGACGGTGCGCCGTTCCAAGAAGTACCATGCTCACGACGAAGCCAATGCGGCCAAGATCGGTGACATCGTGCAGATCGAGGAATGCGCTCCGATCTCGAAGAACAAGCGCTGGTCGGTGGTCACGCCGGCTTGACGCCAAAGAGGTCAGGTGCCGTGCCGCATGACGGACGCGGAAACCATTAAAGAATAAGAAGGCAACCAGTCATGATTCAGATGCAGACGAACCTCGACGTCGCCGATAATTCGGGCGCCCGTCGTGTTATGTGCATCAAGGTGCTGGGCGGTTCGCATCGCAAGTATGCGTCGGTTGGCGACATCATCGTTGTGTCGGTCAAGGACGCCATCCCGCGCGGCCGCGTCAAGAAGGGCCAGGTGATGAAGGCCGTGGTGGTTCGCACCGCGTCCGATATCCGCCGCCCCGACGGCACCGTGATCCGCTTCGATCGCAATGCGGCGGTCATCATCAACAACAACAAGGAACCGATCGGCACCCGTATCTTCGGCCCGGTTCCTCGCGAGCTGCGCGCGAAAAATCACATGAAGATCATTTCGCTCGCGCCGGAGGTGCTGTAATGGCTGCCAAGATCAAAAAGGGTGACAAGGTCATCGTTCTGACTGGCAAGGACAAGGGCAAGACCGGGACCGTGGCCCAGGTCATCCCGTCCGAGACCCGCGCGATCGTTACCGGCATCAATCTGGTGCGCCGGCACCAGAAGCAGACCCAGAACCAGGATGCCGGCATCGTGACGCGGGAAGCCCCCATCCACCTGAGCAATATCGCTCTGGTCGATGCCAAGGAAAACAAGCCGACCCGCGTCGGTTTCAAGATCGAAGACGGCGTGAAGAAGCGCGTCGCAAAGCGTTCCGGAGAAGTGATCGATGGCTGAGACTTACGTTCCGCGCCTGCGCACGCATTATGACGATGTGGTGCGCGCCGGTCTCACCGAGACCTTCAACTATGCCAATCCGATGCAGGTGCCCAAGCTGGACAAGGTCGTCCTGAACATGGGCGTCGGCGAGGCCGTCGGCGATTCCAAGAAGATCAAGGCCGCCCTGGCCGATCTCGAGAAGATCGCCGGCCAGAAGGCCATCACCACCTATGCCAGCAAGTCGATCGCCGGTTTCAAGGTGCGTGAGGGCATGGCGCTCGGCGTCAAGGTCACGCTGCGCCGCGCGCAGATGTACGAATTCATCGACCGCCTTGTGAACGTGGCCCTGCCGCGAGTCCGCGACTTCCGCGGGCTGAACCCCAAGAGCTTCGACGGCCGCGGCAATTTCGCCATGGGCATCAAGGAGCACATCGTGTTCCCGGAGATCAACTATGACCAGATCGAGCAGGTCTGGGGCATGGACGTGATCGTCTGCACCACGGCAAAGACCGATGATGAAGCGCGCGCGCTTCTCAAGGCTTTCAATTTCCCGTTCCGCCAGTAAGCGGATAACGGGAAGAGAGACGAAAGAGAGATTTGGATGGCTAAAGTTAGCTCCATCGAAAAGAACAAGCGCCGCGCCAAGCTCGCCAAGCAGTATGCCGGGAAGCGCGCTGCGCTCAAGGCTCTGACCAAGGACGAGTCGCTGTCGTTCGAAGAGCGTTTCGCTGCACAGCTCAAGCTGGCCGAACTGCCGCGCAATGCGTCGCCGGTTCGTGTCCGCAACCGCTGTGAAGTGTCGGGTCGCCCGCGCGGTTACTACCGCAAGCTCAAGCTCAGCCGCATCGCGCTGCGGGAGCTGGGCAACATGGGCAAGATCCCGGGCCTGGTCAAGTCGAGCTGGTAAGGAAGAACGATCATGACTCTTATCGATCCGCTTGGCGACATGCTGACCCGTATCCGCAACGCGCAGATGCGCCGTCGCGATACCGTTCGTACGCCTGCTTCGAGCCTGCGGGCTCACGTTCTGGATGTCCTCAAGTCCGAGGGCTATATCCGCGGTTACACCGAAGAGACCAGTGAAAAGGGTCTGCCTGAGTTCTCCATCGAGCTCAAGTATTCGGAGAACCAGCCGGTGATCCAGGAATTGCAGCGGGTGTCCAAGCCTGGCCGTCGCGTTTACGCTTCGGTCAAGAACATCCCCGTTGTTGGCAACGGCCTGGGTGTCTCGATCCTCAGCACCCCCAAGGGTGTGATGGCCGATCACCAGGCGCGGGCTGAAAATGTTGGCGGTGAGGTCCTCTGCCGCGTCTTCTAAGACGCCGCCGGGGAGACCCCACCAACTAAGAGAAGGCAAAGAAAAATGTCGCGTATTGGCAAAAAGCCGGTAGCACCGGTCGGCGGCGTGACGGTCACGATCGATGGCCAGCAGGTCACCGCCAAGGGCTCGAAGGGTGAGCTCTCCGTGGTGCTCGTCGACCTCGTCAAGCCCGAGATGTCCGATGAGGGGGTCGTCGTCTCCCCCGTGGACGACAGCCGCGAGGCCCGTTCGGCCTGGGGCATGTCGCGCACGCTGCTGCAGAATATCGTCACCGGTGTGTCCACTGGCTTTGAGCGCAAGCTCGCCATCACCGGCGTCGGCTATCGTGCCCAGATGCAGGGGTCGGACCTCAAGCTCTCGCTCGGCTTTTCCCATGAAGTGATCTTCAAGGCGCCGGACGGGATTCAACTTGCCGCCCCGACGCAGACGGAAATCATCGTTTCGGGCATCGACAAGCAGCAGGTCGGCCAGGTCGCGGCCGATATTCGTGAGTTCCGGCCGCCGGAGCCCTATAAGGGCAAGGGTGTTCGTTATGCGGACGAACATGTCGTCCGCAAAGAAGGCAAGAAGAAGTAGGGATTGGTCGCCATGGCTAAGCTTTCTGGTATCGAACGGCGCAAGGCGCGTGTTCGTCGGGTGATCAAGGCCCGAGCCAACGGTCGTCCGCGCCTGTCGGTCTTCCGTTCGGAAAAGAATATCTCCGCGCAGATCATCGACGATGCGAACGGCGTGACGCTGGTGTCCGCCTCTTCGCTCGAGAAGGATCTCAAGATCGGCAACGGCGCCAACCAGGCGGCCGCGACCGAGGTGGGCAAGGTTCTCGCCGAACGGGCCACCAAGGCGGGCCTGTCCGAGGTCGTCTTCGACCGCGGTGCCTATATTTATCATGGTCGCGTCAAGGCGCTGGCCGAAGCAGCCCGCGAGGGCGGGCTGAGCTTCTAAGCTCAGCCAAACCGAAATTGCAAAGAGCTGGTTGAACGATGAGAGACTTTCAAGAGCGCGACAGCGAGTTTGTAGATCGCCTGGTGCATATCAATCGCGTCGCCAAGGTGGTGAAGGGCGGCCGGCGGTTTGGCTTTGCCGCGCTCGTCGTCGTTGGCGATCAGAAGGGCCGCGTGGGCTTTGGTCACGGCAAGGCGCGTGAAGTGCCGGAAGCCATCCGCAAGGCGACCGAGCAGGCCAAGCGCCAGATGATCCGCGTGCCGCTGCGCGAAGCACGGACGCTGCACCACGATGTGCAGGGCCGTCACGGCGCCGGCAAGGTCATCCTGCGCGCGGCGCCCGCCGGTACCGGCATCATCGCCGGTGGTCCGATGCGCGCCGTGTTCGAAACCCTGGGCATCAACGACATCGTCGCCAAGAGCCAGGGTTCGGCCAATCCGTACAACATGGTTCGCGCCACTTTCGATGCGCTCAAGAACGTCGACAGCCCCCGTTCGGTGGCTGCTCGCCGTGGCATCAAGGTGTCTGAGCTTCAGGCCCGTCGCGGCGAAGCCGCCGTCGAAGCCTGACCGGCCGCTCGAGGAGTAAGACAATGGCTAAGAAGACCATCACCGTCGAGCAGATCGGATCGCCGATCCGCCGCAAGGAAGACCAGCGCGCTACGCTTGTTGGCCTCGGGCTCAACAAGATGCACAAGCGCCGCGAGCTTGAAGATACACCGTCCGTGCGGGGCATGATCTCCAAAGTCTCGCACCTCGTCCGCGTCGTGGACGAGCAGTAAGAGGATTTGGACAGATGAAACTCAATCAGATCGCCGATAAGGCCGGCGCAACCAAGGCCCGGGCCCGTGTGGGCCGTGGCATCGGGTCGGGCCTCGGCAAGACCGGCGGCCGCGGCGTCAAGGGTCAGAAGTCCCGTTCGGGCGTCTCGATCAACGGCTTCGAAGGCGGCCAGATGCCGCTCCACATGCGGATGCCGAAGCGCGGCTTCAACAATGCGTTCGCCAAGAAGTGGAATGCGGTGCGCCTCGATCGCATCCAGGCCTATATCGACAGCGGCAAGCTCGATGCCAAGGGCGTCGTCGATGCCGAGGCTCTGGTCAAGGCCGGCGTCATCCGCCGCGTCAAGGACGGCGTGCGCCTGATCAATGGCGGCGAATTCACGGCCAAGAAGGTGAGCTTCAAGGTCGACCACGCCTCGGCCGGCGCGATCGCCGCCGTCGAAGCGGCGGGCGGCAAGGTCGAGACGGCTGCCAAGCCTGCTGCCGACGCCGAGTAGATATCGCATGTTTGTCGGGCGCGCCTTCGCTCTCTCCGCACAGGGGATTGCATGAGGGCGCGCTCTGACTATATCAGAGCATTGTTCCGTCGCGCCGCTGGCGCGATTTTGAAGTTCTTGGGCCTTCCGGGCCCGTTTCCTTTGCTCACAAGAGCGACTAGAGGGAGCCAACATGGCGTCTGCAGCCGAGCAACTGGCCCGCAACCTTAGCTTTTCGACCTTCTCGAAGGCCAAGGATCTGCAAAAGCGGATCCTGTTCACCTTAGGCGCATTGCTCGTCTATCGTCTTGGAACCTTCATTCCCATTCCCGGCATCGATCCCGACGCCTTCGCCTCGACCTTCCAGCAGGCGCAGGGCGGAATTTTCGGCCTGTTCAACATGTTCGCCGGCGGCGCCGTCGAGCGCCTCGCCATCTTCGCGCTGAACCTCATTCCCTACATCACGGCCTCGATCGTCATCCAGGTGATGTCGACCGCGTCCCCGCGCCTCGAGGCGCTGAAGAAGGAAGGGGAGAGCGGGCGCCGCAAGATCAACCAGTATACCCGCTACCTCACCGTGGTGTTCTGCGCCGTGCAGGCCTATGGCATTGCCATCGGGCTCGAGGCCAGCGAGGGCGTGGTGTCCGATCCAGGCTGGTTCTTCCGCATCTCGACCGTCATCACGCTGGTCGGCGGCACCATGTTCCTTATGTGGCTGGGCGAGCAGATGACCGCGCGCGGCATCGGCAACGGCATTTCGCTGATCATTTTCGCCGGCATCGTCGCCACGCTGCCCGGCGTCATCGCCCAGACGCTGGAACTGAGCCGGACCGGCTCGCTGCCCACCATCGCCGTGGTCGGCATCCTGGCCGGCGCCATGGTGGTCATCGCGGTGATCGTCTTCTTCGAACGGGCCCAGCGCCGATTGCTGATCCAATATCCGAAGCGCCAGGTCGGCAACAAGATGTATCAGGGCGACACCTCGCACCTGCCGCTCAAGCTCAACACCTCGGGCGTCATCCCGGTGATCTTCGCGTCCTCGCTGCTGCTGCTGCCCGCCACCATCGCGACCTTTTCGGCCCAGGGCGACGCGCCGCAATGGCTGCAATATATTTCCGCCCTGCTGGGACGCGGCCAGCCGCTCTATCTGATCCTGTTCGCGTCGCTGATCATCTTCTTTGCCTTCTTCTATACCTCGATCGTTTTCAATCCGACCGAGACGGCCGATAACCTCAAGCGCTCGGGCGGGTTCATTCCGGGCATCAGGCCGGGCGAGCGCACGGCGCAGCATATCGACTATGTGCTGACGCGGGTGACGGTGGTTGGCGCACTCTACCTCACGGTGGTGGCGCTGATCCCGGAAGTGTTCCTGAGCCAGCTCAATATCTCCGCATTCCTGGGCGGCACGTCGCTGCTCATCATGGTGACCGTGACGCTCGATACGGTGAGCCAGATTCAAAGCCATCTGATCGCCCAGCAATATGAGGGGATGGTCAAGAAATCACGTTTAGGGGGTCGGAGACGATGAGACTGGTACTATTGGGCCCGCCGGGCGCCGGCAAGGGAACGCAGGCCAAGATCCTGGTCGACACATATTCCATCCCGCAGCTCTCCACCGGAGACATGCTGCGGGCCGCAATCGCCGACAAGACGCCGCTCGGGCTGGAAGCCAAGGCAATCGTCGATCGGGGGGATTTGGTCTCCGACGATATCGTTTCGGGGATCATCTCCGAGCGCATGGACCGGCCCGACTGCGCCAATGGCTTCATTCTCGATGGCTTTCCCCGCACCATCGCCCAGGCAGAAGCCCTGACGCATATGCTGGACCGCAAGGGGCTGCATCTCGATGCGGTCATAGAGATCAAGGCCGACCCCGATGTGCTCGTCGAGCGCATCATCAACCGGGCCAAGGAGTCCGGCGGCGCGCGCGCCGACGACAATGAAGACGTGCTGCGCAAGCGGCTCGATGTCTATAACGAGCAGACCGCTCCGCTGGTGAATTTCTATTCCGGGCAGGGCGTGTTGAAGTCGGTCGATGGCATGGCCCCCATCGACGAGGTCACGGCTGCGATCAGGTCGGCTATAGAATAAGCATCAATGGAGGGGCAGGGGCAGTTGACTTTGGTGTCCCGAGTCCTTAGAACCGCGCCCAGTCTCAGAAATTTCGAGGGCTGGATTCGGTTCTTTCCGCAAAGAAGGGGGGATCGGATGCCGGTCCCTTGTTGTTGAACGAAGCAGGGGCTTGGGCCCTCATAATCAATTAGGAGATCGGACGTGGCTCGTATTGCTGGCGTCAATATCCCGACGAACAAGCGCGTGGTGATCGCGCTTCAGTACATTCACGGGATCGGGCCGAAAATGGCCTCTGAAATCTGCGAAAAGGTGTCCATTCCGGCCGAGCGCCGCGTGAATGAACTGACCGACGCGGAAGTCATCCAGATCCGTGAAACCATCGACCGCGACTATACCGTGGAAGGTGATTTGCGGCGTAACACCGCCATGAACATCAAGCGCTTGATGGATCTTGGCAATTATCGTGGCCTGCGCCACCGCCGGGGCCTGCCGGTCCGCGGCCAGCGCACCCATACCAATGCTCGCACGCGCAAGGGCCCGGCAAAGGCCATCGCGGGCAAGAAGAAATAAGCTCCGCGAGGAGCTTCGGTGGAGCTGCCCGTGCCGCCGTCGCGGCCAGTGCAGCGATGAGATCGTACAGAGGAAGTAAATGGCTAAAAGTGAAACAACCCGCGTTCGCCGCCGCGAGCGCAAGAATATCAGTGCCGGCGTTGCACACGTAAACGCTTCGTTCAACAACACCATGGTCACCATCACCGACGTTCAGGGCAACGCGATCTCCTGGTCCTCCGCCGGTACGATGGGTTTCAAGGGCTCGCGCAAGTCGACCCCCTACGCCGCACAGATGGCTGCCGAAGACGCCGCCAAGAAGGCCCAGGAACATGGCATGAAGACCCTCGAGGTCGAAGTGCGTGGTCCGGGTTCAGGCCGTGAATCTGCCCTGCGCGCCCTCCAGGCGGCCGGTTTCACCGTCACTTCCATCCGGGACGTTACATCCATTCCGCATAATGGATGTCGGCCGCGCAAGCGCCGTCGCGTCTGATGTAATCGAACCTCGGCGGGGCCAGCCGGGGTTCTTTTACGGTTTGCGGCATGGCGGCCGGGCAGGGCCGCTCTTTTGAAAGGAAGTTGGACGTGATGATCCAGAAAAACTGGCAGGAACTGATTAAGCCGACCAAGCTCGACGTCGTTCCCGGCAGAGATTCCGGGCGCGTCGCCTCTGTGGTCGCCGAGCCGCTCGAACGCGGTTATGGCTTGACGCTGGGCAACACGCTGCGCCGGGTTCTGTTGTCGTCGCTGCAGGGTGCGGCGATCACCGCCATACAGATCGACGGTGTTTTGCACGAGTTCTCTTCGATTCCCGGCGTGCGGGAAGATGTGACCGATCTCGTGCTCAACATCAAGGAAATCGCCATCAAGATGGAAGACGAGGGGCCCAAGCGCCTCACGCTTTCCAAGCAGGGTCCGGGTGCCGTCACGGCCGGTGACATCAAGACCACCGGCGACATCGAAGTGCTGAACCCCGACCTGGTGATCTGTCATCTCGATGACGGCGCCGAGATCAATATCGAGTTCACGGTGAACACCGGCAAGGGCTATGTCCCGGCCGACCGCAACAAGCCCGAGGACGCCCCGATCGGCTATATCGCCGTCGACGCGCTGTTCTCGCCGGTCAAGCGGGTGAGCTACAAGGTCGAGAAGACCCGCGAGGGCCAGAACCTCGATTTCGACAAGCTCAGCATGCAGATCGAGACCAATGGCTCGATCACCCCGGAAGATGCCCTGGCCTATGCCGCCCGCATCGTCCAGGATCAGCTTTCGGTGTTCATCAACTTCGAAGAGCCGACCAAGGAGAAGTCCGAGGATTCCGCTCCGGAGCTCGCCTTCAACCCGGCGCTGCTCAAGAAGGTGGACGAACTCGAATTGTCGGTCCGCTCGGCGAACTGTCTCAAGAACGACAATATCGTCTATATCGGCGATCTCATCCAGAAGACCGAGGCGGAAATGCTCCGCACCCCGAACTTCGGACGCAAGTCGCTCAACGAGATCAAGGAAGTTCTGGCCCAGATGGGACTCCATCTCGGCATGGACGTGGCCAATTGGCCGCCTGAAAACATCGATGACCTCGCCAAGCGTTACGAAGATCACTACTGATCATCCGCCAGGCGACAAGAGCATATTAGGAGAGAACCATGCGCCACGGTAAAGCCGGCCGCAAACTGAACCGGACCTCTTCGCATCGCAAGGCGATGTTCAAGAACATGTCCGCATCTTTGATCAAGCACGAGCAGATCGTGACCACCTTGCCCAAGGCCAAGGACCTGCGTCCGATCGTCGAGAAGCTCATCACGCTGGGCAAGCGTGGTGACCTGCATGCCCGCCGCCAGGCCATCGCCCAGATCGGCGACGAGGCTATGGTCCGCAAGCTCTTCGACGTGCTCGGCCCGCGCTACAAGGACCGCAATGGTGGCTACACCCGCGTCCTCAAGGCTGGCTTCCGCCATGGCGACAACGCCCCGGTGGGCGTGATCGAGTTCGTCGACCGCGACGTCGATGCCAAGGGCCAGGATTCGGGTCCGACCGCGGATTTCACGCGCGACGAGAACGAAGCCGCATAATCGGCTTTCCTCTCATGGAATCGAAAGGCGGCCCGTAGGCCGCCTTTTTTATTGCCCGCTTGCAGGCCCGGTTGGCTACACCAGAATGTCGTCGACCCAATAGAGGTCGCGCCGGTCGAAGCCGTTGAAGGGGGTCAGCGAAGCCTGGGTATAGGCGCCCATCAGCCCGAATTCGATGTAGTCGTCCTCGGCGATCGCCGCGGGCAGGATGAAGGTCTGGGGCATCACGTCATAGCTGTCGCAGGTCGGCCCGAAGATCTTGAAATCCCAGCTTTCCCCGGTCAGCACCTTGTCGCCGCGCCACACGCGGATCGGCAGCATGAATTCGAGGATCATGGCCTCCATCAGCGAACCGTAGACGCCGTCATTGACATAGACCGACTGTTCGCCGCGCACATGCTTGACGCGCAGCAGCAGCGCCGTGCAGCCCGTCGACAGCGCGCGGCCCGGCTCGGCGATCAGGTCGGGCTTGCTCGACCCGAACGTATCGGCCACGGCGGTGCTGATGGTCTCGAAATAGACGTCCAGGGGCGGGGCGGTGTTGGTGATGTAGGGGGCAGGGAAGCCGCCGCCGATATTGAGGCGCTTCAATTCGATCCCCGAAGCCTGCGCGATACGCCCGGCCGCCGCGATGTGGCGCTCATAGGCATAGGCTTCCTCGCACTGGCTGCCGACATGGAAGCACAGGGAGGTCGAATATCCCATCGCCTTGGCCAGCGTCGCGATGGAGATCGCCCCGTCTTCCATCACGCCGAACTTGGTGCCGAAATCATAGGATTTGAGCGCTTTGCCGGCCTTGAAGCGGATGGTGACCTCGACATCCTCGCTGGGCGGGATCACGGCGGCCAACTGGTCGAGCTGGGCCACGTGGTCGATGGTGAAGGAGCGCACCCCGAACTCCTCATAGGCGCGCTTGATTTCGCGCCGCGACTTGATCGGGTTATTGTAGTGCAGCCCTGCGCCCGGCGCGTATTTCTCGATCAGCGCCATCTCGGTGTTGGACGCCACGTCAAAGGCCTTGATCCCCTCGCGATGCATGATCTCGAGGATGTGGGGGGAGGGGTTGGACTTGACCGCGTAGGTCAAGAGCCCGTCGAAGCCGGCCTTGAACGTATCAATGGCCTCGACCAGGAGCCGCTCGGAAAAGAGGAAGCTCGGGTAGTCGGGCTCCTCGGTCGCGATCAGTTCGGCAGTGTTCGCATAGGTGCGAGACGGCGCGTGGTCCATCGAAATTGGATACCTTTCTGCGGGGGTTGAAGCGCGGGCTTAATAGGCTGCATTGCCCCCCTCTGCAATGTCCAAATCATGGCTTTACCCTCCGCTTGTGACGATTCTTTGGGAAGAGGGGCGGGGCCTTGGCGTCGTCGAAAACTTACCGGATTGTCACTTGAAACCAAGGGGGATGAGCATACTTTCGAAGGCGCGTCCAACCTGTTGGAGTTTCAGCATGTTTCGCCCCATGATTTTCGCCGTCGCCCTTGCGCTGCTTCCCCTCGCCGCCCATGGGCAGGCCGAGCGGCAGGTGCCCCAGAGCACCGGGCAGATCCAGCTCTCCTACGCGCCGGTGGTGGCCGAGGTGGCGCCAGCTGTGGTCAATGTCTATGCCACGCGGGTCGAGCAGGGCAGGACCTTGACCGGCGATCCGTTCTTCGACCGCTTCTTCGGCACCTCGCCCTTCTTCCAGCAGCGCCCGCAGACGTCGCAATCGCTGGGATCGGGGGTGATCGTGGCGGAAGACGGCATGATCCTCACCAACAACCATGTTGTGGCGGGCGCCACCGATATAAGGGTGGTGACCAATGACGGGCGGGAATATCCGGTTCGCCTCGTTCTGGCCGACAGCGCCAGCGATCTGGCGGTGCTGGCCATCGAGAACGCCGATCGCGTCTTTCCCACGGTGGCCTTCGCCGATTCCGACCAGCTCGCGGTCGGCGATCTGGTTCTGGCCATCGGCAATCCGTTCGGCGTCGGGCAGTCGGTGTCCAGCGGCATCGTTTCGGCGCTGGCGCGCACCGGCATGGGCATCACCGACTATCAGTTTTTCATCCAGACCGACGCGGCGATCAATCCGGGCAATTCCGGCGGCGCGCTGGTCGACATGAACGGCGATCTCGTGGGCATCAACACGGCCATATTCACCCGCTCGGGCGGCTCGCAGGGCATCGGCTTTGCCATCCCGTCCAATATGGCCCGGGTCATCGCCACAGCGGGCGCGGCGGGCGGGGAGATCGTTCGCCCGTGGTTCGGCGCGCAGATGCAGATGCTCGACGCGGACCTTGCCGACAGCCTGGGCCTGGATACCCCGCGAGGCGCCCTGATCACCGAGGTGGCGCCCGATGGGCCGGCGGCACGGGCCGGGCTGGATTCGGGCGATGTGGTCACCGCGATCGATGGCGTAGCGGTGCAAGACCCCGAGGCCCTCAACTACCGCATCGCGACCAAGCCGGTGGGCGAGACGGCGGCCTTGACGGTCTGGCGCAACGGGAGCGAGATGACGGTCGATATCGGCCTTGCCGCCCCGCCCTCGACATCGGACCGCGAGGTCGCCATATCCGGTAATACACGCTTTGCCGGCGCGACGGCGGCGGCGCTGAGCCCGGCTCTGGCGCAGCGCCTGGGGCTCGGCTTTTCCACCCAGGGCATCGCCATCGTCACGGTGGAGCCCGGCAGCCCGGCGCAGCGTCTGGGCCTGCAGGCAGGCGATATCATTCTTGCCCTCAACGGCATGGAGATTCGTGATATCGAGACGTTCCAGTCCCTCGCCGCCCAGCGGCCCCGGGCCTGGGAGATCGTCATCCAGCGGGGAGGGCGCATGATCCGCTCCATCGTTGGCGGCTAATACAATGAGAGACCGATGAGCGATTTGTTTCCCGAGGACGTCCCGTCCTTGCGTCCCCATGAAGAACCTGCCGGCGATCGCCCGCTGGCCGATCGGTTGCGTCCGCGCTCCCTCGACGATGTGATCGGCCAACAGCACATCATCGGCCCGGAGGGGACGTTGCGGCGCATGCTCGGTTCGGGGCGGCTGGGTTCGCTCATCCTGTGGGGCCCGCCGGGGACCGGCAAGACCACCGTGGCCCGGCTCTTGGCCGACGCGGTCGATTATCGCTTAGAGCAGATATCGGCGATCTTTTCCGGGGTGGCCGATCTCAAGAAGGTTTTTGAGACCGCGCGGACGGCGCGCCGAGCCGGGCAGCGCACCTTGCTGTTCGTGGACGAAATCCACCGCTTCAACCGCGCGCAGCAGGACAGCTTTCTTCCCGTCATGGAAGACGGGACGGTGGTGCTGGTCGGCGCGACGACGGAAAATCCCAGCTTCGAGCTCAATGCGGCCCTGATGAGCCGGGCGCAGGTGCTGAAATTTGTCAGCCTGGATGCCGATGACCTCGCCGCCCTGGCCCAGCGCGCCGAGGGCGAGCTCAAGCGCAGCCTGCCGCTCGACGCGGATGCGCGCCAGACCCTGATCGGGCTTGCCGATGGCGACGGCCGGGCCTTGCTCGGGCTGATCGAGGAGATCGTGGCCTCGACCCGGCCTGACGAGATCCTCGATCCGGCCGGTCTTGCCCGTCTCGTCCAGCGGCGTGCTCCGATTTATGACAAGTCACAGGACGGGCACTACAATCTGATTTCCGCCCTGCACAAGACCGTGCGCGGATCGGACCCGGATGCGGCGCTCTATTATTTCGCGCGCATGATCGATGCGGGCGAGGACCCCATGTATCTGGCGCGGCGCCTGATCCGCATGGCGGTCGAGGATATCGGCATGGCCGATCCGCAAGCCCTCCCCATCGCCACTGCAGCCAAGGACGCCTATCACATGCTCGGCTCGCCCGAGGGCGAACTGGCGCTGGCCGAGGTGGTGGTCTATCTCGCCACCGCACCCAAATCGAACGCCCTCTACAACGCTTACAACCGCGCCCTGGCGCTGGCGCGGAAGACCGGATCGCCCACCCCGCCCATGGCCATTCTCAACGCACCGACCAAGATGATGAAATCGCAAGGATATGGCGAAGGCTATATCTACGACCACGACACGCCGGAGGGATTTTCGGGGCAGGAATATTTCCCCGAAAAGATCGGTCGCCAGGATTTCTACAAGCCCGTCGAGCGCGGCTTCGAGCGGGAAATCCGCAAGAGGATGGACTATTTCGGCAAGCTGAGGGCGGCGAAGCGGGAGGGGTGATCCGGCGAAATGGTGAGGGACTTCCAATCGTTCCACACACGCGCCATATTAAGGCCATGGCGATCACACTCGACATTTCGGAAAACCTCAAGGCACGCGTCGACGCGATTGCCCGCCGTTCGCGTCTCTCGGCATCCGAGGTTATCGCCGATGCGCTGGAGAACGGCTATTCCCTCGAATGGCAGGAGCAATATCTCGACAGGGTGGAAGCCGGCCTGGCCGCGGCCGATGCGGGCAGTTTTGCCTCCGAAGAGGAGATCGAGCGCGTCCGTAATAAATATCGCCGGGACTGATGCGGGTCCGATGGACGCGCCCGGCACTCGAGGATATCGAGGCCATCGAGGACTATATTGCAGCTGATAGTCCCGCAGCAGCCTTCCGGCTTGTCGACAAGCTCATCGATCGTACGGAAAACAGCCTTCGCCATGCGCCTTCATCGGGGCGTCCCGGCCGGATAGCCGGAACGCGCGAACTGGTATTTGCCGACATGCCTTATATCGTCGTTTATCGGGTAAAGGAGGGTGCCGATATCCTTGCCGTCCGGCATGCGGCAAGAAGGTGGCCCGATAGCATGTGACGTGGCTGGATTTTCCCGCTAGAACCGCCGCGAACATCAAGAGGATTTGGCGATGAGCGGCGTGCAGTTGCGGGAAGTGGCGCGGGATGAGGACGGGATGCGGGTGGATCGCTGGTTCTCCATCCATTTCGCGCATCTGTCCTTCGGGCGGTTGCAGAAGCTGTTGCGCTCCGGGCAGGTTCGGGTCGACAGCGGACGCGTGCAGACCAATACGCGGCTCGCCGCCGGCCAGGTGGTGCGCGTGCCTCCGCTCGGCGAGGCGCCGCCGCCCTCCGCCGATGCCGCCCCCCGCATCAATGAAAAGGACGCAGCCTTTCTGCGCGACCTGATCCTTTACGAGGACGACGATCTCTATGTGTTCAACAAGCCCCATGGCCTCGCCGTGCAGGGGGGCTCGGGCACCAAGCGCCATCTCGACGGCATGCTCAAATCGCTGCCCAACAAGAAGGGCGAGGCGCCGCGGCTGGTCCATCGCCTCGATAGGGATACCTCCGGCTGCCTGCTGGTGGCCAAGACCCGCGCGGCGGCCAGCCATTTCGGCACGGTGTTCCGGTCGCGGTCGGCCCGCAAGATCTATTGGGCGGTGACCGTGGGCGTCCCCAATCCGCGCCAGGGGCGGATCTCGTGTTTTCTCGCCCGCCAGGCGACCCAGGACGGGGAGCAGATGGTGGTTGTCGAGAACGGAGCCGAGGGTGCCCAGCATTCGGTCAGCTATTATTCGGTGACCGATACCGCCGCCAACCGCTTCGCCTGGGTGACGCTCAAGCCGGTGACCGGCCGCACGCACCAGCTGCGCGTGCACATGATGGAACTCGGAACGCCGATCCTCGACGATCCGCGCTACAACACGCTCGACAACTGGAACTGGGAGCGGCCCGAGGAACTGGGCCAGGGGCTGCACCTGCATGCCCGCCGTCTTGCCCTGCCTCTGCGCAGCGGCAAGCGGCTCGATATCACCGCGCCGCTGCCCGCGCATATGAAGGCGAGCTTTGACACGCTGGGCTTCGATGCCAACCAGTATGACGCCCAGAACGTCGATCCGGAGGACGACGCATGACGCCCGAACCGCGCCTCATCATGTTCGACATGGACGGCACACTGATCGATTCCGGGGCGCTGATCGCCGAGCACATGGCGGCGACGTTTCGCGACCATGGCCTTCCCGAGCCGACGCGGGCCATGTCCTATTCGATCATCGGCCTCACGCTGGAGCTGGCCATGGAGACCCTGGCCGGCTGTGATGCGGAAACCGCCATCCTCATGGCTGGCACCTATCGCCGACACTACCGCGCCATGCTGGCCGAAGGGCAGCGCCACGAACCGCTCTATGACGGCGCGCTGAGCGCGCTGGCGCGGCTGCGGGCCCAGGACCATTCGATCCTCGGCATCGCCACCGGCAAGGGCCTCGAAGGGGTCAACCGCATCCTGGCCTTGCACGCGATCGCCGATCATTTCGTGACGCTGCAGACCCCCGATCACAATCCTTCCAAGCCGCATCCGGGCATGATCCTGCGCGCCTGTGCGCAGACCGGCATTGACCCCGAAGCGACGGTCATGGTCGGGGACACCAGTTTCGACATGCAATTGGGCCAGGCCGCCGGGGCGAAGACGGTCGGCGTCACCTGGGGCTATCACGCCCGGGTTGCCCTCGAGGAGGCGGGCGCCCATATCATCATCGAAGACTATGCCGATCTCGACGATGCCATCGAAAAGGTTCTCAACTGATGCGCGATTTTCTCGAAGACGCCCTCCAGCATCTGGACGCGGGCGCCGGCCGCCAGCAGCGTGACCGCCTCGTCGAACTGCCCAAGCGGTTCTACACCTTGGTGGAGGTCGAGGAGCGGGACGGCGCGTTCGTCGTGACCCTCGACCGGCGCGTCACCAAGACGCCAACCGGCAAGACTGTCTCGACTTCTCATCGCGATCTCGCCGCGAAGATGCAGGCGGAATGGGCCGCGCAGGGCGAATACATCGCTCCCGACAGCATGCCCCATGTCAAGCTGATCAACTCCGCCGTCGAGGGCGGGGAGGAAGCGCAGCCGGCGCTGGTCGACGAAGTGCTCAAATATGCGGCCAACGACCTGCTGCTCTATCGCGCCGACAGCCCGCGCGAACTCGTCCGGCGCCAGGAAAAGGTCTGGGACGACGTTCTGGTGCGGCTGGCGCGGCATTTTTCCGTCAGTTTCCAGCCCACCGTCGGCATCCTCCACAAGGAGCAAAGCCCGGACATGCTGGCGCGGCTGCGCGCGTCCATCGCACCCCTCCATTTCGTCCCCGCCACGGCTATGGTGTCGGTCACCGGGCTGACCGGGTCGGGCCTGTTGGCCATCGCGCTCCATGCGGGCCTTGTCGATCGCGACGCCGTCTGGACGGCCGCTCATGTGGATGAGGACTACCAGATTTCGCTGTGGGGCGAGGATTTCGAGGCGGCGGAAAAGCGCCGGCAGCGGCGGCGGGAGTTCGATGCGGCGGCCAATGTCATCAACTTCTTAGAGCGATTCCCGATCTGATTGAATCAGATCGGCGCTCTAAGCTATTGTTTTGTCGCGTTTCCGAACCGAATAAGTGGCGTCCACTTATTCTGGAAACGCTCTTAGGCTGAAGACGTCCCAATCCGATTCACCAGCCAGTCGGCGATGTCGGGCGCGATTTCGCGCAGCGGCGTCAGCACGAAATCGCGTTGATGGGCGTAGGGATGGGGCAGGGTGAGCCGTTCGCTCTCCATCTCGAGCCGATCATAGGCGATGAGGTCGATATCGATCACCCGCGGGCCCCATTTCTCCAGCCGCACGCGCCCGATCCCGGCTTCGGTGGCAAGGCAGAAATCGAGCAGGTCGAGCGGCGACAGGCCGGTTTCGATCAGCAGGGCCGCGTTGTGGAACTCCGCCTGATCGGTCTTGCCCCAGGGCGGGGTGACGATGACGCTGCTCTCGGCCAGCACTTCGATGTCGGGATGGGCGGCGATCGCGGCGCCGGCCAGCGCCAGTTGCCGGGCGGGGTCACCCTGGTTGGCGCCCAGCGCCAGAACGGCCTTCGGCATCAGACCTGCCCGCGGCTGCGCACGATCTCGATGGCCGCTTCCCCGGCGACGATGGGCAGCGGGGCTTCGGGCTTGCGCACCTTGATGCGGATCCATTCGAGCCGCTCGAAGCGTTCGAACAGGCGCGTGATGATGTGGTAGCCCAGCGCCTCGATCAGCTTGAAGCGTTTTTCCTCGAAGGCCTCTTTCACGAGATCATAGATATGGGCGTAGGAAATGGTGGCGCCGACATCGTCGGTCCGGGCCGCCTCGTCCATGTCGAGGCCGAGTTCGAGATCGATGCGGAAACGCTGGCCCAGCGCGTTCTCCTCCATCATCACGCCGTGATAGCCGTAAAAGGCCAGTCCGGCCAGGACGATGCGGTCTTTATCGGCATACTGGGTCACGTTCGGGTCCCTTGGTGGATCAGGCGCCAGAGGGCGGACCATAGAGCGTGGCGGCGGCCACGCGCAAGGCGTCGCGATTGGCGCGCACGTCATGCACGCGGAAGATGTGCCCGCCCTTGCCATAGCCCAGCACCGATGTGGCGATGGTGCCGAAGAGTCGGTCCTTGGGCGGCACGTCGAGCAGGTTGCCGATCATGCGCTTACGGGAGGTTCCGACCAGAAGCGGGAATCCCAGGGCAAGAAGCTCGTCCAGGCGATTGAGAAGGCTGTAGTTTTCCTCGGTCGATTTGGCGAAGCCGAAGCCGGGATCGATGATGATGCGGTCCCTGGCTACCCCGGCGGCGGCGGCGATGGCGAGCGAGCGCTCCAGCCAGCGGGTCATTTCCGCGATCAGGTCTCTGGCCGTGTCGCGCTCGGTGTCCCAATGCATGACGATAACCGGCACGCCGTGATGGGCGGCGACATCGGCGATCTCGGGATCGCGCTGCAATCCCCACACATCGTTGATGATCCTCGCCCCGGCCTGCACCGCCTGGTCGGCGACCAGTGCCTTATAGGTGTCGATGGAGACGGGGAGGGGAAAACCCCGCTCGGCCAGCCCGTCGAGAACCGGCATCACGCGGTCGAGCTCTGCCTGCACGCCTACTTCTTCCGAGCCGGGGCGGGTGCTTTCGCCGCCGAGGTCGAGGAGATCGGCGCCTTCCGCGGCCAGCAGTTCGGCATGGGCCAGCGCGGCGTCGCGGGCGGCAAAGTCGCCGCCATCGGAAAAGCTGTCCGGCGTCACATTGAGAATGCCCATGACCAGCGCGTCGCGGCCGAGCCGGAGCGGGCCGCCGCGCATGGGAATCTCATGGACGCTGTGGGTCACTGCATCGTTCCGGCCGGTACCGCATAGAGGTCGTATTCGTCGGAATCGACCACGGTGACCGGGATCATATCGCCCGGCTTGATGCCCGTGGCGTTCTCGACGAAGACATTGCCGTCGATATCGGGGGCATCCCATTGCGAGCGGGCGATGACGCGTTCGTTCTCGGGCTCCACATCGTCGACCAGTACATCGATGGTGCGCCCGACCTTGGCGGCCAGCCGTTCGGCGGATACCGACTGCAACGCTTCCATGAGGCGCCCATAGCGCTCCTGCTTGACCGCGTCGGGGATTTCGGCGAGCCCCAGATCATTGGCGCGGGCACCGGTCACCGGCTCGTAGGGGAAGGCTCCGGCGCGGTCGATCTTGGTCTCGTGCACCCAATCGAGCAGCATCTGGAAGTCTTCTTCGGTCTCGCCGGGAAAGCCGACGATGAAGGTCGAGCGGATGGCGAGGTCGGGGCAGATCTCGCGCCATTTGCGGATGCGGTCGGCGGTCTTTTCCTGATTGGCCGGGCGCCGCATGGATTTGAGCACCTGGGGGCTGGCATGCTGGAAGGGAATGTCGAGATAGGGCAGGATCACCCCGTCCGCCATCAGCGGGATCACATGGTCCACATGGGGATAGGGGTAGACGTAATGCATGCGCACCCAGGCCCCGAGCTGCCCCAGTTCCTGGGCCAAGGTCTGGAAGCGCGCTTCCACCTGCCGGCCGCGATAGGGCGAGGTGGCGTATTTGATGTCCACGCCATAGGCCGAGGTGTCCTGGGAAATCACCATGATCTCCTTGACCCCGGACTTGACCAGCCGCTCGGCTTCATAGAGCACCGAGGCGATGGGGCGCGAGACCAGGTCGCCGCGGATCGAGGGGATGATGCAGAAGGTGCAGCGATTGTTGCAGCCTTCGGAAATCTTGAGATAAGCGTAATGGCGTGGGGTGAGCCGCAGGCCCTGTTCCGGCACGAGGTCGACAAAGGCGTTGGGGACGGGCGGCACGGCCTTGTGCACGGCCTCGACCACCGCCTCGTACTGATGCGCGCCGGAGATCGCCAGGACCCCCGGATGCGACTTGCGGATCAGCTCTTCCTCGCCGCCCAGGCAGCCGGTGACGATGACGCGGCCGTTCTCGGCCATGGCCTCGCCGATGGCGTCTAGGCTTTCGGCCTTGGCGCTGTCGAGAAAGCCGCAGGTATTGACGATCACCGCGTCGGCGCCTTCATAGGAGGGCGAGAAGCTGTAGCCCTGGGCGCGCAATGTGGTGAGGATGCGTTCGGAATCGACCAGGGCCTTGGGGCAGCCCAGGCTTACAAGACCGATCTTGGGGGCGTTCTGCATTGGTGCGCTCATGGCGTGCACCTTGTCCTTTATCGTGGCGAGAGTGCCGAAAGCGCCGTGCCGGAGGGACGGCGGCGATCTGGATACCGATCTCGCGTGAATTTGCGCGTGTCATACCGCAACGCGCGCAAAGGTCAATCATTGCGCGCGTCAACCCAGCCATGCCGGAGTCACATGCAAGTGAATGATTAGCTCTATGGCTCTGGCTTTTCGGTCGGCGTCGGAGTGTCCGCACGGGGCATTACCGCAGGCTCTTCCGCCACCGGCTGGGCTGGCCGGGACGCGGGCGTTGACGGCGGAGGAGCGGGAGGCGTGACCGGGCGGTCGTCGTCCTCGGTCTCTGCCAGGTCCTCGATCGCATCGCGCACGTCATCGAACAGCGAACCGCGCGAGGCCGGGGGCGTATATTCCTCCGGGTCGGTCGCATGCGTCCCGAAATAGACGAGGACCGCCTCGCAGACGATGCGCAGCACGACGAGGGCAAGCAGGCCGTAGACGGCGATCTCCAGCAATCCCCACAGGCCGCTGCCAAAGCCGAAGCGGAAGGTGCCGAAAAAATGCGCCACGGCCCACAAAAGGATGGCGGCCAGGCCGAGCAGGTACAAAATCCGCACCAGCTTGGGCGCGATGATGCGGTTGAGGTTGAACACCACATTGCCGGTGGCCAGTTTTCGCAGATCGTCCATCTTCATGGGCCAGGTCCTTGCACGGGGGAATCGGAAAGCCGCATCGGTGCGGCGAGAGTGTCGCGCTCACAGCGCACTGGCAAGCCTCACGCAACCAAAGTGGCGCTCGAATGTCGCCTTGAGCACCGAATCGACCTCGCTCATCGATACGATATGGCCCAGGTCCTCCAGACTCGTCACCCCGTGCTGGCTGATGCCGCAGGGGACGATGCCGGAATAATGGTCGAGATCGGGGGCGATATTGAGCGAAATGCCGTGAAAGCTCACCCAACGGGAGACGCGCACGCCGATGGCGGCGATCTTGTCTTCGATGAGAGGGCCCTTTTCCGGCCGCCGCACCCATACCCCGATGCGCCCGTCGCGTTTCTCGCCGGTGATGTTGAAGGCGGCGAGGGTATCGATGACCCAGTTTTCCAGCCCGGAGACGAGGCAGCGTATGTCGCGCCCGCGCTCGCGCAGGTCCAGCATCACATAGACCACCCTCTGGCCGGGGCCGTGATAGGTATATTGCCCGCCCCGCCCGGCCGCGAACACGGGAAACCGGTCGGGGGCGAGAAGGTCGCCGGCCCGGGCCGAAGTGCCGGCCGTATAGAGCGGAGGGTGCTCGACCAGCCACACGGCCTCGTCGGCCGCACCCTCGGCGATGGCGCGGGCCCGGGCCGTCATGGTTTCGAGCGCCTCGGGGTAACCGACCAGCCCTTCGGAAATGAACCATCTGGCCGGCCGTGCGTCGGCCCGCAGCAGTTTTGGCGCGCTCGCGCAGGAGGGGTCGGCAGTCTGTCTTAACGCTTCGCTAACCATGCTCATTCAATGTCCACATCCATAGGCCGAACGGCCCGAAGGCGATTGAACCAGACCGTGATGAACACCCTCGATACCATCGAAATCGACGTCTCCGTGGAGCTCGGCGCCGCGACCATGCCGATACATTATCTCCTGCGCATGGGGCGGGGCGCCGTGATCGAGCTCGATGCGTTCGAGAATGATCCCATGCGCATTTATGCCAACAACACGCTGATCGCCAAGGGCGAGGTTCAGGTCGATGACGGCCAGTTGCATGTGGTGGTGACCGAAAAGGTCATCAAGCCCGCCTGACAGGGTGTTCGGAACTTTATCCTCAAAACGCCAAATATCACTTGAGGGTTGGGGAAGGTTTTGCTACATGCAGCCTCGCTTCGCCCCCAGGGCAAGGCATTCCCCAGACAGTGCGGTCGTGGCGGAATTGGTAGACGCGCAGCGTTGAGGTCGCTGTGGGGTAACTCCCGTGGAAGTTCGAGTCTTCTCGACCGCACCATCTCTTTCCCAGCCAGCATTGCGCCTTGGGCCATCATCTCCGGTGTTGCGGATTTGCAGCACAGGCGGGGCTTGTTTTTCGTTTTTGCCGCTCCGGCCGCCCGAGAGCCGAATTATGGTGAGCGAAGTTTTAACCCTTATGGTTAATCTTCGTCTCATTGTTGATTCTGGTTTGGGTAGATAATCGATGAGTCTGACGCGACGCGGGTTTCTTGTAGGGCTGCCCCTTCTGCTTGCTGCGTGCTCCACGCGCACCACTACCACGTCTACCGTTTCGATGATCAGCGCTTATGGTCCAATCGCCGATGATCGCTTTCCGCTTCCGGGGCTCAACGCGCGGCTGATCCAGCCGCATCTGCGCCGCCAGGAAGTGGACTATGAAAGCAGCCATGCCAAGGGCAGCCTGGTCGTCGATACGCCCAACAAATATCTCTACTACATCCTTGGCAATAACCGGGCGATCCGCTACGGCGTCGGGGTCGGGCGCGAAGGCCTGGCGCTGCGGGGCAATGCCTATGTGGGCCGCAAGGCGGAATGGCCGAGCTGGACGCCGACCCCCAACATGCTGCGCCGCGATCCCGAGGCCAACGGCCCGTACCGCAACGGCGTGCCCGGCGGCCCGAACAATCCGCTCGGTGCCCGGGCGCTCTATCTCTACCGCAACGGCAATGACACCATGTTCCGTATCCACGGCACCAACCAGCCGCAATCGATCGGGCTGGCCATGTCGTCGGGCTGCATCCGCATGCTCAACCACGATATCATCGATCTCTATGAGCGGGTGTCGAGCGGGGCGCGGGTGCTGGTCATCCAGGCCTGAGCGGGCGGCTAAGATAGGGGCTTTCCGCCAAGGCGAACCGCCAGGGCGTCTCGACCCCCTTGGTGATCCCGATACGCGGGCCGCGCGCCACGGTGACATTGGCCGCCGCCGGCCGGAAAACGAAGGGCGGTTCGGCGATCGAGCGCCCGTCATGGCTGAGATCGATGGCCAGGGCCTGGGTCAACCGGCCCGGACCGGCACAGAGCAGCCGCTCGGCCATGCCGCCGCGGCGGGCCTTCATGGCCTCGATGCCGGCAGTGGGCACCAGCGCCCGCAGCAGCACCGCGCTGCCCGGCCGGCACACGATATTGGCGCACCAGTGGATGCCGTAGCTGCGATAGACATAGATCGTGCCGGGCACCGAGAACATCGCCCTGTTGCGCGGCGTCGGGCCGCGAAAGCTGTGCGAGGCCGGATCGTCCGGCCCATAGGCTTCCACCTCCACCAGCCGTCCGCCCACGCCGTCGACCAGGAACTCGGCGCCGATCAGGCGTTCGGCGACGAGATGGGCCGCATCATCGAAATAGGTTAGGGAAAATCCGCTCATCGGCGGAAGATAGTGTCAGGGCTCGGCGAATGCCAGGGTCGGGGACTTGGCCTCGAAGCCCGTCAGCCGCACGCAATTGCGTCCTTCGCGCTTGGCGAGATAGAGCCGTTCGTCGGCCTGCGGAAACAGCAGGGAGAAGCGCGCTTCGCCGTCGAAGACCACCCCGCCGACGCTCACCGACAGCGTATGGCGCTCGCCATTGGCGGAGAAGGGCACCGCCTCGACCGAGCGCCGCAGGCGTTCGGCCACGGCCTGCGCGGCCGAACGGTCGACGCCAGGCAGGAAGACGCCGAATTCCTCCCCGCCCAGCCGGCCAACGCTATCCCCGGCCCGCACCGCCGAGCGGATGGCCTGCGCCATGGCAGCGAGGGCCGTGTCGCCGTGCTGATGGCCGAAGCGGTCGTTGATCTCCTTGAAATGGTCGGCATCGACGATCAGGAGCGCCCCATAGGGGCATTTGCCGGCCGACAGCAGGCTTTCGATGCGCAGGTCGACCATTTCGGCGAAGGCGTTGCGGTTGAGGCAATTGGTCAGCCCGTCGGTTGCCGCGACCACGCCGAGCCGGCGATTGACCGCCGCCAGTTCGCACAGCTTGAGCGAGAAACACAGAAACAGCGGAATGCCGAGTATCGAGGGGACGACGATCGCCGCCATCATGGCGCGGTAGCGTATATCGGGCAGGTCGCCGGCAAAGGCGATGCCGTTATAGGCGACGGCTATGGTGATGCAGAGCAGGGGTCCGCACAGGGTCCACAAGCCGATACGATACCAGTCCTCTACCATCACCTTCATCGCCGCCTCCGAGGGTTGGCGGCGAGCCTCCCATGGCGATCGATAAGGATGGCCTGCCGGGGCGATCGGAAAAAATACATATAAGCGTGCTGAATTCGCCTGCGCACTTCCTCTCGGCCGTTTCGAGTCGGCCGCTGGAGTGTTATCAGAAACGGGCGTTGGAACGTCATGACCGGGAAAGGAGAGTTGGAATGAACCAGCCTGTGAACAACGACCCGGAAGCCCCCGAACCGCAACCGATCTATGACGAGGACGGCCGCCTGCGACCGGACTGGCTGGACGCTCTGCGGGCTGCGATCGAGGCCGGCGACGCCGAGGCCCTGCGCGAGCAGGCGGCGCCCCTGCACGAATCGGAAATGGGCGACGTCATCGAAGCGCTGTCCGCCGACGACCGGGTCCGGCTGGTCACGCTGCTGGGGGACGCCTTCGACTATCTCGCCCTCACCGAGGTCGACGATTCGGTGCGCATCGACCTCATGGAGTCCTTGCCCAATTCCGAGATCGCCCGCGGCGTGGCCGATCTGGACAGCGACGACGCGGTCTACATCCTCGAAGACCTCGAGGCGGAGGATCGCGACGAGATTCTGGCGCAGATGCCGGTGTTCGAGCGCATCTCGCTCAAGCGCAGCCTCGATTTTCCCGAGGATTCGGCCGGTCGGCGCATGCAGACCGAATTCATCGCCATTCCGCCCTTCTGGACGGTGGGCCAGACCATCGACTATCTGCGCACCAATGACGATCTGCCGGACGAATTCTACCAGATCTATGTGGTCGATCCCGGTTTCAAGCTTCTGGGCGTGCTGCCCCTCGACCGTATCCTGCGCGTGCAGCGCGCCACGCGGATCGAAGACCTGATGAACACCCAGCTCCGCGAGATCGAGGCCACCCTCGACCAGGAGGAAGCGGCGCGCATCTTCGAGCGCTATGATGAGATCGAGGTGGCGGTGGTCGACGAGGGGCGGCGGCTGGTCGGCATCCTGACCGTCGACGATATCGTCGACGTCATCAACGAGGAGGCCAATGAGGACATCCATCGCCTCGGCGGCGTCGGCGACGAGGATATTTCGCGCAGCGTGCCCGGCGTGGTGCGCAGCCGCGCCACCTGGCTGGCGGTCAATCTGGGCACCGCGACGCTGGCATCGCTGGTCATCGGCCTGTTCGACGACACCATTTCGCAGATGGTGGCCCTGGCCGTCCTGATGCCTATCGTCGCCTCCATGGGCGGGGTGGCCGGTACGCAGACCATGACGGTGACCGTGCGCGCCATTTCGCAGCGCGAGCTCGACCGCAACAATGCCTGGCGGCTGATACGGCGCGAATTGCTGGTCGGGCTGACCAATGGGGCGATCTTCGCCGTGCTTCTGGGGCTCATCACCGGGTTCCGCTTCGCCGATGCGGGGCTGGGGATCGTGATCGCTGCGGCCATGGTGGTCAATATGGTGGTGGCCGGCGGCAGCGGCATCCTCATTCCCCTGACCCTGGAAAAGCTCAAGCTCGATCCGGCGGTGGCTTCGTCCACATTCGTCATGACCCTGACCGACGTGGTCGGGTTCTTTGCTTTCCTTACGCTGGCCGGCTGGTGGTTCGGCCTGTTCTGAGCGTCTGGCGGGGTGCGGCAAAACCGCGCTCGATTGTGGCAAATCCATGGCTTGCAAAGCGCGGCCGCAGTCGTTAATTAACCGTTCATCGATGGTATGGACAGGCCCGCCTGCCGCCATCGGAGTGCAACAGCGCAAGGAGCTTGCATGCGTAGCCAATCCAAGGCCGTATGCTGGCGGGCCGCAAGCTGGACATGTGTCGGCCTGCTCTCGCTTGGTTTTATTGTCTCGGTGGTTGTCGGCGCCTGATAGGCCTTTCGATCGGCAACTGAGTCAGATAGACAATGGGGTGTCCGCCAGCGGGCACCCCATTTTGCTTTCCCGAATGCCATGAACATCATCAAGCTCTGTGTCGGAGCGACCTCCATCGAAGACCTGGTGAACTGGCGGGCCGAACGGCGCGCCCAGGGCCTGGGCCGGGCCGATGGGCTCAATGTGCACCGCACCCGCATGATGCCGCGCAGGGCCGACGAGATCGTCGGGCAGGGCTCGCTCTATTGGGTGATGGGCGGCGTCATAAGGTGCCGGCAGAAGATCGTTGCGCTCGACGCCGCAACCGATCACGAGGGGCGGGCCTGCTGCGAGATCGTCATGGACCCCCGCATCATCCGCACCCAGCCCTATCCGCGGCGCCCCTTCCAGGGCTGGCGCTATCTCGCGCCGGACGACGCGCCCCCCGATATGGACGTGTCCGAGGATGCGCCATCGGATTCCATGGCGCGGGAACTGGCGGCGCTGGGTCTCCTGTAGGACGCGGGGCAGGAACCGGCAGGAGTCTCGACCGTTCCTTACGTGGTGAAACCACTGAACGGAGAGTTGCGATGGATCCCAGAATGGACAACGGACTGAACGCCCGCGATCTGGATCGGCGGGAATCGGGCAATCTGATCGGCAGCGACAAGGTCGAAGGAACCGCGGTCTACAGCCTCAACAACGACAAGATCGGGACGATCGAACGCGTGATGATCGACAAGCCCAGCGGCAAGGTCGCCTATGCCGTGCTCAGCTTCGGCGGCTTCCTGGGGATCGGGGACGATCACTATCCCATTCCCTGGGCCAAGCTAACCTATGATGAAAGCATCGGCGGCTATCGCACCGATCTCTCCAAGGCCGAGCTCGATGAGGCACCGCGCCACGGGTCCGACGACGATTTCGATTGGAACGACCGCGAACGGGCCATGGACATCTATACCTATTATGGCGTCCCGCCCTATTGGATTTGATCCCGAGGCATCCGAATCATCGTGCCGGAGCGTCGCTAGACGCTCCGGCATCTATTAATAAAAATTGAATAAATTCCATCCTATCTTTGCTCTGGTGCGGCTTTTACGCACTTGCTCAATGCCAGCGAAGCACACATGGTTTGCATCGCGTTCAAATCGGGCCGGGGATGGCGATGCAGATGAAGCGCAATGCGCATGTCATCGTATTGGGGAATGAAAAGGGCGGATCGGGCAAATCGACCACCGCCGTCCACCTGGCCATCCAATTGCTGCACGAAGGCTATCGTGTCGCCACCATCGACGCCGACAGCCGCCAGCAGACCTTCACGGCCTATATCCGCAATCGGCGCGAATGGGCCCAGGCGCATGGGCTCGAGGTTCCGCATCCCATCCACTTCCATCTCCCGCGCATGCGGGAAGATTCCATCGCGCTCAACAACCGCATGGAGTTCGAGCGATTCCGGCAGGCGGTGGCCGAAGTGGAGAGCGAGGTCGAGGTCCTGATCATCGACACGCCGGGCTTCGATACCCATCTCACCCGGATCGCCCATTCGCTGGCCGATACGCTGATTACGCCGATCAATGACAGCCTGATCGATCTCGACGTGGTTGCCCGGGTCGATCCGGCCACCGGCCGCGTGCTGGAGCTGAGCCATTACACCCGGCTGGTGCAGAAGGCGCGGCGCGAGCGGCTGGCCATCGATGGGCGGACCATCGACTGGGTCCTGGTGCGCAATCGCATGTCGACGCTCAATTCGCGCAATGCCATTCTGGTCCAGGCAGGCCTCGAGCAGGTCGCCGAACGGGTCGGCTGCCGCGTCGCCGACGGCATCGCAGAACGGGTGATCTTCCGCTCGCTGTTCCCCATTGGCATGACGGTATTCGACCCCCTCGACGAGGCCATGCTGGGCGGCATGCCGACCATGAGCCATGTGGGCGCCCGGCAGGAATATCGCCAGCTCATGGATGCGCTGAACCTGCGATTGGCCCCGCCGGCGACGGCGACGGCCGCATCCGGCGCGCCTTCTTCGCACAAATTCGCAGATACCCTGGTTTAGGCGCGCTAAACCAGCAGCGACTGGCCGCCATCGATCCAGATCGGCGTGCCGGTGATATGGCGCGACGCGTCCGATCCGAGAAAGCAGACCAGATCGGCCACGTCCTCGGCCTTTCCCGGCGCCCCATCGGTGAGGGGGATTTTTCCTTCGGGATAGACCGCCGGTTCCGCCGCCTTTTCGGTGTTCTGGCGGGTGGTGTTCTCGTCGATCTGGCTTTCGATGGCTCCGGGGCAGATGATGTTGACCCGGATGCGGTGCTTAGCCAGTTCGAGCGCCGCCATCTGGCCCAGCGCAAGCTGCCCGCCCTTGGTGGTGGCATAGGCAGAGGCCCCGGCGGTGGTGAAGGTCCGCGTTCCGTTGATCGATGAGGTGATGACGATCGATCCGCCCCGGGCGGTCATCAGGGGCACCGCATGGTGCAGGGTGAGGAAGGTGCCGCGCAGGTTGACGGCGATGGTCTGGTCCCAATCCTCCGCGGCGAGTTCGTCGATCGGGGCCCAGGTGCCGTTGATCCCGGCATTGGCGAACACGATGTCGAGGCGGCCGAAATCTTGCGCGATAGTGTCGAAGGCGGCCTGCATGTCGGCGGTGTCGGAGACATCGGCATAAAGGGGGAGGGCGGTGCGGCCCATGCCCGCGATCTGGTCGACGACGGCGTCGACCTCTTCTTTCGTGCGGCTCAGCACCGCGACATCGGCGCCCTTCCGGGCCAGCTGGAGGGCGCTGGCCTTGCCCAGTCCCGACCCGGCGCCGGTGACCAGTGCGATTTTTCCCTCGAGGTCCATGGCCGCTCTCCGTGCTCGTGACGGAGAGGCAACGCCGGCGGGGGAAGCGCGGTTCCCTCGGGGATCAGTCCTCGCGGGGCAGGTAGAGCCGCAGGGCGCGCTGGCCCTGGGGGTCGAAGACGTCGAGGTCGATCGAGACGGTGGGGAGCACCATGCGGCGCGTGCGGGTCGAAAGCGCCAGCACCACCGAGAGCATGTCGGTCATGCGGCGGCGGACCGGGCGGTTGCCCTCGAGCCCGCGGATGATCGCATGCAGCGCGCCGGACTGGACCGCGGCGGCCTCGGAGGCCAGCGGCGATCGCGGGCTGAAGATCTTGAGATCGGAAAGTCCGGTCGATTCACTCATGGGGCGACTCCATACATTTGCACCAATCGGAGGATGACGGTTTGGCTTATCCCTGTACCGGCAGGCAGTTGATGGCGGACTGGCTGAGCGCGTCGCAGGTCGAGCGCGCCTGGGTGCGGTCGGCGAAGCCGGCGAAGCGGGCGCGGTAATAGGTGACGCCGTCGCGCTGGAAGGGCTCGACATAGCTCCGCAGGTCGGCAAGCTGGGCGTGCTCCTGCGCGGCGGTGGCCAGCATCTGCTGCGCGTCCTGTTCGGAATTGGCCGCGCCGACCTGGACGATCCAGCCGCCGCCCGGAACCGTCGCCGCGCTGTTGGTGGTCATGAGATCGGTCGGACGGGCGATAGGGGCGGGCGGAACGAGGATCTGGCCGGGCTGCAGCGTGCCGATATCGGGTTCGGCGAGCTTCATGGTCTCTGCAATCCAGGCGCCGATCGGGTCGTTGGCCGGATAGGCAGGGGCGCTTTCGGGCATGACGCCGGTCGCCACATAGGTTGCCTGGTCCAGCGCGCTTTCGCCCGGACGGGATGGGATATCGGCCGCGGCCACCACCTGGAAGGGGATGGTTTCGGGCTCGTTCGACGCCGGCTGGGGCGCGGGGGCCGGTGCCGGTGCTGCGGCGGGCGTGGCGGCTGCCACCTGCAAGGCCGCCTCGGCCTCGGTGATCACCGGAAGCAGGCTGTTGGGGCGGCGCGGCGGCAGGCCGTTGAGGGGAACAGCGACCCCGGCCGAGGCCACGGCGATGCCGTTGCCGAGCAGGGTGGGACGGGGGATCATCGCTTCGCGCCAATAGTCGCCCTGGCGGGCCTTGGGCAGATAGGTGCGCACCAGTTCCGCGACGCGGGCATTGCGCGAGGCGCCGGTGTTGAAGCCGAGGCCGATCACCACGATATGGCGGTTGCCGGTGCGGGCGGCGGTCATGAGGTTGTAGCCCGAGGCGTTGATATAGCCGGTCTTGATGCCGTCGACGCCATTCTGGCCCAGAAGCGCGTTGTGGCCGTTATAGGTCTTGCCGCCATAGGTGAAGCTGCGCACCTGGAAGTAGTCGTAATAGTGCGGAAAATGCAGATAGACGGCGCGCGCCAGGATGGCCTGGTCCTGCGCCGTGGTCACCTGGCCGCTGTCGGGCAGGCCGGAGGCGTTCTTGTAGGTGGTGCGGCTCATACCCAAGGCGCGGGCGGTCTGGGTCATGCGCTCGCCGAACTTGCTCTCGGTGCCGGAAATGTTCTCGGCCACGACGCGGGCGACGTCATTGGCCGAAATGGTCACCAGCGCCTTGATGGCGTCCTCGACCTTGATGGTCGAACCGGCGCGCACCCAGAGCTTGGTCGGCACCGCCGCCGCGGCATGGGCGGAGACGTTGAGCTTGCTGTCGAGCCGCAGGCGTCCGGCTTCGAGCTCCTGGAACAGGATATAGAGGGTCATCACCTTGGTGAGCGATGCGGGATAGCGCAGCTCGTTGGCCCTGTCCTGGTAGAGCACCTGGCCGGTCTTGGCGTCGACGACGATCCCGGCATAGGCGCGGGGAACGTTCTGCGCCTGGGCCTGGGTCGCCACGGCCATAGCGGCGGTGAGCGCTACGAGGAGGACGAGGACATGGCGCGCAAAAGCGGCACGTGCGGATTCGATACGCAGAAGGGTCGGCACCCGATACTCCAACTCTTTACTGGACCGGCACGAAAAATGACGCCGCACCGTTACTCAACTCTAAGATCCGCGCGGGCCCATCCCCCAACCGGCCGCCGGATCGTCAACTGGCGGAACGATAGGGGCGCCGCGGTTACAAATCGGTAAAGTGCATAAACTTTGACGCAATTTTTGTGGCGGATGGTTCACAGGTGATTGATCGCGCGAAGGCCCCTTAACATGGCCGGGATTTTGCCTACATAATGGGGCCAGCTCGCCTTTCTGATTTGGGACGAACGGACCTTGAAAATCCTAGGATACCCCGGCACGATCACACGGATCCGGCCCTTTGCGTCCGACGACGGAGGGGCGCTGCGCGCCGGGCCGGACAGGGAGCATGACGACGACCGCAGCGGCCAGACCGGGGTGGCGACCAAGACGCGCCCCAAGACCAAGAAGCCCAGTCTCTATCGCGTCCTGCTGCTCAATGACGACTACACGCCCATGGAGTTCGTCATCCTGATCCTCGAGCAGGTGTTCAACAAGTCCCGGGAAGATGCCACGCGGATCATGTGGCATGTTCACAACCAAGGTGTGGGGGAATGCGGGGTCTATCCCTATGAGGTGGCCGAAACCAAGGTCACCCAGGTGATGGACGCCGCGCGCAGAAACTCCCATCCGCTGCAATGCGTGATGGAAAAGCAATAGGATAGGACCAACATGCCTTCATTCTCCCGTGGTCTTGAAAAGGCACTGCATCAGGCGATGAACCTCGCACGCGAGCGCTCGCACGAATTCGCGACACTCGAGCATCTCCTGCTCGCCCTGACGGAAGACCGCGACACGATTTCGGTCCTCACCGGCTGCGATGTGGACATCGAGGCCCTGCGGACCGATCTCGAGGAATTCATCGACGAGGAGCTCGACAGCCTCATCGTGGCCAGCGGCCAGGACGCGCGTCCGACCGCTGCTTTCCAGCGCGTCATCCAGCGCGCCGTCATCCATGTGCAATCGTCCGGCCGCGAGGAAGTGACCGGGGCCAATGTGCTCGTGGCGATCTTCGCCGAACGCGAGAGCCATGCCGCCTATTTCCTCGAGCAGCAGGACATGACCCGGCTCGATGCGGTCAATTTCATCTCGCACGGCATCGCCAAGTCGGGCCGCGGGGCCGATCGTCCGGTCCGTGGCGCCGATGAGGGCGGGTCGGGCTTCGAGGCCGGCGAGGAGCGCAGCGCCGGCGGTGGGCCGCAGCAGAATTCGGCCCTCGCCGATTTCTGCATCAACCTCAACGACAAGGCCCGGGCCGGCAAGATCGACCCGCTGATCGGCCGTGCCGCCGAGCTCGAGCGCACCATCCAAGTCCTGTGCCGCCGGTCCAAGAACAACCCGCTCTATGTGGGCGATCCCGGCGTCGGCAAGACGGCCATCGCCGAAGGACTGGCCCGCCGCATCGTCGAGGGCGACGTCCCCGAAGTGCTTCAGGGCGCGGTGATCTATGCGCTCGACATGGGCTCGCTCCTGGCGGGCACCCGCTATCGCGGCGATTTCGAGGAACGGCTCAAGGCCATCATGAAGGAGCTCGAAAAGAAGGAGAACGTGGTTCTCTTCATCGACGAGATCCACACGGTGATCGGGGCCGGCGCCACCTCGGGCGGCGCGCTCGATGCGTCCAATCTTTTGAAGCCCGCGCTGGCGTCCGGAGCGATCCGCTGCATCGGCTCGACCACCTACAAGGAATATCGCCAGTTCTTCGAAAAGGACCGGGCGCTGGTCCGCCGCTTCCAGAAGATCGACGTCAACGAGCCGACCATTCCCGATGCCATCGAGATCATGAAGGGCCTGCGGCCCTATTTCGAGGATTATCACAAGCTCAAATACACCGACGACGCCATCACGGCGGCGGTCGAGCTTTCGGCGCGCTACATCAACGACCGCAAGCTGCCCGACAAGGCCATCGACGTGGTCGACGAAACCGGGGCGCGCCAGATGCTGGTCACCGAGGACAAGCGCAAGAAGACCATCGGCGTCGAGGATATCGAGACCACCATCGCCACCATTGCGCGCATCCCGCCCAAATCGGTGTCGAAGTCCGATACCGAGATGCTGGGCAATCTGGAGACCAACCTCAAGCGGGTGGTGTTCGGGCAGGACAAGGCGATCAACGCGCTGTCGTCCGCCATCAAGCTGGCCCGTGCCGGCCTGCGCGAACCGGAAAAGCCCATCGGCTCCTATCTGTTCACCGGGCCCACCGGGGTCGGCAAGACCGAGGTGGCCAAGCAGCTCGCCGACACGCTCGGCGTCGAGCTGCTGCGCTTCGACATGAGCGAATATATGGAGCGGCATACGGTGTCGCGCCTGATCGGCGCGCCTCCGGGCTATGTCGGGTTCGACCAGGGCGGGCTTTTGACCGACGGGGTCGACCAGCATCCGCATTCGGTGCTGCTGCTCGACGAGATCGAGAAGGCTCATCCGGACCTGTTCAACATCCTGTTGCAGGTGATGGATCACGGCAAGCTGACCGACCATTCGGGCAAGCAGGTCGATTTCCGCAACGTCATCCTGATCATGACCTCCAATGTGGGGGCGTCCGAACTGGCCCGGTCGCCGATCGGCTTCGGCCGGGTGCGGCAGGAGGGCGATGACGAGGATGCGATCAACCGCATGTTCACGCCCGAGTTCCGCAACCGGCTGGATGCGATCATCTCGTTCGCGCCGCTGCCGCCCTCGACGGTCAACCGCGTGGTGGAGAAGTTCATCCTACAGCTCGAGGGCCAGCTGGCCGAGCGTGGCATCACCATCGAGCTGACCCCGGAAGCCGCCAGTTGGCTGGCCGAACGTGGATATGACGAAAAGATGGGCGCGCGTCCCCTGGGCCGCGTGATCCAGGAATACGTCAAGAAGCCGCTGGCCGAGGAAGTGCTGTTCGGCCTGCTGCAGAAGGGCGGTTCGGTCACGGTCACCGTGGTCGGGGAGGGCAGCGAAGCGCGGCTCGAACTGGTTTCGGTGCCGCCGCGCCCGGCGCGTCCCAAGGCCATCACCGGTCCCAAGGGGGGCAAGAAGCCGACCCGGAGGGCCAAGCCCAAGGACGCCGAACAGGACTCCTGACTGCGACCTTTTATCCGGCGCCCCCTGGGGCGCCGGATCGCTTTTGGGCTGGCAATTGCCGGGTCAATTTAATATGATAAAACTATTCATAATAAGTCAGGAGATTGACATGCATATGTTGAAATCTGTCGCGACAGCTCTGGTTCTTGCCGCTTTCACGCTCCCCGCGGCCTATGCCGCCGATCATCGGATCGAAATGCTCGATCAGGGCAGCGATGGCGAGTTCATGGTGTTCGAACCTGCCTTCCTCAAGATCGAGCCCGGCGATACGGTGACCTTCGTGCCCACCGACGCCTACCACAATGCGGCGACCATCGAGGGCATGATCCCCGAGGGGGCCGAGGCCTTCTCCAGCCCGCTCAGCGAGGAGGTGACCATCACCTTCGACGTGCCGGGCCTCTATGGCATCGAGTGCGAGCCCCATTACATGATGGGCATGGTGGCCATGATCGTCGTGGGTGATCCGGTCAATCTCGAAGAGGCCAAGGCCGTCGAGGTTCCCGAGGGTGCGCAGGATCGCATCACCGCGCTTTTTGCACAGGTCGAGGCGCAGTAATCCCCAAAGGGGCCTGAATGACGAACCGGCCGCCGGGGCAGCCCGGCGGCCGGTTGTTTTTTTTTGCGCCGTCAGCGTGCGGTTCCGCACAGCATATCCCTGCAATTGTCCACCGGGTTTTCCACTCTTGCGATCAGAGCAGCGCCCGGATCTTTTCCGCCTGTGTCGCCAGCAGGCTGTGGTCGGCCATGTCGCCCGAATGCGGCTTGAGCGGCACGCCCTCATAGATGGGGATGATGTGGAAATGCAGGTGAAACACGGTCTGGCCAGCCGCCGCCTCGTTGAACTGCATGATGCGCAGGCCGTCAGCCGCCATGGCTGATTTGACCGCTCTGGCCACCGTCTGGGTTTTCCTGATCAGCCCCGCCAGCACCTCGGGTTCGGCGTCCAGCAGGTTGCGGGAGCCCGATTTGGGAATGACCAGCGTGTGTCCTTGCGATTGCGGCATGACGTCCATGAAGGCGAGGGTCTCGTCATCCTCATAGACCTTGTGGCTTGGAATCTCGCCCTTGAGGATCTTTCCGAAAATATTGTCCGGGTCATAGGCCGTCATCGTTCTCTCCTTGTGACTTTGGAGAGCTATAGCGCATCGGCCCGGGGCGGCAAATGCGTCAGCCCTTCCGGAACGGCGTGTAGTCGCCCAGCTCGGCATTCTGGAGTTCGACATATTTGCGCTCGTCCGCCAGATAGTCGGCGACGGCGCGGCGCAGTCCGGGATGCACGAGGTGGTGGATCGATCGCGTCGTCACCGGGGCATAGCCGCGCGCCAGCTTGTGCTGGCCCTGCGCCCCGGCCTCGACGCGCTTCAGCCCATGGGCGATGGCGAAGTCGATGGCTTGATAGTAGCACAGCTCGAAATGCAGGAACGGCACGTCGCGCACCGCGCCCCAGTTGCGGCCGTAAAGCGTGTCGTCACCGAGAAAGTTCAGCGCGCCGGCGATATAGTCCCTGCCGTCCCGCGCCAGCATCAGGACGATCCTGTCGCCCATGCTGGCCGAAATGCAGGAAAAGAACTCGCGATTGAGATAGGGCCGGCCCCATTTGCGCGAGCCGGTGTCCATGTAGAACGCATAGAACGCATCCCAATGGGCTTCAGTGAGGTCGTTGCCGGTCACCCATTCGCAGGTGATGCCGTCGGCCAGCGCATCGCGCCGCTCGCGCCGGATGGCCTTGCGCTTGCGCGATTGCAGCGTGTCGAGAAAATCCTCGAAGCGCGCGAAGCCGTCATTGGTCCAGTGGAACTGCGTGTCGTGGCGCACCAGCCAGTCGGCGGCGGTGGCGATGGCTTCTTCGGTCTCGGTGACGAAGGTCGCGTGCACCGAGGAGGCGCCGAGCCGTTCCGCCAGCGCTTCGGCGGCCTGCAGCAGCAGGATTTTCGCGTCGGCGTCGTCATGGGCGGTCAGCAGCTTGGGGGCGCTGGCCGGGGTGAAGGGCACCGAGCTTTGCAGCTTGGGATAATATTTGCCGCCGGCCCGTTCGATCGCGTCGGCCCAGGCATGGTCGAAGACATATTCGCCCATGGAATGGGATTTGAGGAACAGCGGCATCAGCCCGACCGGGGCATCGCCGCGCGAGATGAGGATGTGCTGGGGCTGCCATCCGGTCCGCCCCGTCGCGCAGCCCGATTCTTCGAGCGCGCGGAAAAAGGCGTGTTCGAGAAAGGGATTGCCGGGCCGCTGCCGGCCGCCCGAGGCCAGCCCGTTCCAGGTGGATGCCGATATGGAGGCGGTCGAGGGGTGAACCGAGATCGTCAGTTCCGGTGCATTACTCAAGGTCGGGATCGAATCCTTCAAACACGATCTGGTCCGCATGGCGCCTGGCGGTCGCGGCCGTGTCGGCTGTTCGGATGGTCCAGCTCATGACCTTCATGCCCAGCGCCCGACGCAGCCGCACGATCGGATGGCTCAGATGCGTCTGCTCACACGATATGAATGTGAAGTGCGAGACGGCCTTGTGCAAGGTGGTGCGCAAAAGGAATCTCTGCAATCCGGAAAGGTGGTCGGCATGGGAGCGATAGTCGAAGGTCACGATGCCGAGCGGCCCCTTGAACCCGGCCTTGTGCAGCGTGCTCAGGGCCAGCGGGTCGAAGGATTTGAACGCCAGCGGTCCGGAATAATCGGCGATATCGGCCAGGGCCTTCTCGGTGAGCTCGCGCGTATCGTAGGGGAAATCCTGCTGCTTGATCTCGACTACCAGCGGCACCTGGCCGGCGACGCCGGCCAGCAGTTCGGAAAAGCGCAGGGGCGTATCCCCGGCCGCGCTGCCGGTGAGGGGCAGGGCGCAGATTTCGGCGGCCGGGGTTTCGCGGACCCGGCCCGCCTGGCCGGTCAGCCGGGCCATGTCGCCGTCATGGAACACCACCGCCTCGCCATCGGCGGTCAATTGCAGGTCGCATTCGATGGCGAAGCCGCGATTGATCGCGGCTTCGAAGGCGGATCGGGAGTTTTCGATCACGCCATTGGCTGCGTCGTGAAGGCCGCGATGGGCAATGGGCGTGTCGAAAACAGGGTCGGTCATTCAGGCGATCTCGATGACGGCGTCGATTTCAACTGCCGCACCCAGCGGCAGCGCCGCGACGCCAAAGGCGGCGCGGGCGTGCTTACCGGCGTCTCCCAACACTTTTATGAACAATTCCGACGCCCCGTTGGCGACGATGTGCTGCTCGAAGAAATCGGGCGCGGAGGCCACGAGAACCGTCAGCTTGTGCACGGACTTGATCGTGGAAAGATCAGCGACCTGAGCGACTTGCGCGAGGATGTTCACAGCGCACATCGCGGCGGCTTTCTGCCCGGTTTCCACGTCGGTGCCGTCCCCCAGCCGACCCTTGATCATCCCGTCAGGCCCGACCGGCAATTGCCCGGAGACATAGAGCATATTGCCCGACCGGCTGACCGGAACATAGCTTGCGGCGGGCGCCGCGGGCTTGGGCAGCTCATAGCCCAGGTCATTGAGTTTCTGTTCGATCGTCATCGTCGGTCTCCGGTTTGGTGTCTCGTGCTTTGGGCTGGCGATAGAGCTTGCCGCGGACGAGCGAGTCGCGGCCGAACTTGTCGCGCACCCGGTCCATGGCCCGTTCCGCCGCGGCCTTGCGGGCGATTCCGGGCTCGATCAGATCGGCCGGGTCGCTCCCATCGGCTGGCTCCAGTCCCGTAACACCTATGCCGAGCAGCCGAAAGGTCGTACCGTCGATCTCGCGCGCCAGCAATTGCCGTCCCACCTCATAAAGCGAGGTGGCCAACTGGGTCGGCATCATCACGTGCTGGGCGCGGGTGCGGGTCCTGAAGCCGGCGGTCTTGAGCTTGAGCGAGATGGTGTCGCCCACCAGTTGTTGCTTCTTCAGCCGCTCCGACAGGCGTTCGCACAGCGACAACAGTGCGGTCGAGAGCGAATCGAAATCGGCGAGATCGGTGAAGAAGGTGGTTTCGGTGCTGACCGATTTGGTCTCGCGCTCGGGCGAGACCTTGCGATAATCCTCGCCGCGGGAGAGCTTGGCGAGCCTGGCGCCCATCTCGCCATAGCGGCGCATCAGGTCCTCCGCCGAGCGGGCCTGCAGGTCGCCGATGGTGACCAGCCCGTCCTTGCGCAGGGTCTCGGTCATCACCTTGCCCACCCCGAAGATGACGCTGATCGGCTTGGTGGCGAGGAGCGAGACGGTCTCCTGCACTCCGATCACCGCAAAGCCGCGCGGCTTGTCGAGCTCGGAGGCGATCTTGGCGAGGAACTTGTTGTGCGACAGCCCGACGGAGATCGTCACCCCGATATCGTCCTCGATGGCCTTGGCGAGGCGCGCCAGCGTCACGGCGGGGGCGGCCTTGTGCACCTTTTCCGTGCCCGAAAGATCGAGGAAGGCCTCGTCGATGGAGAGCGGCTGCACGAGGGGGGTGAGCGCATCCATCTTGGCGCGGATCTGCCGGCTGACCCCGACATATTTGGGCATGTCGACCTTGATCACCACCGCGTCGGGGCACAGTCGCTTGGCCTGGAACATGGGCATGGCCGAGCGCACGCCGCTCATGCGCGCCAGGTAGCAGCAGGTCGAGACCACCCCGCGCTGCCCGCCGCCCACGATCAGCGGCTTGTCGACGAGGCTGGGATCGTCGCGCTTCTCCACCGAGGCATAGAAGGCGTCGCAGTCGATATGGGCGATCGAGAGGGCGAACAGTTCGTCATGATAGAGCACGCGCGGCGAGCCGCATTGCGGGCAGCGTTGCGGGGCCCGCCGGCTTTCGGCGTGGGTGAGGCAGTCCCGGCAAAGGTGACCCGCCGCGCCCATGGGTTCAGCTCTGCGGGTTGAGGCCGTGCCAGAGCCGCATCACGCGATTGACGTCGAGCCCGGCATTGGCGCACATGGCCAGCAGCAGCGCTTCGTTGCGGCCGAAATAGTCGACGAGGCCCTCGGCGAGGGCGGGCGTGCCCACCGATTCGCGCAGCCGCTGGGGCGAATAGCCGGCCAGCGCCATGAAGCGTTCGAGCTCGGAGACGTCGGCGACCAGCCAGTTGAGGCAGGCCTCGCCGACGGTCATGAGGTCAGCGGTTTCGGGGCTCTCGCGCATGGCCGGGACTCAGGGTATTTCTGGTTTCGTAAGATATTGCTGATACCGCAACCTAACGACAATCGAAAGCGCCGCATGGGCGGGGCAGCGAGGACGCCATGGCCAAGACAGTGATGATCGTGGAGGATAACGAGCTCAATATGAAGCTCTTCCACGATCTGCTGGAGTCGCGCGGTTACCGCACCATCCAGACCCGCAACGGCATGGAAGCGCTCGATCTGGCACGGGAACACCGACCGGACCTCATCTTGATGGATATCCAGCTTCCCGAAGTGTCGGGGCTGGTGGTCACCAAATGGCTCAAGGAAGACGAGGAGCTGGCCTCCATTCCGGTGGTGGCCGTCACCGCCTTCGCCATGAAGGGCGACGAGGAGCGCATCCGGCAGGGCGGTTGCGAGGGATACATATCGAAACCGATTTCCGTGCCTCATTTTTTGGAAACCATTGAGAGCTACATTGGCAAGGCCGAGTAGGCTGGTTTGATCAGGGGCCGAGGGAAGGCATTCCGTGACTGCACGCGTGCTCATTGTCGATGATATCCCGACAAATGTGAAATTGCTCGAAGCCCGGCTGCTGGCGGAATATTTCGAGGTTGCGACGGCGGCGTCCGGGCCGGAGGCCATTGCCATCTGCCGTTCGCGCGATATCGATATCGTGCTGCTCGACGTGATGATGCCGGGCATGGACGGGTTCGAGGTCAGCCAGATTCTCAAGCGCGATACCGCGACGGCCCATATTCCCATCGTCATGATCACCGCGCTCGACCAGCCATCCGACCGGGTGAAGGGGCTCGAGGCCGGCGCCGATGATTTCCTCACCAAGCCGGTGGACGATATCCAGCTGCTGGCGCGGGTGCGCAGCCTCACGCGCCTCAAGACGCTTAGCGACGAATTGCGCGCCCGGGCCCGTACCAGCCACGAGATCGCCTTCGAGGATGCCAGCCGCACCGAATACGGGATCGGGGTGGATCACGGCCGCATCCTGCTGGTCGATACCGACCACAACCGCGCGGCGCGGCTCCAGTCCTATCTGCGCGACATCCACGATGTGACCATCCTTACCGAGCCGAGCGATACCGTGCTGCAGATGGCGGGCGGCGGATTCGAGCTGGTCATCGTGTCGATGGCCATCGAGGGCGTCGATCCCTTGCGCATCTGTTCGCAGATTCGCAATCTCGATCAGGCGCGGGCGGTGCCCATCATCCTCGTGGCCGACGAGCATGACCGCCCCAAGGTGGTCAAGGCGCTCGATCTGGGGGTCAATGACTTCATCATGCGCCCGCTCGAACGCCACGAGCTGGTGGCGCGGGTCCGCACCCAGATCCGCCGCCAGCGCTATACCGCCGAACTGCGCGAAAGCCTCAATTCGACCATGGCCATGGCGGTCATCGACGAATTGACCGGGCTCTACAACCGCCGCTATTTCGAGCGGCACATGGCCATGGTTCTGGCCAAGGCGCAGACGCAGAATCGCGACATGGCGGTGATGCTGCTCGACATCGACTTCTTCAAGCCGGTCAACGACACCCATGGCCATGACGTGGGCGACGCGGTGCTGCGCGAGTTCGCCGCCCGTCTGCAGCGCAATATACGGGGCGTCGATCTCGCCTGCCGCTATGGCGGTGAGGAATTCGTCGTCGTGATGCCCGATACCGACCTGCGGCAGGCCGAAAGCATCGCCGAGCGGGTGCGAGGCGCCATCGCCGACGAGGGATTCGCCGTTGGCCTCGACCGGCCGCTGTCGATCACGGTCAGCGTCGGCCTCGCCTTCAACGCCTTCGAGAACGACACCTCGGAAACCATCATCAAGCGGGCCGACATCGCGCTCTATCACGCCAAGCGGACGGGCCGGAACCGGGTCGTCGCCGACGCGGCCTAGCGGTTCCCCGGTAAGGTTAACCTTTCATTATTAATTTCGAATCAGGGCCGGAAAGCCCCGGATATGCTTGGCTTTGCGCGGGGCGGGGCGTAGGGTCTGGGCATCGAAACAGACGCCTTTACGGGGCGTTCTTGCAAACACCCTACGGTATTCAGGTCCGCCGCAACTCCTGTTCCGTAGGGGGCTGGTCCGGCTCCGGACAAGAGTAGCCTCTTCGACAAACCGGACCGGACCAGCCGCACTCATTCATCGCAACAAAAAAGCCCCGCTCGAAGGCGGGGCTTTTTTCGTTTCTCGGAAACCGATCTTATTTGATCTTGGCTTCCTTGAATTCGACGTGCTTGCGCGCGATCGGGTCATACTTGCGGAAGGCGAGCTTCTCGGTCGCGGTGCGGGTGTTCTTCTTGGTCACGTAGTAGAAGCCGGTGTCGGCGCTCGAAACCAGCTTGATCTTGATCGTGTTGGACTTTGCCATCGCGGATGCCTTTTAAACGAACAGGCCGTGCGACGGACGCACGGCTCGAAATCTGAGTTGGGCGCAAACTATGCATTTTGCGTCGAAAGTCAAGCGGCTCAGGCGCGCTCGTCGTGCTCGATCTCATCGAAAATCGGCGAGGGATCGAAGCCGTGCATGTATTGCGCCCACTGCATGCCGACAATGGCGCCCTTGGTCACCGGCAGCAGCCAGAGCGACATGAGGATGATCAGCGGCACGAGGGTCGCGAGATAGATCGCCGGGTGCAGGGCATGCGTCATCTCCAGATGCACCAGGATGGCCACGGCCACATGGCCCACTATGGTGATCACGATATAGGGCGGGGCGTCGTCGGCCCGCTGGTGGTGCAGTTCGGTGCCGCAATGCGCGCAGGCATCGGTGACCTTGAGATATTTGCCGAATAGCTTGCCCTCGCCGCAGGCCGGGCAGCGGCATTTCATGCCGTTGAGCATGGCCGGCCAGAGCGGGCGCACCGGGCGCTGGGTGATGTCCGAAAAGCCCATGGCTCTATCTCCTTGCGCGCTTGCCGCGCGACGAGCGGGCCGGCATTGCCGAACGCGAGCGGCGGCCACGCAGGGGGCCGGGCGCCTTGACCCGTTCGCCCTGAGATAGAACTTCGAAGCGCAAAGCGCCAGCCATGGGCGCTGCTTCAAGCAGTCGCACATCCACCTTGTCGCCGATGCGGAACCGCTCGCCGGTGCGTTCGCCGATCACCGCCTGCTGGTCCTCGAAATAGCGGAAATAATCCTGGCCCAGCGAGGAGACCGGCACGAAGCCGTCGGCGCCGGTCTCGTCGAGCCGCACGAAGAGGCCCGCGCCGACCACGCCCGATATGGTGCCGCGGAAGCGGGCGCCGATATGGGCGGCCAGGTATTGCGCCAGTAGCCGGTCGGCGGTTTCGCGCTCCGCCGCCATAGCCCTGCGCTCGGTTGCCGAGATATGCTCGCCGATCGAGCCCAGCCGGTGCTCCTCGGCCTCGGTCAGCCCATCATCGCCGAGGCCCAGCGCGCGGATCAGGGCGCGATGCACGATGAGGTCGGAATAGCGGCGGATAGGCGAGGTGAAATGGGCGTAGCGGTCGAGATTGAGCCCGTAATGGCCGTAATTGCCCGGCGCATATTCGGCCTGCGCCTGGCTGCGCAGCACCATTTCGCTCACCTGCTGGCTCTTGTCGGCCTTTTCGGCCCGCGCGAGAATCTGGTTGAAATCGCGCGGCCGCAGGGAGTCGCTGCGCGGCATGGGCAGATCGAGCGAATGGAGGAATTCCGAGAGCGCGACGATCTTTTCTTGGCTCGGGGCGTCGTGCACGCGATAGAGCAGGCCGGATTTGTGCTTTTCCAGCGTCTCGGCGGCGCAGACATTGGAAAGAATCATCATCTCCTCGATCAGCCGGTGCGCTTCGAGCCGGTCGGGGACATAAACCCCTTCCACCATGCCGTTCGCGTCGAGCCGGATGCGCCGTTCGGGGAGGTCGAGGGCCAGCGGCCCCCGCCGGTCGCGGGCCCTGGCCAGGGCCTCATAGGCCGCCCAGAGCGGCTTTAAGACCGGTTCGAGCAGGGGGCCGGTCGCATCGTCGGGCCGCCCGTCGATCGCCGCCTGGGCCTGCTGGTAGCTCAGCTTGGCCGCCGACCGCATGGTCACCCGGTGGAAGGAATGGCGCTTCTTGTTGCCCTCGGCGTCGATGACGATGCGCAGCGCCATGGAGGCGCGGTTCTCGCCCTCGCGCAGCGAGCACAGATCGTTCGATATGCGCTCGGGCAGCATGGGCACCACCCGGTCGGGGAAATAGACCGAATTGCCGCGCAGGAAGGCCTCGCGGTCCATGTCGGAGCCGGGGCGGACATAATAGGCGACGTCGGCGATCGCTACATGGATCACGTGCCCGCCGGGATTGGCGGGGTCGGTGTCGGGCTCGGCGTGGACGGCGTCGTCATGGTCCTTGGCGTCGGGCGGGTCGATGGTGACCAGCGCAATGTGGCGCCAGTCCTCGCGCCCCTTCATGTCGGCCTCGCGCGCTGCCCTCGCTTCCTGGAGGACGGAGGCGGGGAAGCGATAGGGGATGTCGAGCGAATGCAGGGCGATGAGGCTCACCGCGCCTTCCGATTGCGGATTGCCCACCACGGTGACCACTTTGGCGCGCGGGATCATCAGCCGGCCGGAAACCGTCACCTCGACCTCGACCAGGTCGCCGTCGCGGGCGCCGCCCAGATCGCCGGCCGGGATGCGCATCTCGCGGGCCTTGCGCTCGATGGGCACCAGGCGCGCGCCGTCATCGTCCATGCGCACGATGCCCAGATCGGCCTTGCGCGGCTTGTCGAGCACCTTCATGGGCCGCGCGGTGTAGTGCGGCACCGTGCCCTCGCCGCGCTGGATGCGGGCGAGTATGCGGTCGCCCGGGGCGGGGACCACGCGCGCATCCTTGCCCACGGTCACGACGACGCGCGGCTTTTCGCCCTCCTCGTCGTTCCATTTGGCCGCGAAGGCGTGGAGGTCGTCGGGATCGGCATCGGCGGGGATATCGAGCACGGTCACGGCGGGCAATTCGCCGACCGGGCGGATTTCCTTGCGCTTGCGCGCCAGCAGGCCCTCGCGCTCCATGTCCCTGAGCAGCACCTTGAGCGCCACGCGGTCATCGCCCTTGATGCCGAAATGCCGGGCGATCTCGCGCTTGGAATTGATCTCTGGGAAATCGGTGATCGCCTCGAGAATGGCTTCGCGGGTCGGCAATTCGCCGGGCGAGAAACTGGCCGCACGCTTGCCCGTTTTCGCGGACGGAGCCTTGGGCTGCGAAATGCGTTTGGCCATGATTCTCCTTTATGCCTCGGCCGTCTTCTTCTTGGCCGCTGGCTTGGACTTGCTCGCCGGCTTCTTGGCCGCCGCCTTCTTTGCGGGTGCCTTGGCTTTCGCCTTGGGCTTGCCCTTGGAACCCCCCTTGGCGGCAATCAGTTCCAGTGCGCGTTCGAGGGTAACCGCCTCGGGTGCCAGGTCCTTGGGCAGGGTGGCGTTGACCTTGCCCTGGTTGACATAGGGCCCGTAGCGGCCCGAACGCACGGTGATCGCCCCGTCCTCATGCTCGAAGGTCTGGATCGCTGGTTGCGCCGCCGCCCGGCCGCCGCGCCCGCCACCGGCCCGCTTCTGGGCCAGAAGGTCGACGGCGCGGTTGAGGCCAACGGTGAAAACTTCTTCCACGTCAGGGAGATTGGCGTAAGTCTTCTCATGCAGGACGAAGGGGCCATAGCGCCCGATGCCGGCGGTGATCGGCTTGCCGTCTTCCGGATGCGGGCCCACCTCGCGCGGCAGCGAGAGCAGCTTGATGGCCTTTTCCAGAGTCATCTCGGCGGCGTTCCAGCCCTTGGGGATGCTGGCGCGCTTGGCGTCCTTGGCGTCTTCGCCCAGTTGCACATAGGGGCCGAAGCGGCCGGTCTTGAGATAGATTTCCGCGCCGGTGTCCGGGTCGGCGCCGAGCACGCCATCGCCCGCCGCGGCCTCGGAGGCCTGGCCCGTGGCGCTTTCGGCAAGTTGCTGGGTGTGGCGGCATTCGGGATAGTTCGAGCAGCCGATAAAGGCGCCATAGCGCCCCAGCTTGAGGGAAAGCTGCCCCGTGCCGCAGGTGGGGCAGAGGCGCGGATCGGAGCCATCCGGCTTGGGCGGGAAGATGTGGTGGCCCAGAAGATCGTTGAGCGCATCGAGCACCTCGGACACCCGCAGGTCCTTGATCTCCTCGGTCTGCCGGGAGAAATCCTTCCAGAAGCGGCGCAGCACTTCCTTGTAGTCGATCTCGCCGGCCGAAATCTCGTCCAGCTCTTCCTCCAGCCCGGCGGTGAAGCCGTATTCGACATATTTGGTGAAGAAGCTCTGCAGGAACGCCGTCACCAGCCGCCCGCGATCCTCGGGCACGATGGCGCGCTTATCGATGCGGATATAGTCGCGGTCCTTAAGCGTCCCCAGCGTCGAGGCATAGGTCGAGGGCCGTCCGATGCCGAGCTCCTCCATCTTCTTGATGAGGCTCGCTTCGGTGTAGCGCGGCGGCGGCATGGTGAAATGCTGCTCGATCTCGACCTTTTCGAGCGCAGGGGTATCGCCCACTTTGAGGGCGGGCAGGTCGCGGGCGTCCTCGTCGTCCTCATCGGTCTTTTCGACCCCATAGACCCCCAGGAAGCCGGGGAAGGTCACCACCGAGCCGGTGGCGCGCAGGGTGATGGCGCGCCCGGCGGCGGCCACGTCGATATCGGCGGTGGTGCGCTCGATCTCGGCCGAGCGCATCTGGCTGGCCAGGGCGCGGCGCCAGATCAACTGGTAGATTTTGTGCTGGTCGGGATCGAGATTGCGCAGCGTATCGGGATGCTTGCCCAGGTCGGTGGGGCGGATCGCCTCGTGGGCCTCCTGGGCGTTCTTGGCCTTGGTGGAATAGAAGCGCGGCTTCTCGGGCACATATTCGGCGCCGAATTCCTTGCCGATCACCCGCCGCGCCGCCTCGACCGCCTCGGGGGCCATCTGCACGGCGTCGGTCCGCATATAGGTGATCAGTCCGTCCTCGTAGAGGCGCTGGGCGATCTGCATGGTGCGCGAGGGCGAAAGGCTCAGCCGCGAGGAGGCGTCCTGCTGCAGCGTCGAGGTGGTGAAGGGCGCGTAGGGATTGCGCTTGGTGGGCTTGCGCTCGACATTGGCCACCGTGAAACTGCCCCGCTCTATGGCGGCCTTGAGCGCTTCGGCGTCCTCGCCGGTCTTGACGGCCAGCTTGTCGGTCCGCTCGCCATCCACCGAATAGAGCCGGGTCTCGAAGCTCTTGCCGGCCTGGTTCAGCGTCGGCGTCACGCTCCAGTATTCCTGGGGCTTGAAGCGCTCGATCTCTTCCTCGCGCTCGGTGACCAGCCGCAGGGCCACCGATTGCACGCGGCCGGCCGAGCGCGAGCCGGGCAGCTTGCGCCACAGAATCGGGGAGAGGGTGAAGCCCACGAGATAGTCGAGCGCCCGGCGCGCCAGATAGGCGTCGACAAGCGGGGCGTCGATGTCGCGCGGCTTCTTCATCGCCTCGGTCACCGCGTCCTTGGTGATGGCGTTGAACACCACGCGCTTGACCGGCATGTCCTTCTTGATCGCCTTCTTGTCCTTGAGGGCGTCGAGCAGGTGCCAGGAAATCGCCTCGCCCTCGCGATCCGGGTCGGTGGCGAGAATCAGTTCGTCCGCGCCCTTGAGCGCCCTTGTGATGTCGGCCAGGCGCTTCTTGGAGTTGGTGTCGACCTCCCAGCTCATGGCGAAATCTTCGTCGGGGCGCACCGATCCGTCCTTGGCGGGCAGGTCGCGCACATGGCCAAAGCTGGCGAGGACTTCATAGTCCTTGCCCAGATATTTGTTGATGGTCTTGGCCTTGGCCGGGCTCTCGACGATAACGACTTTCATGCCTTTGACGGCTCCGCACAGCTGGAAAAAAAACGCCCTGAATGGGTGGAGATGGGGCGGCAAGGGCCCGCCCTCAAGGTCCGGGCAAAATGGTGATAACGTCCCGCTCTGTCAATCAGCCGCGCAGAGCAAACAGCTGTCCCGTGCGTTCGATGCGCCCGGCAAGCTCGAGTTCGAGCAGCAGAATCTGCACCGTTCCGGCCGGAATGCCCGTCGCTTCGATCAGGGCATCGGTGGCAGTCGGGGTGTGGCTGAGGGCCTGCACGAGGCGGCTGCGTTCGTCCTCGCTGGGCTCCATATCGGCATCGATGGGCGCGTTTTCGAGGTCGTCGTCCTCAAACAGCGGCAGGCGCGACGGGTCGGCATGGGTGAGTTCGGCGACGATGTCCCCGGCGCCGGTCACCAGCTTTGCTCCCTGCTGGATCAGGAGGTTGCCGCCTTCGGCGCGCGGATCGAGCGGTGAGCCGGGTACGGCGAACACCTCCCGGTTCTGTTCGAGCGCCATGCGGGCAGTGATCAGCGAACCCGAGCGCTTGGCCGCCTCGACGATGACCACGCCGAGCGAAATCCCCGAAACCAGCCGGTTGCGCCGGGGAAAGTCGCGGGCCCGGGGCTCCCAGCCCAGCGGCATTTCGGTGACCAGCGCGCCGCCATGGTCGACGATGGCCTGCGCCAGCCCGACATTTTCCGCCGGGTAGATCCTGTCCAACCCGCCCGCCATCACCGCGATCGTGCCGCCTTCGAGCGCCGCCTGATGCGCGGCGGCGTCGATTCCCCGCGCGAGGCCGGAGACCACGGCATAGCCCTCGCGGCCCAGGTCTGTGGCGAGGATCTGGGCCATGCGCCGCCCGGCCGCCGAGGCATTGCGGGCGCCGACGATGCCCACCGTTCGTGGTTGCGCCGTGAGGGCGCCGCCCATGAGGGTGAGGACCGGGGGCGGGCCGGCCACATGGCGCAGATGCGGCGGATAGGCGGGGTCGCCCATGGTGACGAGGCGCGCGCCCATGGCCTCCACCCGGGCGATCTCATCCTCGATCTGGGCGAGCGAGGGGATGGAGATGGTGCGTCCGCCGCGCCGGGCGAGGCCGGGTAGGGCCTCAAGCGCCGCTTCGGCGGAGCCGAACCGGTTGATCAGCGTGCGGAAGGTCGAGGGGCCGACAGTGTCGCACCGGATCAGGCGGAGCCAGGAAACACGCTGCGACGACAGGGAATTCGTGCGCGCCCCGGCCGTCATGGGGCTAGCCTGCGGTCTTCTTTTCGCCCATCCGGCTTTCCGTGCCGGCGATCAGGCGCTTGATGTTGCCGCGATGGGTGATGAACAGCATGATGGAAAGAAAGCCCGTCGCCCAGGTGAGTTCGGGGCCGGAAAAGGCGAAGGCGAACATCGGCGCGGTGGCCGCCGCGGTCAGCGCCGCCAGCGAGGAATAGCGCTGGGCGAAGGCGATGAGCAGCCACACGGCGCAAAAGATCAGCCCGATCGTCCAGTTGAGCGCCAGGAGGATGCCCACATAGGTCGCCACCCCCTTGCCGCCCTTGAAGCCGAGCCAGACCGGAAAGATGTGGCCGAGAAAGGCGGCGACGCCGGCGAACAGCGCCGCTTCGTTGCCCCACAGCCATCGGGCGATCAGCACGGCGGCGACGCCCTTGCCGATATCGCCGACCAGGGTGATGGCGACCAGGTCCTTGCGGCCGGTGCGCGCCACATTGGTCGCCCCGATATTGCCCGAGCCGATCTTGCGCACGTCGCCGAGCCCGGCGGCGTTGGTGGCGATCAGGCCAAAGGGGATCGAGCCGAGCAGATATCCCGTGACGATGGCCAGCGCATAGTCGATCATGCGGCGGCGTCCTCCTCAAAAACCACTTTGCCCCCCACGATGGTCAGCATGACCTTGCCGGTCATGCGCGCGTTCTCGAAGGTGGTGTTGCGCGAGCGCGAGCGGATGGTAGCTTCCTCGACGATCCAGGGATAGTCCGGATCGATGAGGCACAGATCGGCCGGGGCACCCCTGGCGATGCGGCCGGCATCGAGGCCGAGGATTTCGGCCGGGCGCACGGTCATGGCCCGCAGCAGGGTCATGAGATCGACATCGCCGGCGTGGTGGAGCCGCAGCGCCGCCGGGAGCAGCGTCTCGAGCCCGATCGCGCCGATGGCCGCGTCGGCGAAAGGCTGGCGCTTGACCTCGCTGTCCTGCGGATCATGATCGGAATGGATGGTGTCGATCACCCCGGTCCTCAGCGCTTCGACCAGCGCCAGCCGGTCGTCCTCGCTGCGCAGGGGCGGGGCCAGCTTGAAGAAGGTGCGATACGAGCCTACGTCGTTTTCGTTGAGGCAGAGGGCGTTGATCGATACGCCCACCGAAACCCCGGCGCTGCGGCCCTTGTAGGCCTCGGCAATCTCCGCCGCCCGCGCCGTCGAGATCTGTGCGGCGTGGTAGCGGGCGCCGGTGGCGAGGGCCAGTTGCAGGTCGCGGTCCAGCGGAATGGTCTCGGCCTCCACCGCGATTCCCTTGAGGCCGCGGAAGGTGGCGAGGGGGCCGGCATTCATCACCCCGTCCGCCGCGAGGCTCGCCTCGAGGGGCAGGTGGACGATTGGGGCATCGAAATTGGTGGCATAGATCATGGCCGCCCGCATCACGGCGGCGCTTTGCAGCGATTTGCGTCCTTCGGTGAAGCAGACCGCCCCGGCCTCGCGCAGCAGGCCGAATTCGGTGAGTTCGCACCCTTCTGTGCCCTTGGTGATGGCGGCGGAGGGCAGCACGTTGACGCAGGTGGTCGCCGCCGCATGGCGCGCGATGAATTCCACCAGCGCCCCATCATCGATCACCGGCTGGGTGTCGGGCATCACCAGCATGGAGGTGACGCCCCCGGCCGCCGCGGCCCGTCCGGCGCTTTGCAGCGTCTCGCGATATTCATGCCCCGGCTCGCCGGTGAACACCCGCATGTCGATGAGGCCCGGCGCCAGCACCAGCCCCTTGGCGTCGATGCGCCGGCATTTGTCCGGCGCGCCGGGTAGGGCGCCTTGCGCGATATCGGCGATCACCCCATTTTCGACGAGGACGGCGCCGGAGAAATCGGCATTGCTGGCCGGATCGACGATGCGCGCGTTTTCGATAAGGAGCGGCCTATGCATCCTCGCCCTCCTTGTCGAGCAGGGCATCGAGCACCGCCATGCGCACCGCGACCCCCATTTCCACCTGCTCGGTGATCACCGATTGCGGCCCGTCGGCGACGGCGGGATCGATCTCGACGCCGCGATTCATCGGGCCGGGATGCATGACCAGCGCGTCGGCATTGGCGTGGGCGAGCTTTTCCGCGTCCAGCCCGTAGAACCTGTAATACTCGCGCACCGAGGGGATGAGCTTGCCTGAGGCGCGCTCGTTCTGGAGGCGCAGCATCATCACCACATCGGCGCCCCTGAGGCCTTCGCGCATGTCGGTGAACACTTCCGAGGCCATCTGCTCGACCCCGCGCGGCAGCAGCGATTTCGGCGCGATCACCCGGGTCCGGGCCTGCATGGCTCCGAGGAGGATGAGGTTGGAGCGCGCCACGCGCGAATTGGCGATGTCGCCGCAGATCGCGATGGTCAGCCCGTTGAGCCGCCCCTTGTGCCGGCGGATGGTCAGGGCATCGAGCAGCGCCTGGGTGGGGTGCTCATGGGCGCCGTCCCCGGCATTGACCACTGCGCACCCGACCTTCTGGCTCAGCAGTTCCACCGCGCCGGAGGAGCCGTGCCGCACGACGATGGCGTCGGGCTGCATGGCGTTCAGCGTCGCCGCGGTATCGACCAGCGTTTCGCCCTTGGCCACCGAGGAGGTGTTGACGGCCATGTTCATCACCGTCGCCCCCAGCCGCTTGCCGGCGATCTCGAAGCTCGCCTGGGTGCGGGTGGAGTTCTCGAAGAACAGGTTGATCTGCGTCTTGCCGGCGAGGTTGGGCAGGGTCTTCTGCTGGCGCGATATGGGGATCATCGCCTCGGCGCGGTCGATGAGATCGATGATCTCGACCGGGTTGAGCTGGGCGATGCCCAGAAGGTGCCGATGACGGAAGGGAAGAAACGCGCCCTTGGGGCCATCGGGGTGTTCCGGCTGTCGTCGTGCCATCGTCATTTCCGCTTTCGACTGGCGGTGCGTACCCCATGGGGCAGGGGGCGGCAAGCCCGGGTCCGGAAATTCCTGTGACTTCCCCGGCCTATCCCCGCCGCAGCCGCTCCAGCGCCCCTTGTAGGATGTAGCTCGCCGCGAGCTTGTCGACCACTTCGGCCTGCCGCGCCCGCGACAGATCGGCCTCGATCATGGTGCGTGTCACCGCCATGGTGGAGAGCCGTTCGTCCCAGAACGCGATGGGCAGGTCGATCTTCTGCTTGAGATTGCGCACGAAGGCGCGGGTCGATTGCGCGCGGGGGCCTTCCGAGCCATCCATGTTGAGCGGCAGGCCGACGACGATGCCGGTCACCGCGTTCCCGGCGACCAGCGCCATCAGCCGCTCGGCATCGGCGGTGAATTTCGTGCGCTTGATGGTCTCTATGGGCGAGGCGGTCATCCGCAGCGCGTCGGAGATGGCGACGCCGATGGTCTTGGTCCCCAGGTCGAGCCCCATCAGCTTGCCCGAGGGGGCGAGGGCGGCGAGGGGGCTTTCTGGATCGGTCATCGTCTGGCCTTGCGGGCTGGTGTCTGGCAGCTTATCAGCAGGTTCCGACCGCGCTGGCAAGGGACACGACGTGAAAATGAAGATCACCTGGTTTGCCGCCATGAGCTTCCGCATCCAGATCGCCGGCCGCATCCTGGTCATCGACCCCCAGAGCGCCCCGGCGGGAATCGATGCCGGGGAACTGGTTTCGGGCGCCGATACGGTCATCGGGTCGACCAGCCCGGCGCTGGCCGATTTCGATCCCGAACTCTGGCGTCCCCGCCGCCGCATGCGGCTGATCGACGAGGAGGGCGAGGAGGGGCTGCGGCTCTATCGCCTGGGGGACAGCGGGCTGGTCGCCGATTCCCTCGATGACGGGCTTCTGGTCCTCGACCACGCCGATGCCGGCACAAGATGGGGCATCTGGGCCGATGGCGCGGTGGCGGTCCTTTCGGGCAGTGCCGCCCAATGCGCCGCGCATGGAACCGCGCTTCTCGATATCGCCCGCCCCCGGCTCATTGCATTGGCGCTGGACCAGGGGGAGATCGATGTTGCCTTCGAGGCGCTGGCGTCGCATCTGGGCGATGCGAGCCTTATCGTTCTCGAACCGGGAATGGCGGTTGAGGTCTAGCGGGATTTGCCGATTGCGTTTGCGCGGGCCACATTGCTAAAAGCCGCATTACGATTTCATACAGTCACCAGGAGACTTGCATGTCGGTCGACGCCGATACCGTAAGACGCATCGGGCGCCTCGCCCGCATCCGGATCACCGAAGAGGAAGTCGCCGCCTTCGAGGGCGAGATCAACGCCATTCTCGGTTTCGTCGAGCAATTGGGCGAGGTTGATATCGAAGGCGTGGAGCCGATGACCTCGGTGACCCCCATGCAATTGCGCCGTCGCGACGATACGGTCACCGATGGCGGCTATGCCGAACAGATCGTCGCCAACGCGCCGATCTCGGAAGACAATTTCTTCATGGTGCCCAAGGTGGTGGAGTGATCATGGACAATCTCACCCGCCTCAGCCTCAAGGACCTGCGCGATGGCCTGGTCCGCAAGGACTTCACCGCGCTCGAAGCGACCGACGCCTATCTCGCCGCCATCGAAGCCGGCAACGACAAGCTCAATGCCTATGTGGCCATAACCGCCGACGCGGCCCGCTCCATGGCCCGGGCCTCCGACGCCCGCATCGCTCAGGGCGAGGCCGGGCCGCTCGAAGGGGTGCCTTTGGGCATCAAGGATCTCTTTGCAACGAAGGGCGTCCACACCCAGGCGGCCAGCCATATCCTTGACGGCTTCAAGCCCGAATATGAATCCACCGTCACCGCCAATCTGTGGCGCGACGGCGCCGTGATGCTGGGCAAGCTCAACATGGACGAATTCGCCATGGGCTCGTCCAACGAAACCTCCTATTACGGCCCGGTCGTCAATCCCTGGCGCGGCGAGGGCAGCAGCAAGGCCCTGGTGGCCGGCGGGTCTTCGGGCGGTTCGGCCGCCGCGGTCGCCGCATGGATGTGTGCCGGCGCCACCGCCACCGATACCGGCGGCTCCATCCGCCAGCCCGCTGCCTTCACCGGCACGGTGGGCATCAAGCCGACCTATGGCCGCTGCTCGCGCTGGGGCGTCGTCGCCTATGCCTCCTCACTGGATCAGGCCGGTTCGATCGCCCGCTCGGTGGAAGACAGCGCCCTGATGCTGGCTTCGATGAGCGGGTTCGATGCAAAGGATTCCACCTCGGCCGACCTCGCCGTGCCCGATTTCGCCGCCGCCGTCGAGCGCGGCGTCAAGGGGCTGGTCATCGGGGTTCCCAGGGAATACCGCATGGACGGCATGCCCGCCGAGATCGAAACGCTCTGGCAGCAGGGGCTGGAATGGCTCAAGGCCGAGGGCGCGACGATCCGGGACATTTCCCTGCCGCACACCAAATATGCGCTGCCGGCCTATTACGTGGTCTCGCCCGCCGAGGCCTCGTCCAACCTCGCCCGCTATGACGGGGTGCGCTACGGATTGCGCGTCACCGGCAAGGACATCACCGACATGTACGAGCTGACCCGCGCCGAAGGCTTCGGCCGCGAGGTCAAGCGCCGCGTGATGATCGGCACCTATGTGCTGTCGGCGGGCTATTACGACGCCTATTACGTGCGCGCCCAGAAGGTGCGCACGCTGATCAAGCGCGATTTCGAGGAGGCCTTCAACGCCGGCGTCGATGCCATCCTGACCCCGGCCACGCCTTCGGCGGCCTTCGGCGTCGCCGATCAGGACATGGCGGCCGATCCGGTCAAGATGTATCTCAACGACGTCTTCACCGTCACCGTCAACATGGCGGGCCTGCCGGGCATCGGCGTGCCGGCCGGCAAGGACGCGCAGGGGCTTCCTCTGGGGTTGCAGCTGATCGGCAAGCCGTTCGACGAGGAAACCCTCTTCGCCGCTGGCCGCGTCATCGAAAGAAGCGCCGCGCTCGATCTGGCTCCAGCCAAATGGTGGTGATGGGGCAGGGGCAGCTCGAAGGGCTGCTCCTCGCCGGCAAGCCGGTCGAACATGCCGATCTGTCGGATATCGACTGGACCGACCTTCCCGATGGCGCGCTTGTGGCGCGCCATTGCGTTTTCCGCCATTGCGGGCTGGTCGATGCGGAACTGACCGGCGCCCGGTTCGAGAACTGCACCTTCGAGCGCGTGCGGTTCGCCGGCGCCAACCTCACCGATGCGGTGTTTTCCGGATGCACCTTCTTTGACGGCGAGGCGCGCGAGGGCTGCGATTTCGGCTGTGCCGATCTCGATGGCGCCACCTTCGAGAACTGCAATCTGGCCATGGCCCGGTTCGGGCTGGCCGGGCTGTTCGGCACCAGCTTCACCCGCTGCAAGGCGGCCGGGGCCGATTTCGAGGATGCCCGCTTTTCCAAGCAGGCTTCGAGCCGGCTGGCCGTCTCCCGCGTCACCTTCGTTTCGACGCTGCTCGACATGGCGAGCCTGCGGGGCGGGCGGCTCGACGACTGCACCTTCGCCGAATGCAGCCTGCGCCAGGCCGATCTGCGCCAGGTCTCGCTGGGCGGCGCCGATCTGCGCGGTTCGGATTTGAGCGAAGCCAATCTCAACGGCGCCATTCTCGACAATGCCGACCTGCGCGATTGCACCCTGTTCGGCGTCGACGTGACGCAGATGGCGGGCTTTGCCGGCATGAAGGTGTCGGAGGACCAGTTGGCCGACCTCGTCCGCCCGCTCGGCATCCGGCCCTTCCCCCGGTCCCGATAGACTTGGCCCATGTTGCACTTGGGCCCGCGAGGGACTAACTGAACCCCTTTATCTCCCTTTCAGCAGACAGGTTTCCGCTTTCCGACATGTCCGACATCTTCACCTCCCTCGATTGGTCCGCCCCGCCCAAGGATCTCAGCCTGCCGCTTCAGGCGCTGTGGTGGGTGCGCAAGGGCGAATTCCGCATGGGTCCCGAATGGGAGGAAGCCCATCGCATCGTGCAGCAGATGGAAGGCGTCCAGGCATTCGACTGGGTGCATGCGCTGCTGCACTGGATCGAGGCGGACATGGGCAATGCCGACTACTGGTATCGCCGCTCCGGCAAACGCCGCACCGCGCCCTCTGTATCCCAGGAATGGGAACACATGGCCATGATGCTTTCCGACGCCCCCCGCCACTGACGCCTTAGGTCCCGCGGGACTTCCCTTCTCCCCTGGTGGGAGAAGGTGGGCTTTCGCGATAGCGAAAGGTCGGATGAGGGGGGCGCTGAGCCTGCCCCACCCATCCAAAGGTTGTTACCGGTTGTCGACCTGGCTGCGCACCAGAACGATGCCCCGGCGCGTAATGCGGTAGGGGCCGCCGTTCTGCGAGGCGATCGTCTTGCGACGGCGCAGTTTTTTGAACAGGGCCATGTCGCACTGGGTAAAGAGCCAGCCGTCGCGATTGTAGCATTCGATGTCGGTGATCTTGCCGCGCGAATCCTTGATGGGGTGTATGTGCCCACCCTGGGCCAGCGCGTGCAGCACGCGCTGTTCGTCTCTGGAAATGTCCATGAATGTCTGTCTGCTTCAGAAAAGGCGGCATGCCGCCAGTCGAACAAAACCGCTCCGCCCCGCATAGCGCCGGGAGGTCGGTGGGTTCGATTTCAGCCCAGCCTTTTTGGCCGGGCATCAGCAGGTCTCAGACAGATTACACATGACCAAAAGTTTATGCTGCGGCCGTTCGGCTGGCAAGCCCGCCCATCCAAAGGTTGAAAAATCCCGGCGGGCGATGCACACCTCACGCTTCAAGAAACCGGGACCATGCCGATGACTGCCACAAAACTGCCCGCCGCCTGTGAAACCAAGGACGATGTCCGCGCCGAGATCGACCGGATCGATCGCGCGCTGGTCGAACTGTTCGCCGAACGGCACGCCTATGTGACGCGCATGGCCGAGATCAAGACCGATCCCCACGAGGCCAACGATCCGGTGCGGATCGATGCGGTCATCGCCAAGCGTCGCGCGCAGGCGCTGGAGCTCGATCTGGACGAGGATCAGGCCGAACTGATCTGGCGCACATTAATTGACTGGAATATCAATTATGAAAAGGGCATCATCATCGCCCGGAACCGGAAAAAGTAGAGCGAGACCATGCTCGATCCGCTGACCCTGCGCCGCGCCTCCATCGCCGAAGCCGACAAGCTCGGACGGCTGGGCTTTGCCGCCTGGGATTCGAGCATGCGCCACATCATCGATCCGGAAACCGATGCCGGCATCGCCGCCGAGCGGGCGGCGCTCGAATTGTCTTTCCAGCTCTTCTGCATCACCGCCACCGACGCGATCACCGTCGCCGAGCAGGACGGCGTCCTGGTCGGCTGGGGGGCGCGCGAGCCGATGAGCGACTATATTTCCGATCTCTGGGTCGCTCCCGAGCATCAGCGCAAGGGAATCGGTCGGGCGCTGCTCTCGGTGGTCGAGCAGGACATTTTCCGCGCCGGGCACGATGTCTCGGTGCTCGAGACCCATGCGGAAAATGGCGGCGCCATCCGCTTTTACGCCCGCGAGGGCTATGGCATCGTGTGGCGGGGCACCAAATTCTCGCGCATGCTCGGCCAGCGGGTGGAAAAAGTGCGTATGGAAAAGCAACTCGTGGTCACCGCCCACTAGTCTCTTGCCCGCTTTTGATTTATCCCCGACACCATATTTCCGCGCGGTATCGCGCCCGAGCAATCGAGCAGGTTTGCCCCTATGAGCATTGTCGACACACGCACCCCAAACCCCAAATATTTCATCGCCGGTGCCACGGGCGATTGGGAGATGGTCATCGGCATGGAGGTGCATGCTCAGGTCACGTCGGAATCCAAGCTGTTTTCCGGCTCCTCGACCGAGTTCGGCAATCCGCCCAACGCCAATGTCAGCTTCGTCGATGCCGCCATGCCGGGCATGCTGCCGGTGATCAACGAGGAATGCGTGCGCCAGGCCGTGCGCACCGGCCTGGGGCTCAAGGCGCAGATCAACAAGCGCTCGGTGTTCGACCGCAAGAACTATTTTTATCCCGACCTGCCGCAGGGCTATCAGATCTCCCAGTTCAAGGACCCCATCGTGGGCGAGGGCAAGGTGCTGCTCGATCTGGGCGAGGACGGTGAGGTCGAGATCGGCATCGAGCGCCTGCATCTCGAGCAGGACGCCGGCAAGTCGATCCACGACCAGCACCCCAATATGAGCTTCGTCGATCTCAACCGCTCGGGGGTGGCGCTGATGGAGATCGTCTCCAAGCCCGACCTGCGCTCCTCGGACGAGGCCAAGGCCTATCTCTCCAAGCTGCGCACCATCCTGCGCTATCTGGGCACCTGCGACGGCAATATGGAGCAGGGCTCCATGCGGGCCGACATCAACGTTTCCGTCCGCCGCCCGGGCGGGGAGTTCGGCACGCGCTGCGAGATCAAGAACGTCAATTCCGTGCGCTTTGCCGGCCAGGCCATCGAGTATGAGGCGCGGCGCCAGATCGACATTCTCGAGGATGGCGGCAGCATCGACCAGGAGACCCGGCTCTACGATCCCAAGACCGGCCAGACGCGCTCCATGCGCTCCAAGGAGGAAGCGCACGACTATCGCTACTTCCCCGATCCCGACCTGCTGCCGCTCGAATTCGACGACGCCTTCATCGCCATGCTGGCCAAGGATCTTCCCGAGCTGCCGGACGAAAAGAGCGCCCGGCTGGTCCGCGATTACGGCGTCACCCATTACGACGCCTCGGTGCTGGTCTCCGACCGCCGCTATGCCGATTTCTACGAGGACGTGGCCCGGGGCCGCGACGGCAAGCTCGCCGCCAACTGGGTGATCAATGAATTCTTCGGCCGGCTGTCCAAGGAAGGGCTGGCCATCGAGGACAGCCCCCTTAATGCCGGCCAGCTCGGCGGCATTGTCGACCTGATCAGCAGCGGCGAGATTTCCGGCAAGATCGCCAAGGACCTGTTCGAGATCGTGTGGACCGAGGGCGGTAACCCGGCGAAAATCGTCGAATCGCGCGGCATGAAGCAGGTGTCCGACACCGGTGCCATCGAAAAGATCGTCGATGAGATCATCGCCGGCAATCCCGGCCAGGTAGAGGCGGTCAAGACCAAGCCGGGCCTGCTGGGCTGGTTCGTCGGACAGGTGATGAAGCAGACCGGCGGCAAGGCCAATCCGCAGGCGGTCAACGACATCCTCAAGGCCCGCCTCGGCCTGGAGTGACCGCGATGGCCGGGGAGGAGACCGAGCGTCCATCGTCCTCGGGGCCCATCATGGGCGTCCTGGGGGTCGGCGTGCGCCTCGTCATGCTGGTCCCGGTGATCGCCATCCAGCTCGCCGCCATCGCGCTGATCTATTACGGCGCGGTCGAGACCTGGCATTTCGTCGATGGCATCGTGTTCGGCCATGGTGGCGAGGCCGACCACGACCACATCCTCTTGCTGGCCATCGAGATCGTCGACCTGTTCCTCCTCGCAACGGTGGTGCAGGTGGTGTCCCTCGGGCTCTACCAGCTCTATTTCCACCAGGATCTGCAACTGCCGCCCTGGCTCAAGATCCGCACGCTGGACGATCTCAAATCCAAGCTGGTGGGCGTGGTCATCACCGTGATGTCGGTCTATTTCCTCGGCCGCGCGCTGACCTGGACCGAGGGGGCCGGCATCGCCTATCTCGGCGCCGCCATTGCCCTCGTCATCGTGGCGCTCACCTATTTCCTGAGCAAGATCGACTCGCACTGAGCGCTTCCAGAACAAGTGGATACCACTTGTTCGGTTCGGAAGCGCGACCAAACGATGACTTAGAGCTCTTGATCTGATCCAATCAGATCAAGAATGGCTCTGAGCGGGAACCAGGCGCTGGCCGGTGCATTGCCCTCGCAAAAGGAGCGCAAGATGGCCAGCACCCACCGCATCGTCTTCAACATCCTCGCTCGCGACGTCGAGGAGACCGCCGCCTTCTACGAAACCCTGTGCGGCTTGAAGCGGCTCTACACCAGCAACTGGTACATCGTGCTCAGCCCGGACGGGGAGGCGGGCGAGGCCATGCGCTACGAGCTCGGTATCATAGATCAAGTGCACGAGAACGTCCCCCGCGCCGCGCGCGGCCATTTTTCCGGCGGCTATCTCACCATCGTCGTCGATGACGTCCACGCCGCCCATGAGCGCGCCCGGCTGATGGGCATCGATATCGTGGTTCCCCCGACGCCTCTCGACTACGGCCAGACTCAGATGATCGTCCGCGATCCCAATTCGGTGGTGGTGGATATCTCGACCCCGACGCCGCAATGACGGAACGCGCAGCACGCAACACCGTTCTCCGAAAAAATAAGGAGTTGGAGAGCCGCTATGACCAATCCGCCGCCCAACGATCCCGGACCCGATATCCCCAATCCCGATCCGCTGCCGCCCATTCCCGGACCCAATCCGGACCCGGTGCCGTCCCCGCCCGATAGCCCGATTCCCAATCCGTCCGATCCGGTGCCGCATCCGCCCGAGCCCGAGATCCCGCCTCATCCGGGCGACCCGATCCAGCCCTCGCGCCGCTAGCGCGCGGCAAACGGAAGCGCTAATGCGCGGCGCGCCGCCTCACGCCCAGCCAGCGCGGCAGGCGGCCGTCGATCATCAGAAGGCCGATGAAGATGGCCAGCATGCCGATGAGGTGGATGGGCAGGATGGTTTCGCCCAACAGGATGAAGCCGAAGATGATGGCCGAGATCGGGGCGATGAAGGTCACGGTCGAAAAGTTCGTGGCGCCGATCCGGGGCAGGATGCGGTACATGATGATGAAGGCGAAGGTGGTGGCGATGAGCCCGATCCCCACCGCCGCGCCCCAGGTCTGGGGCAGGGCGATGCTCGGCACGCCCTCGACGGCCAGCGCCGCGATCGCGGAGCTGATGCCGGCCCCGGTGAGGGCGATCACCGCGAAGGCGGTGGGCTCCACCGCCTTGAAGCTGCGGGTGATGTTGAGCGAGAAGGCGTAGCAGATCGTCGCGCCCACGCAGGCCCCGATAGCCCAGAGCTGCGAGCTCCCGCCTGCCGCCAAGGCTGGCGAAGCGAGAATCGCCACCCCGCCGAAGCCGCACACGACGCCGATCAGCTTGAACGGGGTGGCGCGCTCGCCGTCGCGGAACAGCGGCGAGATGATCACCGTCATGATCGGGGTCAGCGCATTGATGATGGCGGTGACGCCGCTCGCCAGGCTCCCCTGGGCCAGAGGATAGAGCGCGAAGGGGATGGAATAGGAGAGCCAGCCCAGGGCGCCGAGCTTGATCCACAGGAGGGGATCGCGGGGCAGGGGCTTGCCGAGGGCGAACAGCACCGCCCAGCACCCCAGCGCGCCGATGCAGACCCGCAGCGCCGAAATCCAGATCGGGCCCAGTTCAACGATCAGCACCGCGTTGAAGATGAATGAGAATCCCCAGATCCCGCCGAGGACGAGGACCCAGAACCAATCCCGGAATGCCATGGTCATAACCTTTTTAGTCCAGCGCGACGCTACGCCCGCGCCGATGCAATGTCGAAGCACTTATGGCGATTTGAGCTATCAATCGCTGTGATGCGACCCGGTTTTGACATCGGCCGGATACCGGGTTTCGCCCGAAGCCAGGCGTCGCAGCGCTTCGGGATAGATCCGGTGCTCCTCGACCAGCACGCGGGCAGCGAGCGCTTCGGGCGTGTCGCCGAGCCGGACCGGGACGCGGGCCTGCAGGATGACCGGCCCCTCGTCGAGGCCGGGGGTGACGAAATGCACGCTGCACCCGGCTTCCGCCACCCCGTCCGCCAGGGCGCGGGCATGGGTGTCGAGGCCCTTATAGGCCGGGAGCAGGGAGGGATGGATATTGATCGCCCTGCCGAGCCAATGGGTGGTGAACTGGGGCGTGAGGATGCGCATGAAGCCGGCGAGGCAGACGAAATCGACCGCCCAGCCGTCGAGAATGGCGGTGAGGGCGTTCTCGAAATCGAGCCGCGTCTCGAACCTGCTTTGCGCCAGCGTTGCCGTCGCAATGCCCTCCTGGCGCGCGGTTTCCAATCCGGCGGCAGCGGCCCTGTTGGAGAAAACGCCCACGATTTCAGCGGGATAGTCGCTGGATTTCGCGGCTTGAATCAGGGCGGCCATGTTCGAGCCGCGCCCGGAAATCAGGATGGCGACCCGCTTTTTCCCGCTCATAGGGCGAGGGAGCCGGAAAATTCCACCGCGTCGCCCTGCCGGTCGACGAGTTCGCCGACGATGCTGGCCGTCTCGCCATGGTCCTGCAATCGGGCCACCAGCGTTTCGGCGTCCTCTGCGGCGACCGCCACCAGCATGCCGACGCCGCAATTGAAGGTGCGCAGCATTTCGCGCTCGGCGATGCCGCCCTGCCGGGCCAGCCAGCCGAAGACGGCAGGCGTCGTCACCGCATTGAGGTCGACCCGTGCCGCCAGATGGGCGGGGAGCACGCGGGGGAGGTTTTCCTGAAAGCCGCCGCCGGTGATATGGGCCAGCGCCTTGATGCCGATCCCGGATTTGAGGGCGTCGAGGATCGGCTTGACGTAGATGCGGGTCGGGGTGAGCAGCGCTTCGCCCAGGGTCCGGCCTTCGGCGAAGGGCGCCGGGTCGGACCAGGCGAGCCCGGAATTGGCGACGATCTTGCGCACCAGCGAATAGCCGTTGGAATGGACCCCCGAGGAGGCTATGGCGACCAGCTTGTCGCCCGCCGCGATATCCTTGCGCGGCAGCAGCGTCCCGCGCTCGGCGGCGCCGACCGCGAAGCCGGCGAGATCGTAATCGCCGCCGTGATACATGCCGGGCATTTCGGCGGTTTCCCCGCCGATCAGCGCGCAGCCGGCCTGGCGGCAGCCTTCGGCGATGCCTTCGACGATGGAAGTGCCCTGGGCGACGTCGAGGGCGCCGGTGGCGAAATAGTCGAGGAAGAACAGCGGCTCGGCACCCTGAACCACGATGTCGTTGACGCACATGGCCACGAGGTCGATGCCCACCGTATGGTGCACGCCGGCGTCGATGGCGATGCGCAGCTTGGTGCCCACCCCGTCATTGGCCGCCACCAGCACCGGATCGGCAAAGCCGGCCGCCCTGAGGTCGAACAGGCCGCCAAAGCCGCCGATCTCGCCATCGGCTCCGGGGCGGCGCGTCGATTTGACCGCGGGCTTGATCGCTTCCACCAGCGCGTTTCCGGCATCGATATCGACTCCGGCTTGCTTGTAGGAAAGACCGTTCGATGGCAGGTTCGGACTATCGGACATGGGCCGGCTTTTATCCACTGGGCTGCCACGGCAACGGGCATGGCAACAGATTGACGTTGATCGGGCCCGCGGGGGGCTATAATCGAATGGCTGATAGCGGCTCGGGACGCTAGGCGCAAGGACAACAACCGAGGACGGGTATGTCGCTGAGAACCCAACTCATTGCCTGGTGTGTATTGCTGGTCGTGCTGGGCCTGTTCCTGTGGACCTTCCGGGGCATCCTGCTGCCCTTCGTGCTGGGGATCGGGCTGGCCTATCTGCTCAACCCGCTGGTGGGCAAGCTGACCGGCATCGGCTTTCCGCGGCCGCTCGCCGTTCTGGTGGTGACGCTCTTCGTCGCCCTGATCGTCATCCTCGCCATCCTGATCATCGTTCCGGTGATGATCCAGCAGGCGATCGGGCTGGTCGGCAACATGCCGTTCTATTTCGGTCAGTTGCAGAATTTCGTCGAATCCGTGGTGCCGCGTCTCGAGCAATGGCTCGGGCCCCAGCGCATGGCCGAGCTGGAAACCGGCATCGAGCAGATGTTCTCCGACATCATCGGGATCGCCACCGCGCTCACCGGGCAGATCATGCAGTCGGGCGCCGGCTTCATCGGCTCGCTGACCGTGATGATCGTGACGCCGGTGGTCACCGTTTACATGCTGATCGACTGGGACCGCATGGTCCAGAGCGTCGATGGCTTGTTCCCGCCGCGCTACAAGAGCGAGGCGCGGGCCCTGATGGGCGAGATGGACACCGCCATCGGCGGCTTCCTGCGCGGGCAGGGGGCGGTCCTTCTGATCCTCGCGGTCTTTTACGGCACGGCCCTGTCCCTTGCCGGGCTGCATTTCGGCCTCGCCATCGGCATCTTCACGGGGCTGTTCAGCTTCATCCCCTATCTGGGCTCGTTCCTCGGGCTCGTCCTGTCCATGGGGGTGGGGTTCTTCCAGTTCTGGCCCGACTGGATTTCCGTCGCCATCGTGGGCGCCATCTACCTGTTCGGCCAGTTGCTGGAGAGCTATTTCCTCTATCCCAAGCTGGTAGGGTCGAGCATCCGGCTCCATCCGGTGTGGATGATGTTCGCGATCTTTGCTTTTGCCGCCCTGTTCGGTATCGTGGGGGTCCTGCTCGCCGTGCCGCTTGCCGCGATCAGTGGCGTCTTGTTGCGCTGGGCGGTGACCAAGTACAAGCAGAGCCCGCTCTATACCTCGGAAACCGATACGGCAGCGATTGAGAGGACCGATGGCCCCCAAGAGCGCATTTAGGGCGGTTCGCGATATCGACGCCGCGCCCCAGCCGTCCGCCCATCCTCAGCTCGTCCTCGAATTCGCCCATGTGGAGGCGCGGAGCGAGCATGATTTCATGGTCTGCGCCGGCAATGCGCTGGCCTTCGGTCATGTGCGCGCCTTCCCCAACTGGCCGGGTCCGCTGACCCTGATCGAGGGCGCCGCCAAGTCGGGGAAATCCCATCTCGCCGGCATATGGGCGGCGCGCGCCGGGGCGCTGGCCGCCGGGCCCGATGATCTCGAAACCCTTTCGCGCCGGGGCGGCACGCGGCCGGTGGTCATCGAGGACGCCGATCGTCTGCCCTATGACGAGGCGGGGCTCTTCCACCTCCTCAACCAGTCCATGCGCGACGAGCGGCCGGTGCTGATGACGGCGCGCCTGCCGGTGGGCGAGTGGCCCTATCGCACCGACGACGTCAAATCCCGCGCCCGCCTCGCCGCACATTTTTCCATCACCGTGCCCGATGACATCCTGTTGTCGCAGATTCTGGTGAAACTGTTCGCTGACAGGCAGTTGCTGATCGATCCGAAAGTGATTTCCTACCTTGTCGGCCGCATGGAGCGCTCGAACGAGGAGGCGGTCGCCCTGGTCGAGCTGCTCGACAGGCTGTCGCTGACGTGCGGGCGGGCGATCACGCGGGGCTTGGCCTCGGAAGCGCTCGCCATGCGCGCCCAAGGCGACGGCGATCATTTTGATCCGGAAGGATGAGGTCCATGGACGATATCGCCTACACTCCCGAAACCACCGACGACGTGTCGCCCGATATCGAGGCGCTCAAGACCAGCCCGGCGCGCTTCGTCAATCGCGAGGTGAGCTGGCTGCAATTCAACATGCGGGTGCTCGAGGAGGCGGCCAATCCCAACCATCCGCTGCTCGAGCGGCTGCGGTTCGTCTCCATATCGGCCAGCAATCTCGACGAATTCTTCATGGTCCGCGTCGCCGGCCTCAAGGGGCAGTTGCGGGCCGGCCTGCCGCGCGAGAGCGCCGACGGCATGACCCCGTCCGAGCAGATCGAGGAGATCACCACCCTCGCCCAGCATCTCCATATCGAGCAGCAGGACCAGTGGCAGGCGATCCGCGAGGAACTGCTCGAGCAGAACATCGTCCTGCACGAGGCCGATGCCCTGGCCCCGCAGCAGGTGACCTTCCTCGAAAAGATCTTTCGCGAGGAGATCTTTCCCGTCCTGACGCCGATCGCCATCGACCCGGCCCATCCGTTCCCCTTCATTCCCAATCTCGGCTTTTCCCTCGCCTTCCAGCTCGATCGGGCGACCGACAATTCGCGGCTGAATGCCCTGGTGCGCATCCCCTCCAATCTCGACCGCTTCATCAAGCTGCCCACCAAGGCCATCTCCGACCGCCAGGTGGAGATGGTCACCGTCGAGACCATGGTGAAGCTGTTTTTCCACAAGATCTTCCCCGGCTACAACATCGTCGGGCACGGCTCGTTCCGCATCGTGCGCGACAGCGAGATCGAGATCGACGACGAGGCCGCCGATCTGGTGGTGGAATTCGAATCCGCGCTGCGCCAGCGCCGCCGCGGGCAGGTGATCCGCCTCGAGATCGAGCGCCCCATGCCGCGCTCGCTCAAGCGCCTGATCGCCGAGGAGCTGGGGATTTCCACCGAGGACACGTTCGAGGTCGACGGCTTCATGGCCCTGGCCGATGCGGGCAAGATCTGCGACCTCGACCGCCCCGAGCTCAAATTTCCCCGCTACCACGCCCGCTTCCCCGAGCGCATCCGCGATCACCACGGCGATTGCTTCGCGGCGATCAAGGAAAAGGACATCGTCGTCCATCACCCCTATGAGAGCTTCGACGTGGTGGCGCAGTTCGTCGCCCAGGCGGCGCGCGACCCCGATGTGGTGGCGATCAAGCAGACGCTCTACCGCACGTCCAAGGATTCCCCCATCGTCAAGGCGCTGATCGTCGCCGCCGAGATGGGCAAGTCGGTGACCGCGCTGATCGAGCTCAAGGCCCGGTTCGACGAGGAGGCCAATATCCGCTGGGCCCGCGATCTGGAGCGGGCCGGCGTGCAGGTGGTGTTCGGCTTCATCGAGCTCAAGACCCATGCCAAGCTGAGCCAGGTCGTGCGGCGCGAAAAGGGCAAGCTGGTGTCCTACTGCCATGTGGGCACCGGCAATTACCATCCGGTCACCGCCAAGATCTACACCGATCTGAGCTATTTCACCGCCGATCCGGTGATCACGCGCGACGTGGCGCGGGTCTTCAACTTCATCACCGGCTATGCGCGCCCGACCGAGCTGGAAGCCATCGCCATCTCCCCGTTCTCGCTGCGCCCCAAGCTGATGGAGCATATCGCGGCGGAAACCGAATTCGCCCGGCGGGGCGAGCCGGCGGCCATCTGGTTCAAGTGCAATGCGCTGGTCGATCCCGACCTCATCGACGCGCTCTATGCCGCGAGCCAGGCGGGGGTGAAGGTCGAGCTGGTGGTGCGCGGCATATGCTGCCTGCGACCGGGGATACCGGGCTTTTCCGACAATATCCGCGTCAAGTCGATCGTCGGGCGCTTCCTCGAGCATTCGCGCATCTATTGCTTCGGCAACGGGCGCGAGATGCCGTCGCGCGATGCGGCGGTCTATATTTCCTCGGCCGACCTCATGCCGCGCAATCTGGACTGGCGCGTCGAGACTTTGGTGCCCATAAAGAACCGCACGGTGCATCGGCAGATTCTCGAGCGCATCATGGTGGCCAATCTGCGCGACAACCAGCAGAGCTGGGAAGTGCTGCCGGATGGCACCGCCCAGCGCATCACGCCCGAGGAGGGCGAGGAAATCTTCAACGCCCATGACTATTTCATGACCAATCCTTCGCTTTCGGGGCGCGGCAGCGCGTTGCATGGCGATGAAGACGACGAGGACACTGAACTTTGATACGCTTCTGGAGTGTCGAGGCCGATCCGGCCGGACAGGGCCGCCTTGCCGGTGCCAAGCCGGTAGCGGTGCTCGACATCGGCTCGAACTCGGTGCGTCTTGTCGTCTATGAGCGGCTGGCGCGTGCCCTGACCGTGCTCTACAACGAAAAATCCGCCTCGACGCTGGGGCGCGGGGTGGCGGCCACCGGGCGGCTGGCCGATACCAGCATCGCCAGCGCCCTCAAGGCCATCCAGCGCTTTGCCCTTGTCTGCCGGCTCACCGATGTGGGCGAAATCTACCCCATCGCCACCTCGGCGACCCGGGAAGCCGAGAATGGGCCGGAATTTGCGCGGGCGGTGCAGGAGATCATCGGCGTGCCGGTGCGCGTGCTGAGCGGGGCCGAGGAGGCGCATTACGCCGCGCTGGGGCTCGTCTCGGGCATGCCGTGCTTCAAGGGCGTGGTCGGCGATCTGGGCGGCGGCAGCCTCGAACTGGCCCAGGTCGAGGATGGTGAGAACACCGGCGGGGAAACCCATCAGGTCGGCGTCATCCGCCTCCAGGACGACAGCGAGATGTCCTCCGAGCGGGCCGCCGCCATCGTTCGCGAACGGCTCAAGGGTTCGGCGCTTCTGGAGCCGGGACGGCGCAAGCGCTTCGGGGCCATCGGGGGTACCTGGCGCGCCCTCGCCAAGCTGCATCAGGCGCGCTGCAACTATCCGCTGCACATGGTGCAGGATTATGTGGTGCCGGTTGCCGAGATATTGCCGCTCTGCGACGAACTGATCGCCGGCAATGGCGACAAGAAGGCGGTCAAGGGCATCGATACGGTTTCGGGCTCGCGCAAGGAGCTGTTGTCCTATGGCTCGGCGGTGCTCGCCGAGATCCTGCGGGCCGGCGCGTTCGAAGAGGTGGTGTTCTCGGCCTTTGGCGTTCGGGAAGGCTATCTCTACGAACGGTTGCCGGCCGACGATCAGGCCCTCGATCCGCTGCTTCAGGCGGCCGAGGAAATCTCCTGCCTGCGCTCGCGGGCGCCGGAATTCGCCCATGACCTCATCGCGGGCAGCACCGCGCTCTTCAAGCTGATCGGGGTCGAGGAGAGCGACGACGAGGAACGGCTGAGAAAGGCCTGCTGCTTTATTTCCGATATCGGCTGGCGCGCTCATCCCGATTATCGCGGCGAGCAATCCATCCAGGCCATCGCCTTTTCCGACATTGCCGGGATCAACCATGCCGGAAGGGCCTTCCTGGCCCGCACGCTTGCCATCCGCTATATGGGCTTCAAGCAAAAGAGCGACAGCGCGCGCTTGCTCAACCTCACCGGGCTCGCGCTGGGGAAACGGGCGCGCCTCCTGGCCGCCTATTTCCGCGTCGCCTATCCCCTGGCCGCCGCCATGCCGGGGATCATCCCGCGCACCTATTTCGCGGTGGAGGGCAGGGCGCTGGTGCTGCACCTTCCGGCCGACCTCGCCTTTCTCGACGGCGACCGCATGCGCGGCCGCCAGCGCCAACTGGCGTCGGAGGCCGGCTTTAAGGATAGCGCGATCGTCGTCGACTGATCAGTTGGCGTCGACCGGCACCTCGACCACGCCCTTGCTGGTGGCGGCGAGGGCCAGGCGGCCATGCTTGATGGCCAGCGCCTTGTCGCCGAACAGCTTGCGCCGCCAGCCTTTCAACGCGGGAACATCGGCATTGTCGTCGAGCACGATGGCGTCGATATCGTCCGAGGAGGCGATGATGCGGGTGGCGACGCCGTTCGCATCGGCCACCGCCCGCAGCCAGACGCGCAGCAGGTCGCCGATGGCGCCCTTGGGCGAGGCGCCACGGGGCCGCTCCGGCGCCTTGGGCAGGGCGGACTTGTCGATCGCCTCGACCTTCTGGATCACCTCGATGATTTCGGCCGCGGCGCCTGAGCGCCCGAAGCCGCGCGGCACGGCGCGCAGTTTCTCGAACGCATCGGACTTGGTCGGGCGCTGGGTCGCCAGTTCGGCCAGCGCGTCGTCCTTGAGGATGCGGCCGCGCGGCTGGTCGTTCTGCTGGGCGCGCTGTTCGCGCCAGGCGGCCAGCGCCTGCAAGGCCGCGAGATCGCGCGGCTTGGTCACCCGCGCCTTGACGCGCTTCCAGGCGTCCTCGGGCTCGACCACATAGGTCCCGACATTTTCGAGGATGGCCATCTCGTCGGCCACCCAGGACTGGCGGCGCGCCTTGGCGATTTCCTCGCGCAGCTGCACATAGATGTTGCGCAGATGGGTGACGTCGGCCAGCGCGTAGGTGAGTTGCTTGTCGGAGAGGGGGCGGTGCGACCAGTCGGTGAAGCGCGAGCTCTTGTCGATCTGCTCGCCGACGATGGAGCGCACCAGATTGTCGTAGGAAATGGAATCGCCGTGGCCGCAGACGCTGGCCGCCACCTGGGTGTCGAACAGCGGCTGGGGGACGGCGCCGAACAGCTTGACGAAAATCTCGATGTCCTGGCGGGCCGCATGGAACACTTTCGTGACATGGTGGTCGGCGAGGAGATCGGCGAAGGGCGCGAGATCGATGCCATTGCCCAGGGGATCGATGATGACGGCCCGCTCGGGGGTCGCTGCCTGGATGAGGCAGAGCTTGGGCCAGTAGGTGGTTTCGCGCAGAAACTCTGTGTCGACCGTGACGAAGTCGTAGCCGGCAGCATCCTTGCAGAACGCTTCGAGCGCCTGCGTCGATGTTATGACCTGCATGGTGTGTATTGTGTCCGTTCAGAAGTGTTGGGCCGCTTCCTAGCAGCAAAGCGGTATCGAGCGCTAGGGCAGGACGATCAATACTGCCGGCGCCGCCGCCAGCGCGGCGATGATGATGAGGAGCCGCCGCCACCAGCTTGCCCGGGCCCAGCCCGGCGATACGAGCGAGAGGGCGAAGACGATGGCCGGCGGGATGATGGCGGCGCGGGCGAAGGTCCAGTCGAGGAAATTGGCATAGCCCGCCAGGCGCAGCAGCACCCAGTAGCCACCGACGAACCCGGCCAGGGCCGCCATGGTCATGAGCAGCACATCGGCGAAGATCGCGATTATGCGATCGAGATAGGCGCTCGAGAACAGGACGACGATGGCAATCGCCACGAGGAAGGCCGCGGTGAGCGCCACTGGCAGGCGCAGGTCGGAAAGGAGGGCGATGGTGTCGTGCGGCCGGTAGCCGGCCAGTGCGTCCTGGCCCGGAATCGGCAGCATGGCGCCCAGCCAGACCACGCCCAGAAGGCAGAAGGCGCTGAGCGCGAAGAACAGGGCCGTCACGGCGACGGCTTTGAGGCGGCTCGATACCGGATTCATGCCCAAACGCTAACCACCGACGAACACGGAATAGGCCGTGTAGCAATAAACCGCGTCGCAATCGACCATGTCGAGCTCGATGGTGATCCGCCCATTGCGTCCGGTGGTGAAGTTGACGATGGGGTAGTAGTCGTCGAGCCTGTCCTCGGCCAGCAGCGCCCCGCTGGCGTCATAGACCGCGAGGTCGAGGTCGAAGCAGTCCTCGTCGCAATCGCCCATGATCTGGATCGAGGTCTCGGCGGGCACGTCGAGCTCGACTTCGACCGTACGCCCTTCGTCGATGCGGAACACGCCGAAGGAGTCGAGGGGATGGCCCGGCTCGGCAAATTCGATGTTTTCCAGCACCTGTTCATAGAGGCGGGAGATGTGAACGTTCTGGGCGAGGGCCGAACCCGAGGCCAGCGCCAAACAACCTGCCGCACAAACCGCAATTTTCACCAACGACATCGCGCACAACCACCCTTTCGAGCCCTTTTACGGCGATATTTAAAGCGGGCCCGGGGAGACGGCAAGAGGAGGAGAGTGGTAGGCTCGACGGGATTCGAACCCGTGACAACTCGATTAAAAGTCGAGTGCTCTACCAGCTGAGCTACGAGCCCCTCGTGCGGGCGACCAAAAATGGCCGACTGGCGTGGCGCGGAACATAAACCCTGCGACCTCGCTGTCAACCCGCTTTGTGAGCCGAATCAGCGCCCGGGAACCGGCCCGGCCAGTGCCGGCGGCATGGGCTGCTCCATGACATCGTCGAACATCGGCGACCGCCGCACGACGATGGTTCCGCCTTGTGCTTCATAGACTTCCGGCGCCGAGGCCGCGATCGAGGCAGTCAGCAGCGAGCGGTCGATATCCGATTGCAGCGGCAGGGATTCGATGAGCAGCGGCAGGCTGTTCTCCACCGCCGCCAGCCTGCGGATGGTCTCGTTGCGATCCGTATCCAGCAGGTTGAACCGCGCCTGCAGTGCCCGATATTCGCTGGCCAGCCGCCGGCTGTCGGCGTGCAGATCCGATACCGCGCCGCGCATCTGGTTGAAGCTGCCGCTCTGCACCCGGGTCGCATGCAGCGCGCCGATCACATGGGCCGGAATCAAATTTGCCACATTGGCACTCAATATGGCCAGCCCGGCACAGGCTAACGCCATGATTCCCCAGCGGGTTATGCCGCTCCTGTGCAGATCGTCGGAGGTGAGATTGTCCGTTGCCACGTTATTATCCCGCAGGCTTTCCTATTGTGCCGCTACAAGTCTAGCGCCCAATCGTAATGGGACGGTTACGAAAGCTTGCTTATTGGCAGGGATGGCGTCACTGCCCTATAGATGCGGCGAATGACCGGGAGCGATTTGATGACCGAGCTTACAGTAATCGTGCTCGCCGCAGGCGAGGGAACGCGCATGAAATCGGCGCATCCCAAGGTCCTGCACAAGGTGGGGGGGCGTCCGATCGTCGGCCATGTGCTGCAGGCCGCCAGCGATGCCGGCGCCACCCATCTGGCCGTGGTGACCGGCCCGGGTCACGATGCCGTTCGCCGGGCCATGCAGGAGATCGCACCCGCGACGCACTTTTTCGAGCAGGCGGAACGACGCGGCACCGCCCATGCCGCGTCCATGGCGCGACCGGCTTTCGAGGTGGCAGAGGGCTATGTGGCCATCGTCTACGGCGATCATCCCCTGTTGTCGGGCGCCGATTTCAGGCGGGTGACCGAGCGACTGGACGCCGGGCTCGATGCGGCCATTCTCGGCTTCGAACCCCGCGATCCGACTGGCTATGGCCGTTTCATCACCGATGGCGACAGGCTGCTGGCCATCCGCGAGCATAAGGATGCCTCCGAGGACGAACAGCGGATCGGATTGTGCAATGCCTGCATCCTCGCCTTCAGGGCCGAAGTGTTCCGCGAGCTGATCGACAAGGTCGGGACCGACAATGCGCAGGGCGAATATTATCTCACCGACCTCGTGGAACTGGCCAATGCGGCCGGGCGCAAGGTCGGATATGCCGTCGCGCCGGAAGAGAACGTGATGGGCGTCAATGACCGCAGCCAGCTCGCCCGGGCCGAAGCCACCTTCCAGCAATTGCGCCGGGAGGATTTCATGAAGGCAGGCGTGACCCTGCACGATCCGGCCAGCGTCTATTTTTCCTACGACACCGAGATCGCAGCCGATGTGGAGATCGAACCCCATGTGGTGTTCGGGCCGGGGGTGAGGATCGAATCGGGGGCCGTCATCCACGCCTTTTCCCATATCGAGGGCGCGGAGATCGCGTCGGGCGCCAGCGTGGGGCCCTTTGCCCGGCTGCGCCCCGGCACCAATCTGGCCAACGGCGCCAAGGCGGGTAATTTCGTCGAGATCAAGAACGCCAAAGTAGGCGAGGGGGCCAAGATCAACCACCTCTCCTATATCGGGGACGCCGATATCGGTGCGCATTCCAATATCGGCGCCGGCACGATCACCTGCAATTACGACGGCTACAACAAGGCGCGGACCGTGGTCGGCGAGAACGCGTTCATCGGATCGAACTCGGCCCTGGTCGCCCCGGTCGAGATCGGCGACGGCGCCTATGTCGCATCGGGATCGGTGATCACCGAGCCCGTGGCCTCGGACGCCCTGGGCATCGGGCGGGCGCGGCAGATCAACAAGCCCGGCTACGGCAAGGCGCTCAACGAACGCTTCAAGGCGATCAAGAACAAGAAATAGGGGAACGCCATGTGCGGTATCGTAGGAATCATCGGCGTCGAGCCGGTCGCCAATCGGCTTGTCGAGGCCCTGCGGCGGCTGGAATATCGCGGCTATGACAGCGCAGGCATTGCCACGCTGAGCGCGGTGGGGCTCGATCGCCGCCGGGCGGAAGGCAAGCTCAACAATCTCGCGTCCCGCCTCGAGAACGATCCCCTCGATGGCCTGATCGGCATCGGGCATACCCGCTGGGCCACCCATGGTGGTGCAACCGAATCCAATGCCCATCCGCACAGCACCGACAAGGTTGCCGTTGTCCACAACGGCATCATTGAAAACTTCAAGGACCTCCTCGAGGATCTTGAGCGGGATGGATATTTACCCGCGAGCCAGACGGATACCGAATCCATCGCCCTGTGGGTGACGCGAGAGCTCGACCGGGGCGCCAGCCCCCGCGAAGCCGTGGCGGCGACGCTGCCCAGGCTGCGCGGGACGTTCGGGCTGGCGTTTCTTTTTGCCGGCGACGAAAAGTTGCTGATCGCCGCCCGGCAGGGCTCGCCGCTGGCGATCGGACATGGGCAGGAGGAGATGTATCTGGGCTCGGACGCCTTCGCCCTCGCACCGTTCACCAAGCAGATCACCTATCTCGAAGAGGGCGATTGGGCGGTGATCACGCCGCAAAAGGTCGAAATCCTCGATTTCGACGGACGGCCGGTCGAGCGGATACGGCAGGTCTCTTCGGCCTCGGCGGCTTTGGCCGACAAGGGCAATCATCGTCATTTCATGGCCAAGGAAATCGCGGAACAGCCCGAGACCGTCTCGCACACACTGGCCCATTACATCGATCTTTCGAATGAAACGGTTTCGCTGAGGGAAAGCCTGCCATTCGATTTCGCAGAGCTGTCGCGGCTTACCATCACCGCCTGCGGCACGGCCTATTATGCCGGGCTTGTCGCCAAATACTGGTTCGAGCGCTATGCGCGCCTCGCCGTCGATGTCGATGTGGCCTCGGAATTCCGCTATCGCGAGCCGCCTCTGGCCGAAAATGGGCTGACCCTGGTGATTTCCCAATCGGGCGAGACGGCCGATACGCTGGCCGCCCTGCGGTATTCCGCCAGGGAAGGCCAGCACATCGCGGCGTTGGTCAATGTGCAGGAATCGACCATTGCGCGCGAAAGCCATGTGGTGTTCCCGACGCTGTGCGGACCCGAGATCGGCGTTGCCTCCACCAAGGCCTTCACGGCGCAACTGACGGCGCTGGCGAGCCTTGTGATTGCCGCAGGAGAGGCGCGCGGCGTGCTCAGCGCGTCCCGGGCGCATGAACTGGTGCGGGCCCTGATCGAGTTGCCCAGCGCGATTTCCGAGGCGCTGCGGCACGAAAAGTCCATCGAAGGGCTGGCGCGGCAATTGGCGCGGGCTTCGGATGTCCTTTATCTGGGCCGGGGGCAGATGTTCCCGCTGGCGCTCGAAGGCGCGCTCAAGCTCAAGGAAATCTCCTATATCCACGCCGAGGGCTATGCGGCCGGTGAGCTCAAGCACGGTCCCATCGCGCTGGTGAACGAGGAAATGCCCGTCGTGGTCGTCGCGCCCTCGGACGAGTTGATGGAAAAGACCTTGTCCAACATGCACGAGGTAGCGGCGCGTGGCGGCAAGATCATCCTGATCACCGATGCGGAGGGTGTCGCCGAGGCGGGCGATGGGATTTCCGACATCATCGAAATGCCGCGGGTGCATCCCTTCGTCGCGCCGATCCTCGCCTCCATCCCCGTCCAGCTTCTTGCCTATCACACCGCCGTCTTCATGGGCACGGATGTGGATCAGCCGCGCAATCTCGCCAAGTCGGTGACGGTGGAATAGGGGCGGAAATTCAGCCCGCTTTGATCAGCGGAATGGCGAGGTCCTTGCGGAACAGATAGAGCAGGGCGCGCAGCGCTTTGCCGTCCGGCCCCTTGAGGCCGGGATTGCGCTCAAGGGCAGCCCGGGCATCGTCATGGGCCATCTCGAGCAGATGGCGATGCACGTCCGGGACGGCGATGCGGTAGCCGGGCATGCCCGACTGACGCGTGCCCAGCAGGTCGCCCTGTCCGCGCAGTTCGAGATCCCTTTCGGCAATGACGAAGCCGTCATCCGTTGTGCGGATGACCTCGAGCCGCTGTTTGGCGGTTTCGCTCAAGGGGTCGGAATAGAGCAGCAGGCAGGCCGAACGGGCCGAACCGCGGCCCACGCGCCCGCGCAATTGATGCAGTTGGGCGAGGCCGAACCGCTCGGCGTGCTCAATGATGATGATGGTCGCGTTGGGAACGTCGACGCCGACTTCGATCACCGTGGTGGCCACCAGAATCTGGGCGTCTCCCGACTGGAAACGCTCCATGGCCGCCTGCTTGGCGGCGGCGCTCATCCGGCCATGCACCAGTTCCACTCGGTCGCCAAAATGTGTCTTCAACTCGGCGAAGCGATCCTCGGCGGCCACGACGTCGAGGATTTCGCTTTCCTCGACCAGGGGGCAGACCCAATAGGCCTGAGCGCCGTCCTCCAGCCTGCGCGCCAGCCGGGCGATGACCCGGTCATATTCGGAAACCGGCAGGACGGCGGTATCGATCGGTTGACGCCCGGCTGGTTTTTCCCGCAGCACGGAGACGTCCATATCGCCGAAATGGGTGAGAACCAGCGTACGGGGAATGGGGGTCGCCGTCATAACCAGAAGGTCGGTCTTCACGCCCTTTTCCGACAGAGCCAGTCGCTGATGCACGCCGAAACGGTGCTGCTCGTCGACGACCGTCAAGCCGAGATTGTGGAATTCGACGCCGCTCTGGAACAGGGCGTGGGTCCCCAAGGCAATGGTGATGGTGCCATCGGCCAGCCCCGCCAGCGCGGCGCGTTTTTCGCTGGAGGTCATCTTGCCCGTCACCATGACGATGCCGAGCCCGGCCGCTTCCGCCAATGGCTTTAGGGTCCTGAAGTGCTGGTTGGCGAGGATTTCGGTCGGGGCCATCAACGCCGATTGCGCGCCGTCTTCGGCGACCATGGCCATGGCCATAAGAGCGACCACCGTCTTGCCCGAGCCGACATCGCCCTGCAAGAGCCGCGACATGCGCACCGGCTTTTCCAGGTCCTCGCGGATGTCTGCGACGGCGAGGCGCTGGCCGTCGGTCAACGCGAAGGACAGGGCGGTTTCCACCTTCTGCGTCAGCTCGCCGGTCATGGTCCGCGCACGGCCGGAGGCCTTGGTCATGGTCTGGCGGATGAGGCCCAGGGCCAGTTGGCCGGCCAGGTATTCGTCATAGGCCAGCCGCATGCGCGAGGGCGAAACGATATCACCTTCGCTGGGGCGCTGGGGAGCGTGGATGTGCCGCAGCGCCTCGGAAAAGCCCGGCCAGTTCATGATCGTCCGCCGGTCCTTGCCGATCCATTCGGGGATGATCGGGACAAGGTCGAGCGCGGCGGCAATGACCTTGCGCAGCGCCTTCGAGGACAACCCGTGGGTGAGGGGATAGACCGGCTCGACCATGGGTAGCTTGTCGAGTTCGTCCGGAGCGACGATATAGTCGGGGTGGGTCATCTGCTTCTCGCGCCCGAAAAACCCGATCTCTCCGGAAACGTACCTTACCTCGCCGATGGGGAACTGGCGCTCGACCCAGCCGCCCTTGGCGCCGAAAAAGCTCAGCGTGATCTCGCCGGTTTCATCATGGGCCTTGATGCGCAAGGGAGAGCGGGAATTGCGCGGCGGCACGATATGATCGTCGATATGGAGTTTCAGGGTGACTATGGCTCCGACCGGCGCATAGGCGACGCCGTTCTGCGCCCGCCGATCGATGATGCCCGTGGGCATGTGCATCAGGATGTCGAGTGCGATGGCGTCCTGCCCCTCGGGCGACCCGAAGAACCTGGCGAACAGTGCGCCCAATTGCGGACCGACGCCTTTCATCGAGTTCAGGGACTTGAAAAGAGGATTGAGCAGGACGGGGCGTGGCACGACTCGTTTCCGGCATGTATGAACGGATGCGGAACACTATCCGCAGATTGGCCGTTGCAAAAGGCTGACAGGCGGTCCAATCGTCGCTATGAACTCCCACCCATTGTCCATGCAGGCCTTTACGAACTTGACCGAAGACATCGAAACGCGGCGCAAGCGCGTGCTTTACCGCGCCCAGCATCGCGGAACCCAGGAAATGGATATCTTGATCGGCGGGTTTGTCGCCGATCATCTCGCGACGCTCGATTCTGCCCTGCTGGACCGGCTGGAAGCGCTCATGGACCATGAGGAGACCGACCTGCAGGCCTGGCTGCTCGGTCAGCGTGGCGTGCCCGAAGAAGCCGACCAGGCGCTGATCGACCTCATCCGCGACCACAAGCTCGGGCAGGCCCGCCCGTGATCGAAGTGCTGCGCGACAGGCCCTCCCGCATTCTCGCCAACGTCCCCGACGGCATGCAGCCGGCGGTCCTGGCGCGCGAAATCGAGGCGCGGATGAACGAAGCGCCGCAAGCGCCGGTTTCCATTGCCTTCGTGGCGCGGGACGGGCGGCGCCTGCAACGCATGGCCGATACCCTCTCGGCCATGCTGCCGGGACATACGATCCTCACCTTTCCCGCCTGGGACTGCCTGCCTTACGACCGCGTCTCGCCCAATGCCGTGACGATCTCGGCGCGCATGTCGGCGCTGGCGCAACTGGTCGATCCGAACATCAAGGGCGCCATCGTCCTCACCGCCGTCAACGCGTTCATCCAGCGCGTGGTGCCGCGCGACGTGGTCGAGGCCATGACCTTTTCGGCCGTGGCGGGCAATATGGTCGACAGCGACCGGCTGATCGGCTGGGCGACCAATAATGGCTATCTGCGCGTGCCGACCGTTCGGGAAGCCGGCGAATTCGCGGTGCGCGGTGGCCTGGTCGATCTTTATCCGGCCGGGCACGATGCGCCGTTGCGCTTCGATTTCTTCGGCCAGCAGCTTGAAACCATTCGTACTTTCGATACCGAAAGCCAGCGCACCACGGGCAATATCAAGCGCGTGACCCTGGTGCCGATGAGCGAGGCGCTGCTCAACGAAGAGACCATAAGGCGGTTTCGGCGCAATTATACGACGGCGTTCGGCGGCAATACGGCGGATGATCCGCTTTATGCGGCGATTAGTGCGGGTCAGCGCTTCGCCGGCATGGAGCACTGGCTACCGTTCTTCTACGAGAAGATGGAAACCCTGGCCGCCTATCTGGGCGATGCGCCGGTCCTGTTCGACGAGCAGGCCCAGGAAGCGTTCGGCGAACGCCGGGATCAGGTTCTCGACTATTTCAACGCCCGCAAGGAAGCGCGGGAGCAGGGGACGACCGCCGGAGCACCCTATAAGCCCATCGCGCCGCGCCTGCTCTATACGGTCGATCAGGGGCCTTATGAGATCGTTCGCGGCCATGAGATCGCCGAGCTGACGCCCTTCATGCCGGCGGGCGAGACCCTGCCGGTCATCGATTGCGCCGGGCAGATGGCCCCGAGCTTCGCGGCCGAGCGGCAGGCGACCGACGTCAACCTGTTCGAGGCGGTTATCGCGCGCATCAAGACCGAGGCACGGGGCGGACGGAAAACCGTCATTGCCTGCTGGACCGAGGGCACACGCGACCGCATGGGGCAAGTGCTCAAGGATCATGGGCTCAAGGCCGTCAAGAAGCTCGAGAACTGGAACCAGATTTCCCAGATCAAGGTCGGCCAGCTCGGCCTGATCGTGATGCCGCTGGAAAGCGGATACATCGCCGAAGGCATCGCCGTCTTCTCCGAGCAGGACATTCTGGGCGAGCGCATCATTCGTGCCACGCGACGCAGGAAGGCGTCCGATGCGCTGACCGAGGCCAGCAGCCTTTCGGCCGGCGACCTGGTCGTTCATGTGGATCACGGCATTGGACGGTTCATCGGGCTCAAGGCCATCGAGGTGCAGGGGCACCCGCATGATTGCGTCGAAATCGAATACGCCAAGGGCGACAAGCTCTACCTGCCGGTTGAAAATATCGAGCTGCTGACCCGCTATGGCGCGGAAGGGGCGGAACTCGACAAGCTCGGTGGCGTCGCCTGGCAGGCCAAGAAGTCCAAGCTCAAGAAGCGCATCCGCGACATGGCGGAACAACTGATCAAGATCGCGGCCGCCCGCCAGATGGCCAAGACCGATCCGGTGGAGATCCAGACCGGCACCTATGACGAGTTTTGCGCCCGCTTTCCCTATGAGGAAACCGAGGACCAACTCGCGACCATCGATGCGGTTTTCGACGACCTCACCTCCGGGCGGATCATGGATCGCCTGGTCTGTGGCGACGTCGGATTCGGCAAGACCGAAGTGGCCCTGCGCGCCGCCTTCGTCATGGCGATGAGCGGTCGGCAGGTTGCGGTGGTCGTGCCCACCACCTTGCTTTCCCGCCAGCACTTCAAGACCTTCTCCGAGCGGTTTGCGGGTCTTCCGGTTCGCGTGCGTCAGGCATCGCGGCTGGTGCCGTCGGCCGAGCTCAAGGCGACCAAGGAAGGGCTCAAGGATGGCAGCGTCGATATCGTCATCGGAACCCATGCCCTGTTGTCCAAATCGGTGGGGTTCCGCGATCTGGGCCTGCTGATCATCGACGAGGAGCAGCATTTCGGCGTGGCGCACAAGGAGCGGCTCAAGGAAATGCGGGCCAATGTGCATGTGCTGACGCTGTCCGCGACTCCCATCCCCCGCACGTTGCAATTGGCGCTGACGGGCGTCCGGGACCTATCGCTCCTCGCCACTCCGCCCGTCGATCGGCTGGCGATCCGCACCTTCGTCTCGCCCTTCGATCCGCTCGTGGTGCGGGAGGCGCTGCTGCGCGAGAAATATCGCGGGGGACAGGCCTTCTATGTCTGTCCGCGCATTTCCGACCAGCCCGACATCGCGCAATTCCTGAAGGACCATGTGCCCGAGGTCAGCTTCGTCGTGGCCAATGGCCAGATGGCGCCGCAGCAGCTCGACGACACGATGAATGCCTTTTACGATGGCAAGTTCGACGTGCTGGTGGCGACGACCATCGTGGAATCCGGACTCGACGTGCCGACCGCCAATACGCTTATCGTGCATCGGGCCGACAAATTCGGTCTGGCGCAGCTTTATCAGATCCGGGGCCGTATCGGACGGTCCAAGACGCGCGCCTATGCGATTTTCACCGTCCCGGCCGACCGCAAGCTCAACGATCAGGCGCAGCGTCGGCTCCAGGTGCTCCAATCGCTGGAATCGCTGGGCGCTGGCTTCCAATTGGCCAGCCACGACATGGACATCCGCGGGGCCGGCAATCTTTTGGGCGAGGAGCAGTCCGGCCATATCCGCGAGGTCGGGTTCGAACTCTATCAGTCTATGCTCGAGGAGGCCGTGGCTTCGCTGCGGGCCGGGCAGGTGGAAGAGGAGGAGAGCGCCGGTCAGTGGTCGCCGCAGATTTCGCTCGGCATGCCGGTCATGATCCCCGAGAGCTTCGTGCCCGACTTGCAGGTGAGGATGGAACTCTACCGCCGCCTGGGTGACCTCAACGACCCGCGCGAGATCGATGCATTCGGCGCCGAGATGATCGACCGCTTCGGTCCCTTGCCGGAGGAAGTGGAGGGGCTGCTCAAGGTGGTGCTGATCAAATCTTTGTGTCGAACGGCCAATGTCGAAAAGGTCGATGCCGGTCCCAAGGGGGCATTGATCACATTGCGGAACGGTGTTTTCCCCAATCCTGCCGGATTGGTGCGCCATATCGCAGATCCTGGCCAGGCGGCCCGGCTGCGCCCGGATCAGAAAATCATGTTTGCGCGCAACTGGCCGACGGCCGATCAGCGTCTCAAGGGCAGCGCGGCGATCCTGTCACGGCTGGCCAGCTTGGCCAGCGCCCAGTGACACAGTTGGGCAACAGGGCCGCCGCAATGGCATTGGCAGAGCCGAGAGGTCATGTTATTGCCCGAATTCGCCGCTCTTGAACGTGTCTGAAACCCAATGATTCCGGCGGGGAAACCCTGCCCAGAGCAACAGGACATTCCATGAAACTCTTCGACGCGATACTTGCAGGCGCTGTTGCCGCGGGACTGATGTTCTCATTCGCAGGTGGGGCGTTCGCACAAGATTCCGCCGAGGCGGGCATGATCGACCTGGCGAACGAGGAAAGCGATGCCACCAATAACTGGCTGAAGGTGTGCAGCGAACTGGACGATGGTGGGCAGGCCTGCATCATGCGGCAGGTGGTGACCAATACCGGCGTCTTCACCGGTTCGTTCCTGCTGCGCAACGATCCGAGCCAGGAAAGCCGCCTGCTGGCCGTTGCCTCGGTTCCGATCGGCGTTCTGCTGCCCTTCGGCCTCACCTGGCAGATCGACGGCGGCAAGCCGGTGCGCGTGCCCTATATGCTGTGCGATCCCAATGCCTGCTCGGCCCAGCTCGTGGTCAATGAAAGCTATATTCAAAGCCTCAAGCGCGGCAATCAGCTCAAGCTGATCGCCAAGAACCGCCAGAACGAAGACATTACCATCGCCATCAACCTCGCCGGGTTCACCGCGACCTACGACAATCCGGAAGGCATCAGCATTGAGGAACTGAACGAGGCCAATTCGACCGAGAACGTGCTCGAGCAGGTCCTGCAGGATCGCGCCAACCAGCTGCGCGAAGAGATGGAAAATCAGTCCGCGCCGGCTACCCCCGGTGCAACCGAGGCGCCCGCGCAGTAACGGGACAGGTTTTGCAGATGATTTGAGGGCGGATCGTTCGATCCGCCCTTTTTATTTGCCGAGGCCGAAGGCCATGGCGCGCTTTCGCATCGGCGGGAAGGTCTTGAGGCCCCAGAGGCCGACGCTGCGCAGCATTTGGGCCGGAAGGTGCGGTGAAAGAAGCGAGGTGAACAAGCCATCCACAAAGGCGCCGGTTCGTCCCAGATCGGCAGCGCGCATCGTCGCATAGGCGCGCGCCACGGCATCGGCCCAGCCATAGGCGCCGGGATTGGCGGCGGCGAGGCATGCGTCGAGGTCCTCGACATCGCGCAGCCCCAGATTGAGCCCCTGCGCGCCGATCGGCGGAAAGGCGTGCGCCGCTTCGCCGACCAGGATGGCGGCCGATTTCCCGGCCATATCGACCGACAGCGAGGAAAGCGGAAAAATGAAAGTCGGGGTCATCGGCCTGGGCTGGCCGAACAGGTTCTGCGATTTCTCCGCCAAAAGCCTGGCGAGGGTGTCGGGGGACTGCCGTGCCGCTTCCAGCGCTTCGGGCTTGTCGATCCACACCAGATTGGCGCGAAGTCCGCCGGCCGGGACGAGGGTGAACGGGCCGTTGGGGTAATGAAACTCGACGGATTCGCCATCGAGCGGTCGCTGCAGTTCCAGATCGCAAACCAGGGCGGCCTGCTGGTATTTCCTCTCCCGTACCGTGATACCGGCCCATTGGCGAACCCGCGAGCCCTTGCCATCGGCGCCGATGAGCAGGTCGGCGGTCACTTCGCTGCCATCATCGAGGGTGAGCGACCAGCGGTGGTCCTCGCGATGGGCGCGCGCAAGGCTCGCCTCCCGCGTCGCAAGATTCGCTTCCGTTTGGCCGGCGGCGGCAAAGGCTTCATTCAAGGCAATATTGGGCAGGTTCCAGCCAAAGGATTCAAGCCCCATCTCCCCCGATAAGAACACGGTTTCCGGTGCGCGCAGCAGCCGGCCGGTGGCATCGATGATGCGGATGCGCTTGAGCGGAACCCCGATCGTGGCCGGGTCCACTACGAGCCGCGTGCGCATCAGGTATTCGACCGATGGCCCCATCAGAGCCGATGTCCGCCGGTCGGGGGGCGCCGCGGGTGCGATATGCAGCGTTTCAAAGCCCGCGCGGGCGCTGGCCACGGCTGCCGCTTTTCCGGTCAGGCCGCCGCCAATGACGGCGATTTGCGTTTTCGTCGACATGGTGCACCTTTGGACGTTTCGTCTGACATAGGCGTGCATAGCGGCAGCGGCAAGCAATTGCGGTTGCGCGAGCGGAAATTCTGCCGCTTTCTTGCCCATTGTTCATGGCAGACCATGGCGGCGCCGGGGCGGGCGCGCGTTTGCAATTGCGAGGGCATGACATGCTGGATGTATTTGCTCAACCCGCCTTCTGGACCAGCCTCGTGCTGCTGGTCGGCATGGAAGTGGTGCTGAGCGCCGATAATTTCGTTTTCATCGCCGCCATGGCGGCGAAAATCCCCTCCGAACACCGGCGCAAGGTGCTGCGGGTTGCCCTGGCCCTGGCCGCGCTGTTCCGGCTGTTGCTGCTGTTTGGGGTCGTCTGGGTCATGGGGTTGCAGCGCACGGCCTTCGCCATCGCAGGCTGGGCGCCGTCCTGGCGCGAACTGGTCTTGCTGGCCGGAGGGTTGTTCCTCATCTACAAGGCCGTGATCGAACTGTATCTGCTCATCGAACCGGCCCCTGCCGCCCCGGTGGAGCCGATGCGCATATCGGAAAGCCTCACGATCGGCGTCTTGCAGATCGTCCTGATCAATGCCGTTTTCTCGGTCGATTCCATCATCACCGCCATCGGGCTGACACCCTATGTCGAAGCCATGGCCATCGCTGTGGTGGTTTCGGTCGGCTTTCTCTATTTTGCGGCCAGTCGCTTGGGCGACATCATCGCCGCGCATCCTTCCGTCAAGGCGCTGGCCCTGGGTTTCCTGCTGGTCGTGGGCATGGCGCTGGTCGCCGATGGGCTGGGGTTCAGCGTGATGCGCCCCTATTTTTACGGCGCGATGATCTTTGCCATCCTCGTGCTCGCGGCGGCAAAGCTCGTCAGGTCGATCCTCGGCACGAAAAGAGTGGTCGAGGCGGCGAATGGCGGACAGATCGAGCCAAGGTTCGATCCGGCGCCGGTCTTCGTGCCCGTGGAACCGGCCTTCGAGGACCCTGTTCCTGCCCCGGAGATAGCGGAGGAGCTGCACCCGGAGCCTCGGGAAGAAGACGCTCCACTTCCCACGGTGGACGTTGACGCGGACGAACCGGATCAGCCGGACCGCGACGATGAAACCCTTGGCGGGCAGGAACGCGCTGTGCCAAAGTCCCCCACCAAGAGAAGCGGTCGCCGGAATCGGGTCATGCGGCCGCGTACCGGGCGCAGAAGAGAGTAGAATCAGCATGAAAGCCATTGTCGTCGATGAGTTCGGGGGACCGGACGTTCTTGCGTTTCGCGAGGCCGAAACCGGACAGCCCGGCTCCGGGGAAATCTGGGTGCGTCACCGTGCGATCGGCGTCAATTTCATCGATACCTACCATCGCACGGGGCTTTATCCCAATCCGCTGCCGCTCGTTCCGGGCTCGGAAGGGGCAGGGGAGGTGGTGGAGGTCGGCCCCGGCGTGTCCGGCTTCAAGCCCGGCGACCGCATCGCCTATCAGGGAACGCTGGGATCGTATCGCGAAGAGCGAATCATGCCCGCCGCCAAGGCCGTGCTGCTGCCCGACGGCATCGACTACGAGACCGCGGCAGCCATCATGCTGAAGGGCCTGACGGCCTATTACCTCCTGTTTCTCACGTGGCCCGTCAGCGCCGGCCAGACGATCCTCTTTCACGCCGCGGCCGGCGGCATGGGATTGATCGCCTGCCAATGGGCGAACGCTCTCGGGGCGAGGGTTATCGGCACGGCCGGCAGCGCCGAAAAGATCGCGCTTGCCAAGGCCAATGGCTGCGACGAGGTGATCAATTATTCCGAGGAGGATTTTGCCGTTCGGGTGCGTGAACTGACCGGCGGCAAGGGCGTCGACGTAGTCTATGACGGGGTCGGGCAGGCGACGTTCGAAAAGTCGCTCGATTGCCTGCGGCCGTTGGGGCTCATGGTGAGCTTCGGCAATGCCACCGGACCGGTTTCCATCCTCGACCTCGGCATCCTGTCGCGCAAGGGATCGCTGTTCCTGACGCGTCCTCTGGGGACGCATTATTTCGCCGAACGCAGCGCGCTGCTCACTGGCGCCAAGGCCCTGTTCGCCGCCGTGGAATCCGGGGCGATCAAGGTGCATATCGGACAGAGATTCGCCCTTTCCGAGGCCGCCGACGCGCATCGCGCGCTCGAGGGGCGCCAGACGGTCGGTTCGACGATTCTGATTCCATAGCGCCCCAGCGTGGGCGCGATTCACTGGACAGCGGCCCGGTGAGACGCTACACCGCCAACGACCATGCAGCGGCCGCCAAAGCGGCCGGCTTGCGCCGGGTGGGTGGCAGAGTGGTTGATTGCACCGGTCTTGAAAACCGGCGGGCGTGAGAACGTCTCGGGAGTTCGAATCTCCCCCCACCCGCCACTCAATGCCGTGGCGCTCGTAGCGCTATATTTCCGCAACTGAATCAGGTTGATGGCGTGGCTAGGCGGGAACGTATGTCAGCCTGATCACGTCGTCGCCGATCCGGTCGCTCGATACGAGGCGCAGAGGAGGGCGAGGGCCGGCGAAAAAGGTCTTGCCGCTGCCGATCACCACGGGGTGGATGTACAATCGGTATTCGTCGACAAGCCCCATATTGGCCATGCTGGCCGCCAATTCCGGCCCGGAAACCTCGATCACCCCGTCATGTCGCGCCTTCAACCCGCGTATTGCCGCTTCGATGTCGTCCGACAGGAGGGTGGCGTTGGGGCCGACCGCGGTCAATGAGCGCGAGACGACCCATTTCGGCTTGCTTCGCCAAGCGGCCGCATATTCGCGTTCGGCCGCGTCCCATTCGGGATGTTCCTCGTCCCAATAGCGCATCACCTCGTACATGCGGCGGCCATAAAGGCTGCCGGTCAGGCTGCGCGTGTCCTCGATGAAATGTCGGAACAGCACGGGATCGGGCGCGAAGGCCGTGTGGTCCACATAGCCGTCCAGCGACTGGTTCAGTGCAAAGACGAGCTTCGCCATGGGACGGGCTCCTTGCATTTCCATAGGCGTGCGAGAATACGGAAAAAAGCCATGGACGGCAATTGGCGGCGTTGCGGGTCTGGCGACTTGATTGCGATGCCTTGGATCGGCATGATCGCGGCCGCGCGTTCTCGTGATTTTTCAGTAAGGCATCTGCGAATGGCAACCACCGCACGCGATCCCACGCCTGTGGAAGTCCGCATCGATACCTTGCTCGACGCCATAGCGGTGTCCCAGACGAAGGCCAATCCCCGGTTCACGGTTTCGAGCCTGATTGCCGCGCTGGGCACCCGCTCGCATGTTCTGGTGATTCTGGTGTTTTCCGTGCTCAACATGGTGCCCGGCCCGCCCGGCTATGGCGGCACCATGGCCTTCGCCATCATCGGCTTTTCCCTCGCCATGATCATCGGCCATCCGCTGCGCCTGCCCGGATGGATCAGGCGCCGCCGCCTGCCGGTCAAGGCGCTGCTCCGCATGACGGAACTGTTTTCGAGGATCGCTCGGCTGGTGGGCCGGTTTTCCCGGCCGCGCCTCACCCTGCTCTCGGCAGCGCCCATGCGGCCCTTGCTCGGAGCCTTCATCATCGTCATCAGCCTGCCGATGATGTTGCCGGTGCCCTTCATCAACGCCGTGCCCAATACCGGCATCTGCATCCTGTGCCTCGGGTGGGTCAATCGCGATGCCGTGCTTATCGGGCTGGGCATTGCCGTAGCACTGATCGGCCTGGCGATCGCCGGGCTGGCCATACTGGGCGGCTACCACCTCGCCTCGGCGGCCATAGAGGCGGTGCAATGACCGTGCGGCGCATCATCCGGCGCATGCTGGTGCTGATCTACCGCATTCCCGTGGGGGGCCTGTTCCTCGGGCTGGTGTTCTTTGCGCTCTCGCTCACGCCCTCGCTTATCCCGCGCCATTTCCTCATCCAGAGCGTGCTTTCCGGCTGCGTCTTCGCCGCCGGCTACGGCATCGGCGTGTTCGTCGAATGGCTGTGGAACTTCATGGGCCTCAAGCTGCCGACCCGGCGCTGGGCCTATTATGCCCATTGGGCGTTGCTGGCCGTTGCCCTGGCGTTCGCGCTCCTGTGCCTCTGGCTGTCCACCGGTTGGCAGAATTCGATCCGCACGGTGATGAACATGCCGCCGGTGGAAACCAACCAGCCTGTCTATGTGGCCGCGATCGCCACCTTCCCGGCGCTGGTGCTCATCCTGATCGGCACGCTGATCGTTTCGGGGGTGCTGCTGGTCTCGGGCTGGCTGCGCCTTATCATTCCGCCCCGGGTCGCCCTTGTGGGCGGCATCCTGATCGTCACCATCATCACCAACATAACGGTCAACGGCATGCTGGGCCGTTGGGCCTTCGCCGCCGCCGACCGGTTCTATGCCGATCTCGACACGCTGGCCGGCATCTATGAGGTGCAGCCTACCGATCCGCTGCGCTCGGGCAGCGCCGCCTCGCTCATCGATTGGAACACCATCGGGCTGGATGCGCGCGTCTATGTCCAGTCCGGGCCGACCGCGGCGGAAATCGAGGCGGTGACCGGCAAGCCGGCTCAGACGCCTCTAAGGGTTTATGTGGGGTTGCGTTCGGCGCCCACCATCGAGGAACGCGCCCAACTGGCCCTGGCCGAGATGGAGCGCATCGGCGCCTTCGACCGCTCCGTGCTGGTGCTGATCATGCCGGTGGGCACCGGGTGGGTGCAGCCTCCGGCCATCGATACGCTGGAATTCCTGCATGGGGGTGACGTCGCCAGTGTTGCCCTGCAATATTCCTATCTCACCAGCTGGCTTTCGCTGGTGTCCGAACCCAATGTCGGGGTCGAGGCGGCCCGCGCCCTGTTCGATACGGTCTACGGCCATTGGATGGCCTTGCCCCCCGACCAGCGGCCCGAACTCTATCTGCACGGGCTGAGCCTTGGGGCCTATTCGTCCCAGGCCTCCATCAATCTGTTCGATATCTTGGCCAACCCCATAGATGGGGCACTCTGGGTCGGCCCGCCCTTTACCAGCCAGATCTGGCGCAGCATCACCGGGGCCCGCGATCCGGAAAGCCCGGCATGGTTGCCGCGCGTCGGGCAGGGCTCGATCGTGCGCTATGCCAACCAGTATGAAGGGCTCGATCCCCCCAGGCATCCCTGGGGCCCCCTGCGGCTCTTCTACCTGCAATATGGCAGCGATCCGGTGGTGTTCTTCGATCCCGGCATGCTCTATCGCCGTCCGGCCTGGCTGGACGAACCGCGCGCGCCGGACGTTTCGCCCGATCTGCACTGGTATCCGGTGGTGACCTTCCTGCAGGTCACCTTCGATCTGGTCCTGGCCCAGACCTCGCCGATCGGCTTCGGCCATGTCTATGCGCCCCAGCACTATCTGAAGGCGTGGATCGCGGTCACCCAGCCGGAGGGCTGGACGGCAGATCAACTCGATGCGCTCGTCGAGAGATTGTCCCGGGAGGGCACCTATCGCGACATCGTGGGCGGCTGGTTCCGCGAGACCCGATAGGCACGCGCCCTGTACGAAATCGGCGAGCAATGCCTGCGGCTTAGGGGCACATCACAAATGTGCAATACCCCAATCCCGCGCTCGCCCGGCCTATGACATTCCGTCCGGCTCTGTTAGGAAAGAGCGCCCTCTTTGGACCGTGGGCGAGGAGTGATCGGCAATCCGCATGGCAAAGTCTGAGGCGCCACAGATCGACATATCGGGTTCCGAAGGCGTTCTCGTGGCACGGCTGGCGGGAGACTGGACGACGCGCTGGGCGCGGCAGATGCAATCGGCGCTCGACAAGGCTTTCGCCGGCCATTCCCGTCCCGATGCGCTGGAATTCGACTTCGAAGCGGTGACGGCGCTCGATACCGTCGGAGCACTGCTGCTGGCGCAGCGTCGCGCCTCGTTTGGCGAAGCGGTACGGACCACCATTGCCGGCGCGAGTGGGGCCCAGGCCAATCTCCTGGGGCACGTCAACGCCATAGAGGTTCATGCCCCCGAGAAACCCCTGCGGCTGCCCCTGTTGCTGCGGCCGTTCGAGAGGCTGGGACGCATGACCGCCGCCGCGCTCGGCGATCTGGTCGGCATCCATGCGGTGCTCGGGCGGACGCTCGCGGCCCTCGCTGCGACGCTTACGCTGCGCGCGCCGTTTCGATTCGCCGCCCTGGTCAATCAGTTCGATCTCATCGTTTTCCGGGCGGTTCCCATCGTCGTGCTCATATCGGTGGTGGTGGGGGCGATCATCACCCAGCAATCGATCCTGCAGCTCAACAATTTCGGCGTGGCGATCTATGTGGTCGATCTCGCCGCTATCCTGATGCTGCGCGAGGTGGGCCTGCTTCTGGCGGCCATCATGATCGCCGGCCGGTCCGGATCGGCGATCACTGCCGAAATCGGTTCCATGCGCATGCGCGAGGAGCTCGATGCGCTTTCGGTCATGGGCGTGGACCCCTATCAGGCCCTGATCCTGCCACGCATGCTGGCGCTGCTGATCGGCTTGCCCTTCCTCGCCTTCATAGGGGCGATGTCGGGGCTGGCCGGAGCGGCCATCGTTGCGTTCGTCTATGGCGGCATCCCGATCGATATCTTCCTCGATCGCTTGCAGGATGCGCTCAATGTGCGGACATTGCTGGTGGGCCTCGTCAAGGCGCCGTTCATGGCCATCATCATCGGCCTTGTTGCTGCCAATGAGGGGTTCAAGGTGGCCGGTAGCGCCGAATCCCTGGGCAAGCACACCACCGCCTCCGTGGTCCGCGCCATATTTCTCGTTATCGTCGCGGATGGCGTGTTCGCCATGTTCTTTGCCGCGATCGGGTTCTAGGCCATGACCCGAATCACGCCGACCGATCCCATCATCTCGATCCGCGACCTCGTGGTGGGCTTCAACGGCCGCAAGGTCATCGACGGCTTCAGTCTGGACGTGCGGCGGGGCGAGGTGCTGGGGATCATTGGCCCCTCGGGCTCGGGCAAGTCGGTGACCCTGCGGACGGTTGTGGGATTGTTGCCCAAGACCGCCGGCACCATCGAAGTGTTCGGCCGCGACTATGCTTCATTGTCGCGCCAGCAGCGCGTCGAGATCGAGCGCCATTGGGGGGTTCTGTTCCAGCAAGGCGCTCTTTTCTCCGCCCTGACGGTGATCGAGAACGTCGAATTTCCCATGCGCGAGCATCTGGATGTTCCCCGCAAGCTCAGGCGTGAAATCGCCCGGTTCAAGATCGACCAGGTCGGATTGCCGCCCGGTGCGGAAAACCTCTATCCGTCCGAACTGTCCGGGGGGATGATCAAGCGGGCGGCCCTGGCCCGGGCCCTGGCGCTCGATCCCGAGATCGTTTTTCTCGATGAGCCGACTGCCGGGCTCGATCCGATCGGAGCGGCCAAGTTCGATGAACTTGTCTTGAGCCTCAAGGACGCGCTGGGCCTGACCGTATATATGGTCACCCACGATCTCGACAGCCTGGTTACGGTCTGCGACCGTATTGCCGCATTGGGCAAAGGAAAGCTGTTGCAGGTCGGAACGCTCGACGAATTGCTTGCTTCGGACGACCCCTGGCTGACAGAATATTTTCACGGGCCGCGTGCACGCCATCTGGAGAAGACCTGAACGCAATGGAAAACAAGGCCAATTACGCTATTGTCGGTGCGTTCGTGACGCTGCTCCTGCTGGGGTTCGCGGGCTTTGTCTATTGGTTCGCAATCGCTGATCAGGTGCGCGAGCGGGTCAGCTACCGGATCGTCTTCGATGGCGCTGTGACCGGGCTCAATGCCGGCACCACCGTGCTCTTCAACGGCCTGCCCGTAGGTACGGTCGAAACGGTCTCGATCAATCCGGACGATCCCTCCCAGGTTCTGGCGCGGATCGGCGTCGAGGCGACCGCGCCGGTGATGAACGACACCCGGGCCGTCCTCGAAGTGCAGGGGCTGACGGGGATCGCCAATATCCAGCTGCTTGGCGGCTCGCTCGAGGCGGGGCCGCTCCTGCCGCCCGAGGGGCAGAGGATCGCCACCATCCGGGGCGAGGCGGCCGGGTTGCAGAACCTGCTCGAAGGGGCGACCAACATCATCGAAAGCGCCGAAGCGACCTTCGCGCGCATCGAATCCTTTTTCGCCGAGAATGAGAGCCGCCTGACCACGACACTGGCCAATATCGACCAACTGACTGCGGGGCTGGCCGGGCTGGTGGAGGGAGCCGGCGATGATTCGGATTTTGACGTCATCGTCTCCAATGTCCGCACCACGCTCGAAAGCATCGATTCCACCTTCGGCGAGCTCGACGTCTTCGTGCGGGACAACCGGATAAGCCTTTCCAACACCATCTCCAATGCCGAGACCTTCTCGGCGGCGCTTGCCGCCAATTCCGACGCCATAGACGGCTTCCTCGCCTCAATGACCCGCACAAGCGATCAGATCGGGCCCCTGGCCGACGAAATGCAGATTCTCACGCAGGATGTGCGGCGGCTCGTTGCGGCCATTCCTCCCGACGAAGTCCGCTCGACCGTGGCCGATATCGGGGCGTTCGCCCAGACGCTGGCGCAGAATACCGACAATATCGAAGGCTTCTTTACCGATGCGCGCCTCCTGGCCGGCAACCTGTCGGGCGTGTCCGACGGGCTTCAGGATACGCTCGACCTGATCGACCGCGCTTCGGCGGCCGTCGATCCGGACGTCATCGCCCGCGCCATGGCCAATATCGATGCCTTTTCGGCCGTGCTGGGCAACAATGCCGAAAATGTCGACGGCATCCTCGCCAATACGCGGCAGTTCACCGAGACGCTGGGCACGGCGACGGCACGGGCCGATACGCTGATTGCCCGCTTCGACGGCATGGTCACCACCGAGGACGGCCAGATGCTGTTCGAGGAGGTGCGGGAGACGGCGGCCTCGATCCGGCAGTTGGTCGAGCGGGTCGATTCCATGGTCGCTTCGGATGATGGGCAGACCCTGTTCGCCGATTTCAGCGCGGCAGCGCTGTCGATCCGCGATCTTTCCGAGCGTCTCAATGCGATGGCGGCCTCCGAGGAAGGCGAGCATCTGATCGCCAATATCGGGGCGGCGGCCAATTCCGTCGAGAGCCTCGCCAACGCCCTCGACGAGCGAACCGCGGCGATCTCGCTGGGTCTGACCTCCTTCACCAATAGCGGATTGGGGGCCTATACGACCCTCGCCAATGAAGCGATGCGGAGCCTTCAGCTGTTCAACCGCGTTCTGGATCAGATCCAGCGCAATCCGCAGGTGCTGGTGTTCGGTGGGGAATCGGTTCGTGAGTTCACCCCGTGAGTGCTGCCGACGCCCGTGAAACGCGATAGACAAGGACTAAAGACATGACGAAGGCTGTACTTGGACGTCGCGCGTTTCTGGCCGTTTCTGCGTTGGGATTGACCTCGACCCTGGCCGGCTGCATCGGCCTCGGAGCGACGGCGCCGGTTACGTATGATCTCACCCCCGGGGCGCCGCAACGGGTCACGCGGCGCTCCAACAGGATCGTCGTCGTGCGCGAACCTTCGACGATTGCAACCTATGACAGCGAGCGCATCGTCGTGCGGCAACCGGGGGGCATTCTGAGCTATCTCAAGGATTCCCAGTGGTCGGACAGGCTGCCGCTTCTGGTGCAGGCCCGGATGCTGCAGGCTTTCCGCGATGCCGGCGTCACGAATGTGGGCAAGCCTACCGATCCGGTGGCGCTCGATGTCATCTTGTCGACCGATATTCGCTCGTTCGAGCTCGATACCACGCCTGATGTGCCAGTCGTTCGGGTGGGGCTCAATATCCAGCTCGTCGACGACCGCAGCCGTTCGGTCATGGCCAGCCAGGATTTCGCGGCGCAGTTGCCGTCTCCCTCGCTCGAGCAACCGACCGTGGTTGCCGCCCTTAATTCCGCGCTCGACAGCGTGTTGCGCGAGGTCGTCGCCTGGACGGCGGCGAGGGCCTGACCGGCTCCCGATCATCACGCGAAAGTCGCTGCGAATCCGGGCTTTGTGACGATTGCATTATAGGGGGCGGGCCTCTATTGTCCGGCAAAATTCTGGACAATTCAGGTGCCTCGGATGAGTGAAGATTCCTTCCTGCGCGAGATCGAAGAAGAACTGCGCAGCGACAAGCTGAAGGCCTTTTGGCGGCGGTTCGCGCCCTTCATCATCGGCGGGGCCGTGCTGATCGTCCTGCTGGTTGCGGCGAACGAAGTGTGGAAGTGGTGGCGGAGTTCCACCGCCGCAGAGGCTTCGGATCGCTATTACGCGGCCGTGCAGATGCTCGACGGGGGCGATGTCGACGGCGCTCTTTCCGCCTTCGCCGATCTTGAGAACAACGGTCCGCAGGGCTATGCCATTCTCTCGCGTTTCCAGCAGGCTGCCGCGCTCAAGGAACAGGGGCAATTCGAGCAGGCCATCGCAGCTTATGATGCGCTGGCCGCCAGCCTCGACCAGCCGCGGCTTCGGGAACTGGCCTATGTCATGTCCGCCTATATCGCGGTCGATCATTTCGATGCCGCGGCCGTCGAAGCGCGTGTAGGGAGCATGACCGGCGAGGAGAACGCCCTGCGCAACAATGCCCGCGAAGCGCTGGGCCTTGCCTATTATAAGGCCGGCAATATCGAGAATGCGCGCGCGCGCTTCGAGGAAATTGCCGCCGATCCCATGGCCGCGCAAGACATGCAGCTGCGCGCCTATGTCTATCTGGAGCAACTGGCCTCGACCGGTGTCGCGGTCAGCAACGACATTGTGGAAGAGGTTGCGCCGCAGGACGATGCGGAGAGCTTCGAGATCGATCTGGATGCTCTTGGCACCCCCATGTCGCCGGTGGTCGAGTAATCCATGTCGGTCGTCGTCGCCATTGTCGGGCGCCCCAATGTCGGCAAGTCCACGCTGTTCAATCGGCTCGTCGGCCGCAAGATCGCCATCGTCGACGATACGCCCGGCGTCACCCGCGATCGCCGGGAAGGGACAGGCCGGATTGGCGAGCTGACCTTTACCCTGGTCGATACGGCCGGATACGAAGACGCCAATGACGACAGCCTCGAAGCCCGCATGCGGCGGCAGACGGAAATGGCCATCGCCGAGGCCGATGTCATCTTGTTCATGATCGATGCCCGTGCCGGCATCACCCCGACCGACGAGCATTTCGCGCGCCTTCTGCGCCGGGCCGACAAGGACATTCACGTCATCGGCAACAAGGCCGAGGGCAGGGCCTCGGAACCGGGGCTGCTGGAGGCCTACAGTCTCGGATTTGGCGAAGCCGTCCCGCTGTCGGCCGAGCACGGACTGGGGCTGGCCGATCTCTATTCCATCATCTCGCAAGCGGTGGACAAGGTGGAGGCCGAACAGGCCGAGGCCGCCGATTTCGACATGGTGCACAAGCCCGCCGTCGATGTGGACGTCGATGACGAGGAGGGGGAGGACCAGGAAGGCGATACGGCGCCCATGCGCTGGAACCCCAATCGCTATCTCAACGTGGCCATTGTCGGGCGGCCCAATGCCGGCAAGTCGACGCTGATCAACCGCATGGTGGGCAAAGATCGCCTGCTGACCGGGCCCGAAGCCGGGATCACCCGTGATTCGATCATGGTGCCGTGGGAGTGGGAAGGGCGGGTGATCAACCTGGTCGACACGGCAGGCATCCGGCGCAAGGCCCGGGTGCAGGGCAAGCTGGAAAAGCTCTCGGTCGGTGACAGCCTGCGGTCGATCCAATACGCCGAGGTCGTGGTGCTGCTGCTCGATGCGACCATCCCGTTCGAAAAGCAGGACCTTGCACTGGCCGATCTGGTCGAGCGCGAGGGCAGGGCGATGGTCATCGCCGTCAACAAATGGGACCTGATCGAAGACAAGAACGCCAAGATTCTTGAACTGCGCGAGCAGTGCGAGCGGCTCCTGCCGCAGTTGCGCGGCATTCCGCTTGTGACCATGTCCGGACTGCAGGGCCGCAATATCGACAAGCTGATGAAGGCGATCTTCGATATCGAGCGCACCTGGAACGTCAAGATCCGCACCGCCAAGCTCAATCGCTGGCTCTCCGCCATGACGGAGCATCATCCGCCTCCGGCGGTGTCGGGCCGCCGGCTCAAGCTGCGCTACATGACCCAGGCGAAGACGCGGCCGCCCAGTTTCATCATCTTCGCCTCGCGCCCCGATGCGCTGCCCAAGGCGTATCAGCGCTATATCGTCAACGGCTTGCGCCAGGACTTCAACCTGCCCGGCACCCCGATCCGGCTGTGGGTGCGCGGCGGCAAGAATCCCTATGTCGACGAGGACGGGAAATAGGCGCTGGGTTTCCTGCGCCAACGCGGCCTAAAGCGGCTCTTCGCCTTTGAGCACATCCACCCGCATGCCCGACTTGTCATAGGCCGGGGAGATGAGATCGACCAGTTTCGGCGCGATTTCGTCGGGTGCTGGCAGGGTCAGGGGATCTTCCCCCGGCATGGCCTTGGCGCGCATGGCGGTGCGCACCTGGCCGGGATAGAACACATTGGCCTTCACATTGGTGATGGCCATTTCCCCGGCATAGGATTTCACCATGGCATCGAGGGCTGCCTTGGACGCGGCATAGAGCCCCCAATAGGGCTTGGCGGACAAGGCCGCGCCCGACGAGACGAACACCGCCCGCCCGGCATCGGACTGGCGCAGCAGCAGGTCGACGGAGCGGATCAGCCGGTAGTTCGCGCCGACATTGACGGCGAAGACATTGGCGAAATCCTTGGGCTTGATGTGGGGGACGGGGGTCAGCACCCCCAGGGCCCCGGCATTGCCGATAAGGCCGTCGAGCTGGCCCCAGCGCTCGAAGATCGCCGCGCCGAGGCGGTCGATGGCGTCGCCATCGGTAAGGTCCATGGGGACGAGGGTCGCCGACGAGCCGGCGGCCTGGATTTCATCGTCAAGATCTTCCAGCCCTCCCACGGTTCGGGCGACGGCCACGATATGGGCCCCGCGCGCGGCGGCATTCTTGGCGGCGGCAAAACCCAGTCCGCGCGAGGCGCCAGTTACCAGCACCACACGGCCGGCAAGATCTCTGGTTTCGGTCATACGGCTTCCCTGAGCATGGAAATCTGCTTGGGGTCGTTCTTGTCACGCCCCTCGAGGTCGGTGAGCGGCGTCGGATAGTCGCCGGTGAAATAATGGTCGGTGAACTGGGGCGCCTTGGGGTCGCGCTTTTCGCCGCCAACGGCAAGATAGAGGCCATCGATGGACAGGAAGGCGAGGGAATCCGCGCCGATATAGCGGCACATATCGTCAAGGGTCGCGTATTGGTTGGCCAGGAGCTTGTCGGGGTCCGGCGTATCGATGCCGTAATAGTCGGAGTGGTAGATCATCGGGCTAGCGACGCGGATATGCACCTCCTTGGCGCCGGCATCGCGGATCATCTGGACGATCTTGAGCGAGGTGGTTCCGCGCACGATCGAATCGTCCACGAGGACCACGCGCTTGCCGGCAATCACCGCACGATTGGCCGAATGCTTGAGCTTGACGCCCAGGGCGCGGATCGATTGCGTCGGTTCGATGAAGGTGCGGCCGACATAGTGATTGCGGATAATACCGTATTCGAAGGGGATGCCGGATTCCTGCGCATAGCCCAGCGCGGCCGGGGTGCCCCCATCGGGCACGGGGACGATCACGTCGACATCGACCGGCGCTTCCTTGGCCAGATGGGCGCCCATATTCTTGCGCGCCGCGTAGACCGAGCGCCCGGCAACAACCGAATCCGGCCGTGCGAAATAGACATATTCGAACAGGCAGACGCGCTCGTGGCGCGGCTTGAACGGCTTGAAGCTGTCGATGGTGATCGAGCCGTCCTTCTGGATTTCGCAGACCACGACCTCGCCATTCTCGACGTCGCGGACGAATTTGGCGCCGATGATATCGAGAGCGCAAGTTTCCGAAGCGAAGATCGGCTTGCCGTCGAGCTCGCCCAGCACCAGCGGCCGAATGCCATTGGGATCGCGGGCGCCCATCAGCTTGGTCCGCGTCATGGACACCATGGCATAGGCCCCCTCGATGGCGCCGAGGGAGTCGATGAAGCGCTGCGCCGAACCGGTCCGCTGGGAGCGGGCGATGAGGTGCAGGACGACTTCGGTATCGGAGGTCGATTGGCAGATTGCGCCCTGCGCGATGAGGCGCCGGCGCAGGGTCAGGCCATTGGTGAGATTGCCGTTATGGGCGATGGCGATGCCGCCGACTTCCAGCTCTGCGAACAGCGGCTGCACATTGCGCAGCACGGTTTCGCCGGTGGTCGAATAGCGCACATGCCCAACGGCGATGTCGCCGGGAAGGCGGCCCAGGGTCGCCGCATCGGTGAAATGGTCGCCGACCAGGCCCAGATGGCGTTCGGAATTGAACCGCTCGCCGTCGAAGGTGACGATACCGGCGGCTTCCTGCCCGCGATGTTGCAAGGCGTGCAGTCCGAGCGCCGTCAGTGCCGCCGCATCCTTGTGGCCCAGTATGCCGAACACGCCGCACTCTTCATGCAGCGTGTCGCCATCGAGATCGAAAGCAGGTCCGGAAAGATGGTCGCTTGTCGCGCGGGATGCGTTCACTCTGTCCACCATGAATGCGATGATCTTGACGGTAAGCGGCATAACCGGCGGCATGCCGGAAAGAAAAGGCTATCCCGTCATTCAACCGGGGGCTTACGCCTCCGGTCATAACTAGTCAACATCTCCGCCGCCGTGCCAGCGTTCACCGCCATGTGAGCGCGATCAGACGGCCGGAGCGGCAGGGGCCTGGGGGGTGGTCTGTTCGATAGGCTCGGGGGGCAGTTCGGTGCCCACGGCCGCGTCGCCCAATTCCTCGACCGGACCGCCGCCCTGGAGCAGGTCGTTGACCTGTTCCTCGAGATTTTCCGGCAGCAAGGAGATCAATCCATCGCCCAGCGAGCGCAGGGTCGGCAGCGATTGTGCCTCGCCATACCACGGCAGATTGGGCGGATTGGCTCCCACGAGCCAGTCGGCAAAGATCACCACCACCACGGCGATCAGGATACCGCGCAGGGCGCCGAAGACAAAACCCAGGGTGCGGTCGAGCGGGCCGAGCTTGCTGTCGGTGATGAAGTCGCCGATCTTCATGGTCAGAAGATGCAGAACGATCAGCGCGACGATGAAGCTCACGACCACGGTCGCGATATTGGCCCATAATTCGTCGGCGACGAATTCCTGCGCGATCTGGGGCTGGTAGAAGAACATATAGGCGGCGAAGGCGGCCGCGCCGGCCCAGGTGACGAGCGAAAGCACTTCGCGCGTCAGGCCGCGCGCCGTCGCCAGCAGCGCCGAAATCAGAACGAGAATACCGACGGCAATGTCGAAGGCGGTCAGCATGAAAAGTCTCCAGCAAGCCCCGTATTGGCTTCGTTTAGTGGGTTTGATGCAAAAGTGAAACCCACTTTTGCCACTCATCCCCCCAATGCTTCATGCCCTAACGACTAATTATGGCAATGCCAAGCGGCGAGGGCAGAGACGTTTCATCTTCCACAAGAGTATAGGGCTGTCAGTCGACCCCATCGCCTTCCGCTACGCCGCGATCGCCTCCGGCCGCGATCCGGCCCACCAGTTCGGCAAGAGCGGAGAATTCATTGAGCGCGACGCCGTCCGTCCGGTCGGCGGCGTTGAGCTTTGCGGTATGCACCGAACCGAAACCCAGCTTAGCCGCTTCCCGCACCCGCAGATTGGCGTGCACCACGGGGCGGATACCGCCCGAAAGGCTGACTTCGCCGAAATAGACGGCGTCGGCGGGGAGGGGAGCATTGGTCAGGGAAGAGATCAGGGCCGCGGCCACAGCGAGATCGGCCGCCGGCTCGTTGACCTTCAATCCCCCGGCCACGTTGAGATAGATGTCGTTGGCGCCGATCCGCACCCCGCATCGGGTTTCCAGGACGGCCAGTACCATGGAGAGGCGCGAGGAATCCCAGCCCACCACGGCGCGCCGGGGGGTTCCCAGGGGCGAGGGGGCGACGAGCGCCTGGATTTCGACGAGCACCGGCCGCGTGCCTTCGACACCGGCAAAGACCGCCGAACCCGCCGCTCCGGAATCGCGCTGGTCGAGGAAAAGGGCGGATGGATTGGGCACTTCGCGCAGCCCCGATCCAACCATTTCGAAGACGCCGATCTCGTCGGTCGCGCCGTAGCGGTTCTTGACGCCGCGCAGGATGCGATAGGTGAGCGAGGTATCGCCCTCGAAATAGAGCACGGCGTCGACCATATGTTCGACGACCCGTGGGCCGGCGATCTGGCCATCCTTGGTCACATGACCGACCAGCACAACTGCGGCGCCGGACTTCTTTGCAAAGCGCGTCAGCGCCTGGGCCGATGTGCGCACCTGGGTCACCGTGCCGGGCGCGGAATCGATGCGTTCGGTCCAGCAGGTCTGGATCGAGTCGATGATGACCAGATCGGGGGCCTTGCCCTTCTCGACGGTGGCGAGAATGGTCTCCACATGGGTTTCGCTGGCCAGTTCGACCGGGGCGTCGGCGACCCCCAGCCGGCTGGCCCGCAGCCGCACCTGCGCGATGGCCTCCTCGCCGGAAATATAGACCACGCGCTTGCCCTGACGCGCCAGCGCCGCCGCGGCCTGCAGCAGCAGGGTGGATTTGCCGATGCCCGGGTCGCCGCCTACGAGGATGGCCGATCCCATGACGAAGCCGCCGCCCAGCACGCGGTCGAGTTCGCCATTGCCCGAAACGATGCGGACGGCCTGTTCACTCTCGCCCGAAAGCGGCACAAGCTCGACCGGCCGGCCCGACGCGATGGCGGCTTTGGGCCCGGCGCCTACGCCGGAGGAGGAGACCTCCTCGACAATGGTGTTCCACTCGCCGCAGGCTTCGCAGCGCCCGCCCCAGCGCGGGGTGACATTGCCGCAGGACTGGCAGATATAGCTGGTCTTGATCTTGGCCAAACCGATACCGACTCGCTGGAGGACGTAGAGAGGCTACAGCTAGCACATCTGGAACAAAAGAGGAACTTAGTCCAGCGATACCCCATCGGGGACGTTGACATAGCCGCGGGGGAACCGGCCGTTCAAGGTGGTGAGGATCTCGTATCCGATGGTGCGGGCCGCGTCGGCGACGTCATCGATGCCGATGGTGGGGCCCAGCACTTCGACCAGGTCTCCCGGCTGCACCAGGCCTTCGACATCGGTGATGTCGATCACCGACATGTCCATGGAAACGCGGCCCAGCACCGGAACCGTCCGGCCATTGATCGCCACGCGTCCTCCGATCTGTCCGCCAATCCCCGAGAGGGAGCGGAAAAAGCCGTCGGCATAGCCTAGGGCCATGATGGCAAGGCGGGAATCGCGCCGCAGGCGATAGGCCGCGCCATAGCCGACCGTCTCCCCGATCCGCGCGTCCTTGATCTGCAGGATGGGCACGTGCATGGAAATGACACCGGCCATGGGGTTGGGGCGCCCATTGATGGCGCGTCCGCCATACATGGAGATGCCGGGACGCACCATGTGATAATGATAGTCCTTGGACGCCATGAGCCCCGCCGAATTGGCGAGGGAGGCCGGCACATCCGGAAACAGGTTCAGCACCCCCTGGAACAGCCCGTTCTGCTTGCGGGTCATTTCGTGGGTGGGTTGGTCGGCACAGGCGAAATGGCTCATGATCATCTGCGGCTCGAAGCCCGACTGCTCGAGTTCGCGCTTGACCATTTCGGCCTCGTTCATGCGAAAGCCGACGCGGTTGAATCCGGTATCGAAATGCAGCGCGGCGGGTTCGGCCTTGCCCTGGTTGAGGCAGAAGTCGAGCCATTCGGTCAATTGGCTCATGGAGGCGAGCACGGGCATCAGGCCGTGAGCGGCATAGTCCCTGGCGGTGCGCGGCACGAGCCCATCGAGAACGAAAATGAACGCCTGCGGCAAGGCCTTGCGCAGGGCGACGCCTTCATCGGGCGTCGCGACGAAAAAGAACCGGGCGCCGGCCTTGTAGAGCGCCTGCCCAACCACCTTGGCGCCGGTTCCATATGCGTCGGCTTTGAGAACGGCGCCGGTCAGGGCCTTACCCGAGACAGTATCGAGCGCCTTCCAGTTGCGCACGATGGCGTCGAGGTCGATGGTGATGCCGCCGCCAAGTATTGTCCTAGAACCCGTCATGTCGGCCCACTGATTCCCATTCGCCAGTCTGGAGGTAACGCGAAATCGTGTGCATGGACAAGCAGGCGGCGGCTTACTCCTGTCGCGTGGGTAGATAGTCTTCCCGGGCCAGATTGGAAAAGCGGGTGAGATTGGCCTGGAAATGCAATTGCACTGTTCCGGTGGGGCCGTGGCGCTGCTTGGCGATGATCACTTCGGCCCTTCCATGCACCTTTTCCATCTCGGCCTGCCATTCGAGATGCTCCTGGGTGCCTTCCTTGGGCTCCTTGTTGCCGAGGTAATATTCCTCGCGATAGACGAACAGCACCACGTCGGCGTCCTGTTCGATCGAGCCTGATTCGCGCAGGTCGGCGAGCTGCGGATGCTTGTCCTCACGTGATTCCACCTGACGCGATAGCTGAGAGAGGGCGATGATCGGCACCTCGAGCTCCTTGGCCAGCGCCTTGAGGCCGGTGGTGATCTCGGTGAGTTCCTGCACGCGGTTCTCGCCGGCTTTCTTGGAGCCGGACAGCAGCTGCAGATAGTCGACGATCAGCAGATCGAGACCCTTTTGCCGCTTCAAGCGGCGGGCGCGCGCTGCAAGCTGGGCGATGGAAATGCCGCCGGTATCGTCGATATAGAGCGGCACCTGGGCCATCAGGTTGGAAGTATCGACCAGCTTGGCGTATTGGCTTTCGTGGATATTGCCGCGCCTGATGTCCGAGGACGAAATCTCCGCCTGTTCGGCAAGAATACGGGTGGCGAGCTGTTCGGCGCTCATTTCGAGCGAGAAGAACCCCACGATGCCGCCATTGACGGTCTTCATATGCCCGTCGGGGGTCGGCTCGGCCTTGTAGGCCTTGGCGACCGTGAAGGCGATGTTTGTCGCCAGCGACGTCTTGCCCATGGCGGGACGGGCGGCGAGGATGATCAGGTCGCTGCGCTGCAATCCGCCCATCAGGCGATCGAGATCGGTGAGCCCGGTGGCGGTGCCCGAGAGCGACCCGTCGCGCGAATAGGCTTCGCCCGCCATGTTGATGGCTTCGATCAGTGCCTGATTGAAACCCTGGAAGCCTCCGTCATAGCGGCCTTTTTCAGCCAGATCGAACAGGCGCTTTTCGGCTTCCTCGATCTGCTTCTGGGCCGAAGTCTCAACATCGGCGTTATAGGCGGTGTCCATCACCTCCTCGCCGATCAGGATCAGGTTGCGGCGGATGGCCAGGTCATAGATCGTTTGGCCATAGTCGGCGGCGTTGAGGACAGTGGTGGCTTCGGCCGCCAGCCGCGCAAGGTATTGCGCCATGGTGACGCCCTCGAGCAGGTCGTCGGGCAAATATGTCTTGGCGGTAACAGGGGTGGCAGTCTTGCCGGCGCGGATGATCTTGCCGCCGACCTCGAAGATCTCGCGGTGGATGGGCTCGTAAAAATGAGTCGGTTCGAGGAAGTCCGAAACCCGATAGAACGCCTCGTTGTTGACCAGAATCGCGCCCAGCAGAGCTTGCTCGGCCTCGATATTGTGCGGGGCCATCTTGTATTTTGCTTCGGGTTCAGTCGGGACGGGCGTCAGGCGCCTAGCGGCTTCCATCGTGATCGATCTGCGTGAACGTGGGTGATTGGCGTCTCTGTCATAAACGCTGCAGCGCACACTTCAATGCACGCTTATAGATTCGGCGCCATCCAGCAGCTATTTTGCGCCTGTGGAAAGGGATGGACAAGTCCGGGGAAAACAAAAGGCCGGGCACGTGGCCCGGCCTTGAATTTCAGGCGAAGGAGATCGCTTACGCGTCTTCCTGACGCTCGGCTTCTTCGGCGGCCTCGGCGGTTTCGCTGCCGCGATCGTCTTCGAGGTCTTCCTCGTCGACATCGGCGAGGGAAACGAAGGGTTCCGCCTCGTCGTTGTAGTCCTTGCGGCTGAGATCTTCACCAGCGGCCTGGCGCTCGGCTTCATCGGCGGAGCGGGCGACATTGATAGTGACGTTGACCGAGACTTCGGCATGCAGGACGAGCGGAACGATATGCAGGCCCACGGTCTTGATGGGGCCGGCCAGATCGACCTGGCTGCGCTCGACGTTTTCGCCATCGGCCACCAGGGCATCGGCAATGTCGCGGGCCGAAACCGAACCATAGAGCTGGCCGGTTTCACCGGCCTGACGCACCATGACGATGGCTTTGCCGTCGAGATCGGAGGCGATCTTTTCGGCTTCCGAACGGCGTTCCGCGTTGCGGGCCTCGATCACCTGACGCTGCGCTTCGAACTTGGCGCGGTTGGCGTCGGAAGCACGCAGCGCCTTGCCCTGCGGCAAGAGGAAGTTGCGGGCGAATCCGTCCTTGACGTTGACCTCGTCACCGATGGTGCCGAGACGTCCGATACGTTCGAGAAGGATGACTTTCATTTCAGTTCTCCAAATGCTGTCCCAGCTCCGCCTCGAGCGCGTTTCCTGTTTTGGAGACGCCGACGGAGCGGTTAGAGCGCCCGAACCATTCGGGCGCCCAACGCAGCGGATTGCAAATCCGCTTATTTCACCGCGTAGGGCAGAAGGCCCAGGAAGCGGGCGCGCTTGATGGCGCGGGCCAGTTCACGCTGCTTCTTGGCCGAAACGGCGGTGATGCGCGAAGGCACGATCTTGCCGCGCTCGGAAACGTAGCGCTGCAGAAGGCGGATGTCCTTGTAGTCGATCCGCGGCGCGTTGGCGCCCGAGAACGGGCAGGTCTTGCGGCGGCGCTGGAACGGGCGACGGGTCTGGGACTGGGTAAGATCACGAATAGCCATAACTCATCTGCTCCTTAGAACCGGCGGGGGCCACGGGGGCGATCGCCGCCCGGACGGTCGTCGCGGTCGCGCTTCTGCATCATCACGGATGGGCCTTCTTCATGCTCGTCGACGCGGATGGTCATGAAGCGCAGCACGTCTTCGTTGATGCGCATCTGGCGTTCCATCTCGGCTACGGCGGCGGCCGGAGCGTCGATGTTGAGCAGGGTGTAGTGCGCCTTGCGGTTCTTGTTGATGCGGTAGGACAGGGACTTGACGCCCCAATATTCCGAATTGGCGACCTTGCCGCCGTTTTCGACCAAAAGGTCGGTATAGGTCTTGGTCAGGTCTTCCACCTGCTGCGCGGAAACGTCCTGCCGCGACAGAAAGATGTGTTCGTAAAGGGGCATGGAATGCCTTTCTCTTTTCCAGATTCACTTGCATCGCCGACGCGGAGCCTCTTTGCAGCCCATGGAAAGGCAACAAAGGTTCTACTAAAGAGCGGGAACACGGGAGGCCGGATCACTTGCACTGACGATCCATTGCCGGCATGCCGACAACCCTCCGTTCAGCCCCCGGCCAAACGAATGCTGGGGTGATCTATATCGGGCGGCACGGGAATGCAAGGATTTCCTCAAGGATTGGGCTGGTTCCCCCGACCCTGATTCCGATCGGGCCGGGCTCGCCCGCCCACAGGATAAGATGCCGCCTCCGGCATGGTTGCCTTGACTTGACCCGAATTTGGAGGCACCTCGCCGCCAAAGCGCCGCATCGGCGCGCTTGCCAATCGGTGTGCCGCCGGTTCAAATTGCTGCAACGGCACACAAGGAATGCACGAGGTCTCATGAGCAAACCTGCTTTTACATTTCCCGGCCAGGGCAGTCAGGTCGTCGGCATGGGGCGCGATCTGGCTCAAGCCTATCCAGAGGCGCGGGCGGTGTTCGAGGAGGTCGACGATGCCCTGGGCCTGGCACTTTCCGAGATCATGTTCGAGGGGCCCGACGATTCGCTCCGGTTGACCGAAAACGCGCAACCGGCCCTCATGGCCGCGTCGATGGCGGTCGTGCGCGTCCTGGAAGCCAATGGCGTTTCCATCGCCGAGGCGGCCAGCTATGTGGCGGGTCATTCGCTGGGCGAATATTCGGCCCTGTGCGCCGCCGGCACGTTTTCTCTCGCGGATACGGCCCGTCTGCTCCAGACCCGCGGCCGGGCCATGCAGCAGGCCGTTCCGGTCGGGCAGGGCGCCATGGCCGCCATTCTCGGCCTCGAGATGGATGATGTGCGCGCGATCGCCAACGCGGCCGGCGAGGGATCGGTGTGCGACGTCGCTAATGACAATTCGCCGGGCCAGGTCGTGGTTTCCGGGCATGTCGGCGCGGTTGAGCGCGCCATCGACCTGGCCAAGGAAAAGGGCGCCAAGCGGGCGCTCCCGCTTCCGGTCAGCGCTCCCTTCCATTGCGCGCTGATGCAGCCAGCCGCCGAGGCCATGGAGGCGGCTCTTGCGGCCGTCGCGATGCAGGCGCCGGTGGTGCCGCTGGTGGCGAACGTCCTGGCGGCGCCCATCACCGATCCGGCGGATATCCGCCGCCGCCTGGTCGAGCAGGTGACCGGCATGGTGCGCTGGACGGAATCGGTGGCGTGGCTCTCCGGTGAGGGCGGCGTCGGCCAGTGCCTTGAAATCGGCACCGGCAAGGTGCTGACCGGCCTCGCAAAGCGGATCAACAAGGACGTAACCGCGCAAGCCATCGGCACGCCTGCCGATATCGACGCCTTTCTCGCGGCGCGCGGCTGAAACCCCAGAAGTGAAAGAAGTCCCATCATGTTCGATCTTTCCGGCAAGCGAGCCCTCGTAACCGGCGCCAGCGGCGGCATCGGCAGCGCCATTGCCAAGGCGCTGGCCAAGCAGGGGGCAGAAGTGGCCCTCAGCGGCACCCGCGTGGGCGCGCTCGAGGACGTCGCCAAGGACATCATCGGCAAGGCCCATGTCCTGCCGTGCAATCTCTCCGACCTCGATGCCGTCGATCGCCTCGTGCCCCAGGCGGAAGAGGCGATGGGCAGCGTCGACATCCTCGTCAACAATGCCGGCATGACGCGCGACAATCTCTTCATGCGCATGAAGGATGAAGAGTGGGACGATGTGCTCAAGATCAATCTCTCGGCGCCGTTCCACCTGACCCGTTCCGCCATCAAGGGGATGATGAAACGCCGCTTCGGCCGCATCATCTCGATCACTTCCGTGGTGGGGGTGGTGGGAAATCCGGGGCAGGGCAATTATGCCGCTTCCAAGGCCGGGCTTGCCGGCATGTCGAAGTCGCTCGCCTATGAAGTCGCCAGCCGCGGCATTACCGTCAACACCATTGCTCCGGGCTTCATTTCCTCGGCCATGACCGACGAATTGAACGAAAAGCAGCATGAAGCCATTCTTCAGAAGGTTCCGGCCGGCAGGCTCGGAACGGCCGAGGAAGTTGCGGCCTGCGCCGTGTTCCTTGCCAGTGAAGGAGCGGCCTACATCACCGGTCATACTTTGAACGTCAACGGCGGCATGGTGATGATCTAGCGCGGCAAAAGAGCTTGCTTCCGGCTGCTTTGGCGATATGGTCATGCCCAACAAAGTGTGATAATTGCGCCGGCACATTGTGGCTGGCCGGGCGGAAACAAGCGCGGAAAACCTTGAAATTCCGGTCATCGGGCAGCAAGAGCCGCAAGGTGAAACCCATAGCTGCCTTGAACCAATGCGTTAAACACGAACTCCAGTCTGTAAAAAAGGAAGACAGCATGAGCGATATCGAAGATCGCGTCCGTAAGATCGTGGTGGAACACCTCAACGTTGAAGCCGACAAGGTCACCGAAAAGGCCAGCTTCATGGACGATCTGGGCGCCGACTCGCTCGATCAGGTTGAGCTGGTCATGGCCTTCGAGGAAGAATTCGGCGTGGAAATCCCCGACGATGCCGCCGAGTCCATCCAGACGTTTGGCGATGCGGTCGCCTTCCTGACCAAGGCCACCGCGTAAGCCGGTCGTCGACAGGATATGAGTATGCGTCGCGTCGTCGTTACCGGCCTTGGCATCGTCAGCCCCCTTGGCGTCGGCCATGAGGTTGTCTGGTCCAATATTCTGGCTTCCAAGAGCGGCGCGCAGCGCGTCACAGACTTCCAGGTAGACGATCTGCCCTGTCAGATCGCCTGCCGGATTCCGATGGGGGAGACGGCGGAGGGGAAATACAACCCCGACGACTGGATGGAACCCAAGGAACAGCGCAAGGTCGATCCCTTCATCGTCTTTGCCATGGCCGCATCGACCCAGGCCCTGCGGGACTCGGGATACGAGGCCAAAACTCTCGAACAGCAGGAACGCACCGGCGTTCTCATCGGCTCGGGCATTGGCGGCATCGGGGGCATTTATGACGCCTCGATCACCTTGGCCGAAAAAGGCCCGCGCCGTATCAGTCCCTTTTTTATTCCCGGCCGGCTGATCAATCTCGCCTCGGGCTATGTCTCGATCGAGCACGGCCTCAAGGGGCCGAACCATTCGGTGGTCACCGCCTGCTCCACCGGCGCGCATGCCATTGGCGATGCGGCCCGGCTGATCATGCTGGGGGACGCCGATGTCATGGTGGCCGGCGGCGCCGAATCGCCGGTTAATCGGCTTTCCTTGGCTGGGTTTGCCGCCTGCCGCGCTCTTTCGACCGGATTTAACGAGACTCCGGAAAAGGCCTCGCGCCCCTATGACAAGGACCGCGACGGCTTCGTCATGGGCGAGGGGGCCGGCATTGTCGTCCTCGAAGAATATGAGCACGCCAAGGCGCGCGGAGCGCATATCTATGGCGAGGTGATCGGCTACGGCCTGTCGGGCGACGCGCATCACATCACAGCCCCGGCCGAAGACGGCAATGGCGGGTTCCGGTCGATGTCCGCGGCGATCAAGCGGGCTGGCCTCGCCCCATCCGATATCGATTATATCAATGCCCATGGCACATCGACCCCGCTGGGCGACGAGATCGAACTGGGCGCCGTAACCCGCCTTCTGGGAGATGCGGCCGGTTCGGTGGTCATGAGTTCGACCAAATCGGCCGTCGGACACCTCCTGGGAGCTGCCGGCGCCGTGGAAGCGATTTTTTCGCTGCTTGCCATGCGCGACAATATAGCGCCGCCGACCATCAATCTCGACAATCCATCGGTCGAGACGGTAATCGATCTGGCTCCGCACACGCCGGTGAAAAAGCAGATCGACGTCGTTCTGTCGAATTCGTTCGGCTTTGGCGGCACGAATGCCTCGCTGATATTCCGCAAGGTCGGCTGAACCAGCGCCCCACCTTGCGACGCTTGGCACTTGTTTTTGCCGGGATTGTTGGAGCATATGGGCGCGGCGTCGGCGGTTTGCCCGGCGTGATTCACACGGATTAACGGGCGGAAAAGCCCGCGACCTACGGGACGGAGCACGACCGCATGGCCGATCGCAAACGTAAGAAGCGCAGCTCTTCCAACGGATTTTTCGAAGCGCTCAACGGTCTGCTGACCCTGGTGCTGCTCGCCTTGCTCGGCATCGGAGCCTTGTTCGTCTATGGGATAACGGTCTTTAACGGCGAGGGCCCTTCCGATCAGGAGCGAACATTCGTCGTCGAACCTGGCAATGTGCTGGCGACTGTGGCGCAGCGGCTCGAGGAGCAAGGGTTCGTCTCCAACGCCGACGTCTTCAACTATGGCTCGCGGTTGCTGCGCCGCGGCGACAATCTGCGGGCCGGCGAATTCAACATTGCCGCCAACGCCTCGATGCACGACATCATTCGCGAACTGACCGAGGGGACCCCGATCCAGCATCAGGTGGTCATCCCCGAGGGCTTCACATCCTGGCAGGTGGTGGAGCGCGTCAATGCCGATCCGGAGCTGACCGGCAATATCGACGTGCTGCCGCCGGAAGGATCGCTCCTGCCGGGAGCGTATTCCTATCGCCGCGGCGATTCGCGGCAGTCGGTGATCGAGACCATGACCGCCGCAATGGACGCCGCGGTCGCCGAGGTCTGGGAGGGCAGGCAGGCCGACCTTCCGATCGAAACCCCGGCGGATCTCGTGATCCTCGCCTCCATCGTCGAGCGCGAAACGGGCCTGGCCAGCGAGCGGCCACAGGTTGCCGCCGTGTTCGTCAACCGTCTGCGCGTGGGCATGCGTTTGCAGTCCGATCCCACCATCATCTATGGCATCACGCTGGGCCAGAGCGCCCTCGGCCGCGGCCTGCGCCGCTCGGAGATCGACCAGGTCACGCCTTACAACACCTATCAGATCGACGGCTTGCCGGCTGGCCCAATCGCCAATCCCGGCATCGAGTCCCTGCGCGCGGTCGCCCATCCCGACGCGCACGACTATCTCTATTTCGTCGCCAAGGGCGCGGTACCCTCGGATGGTCACGTGTTCGCCGAATCCTATGCCGAGCACCTGCAAAATGTCGCCGCTTACCGGGCGATCGAGCGGCAGGCGGCTCAGGACGCCGCCGATGCGGAGGCGCAAGCCGAGATGGATGCGCTGGCTGCCGAGGAAGCCGCTGAAGTGGGCGACGCCCCGAGCGAAACGCCGGCTGAAGGCGAGGCAGAGTAAAGCCGATGGGGCAGCCTCTTTCCTCGATGACGGGCTTTGGCCGCGCGAGCGCCCAGGCCGAGAACTGCACGATCACCTGCGAGATCAAGTCGGTCAACGGCCGCGGCCTCGACATCCGCATGCGGCTTAGTCCCGGCTATGACATGCTTGATGGCGACCTGCGGCGGCTTATTGCCGAGCGGATCACCCGGGGCTCGGTCTCGGTGTTTCTCACCGTTCAGCGCCACAATAGCGCGGCGCGCCCAGTGATCGACGAGGTTGCTCTCGAAAGCGTATTGTCGGTCATCGACACGCTCTCACGCCGCCTCGACGCCAGAAAACCGTCCATCGAAGCCATATTGGGCCTCAAGGGGGTCATGGAAGTCGAGGAGCAGGCCTTGACGCCGGCCGAGGAACTCCACCTCAACGCGGCAATCCTCGATTGCGCCAAGGTGGCGCTCAATGCCCTTGTCGAGGCGCGGCAGGACGAAGGTCAGCGCATCGGTGCAATACTGGGGGCGAGGATCGATGAGATCGAGGCCTTGGCCGAGGCGGCGCGGCAGCATCCCGCCCGGACGCGCGAGGCGATATTGGGCCGCCTGCGCGAACAGGTCGTCAGCCTTCTGGACGCCGAGCGCGGCTTGAATGAGGACCGGCTGCATCAGGAAGCCCTCATTCTTGCCACCAAGGCCGATATCGCCGAGGAACTCGACAGGTTCACGGCTCACGTGAAGGCCGCGCGGGACCTTCTCGCTCGCGGGGGGCCGGTGGGGCGCAAGCTCGACTTCCTCTCGCAGGAATTCAACCGCGAGGCCAATACGTTGTGTTCGAAAAGCAATGATGTGAGTCTCACCGCCATCGGCCTTGACCTCAAGGCGGTGATCGATCAGTTACGGGAGCAGGTCCAGAACCTCGAATAGGTCTGGCGGCAGCAGGGCAGGGACAGACGCCGATATGATGGATTTCGAACGCCGTGGCGTCATGCTGGTGATCGCTTCGCCGTCGGGAGCCGGCAAGTCGTCGATTTCCCGTGCCTTGTTCGCACAGGATCCCAATATCCGCCTTTCGGTGTCCGTCACGACGCGGGCGCGGCGTACCGACGAGATCGACGGCACGCATTACCATTTCATCGACGTGCCGGCTTTCGAGAAGATGCGCGAAGCCGGCGACCTGCTCGAATGGGCCGAGGTCCACGGCAATTATTACGGTACGCCGGGTTCCAAGGTCGAGGAACGGCTTTCGACAGGCAAGGATATCCTGTTCGACATCGATTATCAGGGCACGCTGCAGCTCTACGAGAACTGCCGCGAGGACATGGTGACGGTGTTCATCCTGCCGCCCTCGATCGCTGAGTTGCGCGCACGGCTGGAGCGTCGGGCGCAGGACAGCTCCGGCACCATCGAAAAGCGATTGCGCAATGCGCGCAAGGAGATGGAGCACTATTCGGAATACGATTATGTGCTGGTCAATGAGGATCTCGAGCAGTCGGTCCAGATGGTGCGCTCCATTCTCGCCGCGGCGCGCCTGCAGCGCGGACGGCAGACGCGGCTCGACGGTTTCGTCGAAGACCTCAAGGTGCAGATCGACGCGCTTGCCTAATCTCTGAGACGGGCGACGGCGCGCGCCAGAGCGATATAGGTGGGAACCGGCAGGGTTTCGGCACGCTCGTCCCCCTTGAGTCCGGTCATGGCAAACAGGGCGTCCAGCGGCACGCCAAGCCCCTTGAGGCTCTGGCGGATCATCTTCCTGCGTTGTCCGAAGGCATGGCGCGTGACTTCCTCCACTGCGCGCACGGGCACGTCGCCATCCACCGGTCGGGGCACGAGATGGACCACCGATGAGGTGACCTTGGGGGGCGGTGTGAAGGCGTTGCGATCGAGGTTCATGACGATTCTGGCCTCGCTCCGCCAGCCGGCCAAGACGCCCAGCCGGCCATAGGCCTTGTCCTCGGGGCGCGCGACGATGCGTTCGGCGACTTCACGCTGGAACATGAGCGTGAGGCTTTCGAACCAGGCGGGCCAGGGCTCCTGGGAAAGCCAGCCGGTCAGAAGAGGCGTGGCGATATTGTAGGGGAGATTCGCCACGATCTTCGTGCGGCCATCCGCCAGTGCCGCATAGTCCACCTCCAGGGCGTCGGCGGCGATGACCTCCAGCTGCCCCCCCGGATAGGCCTCCGCGATCTGGGCCAGGGCGGGCATGGTGCGGTCATCGCGTTCTATGGCCACGACTTTTCTGGCGCCCGCCGCGAGCAGGGCGCGCGTCAGCCCGCCCGGACCGGGGCCGACCTCGATCACCGTGACCTGCGACAAATCTCCGGCGCTGCGGGCTATGCGGGCGGTGAGATTGAGATCGAGCAGGAAATTCTGGCCCAGTTCCTTTTTGGCACGCAGACCGTGCTCGGCGATGACCTCGCGCAAGGGGGGAAGGCTATCGATGGGGCTCATGCGATGGCGTCCGCCATGCGGATGGCGGCCAGGAGGGAATTGGGCGAAGCGGTGCCGGTTCCGGCCAGGGAAAAGGCCGTACCGTGGTCGGGCGAGGTGCGGACGATGGGAAGGCCGAGGGTCACGTTGACCCCGGAATCGAAGGCGATGGTCTTGATGGGAATGAGCGCCTGATCGTGAAACATGGCGATTATGCAGTCGTATTTGCGCCAATATGGCGGGTAAAAGAGCGTATCTGCGGACAGTGGTCCGACGATATCGAGGCCTTCTGCGCGGAGCCGGTCGAGGGCGGGGGCGATGGTCTCCACCTCCTCGCGTCCGATCGTTCCATCCTCGCCAGCATGGGGGTTGAGGCCGGCGATCGCGATGCGGGGGGATGCAACACGGAAACGGGTCGCGAGGTCGCGAGCGACGATCCGCACCGTGTCGCAGATGAGATCCCGGGTGATCGCCCGGGGGACGTCGGCCAAGGGAATGTGAATGGTCAGCGGGACAGTGCGCAGATCCTCATGGGCCAGCATCATTACCGGCAGGGGTGCATCGCAGAGGGCGGCGAGGAATTCAGTGTGGCCGGGATATTCGAACCCGGCTCCATACAGAACCGCCTTGTGGATCGGCGCGGTGACGAGGCCGCGGAACGCTCCGTCCTCGATGGCCTCCACGGCGCGGGCGATGGCGCCCACGACGACCGGCGCGGCATTGGGATCGGGCGTGCCGGGCGTATCCTCCACATCGCCGTCGATGGCGATGACGGGCAGGGCGGTGTCGAAGGCCGAAACCACCTCTTCTGCCGTGACCGGCTCGATTCTTATATCCAGCCCCAGGCGGCGGGCCCGTTGCGCGAGGAAGCCGGCATGTCCGAAGACGCCGAACACCGGCAATCCCAGGGATTGCCGGTCGGCATAGAGCTGCAGGATGAGATCGGGCCCGACTCCCGCCGGTTCGCCCATAGAAATGGCGAGTGGGAGCGCCGGGCCCTTGCGCATCAGCGGCGGGTGATGTTGGCGGCGGCCATCAGGCGCTGGAGATAGGCTTCCGCCTCGGTCTGCAACGCATCAGAGCCTTCTTCCTGACGCAACTGCTCGGTGAGGAAGGTGAGGTCGCGCGCTTCCGCCTTCTCGCAGATCGCCATCATCGAGACGCCGCCATCGACGACGCGGGGCGAGGAAATCTGCCCGACGGTCAGCCCGGCCAATTCGCGCGCCAGCGCTTCCGGCAACTGGGTGGCGTGACGGCGGCCCACATCGCGAACGGCCGCGTCGGTGAACTGGATGGCGAGGTCAACGGCGGCATCGCAGCCGGCGAACCGGTTGCGGTACTGGTTCGCCTCCGCCGTCCGGCGCGAGGCGGAAATGCCCGACCCCTGCGGGATCACGAACAGGACTTCCTTGAGAATATAGTCGAAATTCATCGCAGCCGTGACCTGCTGGGCGGCCTGCATTTCGAGGTCGAGCTCGGAAAGCTGGATACGGCCGCGCAGCACCTGCTGCACCACCTGCTGCCAGGCAAGGGCGGCCCGCAGCCGGTCCTTGAGCGCCTGGGGATTCACACCGTTCTGCGTCAGGAGATTGGTGAGATTGGCCGAACTCGAGCGCATGTTGGAGGCGATGTTGGCGAAAGCGGACTCGACCTGCTGATCGCTGACCGATACGCCGATCCGCTGCGCCTCGGCGAGCTTGACCTGATCCTCGATCAACTGCTCGGTGGCAAGCTGGGTGCGATTGCCGCCCTGGCCCTCGATGCGCAGCAACTGGGCGCGCTCGGCGATCTGCTGGTCGGTGATCGGGACGCCATTCACGGTCACCCGAACCGTCTGGGCCTGTACGGCGAATGCCATCAGCACGAAGCCAAGCGCGAGGCACAGGCCAGCCGTCCGCATTCCGAGCCACTGTCTCATCATTGTCTGCTCCCGAGGCAAAGTCCTTGCCCGTCCTCTATCACAAATACGGCCAAATTCGGCAGGGAAAACCTCAATCCTCGCCGAAGTCGTAATCGAATCCGGCCACGTTGCGCGTGCCGGCGGTGCTCAGGCGGAATTGGACGGCGACGGCGAAGTCGTCGGCCCAATTGCCGACCGGCCCGTTGAAGCGCGCGCCAATGCCATAGGCGAGAAACCGGTCGTCATATTCCACGGAGGCCGTGGTCTTGATCAATTCGTCGCCGATGAGATCGTAGGACACGCCGGTCCTCACCGTCCAGTAGTCGGCGACGGGAATGCCGAGCTCGACGCCGATATCCTGGCGGCTCTCGGTCACGCCCAGGGCCGGAACCGGACCTGCCCAGGCATAGGTGCCTGACAGGGAATAGCCATCGACCGATGCCGAAAGCCGCCCATTGACCGCGGGAAACGCCCCGGTCTCGGGATCGAACTGGACGCGGGCGCCGCCGGAGAGGCCGCCATAACCGGCTTCGAGACTGCCGACGACGAAAGACGCGGGCCGATCGAGACTGCTGCCCAACCCGGCGGGCGAGCCGTCACCGCTCGCCACCCCGTTGGGGCCGGCGAGGTGATAGGATTGCCCCAGGGCGGCGGTGAGCCAGCCGCCCGCGTCGAAACTCGTGGTCAGCATCGCGCCGACATTGGATTTGAGGCCGGTCTCCTGCCGGTCGCTGCCGCCAAAACGGTCGTAATCGAACAGGCTCGCCGTATCGAGGACGAGGCTCTGGGAATCGTTGTTGATGATGCCGGGGTCTGTCGGTCCGCCGCGATAAACCAATTGTGCGATCGGTTCGATGACCGTGGTCGCGCCGCTGGTGCGCGCCATCAGCGGATAACGGACGTCGAGCGCTGCGATCGGGGTGGCCGAAAAGAGGGTTTGCGCGGCCGGTGCGCCCGGATGGGTGCTGGCGCCATCATAGCTGGCGCCGTCGCCGCGCAGCCCCAGATAGGGGGTCACGGCAAATCCGCCGGGCACGATATACTGGTTGGTCCAGCTCGCCTGCATCATGGCGTGGACGGACTGCCCCTCATGGCCGAACACATAGCCCGATCCGGTATGGTCGGCGGCCCGCGACAGCCCCAGCAGCCGCCCGGCGAGCTCGATCCGTCCCGCATCGTCGCCCAATTCGATCACCCGGTCGAATTCGGCATTGGGATGGGTGAGGGCCTGCCGGTCGGAATCGGCGTCGTACTGGGCCCAGCTGGTATAATCGTCATCGACCGGGACGAATTGCTCGATGCGGATATCGGCATAGGTGTCGCCATCGAGATGGCGGGCATAGATCTCGTTGGTCTGGAAGTCGTCGGACGCGATGCGGTAGTCGACCAGATAGCCGGGATCGGTGAAGGCGGTGTAGGACCAGCCCAGGGTCCAGGTCTCGAGCCCGGTGAAGGCCCCGCTCGTCTGCAGCGCGCCGCGCACCTTCCGTGCGCCAAGGGTGTCGACGCCGGCATCGGTGCGGTAGGCGTCGGGATTGAGCTGATAGACGCCCGAAGTCGCCACACCATAGCGCAGTGCGCCGATTTCCTGCTGCCAGTCGACCGAGAGGCCGACGCCCTGATTGGTGTAGATCGACGGGGTCAGCGCGAGGCGCCCATCGGCCACTGGATAGGTGAAGAAGGGCAGGGAGATGCCGACGCCATATTTGCGGTCATAGCTGAGGATCGGCAGGTCCAGCCCCTCGTCGGTGGAGAGGGTGAGATGGGACAGCGAAACGACCGTATGGCCGAGCAGTTGCAGCGAGGGCTGCTCGAAATAGATCACCCGTTCGGCTTCGTCGGTGATGATCCGCGCCGCCTTGATCGACCAGCCGATGCGGTTGCCGTTGGCGTCGATGCATGTGCCGCAGGGGGCATAGGTGCCATCGTCGAAAACCCTCTGCACGCCTTCTCTGAACCGCGTGCTGGCGGCGGAAAAATGGCTCCCGTCAGGGAAAGCGGCGGTGAGGGACTGGATGAAGCCTTCCCGGAAGCCGTCTTCCAGCTCGACCCGGTCGGCTACATATTCGATCCCGTCGGGATCGACGACGGCGACGTTGCCGATCAGTTCCACCCGGCCGGAGGATTGATGGTAGACGGCCCGGTCGGCCGTGGCGCGAAAGCCTTCGAAGCTGATGCCCACATTGCCGTTGGCGACAACGGTGTCATTGGTCTCGTTGAAGACCAGCGTATCGGCGGCGACGGCCATCTGGCCCGCGGCGCCCGAAGGAATCTGGGAAAAGAAATTGGCCGGAATGATCTGTTGCGCAGCAGCGGAAGGGGACAGGGCCAGCAGAATCGCAGTGGCCACTCCGCCGAGCAGGGTTTGACGGACAACGGTTTTCCCAAAGGGTGGTTTGGTCATCAAACGCGCCCATCTTCCCTACGCAGGATCACGGTAAGCCCGATGACAATGGCAATGAGGGCCGGCCCCCATGCCGCAGCAATCGGATCGAGGACACCGGCCGACCCAGCCCGGTCGGCCATTTCCGTGATCAAGAATATAAACAGACCCAGGGCGATGCCCTGGACGATCGTGAATCCATAATGCCCCGCTCTTCGATAACCGGCGGTAAAGGCAAACGCAATCAGCAAGGAGCCCACAAGGACGAAGGGCATGGCATTGAGCTTCTGGAAACGCGTTTCGGCCGCCGCCCGCGCGAAGGGATCGCCGATCCCGTTGCGCAGTGCCGTGCGCAAGGTGAACCACGACATGTCCTCAGCGGTCCCCAGTTGCAGGCTGAGTTCGGAGGCCCTTGCATCAGTGGGAATGGTCAGTTCGGAAAACGGCCGGGGCGGCGTGTCGATATCGAGGAGCACGCCATTGGTGAGTCGCCATTGCCCGGCCTCGAGCTGCGCGCGTTCGGCATGAATGCGGGTGCCGTTGATCCGCTCGGGACTGTAGCGCAGCACGGTCACGTCGGAAAGGTCGGTCCCCTGGCCATAGACGTTGCGCGCGAACAGCTTGAAATTGCCGTCCGTGCCGGTCTGATCGAACCAGGTTTCGCGATTCTGCACGCCATAGGCGCGGCCCCAGCCGATCTGGGCGGCGTCGAGGCCCTGATAGAGGCGGATGGCGACGCTGTCGACCACGGTGGTGGTCACGACGCCAGCCAGCAGGATCATGAGGATGGGCAGGCGGAGCAGGGCCCAGATCGAGCGCCCCGAGGCCGAGGCGATGACCATCTCGCGGTTGGAGTGCAGGTCGATCAGCCCCAGGATGGCGCCGATCAGGACCGTCACCGGCAGGCCGAGCAGGCTCCAGCGCAGCGCGCTCAGGAAAGCGAGGAAGGTCGCCGTCCACGGCCCGGCCAGTTGTGCCGTCTGGTTGAAACGGCCGGTATCGAGGAATTCGACGAGCAGGATGATGCCGAAGAAAATCCCCACCACCAGCCCGATGCGGCTGGCGAGCCGGATGCAGATGAGACGTCCGATCCGGCTCATGGCGCCCGCCTCCAGCGCGGCAGGATGAAGGCCCAGCGCAAGCGGGCGTAGAAGATCGCGGCGGCAACAAGGAGCAGCAGGCTGGGCGCGACGTAATGCGCGGCGCCGCCGCCCGAAAAGGCGCTGACGGCCTGCTCGGCAAAGGCGACGAGAAGCAGGACGAGTTCGACTGGCACGCTACGCCCGCTGCGGCGTCCATCGGGGAAAGCGCAGATGGCCGCCGCGAGGGCGCAGAGCGCCAGGGTGCGGATGGTATCGGCGAGCCTTTCGTGCAGGGTGCGGACAGTCCTGCCGGTGGCCTCGCCGGAGAGGATCTGGGCAAAAAGCGTGAGGCTGTCGGCCTGGTCGATCCCGCGGCTGACGGCCGCCGCGTCAAGGAGGCTTGCGAGGCTGATATGGTATTGGGTGAAGCGGATCTGGCTCAGGCTGCCCTGATCGGCGCTCTCATACTGGATGGCGCCATTGTTGAGGACCAGCTGGTAGCCGTCCTCGTCCTGGAACACGGCGGCGGTCTGGGCGAAATAGGTGCGCCGGGTGGGGTTGGTGGTATCGTCGAAGAAGAAGTCGACAAGCGTTCCGTCGCTGCGGCGGGCCGAGATGGAAAACACCAGCCCGTCCTCGACCTGGGTAAAGCGGCCCGGCACTAGGGCGCGGCCCACGATATCGGCGGCGATCTCGGCCGACCAGTCGGCCGACGCGCGCCGGGCATTGGGCTCGATGATATTGGTGACCAGCGTCACGCCCGCCGTGCCGATCAGGATGAAGGCGGCGATGCCCTTCCACAGCGATCCGGTCTTCTGGGTCACATGGATGGTGTGCAGTTCGCGCGAGGCCTGCAGCGCGCGCAGCCCGCGGGCGAGGCCGATGGCAAAGCAGACATAGAGGATCGAGCGCGCGAAGGTCGGGGTGGTGAGGGCGCTCTGGCCCATCAGGGTCAGCAGGTTCTGCCCCTGGGCCGCGACGAGATCGAAGAGCCGCAGCAATTGCATCAGCCAAATGAGGACGCCCCCGGCGATGAAGATGGTGAGCGCCTGGGCAAAGAACTGACGTTGCAGATAGAGTGCGAGTCGATCCATGATTCCGTTTCGGCGCCAGCGTCGCTGCTCCTTCTAGCCCAATCGCCGCAAGGGCAAAAGGCCGACATTGCGTTGACCCCGCCGCCGGGAAGGCCCATGCTGAGCCGGCCAAGTCAGGACTTTTGATGCCCGCACACCCTTTCGCCTCGTTCACAAATCGCCGATGACCGATCTCCTGTTCTATCACCTCGAGACCCGGCCCCTGGAAAAGGTGCTGCCGACCCTTCTGGAAAAAACCCTGGAGCGGGGCTGGCGCGCGGTCGTCGAAGTGGGCAGCCGGGAGCGTGTCGAGGCGCTCGACGCAGCGCTGTGGACCTATTCCGATGACAGCTTCCTGCCCCATGGGGTGGCGATGGGCGGTGATGCCGATGCGGCGCAGCCGGTGATTCTGACCGATGGGCGGCAGAACCCCAACGCGGCCAGCGTGCGCTTCTTCGTCGATCGCGCCACCCCGCGCGCGGAGCAGGGTTATGACCGGCTGGTCTATATCTTTAACGGCCACGATCCGGATGCCGTCATCGAGGCGCGGGGCGTGTGGCGGGCGCTTCGCGAGACCTACAGCGTCACCTATTGGCAGCAGGATGCCGAGGGGCGCTGGAGTAAAAGGGCCTAGTCGCGGCGTCCCAGCTTTTCGAGCTTGAGCTTGCGCATCAGGGCGAAATGCTCGCGCACCGGCATGATTTCGTCGACATACATCTCGTAGAAGAAATCGACCCATTCGTAGCAGAGGATGACCTGCCGCTCGCCGGGGTCGTAGAAGGCGTTGACCTCGCCGCAGGTTTCGGCGGTCATGGTGACGGGATTGGGCAGCACGAAACTCTTGCGAACCCAGTCCGCATACATCTCCAGCACCCCGGCCGAGCGCAGCATGTCCTCGATATGGCCGTATTCGCCGCTGCTGTCGCGATAGGCGGTGGTGATGGGAGCCCCGTCCATGCCGGGGCCGCGCCGGTGCGGCTCGAGAACCGACCGCCACCCCTTCTCGGCGATGCGATAGTCTTCGGCGCAACTCTTCTGGCGATCGATGGGCAGGGAGACGCGCGTGGCGTAGCTGGTGTGCTCGACATAGTCGCTGCCCACCATGAGGCAGGCAATGGCGAAGGAGCGCTGGATGTCGAGGCTGTGCTCGCCGTAGAAATCGGAATTCACATAGCCGCGCGAGGGACGGGTGGATTCGGAAAACAGCCAGCCGTCGACCGTATCGCGCAGGGCGACGAAATCGGCCGGATCTTCGCTCTGCAGCATGAAGAGCGTCGCCATGGTATCGACGGCGTCTTCCTCCTTGCCGAGCACCGGCAGGTCGAGCTGATCGACGAACATATGGCCGATCTCATGGAGCATGGTGTGCCGGGTATTGTTGAGGACGAAATCCACCGCTGCGCTGCGCTGGGCGTTGGTCAGTTGCTGGGCGGAGGCCGGAAGGGCGGCCAGTGCGAGAATGGCGGCCAAAATCGTCCTGAGCTTCATCGGGCACCTCCATGCCGGACGCGATGATCCTTGATCCAAAGCAATCATGCCCGCCCCATGGCTGTAAATGGCTTTTTACGAGTCCGCCTGAGCGTCTTCGAGGGCGGCGCTTTTTTCCAGCCAATGATCTTCGAGCGTGGCGATCTCGCCCTCGAATTTGGACTTCTCCATGCCGAGCCGGATCGCCTTGTCGGGATCGCCGGAATAGAGCGCGGGGTCTTCAAGCTGCTTGTCGACTTTGGCGAGGTCCTTGCGCTTCCATTCAAGTTTTTGCTCGATCGCCTTGATCTCCTTGCGCAATGGCGCGAGTTCGGCGCGTCGGGCGGCCGCTTCCTGCCGCTCGCGCTTGCGGTCGGAGGCCGGGCCGCCGCCCTGGGCGCCGCCATTGGAGGAGCCGGAGACCAGCGTTCTCTGATAGCCATCGAGATCGTCATCGAACGGGGTAACCGTACCGTTCTCGGCGATCCACAAGGTGTCGCAGGTCGCTTCGATGAGGTGCCGGTCGTGGGAGATGATGAGGACGGCGCCCTTGTAGTCGTTGAGTGCGTGCACGAGGGCGTCGCGGCTGTCGATGTCGAGATGGTTGGTCGGCTCGTCGAGGATGAGCATGCCCGGCCCGCCAAAGGTGATCAGGCCCATGAGGAGGCGAGCCCGCTCTCCGCCCGAGAGATTTTTGGCCTTGGTATCCATGCGCGTGGTCGACAGGCCCATCTGTGCCACGCGCGCCCGGCGGCGGGCCTCGCTGTCCTGCGGCATCAGGTCGATGACGTGCTCGTATGGGGTCAGTTCGGGCTTCAGATGATCGAGCTGGTGCTGAGCGAAATAGGCGACTTCGAGCGTCCTGGCCTTGAGCATCTGGCCGGCCATGGGCCTCAGTTCTCCCGACAGGAGCTTGGCGAAGGTTGATTTCCCGTTGCCGTTCGGCCCGATCAGCGCGATGCGGTCATCGGGATCGATGCGATTGGTGATGCGGGAGAGGATGACCGTGTCGCCATAGCCCACCGAGACGTTGTCGAAGGTGATCATCGGCGTCGCGGGGGATTTTTTAGGCTGCTGGAAGCTGAACGGCGCCGCATATTCGTCGAACAGCGCTTCGGGGGGCCGCAGCTTCTGGATGGCCTTGATCCGGCTCTGGGCCTGCTTGGCCTTGGTCGCCTTGGCCCGGAAGCGATCGACGAATTTCTGCATATGCTCGATCTGACCCAGGGTCTTTTCGCGTGCCTTGTTCTGCAGGTCCATCTGCATGCGGCGCGTTTCGGCAAATGTGTCGTAATTGCCGCTGTAGTAGGTGAGTTTGCCGCGTTCGAGATGGATGATCGAGGTCACAGCCTTGTTGAGCAGGTCGCGGTCGTGGCTGATCATGAAGACCGTATAGGGATAGGTCGCCAGATAGCGCTCCAGCCACAGGGTGCCCTCGAGGTCGAGATAGTTGGTCGGTTCGTCGAGCAGCAGCAGGTCGGGCTGGGAAAACAGCACCCCGGCCAGGGCGACGCGCATGCGCCACCCGCCCGAGAGCTCACGGCAAGGCGCTGACTGGCGCTCGTTTGAAAAGCCCAGGCCCTTGAGGATGGAACTGGCCCGGCCCTCGGCGGTGTGGGCATCGATATCGGCGAGACGGGTGTGGATCTCGGCGATCCGATGGGCGTCCTCGGCCGTTTCGGCCTCTTGCAGCAGGGCGGTGCGCTCCTTGTCGGCCAAGAGCACCATGTCGAGCACGCTCACCTCGCTGGCCGGAGCCTCCTGGGCGACGGCGCCGATCCGGGCGCGCTTGTTGAGTTCGATCGAACCCTGTTCCGGCGCGAGAAATCCCTGGATCAGCTGGAAGAGGGTGGTCTTGCCCGAACCGTTCTTGCCCACGAAGCCGGTCTTGGAGCCGGTGGGCAGAGTCACCGAAGCCCCCTCGAACAGGGAGCGACCGGCGATTTTGTAATGGAGATTGGTGATCGTCAGCATGGTGGGCGGTGAGTAGCCTTGCAGCGGGATGGGCGCAACATCATTATTTCAGGTGCCGTTCGCAGGCGCTGGATGGCAAGGACAGGGGTGTCGCCCGTCTTGCCTCTGCCATGGACTAACGCTAAAAGGCGCCACTTTCCAACTTCGCTTTCTCATCAAGGACAGTGACCATCATGGCCATTCAGCGCACCTTTTCGATCATTAAGCCCGACGCCACCAAGCGCAACCTCACCGGCAAGATCATTGCCAAGTTCGAAGATGCCGGCCTGCGCATCGTCGCGTCCAAGCGCATCCACATGACCCGCGAACAGGCCGAAGGCTTCTACGCGGTGCACAAGGAGCGTCCCTTCTTCGGCGAACTGGTCGATTTCATGATCTCCGAGCCGGTGGTGGTGCAGGTGCTCGAAGGCGAAGACGCAATCGCCAAGAACCGCGAAGTGATGGGTGCCACCAATCCGGCCGATGCCGCCCCCGGCACGATCCGTAAGGAGTTCGCGCTGTCGATCGGCGAAAATTCGGTGCATGGCTCGGACGCCCCCGAAACCGCTGCCGAGGAAATCAAGTATTTCTTCAAAGACGAAGAAATCGTCGGCTGAGGCCGGCTCTATCGCATTGCAAAGGCCGTCCTTCGGGGCGGCCTTTTTTATCGGCTGTCGGCTGCCGCCGGTTCCTGGCGGATGTGGCGGATCTGTTGCGCCATCTCGGCGATCTCGCCGGCGAATTTTTCCTCGCTGCTTTCACTGGTGCGCATCCAATCGGAATAGCTCTCCAGCATGGGCACGAATTTTTCCAGATCGTCGTCGGACCATCCGGAGAAGAATTCGCCGAGCAGCAGCCATTTGTAGTTGCGCACCGCGGTGACGATGGCCTCGCCGGCCGGGGTCAGCTCCAGAATCGTGCGCCGGGCATCGCGCTGGGAGGCGATGCGGCGCGCATATTCCAGATTGACCATTTCGGCGACGAGGCGGCTGGCCCGCGAGGGGTCGATCATCAGGCGCTCGGCGACGGTTGAAACCATTGTTTCGGCTTCCGCGTTGGTCGCGAACTCATAGTCCGGCGCGGCAATGGCGAACAGCACGTCGAGCTGGGCGAGATCGATCTCGAGCCCGAGCGCGGCCAGGGCCCGGCGACCGAGTTCGCGCTTGTGCATGCGGCGACGCCAGTTCTGCGCCACCGCATCGATGCGCATCAAGGCATCGGCGAGGCTGGCGCTTTTGCCGAGCTTTCCAAACAGCGAGCGCAAATGGTCGTGGCGTGTGGGCATTGAAGGCTCCTGAATACATGCAAGGTGCAATTGCATGCTATTGACATGTAAATGTATGTAGCAGATATATCAAGTACGTTTTGTTTCCGGAGCCTTCCATGTCGCACCTCGAGCCGGCGGCCGATGCCAATCCCACCAATGTCAAGCTGGTGCTGGGCGCGGTCGTGGCCACCCTTCTCGTTGCCTCGCTGGGGCAGACCATCATTTCGACGGCGCTGCCGATCATCGTGGGCGATTTGGGGGGTATCGAGCACATTTCCTGGGCCATCACCGGCTATCTGCTGGCGGCGACAGTCTCCGCGCCGGTTTTCGGCAAGCTGGGAGACATGTATGGCCGCAAGGTGATGCTGCAGGCCGGTATCGCCATCTTCCTTGTCGGGTCGATCATCGCCGCCATGTCGGTGAACCTCGCCATGCTGGTGTTCTGCCGCTTCATCCAGGGAATCGGCGGGGGCGGGCTGATCGTCACGGCGATGGCGGCGGTCGGGGACGTGCTGTCGCCGCGCGAACGGGGCAAGGTGCAGGGGTATCTCGGCGCCGTTTTCGGCGTCTCGACCGTGGTCGGGCCGCTGCTGGGCGGACTGATCGTCGAAATGCTCAACTGGCGCTGGCTGTTCCTGGTCAATATCCCGGTCGGGCTGGTGGCGTTCGCCGTGATCGCCGTCGCGTTCGAAACGCGCACGCGCGGGGTCAAGCGCAGCATCGATTTCGCCGGCGCCATCCTGCTCACCACCGCGCTTTCGGCCCTGGTGATCTATACCTCGATCGGCGGGACGATCCTGCCATGGCTGGCCCCGGAGGCCCTGATCCTGCCGGTGGTCGGCGTCCTTGCGCTGGTGGGGTTCATTTTCGCCGAGCGCCGCGCCGCCGAGCCCATATTGCCGCTGTCGCTGTTCCGCAACAATGCCTTCCGGGTTTCGAACGGGGTAGGGTTCATCGTCGGCACGGCGATGTTCGGCACCATCACCTATATGCCCTCCTACCTGCTGATCGTGCAGGGCTTCGGGCCCACCCAGGCGGGACTCGCCCTGCTGCCGATGATGATCGGCCTCATGGGGTCGTCGATGCTCTCGGGCATCTTCATTTCCCGCACCGGGCGCTACAAGCATCTGCCGATCGTCTCGACGGCCATCCTGGTGGTGGGGGCGCTGCTGCTCTCGACCCTCGCCGTCGATACGCCCTTCCTGCTGGTCATGTTCTACATGCTGCTGGTCGGCATCGGCATCGGGCCGGTGATGAGCGTGGGGGTGACCGCCATCCAGAACGCCGTTCCCCATACGGTGCTCGGTGTGGCGACGGCCAGCGCGCAGATGTTCCGCCAGATCGGCGGGTCGCTCGGCGTGGCGATCCTAGGCGCCATCTTCGCCAACCGCCTGGCCTATGAGACCCTGGCCATCGGCCATCCCGAGGGCACGGCGGGCTTCGCGGCCGAGGCGCTGGCGGCGATGCCGGCCGGCGAGCAGGCCGCCATGATGCAAGCCTATGTCTCGGCGCTGCATCCCATCTATCTGGTCGCCGCGGGCGCCGCCGTGGTGGCGTTTATCCTGAGCTGGTTCCTGGTGGAGATCCCCCTCTCGGACCGCCAGCCCGGCCAGGGCCGATCCGGCCCGGCCAAGGCCGAGCCGCAGGCCGCCGAATAGGTCGAATCTTTCTCCTTTCGAGGTTCGGCCCAATGAGCCGATCCAGGCTGTTGCCGCCTGGATCGGCTTTTTTCTTGCGCAACCGGCTGACAGGGCGGGGCGCGGCGCATAGTATCCGCGCGAAACGATCGAGCCTCGCCTATGAACAAACCGCTCGTCCGCCGCATTGCGCGGACTGCCTGTCCCCATGACTGTCCCTCGACATGCGCGCTGGATATCGAGGTGCTCGATTCGGGCACCATAGGCCGCGTGCGCGGGGCGCGGGACGACCCGTATACGGCCGGCGTCATCTGCGAGAAGGTGGCGCGCTATGCCGAGCGAGCCCATCATCCCGACCGGCTGCTCCATCCCCTGCGGCGGACCGGCCCCAAGGGTTCGGGACAGTTCGAGCGCATCTCCTGGGCGGAGGCGCTCGACACCATCGGACGGCGTTTCCTCGAGATCGAGGCCGAATACGGACCCGAGGCGATCTGGCCGTATTATTACGCGGGCACGATGGGACATGTGCAGCGCGACGGTATCCAGCGACTGCGCCATGCCAAGGGATATTCGGGCCAGTACGACACCATCTGCACCATGATTTCCTGGACCGGCTATGTCGCTGGGACCGGATTTCTGGCCGGCACCAATCCCGAACAGATGGCCGAAAGCGACTGCGTGGTCATCTGGGGCACCAACCCGGTCAATACCCAGATCAACGTCATGACCCATGCCATCCGTGCGCGGCGCGAGCGCGGGGCGAAGCTCGTGGTGGTCGATATCTACCGCACGGGCACCATGGAGCAGGCCGACATGCCGCTGCTCATCCGGCCGGGCACCGACGGCGCCCTGGCGCTGGGGGTCATGAATGTGCTCTTGCGCGACGGGCTGGCCGATCGCGCCTATCTTGCCTCGCACACCGACTTCTCGTCCACCACCGAAGCCCATATCCGTGCCGCCGATCCGCAATGGGCCGCCCAGATCACCGGGCTGTTGGTCGACGAGATCGAGGCCTTTGCCCGTCTGATCGGGGAAAACCCGCGCAGCTTCTTCCGGCTCGGCTATGGGTTCGCCCGCCAGCGCAACGGCGCCACCAACATGCACGCGGCGCTGTGCCTTCCGGCGATGATCGGCGCCTGGCGCCATCGCGGGGGCGGGGCGCTGCACTCCAATTCGGGCACGTGGCGGCTGGATAAGTCCGAGATCACCCGTCCCTTGCTCAAGCAGCCGGGGGTCCGCACCCTCGACATGTGCCGCATCGGCCCGATCCTCACCGGCGACGCGCAAGCGCTCGCATCGGGCGGTCCGGTCAAGGCGCTGCTGATCCAGAACACCAATCCCATGGTGGTGACGCCCGATCACGCGCTGACCCGCAGAGGGTTCGAGCGCGAGGACCTATTCACGGTGGTGCACGAGCAGTTCATGACCGAAACGGCGCAGATGGCCGATATCGTCCTGCCCGCCACCATGTTCGTCGAGCACAACGACTATTACACGCGCGGCGGTCATACGCGCGTGCTCTATGGGCCCAAGATCATCGATGCGCCGAGCGAGGCGCGGCCCAACCATTTCGTGATCAACGAGATCGCCAGACGGGTGGGCGCCGAAGCCGCCGTCAGCGAGAAGACGGACCGCGAACTGGTCGCGGCGGTGTTCGCGCGGTCGCGATATGGCGATCTCGACGCCATCGCGGAAACCGGTTTCGTCGACCGGGCCCTGCCGGACGACAAGGCGCGCTATCAGGAGGGGTTCGCCTGGCCCGATGGCCGCTTCCGCTTCCACCCCGATTGGGAAGCCACCCGCATCAAGCGCGGGGTCGAATGGGTGTGCGAGCCTTCGGACATGCCCGATGTGGTCTCCTATTGCGACTGGACCGAGCCGGCGACGCCCGAGGTGCCGTTTCGCCTCGCGACCTCGCCGGCGCGGACCTTCCTCAATTCCACCTTCGGGGAAACCCCCGGCACAAGGAAGCGTGAGGGGCCTCCCTCGCTGCTGGTGCATCCGGAAGACGCTGCGGCGCTCGGTCTTGCCGATGGCGCGCCGGTCACCATCGGCAATCACCGCGGCGAGGTGGAACTGACCCTGCGGCTGTTCGACGGCCTGAGAAGGGGGGTCGTGGTGGCGGAGGGCGTGCATCCCCACAAGGCGCACCGCAAGGGCAGGGGGATCAACACCCTTATCGGGTCCGATCCGGTAAAGCCGTTCGGCGGCGCGGCCTTCCACGACGCGACGGTCTGGATCAGGGCGTCGGCGTCGTGACCGCGCTCTCGCCCACCACGCGCTCGCGGATTGCTGCCATCGACGTTGCCCGGGGCGTCGCCATCGTGGCGATGATCATCTACCATTTCACCTGGGATCTCGCCTATCTGGGGTTCGTTGCCTTCGATCCCACGCAATCGTTGCCCTGGGTGGTGTTCCAGAAGGCGATCGCCGGCACGTTCATCTTCCTGACCGGCGTGTCGCTGGTGCTGGCCCATGGCGCCGCGATCCGCTGGCCGGCGTTCTGGCGCCGCTTTGCCTTCATCGCCGGTGCGGCGCTCTTGGTGACCATCGGGACGTTCGCCTTCTCGTCCCAGACCTTCGTCTATTTCGGCGTCTTGCACGCCATTGCCGCCTTCGGGCTCATGGGACTGGCCTTCCTGCGCCTGCCGCTTGCGCTCGTTGCGGTGCTGGCCGTGGTGATCATCGGCCTGCCGCTGTTCGTGCAGTCGCCGGTGTTTGGCGAAAAGCTCTGGTCGTGGATCGGCCTGTGGGACGTGCCGCCGCCCAGCGAGGACCTCGTGCCGCTGTTTCCCTGGTTCGGCGTCGCATTGGCCGGCATCGCCGCAACGCGCTGGGCACTGGCTTCGGGGCTGGCGTCCACGATGGCCAGATACAGGGCCGAGGAGACGATCGGCGCGCTATTGGCCAGGCTGGGCCGCTGGAGCCTTATCATCTATCTGCTGCACCAGCCGATCCTCATCGGTGCGCTTACCGCCCTTTCGGCGGCGACCGGCACTGCCGATGCGCGCCGCGCCGAGGGCTTTGTGGCAAGCTGTGAGGCGAGCTGTGGCGACAGCGCGGGCGATGCGGCCTATTGCACCGCCTATTGCGCCTGCGCGCTCGACCGCGTCGAGGCGGAGGATCTGTGGTCCATCCTCGAAGCCGGCGAACGGACCCCAGAGCAGGAAGCGCTGCTGATCGGCCTCACCAATCAATGTGCCATCGAAGCGCTCGATCCCGGCCTGCTGGCCCCGGATCAGGAATAGGTGCTCCAGAAGAAATAGGCCGTCAGCCCGATCCCGTAGACGATGACGAAGCCGCGGATAGCCCTTGCCGGCACCAGATGGGCGAAATAGGCGGCGGCGAAACCACCCGCCATCGCCCCGGCCAGGGCGACCGATCCTTCCACCCACGCGATCGAGCCCGTCGCCGCGAACCGCACTATGGCGATGACAGAAATCACCGCGGAGATCAGCAGCTTGAGGCCGTTCATGGCGTGAACGTCGTCGAAGCCGGCCAGGGCCAGCCAGGCCAGCAGCACGATGCCCAGGCCTGCATTGAAGAAGCCGCCGTAAAAGCTGATGGCCAGCAGCAGAAGCGAAATCCCCATCGCGCCGGCCCGTGCGGCCCGCTTCGATCCGGTGGAGCGGCTGGCGAGGAAGCGATTGATCCTCTGGCCGAAGACGTAGATCGTCACGGCGAAGGCCATCAGCCATGGGATGGTGCCCGAGAACTGCGCGTCCGACATCCGTATCAGGGCTTCGGAGCCGAGCCAGCCGCCGACGAGACCGAGGATTGAATAGAGCAGCAACCGGTTCCGGTACGGCCGTATGTGCCGGCGATAGCCGATGGCGCCGGTCACATATCCGGGCAGGCACGCATAGGTGTTGGACGCATTGGCCAGCACCGGCGGCACGCCGGCGAACAGCAATGCGGGAAAAATAACGAAGGAGCCGCCACCGGCGAGCGAGTTGATGATTCCGCCGAGCAGTCCGGCGGCGAACAGCAATAGAAAGGTCACGGTGAATCCAGCAGAGCGTCGTTTGCCGCGACCATAGCCGGAAACGCCGCCCGGACCAGCATCTCGCATGCATTTTCCGCATGGTGGCAATGCAATTGACTTTTTGCCCGCGCGTGCCTATCTCCGCCCTTGGTTGAAGCGCCGGCCGTCCGCGGAGCCCATGCTCCAAGGTGAAGTCTTCCACGCCAACCCGGATTTCCGGGCCGCGTGACCTGCAAAACATCGTCCCAACTCTTGGCGGTGCTTGGCAATGCGGACACCCAAGACGAAATCCGCCGTGGAGACAAGACGATGCGCAAGCCTGCATCCCATTTGACCACGACTGATCTCAAGACTGAGGCGCGCGAATACCGCACTGCCCAGGTCGATGCCGGTCGTCCCATATCCCATGCCCAGTCGCTCGAGATGGTGGCGCGGTTCCATGGATTCCGCGATTGGAACACGGCCGCCGGCGTCCTGCCGATGACCCGTGGCCCGGTGTTTGCCGTCAGCCAGAGGATCGAGGGCGTCTATCTCAAGCAGCCCTTTACCGGCACCATCATCGGTGTCGCGGCCCTGGGGGCGGGGGACATGTTCCGCCTTACCGTGCAGTTCGACGAACCCGTCGACGTGGTGACGTTCGAAAGCTTTTCGGCTTATCGCCAGCGGGTCAACGCCACTGTCAGCCGCGACGGCATTTCGCCCAGCCGAACCAGTGACGGCGATCCGCATATGGTGATCACCCGGCGGAACTGATCATCCCCGCGCCGGCCCCCAACGGGGCCGGCGCTACCGGGGGTTGAATTGATCGTAAAATTACGATGAGTTGGCCGGCATCGCTTTTCGGCCCGGCACAAAGGAGTCGCCATGACAATACAGACCCAACCGATCGATCTCTATTATTTTCCCACCCCCAATGGGCACAAGGTTTCGATCATGCTCGAGGAATTGGGGATTCCCTACAAGATGCATCCGATCCGCATCGGCAAGGGAGACCAGTTCAAGCCCGAGTTCCTGGCGATTTCTCCCAATAACAAGATTCCCGCCATCGTCGATCCGGAAGGACCCGGCGGCCAGCCGATTTCGGTGTTCGAGTCGGGCGCCATCCTCAAATATCTCGCCGAGAAGTTCGGCAAATTCTATCCCACCGACGCCCGGGCGCGGGTGAAGGTCGACGAATGGCTGTTCTGGCAGGTGGGCGGTTTCGGCCCCATGCTCGGCCAGAACCATCACTTCAAGCAATACGCTCCCGAAAAGCTGCCCTATGCCATTGACCGCTATGTCAACGAGACGCACCGGCTGTATGGCGTGCTCAATACCCAGCTTGAGGGACAGGACTATATGGCCGGCGAATATTCCATCGCCGACATGGCCACGCTGAGCTGGTCGCTGGGGTGGGAAAAGCAGGGGATGGATCTTGCCGAATTCCCCAATGTCTCAGCCTGGCAGGAGCGCCTGAAAGCCCGTCCCGCCGTGGAGCGCGGCTTGGCGCTCCAATTGCCTGAGGAAGATCAGGTGGCCCTGGCCGACGACAAGGACGCGCAGGGCGTTCTGTTCAACCAGCGCGCCAAATAACCCATGAAAAAAGGCGGCACTGTTGGTGCCGCCTTTTTTGTGCGTGACCTAGGGGTCACCACTGATTGCGATCGAACCAGTCGTCGACTTCGCGGCGTGCTTCATCCTTGGTCTTGCCGTAGCGCTCCTGGATCTTGCCTTCGAGCTGTTCGCGCTTGCCGGCGATGACGTCGAGGTCGTCATCGGTGAACTTGCCCCACTGTTCCTTGACCTTGCCGGTAAACTGCTTCCAATTGCCTTCCATCTGATCGCGGTTCATCGAAATCTCCTTTTCGGTGTGTGGAGAGGAAACGCCTCCAGCGCCGAAGCGGTTCCTCCATGGGGGCAAGCCCGTTTGGGATAAGCGCTCTCAGCGGGGTCGTGTCGCATCGGTTTCGGCCGGTGCGCCCATGCCTCCGCCACCACCCATTCCTCCGGCGCCACCGCCACCACCCATACCCCCTCCGCCGGCGCCCCCGCGGCCACCGCCATCGCCACCCCTTCCACCGCGACCGCTGGAGCCTGAGGGGCGCGAGGGGCCCTGCATGGCGATCTCGATATCGGCCGGGATCGGATCGAGATCGAGCGCCTTGCGGATGAAATCGCGCAGCGAAACGACGAGCTCATGGGTATGGACACGGTTGCCGGCGAGCAGTTCGCGCGCGGCGGTGTTGGCGAGGCGCACCTGTTCCTCGGTTCCGAGCAGCAAGATATCCGACAGGGCTGCTTCGACCGCATCGCGCACGAGGCGCTTGCGTTCGGCTATGGTGCTGCTGATCTGCGGCGACAGACGCGGCATCTCGCCGGTTTCCGGAGCCTCGGGGTCGTCCTCGATCTTGAGGTCGCGGAAATGGGTCGGATCGACGGTGAGATTGCCAGTGAACGAGCCGCCCAAGACCTTGTAGGCCGCGATCAGCGTCTTCAGCCGCTCGTTGATCTGGCGGTTCATGCGCTGCTGGCGCTGCTGGATGGTCATCATGACCAGAAGCCGGATGCCGATGCCAATGAGCGCGAACAGCGCCAGCCCCAAAACGGTGCCGAGTATGCTCTGCCAGGACGTGAAGTCGATGAAACGCAGGATGCCCTCCTTCACAGCCCGGGGCTGCGCAATGCTTTGAGGGCAGATTGGTCGAAAGGCACGGGAATGACAATCCGTGCCTTTCCGCTACAAGGCGTTCAGAACGCTGGCGAAGTCGCTCCACAGGGCGTCGGCCGGCTCGCAGCCGATCGAAAGGCGGACATAGCCCTCGGCGACCTGGTCACCCCAGCGGGCGCGCCGCTCGGCGGAGGTGTGCACGCCGCCGAAGCTCGTGGCCGGCACGATGAAGCGCGACTCGGCGATGAAGCGTTCCGCCGTGGCCGCGTCGGAGAAGGTCAGCCCCAGCACGCTGCCGAACCGCGTCATCTGCCGCCTGGCCAGGGCATGGGCAGGGTGGGTTTCGAGGCCCGGAAAGCGGATGGCCGCAATTTTCGGGTGGTCGGCGAGGCGGTTGGCGATGGTCTCGGCAGTGGCGCACATGCGGTCGAAGCGCACGTCGAGGGTTTTCAGGCCGCGATAGACGAGCCAGGTATCGAAGGGGCTGGGAATGGCCCCGAAAAACTTCCGCCATTCGCGGATGGGGCCGATCAGCGCGCTGTTGCGCGATGCGATATGGCCGGAGAGCACGTCGGAATGCCCGCTGACATGCTTGGTGTCCGAGGCGAGCACGATGTCGGCGCCGAGGTCCAACGGGCGTTGGCCCAGAGGCGTCATCGTGGTGTTGTCCACGACCACCAGCGCCCCGGCCGATTTGGCCCGCGCAGCGATTTCCGCGATGTCGCAGATATCGAGGCCCGGATTGGACGGGGTCTCGATATAAACCATGGCGAAGCCGGACAGGTCGCGTGCCCCATATTCGCCGGTGGGGCAGTAGTCGATTTCTATGCCATGGGGCCGGATATATTTTTCCGCATAGGCGCGGGTGGTCCAATAGCCGTCGCTCGGTAGGAGAACGCGATCACCGGCGGAGAGATGGGCGGTGAAGACCGAGGCAATCGCCGCCATGCCCGAGGGAAAAGCAACGCTCTCGGCGTCTTCGAGGATGGACAGGGACTCTTCGAGGGCGTCCCATGTGGGGTTGGAAAAGCGGCCATACTGATGCGGCACGTCGATGGTGCCGGGCAGCATATAGACGCTGGCCATGGCGATGGGGGCGGGGACCGGCTCGCCGCCATCAAGGGTGGAGGCCCGATGGTGAAGCATCCGGGCTATGATGTCGTCGTTCCTCGTGCTCATCTGGAGACCTTTTCCTCTCGCTGCATCGTCCTCAGCCTCCTATCCTGCCTCCAGATTGCTGGCATTTTTGGCCGAAATTTGCTATCTTGCGACTGATTACAGCGCATTTCGGGATCGATATGGCGAAAAACGTCGCACTGGACCGCTTCGACCACGCGCTGCTCAGGGAGGTGCAGCGGGACAACCAGACGCCGGCCCGGGTTCTGGCCGAGCGCGTGGGGCTTTCGCCAAGCGCGGTGCTGCGGCGACTGCGCCGCCTGAGGGCCGAAAAGGTCATCGCGGTCGATGTCGCCATCGTCAATCCCGCGATTCTCGGCGTGCCGATGTCGGTGCATGTGCTCGTCTCGATCAACCAGGGATCGCGCACTTACAAGGACTTCGCGCGCAAACTTCAAGCGCGGCCGGAGGTTCGGCACGCTTCCTATGTCACGGGAGGCGCCGACTTCGTCGTCCATCTGCGGATCGCCAGCATGGCGGACTATGCGGAATTTGCCAAAGAGATGTTCCACGACGACCCCACCGTCCTCGAATATCACACCTATGTGGCCATGCAGGAGGTTGTGGGGCCCACCCTGTTGCGGGCCTGACGGCGATGGGAATCCAGCAACGGTGATAGAGGCGAACTCAAACGCCACTTCGGGCGTTATCCCCTCCAGAGGAGGTACGCGCGATGAACGACAAGATTGCCAAGGACCTGCCGCAGCATGAACCCGATAGCGACGCCCTGACCTGGCGAGGAGCGGACGGGCATGTCCACAAGACCGAGCAGGCTGAGCGCTCGGCGGTGAGATCTGAAAGAACCCACAAGGAGCATGCCACTGATCTCCCGTTCCCGGCCATGCGAACGCCACCCGACTGAAGCGGAGCGCAAGAAGCGAAAATAGGCTGGCCGCCTATGGCGTTGCATGCTTGTTTGGGGCAATCTTCGGGCTTTCACGCAACCACGTCCAAACGAGACTTTGCGATGACCATGCGGGTAAGGCGGCTGGACCGAACGGGGCTTGCCGAAATGCGGCACCTCAACGCGCTGTTCGGTACGGCGTTCGATGATGTCGAGACCTATACGGCGCAGCCGCCGGACGACGACTATCTCACGGGCCTGCTGGCCAAGGAGCATGTTATCGTTGTGGTCGCCTCGGAGGGCGACACGCTGGTGGGTGGCCTCGTGGCCTATGAGCTGGAAAAGTTCGAGCAAGCCCGTTCGGAGGTTTATATCTACGATCTGGCGGTCGCGGAGCCCCATCGGCGCCAAGGCGTGGCCACGGCCCTCATCGCGCATCTTGGCGAGATCGCCGCGGATCGCGGGGCGTGGGTCGTCTATGTCCAAGCCGACTATGGCGACAACCCGGCCATTGCGCTCTACACCAAGCTCGGGCAGCGTGAGGACGTCATGCACTTCGATATCGACGTGAAGCCCAAAGGCTAACCGCTTATTCCTGCAACGCTATCACAGCGCGAAGATATCGGCGTCGGTGTCTTCCACACCATTGAGATGGCTGCGAATGCGTTCGGCGGCGATGCGCGAGAAGGTGATGCCATTGCCGCCATAGCCCATGAGCGCGAACAGCCTCGGTTTTCCGGGCAGGGGGCCGATGAGCGGCAGTCCCGTGGCGGTGTTTCCGAAGCTGCCCGCCCAGGCAAATTCAGGCCTGGGATCGATGTGGGGCAGCAGCTTGCCCAGCTTGGCGGCGATGCGGTCGGTCTTTTGCGGCAATAAGGCGTCGCGTTTCGCCTCGTCCTCGAATTCGGCGTCCTCGCCGCCGCAGATGACGCGGCCGTCATGGGTGGTCCGCAGGTAGAGATAGGGATCGGAGGCTTCCCAGATCAGCGCCTCGCCGGGCCAGAGCCGGTCCTTCTGGCGTCGGGTCGCGATGGCCCAGGTGGAAATAATCTGGTGCCGTTCGTCCTGGCCGGGATCGAGCAGTTCATATCCCGTGGCGAGAACGACGGTGTTGGCCCTGATGTGGCGCCCCGAGCGCAGATCGACGCGCACCTCGTCGCGGCCATTATGGACCGCGACGGCTTCTTCGGGCGCGTAAAGCCTCGCGCCCCGGCCGATAGCGGCCCGCAGCAAACCCGCCGTCAGCTTGACGGGATCGAGGGCCAGGTTTCCATGCGAGAGGATGGCGCCTTTGCGATCGATGCCAAATTGGTCCCTGAGTTCGGCCGGCGTCAGATAGCGGGCCGAGAGGCCGCTCGCCGAGCGTGCATCCGCCTCGGCACGCAGGGCCGTGCCGCTGAGGAGATTGCCGGCCAGGAACAGGGTGGGGCGCTCAACCAGCCGGCAGCCGATGCCGATCTCGTTTATGCGATCGGAGAGATTCTGTACCGCGAGCCGGGCCCGGCGCCAGGCGCGGATGGCCTTGTCGCTGCCGATCTTTCGCTTGAGGACTGTCAGCGGCACGTCGATCTCGAATTGCACCAGCGCCGTGGTGGCCGGGGTGGACCCGCGCGAGGGACCGCGTCGATCGATCATCGCCACCTGATGGCCAGCCTCGGTCAGCAGATCCGCGGTCATCGCCCCCGATATGCCCATGCCGATAATCAGGATCTCGGTGGAAATGTCTTTTTCCAGCGGTCGTTCCGCGACGTTGCTTGTTCTGTAGGACAGCCAGACGGGCTTGCCGCTTCTGAGATCGAGATGGCGCATGGAGCTCTGAACGCCGGGGAAGGGCGGCTTGTTCCCGATGCTCCTGGTGATGGCGGTCGGGCAAGGGAAAGAGCCGGCGATGTCTCGCCGGCTCCAAGGTTTGTCATTGGCCGGGGCTGAGTTCCAGCACCCTTGCGGCATTGGCCTCCACCGCTTCGCGCGAATAGACCAGCGGGATGTATTCCCCCGCCGCCCAGAGCGGAGCCAGATCGCGATAATGCGGGCTCAGGGGATCGCCCGACTGGCCGGGGGCGTTGATGGCCCGGCTCGCATCCCAATTGCCGACGTCGAGCACCATGCGGAACGAGGCGCCCGAGGTCACTTCGAAGTTGGCATTGTAGCTTGCGGCCCGGGGCGTGCTGGAGGCGCCGCCCATGGAGATCGGTCCGACATTGTACTGATCGACCATGCGCTCATGCAGCAGCGGCACCATGTTGCTCTTGAAATAGCCCTTGTGGAGCGCCCCCCACTGCCAGTCCTCGGGCGCGCCACCCAGGAGAGACATGGCTTCCTCGACAGCGGCCGAGAAGGCTTCTTGCAGGATTTCGCCGCGGGCGGCTTCGGGATCGTCGCCCAGCCGTTCGTCGGGATTTTCGAGCAGGGCCAGAACGCTCGAGATGCTGCCATTGCCGATAAGGCTCACCGCCTCGGCGGGGGCGGCGCGCTGCACGGTGGCCCGGCCGAGGTGGCCGCGAAGCATCAATTCACTCACCACGGCGGGGGCGCTGTCGACTTCCACCGCACCGTCCCAATCCTGCAGCAGGGCGAGCGCTGCCTGGGCCGTCGAATCCGCGCCATCGACGAGCTCAATGTCGGCGACGAGTTGGACCAGACGCCGCCCGAGCATGGAGACGTCGTCGTTCTGGAGGGCCATGGCATCGGCGAGGGTTACGGAATCGTTTTCGGTCAGCACCTCCTCGATCCGCTGGTAGCGCGAGGGATCGGACCATTCGAAGCCGATACGCCAGCGCTCATAGTCGAAATCGTCGGGCAGGTTCATTTCGTTGGCGGTCGCGAACCATCCCTTTTCGGGATTGTAGGAGGCCGGCAGTTCCTGCCTGTCGAGGAAGTCCCATTCATAGGTGCCGTCGCCGGGCACCGGCATCAGCCCGTCCCAGTTCTCGCGGGTCGGCGTCATGGCGCCCACGATCCAGCCGATATTGCCGTCGGTATCGGCATAGACCTGGTTTTCCGACGGGGTCGAGAAGCGCTCGATGGCGGTGGAGAACTCGTCCCAGTTCTGGGCGGTCATGTAGTCTACCGATCCGAAATAGGCCGAGGTGCCCGGTTCGAGCCAGACCGTGCGGATGGCAAAGGCCCGGTTGTTTTCCTCATCGACCTGGAGCACGGGGCCGTGCCGGGTATAGAGCATGGTCACGTCCTGGGATCCGCCGTCGCGGACCGCGATGGTCTCGGTGGCTTCCTCCATGTCCTCCCATTCGCCATTGTAGCGGTACTGGTTGGGGTTTTCCGGGTTCAGTTCATAGACATAGACGTCTTCCTGATCGACCGCGAAGATGGTCAGACCGAAAGCGATGGTGCCGTTATGGCCGATCGAGATGCCCGGCAGGGCAGGCTCGCCGGCCCCGATCACCGACATGTCGGGCGAATTGAGATGCACGATATAGCGCAGGGATGGCGCACCATGGGCCCGGTGCGGGTCGTTGGCGAGGATGGGCCGTCCGGTCGACGTGCGCTCTGGCGCGATGGTCCAGTTGTTCGAGCCGATCCGGTCGACATTGTCCTGGGTAGCGCGCAGGAACTGGTCGTAGTCGAGGCCGGCTACATCGCCTTCGGGAGCGACGAATTCCACCCCTTGCGTCGCCAATTGATAGTCGCGCAGCACGTCCGGGGGGATGACGCAGGGGTCCAGCCCCTCCGGGATCGCCGGGTCCCATGCCGGTTCGAGCCGGCTGCGCAGGGCGTCGGCCTCGAGGTCGGCGGCGCAGGCGATTTGGGAGCGCCGGACCTCCGAAGACGCGTTGCGGGTGAGGCCGTGGCTGCGGATGCGCACGGCGTCCTCGGCCGACCACAGATCGGGCTGGGTGCCGGTCAATTCGAACTCGACCGGCAGGGGCAGTTCGCCATCCAGCACCTGCTGGACATAGGCGTTGACGCCCTCCACGAAGGCTCCCGCATAGGTCCGGCCATTGGGGCCATAGGCGGCCCATTCGGCGTCCATGTCGCCGCGATAGAGGAACATGCGCGCCGCACGGTCCTGGTCGACATAGGAAGCGCCGAAATTCTCCGACAGCAGTCCCAGGCCGCGCTTGCGCCACAGATCGATCTGCCACAGCCGGTCGCTGGCCGCGTTATAGCCCTGCAGGAACAAGGCGTCCCTGTCGGATTCGGCATAGATGTGGGAGATGCCCCACTGGTCGATGATGATTTCGGCGGCGTCCTCGAGGCCGGGAACCTCGCGCTGTTCCCACCGGACGGCCGAGGACATTTCCGCGACAGCGGCCGAAGATATGCCTGCCATGAGTGCGAACGCGATCGCACCGGTAATGCCACAACTCAAGCGTCTAGCCATAACTGCTCCTCCTCCACAATGACCCGGGCGACCAACGCGCCGGGTCCGCGAAAACCGTCGATGGGGCAGGGGGGCGACTCAATCAGCCTAAAGTGCAATTGACGCGCTTTCCGATTGCTTCCAGCCAGCGCATGTGTGGGAACGGTAACATCGGCGGCCACAAAGCGTTACGGATTATACCCAAGGCGCGGCTGGCACGGGACGCCGCCGCGGTTCCGGGGAAGGCGAGGGCGCGCGGCGATGTGGAAAATTTCGCTATCGGGCCCTCTTGGAAAAAAAGGCCTTGCCACCCGTGCTTCTTACGGGCTACCACCCGCCTCGGAGAGGTGGCCGAGTGGTCGAAGGCGCGCCCCTGCTAAGGGCGTAGGCGGGTAACTGTCTCGAGGGTTCGAATCCCTTCCTCTCCGCCATCAGCCCCCAAGACGCCCGGAAATCCGGGAAATTAAGATAGATCAAGGACTTGTAAAGCCCCCGCTGGTACAAACGGGTGGTACAAACATGGTCTTGAGCGTGTCGCGTCCCTGGAAGCATCCGACCACAGGCGTCTATTATTATCGGCGGGCCGTGCCCGAAGATTTGCGCGCCGTAATCGGTCGGCGCGAGGAAAAGCGCAGTCTCGGAACCAAAGACCCGGCCACCGCGAAGGCGGCCCACGCGACCGTTGCCGCCGAGATCGAGGCGAAGTGGGCTGGGATGCGCCAAGGTGTCCAGGCCATCACCAATAAGCAGGCCCACGCCATAGCGGGTGAGTTCTACCGGACATTGGTCGCTGCCTGGACCGATGATCCATTGCCAAGTCATGACGACGACGCGGAGACAAATGGGCTCTTGGGTCGTGAGGGCTTGGCTGCTTTTGCGGCGCTGCGACCGTATGAAGAGCAGAAGGCTATGGCATCGACCATGGCCGCCAATGACGATGACATTCATGCGTTTCTTTCCGGGCGGGGCATCCTGGTCGACCGCGACGGTTTCGAGCGTATCCGGAAAGCTGTAGGGAGCGCCCTGGCGCAGGGACACCAAACGCTGGCGCGACATGCCCAGGGCGACTACCGAGATGATCCTGACGCAGATCGGTTTCCACCGGTTGCCGCGATCGAGCCGGTGAAGCTAGAGGCTCCCGCGCCGGGTCTTACATCCAAGGAGCTCTTCGACGAATACCAATCCGAAGCCAAGACCGCCCCGAGCACAGAGAAAAAATGGCGGGCTATCTTCGCCGCCTTGGTCAAATTCGTCGGCCACGACGATATGCGCCGTATCACCGAAGACGACGTGTTGAGATGGAAGAACGCGCTTCTCGCAGACGGAGCGAGCAACAGGCACGTTCGCAACTCGCATCTTGCTTGCCTCAAGGCGGTATTCAATTACGGCGTTGCCAACAAAAGGGTCTCTGCAAATCCGGCATCCGGTATCACGGTTAAAGCAACGAAGAAGGTCAGGACGAGGCAGAAAGGATTTACCGAAGCCGAGGCAATTACAATCCTTCGCGCGACGATGACCGAACCGCCGCCCCGGACAACATCGGAGTATGCGGGCGCGCGTCGGTGGGTGCCCTGGCTTTGTTGCTATAGCGGCGCGCGTGTGAACGAGCTTACACAGCTTCGAGCGTCCGACATCGTGCAGGTCGAGAGCGGTGGCGAAAAAATTTGGATCATGCGCATCAGTCCAGAAGCTGGTTCGGTAAAGAACGGTTCGTATCGGGACGTCGCAATCCATCCTCATCTGATCGAGCAGGGCTTTCTTGGGTACGTCGCCAACCGAAAGGGACGGCATTTGTTTTACGAGCCGGCACGACACCGCGGCGGATCGGGAGGTAATCCGCAATATAAGAAAGTCGGAGAAAGATTGGCTGCATGGGTCCGCGACATAGGCGTTGACGACCCTGCCGTGCAGCCAAATCATGGCTGGCGACATAGGTTCAACAGCGTTTGCCGAGACGTTCGTATAGATGCCGACGTGCGGGACCTTATCACCGGCCATGTCCCGCGAACTGTGGGAGAGGAGTATGGTGACCTGTGGGCTCACGTCATGGCCCGCGAGATCGCTCGTCTGCCGCGCTACAAAGTTTGAATAAAATTCGACAGAATCAAGGGGTTGACGAGAATCGGGGCTACCCCCATCTTGAATTGGCTAGCGCCGATCACCGCCGGATAGGCGGAACCGCTGGGTAAGCGGCTTAGAGAACAGAAATAAAGGTGTGAACCGGAGTTTCCTTCTTAGGCGCTAGCAAATTTCCCCGTGCAAGCGGGGATGCACCATGCATGACGTTCGTGTCATATGGTTCCCCCGTGAAAGCGGGGATTGTCGCCACCGGCTCTAATTCTGGGCGAGACGGTGGCTGTTAGGATGGCAAGTTGCTACCTCTTGTCGTCCGGTATGTCGCCACCCTCGTTTCAGGTGTGGCTGTACCGCCCCTCATGCGGGCGGATTAGGTCGCAGTAGCCAATTCGAGCATGGGCCCGAACGCTTGCTGACGCCTAGGCGACAGAAAGGTAGTACTCGCATGACAACAAAAAACTCGCCCCTCTTTGCTAAGTTGGTCCTTTGCACGTCCGGGGCGGCGGCTTACTATTCACTGCGCGGCGACGAAGACGCCGAGTATGATCCCGACTACCCCGATGCCCAGCGCATCCATGGCCACCTCGTCGCCGCGTTTCGCCGTGCTTTCGGCGCGATGGTCGTTGATCTCGAAATTCTCGGCTTCGAGGTGATCACCGAGTTCTACGTCGATACGCTCATCGACGAAGATTATGAGCTGTCGGTCGGACACGACGACCAGGACGAAGTTCGAGAGCTTGTCGAAGCGTTCCACCAGAAGGCGGAGGCTATCCTGATGGACCTGCCTGCCGTTCTGGATGCGCCCGCACAGGCAGAGGCTATCAGCTAACGTATTCAGCGGCCCTATAATCCTAGACCCCGGTTCCCAGGACCCGGGGTCTTTCGTTTTCTGGAACGGGGCGGCGCCCGCTTGGACGACAGCGAGGTGGCGGGCTGGGTCCAGCGGGGTGGTGCGGCCGCAGCGCAGCGAGGCACGGCCCGCTTGACGCTGCCCACCACCGATAAAACCCTGTCGCGCAGCCCTCCGAACCCTCGTTCGGAGGGCACGCCAGCCCGGCGAGGGCATCACGAACTTGTGAACATGGTGCTCGGCACCGAGCAGTCGGGCCCGATCTGCTGGCGGCATGTCAACATTGGACGAACGAATAGAAATCATTGTTCGTCAATCTTGACTAAAGAGTCTTGGCACCCGATCCTTTGGCTTAGAGACCGGGGTTAGCCAGGCATGGTGTCTAGACGCTCCGCGTCCGACTCCACCTGGCGAGGGGAGGGAAACCCTCCCCGTCAACCCCGCCCAATCGCCGCAGGAGGCCGTCGAGCATGAGCACCAGTCAGCACCGCCGTCTGTCGCATCAGATCAATGTCGGCCTCACCCAGGCGGAGGCCGAGCATGTAGACGCGGCGGCCCGGGCCGCTGGCGTCAGCCGGGCGGCGTTCGCGCGGCGCCATGTGCTCGCCGCCCTCGGTCAGGTTGACGCGACGGCGGCACGGCGCGGCGGAACCTCGCTTCCACCCAAAGACGTTACCGCCGTCGCCACGTTGGCGGGCAGCGTTGGCCGTTGCGCCGGCGCAACCGTCCAACTCGCAAAAGCCCTGCGTGAGGCGGGCCATGGCAGTTTCCACGCTTTGGCCGAGAGGGTCCTTGCCGACCTCCGCCGCCAGTCCGCCGACCTCGCCGTCATCATCGAGCGGATGAAATGACGTGCTTTCCGGGGCTACTCGCGGAAAGGGCGGACCGGCTCTCGCCCGGCACCTGCTTTCCCGCAGAAGCGGGCAGCAGGTCCGGCTTGTCGAGCCCCGTCACCTTGCCGCTGACGACCTCGCCGGGCAGTTGCGAGGCCTCGTTGCAGGTGCCGCGCACGGACGCACCGCCCGCCCGGTCTACCATGTTCATGTTGACCCGCCTGTCGGTTGGGACCACCCCGACACCCTTCGTGCCTTCGTGCACCACTTCGAAACCGAATTTGGCCTTGGGGAGCAGCCGCGATGCGGCGTTTTGCATACCAAGGCTGGCCGCACCCACGCGCACTTGGCGTACTCGCTGGTCAAGCCCGACGGGAGGGTCGTCGACCTCCGCAACGATTATAGAAGACGCGAGAAAGTCGCCGTTATCACCGCTGCCGAGATTGGATTGCCGCCCCCACCGGTCCCGCGCCCCGGAGCGATCTACCGCGCTCTCATCAAGGACGGTCACTCCGCCGCCGAATGGATGGCAAGGCACTACGACCTGGCCCGCGCCGCCCGCATTTCGGATTTCTCGCCCCAACGCCGTCACATCGAATCCCGAACCGAAATCGCAGCCGTCGACTTGCGTGCGACCCTGGCCGCTGCCTGGCCGCCGTCCAGTTCCCATGCGTTCCGGTCTGCCCTGGCCCGGGCCGGCTTTGCCTTGGCGCAAGGCGCCGAGTCCGTCGTCATCGTGGACAGCACCGGCACCGCTCACAGCCTCGCCCGCGAGCTTCGAGCCGCGTGCCGGGCCGTCGGTTCGGAGCCGCCGCGCGCGCGGGAGGTTCGCGCCGCCCTTGCCGGGCTTCGCCTGCCGCCCGTCGCCGCCATCCGCCGTCTACAGGAGACCGTGAGAAATGACCGAACCGCAGAAGCATCCGCTCATGATCGAAATGGAATCGACGCACCAGGACGTGCTGACCCTCCATCCACTCTTGGCCCTGCTGCACGAGCAAGAGGGGAGCGGGGAAGACCCGATCATGTTGATCGCGGAACTGCTCGCCAAGATCGAAGCCCGCTTGGCCACGATCGAGGGAGCTTTGTCGATCTCTTCGAGCGAGCCCGTCAAGCTCTAGCCGAAATCTCCACCGTGCAGCGGATCCGTCTTCGGATCGCGGCGGCTAGGATTAGAGAAGGAATCCTTCATATGTCCGACGCAAACATCAACGACGCCCGGAAAGTCGCCTACAAGGCCAAGCTCCTTGTGGAACAGCTTGGCCTCGCCGCCGGTCTGGCGAACGCGTTCGCCGGCCGCGTCCGCATGATCAAGGCCGCCGAGCGCCCCGGTCGCCTGCATCGTATTATGTGTGCCGATGGCTCGTGGATCGAGATCGATCCCGCCACCTGTCGCGTGGTGCGCACCTGGGGCCGGGGGAACACCGCCCCTGAGATGGCCAAGGCCATCGCTGGCGATGGCTCTGTTATCGAGCACCTGGAAGAAGAGGCCGGGGCCGTGTCCGCGCCGGGTGCGCCGATCCGCAGCACCCCCGTTCTGTCGGACGACAAGCTCAAGACGCTGGCCGACGGCTGGCGCAAGCGCGGTTACCCCGATGTGATCGAGGACGAGCGCGGTGTTTGGGTTGCGCTGCCGGATGGAACCCGGCTTCATGATGTCGGGCGTCGGGTACATATACATGGTCCTCGGACGGACGCGGCACTTGCCGCCATCGCGCAAAAAGCTCGCGATGATTGGGATGGGGCCCTGGCGCTTCGCGGCCCGGGCCGCGATTGGCCCGAACGCGACAAAGAGCGCCTGTGGCTCGCATGTCAGCGGGAAGGCGTTGAATATGCGGGTTACGAGCCGAGCCCGAAGTTGATCGCCAAATGGGAAGCCGAGCAGGCGGAATCTATGCGCGGTGCCGGTTCGGCCCGGCCCGACGACGATGTTTCTGCCGGTCCCGCACCTGGCGGCATTGCCCCCGCTCCCCAGTCCGATGCACCCGCCGAACCGGTGCGGCCCGACACTGACGCCGCTCTCGCTCGACATTGCGAGCGTGCCCAGGCTGACCTAAAGGCGCTTCATGCGAGGTGGGCAGCAGAAGCCCGCACCGAGGAAGACCGAGAGCGTCTGCGCCGGGAGGAAGCAGCCTTGAAGGCGAAACTCGCGATCTACGAGCGCGCCCGTGAGTTGGCTCGCACAGAGGGCCTCTCGCGGGAAGACGCGATCCGCGCTGCATATGCCGAGGCGCAAGCCGAACGCGGTTTCGAGCCGACGGTCGGGCCGCGTCGATAAGCAGAAATCCCTCGCCGGGTGGCATTCCCCGGTCAGATGTATCTGACCGGGGGAACGGGACGGTCTGACGGCTGCCTTCGCGTCAAGGGCCCGTGTCCTCGCTACGCTGCGGGCCGCGCCAAGCCCTTGACCCGCCCTCCGCCTTTTGCCTTCCGGAGTGTCCGCTTGCGATACCCGAATTTCGTCCCTAATCCTTCATTGCTCTCTGACGAGGTCCGTATTTTCCGCCCTGGCGAGCCCGTCCAGGTCGTCCGGGCGCCCATGTCTATCGGTGCCGAGACCTATGGTCTGCCTGGCCCGGTGCCGACCGATGCCTGGCACGTTCTGGACCACGCAGTCAGCGTTATCCACCGTGTAACCCCTTGGGCTACCGTGATCGCCGCGCCAACCTTGGTCGCGGAGGCAACATACGACGACTATCCATGCAGAGAATTCCTTCGCCGGAGGGATAGTGAGAAGAATTACGTTAAACTGGGCGGAAGATCGTTCGGAAATGAAGGATTGATTGCACTATCCTTGTATAGTTGGTCAGGTTATTTGATTTCCACCGCATATCATGAGGCATGGCACCAGTTAGAGAGGATTTTAGACAAGAAAATACTTGACGAAATAGACGGGCATCTGATTCCTCTCTCATGGGGTTCGGCCTACATGGACTCCATGGTCGAGCGCAGGGCCAGGTGCTTTGAAACCTGGGCGATGCGTTTTGAAGAAGGGATGCCGGGGCTCCGGCTATCGAGCCAGGTCGATGCCATTTTCGACGCGGCGGCAACGGGAGAGATTGCAAAAGAATGGTACAAGATGCAGCAGAAGGCCGCACGCGGCAGGTAGTCATCTTCCGGACGATCCGCGAGGACCCGGCTCGTCTCCTTGAGTACTACGTCGTCGATGACGACGGGCCTGCCGGGGCCTACGCCTGTTTCGAATGGCTTTGCGAAGAATCTGGGATGGAGCCTTGCCGCGTCCGTCACGCCTCGGCCGAGGCGATCTTGGCGACGATCATCGAACCGTCTCGCGACCTGCCTTTTGACGGGGCCGTTGATGCGCTCACTGCCGAGCTAGAGCGCGCCGCCCAGGATGATGGCGGTCAGCGAGTCTTGTTCGGGTATGTCCGAAAACTCGCTTGTGCCCCTGGCGAGACGATCCACTAGATATAGTGTCTGTTCCTGGCGCGCACTTGGGGTCCTTTGGGGCCCTAAATTTATTTTGGGCCGAAATCGCCCGATTCAGACATCCCCCATCGCCGGGGTGGCTGAGAGGCGGATAGCGTCTCACCAGCGCGCCAAACGCGCCCCACTCGTATCCCCATACGCCCATCCACCTGCGCGCACGTAGCCCCTATCCAGACGCATCTCACGCGATTTTCGGGATCGTCGGGACGGGCGCAAGCATTTGATTTATAAGGGATTTAGTTCGATCCTTAAGATGCACCCCCGGTCATCGGCCTGCCAGGGCCTCGCGGGGGTGATCTTCAAAGGATGAACAATCGTGACGAATTATACCCGAAAAGTCAAACAGCATCGCGCCGGATTTCTGACCGACGAACGCTATCGCCTTCAGCCCTCCGATTTCGACTCGTACCAAGATTATTGGGAATGGCGCGCAGGCGAGCCGGACTTTGACGCGATCGAGGCGACCGAAGAGGAAGAGATCGCCCGAATCGATGCCGACCTTCGGAGGCAGTCGTGACCACGCCGGCCGGCGACAGCCGGCAGAGCAAGGCCAAAGGCCGCGTAGAACCCCGCCAGGGGCGGGGTCTTGAGAGTGGAGGTATCCCGTTTCCCTCTCTTTGCTCTCAGGAGGTGGCGGAGCCTTTGGAGGTGTCCGACTCCGAGGAGCAATCCGGGCCGCTCGCGACGACGAAAGCCCGCTACGACCTACGTTCAGGCATCGCCCGCCTGCTCAAGCCCGGCGACGGTTCGCGTGGACCCGCCGTGTGTGGGTGCGGTTTTTCAGCCTTCAATGCCGAAGCCGTCGCGGTGCATATGTCGATGAACGACCGCAGGGCATCCGTGTCGGGCGTCTATCGCTGCGATTCTATATCGGCCTGTCCGGTCTGCACGGTTCGTCGTGCCCGCGAGGTCGAAGAGCGCCTGCTGGAAGCATTGAGAACGGCGGTGCAAAATTAGTCCACGGTAGCGGCTGGATTGTCCTGCTGCGGGCGGCTTAAAAGTCGTCCACCTAT
>NZ_QQNH01000040.1 GCF_003345525.1 Pelagibacterium lacus
TCTTCCACCAGGCTCAGCAGGGCCAAAACAACTCCAGGAGTCTACGTCACGCTGGATAAAAGTTGGGGGCAACGTCAACCCGAGCAGTTGATGATCGATGCGACGCACCTAAAGGCGCACCGGACCGCAGCCAGCTTGCTCAAAAAGGGGCTGTTCCCAGACGTATCGGACGCACCAAAGGCGGTCTGAACTCGAAGCTCCATGCCGTATGCGACGGCCAAGGCAGACCGCTGATCATGCTGCTCAGCGAAGGACAGATGAGCGATTACAAAGGCGCTGCCCTGATGCTAGACGCTTTGCCCCGCGCCAAAATCCTGCTCGGTGACCGAGGCTACGACGCCGACTGGTTCCGCAAGGCGCTTGCGAAGCGGGACATCGCCGCCTGCATCCCGTCAAAGAAGAACCGAAAGATTCCGATCCCACACGATGCCGTGCTCTATCGCCAGCGCCACAAAATCGAGAACATGTTCGGTAGGCTCAAGGACTGGCGGCGCATCCACACTCGCTACGACCGATGCGCCCACACCTTCTTGTCCGCAATCTGCATCGCCGCAACCTGCATCTTCTGGATCAATCAATGAGTCCTGAGCCTAGATGCGCAGCACGCCAGCATCCATGACAACCCGTCCGTCAACCGAAATCGTGGGATCATGCATGATGAAGTCGTAGTGACACGGTGCCGTGACCGTCCCGCCCAGTGTTATCGAGGTCCCTATGCCGATATGACATGTCGAAGCAACACCTTCATCTTCGAGCATCAGGCCGATAAGCCGGCAATGGGGATTCATTCCTATGCCGATCTCAGCGATGTTGTAGACATTTGGATTATCAAATGCTTCCCATTGCTCGCGCACCACGCGCGCCGCATGTCCACCCGTGATCGAAGTTACTTTGCCACGTTCGACGTTCACGCAAACCGGTTCGTCGAGCACACCTATTCCCAAGTATGGAATGCTCGCGTCGCAAATGATCACGCCTTCCGCCGTCACAGGGGAAACTGGTGACTCGATATCTGGCACCGGGTGGAACTCGCCACGCCTAACGATGCCCGTCTTGGCATGGGGGGTGCCCAGACGGCCACGAATGTCGAGAGACAGATCCGTCCCCGCCGCCGTCGTTACCGCGACGGTCTCGCCTTCGTCCCAGATCCGCGCCATCTCGCGGACCCGTGGTTCGATGGCGGCGAAGTCTGCGTCTATACCGCCGCCCATCATCATTTCGGCCGACCATTGCGTCAATGCCACCACGCGCGTTCCCCCCGCGCAGGCCTCTCGAACGGCCTCGGTATGGGTGAGGGAAACACTGACTGGGGTAAAGACTACATCGGCCGCCCGCATCGCCGCAGCCACCGGTGCCGGCACGGCTCCCGAGTCGCTCTTTGCCACATCGGTCGTCATGATCTGGACGTTTGCTCCTGCGACGGCAAGAGCGGATGCAAGCGCTTGAGCGAGAGCTGGATCTTGCCGCATGTCGGTGACGACCAGCGCGTATTCGCCGGGCTGAACGTTGGCACAAACATCGACCAGCTTCTTCGCGCCTCGCGCCATCAGCGGCAGCTTTTCAACAGCCATCTGCAATAAACTCCTTCAAATGTGTACCCGATGCCGGTCATTCAGCATGCCCCGAATCCGCCACCACCGGGCGTTGCGAGCGTCAGGCAGTCGCCGGGCTGGATCAGGCTAATCTCGCGAGGATCAAACACTTCACCGTTCAGCAGAACCTGCCCGGGCGCTCCCGGCTCGCCGCCATCGAGGCCTTCGGCAGGCATCGCAAGTCGATTGGCCATGAACGAGACCGTGACAGGTGCGTCGGCCAAAATTTGGAGTTCGAGTACCTGCCCGTCTCCGCCCCGCGACGCCCCCGCTCCGCCCGTCCCGCGCCTAATCTCGCGACGCAGAACCCGGACAGGTGCCTGAGTTTCGAGCACCTCAATGGGGGTGTTGCCCAGATTGCTGGGAAAGCTAATTGCGGGATAGCCATCGGCAGTCGCCGAAGCACCCTGGCCGCCGTTGAGAAAGAAAAGGCAAGCAAACGGTTCGCCGTGGTTGGTGCCCGTCAAATGACATGACCACAAAGGCGACCCCGGTGGTGCCTGAACGCGGTCAGGAATGGTGGCAGAGAGCGCCCCAAAAACGGCGGGTGGTAGTAGGTGCCCTGTCATGGCGCGGGCACCAACCGGAGCAGGGAAGCGCGGGTTAAGTATCGACCCTTCCGGCGCCTTGACGGTGATCGGACGGAAACTCCCCTCGTTATTTGGCACCGAAGGCGACAGGATGCACTTCAATGCATAACATGTGTAAGCGAAAGTGTAGGTCGGCACCACGTTAATCGCACGCGCCAATTGTTCGGAGCTTCCTGTATAATCGACTGTAATCGTATCGCCGGAAATCTCGACGCGGCAGTTGACGACTACGGGGTCTCCGAAGCCGTCGACCTCCATTTTGTAGGAGTGGACGCCGTCCGGGAGAGCCGCAATGTCTGCGCGCATGGCCTGTTCTGCCCTGCTTTGGATTTCGTAACCGAACGAGGCCAGGTCCACATCGACCGTCGCCAGCAGTTCTCGCAACCTTTTCTCGAGCATCTTGTTGGCTGAAAGCTGCGCGAAAAGATCGCCGAGCACCTGCTTGGAAATGCGGACATTTGCCTCGAGTATCTCGAACACCGCCTGATCACGTTCGCCCGCGTGCATCAGCCTGAGCGGGGGGATTCGCAATCCCTCCTCATAAAGTTCGCGAATTCCTGGCGAGCGGATTCGTCCGCCGATATCGGGCGAGTGTGCAACGGTGCCCGAAAACGCCACCAGTTCCCCCTTGTGAAAGATCGGCACGATGATGTTGATGTCCGGCAGGTGCCCCGTGCCCATCCAGGGGTCGTTGGTGATGAAGACATCTCCGTCCTTCATTGTCTGTCTGGGAAATTTCGCCAGAATGTGTCGCGCTGTTGCCGGAAGGGTGCAGATGAAGGATGGAATGCTTTGTGTCGACTGGGCAAGCAACCGCCCCTCCGCATCGAGCAGCACCACCGCATAATCGTGGCACTCACGGACAATGTGAGAAAAGGAGGTTCTTACAAGTGTCGTCGCCGCCTCATCGACCATGCTGATCATGCGCGTCCAGAGGATTTCGAGGCTAATGGGATCTAGGGTGCTACTGGTCATGACGACAACTCCACAAGAATGCTATAGTCGTCTCGGACAGAGACTGATGCGGGTACAGGGACGACCAACGTCGATTCCGCCTCTTCGATCACCAGCGGCGCTTGCAGATGAACGCCAGGCAACAAGCGTGCGCGCTCGTATACCCCGCATTCGACGAAGTCCTTCAAAATGGGCTGGTAGAGCTTACGTCGGCGCACCGGTGAGTCGTCGGCGTCGACGTTTTGGCGATCGGCCCGAACAAACCGCCGCTCGACCAAATGTTCGTGCACCACGAGACGCCAAGCGATCGCCTCGGGCGTTCCGTCCGGGACTTTTTGGCCGAACAGCTTTTCGTATTCCACCTCGAACTGGGTGATGAGCGGTTGGGCGAACCCGCTGCCGAGCGAGCCGAACGGCACACTTACGCTGACCGTGTTACCTTGCCCCCGATACCTCATCTCGACATCGACTTCGTAGTTGACGGTGTCGATGTTGGCGCCAGCACCCTGGAGTTCGGTTCTTGCGTCATGCGCCAATTTTTGAAGGTCGGCGATGAGGCCATCCCAATCGAGCGATTCAATTGCATCCGTCTGAGTCAGTGTCCGGTCTATGCGCACAGGCGCGGCCAAGAAGCCGAGGCACGAACCCGCCCCCGCCGCCGATGCGCAGAGCACGCGCCTGATGCCCAGTTTCCGAGCAATCTCCACAGCATGAACCGGACCCGCTCCCCCCGTTGCCACCAATGTAAAGTCGCGTGGGTCGTGGCCCTTTTCGGCGATGTGGATGCGCGCTGCGCCTGCCATGTTCTCGTTGACGATATTGTGAATACCGAATGCAACATCGTTGGCAGTAAGACCTAGTCTGGTGCCGATATCTTCCAGAGCCCTACCTGTCGCATCGAGGTCCAGGCGCATAGTGCCGCCCAAGAAATGCTCAGCGTCCAGATAACCCAGCCACAAGTCCGCATCGGTCACGGTCGCCTGTGTTCCGCCCAGTCCGTAACAAACGGGGCCGGGAACCGAGCCTGCGCTTTCCGGTCCTACATTGAGTAGGCCTAGATTGCTGACCGAGGCGAGACTGCCGCCCCCGGCCCCAATTTCGATGAGTTCGATGCTCGTAATGAGCAAGGGAAGGCCGCTACCTTTCTTGAACCGGTGCACGCGTCCCGCTTCAAAGGTACGCGTTGTGCTCGGCTTGCCATTCTGAACCAACCCTGCTTTCGCCGTCGTTCCGCCCATATCGAATGCAAGGATGTTGTCTTCACCAGCGGCCAAGCCTGTGTTGAGAGCGCTGATCACACCGCCGGCCGGTCCCGATTCAAGCAGCGCGATCGGTGTTTCCGCCGCAGCTTGACTTGAAGTAAAGCCACCGCTCGACAACATGATCCGCAAAGGGGCGCCGATCTTGAGATCGTCGAGGCGCCGTTCGAGCTCGGAAAGATAAGTGGAAACTAGCGGCTTAACGTAGGCATTGGCCGCAGTGGTCGATGCCCTTTCGTACTCCCGCATCTCACGGGCAACCGCGGAGGACAAACTTATCATCAGGTCCGGGCGCTCGCGCTTCAAAAACGCTCCAATTTGTCGTTCATGGGTATCGTTACGATATGAATGGAGGAGACACACGGCTACCGAGGCGGCTCCGCTAGCGTCGATACACTCCAGCAACCGGTCGAGCTCGCCATCATCGATTTCATGAAGAATCTCGCCTTCGACAGAAATTCGCTCCGTAATGTCGAACCGTCGTTCCTCGGGGATCAAGGGCGGCGGCAGGCGAAAAGTGAGGTCGTATAGATCGTATCGCAGCTCACGACGAATATCGAAAACATCCTTGAAGCCTTTCGTGAGAATGGCCGCTGTCGGCGATCCTTTACGCTCGATCAGGGCGTTGGTAACCAGTGTCGTGCCATGCACCACTTCCTCGACGGTCGTGCTGGATTGCTGGGCAACCTGGTTGAGCAACTGGTCGATGACAATGCTGACTGCCTCGCCCGGATCGTCCGGCGTGGTAAGGCTTTTGGCAACCCAGATCAGGTTAGTTTCCTGCTCCGACGCGATCCCGTCCGTGAATGTGCCGCCAATATCGACGGCGATCCGTATACTACCCACTTTGTAACCTGTTCGATTGGTCCCGCGCTGACGGCAGGAGGAAAACCAGTAAATGTTTCGGAGGGGCGATACAGCTCACAGGGAGCTGTATCGCCAAGGCGCTACTGGGTCAGCCCAGGATGATTAACTTCGCGGTAGTATCGCTCCGCCCCGGCGTGCAGTTCGACCGGCATGCCGTTCAGGGCATTGTCGGTCGTCATCGAGGCAGCAATGCTATGGTAGGCGGCAAGCCGCTCCGGGTGCTCGTTGAGGACACGGGTGACATCGAAGATGACGTCTTCATCCAAATCCTTGTGAGCGACCAGAACGACGGAGACGCCTATGCTGGGGACCGCTTCGTCCTGTCCGGTGTAGCTGCCGGCCGGGATCGGTGTTGGTGCATAGAAGGGATACTCTTCCTGAAGCGTCGAGGTGATGTCCGGATCGTCAATCGGGATAAAGCGCGCCTGATGGGCATTGGCATAGGCTTCCACCGCCGCACCTCCGGGAGGGAAGAGCATGAAGGCGGCGTCGATGCGACCGTCTCCCAAAGCCGATGCCTGCTGATCATGGGTCAGAAGATCGAGTGACACCGAATCCTTAAGACCGTACGCATCGAGCAATATGTCGGTCATGAAAGAAGTGCCGCTGCCTGCGGGCCCGGGCGAAACGCGACGCCCCTCAAGATCAGCCATGGTTTCTATGTCGCTGTTGGCCGGAACGATCAGATGCATCATCTGCGTATAGATCATCATTACGCCGCGCAGATCTTCATATGCGCCTTCATCTTCGAAGTCTGCCAGGCCCTGACGCGCATAGTAGGCGACATCGGCCATGGCCAGGCCCATGCTGGTTCCACCCGAGCCGACAAGACGGGCATTTTCCGCCGACCCACCCGTTGACTCCGCGGAAAAGGAGACCCCTTCGACTTCCTGGCTCAGCACTTCGGCCATGCCGGTACCAAGCGGAAAAAATACACCGCCAGAACTTGCGGTTCCTATCGTCATGCGCTGCTGAGCGGCAGCACCGCTAACACTGACTACCGTCAGTCCAGCGCTGAGCATGGCGATGCCCAGCAATTTTGATAGTCTATTCACTTTCATCATTTTTCTCCCTTTGATGAAGCAATTACTTTTCCTTCAGAAGTAGACCTCCCGTCTCGCAAATGGAGTGGACACCTGCCGCTTTCTTGATGAGCCAAATCGTGGACTGGTTTGATGTAACTACCGGTTTCTCGAGCGCCGCCTCTAGGCGGTCGATCTGATCCAAGGTGCGGAAATTTGTGCAACTGATGAACACGGCGTCGCCCTTTCGAGCCTTTTCCGCGTTTGCAAGGACCCTCTCGCGCATCACCTCGGAAGGCACACGCGCAATTTCCCCGCTTTGGCGGAGATTGAACGTGATCAGGTCGATCACTTCAAAGCCGCTGGCATTGAGAAAATCGATCTCCGCCTGATTAACTTCGTCGACGTAGGGGGTGACCAAACTTATACGCTTTGCGCCCACCGCACGAAGCCCCTCGACAATGGCGGTGGTCGTGGTGATCGCCGGAAGCCCGCTGGCAGCACTTATGCGGCGGGCGATATCCTGATCCCACCCGATCCCGTTAATGAAACTCGCGCTGGTACAGCCGAAAGCGATCAGCTGTGGCTCGACCATGGCTATGCAGCGCGCTGCCGATTCGACGTTGGTCGTCATCTCAAGCAGAGATTCACGCGTGACTGCGGGAGTGGAGCGAGGCACCCGCGTGGTGTGAAGGCTTACGCTATCGGGCAGATAGCGCGGGAATTCGACCTCCATTACCACGTTGGGGGGCGGCGCCATTAGCCCGATGCGGATATCGGGAACCGCGCTTTGCAAATCGGAAACGGTAGAGCTCACGTTTGAACCTCCTTGTTGGCCGGACGACGGCGGTAGGCGCGAATGGCAAAGCCAAACGAGATCGCAAGGCCTGCCAGATCGGTCCAGAGATCGGGCGAAATGAACAGAAGTGACGTGATGACGAGGATCACACGCTCGATGACCGACATTCGGTCGAACAGCCACCCTTGCAGACCGGCCGCTAGGAGCGTAATCCCGATGGTCGCCGAGAACAGGGCCATCACCAGCATGAGCGGCTGGGCGTCGATCAATAACAGATCGGGCGCGTAGATGAAAAGGAAGGGCACGAGGAAGGCTACGAAGCCCATCTTGAAGGCCTCTACGCCGACCTTGTTCGCCGAGGCACCCGCGATCCCCGCAGCAGCGAAAGCGGCGACCGCGACCGGTGGCGTGATATTGGAAATTACCCCGAAATAGAAGACGAACATGTGCGCGCCGAGCGGATCCACCCCGAGTTCGACGAGTGCCGGCGCGGCGAGCGCCGCTAAAATGATATAGGCTGCGGTCGCAGGCACGCCCATGCCGAGAATGATCGACGAAATCATGGTCAGCACCAGCAGAATCGGTAGATTGCCACTCGCCAAGCCGATCATCAGCGACGATAGGCGCAAGCCCAGCCCCGTGAGCATCAGAACGCCGACGATAATCCCGGCGGCGGTGCAGGCCGCGGTGATCGGCAACATGGCGATCGCCGCGCTCCGAAGCGCCTCAACGACGTTCCCCACCCGGCGCAACTCGCCACTGATCAACCCGAGGACGATGACCGACCCAATCGACCAAAACGCCGCGTAGACCGCCGAGTACTGAACCACGAAAATGAGGTAAATCAGCACCACCAGCGGAATTGCTCTATAGGCGGTAGTCACAATAATGCGCCAAGGCACAAGGTCTTCCCGCCTCAATCCGCTCAACCCTTGCGCGCGCGCCGCGAAGTGAACCTGCATAAGGATCGAAAAGAAGTACAAGAGAGCGGGCAGAAGCGCGGCCAAGGCGACCGTGGAATAAGGAATGCCCAGCAATTCGGCCATGACGAAAGCACCGGCACCCATCAGGGGTGGCAGTATCATGCCTCCGGTCGAGGCCGCGGCCTCAATCCCCCCAGCCTGTTCGGGTTTGTAGCCATAATTGCTCATCAGAGGAATGGTGAAGACGCCGGTCGTCGCTACGTTGCCTGCGGCGCTACCCGAGATCGACCCCATTAGCGCGCTGGCTACGACCGCCATCTTGGCCGGACCGCCTGCTGATCGCCCCGCCAGGCAATTCCCGATGTCCATAAACCATTTGCCGCATCCGGTGACGCTCAGGAACGCCCCGAAGATCACGAAAATGCTGATCAAGGTCGCCGCCACACCGAGAGCGGTGCCGAAAATGCCGTCGGAGGTCAGAATGAGATAACTGCTGATCCGGGTCGTGGAATAACCAGCATGGCCGAATGCACCGGGGATATAGTTTCCGAAATAGGCATAAAGAATGAACAGCGCGGCTATGATGAACAGAGGCCACCCGACCACACGGCGTGTGAACTCCATGACCGCGAGAACTATCAGAACCGCGGCGAACGTTTCTTCGGGACGAAAAATTCCGAAGCGCGACACCATCTGATTGTAGCGTGAAAGCAGAAAAACCAGAGATCCGATGGCGATCGCTATGATCACAGCATCGATCACACGCAACAACGGCACCTTTCCATCGGAGATGGGAAAGATCAGAAAACCAAGGATCATCATCAGGCCGAGATGAATACCGTATTGGTGGAAGCTCGGGATGAGGGCGAGTCCGTTCGCGTAGAACTGGAACAACGAGAAGATTACAGCAGTACCTGTGGCTATGAGAGCGAAGAAACGGGGCCGCCCCAGTGGCCGGACGATATCAGCGTCGTCGATCTTGGTCATTTTTCCTCCAGCGGGGCGATCCAACAAGTGGGTTAAGCTGTTCGACCGGAATTATGCCGCCTGGGCATGGATGACATCGGCTTCAGGAAGGAGCCAACGTCCATCCCTGAGCACGACCTCACCATCAAGGGTGAGAGTCGGTCTCCACATCAGGGCGTCGAAATGAGTCAGGGTTTTCACTTCCCCACCCAGTAGAACACTGGTGCCGATACCTATGTGGGCAGTGCCATAGACACCCTCGTCATGCAGCATGACCCCTTCCATGGGACATTGGGGATTAAGGCCGAAGGATATCTGAGCGATATTGTATACTTCGGGCGCGTTCTGGCTGCGCAAAAGCGTTTCGAGTTGCGTTGCCTGACTGCCACCATCGATGTTTTGGACTCGCCCGCCGCGCACCTCAAAACGGATGGGTTGCTTGAGCAGACCGATCTCATAATAAGGCACGCTGGCGTCGGCTACGATCACGCCCTCGGACGATCCGATAACAGGGGACGAACTAGTTTCAATGTTGGGAACGGTGGTAAAGTCGCCGGACTGCCTTACAATCCCGCAGTGCGGATTAGACGGGCGCCCCTTAACACTGAGGCGCAGATCGGTGCCGCCAGGGGCGACCAAATGAACCTGATCGGCAGAAGCCAGCAGTTCGCCGACTCGGCGGCAGAGTGGCTCGATAGCCTCAAAATCGGCATATAATCCACCCCGCACAAGCATCTCGGGATTGTACTGAGTCAGCATGATTGCCCGAGCCCCGGCGCCCAAGGCGTTTTTGGTCGCCAGTGTGTGCGTGATGGACTGACGGACGGGGGTGAAGATGACGTCGGCCTTAGCCATGGCAGCAGCAATGGGTTCCGAAGGCTCCTCGCCATCGATAGAACGAGGCGGCATCGTCAGCAGGTTAACGTTCTCGGTGACCTCCAGACTCGCCATTGCCACTGCTTTGGCGACGTCGAACGTGGCAAAGTCTGTGACAATGACAACTTGTTCGCCCGCCTTGACGTTGGCGCACATGTTCACGAGCCGACGCGCTCCGCGCATCATCAACAGATCTTTCATTCAACTGTCCTCATTTTTCTAGATTTGTATTCATTGATGCAAAATATTCGCCATAGAGCGATCGAGCATTTTGCAGATGCGTGCGGATTTCCTTTCCGGCGACGTCACCATCTCCGCTTCGGATAGCAGCCATCAGCGACATGTGCTCTCGCACGATCTCCGATGCGCGGTGCTGCTTGTGATCGACCAGGTGGCGGTAACGCTCAAAGCTTACCATCACCTGCTCGAGCATTCGGGCGGTAAGTGGATCATCCGCCAGTACGCTTAGCTCGCGGTGAAAGTCGCGCCCCAACTGCAACAACAAGCTGAGTCCGGCTTGGGCATCGATGGCCTTCATGTGATCGACGATCTGTTCGAGCCGGTCGAGTACGATTTCGCCCTCTCTGTAGCGCTCGGCTACGTACCGCACTAAAAGGCTTTCCAACGCCTCCCTGAGCATTGACAGACGCCACATCTCCTTGGCCGACATTGGGGCTATGCGCAGTCCTCGACCGGGGGAGCGAACAAGAACGCCTGCCACCTCTAGCCGGCGTACCGCCTCACGAAGCGGCGTGCGGCTCACCCCCAAGATATCTGCGAGTTGCGTTTCCGTCACTCGCTCGCCTGGGGCAAATTTGCCATCAGCAATGCTGCCGAAAAGCTGATTGAATGCCCAATCAGCAGCACTTGTCTTGTTGTTCAGGTGTTCGAACCTGTCGATCATATTCATTCCCATCTGTATACAAAAACACAAGGATTTATGCATGTCAAGCGGACGGTGTACAATATTTCAGTGGCCGTCGCATTGGCCTTTCTCGAGCCCTTTGGCGTACAAGAGCTGAGGACGCGCCCGCTCTTCTTACAATCCTTCCGTAACAAAGCCGGCTTGCTCACCTCGCCGAAGAGTACTTGCCAAGGCAACGCCACCCCATCGGTCAAGATGTGGATGGCGCCGGCAGCCAGTATCACCGAGCTACAGCGAGATCAGCTAGAGGTTGCAGAACATTCGCCGCATCGGCTAATAACCGCCTCGGCCATCATGGCGACCATCGCGGATGCTCGTGCCTACAAGTCCGGCCGGTAGCCGAGATCGGCCTGGTCCCACGCCCAAACGGGAAAGGCGCCAGGTCTATCTGGCCGCTTCACGAACGCGGCAATCCTTGTCTGCGCAAGCTGCTATTGCTAGGCGCTATGGTCGCGATCCGATACTCGAAGAGTAAGCTCGGCCTCGCAGACTGAATCAACGGGCCTTCCAGCTCGACGGCCAGCGCGTAAGGTGCACAGGTGTGCGTTCTTTAAAATGCTTCGTACTATGTCATTGTGCTGTGTATTGCGTTGTTGTGCGTTGATATGGTTCAGTGCAGAAATCAGTCAAAAATGATGGATTGAGGTCCTGGCATGTCGAAGCGATTCATTCTTAGCGACGAAAATCTGATCGATGGAGCGCGATCGATCGCCGCCGACATGCAACTCCCGCACGGGCGACGGCTCAAGCTCGCTAAAGTCGTGGACAATCACCTGGTCTGGTTTGAAAAGGCGCGGGCGCGCGGTCTGGAGTGGTCCGATATAGTCGACCTGCTCTACAAGGCCGGGGTGGCCAGGAGTGATGGTCGTCCTCTTTCCAGAGGGCACGTTTCGTCACTGGTTTGGCGAAAGCAGCAAGCGAAGCCCAGTCACGAAATCCCGTCTGTACCGGCGGACAGGAGGCCCGTCGCGACTGGGAGAATGATCAATGTTCCTGACGATTTGAACGATGAAACAGGGGCGCCATCGGAAAATCGCATAACCCAAGAGCATTCGCCGGAAGAACGCCCCCAGCAGTCCAAGCGCACGGGATCAGTTTCCAGCAGCAAGGCGAAGGCGTCGAAGTCGTCCAAAGAACACTCCGACCGCAACGAGATCGTGGCGTTCATGCGCAGGGCAGCGCAGCTTCGTCGGGATGAATAGCATAGCGCGGTGAACAGAACGCGGCGCCGCACCGACGGAACGTCGTTTTTATGAACTGGCGAGAGTTCGCTGCCGGGCGTGGTGTGCCCCGCCCGGCGTGCGGGCGGGACTTCGATCGGGTTTTCAGTCGCTGTTGCGACGGTTCGGACGGGACCAGATGAGGCTGTGCCCTTTCCCGTCTTCATCCTGGAAGAGGTTGGCGTAGATCGGATGGGAAAAGCTGGGGTCGTCGAGCTTGAGGCCCAGATATTCACGGCCCTCGTTTGATTTCTTGGCCCATGCTGCCCCGATCTCGGCTCTACCGACAAACACGCGGTGCGTGGGGGCGTTTGCACCTGTGGCACGGTCGTCAGGCGCTATGCGAACGTTCTTGGCCTGGACGCTGAGGGTCATGATTTCGCCGGTGTATTCGTTGGCGGTGGTCTTTTTGAAGTTACCGATGGTGGCCATTGTCTTTCTCCTTGAACTTTTGAGCTTCGAGCCCGCCCCGTGCGGCCTCGATGGCGATCGGCGGGCCCAGGACGATCGACGGCGCACCCGAAGGGGAAACGGCAAAGGCGAGATTTTCTTGTTGCGCGCGGAATGACGGCGCAGCCGGCAGGGGAAGAAAATTTCGACGCCGCCGTTGCAAAGGCGATCGAGGCGCCAGCCGGTCCTGGGCCAGATCAAGCCATTGGAGAGGCCTCACGGGGCGGGCTTTGACACGGAAGGTCAAGGGGATTGTGGCGGCCATTGATATCGAAAGGTTCCGATATGAACGACGACGGCATCATCCCCCTACCCTATCCTTCGGTTCAACGTCGTCGTGCGAACGTACCGCCACGGCATGCAGCTCCGCTCGTTCGTTGCGTTCGCCGAAGCCCTGAGCGGGACATCTGGGCAAGGCGTCGCGGGCCCGCTTTCAGAAAACGCCGTTTCGATTATTGCCGCGGGCCATAGCCATCATGGTGACCGGCGTTCGGGTGAAAAATTTGGTCTCTGCCGTGGTATTGCGCGCATGCATTATTATAGCGTGCAAACCTATTGACCTCGACACCTGCAACGAGGCGGGGCTGAACATCGTCACGTAAGGGTTCAGCATGACCTTCGCGCGCCGGTCGCGGTCAACCGGCAGCGTCTGGCGTAAGCTCCACCTCCCAAGACCAGGCAGAGCTCACCTCCCTTTCCGGGAAATTATCCGTGTGTCTGGTAAACTCGGCACGGTGATGACACCCAGAGGGCGCTTACGCGCCACCCCGTTTCCGGAAATCATGGATTTTGATGCCGAGCTTGCGGGCCTTGTCGGCGAAATTGTCCTGTATGCCCGTTCCGGGGAACACGATAACGCCGATCGGCAACACGTCGAGCATGACGTCGTTGCGCTTGAATGGTGCGGAGCGTCCATGCCGGGTCCAATCGGGTGCAAACCCAATCTGGGTGACTTTTCGGTTCTCGGCCCATTTTGCGGCAATGAACTCGGCACCCTTGGGGGATTTCCCGTGCATCAACACCATATCGGGGTATTTGGCGCGGACCTTGTCCAGCACATTCCAGACGAGGTGATGGTCGTTGAAGTCGAGGCCCCCGGAAAATGCAATCTTTGGACCCGATGGCAACATGACCTCCGATTTTGCTTTTTGTCTGGCCGCGAGGAAGTCGCGACTGTCGATCAGTGCTGAGGTCAGGTGACGGTGATTGACCCGTGATCCAGCGCGTGGGCGCCAGGCAGAACCGGTTTGGTGCTCGTAATGCTCGGCCGCGAGGTCGCGCATCAGTTCGAACGCGTCCCGGCGTTCGATCAAGGTTTGCCCTTCAGCGGTCAGGCGCTCGAGTTCGCTCGCCTTGACTTCGGTGCCGTCCTGCTGGCTTGCGATCCGACGCTGGCCCTGCTCATTGTCGTTGAGTTGGCGCTCGATGCGCAGGACGGACCGATGGAAGAGATTGACCATGGACCAGAGCAGGTCGTCAAGATCGGGTTCAAGGCGGGTCTCGGCGAGCGTTCCGGAAAGAACGTCGAATATCTCGGTTATGGCGCCGGCAACGTCGTTGCCATCGGGGAGTGGCCGTGGATCGGGCTCGTCCTGGAATGGACGCCAGCCATAGAGTTGAAGTTCGGTCAGAACGTGACCGGTCGAGGATGAGACGTGATGTGGTTCGTGCTCGGTCATGGAAATGTTCCCGTCATCTGGACCGCGACCCTCGCGGCCTTCATGGCGGCGAAAGCCCACGGGCGAGACGGGACGGCACCCGGAGCGTCAAGCGCAGGGCCGAAGCGCAAGCGGAGGATGGCAGAGGCCGGCTATTTTGCCTCGCGATGGAAAGGCGCCGCATCGGATCTCGTATTGTCGCCGGAAGTTTCGCGCCGCCGGAAAATAGCCGGCCGGCGCCATTGCCGGACCGGCTCGCTTGTGGGCGTGCTCGCCCTCTCGAAGGCCGGGTCGCGGCCCTAAGGACGGGCCGCTCCATGCGACGGAGACGCATCGATGTCAACGGCGGGGTAAAAGTCGGCCATTGGGCGGCGCAAAACCAGGCCACTTGATGTTGGGGGTATCGAGCGCCGG
>NZ_QQNH01000041.1 GCF_003345525.1 Pelagibacterium lacus
TGTTGCGCTTCATCTCTGGTCCTTTTCGATGGGCCAGAGTCTATTTCAAACTGGATTAGCTCCAAGGGGCAACGTCAGCCGGACAGTCGACCTCTTCTCCCCGCCGTCGAGGCAAGCCAGTTCTGAGCGAGCATGTTCTCACCGAGCGCCGTACCCTTGATCCTGGTTCACAGTGCCCCGATTGCGGCGGGGAGCTGCGGCTGGTGGGTGAGGACGTTTCCGAGATCCTCGATCTGGTTGCAGCCCAGCTCAAGAAGATCGAGATCGCCCGGCCTAAAAAGTCCTGCCGCAAATGCGAAGCCATGGTGCAGACACCAGCACCAACCCGCCCTGTCGCCCGCGGCATGGCAGGCCCGGGGCTGCTCGCCCACATTCTGGTCAGCAAGTACGACGACCATCTTCCCCTCTATCGCCAGGGTGAGATCTTTGACCGCATGGGCGCCGATATCCCGCGTTCGACATTGATCGACTGGTGCGGCCAGGCGGTCGGCGTGCTCAAGCCCCTGGTCTCCCGTATTCGTGACCATGTCTTTGCCGCAGATCGGCTCCATGCCGACGACACCCCGATCAGAGTTCTCGATCCCAAGGTGGCGCTGGCTTCTGGCGGTGCCAAACGCGCGGTCAAGCAGGGCCGCATATGGGTCTATGTCCGCGACGACACTCCCTTTGCAGGCGATGATCCGCCGGCGGTCGGCTATCTGTTCTCACCCGATCGCAAGGGCGAACATCCTCAATTCCATCTGGCCGGGTTCTCCGGAATCCTGCAAGCCGATGCTTATTCAGGGTTCGGACCCCTCTACAAACCCGATCCCATGACCGGCACGCAGAAGATCCGCGAGGCGTCGTGCTGGGCGCATCTTCGGCGCGACTTCCACGACGAGTGGACGTCGAGCAAATCCCCCATTGCGCTTGAAGCCATCAATCGCATCGGCGTGCTCTACGACATCGAGCGGCGCATCACCGGGTGCTCGGCCCAGGAGCGCCTTGCTGTCCGGCAGGCCGAGAGCAAGCCGGTTGCCGACGCCTTCAAGCGCTTCGCCGAGGATCAGCTCGACCGCATCTCGGGCAAGAGCGATGTGGCCAAGGCCTTCCGCTATGCTCTCAAGCGCTGGGCATCCTTCACCCTGTTTCTTGAAGACGGGCGCGTGGCGATCGACAACAATCCTGCCGAGCGCGCCATCAGGCCTATTGCAATCGGACGGAAGAACTTCCTGTTCGCCGGATCCGATGCGGGTGGGGAAACGCTCGCCGATGCGATGACCATCATCGAGACCGCCAAGCTCCACGGCCTCAACCCCCAATCCTACCTCACCGATATCCTCGGCCGCATCAACGATCACAAGATCAACGCGCTCGATGAGCTGCTACCCTGGAACTGGCGGCCAGCACACACCACTCCAGTCGTCGCGGCGGCCTAAATCGGTCGATTACGGAGGTAGAGAATGGCGACCGCCAGCGCGAGGCCGGTCATCGCCATCCATAGCGCAAAGCCGCCCGCCCAATAGAGCAGGCTGCCGCCCACCAGCGGCGCCAGGGCAAAGCCGATCACGCCGAGCGAGAAGGCTCCGAAATAGCTGCCCTTCATCGCCGGGGGCGCCATGCGGTCGATGATGATGTTCATGGTCGGAAAAAGGATGGCCTCCCCGATCGAGAACACGAACATGGCGAGCGCCAGGGCATGGGGCGGATCGACCGGGGCAAAGCCGAAGCCGAGAAAGCCCAGGGCAAACAGCGCGACGCCAATCATGGCGCGCAGAAAGGGCGAAATTCTCGCCGTCAGCTTGAGCAGCGGAAACTGGAAGACGACGATGGTCGCTGCATTGATGCCGATCAGCACGGCGTAAAGCGTCGCAATATCGGCCACCGATTGCTGCTGGAGATATTGAACCAGGCCGGATTCGATCTGCCCATAGCCGATCGAGGACAAAAGGCTGGCCAGCACGAACAGGAGGAAGGGCCGGTCGCGCACGAGAATGCCCAGGACGTCGCGCAAGGTGAAGCTCGCCGCCATGGCCGAGTGCTTGACGGGCCGCTCGATGTTGAAGACGATGGCCGCGCCGGCGAGATAGAGCAGCTGGATACCGGCCAGCAGCAGGAAGGTGTGCTGTTGCCCCGTCAGCCCCATGGTCGCCCCGAGGATGGGACCCAGGGCGGCGCCGACATTGAGGCCGAAATAGCGCATATGCAGCGCCATGTCCTTGACCTCGCGGTCTTCGACCATGTCGGTCATCAGGGCGCGGCCGGGATCCTCGACCATGGGACGGGCCAGGGACTGCACCAGCGTGCCGGCGAACAGCATCCACAGGCTATCGCCCAGGCCCAGCACGATCATGGCGGCAACCGAGAGAGCGAGGCCGGCCAGGATGATCTTGCGCCGCCCGACGATGTCGGACAGATAGCCGACATAGAAGCCGAACACGATGCCGATAATGGTGGCCGACGCCAGAAACAGCCCGACCTCGAACTCGTTGAGCCCGAATTTCTGGTAGAGCAGGATGGCCAGGAACGGCCAGATCATGAACTGGACGAACCGGCTGGCAAAGGTGGCGACGATAATCAGCCAAATGGTGAGATTGAAATGGCGCAGAGCTGCAAACATCGTGACCGTTCGAGGCGTTAACTACTGATTCGAAGACTAGATCGGATAGGGGCTTGCCGGTATCGGTTATCGGGTCCCCCGTGCGATGAAAGGAGACTGGTATGAAGGCCCTGCATTCCTACGATCCGGACCAGGGGCATCGCCTGCCCCATGATCCCCTTAAGGCGATCATCGCACCGCGTCCGATCGGCTGGATGTCCTCGGTGGACGCGGAAGGGCGGGTGAACCTCGCCCCCTACAGCTTTTTCAACATCTTCTGCGCCGCGCCGCCGATCCTGATCTTCGGCAGTGAAGGGCGCAAGGATTCGCTGAACAATATCGCCGCCACGGGCGAATTCGTCTTCAACCTCGCCACGCGGCGCCTGGCCGAGGCGATGAACCAGACTTCGGGCGTCTATGGTCCGGAGATCGACGAATTCGAGATGGCGGGCCTCGAAAAGGCCGCGTCGGACAGGGTGGCGCCGCCGCGCGTGGCCGATACCCCGGCGGCCATGGAATGCAAGCTGCTCGAAATCAAGCCGCTGGTCGATCTCGATGGCAATACCCTCAAGCGTGAACTGGTGATCGGCCAGGTGGTGCGGGTGCATATCGATCCCGATTATCTCACCGACGGGCTGTTCGACATCGTCAAGGCCGGGTCTATCGCCCGCTGCGGCTATCGCGGCGATTATGCCGAGGTCTCGAGCCTTTTCGACATGCGGCGGCCAAAGGTTAATGCGGGCTAAGACCTGGGGCGAAATTGGCGAGAATTGGTCTCAAAACCGACGCGTTTCCGCGGTATTGGGATGCTCCTGCCATCATAACTTTCTGAACCTTGTTCTTCATGTCGTTTACACGTCGTCATTTTCTCTCTTCGGCGGGTGCGTTCGGCCTCGGCAGCATGCTGCTGCCCGAGGCGGCCCAGGCCGTGTCGCTCATGGACCCGTTCAACCTGCCCACCGCCGTCGATACCGGCGTGGTCAAGATCGGCGACGGCATTCCCTATGCCGGTGGGCCGCGCGGCAAGCTCGATGTCTATGTGCAGCAGAATCCGCGCGGCAACGCGCCGGTGCTCATGTTCATCTATGGCGGGGGCTGGAACCGGGGCGAGCGCTGGGAATATGATTTCGTGGGCCGCGCCCTTGCCGCCCGGGGGTTCGTCACGGTCATCCCCGACTATCGCCTGGTGCCTGAGGTGACCTATCCGGCCTTTCTCTACGATATCGCGGTCGCGGCCAAATGGGTCGAGGACAATATCGGCACATTCGGCGGCAATGCCGACAAGCTGTTTATGGCCGGCCACTCCGCCGGGGCCTATAACGCCGTCATGATGGGGCTCGATCCCTCGTTCTTCAACGATGCGGGCTGCACGCTCAAGGTGCGGGGCGTGGCCGGGCTGGCCGGCCCCTATGATTTCTATCCGTTCGAATTCAACGAGGTGCGCGAGGCGTTCGGCTATGCCGCCAATCCGGAGGGGACGCAGCCGGTGCGGCTGGTGACTGCCGACGCGCCGCCCATGTTCCTGGCCACCGGCAATCTCGACCTGATCGTCAAGACCGACAACACCACGGCCCTGGCCGCCAAATTGCGCGAGAACAGCGTACCGGTGGAAGAGCGCTATTATGATGGCATCGGCCATATGGAAATCGTCACGGCGCTGGGCGCCATGCTGCGCTGGCGCGCCCCGGTGCTCGACGATATGGTCAATTTCTATTCCAGCCTGGGGGCGCTCGACGCCTGAGCCTTGGCGTCCCCGGATCGGCGCTTGGTTGCAGGGGTTTTAAGTCTTTTGCGGCCGGCGCATGCCGATCATGGTCGCCGCGATCACCCCGATGGCGACGATACCGATGATGATGGTGGCCAGCGCGTTGACGTCGGGGGAGACCCCCAGGCGAATCTTTGAGAAGATGACCATCGGCAGGGTGGAGGCGCCCGGGCCCGAGACGAAGCTCGAAATCACCAGATCGTCGAGGGACAGGGTAAAGGCCAGCAGCCAGCCCGAGACCAGCGCCGGCGAGATGATGGGCAGGGTGATGTCGAAAAACACCCGCAGCGGCGTCGCGCCCAGATCCATGGCCGCTTCGTCGAGGGAGTTGTCCATGTCGGACAGCCGCGCCCGGATGACCACGGTCACATAGGCCATGCAGAAGGTCGAGTGGGCGATGGTGATGGTAGTGAAGCCGCGCCCGGCCGGCCAGCCGATCAGGGCCTCCATGGAGACAAAGAGCAGCAGCAGCGACAGCCCGGTGATGACGTCGGGCATGACAAGGGGGGCCGAAGCCATGCCGGTCAGCGCCGTCTTGCCGCGGAACCGGCCCAGCCGGGCCAGGGCGACGCCGGCCAGCGTCCCCAGCACGGTGGCGATGCTGGCGCTGACAGCGGCGATCTGGAGGCTGAGAAAGGCCGCGTCCACGATCTGGGAATCGTTGAACAGGGCGGCATACCAGCGGGTCGAGAACCCCGACCACACCGTCACCAGCCGGTTTTCGTTGAACGAGAAGACGACCAGCGATGCGATGGGCGCGTAAAGGAACGCAAAGCCCAGAACCGCGATCATGGGGATGAGATAGCCGCGCCTCATTTTTCGGTCTCCACGACGGCGTTCTGGGCACGGCTCATCAGCATGATGGGCACGACGAGGATGACCAGCATCACAATGGCCACCGCGGAGGCGACCGGCCAGTCGCGATTGGCGAAGAACTCGTCCCACAACACGCGACCTATCATCAGCGTGTCGGCGCCGCCCAGCAGCGAGGGGATGACGAATTCGCCGATGGCGGGGATGAAGACCAGCATGGAGCCGGCAATGACGCCGGGCATGGAGAGCGGCAGGATGACGGTGAGGAAGGTCATGAAGGGGCGTGCGCCCAGATCGGCGGAGGCTTCAATCAGGCTCTGGTCGAGCTTGACCAGCGTCGTGTAGAGCGGCAGCACCATGAAGGGCAGGTAGGTATAGACGATGCCGATGAACACCGCGCCTTCGGTCTGCAGCATGGTGATGGGCTGGTCGATGATCCCCAGGCCGAGCAGCATGTTGTTGATGATGCCGTTGCGGCCCAGGAACCCCATCCAGGCGTAGACGCGCAAGAGGAAGGAGGTCCAGAAGGGCAGGATCACCAGCATCAGCAGGAGATTGCGGTATTTCTCGTCCGAGCGCGCGATGAACCAGGCCATGGGATAGGCGATCAGCAGCGCCAGGGCGGTCGAGATCGCCGCTATGCGCAGCGAGTTGATATAGGCGTTGGCGTAGAGCGAATCCTGGAGGATGAACAAGAAATTGGAAAATTGCAGGGTGATTGAGAGGGAATCGTCCGCGCCCCATCTAAACATGGGGGCATAGGGCGGCTGGCCCAGCGCGAAGGCACTGAGCGCGATCTTGAAGACCACCAGCAGCGGGATCAGGAAAAAGATGGCCAGCCAAAGGGTGGGGGCGAGGATGACCGCCGTGCGGCCATTGATGCCCAGCCGCCCCAGCCAGCGCCCGAGGCGGGTCCAGGGGCGCGGCGGCGAGGACAGCGCGCCCGCGCTCATGACGTCAGCACCGCGCCGGCGTCGGCTTCCCAGGAGATATAGACCTTTTCGTCCCAGCTGATGCCTTCGGGATCATAGCGCGAGACATTGGTCTGGGAGACATGGATGCGCTTGCCGCTGTCGAGCAGGATGCGGAAGACGCTCATGTCGCCGAGATAGGCGACGTCCTGGACGAGGCCGTGGACGATGTTGGCATCGCCCTCCGGCCGCTCGCGGGACAGCACCATCTTTTCGGGCCGGATGGCGTACCAGAGGATCTGTTCGGGGGCGCAATCGACGCCGTGGGACACGTAGATGTCGCAACCAGCCTCGGCCGAGGCGTCGATGCGGATATGGTCGTCCTCATCCTCGGTCACGACGCCTTCGAAGATGTTGACCGAGCCCACGAAGCCGGCCACGAAGCGGGAATTGGGGAATTCGTAGATTTCCTGCGGCTCGCCGATCTGGGCGATCTTGCCGTCATTCATCACCCCGATGCGGGTCGAGAGGGTCATGGCCTCTTCCTGGTCATGGGTGACGACGATGAAGGTGACGCCGAGCTGCTCCTGGATCTTGACCAGTTCGTACTGGGTGTCTTCGCGCAGCTTCTTGTCGAGGGCGCCGAGGGGTTCGTCGAGCAGCAGCAGCTTGGGCCGGCGGGCGAGGGAGCGGGCCAGGGCGACGCGCTGGCGCTGCCCGCCCGAGAGCTGGTGCGGCTTGCGGCGGCCAAAGGATTCCAGCCGCACGAGCTTGAGCAGTTCGGCCACGCGCTCGGCGATCTCGCCCTTGGGCAGGCCTTCGCGCTTGAGGCCGTAGGCGATATTGGCCTCGACGGTCATATGTGGAAACAGCGCATAGGACTGGAACATCATGTTGACCGGTCGCTGATAGGAGGGAACCTGGGCCATGTCCTGGCCGTCGATCTCGATGGTGCCCTTGGTGATGGTCTCGAAGCCGGCCAGCATGCGCAGGAGGGTGGACTTGCCCGAGCCCGAGCCGCCCAGAAGGCAGAAGAGCTCGCCCTTGTAGATGTCGAGCGAAACGTCGTCGACCGCATAGACGTCGCCGAACGTCTTGGTCACGTTGCGGATGCGTACGAAGGGGACGGCGTCGGGATCGCGCCAGGGGCGCGTATCGGCGGCAATCTGAGGTTTTTTCAAGGTTCTGCTTCCCACCCCGAAGAATGACAGAGGCAGGGCACGCGAGCGCCCTGCCGCAAAAATCTTGGCGATCGCGTTTACTGGCCGGTCTTGACCCGTGTCCAGGCCCGGGTCAGCAGCCGGTCATAAGCCGGCGTGCGGGCCTTGAGCGGGAACAGGTTCTCCATCACCTCGGCGGTCGGGAAAATCGCAGGGTCGGCGGCGATGTCGGGATCAACCAGGTCCAGCGACGCCGTGTTGGGGTTGGCGTACCAGACATAATTGGTGATGTCGGCGGCGATCTGCGGTTCGAGGATGAAGTTGATGAAGGCATGGGCCGCGTCGGGGTTGGGCGCATCGGCCGGAATGGCCATCATGTCGACCCAAAGCGAGGTGCCCTCGTCGGGAATGACATAAGTGATTTCAACGCCTTGATCGGCCTCGGCTGCCCGGTCGGCGGCAATGAACACGTCGCCCGAATACCCCACGGCCAGGCAGATTTCGCCATTGGCGAGATCAGAAATATACTGGGAGGAATGGAACAGGCGGACATAGGGGCGGATGCCGGCGAACAGTGCCTCGGCCTGGGCCAGGTCATCGGCGGATTCGGAGTTGGGATCGAGGCCGAGATAGTTGAGGGCAATGGCCATCATCTCGACCGGAGCATCGAGGAGGGCGATGCCGCAATCGGCCAGTTTTGCTGCGTTCTCGGGGTCGAACAGCAGGTCCCATGAGGTGAGCGGGCCGTCGGCGCCGACCCGTTCGGTGACCATGTCCACATTGTAGCCCAGCCCGCTGGTGCCCCACATATAGGGGACGGAATATTGCGAACCGGGGTCATGGGCCTCGACGATCGCCATGATGGCGGGATCGAGGTTCACCAGATTGGGGAGCTTGGACTTGTCGAGGAGTTGGAAGAGGCCGATGGGGATCTGGCGCTCAAGGAAAAAGCCTGACGGAACAACGACATCATAGCCCGACGAGCCGGCTAGGAGCCGGGCTTCGACGATCTCGTTGGAGTCGAAGACGTCGTAATTGGTGGCGATGCCGGTTTCGGCGGTGAATTTGTCCAGCGTGTCCTCGGCGATATAGTCGGACCAGTTGTAGATGTTGACGATCTGGTCCTGGGCCGTGGCGGCGCCGCAGAGGAGGGAGGCGGAAACAGTCAGGAGAAACAACGACTTGTTCATTATGACGGAAGTCCTTTCGAGAGCCAAAAAGGATGTGTGAACACACCGTGCGGCAGCTTTGGAGTTCCCCTCTGGCGGCTCGACCACACGGCACTCCCTTCGCCGCTTCACCAATCGAGTGCGGGGATCGAACCCCCGCGCAAACCCGACCGCTAGGCATAAAAAGGTCTGTTTCCGCATTACAGCCAAGCGCGCTCCCTGCAAAGCGAAATTGTCGGGCTCGCCGTGCCTATCCGCAAATTGTTGCCGCGCCGCACCGTTTCCGCGCGAATGTTCTGTGCAAGCGGCGTGTAAATGGCAATTCTCGAACGCCTTATGCCGGGACTATTGCACATTGATGTGACAGGGCGAAAAAAGGCCCCCGACCGGGTCCGGCCAGGGGCGTGATCATCGGGATTTTCGGTCGCGTTTCCGAACCGAATAAGGGGGCCCTTATTCTGGAGACGCTTTTAGTCGACTTCGTCGGCGGGCTTGGCGTTGAGCTGGCCGTATTTCTCCTCGCCGATGGTGGCGAGCAGTTCGAGCTCGGTCTCGAGGAAGTCGGTATGGCCTTCCTCGTCGGCCAGGAGCTCCTCGAAAATGCGCTGGGTGACATAGTCGTCGAGCTCGTTGCAGATCTTGCGGCTCTCGCGGTAATGCGCGATGGCGTCGAGCTCGCCGGCAAGGTCGGCCTCGAGCACTTCCCGGATGTTCTGCCCGATGCGCAGCGGCGCCACGCGCTGCAGATTGGGATGGCCCTCGAGGAAGATGATGCGCTCGATCAGCTTGTCGGCGTGTTGCATCTCCTCGATGGACTCGGTGCGCTCCTTGGCGGCCAGCCGCTTGAAGCCCCAATCATCCAGAAGCCGGAAATGAACCCAGTACTGGTTGATGGCACCGAGTTCGAGAAACAGCGCCTCGTTAAGCCGCTCGATGATCCTTGGATCGCCCTTCACTTTCACCTCCCTTGCGCGTGGATTTGCGCAGACTCTTCATTCTGGTCCTAACGTCCACCAGATTGGCGGCGTTCCCGGCCAGCTTGAGGTGATAAGTTTCGGTGACCTTGCCGATAATGTCCACTATATTGGGCACGCAACCACAACATTGTCCGCGCTTGCCCAATTCGCGATAGATGAGGGCGGGTACGACGAGCTGCCAGGGGTCCTGGTCGAGGATGTCGACGACGATATCCTCGATGTCCTTGGTCGAAATCAGATTGCACTGGCAGACGAGCATGGCGAAGGCTGTGAGGACCGCGTGAACTAAGGTTCGCCATTCATACGAAATAAAAGATGATTGTCAATGTCAGCTTTGCAGGCTTTGCGGGGGTATCGGTTCACGATCCGGTGGGGGCGGGAGGATCGCCCGGATCCTTCCAGGTGACAAAGAAGATATAGACCGCATAGGCGGCCAGGCCGCCGAAAATCAGCGTCCAGCCCCAATTGCCGTAATAGGCGTCCCAGCCGGCCACGGCGGCGGGAAGGGCGACCATCAGGAGCCGCCGCCAGAGCGGGCGGAACCAGGGGTGGGAGGCGTCACTTTTCACCGGCTCTGTTCCTTCACGGTTCGGCATGGGCATAGGTCCCGACGCGGTCGGCGCGCGCCGCGGTCAGATCCAGCATGCAGCCGGCATGGATGACCGAGCGGATGGTGCCCTCGCCCCACAGATCATATTCGAAGCCGCAGGCCCTGTCGCGATAGTCGATCCAGACGCGCTGGGCCGCCTGCAGCGTGGCGAACAGATCGGGCGCGAGGCTTTCGCGCAGGCCCGCGTAATGGGTGTTGAGCTGGCTGTCCCACCAGTCGGTTTCGCGGGCCGTGCAGGTGACCATGCCGATGGTGGAGAAGCCGCCGTCCTCACTCTCCATGCAGACGGTGGACGCCGCTCCGATGCAATCGGTCGTGGGGCGCAGGGCGGCCGGATCGTCCTCGGCCTGGTTGGCGGAAGAGAGCTTTTCGATGCAGGCGGTCATCAGCGCCGCGTCCGCGGTGGTGAAGGCCGCGGGTTGCTGCGCGGCGGCGGGCAGGGCGAGGAAGAGGGCGGCGGCGAAGAGGGCGGGTTTCATCGGTGCGGCCTTTTCAATGGGGGGTGATGCGGGCGACCAGCCAGCGGGCATCGGAGAAATATTCCCGGTGCAGCAGGAGGACGATGGTGGCGAGGGTGACGACGATCGCCGCCCAGCCCGAGACGAACCAGGCCACCATGGGGATGGCGAAATAATAGCTGCGGATGCCGGCGTTGAAGCGCTGGGCCGCCATGGCGTTGATGCGTGCTATGGTGCGGATCTCCTCCCTGGGGGTCGGATCGGCATGATCGAGCGCGCCGAGCAGAATGCAGAAATGGTTGAACTGGCGCAGCGACAGGGTGAAGGAGAGGAAGGCATAAACGAACAGCACCAGCAGCATCACGTTGTGAATCTGCATGTCGAGCGTCGAATGGGCGGCGCCGAAGGCGATGGCCGAGAGGGCCGGCAGGAATTGCGGCAACTGGCCGATGACGGTGAACAGGGCGAGAATGAGCAGCGCCGTGGTGGAGGCGAAAAAGGAAACCGCATTCATGATGTTGCCGGCCAGGATGGCATCGAGCGGGGTGTCGCGGCGGCTGGCTTGGTCGACCCAGGCGAAGCGGTGCTCGTTCATCAGCGCCGAGAGGGAGGGCCGGCGGCGATCGATGCGGGCGGTGGCAAAGCCATAAAGCCAGAGCGCGGCCAGGGGCAGAACGGAGGCAAAAAGGGCAAAGGCGTTCATCTTGTCCCGATCGGTTTTATGCCGGAGCGGCCCGGCCGAGGATAACGCGGTTCGCCGCCCGCGCCCAGCCATGGGACGGGTTTGCCAAAGGTTTTTGCGCGAAAAGGGGGCAGGGCCGCCGAACCGGACACTGGGGGCAATGGGCGCCCCCCGTGTGCGGGAAACTCTCTAGGCGATGGTGCGCGGGTAGAGCCGGTGCAAATCCTCGATGCCCTGCAGCACCGCGTCGGAAAGCACGAGGCGCTCGGCGGCGATATTGGCGCTGAGCTGCTCCATCGTGGTGGCGCCGATGATCACCGAGGCCATGAAGGGGCGGGTGAGGCAGAAGGCGATGGCCATCTGGCACGGATCGAGCCCGTGCTGTCCGGCCAGGGTCATATAGGCCTTGGTGGCGATCTCGGATTGCGGATTGTGCCGCCACATGACCCCCAGCGCGCCGCGCGAGCCGTCCGGCATCCGCCCGTCATTGTATTTGCCGCTCAGCAGCCCGGCGGCGAGGGGGGAATAGGCCAGGAGGCCGACATCCTCGAAGGCGCAGATTTCGGCCAGGTCGAGATCGCAATGGCGGCGCAGCAGGTTGTATTCGTTCTGGATGGTGGCCATGCGCGCGAGGCCGTGGCGCTCGGCGAGGGCGAGATAGTGCGAAAGGCCCCAGCTCGTCTCGTTGGAGACGCCGATGGCGCGGATCTTGCCGGCCTTTTTGGCGGCGTCCAGCGCCTGCAGGGTATCGAGCAGATTGTCCAGAATCGCGGCGCGATCCTGGCCATGGGGATTAAAGCTCCAGGCGTTGGAGAAATTGTAATGGGCGCGATTGGGCCAATGGAGCTGGTAGAGGTCGATATGATCGGTGCCCAGGCGCCTGAGGCTGGCCTCGAGCGCGGCGGTGACCTCGCGGCCATCCATGGGGCGGCCGCCGCGAATCCAGTCATGGCCCCGGCCGGTGATTTTCGAAGCGATCACCCAATCGTCGCGCCGGCCATTGGCCTTGAGCCAGGCGCCGATGATGGTTTCGCTCGCCCCTTGCGTTCCGGCGCGGGCCGGGGTGGAATAGAGCTCGGCGGTATCGAGGAAATTGATGCCCTGGTCGAGGGCATAGTTCATCTGCGCGTGGCCTTCGGCCTCGGTGTTCTGCTCGCCCCAGGTCATGGTGCCGAGGCAGATGCGGCTGACGGAAATGCCGGTGCGGCCGAGACTGCGCTGCTGCATGAATGTGCGTCCGGATCGGGAAAAGCGTGGCGGGGACAGGGCCGGGAGCCCGGCGCGACATGTAGCCTCCGGCGCCGCCAAAGGCAATCGGCGCGGGCGCCTGGAGCGGCATTTCAAAAAAATGTCATGAAAGGGCGGCAGGGGGGGTAGGCAAAGCGCAAATCACCCCCTATATAGGCGGCGTCCGAGCGGTTCGGCGCCAAGGCGCAGCAGTCGCATTCTTCGAGACAGTGTCGCGGGGTGGAGCAGCCCGGTAGCTCGTCAGGCTCATAACCTGAAGGTCGCAGGTTCAAATCCTGCCCCCGCAACCACCGATACCAACAAACCCGTAGCATCCGCTGCGGGTTTTGTTGTTTTTGATGCCTTTCCAAGGGCTTGCCGTTTCGTCCACGCCAAGATCTGACCCAGTTCGCCGTGAAGCGTCGCGTCGATCTCGCCACGTCCTGGACCGGGAGTGAGCACGATCTTCTCGATCAGCAGCCGCAAAGCCTCAGCCGCTTCCTGGCGCTCGGCAGGACGATTCAGGGCTTGTATGAGCGTTGCGACCTTCCTCGCATAGATCGCCGACGCCGTCGGAAGCAGGTCTGGTTTGTCCTCCGGCGCATCCGCCAAGAGTGAGGTCAATTCGGACTTCCGGGTTTCCAGGCCGGTCATCTTCTCTTTCATCGATGGATGATACATTCCGTCGGCAATGGCCTCGACAATCTGGGCGATCTGTTTATCGACTTTCGCCAGTTCCACCTGCCAGACATCCGCATTGGAGCGCCGCTCGCGGTTTAGCCGGTTGGTCTCTTCCGCATAGGCGCGCATCGCCTCGGCGGCGATCTCCGGTGCCATCATGCGGTCTCTGAGACCAGAGAGCACACGGCTCTCCAGTTCATCCTGCCGGATGGTTCGGCTGTTGGGGCAGGTTCCCTTACTGATGTGATTGGAGCAGGCGAAGCGGCCTGCACCGCGCAGCGAATAGGGACCGCCGCAGCAGCCGCAGAACACCAGGCCGGACAGAAGAGACCGAGGCCGGCGCTTGCCGTTGAGCTGGTTCTTCTTGTGGTGCTTGCGCACCGCCTCGGTGACATTCGCAAATTTATCCGCGATCGCGGCCTGCCGCTCACGCACCGCCTGCCAAAGGGCATCATCGACGATGCGCAACTCAGGCACATCGCGGGTGAGCCATTCGCTCTCGGGGTTGAGGCGCGACACGCGCTTTCCGGTCGATGGATTCTTGATGTAGCGTAGCCGGTTCCAGATCAGGCGACCAATATATAGCTCGTTGTTGATGAGGCCGGTTCCGCGCTTCACATGGCCGCGGATGGTCGTGTCGCTCCAGAGCTTACCGCCCGGGCCGGGCACTCCTTCCTCGTTCAGGGTGCGAGCGATCGTACGCGGGCCCACACCAGAGGCAAATTCCCGGAAGATACGCCGGACGATGTTCGCCTCCGCTTCATCGATTTCACGGTCACCCCGGATCGGATCGCCGCGTGCGTCGAGCTGTTTGACGACCTTGTAGCCATAGCAAAGTCCGCCGCCCGATTTGCCCTCCTCGACACGGCCACGAATGCCACGATGGGTCTTTGCAGCGAGGTCCTTGAGGAACAGCGCGTTCATCGTGCCCTTAAGCCCGACATGCAACTCGCTGATCTCGCCTTCCGAGAGGGTTACGATGGGCACGCCGGCGAACTTCAGATGTTTGTAGAAGGTAGCGACATCGGCCTGGTCGCGGCTGACCCGGTCAAGCGCTTCGGCCAGCACCATGTCGAACTTTCCGGCCTGCGCATCCTGGAGCAGTGACTGGATGCCGGGACGCAGGATCATGCTGGCCCCGGAGATTCCCGCATCCTTGTAGGAGCCAACGATCTTCCACTTCTCCCGCTTCGCCTGTTCCCGGCAAATCCGGAACTGGTCCTCGATCGACGCTTCGCGCTGATTGTCCGAGGAGTAGCGGGCATAGAGAGCAACGCGAGTCATCGGGGCAGTCCTTTCAAAACTCCGTAGTTCGGGGCAGCATTCACTTCCGTTCAGGTGTCAACGGCGGGGTAAAAGTCGGCCATTGGGCGGCGCAAAACCAGGCCACTTGATGTTGGGGGTATCGAGCGCCGG
>NZ_QQNH01000042.1 GCF_003345525.1 Pelagibacterium lacus
CCTCCAGATCATTGAATCTGGAAACCCATGAATCACACTCCCCGACAGAATTGAATCCTGAATGTCGATTGAACCTAGGGCTCACCCTTCCGAAGAGTCAACATGATAAAAAGAGTCATGTTTTAATTTGTCGGATTGCCGCCCCACCTGTGGCCGATCGGCCACACTCGTGGCGATTTCGCGATCAGTCCCGAAATGCAGGAATCACTGTGCGTCGGTGGCGTCGAGCCTTGCCAGCACCTCGGCGCGATCGACGGCATCATGGACCAGCAGCGACAGCGCGCCCGACAGCGCAAATCCTGTGCCGCTATCGACAAAAGCGTCCCATTGCTGCTGCCCGCCCCCGAGGCCGGAGCGGACGAAAAGCACCTCTCCCTCCGACGTTGTCCGGCGGAAGGCGTCGGTCAGTTCCACCGTCTCGGACGGCGCCTTGACGCGTTGGTCGAAGGGCCTCTCGAACGTCCCCTCCATCGTATAGAGCGCCACCTCGTCCGCCGCGCTGCGCACCACGATGTCGACGCCGTCGAAACTGTAGGCCTCGACCGTCACATCGTCCCGCAGGTCAAGCGGGAGTCCCTGGCGCGGAGCGGAAGGCACGGCCCCCATGCGCGTCCCCTCCTGGGGCGCCGGCATCGCCTGATCGGCGACCACCGCTGGCGGTTCGACTTCGGCAACCGCCGCCTCGCGCGACAGCATAGCGTCGGAGGGGGACGGCGAAAGCATGTCCTGCCGCCCGATCAGGGGAACGATCAGCGCGGCGGCGAACACCGTCAGCGCCATGGCGGAGGCCGGCATCAGCCAGTGCGTTCCACCGAACCACCGCGTGAACGGTCCACCCTTGCTCTCGGGCGCCCGTCCCGATTGCGCGGCAAAGGCGCGCGCGCTCATCGCCGCCACCGCGCCGATTTTCGCGGGATCGGGCTCAGGCGTCGCGATCTGCGACAGGCGCTCGAATGGGTCTTTGTCCTGGGCGGTCATAGTCTGTCCTTGAGCGTCTTGCGCGCATTGTGGATGTGCCAGGCAACCGTCACCTCCTTGCACCCCATCACCTGGGCGGCCTCCGCATGGCTCATATGCTCGGCATAGACCAGCAGCACCGCGTCACGCTGTTTTTCCGGCAGTTCCCGCACCAATTGCCACAGATCGTTGAGGGCAAGCTGGTCTTCCTGGGTCGGCGGGCTCTCCTCGGTGGCCCCGAGGGAAATCTCCGACACCAGGCGCTGGCGCCGCTGGCTCGAACGCTTCAGATCGTACACCGCATTGAGCGTGATGCGATAAAGCCAACTGGTAAAGCTGGCCCTCCAGTCAAAACTCTTCAAGGCCGTGGCCAGGCGCATGCATACGGTCTGGGTCACGTCCTCGGCATCGCTGCGATGCCCGAGCCAGCGGAACGCCGTCTTGAAGATGAAGCCGTACTGACGCGCGACAAGCCGTTCGAAGGCCACCACGTCGCCCGCCTGGGCAAGGCGTACGAGTTCGGCGGTTTCCGCGGCATTCCGATCGGGCGCCGCGACCGGGCGGCCTGCCGTTTCGGCGGAACTGTTCGCTATGTCCATAAAACTCAAACCACGCGAGACAATCCCGACCCAACCTACAGGCCAGCCGGCCTGCTGATCAACCCCTCGGGACCCGTGCCGCCGCATCAGACGCCGGGGGTTAAAAATCCACCGTTGCCGACCAAGGCTTTCCGATCCGCCACCGTCTTACCCCGGAGACCGGAATGGGGATAAGGATGTTCCCATCAGGCTGGATATTGCGAAACCTCTCGACGCATGCTCGGCATGGCCAGGCGACGGGATTTATAAGGAGGTCATATTGCTCTCACGTTTCAAGACACCGCTGATCGCCATTCTGCTCGGCGTGCTGCCCTATTTCATCTTTGTAGGCAGTTCCCAGACCATCACCGTCAACGGCGCGGTGGTGCGGGACGAGCAGTTCAATCTCCTGGGCATCGTACTGGCGGTCGTCGGGCTGTGGCTGGCCTTTACCGTCCTGCGCCCATCCGCGCCCGGGGATGTGGTCCGCAAGGCCCTGGCGGGGATTGCCGCCCTGCTGTGTCTCGTGCAGCTTGCCGCCTCGGCCGACATCATCCGGCCTCTGGACTGGCTCACCCCCGACGCCGACCTGCCGCCCCTTGCCTATAGCGGGCTCAGCACGGAGAATCGCAATTTCGTGGATGGCATCGTCGAACGGGGCAATATGGACGACGTCGTCCGCGATCTGATGAACCGGTCCGTGTTCACGCTCGATGACGCCCATCAGCATATGGACTACGCCGATATCTGCCATGACGGCCGCTACCGCATCGATTACGACGCCCTCGTCGCCCTGTTCTCGGTGCTTCCCACCGCGCAGCAGGACGAGATCACCCAAAGGGCCGCCGACCTGCGCCGCCCGGCGCCTACGCTTGAGGATTGTTCGCCCCAGCGCACCAATTACGCCATGGGTGAACTGGTCGATGACATGAACCAGCAAATCGACATGATCACCATCCTGCGCGACGGCTATGTCGCGTTGAACCCATGAAAACGCTGATACAGGCCTTCATTGTGTTGCCGCCCCTGCTGGCGGCATTCGCGGCGGCGGCGTTGTTCTGGTTCCTCGTCCTGGGCCTTTCGGCGTTCAGCGGAACCGAACAGGAAACCGCCGCCAATGTCGCGCTGCTGGCGATGCTGTCCTATATGGCCGCCTATGCGGGGCTGGCCGTGATCGTCACCCTCTGCGTCTGGAGCAAATGGCGTATCGCCGGCCTGTTCCACGTCCTCATCTGGCTATGCTTTCTCTCCTTTGCCGGCACCATGGCCTGGGCGCTGAGCGTGCTGCTGGCCGGCTGAACGCGATTTCAGCCGCCGCCCAGCGTGAGAAATCAGTGCAGTTCCAGCCGCGAGATGAGCCCGCAGTCATTATAGGCGGCATGGGCGGCCGCCCCGGTCGCGAACGCGATGAACTGCTCGGCTTCCGCCCGGTTGGCAGCATCGGTGAACGCGGCGATGGAGAAATGGGTTTCCGCATTCAATTCCGGCGGCAGCGGTCCCAGAATCCGCACGCCCTCCACCGTCATGAGTTCGCTCACCTGCTGGATGGCCATGTCGGCCCGGCCGGCCATGATTTCGCGCGCCGTAAAGCCTTCCGGGATCGCGGTCGCCCGCCCCAGGACCTCTTCGGCAATGCCCAGCCGCTCCAGCACCGTGTGGAACTGGCCCCCGCTGGCCCCGGCGCGCGACCAGGCGACGCTCCGCGCTGAAAGAAGGGCCGAGCGCACCTGCTCGGCCGACGATATGTCGAGAGGCGCTGCATCCGGCGCAACCGCGAGGCCGATGGTCGCCGTGGCGATCGGCCGAACCGAAGCTGCCGCCACGATCCCCTGCTCCGCCAGGGCGTTCATGGCATGGTCAATGAGGACGATGACATCGCCGCGTTCGCCCCCCGCCACCTTCTGCATCAGAACCGTGGTCGGGTTCCAGGTGACATGGGGCGACAGGCCCGTCTGCCCGGCGAATTCGGGCAGGATACGGGTGGCGAAAGCCCTTTCTACGGCCAGGCTGCTCAGAATGTTCAGCGCCATCTCCTCCTCACCGTTCCGCGACGCTGTTGCCGTCCTCGAGGCCCGCAAAGGCCAGGCCGGAATCGGCCAGCGCGCGCTCGACCCAAGTGCGGTCGACGGTGCCGTCCTTGATGCGCGCCAGTTGAGCGACTTCCGCCCGCTGCTTTTCCTCGGCGGCCGGCAGCACTTTCGCCACCATGTCGTAGGGGACGCAGACCACGCCGTCATCGTCGCCGATGATCGCGTCGCCGGGATTGATCACCATACCGTCGATGGCGACTGGCACGTTCACTTCCCCCGGGCCGTCCTTGTATGGACCGCGATGGGTAACGCCCGCCGCATAGACCGGGAAGGCATGCGCCCTGATATGGGCGACGTCGCGCACCGAACCGTTGACGACGACGCCCGCCAGCCCGCGATATTCCGCATAGGACAGCATCATTTCGCCCAGCAGCGCGTTGGAGAGGTCCCCGCCGCCATCGATGACCAGCACATCGCCGGGCGCGGCCATGTTGAGCGCCTTGTGGATCATCAGATTGTCGCCCGGGCGCGTCCGCACCGTATAGGCCGTCCCCGCCAATATGCCCGAGGCATGATAGGGGCGCAGGCGCGGGCCACCGGCAGGAAGGCGGGCCATCACATCGCTGATATTGGCCACCGGCAGCTTCGCGAGCCGCTCGATATCGTCCCGCTCCACACGGCGGCCGGGTTGCTGAACATGGAGTGGAATCATGGCTGATGGTCCTTCTTGTGGAAAATGTCTGGGTCCTGTTGCGGGATGGTGGCACTGACCTCGCCGACCCCCTCTACGATGCCGTGCAATCGCGCGCCCGGCGCGACCGGAACCGGGCCGAGCCGGGCTCCGGTCAGAATGCACTGGCCGCGGCGCAGGCCGTGCCCGCGCGCCGCCAGATGGTCGGCCAGCCAGGCGACGGCCTCGCGAACGGCCGCCGTCGATGCTGGAGGCTTTCCCGCCGTGCTCGTGGTTTCGTCCACCCGGAGCTCTGCGCCGAGATCGGCGAATTCGAGCCCCTGCCATGCGGCCGTTCCCGTACCGATGACCGCGGCGATATTGCTCTGGCGGTCGGCCAGCGACGACCAGCGCGATACCGCTTTCCGGTCGACGAACCGGCTGTCGAGCAGTTCGAACACCGCGACGGCCTCCCCGATCGCATCGGCGATTGTCCCCTGGCTTGCGGTCGTCAGGTCGCTTGCGAGCACAAATCCGATTTCCAGTTCGACCAGCGGCGCCCGCAAGGGAGAGCGAAATGGCTGGCCGGCGGCGACCGCTTCAAAGACCGGCGAGCAGCGCGGCACGTCGCCGCCGGACGCCGGCGCGACCTTCCACGCCTCGGGCTGGCCCAGCCGGCGGATCATCTCGTCCTGGATCAGATAGGCTTCCGCGTCCGTGGTCGGCCGGCAGTCCTCGGGAAGATCGGCAAGGCCACCTTCCGCGCCCGCCAGCAAATGGTCGGCGGCACGGCGTGCCGCATCGGGGATCACTATCATTGAGCAGACCTCCAGCGGCTCTCGGAACGCGGAACCGCGTCCGGACTGGCCGCAATCAATTCCATGGTATAGGGCTCCCGGGGACGCTCGAAGATCTCCTGCGCCGTCCCTTCTTCCACGACCTTCCCCTGCTTCATGACCAGGATGCGGTCGGCGAAATCGCGGACCAGCGGCAGGTCGTGGGCGATGAAGATGTAGGACAGCGCGTATTGCGTCTGGAGCTTGCGCAGGAGATCGATCACCTGGGCCTGCACCGACACGTCGAGAGCCGAAACCGCTTCGTCGCAGAGGATCACCTCGGGCTGCAGCGCCAAAGCCCTGGCGATAGCGATGCGCTGGCGCTGCCCGCCGGAAAACTGATGCGGATGGCGTTCCGCATGTTCGGCCCGCAGCCCGACATTTTCCAGCAATTCGACAGTGCGGTCCTTCCATTGCGCCCGGGGCAGGAAACCCTTGTGGATCGCCCAGGGCTCGGCGATGATTTCCGCCACCGACATGCGCGGGTTGAGCGACGCGGTCGGGTCCTGGAACACCACCTGCAGGTTGCGGCGCATCTCGAACAATTCCGCCGCGCTCATCTGAGCGACATTGCGCCCGCGCCAGCGAATCTCGCCCGAGGTCGGCCGCGTCAGGCCGAGAACGGTCCGGGCCAGGGTGGACTTTCCCGAGCCCGATTCCCCCACGATGCCGAGGGTTTCGCCCTTGTGCAGGTCGAAATCCACCCCATCGAGCGCCTTGAGCGTTTCGACCGGACGGCCGAACCAGCCCGCCGATATGGGATAGAACTTGGCGACGCCGCGTCCCTCGAGCAGGCGCTCTCCGGCGGCTTCGGGCTGGCGGAACCGGCTCTTGCCGGGAACCGCGTCGAGCAGCTGGCGCGTATAGGGATGCGCGGGCGCCCCGAACACCTCCCGCACGTCGCCGCGTTCGACCACCTGCCCGTCCTTCATAACTACGACACGGTCGGCCGTCTGCGCGACCACGCCCAGATCATGGGTGATCAGCAGCACCGCCATGCCGGTTTCCCGGCGCAATTCGGTCAGCAGATCGAGAATCTGCGCCTGCACGGTCACATCGAGCGCCGTGGTCGGCTCGTCGGCGATCAGCAGATCGGGCTTGAGGGCGATCGCCATGGCGATCATGATCCGCTGGCGCTGCCCGCCGGAAAACTGATGCGGATAATCCTTCAGCCGCGCCTTGGCATTGCGGATGCCCACCCGTTCGAGAAGCTCCAGCGTATGGCGGCGGGCCTCCTCGGGGCTCACCCCATGCAGGCGCATGCTTTCGGCGACCTGCCAGCCGATCGGATAGACCGGATTGAGATGCGCCAGCGGGTCCTGGAAGATCATCGCGATGCGCGGGCCGTTGATGCGCCGCCGCTCGGCGTCGTCGAGATGGAGCAGGTCCATCCCGTCGAACTCCGCCCGCCCCGAGGTGATCCGCCCCGGAGGGCTGTCGATCAGCCCCATGATCGCCGAGGCGCTGACCGACTTGCCCGAGCCGCTTTCGCCCAGGATCGCCAGCGTTTCTCCTCGCCGAATGTCCCATGAGACGCCGCTCACCGCCTTGTTGACCGTCGACCCGTTGCGGAATTCGACACTGAGGTCGGAAACCTTGAGAAGCGTATCGTTCATCACTTTTCTCCCTTGCCCTCAAGCCGCCAGCGCTGAACGGGGTCGATGACCATCCGCACCCAGTTCGACACCAGGTTGAGCGACATGGTGACCAGCGCGATGGCGAGGCCCGGCCAGAAGGACAGCCACCATGCGGAGCTGAGATAGTTGCGGCCCTCGGCCACCATCACGCCCCAGGTGACGTTGGGAGCCTGCACGCCCAGGCCCAGAAAGCTCAGGCTGGCTTCGGCAAGCATCACGAAGGCGAAGTCGAGCGTCATGATGGTGACGATGGTGGGAAACACCATGGGCAGGATGTGCTTGCCGATGAGCCGGACCGGCCCCGCTCCCGTCACCCGCGCCGACGTCACGAACATGCGGCTGCGGATTTCCATCACCTCGGCCCGTACGGTCCGCAGGTAGATAGGGACGCGGGTGATGGCGAGGACGATGATCACATTGGTGATGGCCGGATCGAAGACATAGAGCACCACCAGCGCGAGCAGCAGCGAGGGGAAGCTCATGACGATGTCGGTGAGCCGCAGGATCGCATCGCCGAGGAACCCGCCGCGATAGCCCGCGATCAGCCCGAGCACCGAGCCCACCACCATGGAGAGGAGGACCGCCGCCCCGGCGATGAGCAGCGTCGTGCGCGTCGCGAGGATCACCCGCGCCAGGATCGGGCGGCCCAGCGCGTCTGCGCCGAGCAGATACCAGAAGCCGCGCTCGAGTTCGAATGGCGGCGCGTTACGGGCCCGCAAATTCATGCTGGTGGCGATGTCCCCCAGCAAGGTGGGCCCGAGAACCGCCAACAGGGCGAAAAGGACGAGGACGACCACCGCGGCAAAGGCGAAGGGGTCCTGGCGCAGCATGAAGACGAGGCCGATGCGGCGCTGCGCGATGGGTTGGGAATGCTGGGACTCGAGTGTCATGTCGCTCACACCATTTCCTCGCGGGTCCGCGGATCGAGCCCCAGATAGGCCAGGTCGATCAGTACGTTCATCAGGAATATGGCGATGGCCGTCACCATCACTCCCGCCTGGATAACCGCAAAATCACGATAGTTGATGGAGTCGATCATCAGCTTGCCCACGCCGGGGAACCCGAAGATCGTTTCGACGATCACCGCGCCGTTGATGATGCCCGCCGCCTGGTCGCCGGCCACCGTGATCACCGGCAGCATGCCGTTGCGCAGGGCGTGGACGAACAGGATGCGGCGGCTCGGAGCACCCTTGGCGCGGGCCGTCTTCACATAGGCTGAAGAGAGGACGCTGATCATCGAGCTGCGGGCGACCTGCACGATCAACCCGGCCGGGCGCAGGGCGAGGACCGCGATGGGCAGCACCCATTGCGCGACACTCCCGGTTCCCGAGGTCGGCACCCAGCGCAGGGTGACGGCAAAGACGATCACCCCGATGATGGCCACCCAGAAATTGGGCAGGCTCGCCCCGATCAGCGAAAGCACCGTCGCGATCCGGTCGAAGATCGAATTGGGCCGCCAGGCGGCGAGCGCCCCGGTCACCACGGCGACGACCAGTGCGATGGTTATCGAATAGAAGGCCAGCAGCAAGGTTGTCGGCAGGGCCTGCAGCACGAGGTCGATGGCCGGCAATCCCTGGCGCAGCGACATGCCGAAATCGAACCGCAGCAGGTCCCCAAGGAACGAGAAGAACTGCTCGTAGACCGGGCGGTCGAACCCGTGCAGATGTTCGAACTGCACGCGCATTTCGGTCGGCGCATCGAGCGGAAGATAGAGGTCGGCGGGCGATCCCGTCATTCTCGACATGAAAAAGACCGCTACCACGAGCGCGAACAGCGATATCGCGCTCCACAATGCCCGCTTGGCAAAATGTCTGGCCATTGACCGGCTCCTCGCGGTTGGGACGAAGGCGGGGCCCCGACCGGCTTTCGCGATCGGGCCCCGCCTTGAGATCAGTTGAAGGTGATGTCGGCCAGTTCGAGCTGGATGAGGCTCAGAACATTGGGCTCGTAGGAGATGGACGAGCCGACCCGCATATAGCTGACCATGTGGTACATCGGCACGGCCGGGATGACCTCATCGGCGATGATGCGATTGGCTTCCTGGAAGGCCAGGGTGCGCTCCTCACCCACCGACTGTTCGGCGGTGTCGATCAGGCGATCGACCTCGGCATTGTTCATCTCGGACTGCTGGCCATCCGTATGGTAGCGGAAGCGCATGGTGAAGGCGGCATCGCCATTGTTGTTGTCGTGCTGCTCCTGGATCAGCATCGCTTCGCGGTCCGCCGGATAGGGGCGGTTGACGAGGCGAAGCCAATCGGCGCTTTCCATCATCTCGAGGCGCACGCTGAAGCCGACGGCGGCCCACATCTGCTGGATCGCCTGCAGCACTTCCTCCTGGTTGGGGAAGAAGCCGATGCGGCCGACCAGGCGGATTTCCCGATCGACGGGCACCCCGTCCGCGCGCGCTTCGTCGAGCAGTTGCTGCGCCCGCGCCGGATCATAGGGCCACGGCTCCAGATCGGGGTTGTGGCCATTGATATTGGGAAGGATGAACTGGGTCGCGATCTGCGCCCGATCGCTGAGGATCGTGCCAAGCAGGGCCTCGCGGTCGAAGGCGAGGTTGAGCGCTTCCCGCACGCGGATGTCGTCGAGCGGCGGCAGCATGACGATGCGCATGCGCGTGGTTTCGCCGTTGAGGAACGGAATGTCGATATCGGGATTGACCGCATCCTGCGGCGCGATGTCGTGAGCGATATCGGCTTCGCCGATTTCGACCATGGCCGCCCGCAGCGCGGACTCGCCACGGAACACATAGGTCGCCTCGCTGACCTGGGGCGCTTCGCCCCAATACCCGTCATAGCGCGCCACATGCACGCCATCGGCGTTCCAGGCTTCGAAAGCGAACGGACCGGTTCCCACCGGGGAACGGCTGAGGGCGTCGGTCGGCGTATTGGGCGAGACCACTCCGATGAAGCTGAACAGCGTGGGCATCAGGACCTGCGCCGGCGCGGCGCCGATCTCGATCGTGTGCTCGTCGATGATATCGGTCGTTATCTCGATGCCGGCGATCTTGGTGCGGTCGAGGCAGGAAATCTCCTGGCTCTGCAGCCGCTCGATCGAAAAGGCCACGGCCTCCGCATCGAACGGGGTGCCGTCATGGAAGGTGACGCCTTCGCGCAGCGAGACGCGGTATTTCCCGTCGCCGATATCCTCCCACTCCGTGGCGAGGCGCGGCTGGATGGAGCCGTCTTCCGGACTGATCGTCGTCAGCGTCTCGACAATGTTCTCCTTCACGATCACCCCGATACCGGTCACCGTGGTGTTGCAGCCGTCGATATTGGCCGGTTCTGCGGGCAGTGCGATTGTGAGCGCGGTATCCTGCGCCGCGCCAAGGGCCGGCCACATGGCCGCCAGGGCCAGAATGGACGCACCGGTCATGCGTATCATCTTCTTCATCGTCTCTCCTCCTAGAGCGCCAAGCCGCGATCACTTTGGGTCCAAAACCCGGCAACAATCCCATTGCCGGAGCCAAAAGGGCTCCGCGGCCACTGGCGGTTAGCCAAGGCTTTTCAAATGGCGATGAGGTGGCCCATGACCCGTTTTGGCTGATTGCCCCATCGTGCCTAACGCTGGGGTGCCGGACATTTGGCGTCCGGCAAGGGGGAAGCTATCGCACCGCTCGGCCAGCAGCCACTAGAGAGTTTTGATCTTGCTATAAAAATCCTATATAGATCGGCGATGACTTCGGGAATTCTTGATATCCGCCGGCTTCGATACATCTCGGCCATTGCCGAGCATGGTTCGCTGTCGGCTGCCAGCCGGGTATTGCACGTGGCCCAGCCCGCGCTGAGCTATCATTTGTCCGAGACCGAAAAGCAGATGGGCAAGCCGCTTTTCGAGCGAAGTTCCAAGGGGATGGTTCCCACCGCCATCGGGCTCCTCTATCTCGAGCATGCCCGCCTGATCCTCGACGCCGTCAAGCTCGCCGAACTCGACCTGCGCCGCCAGATGACCAACCCCCAGACCGGCACGACCGTCAAGCTGATGGTCATCCCCTCCCTGGCCTCGACCTTCGCGCCCTCGATTCTGGAATCCCTCGACCGGGCGCTGTCCGATGTCCGGATTCATCTCATCGAAGCGCGGACCCGGCTCGCCGAGGAACACATCGCCTCGGGGCAGACGGACGCCGCCATCGCCCTCAAGGCCGAAATCGGCCGGGGCGAGCTTCCATTGGCCTTCGAGGAACTGGCCTGCATGTCCAGCCGGCAGCACGGACACGGGGACGACTCTCCGATAGGCTTTGCCGAGGTGGCCGCGTCCAATCTGATCCTGCCATCACGTGGCAATCCTTTGCGCGAATTCCTCGAATTGGCCGCGCGCAAGGCCAAACTTACGCTCAATGTTCGCATGGAAATCGACGGTTACGAGCCCCGTCGGCACGTGGTTCTGGCCGGCCACGGCACCACCGTGGTCGGCGCCGGCCCCTTTTCCAACCAGGAAAGCGACCCGAATCTGGTGCTCAAACCGATCGTCGAGCCGCAATTGCGCCGGCCGATCGTGCTGCTGCTCAGGGACGGGTTCGATGCGGAACTCGGGCGCACCATCCGCGCCACCCTATCCACCACGCTCGAGGCCATCCAGGCCCGAACCCGGTAGACGCGCCCTATTTGATGCGCCGCAACGGCAGGGTGGCCGCCATCAGCGCTCCGATGGCGGGAAAGACCGCCAGGGCCGAGAACGCCAGCCCGAACCCCAGCTGCACGGTCCGCAGGCTGGAGGAATCGCGGGCCAGATCGGCATCCGCCCCATCCCGCAAGGCGTTCACCAGCGTGCCCGCGCCATCGCCGCCATGGCGAAGCGCCGCCATGAGCACAGCCCCCACAACCGCTGTTCCCAGCGCCGCGCCCAGCGAGCGGGACAACTGGACCTGCCCCGCGGCCGCGCCGACCCGCTCGGGTCCGGATGCGAGCTGGGCCGAGATGAGGACCACCGCCATCACGGTGCCAAGGCAGACCGCGATCACGAGGAACAGCCCGCCCAGCGCGATTGAATCAAGCATCGGCGACAGCCAGGCCAGCGCGATGAACCCGATGACGGCGACGGAAAGCCCCATGGCCGGGAACATCGCCGTGCGGCCCGTCCGGCTGATCAGCAGACCGGTGGTCATCGACCCCAGCCCGATGCCGATGGAAAACGGCACCAGCATCAGCCCCGCCGTCACGCTGTCATAGCCGTGCACAAGCCGCAGATGCAGCGGCAGGAAGGTGAGGAACGCCACCAGGGTCGCCCCGTGGCACATGGCCATGGCGCAGCACCGCCAGACGGTGGGATCGGCGATCAGGGCCGGGGAAAAGACCGGCGCCTGCGCGTGCTTCTCATAGCGGAACAAGGCGAATGCGCAGACTATGGCAACAAGGACGAGCCCGATCGCCGCCATACCCGCCCGCTCTCCGGCCAGGAAATCCAGCCCCACCAGCAGCGGGGCGACCGTCCCCGCCAACAGCAGCAGGCCCACGAGGTCGAATCGGTATTTGCCCGGCGCACGCGCGCTTTCAGGCAGGCGATAAAGGAGAATGAAGGACAGCACGGCCACCGGCAACGGCGCGAGGAATACGCCCTCCCATCCCACCGTATGGGAGATGAGGCCGCCGATCACCGGCCCTGCCGTGCTCGCCACCATGCCGGTGGCGGAAAAATAGCCCTGATAGCGCGCCCGCTCCCGCGCCGGCACGACATCGGCGATCAGCGCGTGGGACAGGGCCATGAGACCACCGCCGCCCAGCCCCTGGATCACGCGCCCCACGATGATCTGTTCCAATCCGGTCGCACTGGCGCAGATCAGGCTGCCCATGGCCGAGATGACCAGCGCCACGCGCAGCATCTTGCGCTTGCCGAGCCAGTCGCCCATGCTGCCATAGCATGGCGCCGCAATGGCCGCGGAAATGAGATAGGCCAGCATCACCCAGGACACATTGCCCAGATCGCCCGTCGCCGCCGCGATGTCGGGCAAAGCCGTCGCAACGATCGTCTGGTCGATCAGGGCAAGGAACATCGGCAGGACGACAACGGGATAGACCTGCAGAAACCCCATCTGGCGCGCAGGCTGCGGCGACGACATCACCTTGCCTTGGCCAATGGGGGTGCGATCGGGGTGAGCATCGTCACTCGGCGGCGAAGGGGGGCAGCTTGGCCCGGGCATCGGTGCGGGCCAGCCGGGCGAGAAGGTAATCGATCTCTTCCTTGGCCTTCGCCGTGAGCGTTCCGGCCGGCTTGCGCTGCCGGTCGGACGT
>NZ_QQNH01000043.1 GCF_003345525.1 Pelagibacterium lacus
CGTGCTGTTCATCGCCAGCTATGTCGGCAGCGTACGGTTCCTGCGCCGCTCGCGCGCCATCTTCCCCTATCGAAGGGAGCGCCTCGCCTCAAGCGCGGCGTAAGGCGCGAAGGCCGGGGCGCGCACGGTGCCCGGGCTACCCGCCCTCTCAGGCCGCGCCGAAATTGCGCTTGCGTTGCATGGCGGTTTCCAGCGTGTTCCGAAGCTCCTCGACCTCGAAATCGGGCCATAGCGTTTCGGTGAACACATATTCCGCATAGGCGGAATGCCAGAGCAGGAAATTGGACACCCGCAAATGCCCCCCGGTCCGGATCACCAGATCGGGCTCGGGCTGTCCGGCCAGATCGAGATTGTTGCTGATCAGCTCTTCGGTGATCGCCTCCGGCGCCAGCCCGCTATCCTGCAGGCTCGCGGCGATGGCGCGCGCCGCGCGCACGATCTCGTCCCGACCGCCATAATTTATGGCGATGTTGAACACCAGACCGCTATTGGCCTCGGTGAGGCTCTCCAGCGATCCCATCATGCGCTGCAGCCGCTCGGACAGGCGCTCGCGATCGCCAATGAAGCGCACCCTGACCCCGGAATCGTGCAATTCCTGCGCCTCGCGCCGGATATAGCGCTCGAAAAGGCTCATCAGAGCCAGCACTTCCTGGTTGGAGCGCTTCCAGTTCTCGGTCGAAAAGGCATAGATGGTGAAATGGGAAACGCCCATCTCCGGCAGGGCCCGCAGGATCTTGCGCACCTGCTCGGCGCCGCGCCGATGACCCACCGGACGCGGCCGCCCGCGCAATTGCGCCCAGCGGCCATTGCCGTCCATGATGATGGCAAGATGGAAGAACCGGCCTGATGGAGGCTCCCCGGCAGGCCGCGCTGGCGCAAGTCTGTTCCACATACGGCCGCCCGGCCCCTCTTTGTTCTTTCAAGCCAATATTATCAATGCACTCTAATACAGGAAAAGCAAACCTGGACAATCAAGCCCCGTATTTTCCTGACAAGTCTGCTCTTGCAGTGTGTCATGATTTGGTCGGGGCGGTGAAGCCCGAAATCCGATGCCGGGGCCATTCTATGCCAGTTGTCCATGACGGCGCCATGAACAGGTGGAAAACCGGTTAATCCTTAGTCCAGCATTTTCTGTTCAACCTGTCGGTCAGACGGCCGGTTGCGGGTCAAACCGCGCCCATGGCTGTGGCCCCGATGCCGCAGTTGCGACACAACTGGCTTTTTTGCATGGCAGGGCGGGTTCCGAAACCCGCCCCATGGCGTATAAGGATGCTGGAACCGACCAGCACAGTGCTTACGGGGGATAGATGATCCGGGTAGTGGTCACCATTTTTGCGGCATTGTCCCTGGCGGGGTGTTCCACGCTGGGCCACACCGAGTTTCCGGTGACTCCCACCGCGCAGGAAAGCCTTCCCGACGATCTCTCCATCGTCAAGCTCGACCCCACCAACATCTCCTATTTCCAGGCGCCGGTGAAAGGGCACGTCCCCACCGGCCTGCCCCCCGCCGGGCGCTGGGACTACAAGATCGGGGTCGGCGACATCCTCGACGTCATCGTCTTCGACCATCCCGAGCTGACCCTGCCGGCCGGGCCGGAGCGCAGCGCGGTGGAAACCGGCTTCCGCATCCAGTCGGACGGCACCTTCTTTTATCCCTTTGTCGGCCAGGTCTATGCGCTCGGCCGCGCGCCCGAGGAAATCCGCGCCGTCCTCAGCGTCAGGCTGGCCGAATTCATCCCCAGCCCGCAGCTCGAAGTGCGGGTCGCCGCCTTCAATTCCCAGCGCGTGGTGATCGCCGGCGAAGTGCACCAGCCCAACCGCCAGTCCCTGACCACCACCCCGCTCAGCCTGCTCGAGGCGATCAACGCCGCCGGGGGCCTCACGGAAAAGGCCGATGCGCGCCACGTCACCGTGCAGCGCAATGGCCGCACCTATCGCGTCGACCTGCAGGGTTTCCTCGCCGGGGGCATGGTCGGCAACAACCCGATCCTCGTCGATGGCGACGTCATCTCGGTGCCCTCCAAGACCACCGAGGAGGCCTTCGTCCTCGGCCAGGTCATCGCGCCGGGCAATGTCGATCTCTCCGGCGATCCGGTGAGCCTCACCCAGGCGCTGTCGCGCCAGGGCTGGATCGACGAATTGCGGGCCGACGCCCGCGGGGTGTTCGTCTTCCGCCTGGTGGCCGGCCGCATGGTGGTCTACCAGCTCGACACCTCGACGCCGATGGGCCTGCTTTTGGGCACCCGTTTCATCCTCGAGCCGCAGGACGTGGTCTATGTCACCCGCTCCCCGCTCTCGAAATGGAACGACACCATCAGCGCCCTGCTGCCCACCGTGCAGGCCGTGCGCAGCGTCCAGGTCGTCACAGCCGATTTGTGAGCGGCCGTTTGCCGCGCTCGCGCACAATATATCGCTTGAGGTCCGACAAGGATTTGTTCAAGGTCTTGCCGATCACGCGAATCCATCGGCCGGGCCCATAGCAGAAGATGAATATCAATTCAGTTCTCGTCGTCTGTGTTGGCAATGTCTGCCGCTCGCCATTGGGCGAACGACTTTTGCGCCAGCACCTGCCGGGGATCGAGATCAGTTCGGCCGGGCTCGGAGCATTAGTCGGCAAGGGCGCCGACGAGACGGCCAGCAAGGTCGCCTCGGCGCGCGGGGTGAGCCTCGAGGGCCATGTGGCGCGCCAGTTCGACGAGGACCTCGCTGCGGGCGCCGACCTCATCCTGGTGCTCGAGCCGGGCCATCGGCGCGACATCGTCGCCCGCTCCCCCCATCTGGCCGGCCGCGTGCTGCTGTTCGACCAGTGGACCGGGGGCACCGGCATCGCCGACCCCTATCGCCGCTCGCAGGACTTTCACGAAGCCGTCTTCGACAAGATGGATAAGGCCGCCAGCGCCTGGGCCAAAAGGTTGACCAATGCTCGATAGAGGCACCGCCGTGCAGCACACCGCCGCCCCTCCCCCCGCCGACCTCGCCGATGACGAGATCGACCTGGGGCAATTGGCGCTCAGCATCTGGGCCGGCAAGTTCTGGGTCGCCGCCTTCCTCGTCCTGGCGCTGGCCATCGGTGTCTTCTATGTGGCGATCACCCCGCGCACCTATCAGGCCGACGCGCTGATCCAGCTGGAAGAACGCTCCACCTCGCTGGGCCTGCCGGCCGCCATGCAGGAGCTGATGGAATCGAGTCCCCGCTCGGTCACCCAGATCGAGATCCTGCGCTCGCGCATGGTGATCGGCCAGGTGGTGGCCGACCTCAACCTCGACTGGACGGCCGAGCCGGTTCTCTTGCCGGTGATCGGCCATGCGGTGACCCGCTTCCGGCTCCCGGTGCCCGACATGGCGGCGCTGACCCCCTTCGCCCGTGCCGACGAGGCCATCGTCCTCGACCTGCTCGAAGTGCCGCCCCAATGGGTCGGCGATCCGATCCAGCTCACCATCACCGCCCCGGCGCAATACCGCGTCACCCTGCCCAATGGCGCCCAGGCCGAGGGCCGGGTCGGCCAGGCGCTCTATCACCCCGATGACGGGTTCTCCCTCCGGGTCGGCGAACTGGTCGGGGCCATCGGCCGCAGCTTCGAGATCACCCAGCGGCGCGAGCTCGACGTCATCAACGCGGTGCGCGGCAACCTCTCGGTGTCCGAGCGCGGCAACCAGTCCGGCATCCTCAGCGCCACCTTCACCCATTCCGACCCGGCGATGGCGCAGCGCATCCTCGATGCGATCATGCAGAGCTATATCGAGCAGAACATCGCCCGCAGCGCCGCCGAGGCCCAGAGCGGGCTCAATTTCGTGCAGCAGCAGATCCCCATCGCCCGGGCGGAGCTGGTCGAGGCCGAGCAGGCGCTGAGCAATTTCCGCCAGGGCCAGCAATCGGTCGATCTCAGCTTCGAGACCCAGAACCTTTTGACCCAGATCACCCGCATCGAGAACGAGCTGGTCGCCCTGCAGAGCCAGGAGGACGAGATCAGCCAGCGCTATACGCCCTCCCACCCGGTCTACCAGCAATTGCTCAACCAGCGCCAGCGCCTGACCGACCAGCGCGACCAGCTGCAATCGGAGACCGAGGCCCTGCCCGAAACCCAGCAGCAGATCCTCAACCTGACCCAGGCGGTGGAAATGGCCCAGGTCAGCTACACCGAATTGCTGCGCCGCGGCCAGGAATTGCAGGTGCTCGAAGCCAGCACCGTGGGCAATGTGCGCCTGATCGACCGCGCGCAGACCGCGCGGGCGGCGGTGGCGCCACGCACCTCGCTGGTCATCGCGCTGGCCGGGGTGCTCGGCCTCATGGCCGGCATCGGCTTCGTCCTCCTACGCAACTGGCTGCGCCGGGGCGTGCAGGGCAGCGAGGAGTTGGAAAAGATCGGCCTGCCGGTCTATGCGACGGTCAACCACACGGCGCGCGCCGCCGCGCTGATGGGCCCCAACCGGCGGAGCCGCGACATCCTCGCCATCGACGATCCCACCGATCTCGCCGTCGAGGCCCTGCGCTCGCTGCGCACGAGCCTCCATTTCGGCATGCTCGACGCCGATACCCGCTCGATCGCCATCACCTCGACGGCGCCCAATGCCGGCAAGAGCTTCACCTCGGTGAACCTCGCCGTGGTGACCGCCCAGACCGGGCAGAGCGTGTGCCTGATCGACGCGGATTTGCGCCGCGGCCAGTTGCGCAAATATTTCAACGCCCCCAAGATCGGCCTCGCCCAGGTGCTGGCCGGCGAGGCGGCGCTGGACGAGGTGCTGATCGAGGGTCCGATCGCCGGGCTGAGCTTCCTGCCGGCGGGCGAGTATCCGCCCAACCCGTCCGAATTGCTGATGCGGCGCTCCTTCCGCGACCTGGTCGTGGAGCTCAACGACCGTTTCGATCTCTCGATCTTCGACACCCCGCCGGTGCTCGCGGTGACCGATCCGGTGATCATCGCCCAGGCCGTGGGCGCGACCATCGGCATCGTACGCTTCGACGAAACCCCGCTGGGCGAGGTCGAAGCCATGAAGCGAACCCTCGAAGCCTCCGGTGTGCGCATGAGCGGCGTCGTGCTCAACGGCTTCGATCCGCGCAAGGCCAAGACAGGTTCCTACAGTTACAGTTACAGCTACAATTACCGCTACTCATATAAGAATAGATGAGAGGATCGTCCCGCGAAGGACTGGGACACAGCGCGGCGATATTATCATTGACGGGGATCAGACGACCCAAGATATGTTGCCGATACGCCACACATGGGCGAAAGCGGATTTTAATCGTCCGCGATCATTGACCCTCGTTCATATTTTGGCAATCATTCCACCGTAATTTTTGCACAAAGGCGCCTTCCCGTCCTCGTCAGGAGCGAATTCATGAAAACCACGCTTGCTATCGCTGCAGCTATCGGGTTGACCGCATTGCCCGCGGTAGCAGCCGATGTTATCCAGCCCGCCCCGATCATGCCGATCCTGACCTCGCCGGTCAGCGCCCATGACTGGACCGGCTTCTATATCGGCCTGACGGGGGCCTATGCCAATGTCAGCAGCAATTCCGGCGCCCCCAGCGAGAACATCTTTGGCGTCGGCGTGCATGCCGGCTATATGCTCGACATGGGCGACATGGTTGCCGGGGTGCGGGCCGAATATTCGCCTTCCTCGCTGTCCAATCTCTCGGTCGGCGGCGTGACCCTGGGCGATGTCGGGCGCCTGACCGGCCAGTTCGGCCTCAAGCTGGGCGATGGCGGCAGCACGCTGGCCTATGCCATGGGTGGCCTCGGCGTCGCCCGGTCGACCAATGCCGGCACCGACTACACCGATCTGGGCTGGACCGTCGGCGCGGGCGTGACCCAGGCGCTTTCGGACTCCTTCTCGCTGACTGGCGAAGTCAGCTATATCCATTTCGACAATGTCAGCGGCACCACGGTCGACGTCGACGGCGTCGGCGTGGTCATCGGCCTGTCCTACCACTTCTAGAGTGTTTCCAGGATAAGTGGGCACCACTTGTCCGGTTCGGAAACGCGATAAAACAAGGCCTTAGAGCCCCGCTTCCGCGGGATATATCGGAACGATCGATCAAGGGCGGCGCCAAGCCGCCCTTTTTGCGTTGGGGCTTCCGCCTATTGCCGCGTGCGATAATCGCGATACCAATCGACAAAGGCCCCGACCCCCTCCCCCACGCTGGTCGCCGGGACATAGCCGGTCAACGCCCGCAAAAGCTCGGCACTGGCGAAGGTGGCCACCACGTCGCCCTGCTGCATGGGCAGCATGATCTTGTCGGCGGGCTTGCCCAGGACGCCCTCGATGGTCTCGATGAAATCCATCAGCCCCACCGGCTCGCCGCCGGCGATATTGACATTGCGCCATGGCGCCACCGGGGAGAGGGAATCGACAACGCCCTCTTCGGTCAGCGGCGCGCCTTCCACCGGCACGCAGGCGGTCAGCCGCATAATCGCTTCAACGAGATCGTCGATATAGGTGAAATCGCGCTGCATCCGGCCCTCACCATAGACCTCGATCGGCCGGCCGGCCTCGATGGCGTCGACGAATTTGTACAGCGCCATGTCCGGGCGACCCCAGGGCCCATAGACGGTGAAGAAGCGGAAGCAGGTGGTCGGGATCTTCCACAGATGCGCATAGGAATGGCTCATCGCCTCGCAGGCCTTTTTGGTCGCCGCATAGAGCGAGACCGGGAAATCGGTGCGATCGGTTTCGGCGAACGGCATGTGTTCATTGCCGCCATAGACCGAGGAGGTCGAGGCGACCAGCAGGTGACGGCAAGGGGTGGCCCGCACCGCTTCGAGGAGGTTGAACGTGCCCAGAAGATTGGCGCTGATATAGGCCTCGGGATGCTCGAGCGAATAGCGCACCCCGGCCTGCGCGGCGAGATGGACGACCACATCCGGGGCGAAGCGGCGATAGGCGTCCTCGAGCACCGCCTTGTCCTCGAGCAGGGCCTCGACGAGGCTGAAGCCGTTGGAGCGGCGCAGGATGTCGACCCGGGCCGCCTTGAGCGCCGGATCGTAATAGGCGGTCATGCCGTCGAAACCGGCCACCTCATGGCCATCGGCCAACAGGCGCCGGCAGAGGTGGAAGCCGATGAACCCGGCCGCCCCGGTGACGAAAACCTTCATTCGGCGGCGTCCGTCTGCACCGGATCGAGGACGGGCACCTGGTCGCTGCGGCCGATCGAGATATAGGCCAGCCCGGCCTTTTCCACCTCGGCGCGGCGATAGACATTGCGCAGATCGACCAGCACCGGGCTGGCGAGCAGGCTCTTGACGCGGTCGAGGTCGAGCGAGCGGAACTGGTTCCATTCGGTGACCAGCACCAGGCATTCGGCGCCCCTGGCGACGTCATAGGCATCGGCGCCGTATTCGACCCCGTCCAGCACCGTCTTCGCCATCTCCATGCCTTCGGGATCATAGGCCCGCACCCTGGCGCCGGCATCGAGCAGGGTCTGGACGATGGCGATCGAGGGGGCGTCGCGCATATCGTCGGTTTCCGGCTTGAAGGTGAGCCCGAGCAGGCCGATGGTCTTGCCGCGCACATCGCCGCCGCAGGCAGCGATGACCTTGCGCCCCATGGCGCGCTTGCGCGTATCGTTGACCGCCACGGTGGTTTCGATCAGGCGCAGCGGGGCCTCGTAATCCTGCCCGGTCTTGACCAGCGCCAGCGTATCCTTGGGAAAGCAGCTGCCGCCATAGCCGGGCCCGGCGTTGAGGAATTTCGCGCCGATGCGGTTGTCGAGCCCGATGCCGCGCGCCACCGCCTGCACGTCGCCCCCCGCCTTCTCGCACAGATCGGCGATCTCGTTGATGAAGGTGATCTTCATGGCGAGAAAGCCGTTGGCGGCGTATTTGATCAATTCGGCGGTGCGGCGCCCGGTGAACATCAGCGGCGCCTGGTTGAGATAGAGCGGGCGATAGACCTCCTCCATCACCGGGCGGGCGCGGTCGTCCTCGAGGCCGACCACGATGCGGTCGGGGCGCTTGAAATCGTCGATCGCCGCGCCTTCGCGCAGGAATTCCGGATTGGAGACCACGACGCAATCGGCATCGGGATTGGTATCGGCGATGATGCGCTCGACGGCATCGCCGGTGCCCACCGGTACGGTCGACTTGGTGACGATGACGGTGAAGCCGGTGACGGCGCGGGCGATATCGGCGGCGGCGACATAGACATAGCTCAGATCCGCATGGCCATCGCCGCGGCGCGAGGGCGTGCCCACGGCGATGAACACCACATCGGCATCGGCGACGGCGGCGTTAAGATCGGTGGTGAACGACAGGCGCCCGGCCCGGGCATTGGTTTCGACCAGCGTTTCGAGTCCGGGCTCATAGATGGGGATTTCCCCGCGCTTCAGCCGGGCGATTTTGTCCTCGCTGATATCGATGCAGACGACGTCATGCCCGAAATCGGAAAAGCAGGCCCCGCTCACCAGGCCGACATAGCCGGCGCCAATCATTGCAATCTTCAAGTCTTTTTCCTCGCATCGCGCACAAACGCCGGAAAGCTAGAGGATCGAGCGGCCCCTGCCAATCGATGGTTTGCCCATCTGCGCACAGCTTTGCTGCAATTTTGCGAAGAGTTTTGGGCGGATGGCATTAAGCGTTATCGAACATTGGGCGGCGTTTCAGGTCCACTATGGCTTTCCAAAGTTGTGCCTTAACCTTGTTTAGGGATTAAAACAACCAAAGCTCGACTTGGGCACCATTCCTATTAAAGTCTGATGACGGTCCTCGCCAAAGACCGGCCTTGCTGGTTGGCACATCCCGCATTAGGGCGGGTGCCACGGGGACGGCCATCCCCGCAGACACCCTGACCATGCAAGACTCACTGCATAGACAGGAGCTGACATGGCTATCCTTTCTCTGGACGCGCCGCTGCGGCGCGTCAATGTCTCTCTATCGTTCCCAGCCTTTCGGACGAGCAAGCCAGTAGGCATCGCCGCTTCCGGTTCAAGGCGCTAGGGGAACCCATCATGACATTGCTGGTAAGAACCACGACGAGCAAGGCTCGTTGCGGGAGGTCGTCATGAATAACGACTGGATCTCGTCCCTGACCCGCTTGGACGGCGCCTATGCGCCCACTACCATCAGGGGCTACCGCAGCGATTTTTTGAACTTTTCGCAGTGGTGCGCTTCAAACGCTCTCGCGGCGTTGCCAGCAGAGGTTTCGACTGTTTGTGCCTACATTGACGCCCATGCGGGAATTCTGAAACCGTCAACGCTGAAGCGGCGCCTCGCGGCAATTCGCATGATCCATAGCTTGCTCGACCTAGGCGATCCTACGCTGTCGCGAGACATCAAGCTGGCGCTTCGCCGAGTCATGCGCCAACATCCTGCCCGTCCCGATCAAGCACTCGGGATCACGGCCGAGCGACGCGACAAGCTGCTTGCGGCATGCGACACCAATCTAAAGGGACTGCGTGATCAAGCGCTTGTCAGCGTAGGATTCGATACCCTTTGCCGACGCTCTGAGCTTGTAGCTCTGCGCATTGAAGACATCGAGTACGATGACGATGGCACAGCAAAGATTCTAGTGCGAAGAGCGAAGAATGACCCTGTCGGACAGGGCCGCATCGCGCATCTAAGTTCACGTTCGATAAAATTGATCGAGGACTGGCAGGATGCAGCGGCGTTTGAAGAAGGCCCTTTAATCCGGCCTGTTCGAGGAGACATCGCCTACCCGCGGCATATGGCTTCAATCATTGTAAGCCGGGTGCTGAAAGAGTTGTCGGCAAAAGCCAATTTCGATGAAGATGCAGTCTCATCAGTGAGCGGCCATTCCCTCCGCGTCGGTGCGGCCCAGAGTCTGGTAAAAATGGGCTATGGCCTTTTGCCCATTATGGCAGCTGGCGGATGGCGATCGGCGGAGGTCGTCGCGAGATATGTGGCGCACGTGGAACTTAATCCGTGGCGCGATTAGCTGATGAGCAGTTCAGGCAATTGGTATTTGTTCATCATGCGTCACACAGGTTTTAAAAGCCAGAAAACGCAATGGCGGGCGGCGCATGGAGTGGACCCCATTTCACCGGACAGTCGGCGGTTTGGTTTATGCACTGAGGTGCAGGAACTCGCGTGGTGAGCGGAACTTGAGCCCGGAGTGCGGGTGGACCTCACAGTAGTCCTCGATCCATTCGGGCAGCAAGGCCAGGATAGTGTCGGCATCTGGGAGGATGACGGTTGAGGCGTAGTCCCTTTTCAGGGTTTTGACGAAGGCCTCGGACATGCCGTTGCTCTGCGGGCTTCGGACCGGGGTGAAGAGCAGGTCGATGCCCAGTGCCGCGGCCACTTGAGCGGTTTGCCTGGCGATATAGGCGCTGCCATTGTCCGAGAGCCATTCCAACCGGTGTGAGAGCTTCAGCGTCCAGAAGCGGCGCTAGACGGCCGCGATCATCAGATCACAGACCATCTCGCTGGAGATGCCAGCATTGGCGACTGCCGACCAGGCAATGATCTCCCGGTCGCAGGCGTCGATGACGAAGACGATGCGCACCACCTCGCCATTGCGGGCATGGATCTCGAGGTGGTCGGAGCACCACCGGATATTGGAGCGCAGGGCAACAACGACACCGTCATGGGTCCGCGCGGGCCGCAAGGCGGTGTGCTTTTGAAGGGTTAGCCCGTTCTGCTGCATGACCCTGAGAACCCGCTTGGTGTTGACTGTGGGCTTGCCCTGCTTGCGCCGCTGCCGGTTGAGCAATGCCGTGACACGCCGATAGCCATAGGTGGGACGCTGGTCGATGATCGGACGCATCTCGGCAAGCAGGGCAACATCCTCGGGCTTGCGATAAGGGCCGCGCGGCTTTGACGGCTTGTTGGCGCGCTCGATGAGGTTGGACCTGGAGACGCCAAGCGTTCGGGCGATCACGCTCATTGGGTATCGTCCGCGGGATTGCTCCACGAGAGCAAGGGCGAGGTCCGTTTTTTTGGGCGGGCGAGTTCAAGGGCTTCCTTGAGGATCTCGGCCTCCATGGTCTTCTTGCCTAGCATGCGCTCGAGGTCACGCACGCGCTTCTCCAGATCGCGGACCTGAGAGGCGCCGACAACATCTTCGTCGGCCTGAACGGCTGCGTGGCCACCTTCGAGCATGCGGCGCTTCCAGGCGAAAAGTTGGGAGGGGGAAATGCCAGCCTGGCGGGCCACATAGGAAACACTCATACCCGGCTGCATGGCTTCCTCCACCAGCCGAACCTTCTCGGCCACGGACCAGCGCCGGCGGCGCTGCACGGAGGTGATGACTTCGACCCGTCGAAACGGCTCATCGGAACTCTTGGACATAGTCGTACTCATAGGCGCATGCCTATGCCTTATCGGCTAGGTCGATTGTCCGGCTGACGTTGCCCCTTGGAGCTAATCCAGTTTGAAATAGACTCTGGCCCATCGAAAAGGACCAGAGATGAAGCGCAACA
>NZ_QQNH01000044.1 GCF_003345525.1 Pelagibacterium lacus
CCGGCGCTCGATACCCCCAACATCAAGTGGCCTGGTTTTGCGCCGCCCAATGGCCGACTTTTACCCCGCCGTTGACACGCGCCTTGCGTCCGTCGAGCGGCGTTGTCTGGATCGACGCGGACGATCTCTCAACAATGAGCCTACGCGCGACCGCGCAATCGATCGCGGCGCTCACACAGGAGGCAAGCTCGGACCTCGACTTCACTGTCGAGGAGATCGTCGCGCTTGGGCGTGCACCACACCTTCACGGGAACCAACGTCTAAGCGCACGCGAACAGAAACTTTGCGACAGAGCTATGCAGCAGCTCGAAATTGCTCATCTGGCCCAACGCGGCATGCTCGGCTTGTCCGGAGGAGAGCGTCAGCGCGTCATGATTGCGCGTGCCCTCGTGCAGGAGCCGAAAATCCTCGTCCTCGACGAACCCACTAACCATCTCGACATGCGTCACCAGATCGAACTTCTGTCCCTTCTCAGAAAATCGGATCTGGCCGTTCTGGTGGTGCTGCACGACCTCAATCTGGCTGCGGCAGCTTGCGATTATGTGGGTGTGCTCTCCGAGGGCCGACTGCATAGTGCTGGCCCTCCTGGGCAAGTCATGACGCCTGCAACCATCCGCGACGTGTTTGGCGTCGACGTCAGTGTCCTCGAACATCCGCTGACCGGTCATCCCCAGCTCTTTTACACTCTAACTTCTTCTTTTGCATAAAGGATCATTTTTCATGCCTGGACATTCCCTGGCTCGCCTCGTTCTGCCAATATCGGCACTATCCCTCGTCCTTGCTGGTTGTGGCGCACAGGTTGCCGGCGACGGCGAAGGTGGTGAGGCGAGCGTAGCTACCGTCAAGCGCTGCGCCGAAGATGTTCAATACACCGTCCCCCAGCGTGCAGTGGTTTATGAAGGCGGCAGCGCCGACAAGCTTTTCGTTCTCGGTCTCACCGATCATGTCCGTGGCTATGTCATGCCGCCTGCCAATCCGCCTGTTTCCCAATCTCCTTGGGCAAGCGAATACGAACAGGTCGAATTTCTCAGCGACGACCTGCTCAATCGCGAGCTGGTCGTCGATGCCAATGCTGACTTCGTGGTTGCCGGTTGGAATTCGGGTTTTTCGGATTCGCGGGGCATCACACCCGAGATTCTCGATACGCTCGAAATCATGAGCTTCATGCACACCGAATCCTGTTTCAACTATCCCGACTATCCAGAAAGGGTGACACCGTTCGAAGCGCTGTTCAGCGATCTTGAGCGGCTCGGCCAGATTTTTGACGTCGAGGATCAGGCGGAGGAAATTGTTGCCGAGATGCGCGAGAGGATCGCCGCTGTCGATGCCCAGGTGCCGGACCGCGAGCCCGTGCCGGTGTTCCTTTATGATTTCGGGGAGGACCAGCCCTTTACTGCGGCGAGCCAGGTGCCACCGAATGATATCATCCGCCATGCTGGCGGCATCAACATCTTCAACGATCTCGATGCCCGCTGGGCCCAGGTCAGTTGGGAGGCTGTTGTCGAGGCCGAGCCCGAGGTCATAATGATCCTCGATTATGGCGACACGCCCGCTGAAGACAAGATCGCCTTCCTCAGAGCCAACCCCATGATGGAAACGGTTCCGGCTGTGATCAATGACCGCTTCTTCATCCTCAATTATAATGAGGGGATCAGTGGCCCGCGCAATATTGACGGGCTGGAGAAATTTGCCGAATACCTGCGCGACCTCGATCTCTGATCGCAACTTTGAGGCGCCGTATCGCTTCGATGCGGCGCACCCACTTTTTCATTGGAGTTTACCATTCACTCCTCCCTTGGGTCATCCAGTGTGCGATCGTTCTCATTCTTAAGACTATGGATCGGCAGCACCGCTTCCGGACTGGCGACCTGGGCTTTGTCCTTTGTCCTGGGGCTGGCGGTTCTTGAGGGAACGCTCTCGGCAGTCGACCTGGGCTTGGCACTTGCCGCGAGAACGGTTGGCTTTCTGTTGGCGGTTTCAGTCGGCGGGGTGCTCGCCGATCGGTCCGGACGCCGAAATGTCGTGCTCTATGCGAGCTTGGCGGGCGGTATCGGCATCTCGATCATCACCGTCGGCGTGGCTTTTGCTAGCACATATGCCCTGCTGGCGGTCAGCTTGGGGGCAATGATCGCAGGAGTGGGGCAAGGTGCCTGCCGTCCTGCCTATCAGGCACTGGTGCCGCTTATCGTTTCCATCGAAAATTTACAGTCGGCCAATGCCGCCATGAGCGTTTCCGTTCGTGTCACCAATCTGGTGGGTCCAGCCGCCGCGACGGCATTGGCTCTGATGGCCGGTCTTTCCGTGGCTCTTTGCGCCATACTAGCACTTTGGATGATCAGCGCAATTGTGCCGTCCTGGCCGAATGAAAATAGTCGGCAATCGTCGAAAGCCGTGTCCGGCTTATCGCTTGCGACGTTTTTCTCGGACCTAGCAGAGGGTGTCGACGAGGCCCGCCGTCATCCTTGGTTCCTTGCCGGTCTGGGCGCGCTGACCGCCGTCATCGCAGCCGGCTACTCGGTGACTGGCGTACTTGTTCCGATCATCAGCCGCGACCTATATGGCGGCGCCATTTTGCTCACTGGTTCGGCGACAGGTTATACTTTGGGCGCCCTGTTCGGCGCGATCATAGTCTCGCGCTGGCGGCCAACGAATGCGGGATGGTGGGCTCTGGGAGGGCTCGGTCTTTATTGTCTCGTGCCGCTGAGCTTACTTATTCAGGCCCATGTCGCGGTGCCCATCCTGGCATTCGTCCTGGCGGGCCTGGGGATCGAGCTTTTCAACGTGCCCTGGTTTACGGCAACGCAACGCGAAATAGCGCCCGACAAGCTTGCTCGCGTTTCGTCTCTGGACTTTCTTTTGTCTTACGGGCTCGCGCCCGCAGGTCTTGCTCTGATCGCCCCTGCCGCCAACGTGTTTGGATACAACGCCGTTCTGGCGATTTCTGGAGCCATCTGCCTTCTGGCTCCGCTCGCCGCATGCGTCGTGCCCTCGTGCAGAACCTTGCGCACGTAGTCGACTTGGGGGTGATTCCGGTCCGTCCGCTTTTTGGCGCCGGATGTGAAAATCAGTCGTCGCCCTCGGTCGCGACATAGGCTTTATTCTTGCAATGTTTGAGTTCAACCGAGTTTTGTGGACGGGACAAGTGCACTCATCGCCGGTTCGATCAGGGCTGCGAGCTGCTCGCGAGCAGCGCCATCGCGCGCCTGGAACGATATTGCCTGCATGATCCCATTATAGAAGTCAGCAAGGCACTCAACGTCTGTATCGGGCGCAAGATCCCCCTCATGCACTCCGCGCTCAAGCCGTTCGCGCAACATCACCACCGTCTTTTGACGCGCGGCAAGAAGATGGGCTCGTGCGGCCTGGTTTTCGGGCAGGCAGTTGACGACGCCGAGGATGAGAAAGCACCCGCCCGACTTCGATGAAAGCGCGACGTTGATGCTTTCCTCCAATGAGGCGCGAACTCCTTGCCTTGCCGTTGCCGCTTCCTCCAGCGCGCGCCTGGGTCCCGCGCCCACCGTCGCCAGGTAGAGATCGACCGCTTCATGGAAAGCCGCTTCCTTGGAGCCGAAGGCCGCATAGAAACTGGGCGGTGTGATGCCGATCGCGGCAACGAGGTCATTGAGCTGCGCGCCTTCATACCCCTTTGCCCAGAAAACCTCCATTACGCGGGCAAGCGCGTCATCGCGATCAAAGCTGCGGGGCCGGCCTCTGGCGGTCATGAGCATCCTTTCTGTAGTTGCATTTATATAATTGGCTTGACCGCTCCGAGCAAGACCGCTAGCCATTTCTGTAGTCGTAATTATAGAAATGACGTATGCCATGGCCAGTGCCGAACCCCTCGACAATTCCCCTTCACCCGCAGACGACAGTGACATCCGCTCTTCAAAGATGCCCCTGGCGATATATCTCCTGGGTGCGGCTGTTTTTGCCGTCACGACGTCGGAGTTCATGGTCGCCGGCATCATGCCGTCTCTTTCAACGGCCTTGGGCGTCTCCGTGGGCGAGATCGGCTATCTGATTTCCTATTTTGCCCTCGGCATGACGATCGGGGGTCCATTGGCGACCGCCCTCCTTCTGGCTCTCAAGGTGCCGAACAAGGCAGCGTTTCTCTGGCTGCTTGGCCTTTTCGTCATCGGAAGCATCATAACCGCTATCGCGCCCAGCTATGGCGTCATGGCGCTCGGCCGCATCATTCAGGGCATATCCAGCGGCGGGTGCTTCGGGATCGCGCTAACAATCTGCGCCAGCCTTGTGTCACCGGACCTTCGTGGGCGAGCGGTCTCTGTCGTTCTTGCCGGACTGATGCTCTCACCTGTCGTCGGTGTGCCCGCCACAGCCATCATCGACCAGGCGTTGGGATGGCGAGCGAGCTTCTGGAGTATCGTCGTCCTGGCGGCGCTCTCCATTACAGTTGTGGCTATCGGAGTTCCAGCGTCCAAGCAGGACGTTTCCGTCGACCTTCGAACCAGTCTCAAAGCTCTCAGAAACGGGCGGCTTTGGGCAGCCTATCTGACCAGCAGCCTTATCATCGGCGCGACGTTTGCCGCGTTCAGCTATTTCTCGCCCATTTTCACTCAGCTTGCGGGCTTGTCCGAGGGCGCCGTTCCAATATTGCTCGCGATCTACGGGGTCGCCAACGTTGTGGGCAACCTTGTTGTTGGCCGCTTCGCCGACCGCTTCACGATTCCCATCTTGATCGGCGGGTTGACGATCCTTGCTTTCGCCCTAGCCACCTTCGCCCTTTTCGCAACCATTGCCGCGATCGCAATCACCGCCTTCGTCGCGATTGGCCTTTTCGGGGTAACCATGAACCCGGCCATGGCCGCGCGGGTGATGCGTGCTGCTCACCCCGATCCGATGGTCAATGCGATACATTCCTCAGTCATCACGACCGGGCTTGCAGTCGGCACCTGGGCGGGAGGGCTGGGCATCGATGCCGGATATGGCCTCACGGCACCGCTCTGGGTCGGATTGGCGTTGGCACTCCTCGGGCTCCTGAGCCTTGCTCCAAGGGCCGCAAGGAAAATCGCGAGTTAATGGGGCGGTAGGTGGCAGTGTGGGGACAAGGGCGGCCTAGTCGCCCTTGAACCAGGCGCGCAATTTGTCCGGATTGCGCATGGCCCAGATGTTGTGGATCACCCCGTTGCGCACGGAAGTCGAGATCACCGAAACGATCTGGTCGCCGGCCATGCCGATCAAGCCAGGCTCACCATTGACTGTCGCGATCTCGACCTGAAGATCGGGCTGACGTGCCAATATCCCAGCAAAGAATTCGGCAATTGCATGAGACCCGATCAATGGCTCGGTTGCCGCCGCGGTTTTGCCGCCGCCGTCGGTGATGGCCTCGGCGTCTCCATCCAGAACGGCGATGAGCGCTGCGACATTTCCTGTCTGCCAGGCGGCTCTGAACGCTTCATTGAGTCTTGCATGCTCTTCCCAGCTCGATTGCCGTCGCGCCCGGTTGCCCAGCCGCTTGCGCGCCGAGAACGCCAATTGCCGGCATGCCTGCGGCGTCCGTCCGATGATTTCGGCGATTTCCTCAAAGGTGTACTGGAAAACGTCGTGCAGGATGAAGCTCACCCGCTCAGGTGGGGTCATCTTGTCGAGCACGATCATCAGCGCCATTGAAATGGACTCGCTGACGCTCTCTGGGGTTCCCAATCCCGCATTCGCGGCGGGATTGGAGGCAAAGCCCCAGAACTCACCGCCTTGGACCGGTTCGGGCAACCACTCGCCGACATAGACCTCCCGCTTGTATTGAGAGGATTTGAGACGGTCAAAGCAGATACGGGTCAGTGTCGTCCGTTTCCAGGCCAGGGGAACGGAAATGCCCTGTCGCTCCTCGCGACCGAGCGAATACCAGCGGACATATGTTTCCTGCACTGCGTCTTGTGCATCGGCGACGGTTCCGAGCAGCCGGTACCCCAACGCCATCAGAGCGGCTTCATCTTTTCGGAACTCGGGATCATCGCTTGGATGCCCGATGAGCTTGCGATTGGTCGGCGTCACCGTTTGTGCCTCATCAATTCGGACCCGGCCCTGGCGGGCCGCCCTTCAAGCCTATGACGATTAGGGCAGCTCAAATGTCAGCGGAAAAACTTTGCGTATGCAGGCCGCCTATGACTGACATTTCCCTGCTCGCACTCGTCATAGGTGTGGGCTCGATTGGTAGGCCCGGCTTTTAACTGGCGCAAAATCATGCCGCGCCATGGAGATGGAGACTTAGTTATGTCGAACGGTGAAGTGACCTTCGTCAACATCCTTGAGGTTGAGGAAGGAAAGCAGGCCGAAGTTGCGAAAATTCTTCAGGACGCCACCGATACGGTGATCAGCAAGCGCCCGGGCTTTGTCTCGGTAACGCTTCTGGCCAGCAAAGATGGCAAGCGCATCGTTAACGTCGCCAAATGGGCGAGCACAGCGGACGTTCAAGCCACGCAGAACGATCCGGCTGCCGCCGAGTTCGGCAAAAAACTGGCCGGGTTGGCTAAGCCGGTTCCGGGCCTCTACGATATCGTCGGTGAATATAGCGCCTAGGAAAAACGGACGAATTTCTCCAAGATGGTTGGCGCGTACCAGAGTGCGCCAACCCCATTTGCTATGGCAACCTGGAAATCAAGGACGTCAAGATGGACGATGAGAACGCCTGGAAAACCGAGCAACGTTTGTGGCTAGAGGGCATCTCGGCTTACGATGATATACTCGATCCCTCCTGCCTGATGGCCTTCCCCGGCATGGGTGTGCTGAACGTTGCCGCGATCATCGAAGGGCTTAAGGGTGCGCCGCGCTGGACCGATGTAACGATGAGCGATCGCGTCGTTAGCCGAGCTGGTGATGCTGTCATTGTCCTGGGATACACAGCACAAGGCCGGCGCGAAAACGCGGTTCCTTACCTCTGTTTCTGCACGTCGACCTATCGAGCAGAGGGACAGAATTGGAAGCTGGTGCAGCACCAGCAAACTCTCGCAGGCTGAACATCATCCGCCTCATCAACAGCAAATCGCATGATCGACTGAAACACGATTGCCTGCTCTCTGACCGTCTGATCTTGGAGTAGCATGGCTGCTACGAAGTTCGAGATTATCGCGTCACTGGTGGAGTGAAACTGTTGATCACATCTCGGGTGATCCAGGACGATTCTGTCATCAGGTCAAAATGGTTGCGACCCGGATGCTCGATGTATCGCCCGTCCGGGAACTGATTAACCATGCGAGCCGTCGCGTCTCTGAAGAAGCAGTGCTCCCCGGCATACAGCAAGACTGGAACCTCGATCTTATCGCGCGTTCCCGCTAAAGACGGCCATCTAGCTTCAGCCCGACGAAGCGCATGAAGTGCTTTCGTGTCGCTGACGGCAAGACGTTCCGCCATTCCCCTAGGTACATCGAACATCTGCCGCCAGAGTGAAAGCCATGCTTGCGGCCCTTGTGCGAAAGTCTCTGCCACGAGATCGTTGTCGAGGTCCACGACCGAGTGCAGTTCTAACCCGCCAAGGATCAACCCACGGTAGGCGGAAGGATTTCTGCCGGCAACCGCAAGAGCGATCTTTGCCCCCAGCGAGTAGCCCCAGAGGATCGGATTTTTCAGGCTGAGGGCGCTGATAACGGCCTCGATGTCGGATGCCATTTTTTCCAGCGCGTAATCACCGGAATTTAAGGGCCGCGTGCTGGCCCCATGCCCACGGGGGTCAACGCAAACAATCTGAAATGAAGATGCAAGTTCCGCTACATATCCCAGCTCAAACCAGTCCTCACACGACATGCTTATGCCAAAGATGAGAATGAGGGGAGGTTTCGTTTCGTCGCCCGCAAGTTCGTATCGAACAGCAATATCGTTGTTGTTTATGTAGGGCATCGGTTTTTCATAAGAGACGCAAACGTCAGGAAGGCCGCTCGATGTACCAGGCAGATCCTGATTTCCCGGACAGGTATGAACGATGACAACGGCTATCTGCAAGGGTTCGATCAGAAGACCATTATTCAACGTCCGCTCTGAGGCGACGGGAGCAGGCCATGTCGTGCAAGGCTAAGATGGGGTGGTTTGCAGACTGGCTGGGGGCAAGGAGCGGAAGAACGGTACGGTCCCCACAATGACCCAGCCTTTTAGATCATTGCTCTTTACACCGCTCGCGCAAGTACAGGTAGAGCGGCAGCGCCAGCGATAATCCAACAAAGAAGCTTGCTGGAAGCACTAGCCACCAGGGCGCAACGTTGTTCCGAGCCGCGTCCCGCCACGACCATACCCAAAAAACGACGATTGAAATCAGCACATCGGCCGAAAAGCCGCCCGCTGCCCCGTTCGCAAATAGCGATTGCACAAAGAGTGGAAGATCGAGACCGTGCAGCGCGAAAAAATATCCGAAGAACAACCATGGGACCACGGTTCCTGCCACTGCCATGGCCAGATAGAACGTCTCAGCTCTCATTTGTGTCCTCCTTCATCGCAGCCCAGAAACGAGGCTTGTCCCGTCCGGCACAAAACTCGGCCTATCCCCGCGACCTACGATAAATGGAAACCTGTGGCCAGCTTCTTCAGCTGGCGTGACGGCAGCTTTTTGGAAGCACAAACTTCTGTCAGAAGGACAAGAAGGGGTCGGAACCCGAATGTCGGCTTTCCACAATTCCTCGCCGAAACCGGACAGTCTGCAATCGGCCCCGCGGCTGCCGGTCTCATCGTTTCTCCTTTGACCAATCACGGTCAAAGGAGAACTCCGATGGGATACTCACCATATGATGCTGCAGCCCGAGGACGGGCTGCATGGAATGCTGGAAAGACTGTTGGGACCAAGCGCCCTCTAACGCAGAAGCAGATCTGGGCTATCCGCTTCTTTCTGGATCGGGAGAGCCGAGTTCGAGATCGTGCCCTGTTCGATCTTGCGATCGACAGCAAGCTTCGCGGATGCGATTTGGTGAAGATCAAAACCGGTGACCTGGTCACAGGACCGGAAATTCGAACACGGGCTACGGTGGTGCAACAGAAGACCGGCCGTCCTGTCCAATTCGAATTGACCGGCGATGTGCGCGCCAGCCTATTGGTGTGGCTCGAGAGACGCGGCGGCACAATTGACGATCATGCATTCCCAAGCCGGGTCGACCACTCGCACCACATGAGCACGCGCCAGTATGCCCGCCTGGTGGATGAATGGGTCACTGCGATCGGGCTTCGATCATCAGATTATGGCACGCACTCGCTCCGCAGAACCAAAGCGGCCATGATTTACAAGGCCACCGGCAATCTGCGCGCCATTCAGATATTGCTCGGCCACACCAAGATCGAAAACACGGTGCGGTATCTCGGTGTGGACATCGAGGACGCGTTACTTCTCGCTGAACGGACCGAAATTTGAGCCTGGAGCGGTCATTCGCTCACAACGGATGACCGCTTCGTACCGCTTGCTGTATGCCCACGAAATCCGCAACGGGGTGGAAAACGGACTGACGGCTTTCGGGCTCAAATCAGGTCAAGCTGCCGGCGAATATGGTTGTTTTGAGCGTTCAACGCTCTCGCTTACTAACCGCGCTAGCATTGTCTCTGGTGCGTTGACCCTTCAACGCAAGGGCGCCTGCGGCAAGGACAATTGCCAGCATCGCTACATTGTGGAGGTATTTGGGTAAGGGTTCTACATCACCGAGAAGCGGGAAATAAAAGAAGGCCAGCACGCCACGGCTGAGCAGGTAACCGAGTGCCACAGCTGCTGAGTGCTGTAACGTCCAACTAAATCGCATTCTCATCCCGATGATCATGGCAAGGATCAGGAGCGTAGCACTCAGGCCCACTGCCACGCCGATCCAGTTCTCTCCCGCAAAGTTGCCAAGTACCGCCACGGCAAACGTCACCGCAAGAACGGCTAGAGGGCGCGAATGCCGGGTTGGCGTTATCTGCGGGGTCGTACTACGGCGACCAATCAGCGCTGCCGCCACAAAGCATGCAGCGACGAGGATCCATGATACGACAAGCTGGGTTTGTGAAGCACTTTGCGAGGATGGGTCAAACATGATCAACGCAGCCGCTCCCAGGTAGCAGACAGCTGCAACAATCATTCCAAAGGGCCCCAACCACGGAGCGGAAGCACGCCTTGGCCGCCATGCTTCCGCTATCGCGATTGGGCCAGCGAAGCTGAAGATGATATGGCCGAGGATGAAATTATAGGCATTATAGGCGCTGATACCGAAAGCGGGGATATAGGTCGCTGATCGGTTTTCTTCCCAGCCCGCATATCCGCGATACTGCTCGGCAAACATGGCCTGATCGATGATACAGGCCTGCAGAATGCCTAGAGCGGCGCAGAGAAACAACAGAGAAGGCCAGCCCCATCGCAAGCGCCGGGCAAGCTCGCGCATCAGCAAGGCGGGAGCGCCGTAAAGCGCCATGAAAAAAATCAGGTTGAACAGGACTGCGCCAATATCGCCAGTGCTATCAGAGTATGCGGCCAACAGCTCTGCACTGACGGCGCAAAGTGCTGCCAGTGCCAAGACCTGAAAACTCCCAAGAATCCAGTCCCGCCCGATCATTTGCTCCTCGAACTCATCCTATTGAACACATCGGTTTGATCTCAATGAGCAGTGTGAACCTGTGTCGTGGCAATGACGGCATTTGGCGTTTAGCACAATTTGGCTGGATGACAAAAATGGGGTCGGATGCCGAACGTCGGCTTACTTCGTTTCCTTGCCAATACCGGACCGACAGCAAACGGCCCCAAACACGTCATTCGGCAATCGGCTTGGCGACGACCACTTGGCCCGCAATCTCGACCTACAGCTTGAGAACGGCGGTGCAAAATTAGTCCACGGTAGCGGCTGGATTGTCCTGCTGCGGGCGGCTTAAAAGTCGTCCACCTAT
>NZ_QQNH01000045.1 GCF_003345525.1 Pelagibacterium lacus
ATAGGTGGACGACTTTTAAGCCGCCCGCAGCAGGACAATCCAGCCGCTACCGTGGACTAATTTTGCACCGCCGTTCTCAGGCGTCCCTGCGATGACGAGCGCGGAGCAACTTCTGTCATCCAGATGACAGTCTCCACCGCCTCGACCTGGCAGAAAAAGGGCTTCTGATTGGCAAATTCGTGCGTTCGCCAGTGCCGAAGCAAGCGCGCCGTGGTGGGCGTCACCTGCCACTGGCTTTCGGGAAGTCGGCGCCAGTGCCATATGCCGATCTCGGGGCAGAGGAGGTCAGTGCTCAAAACTATCGGAATTCAATGCGCGAACACACCTCGGGCAACCTCGGGCAACCTCCTACAATCCCAATAATCCCCCCTGAGCATTGAAAGTTAGTCCGTGACCAATGTGCTATCCTACCGGACGTCCGTAGATTTAGCTACGACATGCGCTGGCCCGTCATGGAGGAAACAAGATAGCTTTTCAGCCAGCGGGCTGCAGATTTGGCAGCGGTCCTGACCCTTGTATGGCGAGTAATCGAAGGTTGGCTATTTCAGGAATTCTACCGCGCAAAAGCAACCTTTCTTCTACGATGCTCATATCGCGATCGAGTCGGCCTAGCGGAAAAACGTTTTTGGTCCATTTCTGTCAACCAAATGTAAACCTTTGACAACCCTACCCCAGCAAAACTGGGCTTTCTGTCAACTTAGCGGGTTGACACTTTCAACGTTCAAATAGGTATTTTAGGCGATTTCCAGCCCCTAGGGGTTACATTTGGGCGCCGTGTCAACCTGAATGTAAACCTTGTCAACCCCAGTTTGGCTCTATCGGCAAGCAAATCAAGGTCCGCCGGCGTAGACTGCCTGCTTGCCCTCCCTGCCAACCCACTGTCACGAGAGGGGCTCAGAAGTTTCCCCTGCAGCCTCCGACAGGTTCAGCTTGTCCGACGTCAGATCCGACACCGCCTTGCGCGGCCGCTCGTGCTCCTTCTGGAGCTCCTTCAACTGGCGCAACTGGTCCCGGCTCATGCCGCCATACTGCTTGCGCCACCTGTAGTACGTCAGCTCCAAAACGCCGATCCGGCGAACTGCATCTGCCATCGCCATGTCCTATTAAACGCGATATCAGGCGCCGCCCGATAGTTCAAAGAAGGCCTCGCGATTATTGTCGCATTGGCCCCAGGCATTAGCCCGGCGCCGCGCATCATAGGTGCTGCCCAGCGTTTCGATGATTTCGCCCGAGGCCGTCTGGTAGGCGAAATAGAAGAACCCCTGGCAATAGCGGGTGCCCTCAAGCGGACGGCGACATACGAGCATGGTGCTGTCCTCGACGCTGGCCGGGCGCATATCGCAGCGAAAGCCGTTGGCCAGCAGAGGTGGAACACGATCTTCCAGTGGATCATCTGCGGCAACGAAAGGCGCGAAGACCTCGGTCAGATTGTCCTCCCCGCCCTCTGAGGCTTCGACCAGCGCTTCGAACAATGCGCCCTTCGCCAAGGGTACTTCATGAAAGACGCTCCCATAAAGGACCGCAGCTCCGACCAACCCCGCCGCAGCGATCAGCACGCTTCCGATCATCGCTCTGCGCATTTGCAAACTCCCGTTCCTGTATAGTGCTGATTGGACGGTCGGACCCTTGCACATCTTGGCCCGACCCCAAGCATTCTGCTGCATAAAAAATTGTCATCGCGCACCAATGTTGCCGGTCGGCGCGACGTCCTATGAGCACAACAGACCCATAGGCGGAGGGACGACGATGAACCGGACGACAATCGCGCGCTAAGAGCGTCGCAGGCTCGCAACGAGCGCTACCCCCAAAGAAAAATATCAGACGTACCGGCGCGGGACCCGCCGCACCGGGAGGCCTTCCAGTGCCCGGATTCGGCGCATTGGCAGAACGGGGCACCTGCCTCACCACATCAACCAAAGGAGAAAGCGATGTTGGACCAAAACTACAGGAGCAATGACGGCCTGATCGAACTCGACTTGTCCCAGGTCGAACTGGTCGCGGGGGGCAATCCCCGCGCCGTGGCAAGCGCCGCGCGCTTCGGCTGGCGGGTCGGGTCGGCGATCTACAATCGCTACGACACCCAAATCCTCGACGCCATCGATTGGGTCCTCAACTGATCTACTCCCAACCTTTTTTGGAGACACAACCATGAAAACCCTTCCCATGGAAAACCTCGCGCAGGTCGCGGGTGGCACGTGCCGCATCAAGCCCCTGCCCATCCCTCCGCAGCGCCCGGTCCGCCCGGTGATTCCGCCCCAAAGGCCCGTGCCGATCTTGCCTATCGGCCCCATGCCGCTGCCGATCTGCCCTGCCCTACCGCTGATCTGATCGGCGCGCACAACCATTCAAACCAAGGAGAATATCGATGCGTGAACTCAAGACCAATGAAATCGAAGACGTTTCCGGCGGCGTCGGCCCCGGCGGAGCGGTGCTGGGGGCCGTGATCGGCGGCGTCGGTGCAGCCGTATCGGGCGGTAACGCCGGCCAGATCGCCGGAGCTGCGCTTCTGGGCGGTGTCGGCGGCTTTTTCGGCGCCATCGCGCTGGGTGGCTATGGCGGTGCGGTGACCGGCATGTTCGGCGCCAAGGCCGTAGCGGTGGGCGCCGCAACCAGCCTGATGACCCGCTAACCCCTTGATCCGGGATGGCGCGCCGGCCGCGCCATCCCAATTGTGGGAGACATCATCAATGTCGCTTTTCCGTCCCGAATCGCTGGAAGCCAAACGCCATGCCTGGCTGGGCCGACCCATTGTCCTGTCCAGCCTGTCGACCCGGGTGTTTGCGTGGTTTTCCATCCTGTTCGTCATCGCGGCGATCCTGTTCGTCTCGCTGGGCAGCTATACGCGGCGCGTCGAGGTGGCAGGGATCGTCATGCCCGTCGCGGGTATAACGCGCATGACCGCGCCACAGGGCGGCTGGGTGATCGACATCGCCGTCGCCGATGGCGACGAGGTGCGGAGAGGCGATGTGCTCTATCGGATCGGGGTGGATATCACCACCGCCCTGGGCAATACCCAGGATGCGATCAGCGACATCCTCAATGCCAAGCGTGACGAGCTCCAGGCCGCCCTCGAGCGCCAGAGCGCGCTGGACGCAGCCGAAAAGCAGCGCCTCGAGCAACAGATCGAAACGCTGGAATACCAATTGCCGCAGATCGAGGAGCAGATCGCGCTATCGGTGGACTTCACCGAGCAATTGCGCGCCTTCGCCGACCGCCAGCTCGACCTGCTCGACAAGGGCATTTCAGTGTCCGGCGAGGTGGAGGGGCGTTTGCAGGCCTATCATGCCGAACGGACCCGCCTCCCCCTGCTGGAGCGCGAAAAGGCGGAACTGGCGGGCGAACTCAGCCAGTTGCGCACGCAATTGGCGAATTTCGATCTCGCCAGCGCCGACCGGATCGGGCAATTGCACCAGCAGGTTCTCGATGTCGAACAGCAGATTTCCGAGGGCGAAGCGCGGCGGCAGATCACCATTACCGCTCCGCGCGAGGGTGTCGTCACCGCCATCTCGACCCTAGCCGGACAGACGGTCACCGCCGGCAGCCCGCTCCTGACCATCGTGCCCACCGAACAGCCGCTGGTGGCGCAATTGATCGTGCCGTCCAGCGCCATCGGGTTTTTGCGCGAGGGCGGCGATGTGCTGCTGCGCTACCAGGCGTTCCCCTACCAGAAATTCGGGCAGTACCGGGCCGAGATCGCCGAGATTTCTCGCGCCACCCTGCGCCCCGAGGAGGTCGCGCAGATCGGCGGCATGGGGATGGGGGATGCCGGCTTCTACCGCGTTGTTGCCCAGCCTGAACTGGCCTTCGTCAACGCCTATGGGCACCAGGAGCCGCTGCAGGCCGGCATGGAAGTCAGCGCGCATCTGCTGGTCGATACCCGCCCGCTCTACCAATGGATTCTCGAACCCCTCTACGGCCTGCGCGGCGGCGTCGCCACGGCCGCCGAACTGTGAGGAAACCCACCATGTCGCTCGAACTCACCCGGCGCATCTCCGCTCGTTTCGCGCGCACCACGCCCGTGGTACTGCAAACCGAAGCCGCCGAATGCGGGCTGGCCTGCATGGCCATGATCGCGGCGCGCCATGGCCACCGGCTCGACATGCCCGCCATGCGCCGGCGCTTTTCTGCCTCGATGAAGGGCGTCACCATGCGCGACCTGATCGGCATTGGCGCCGATCTGAAGCTCGCCACCCGTGCGCTGCGGCTTGAGCTCGACGATCTGGCCAAGCTGCGCCTGCCCTGCGTGCTCCATTGGGAGCACAATCATTTCGTGGTGCTCACCTCGGTCGGCGCGCGTTCGGCGACCATCCACGATCCCGGTTTCGGGCGCCGCGAGGTGCCGCTTTCCGAGGTCTCGGCGAAATTCACCGGCGTTGCGCTGGAGGCCTGGCCCACCGACCAGTTTGAAAAGCGCAATGAGAAGGTCGCCATTCGCATTGGCGACCTGGTGCGACGCACGACCGGCATCGGCAAGGCGGCGATGCAGATTCTCGCCATTTCCCTGCTGCTCGAACTGGCCGTGATCGCCGCACCCATCGGCTTCCAACTCATCCTCGACGAGGTGGTGGTCGCCGCCGATCATGATCTTTTGACGATCATTGCATTGGCGCTAGCTCTGCTGGTGACGCTGCAGGTGGCGGCGGGGTTTGCGCGGACCTGGATGACCATGACCATCGGAACAAGCCTTGCCCTGCAATGGAAGGTCGGGCTGTTCGACCACCTGATGCGCCTGCCATTACGCTATTTCGAGCGCCGGCATGTGGGCGATGTCGTCTCACGCTTCGGCTCGCTCGACGCCGTGCAGCGGACACTCACCAATGACGCGGTGCGCGCATTTCTCGATGGGATCATGTCCGTCGCGCTCATTGCCATGATGTGGCTCTATGGCGGCTGGCTGATCTGGGTAGCGTTGGCCAGTGTCGCCCTCTACGCGCTTATGCGCATGGCGACCTACCAGCCCTATCGCGCCCTCTCGGAAGAGGCCATCAGCCAGACAGCGCAGGAAAATTCGCACTTCATGGAATCGGTGCGCGGCATCAGCAGCCTCAAGGTGCTCAATCTCGAAACGCGGCGGCGCGAGGGGTGGATCAACAACCTCGTCGAACGTGTGAATGCCGAATTGCGGGTGCAGAAATTTGACGCCTGGTTCCAGGCGGCGAGCACCGCGTTGTTTAGCATCGATCGCTTGCTGATCATCTATTTCGGCATCGGCGCGGTATTGCTGGGTGACCTTTCAGTGGGAATGTTCGTTGCGTTCCTCGCCTATAAGGACCAGTTTGCCAGCCGCATCAACGGCTTCATCGACGTGCTGCTCGAATTCCGGATGCTGTCGTTGCATGGCGAGCGCATCGCCGATATCGCGCTTTCAGAGCCAGAGGAGGCCGACGACCGTGTCACGGCCCGTCCCGCCGCTACCGCGCCTGCCTACAAGCCCGCCGCGCTCGACATCCGCCAATTGGGGTTCCGCTATGCGGACAACGAGCCGCTGGTCTTGGATAACCTTTCGTTCCGCATCGAGGCCGGGGAATGCGTGGGCATTGCCGGCCCCTCGGGCACCGGAAAATCCACGCTGCTCAAGCTGATCTCCGGCTTGGCCACCCCCACCGCCGGCCAGGTCCTGATCGACGGGAAATCTCCCGACGCCATGGGGCTGGTCAACTACCGCCACAGGATCGGTTGCGTGTTACAGGACGACCGGCTGTTTGCTGGCTCGATCCATGAGAATATCGCCGGCTTCGATCCGGCCATCAATCCCGACTGGATCGTCCAATGCGCACAGATGGCCGCCGTCCATGACGAGATTATGGCCATGCCAATGGGATATGAAACGCTGGTCGGCGACATGGGCAGCACGCTTTCGGGCGGGCAACGCCAGCGCATCGTCCTTGCTCGCGCCATCGCTCGCCGCCCCGGTCTATTGCTGCTGGATGAGGCAACGAGCCATCTCGATCCTGATAATGAATGCCGCATCAACCAGGCAGTCAGGTCCCTGCCGATGACAAGGCTGGTCATCGCCCACAGGCAATCGACCCTGGACGCCACCGATCGCGTGCTGTTTCTCAACCCCCGGTCAGAGGATCAGGCAGCATGAAAGGACAAGCCATAGCTAATCGGCATCCCATTCCATGCGGCCAAACGGGGCTGGCCCCGGCGAGTGCTTGTGGCAAGGCGTGTTGAAAAATCCAACGACGTAAATATCCGCTTCGGTTTCAAAGCTCGAATCGAGAGCAAAGCCATCGCCTGTCGCAGGATCAATTGCCGCGATGTTCAGGCTGCCATTGTCGAGGGGGCGGTAGCGCGTGATGGTCCAGCCTTGTGTTTTCCAGCCGTCACCAACATCTTCAAGCACATCGGCGGCGTTGCCTGATGGCGCCGCGCTGGCCGGTGGCGGCGATCATGAGGGCCGCGAGATACTTCATGCCGGTCACTCTCCAATCGCTTGCCGCATTGAAGCATAAGAACGCGCAACAATCGTGCATCCTTGGGCGGGGCGCCATTTTATGTCTACAAAAGCCAGTTCCTCGTGCCCGGCGCCGGAGGATGCTTGTCGCGTACTATCGGCGCTCAATGGACCAGGTCATCGGGCGCGTATCGGCGTATCGCCGCGGCAACGGCAATCTGATCAAAACAGTAGAGCGGAACGGATCGCATAAGATATCGGGCCGCCCGCCCCCGGCCTGGGGCAAGGCTATGGGCCACGGAAAAAAGAACGCCGAACCATCCTGCGGTCGATGCCGAAGGATCGATCAAAGTCAGCGATTTACCTTGAGGGTCTCGACCGACAGCAATCCGATCCCAGGGAGCGTCGACACAGTAGCCCAAGCCACGATAGGTCACGCCTTGCCCGTCGATCCAAAGACGCAGGCCCAACATGTCGTGAGCCATAATGATTGCCAGAATGAAGGCTGGCGTGACAACAACAGGGGCCAGCCACCAGGCATCCGAACCGCTAGCCAGCCAGGAAACACAGACCGTTACGACGACCATGACCGCTATCGGGAACCCCGGAAGCCAGCGCCAGATTCCGACAAGAGGAAAACACAGAGCGCCGTTGCGGGGAACAGGATCCTTAGTGGCTTTCCTGGCAGTCACCCAATATCTCCGTCAGCGGATACTGATCGTGGGGATATCGAAAACAGCAAGGGCATTGATCGCCTCGCCGCGCACTGCCCCCAGGCTACCCAGGAATTCTCGCGCGCCTTCGTCGCCATAGGCCCTGCGGCTGACGGCGAACAGGGCGACGCCTTCGCCTTCAGCCAGCGGCATATAGCGATAGGCGTTCCATTCGATCAGGATCGGATCGGCACTGAGGTCGCTAACAACGAAGTCGAGCAGCACTTCACCGGTCGCATCGTTGTGGATGATCTCGTGGTTGGCCACCGGATCGGTCTCCTTACGCGCGGCGAGCGACTGGACCTGCAATGCTGCGGCCTGCGCCGGCGTGATGGCGCCGGCCACCGCTTCGACGAGCACCATGTCCGTATAGGCTTGGACTGTCTGGCCGGCTGGCACATATTCCTGCTTGAAATAGGCGTCCGAAGGCTGGGATGTCCAGGCCAGGACATAATCCTGCCCCTGAAATGAGATCGGCCCGGGCACGCCCAGCAAGTCGGATTGGGCGAGGGCGGGGGTAGGCAAAAGGAGGACCATAGCGGCCAAAGCGATTAGTTTGGAGTGCATCATTGAAGCCTCTGGCATTGAATATCACAGCTAGGACGATGCAGGGCCGGGCGCCATTGGTCCAGTGCCGCAAGTTTGCAGAGTGAGTTTTTGCCAAATCAGGACGCTGGACAGCGGCCACTTACGTCAATGCCGAATGGCCCGGCGGCGATGAGGATATCAGCCGAGGGCCGCCAGAACTCTATCCCCTGCTCTTCGAGAAGCGCCACCATCTCCTCCATTTCCGCCCTGACGGTCTCGCTGGCATCCTCCTGGCCGTAAGAGCGCATCAACTCATCGATATCGACAGACACGGAGAACCGTCGCCCCTCGATGTGTATGAGCGTCTGGGTCAGTTCGGTGTCATAGCTGGGAAGCACCTCGCGAACCGTAAACTCGGTGTCCCCGATCACCCGATAGAATGTAGAATCGGCGCCATCCGAGCAGTTTCTTGTCTGGCTCCGTTCCAGATCCTCCGGTCCAAACCCTACACCCTCCGTGCCCCAGTTCCGCACGGCATTGCCCAGCATGAACCATTGGCCATCGAGATCAGCGATGATCTCAGCGGGGTCGTCTGGACAGCCGATTGCCTCCAAATCCTCAGCGTTGACCGCCGACGCCACGGCGTCCAGTTGCGCGGCGAGATCAGCTGCACTCACTCCCCATCCCAACGTTGCGGATGCGAACAGGGCAGCAGCGGACACAATCAAAGGCTTCATTGGTAGCTCCAGGATGTCGATATCATAAGCTTGGACGCTCAGCGGGCATCAATCCTTGGCCGAAAGGGCCGACCTGCCGATACAATGGGGGGCTGCTGGCAGGCCGACCCTCACCCCAAGCAGGGAGGTCCGCCGCGACTGGGGCAATCACAGGCTCGTGAATGAATGTGGCATTGTTGGGGGCACGTACGGTCGTCTTCATCGTGCGGATGGGGTTGATGATCTCAGAGCAGTTCCGTGGACTACGATCATGTCCAACCCTGCTCGCTCGAAGCCTTGGGGACTACCAGTGCCTTTCGAGCAGGAACTGCACGGCTTTCTCTTCAAGATCGGCTAACCGCACAATACGTGATGACTAAAGAGCTCTGCCAAAGCGGAGGTTAGGACCACCTGACATCGCTGCACCCCGATCGATCCCTATCGCTGTGGTGGGGTTTTCCTAGGACTTCAACTTATTGTTCCGAACTTGAGACATTCCGTTGCAAATCCTCGACTAATCCTGGGCTGACGATAGCTGGTCGTGCATAGTGCTGCCCACCCACCACCAGCACTTCGACGGAAGGAAGTGCGCGCAGCAACTTATTCAGCGTGCGCCGACCGTAAGCGGAAATCTCAAAGTCAGGCATCTTTTCGAAGATGTGTTGGCCAAATATGCTCAGAGAAACGGGCTGTCCATCTACACACAATTTGCGGAGTTCGGGCAGCAACAATGCTTCAGCACGGGAAAATCTGGTCTTCAACGGTAGTGCAGGGAGATTCACTCGAGGGATCGGTCGCATCTCCTGGAATTTTGTGCAGGCGCGCCGGAAGGGCCGTGGTGTCGTTTTTTGTCCGAAGCCCATAACATGCTTACCGGCTGCTCGAATTCGATGAGCGAGCGGCGTAAAATCGCTATCGCTGGCGATGAGCACGAAGATGTCGATCTTGTGAGTGAGCAACAGCTCGATGGCATCGATGGCGAGTGCGATGTCAGACGCGTTCTTTCCCGGCACCAATGTAGGCATGCGATGCGCGACCATCCCGTTGGCAGAGATAATTTTCGACCAATAGCGAGACGTTGTCCCCGAGAAGTTTCCATAGACGCGCTGGACCGAGATATGTCCGCGTCTCGATACGCTTTGCAGCACGCGCTTTGCATTCTTGGGCGCGACACCATCTCCATCTATCAAGATTGCGATCCTCGGGCGGCGCACCGTCTTCCTTTGAAGAATGCGAAGCCAGAGGGCCGGCCTGGCCAGTATTTTACGCATGCTCATCCTCCTTTGCCCAACCCGCCACAAGTCGTTTGATAACTCCCATTCTCTCGATCGTGGGCATAGGTGGCTGTCCACCGTGGCCAAGTGCCATAAGCCACAACTCCTTCTTAATGCGATCGCCGGGACGACATCTGACCTGTGCTTTTATGCCATTGTGCATATTGCTATTTCCCGAAGATCGACCGCAGGGTGGAACGGGCGCGCGCCGTGAGGGTGGGATTGGTGTGTCCGGAAGCATCACGCAGTTCATTCAGCCATACGATCTCGTTGCGCGTGACGATCGTGCCGAGAATATCCTCGAGGGTACGCATTGCGGTTGCATCCAGCCGCTGTTCAAGGGCCAGCTGCAGAAGGTAGCGCGGATCAACATCCAGCGCCGTCGCCAAGGCCGGAACTCTGTCGATGGGCAGCGGCGCGCTGCCGTTCTTGAGCATCGACAGCATGCTGGGATTGAGAAACCCTGCCTCGGCTGCCACCTGGGCCTGGCTCTTGATGGAACGCAGTTCGAGAATCCGCTTCCCGAGGAAACGGGTCAGACGGCTATCGGCATAAGGTTTGGTGGGCATCGATCGCCTTTCAAGCAATGTGTAATGCTGTTGAACTTGCTTGATTTATAACGAACGCATGATCGGGACTGTTCTGGATGACCCCGAGCCTCCCGGTAGGAGCGTCCGAATTTTCGTGGCGATTGGCATAGTGGGTAAACAAGAAGTCCCATATGAGAACGGCGGTGCAAAATTAGTCCACGGTAGCGGCTGGATTGTCCTGCTGCGGGCGGCTTAAAAGTCGTCCACCTAT
>NZ_QQNH01000046.1 GCF_003345525.1 Pelagibacterium lacus
GGAACTCCGTCGAGGGCCGCGGGGCCGTCATGGCCGATCCGGGCCGAAGCCAAATCGCAAACGATCATGCGCTGGGCGAACTCCATGCGAAGCACTGGCCGTGCTGTCCCTCGTCACAAGCTCCCGTCTTTAGCCTTCCCAGAAGAGCGAGGCAACTGTTCCATTTATAATCAGTCGCAGGTTTGGCCGTTAAAGCTTGTGAACAAAACTATTACTGGCGGGCGTAAACATCCTCGTAGCGAATAATGTCATCTTCCCCCAGATAGGGACCGGTCTGTACTTCGATCAGGGTCATGGGAAGCTTGCCCGGGTTTTCGAGCCGATGTTTGGATCCCAGCGGAATATAGATCGACTGGTTCTCGGTTATGAGCTTGACCTCATCGCCGATCGTCACCTTGGCGGTGCCCTCGACCACGATCCAATGCTCTGAGCGGTGATGATGTGATTGTAGGCTCAGCGTGCCACCGGGCTTGACGACGATGCGCTTGACTTGGAAGCGGCTCGAGAGCGCCAGGGTCTCGTACCAGCCCCAAGGACGGTTGTCGCGTGGGAAGGCTTCGGCCTGTTTGGCGCCCTTTTCCCTCAGAGCGTCAACGGCCTGCTTGACGTCCTGGGCGCGGCTGGCATCGGCCACCAGCACCGCATCGGGGGTCGCCACAGCGATAATGTTGTCGAGGCCAATACCAACGAGTTCCACCCGATCGTCCTCGGAGCGCAAAAGTGTGTTGGTACAGTCGAGTGCGGTTGCATTGCCCGAGGTCGCAACGCCTCTGTCGTCGGGGCCCATTTCCCGCAGAACCGCGTCCCAGCCACCGAGATCGGACCAGCCGGCGCTGAAAGGAACCACGACGAGATTGTCGCTCTTTTCCATCACGGCATAGTCGATCGAAACATTGCGGACCTCGGACCAAGGTGCTGTGGCGAGTCTTGTAAAGCTCAAATCCTCATCGGCATCATTGATGGCGCGCTCGACGGGATCCATGAGGTCTGGTGCGTGCTTCTGGAAGGCTGCGATAATGGTCGTCGAGGAGCCGAGAAAGATCCCGGCGTTCCAGAGATGCTTGCCGGACGCAACCATCTGCTCGGCACGAGCACTATCGGGCTTTTCGACAAAGCGGACGAGATCGATGGGGTTGATTGTCTCGCTCGGGGCTTCGGCCAGCTCGAGATAGCCATAGCCGGTCTCTGGGTGTTTTGGAGAGATTCCGAATGTGACGATCTTGCCAGCCTCGGCCGCTATGCGCCCGATCTCCACAGCCTCATGAAAAGCGGCGGCATCGGGCACTACATGATCGGACGGCGCGATCAGCATAAGGCTGCCGGGGGCGGTTTTCTGAAGCCAAAGTGCTGCCGATAGGATGGCCGGCGCGGTGTTGCGGCCTTCAGGTTCGATCAGGGTGCCTTGAGGAACCATGTTCAACTGCGCCAGTTGTTCGATGACAACGAAACGAAAGGCGTCGTTTGTGAGCACTAACGGTGGAGCGAAACCATTGCCCGACAGCCGGCGCGCGGACGCTTGAAACAGACTCTCATCCCCTATCAGTGGCACAAACTGCTTTGGGTAAGATTTGCGCGAAAGTGGCCATAGGCGAGTTCCTGAGCCACCAGACAGTATTACTGGATTAATCATCAATCTTTTCCCAATCGTCCCTGCTATCTAGTAATAACAACCAGGTAAGTATACATTACATCTAGAACGAGAATGCAACTTGATTCTTTAATAGTAGTACTCGTCGATAATATTTTTCCATCCATGACGTCGCGTTAACTCTAGTTTTGTAGCAATATCAAATGTTTCCTTCCAAGATCGTCTAGCAGGCACGGAAGCCTCAATGTGTCGATCGAACGTTGTAACCATGCTATCGCCCCAATCTCTTATAAGCTGACGCAACGATGGCGTATCGGCACCAATTATAGGGACACCAAGAGACGCGCAAAGATTGCCAATTCCAGTGTTTAGTTCGTTTCCAGTATACGGAAGAACTACGGTTCTGCATTTACGGATCAGGTTCACGAATTCTTCGTTACCTGTAAATCTATCTACTACCTGTAGTTTATCTCCGTATTCTAAACAAAGTTTGTCCTTCAGCTTCGATTGTTGTCCATCTACCATCTCTCCAACAACAATAACATTCCCAACGTCAAGCAATCTCTTCTCATCAATAAGTGGAAACACCCGCTTGTATGGCCTAACTGATCCGAAAAATCCAAAATCATAGATTATCTCATGATCATCTTCATTACCAATTGACACATGATACGGTCCGTGGGGTAAGAAGTGACATTTACAATCTAAATCGTCCTTCGGAAAGCATATAGCTTCAGATAGGAGGTCTGTTGTTTCTTCATTTAACGCAATAATTCCATTTGATATGGCGGCAACATTTCGAAGATACCATTTCCCAAAATTTCCAATTTTTCTATCATGCGGCCCAATATTATGAACCACCCATATTATTTTTATTTTTAACGCCTTGAATAAATAAAGTAAGAATATCCTATATAATGCTATTATGTAATGGGAGCTACCCTTGTTTAGCGGGCTTTCTATCCAATTAATGATCAACAATCTTGGACGAGATAGAACCGTAGAAATTCCTCTAAAGCCGCTAACCTCCAACTCCATGGCGCGCAAAGTCGAGAATAATGTAAGCAACCAAGGGTTCTGGCTATAATTTTCGTTTGGCCATACGGTGATCATGAATCGCTCCAGATAGAATAATTGCTATACCAGCCCAAATATGAGAAAAACCAAAACTAGCAGTTTGACCGGCACTCACAATAATAAAAGAAAGAAAAAATAGCTCACCCAAGTTAAATTGTCTAAGTTTACTAACTACCCAAATAGACAAAACAATTAAAATTGATAGCGATAGTATCCCTCCCTCAACAACCATCCTCATAAATATCGATTGGGGATTTGCCGTTTCGTTTTCGAATGCCTTTCGGACCTCACCTAACCCACGTACCGGTACAAAAAGATCACCGCTATAATCGCTAAAATAAGCAAAAAACTGACCTGCTCCAATGCCAAGGGGTGCATCTAAGAAAATTCGTACGGCAACGATCTGATTCAGTAGGCGAAGAGCCGTAGACCCATCTAAATACGCCCAATGTTCTATTGGCGTACGAACAGCCAATATCACCCGTCTCCCAGCGTGCGTTGCGGCAATACTGTCCCAAGAAAAAACGACCAAAAATAGACCCAATAGGCAAATAACAAAAATAACAGAAACTACTCTCCAGGAAAATAGAAAGCGTATTTTCGATAGAGACAGCAAAATTAAAAAGGAAACAGGAATAAAAAACCCAATCAACGAGAATGACATAAAGAATACGAGTACATTAGAAAAAACTAGGAAATAATATATATATCTTGGTTTTGTAGAATGAAGAAAAAGCAATAATCCTATATTAAATGCCGATATCCTCGATGCAATGCTAGGTTCAAAGCCAGTTACTATTATCCTGCTGCTAGATTGACCGGATAATATAGTGTTAATCCATAGCTTAAGCGAGGTTTGCCCAGATAGAAGCGCCAAAAATTCGAAAGTTGCGATACTTGTAAAAAAGTAAAGACCTAAAATTGCCCCTTTTTTTGCGAAGTGCTCATAACGTATCATAGTTTCTACATATCCGATTAATCCGAGTACCGCTATCGTCTGAGATAATAGGCCGGAGATAAAGCTGCTGAACTCAAGGTGCAGCCAAAAAATCGGCAACGCTGAGAATACGGTCAGCAATACGAGCGGTAGAAAAGCCCAAAATAATTTTTTGTTAACTTTTCTAACTTCGAATGCCAGGATAATTCGTGCAGTTCCTACTGCGGCAGCCGCTAGCAGCGATAAGGACGCGAAGGTGAAGCCAGTAAAATGCAACAGCGATGCAAAGGGCAGCGTGGCCCAGATGAAAGCCGTTACCGCAGGCATTAATTAAGTCCGTTGGCGGTTAGGGCGCGGAAAAGAGAGGCCCATTTTGCTTCAACACTAGAGCGCCCAAATGCGTCTCTTGCAATTATCGCTGCCTTCTCGCCTAGGTTTGCCAGGACTTGAGCGTTAGTGTTCTCAATAAAATATTCAAGCTCTGATTGCGTTGATACAACAATGCATGAGGGATTATTTAGGTAAGGAGAGCTCTCGTATACATTGGGGACTACGATACTAGCGACCGCGTGCGCGGACGCCTGTATAACTTTATTTTGTAATCCACCGGAAACCTTCGTTAAGCAAAAAGAAACGTCAGCATACTTAAATACATCTTGAGAACTCTCGTACTCTCCCTGTATCTCAAAATTTTGACTACTCAATTCGCTTAACTTCTCGGAGTTCTTTCCCCACAACTGTATACTTATAAGCCCTTTTTGGCGAAGATTCTCAGTCCATCTATGAAGTAATCGGGCTCCTTCACGATTCTGCACGGTTCGAAAATTACCGATCATTACGCCCAGGAGCGGCCGTGAAACCTGGCTGTCGAGCTCCTCCTTGCTAAGGAAGGCGGGAAAGTCTACCCAATTCTCAACAACGCGTATTCCGGGATCTCCGATTGCCTCGGCATCCTTAGGTGATATTATCGTACGGTAATCTGCCAGGGCGGTGATGGAGCGCTCTGCCATCCTAAGCCGCCGGCTTTCTTCGCGGTAAATCAGCCTTCGTGCCAACGGTTGGGACCTCTCTTGAACAAGGCGATCGTACGTCATCGACAGCGAATCGCAAAGATCTATAGCTACCTGGGAGGCCGGAACGTTTCGAGGGAGCGCAGGCAGGGCACGAATAGTATGTAATACAAATACATCGCCATAGAGAGCCTTATTCAGAGCCGATTCTACTCTCCTATTGTAAAAAAATGCATATTGCAGCGGCTTTCCAGAAAATAAAAAATAAAATAACGAGAGAAAATTATTAGAACTTCGTCCAAAGTTACAAATTTTAACCCTATCTTGTAATAAAGTTGGAACCAGACTTGAATCTTGCGTGCCAGATAACGTGTATAATTTTATATCGTTCGAAATGGCATTGTGTATGGATAGTAATATTTGTTCCGCACGTAGTGCGTCGCCTCCACGTACTGGCCATACCGGCCTTGGCGTTATAAAATGAACAGTCATCAAGCCGACATCCATGTTTCCGCGTCAGTAGTTTGGCGCTATGAGGCAAATAAGATTTCCGAAAAACGTGCTGCGTGTTTCTCAGCGCTAAACTGCTCCGCCGCCTGCAAGGCTTGTGCTCTAAGCTTTAAAGCCTTTTCCTCGTTGTTGAACAAATCAGCAAGACGTTGGGCCGCCAGCATAGGTTCTGATGATACAGCCGCATTTTCTCGCCCCACAATTGGTATTTTCAAGCAGTGTTGGCCATCTGTTAAGTAGTTAATCAAACCAGCTTCTGTAGAGCTAGCAATGGTAATGATTCCAGCTGCAAGATACTCGCCCAAAACGTTTCCAAAACTTTCCCAATTAGAAAGAAATAGCCCAAGATTATAATTCCCAAGCTTATCCCTAAAATCTTTATGTTCGCCGATGAAGCGCACATTTTCGCTGATGCCCAGGCTTGCGGCATTCTCTGCTATTTCTTGTATAATCTGTGGATCGCCATCACCTACGATATCCAGTGAAATCTGAAAACCTTCTCGTTGTAAGTGAGCCAGAATATAGGGAGCCAAATAGAGAGCCTTTTGAGGAGCGAGTCTTCCTATGGCAATCGCACGAATCTGCCTTTTTTCTATCCCTTGCCGTAGCGACATAGAGGTCTTAGCTAGCGTGTCGGCAGAGGCTGCCTCGATCACGTTGGGAACCAGCGTGGTTTTTGTATTAGTAACACCAAATTCTCTTTTTAAAATCTCCGGCAGTGCAGGAGAATTGACGTGGATGAGATCGGCATTAGAATAAGCCCACGATAGAATTCCGCGAAGAAGTCTATTACGTAAGTCTTTGCTAGGATCCTGGCGTTCGCTTACAATGAGGCGAATGCGAGATGGTCTAAATAATTTAACAAAACTGGCGGCAACTATTGGGGCGTGTGTAAATGCCACGACCGTCAGTTTTTCTGAATTCCGGCTGCTTCTCTCCAGAGCTGCAAGCGCGCGGGAAAAACGCCAAGCAGCGACCAGAACATATGGATATCTCATTGAACGTACAAAGAACTGTTTGAGAGCACCCTTATGCGAGGTGCGAGAATAAGGGCAGTTCAGCGTGCTAGTCCCGAGCGCTGTTTTAGCAAAATAGCGGACTGGCAAATTCTCGTACGTAACGACCGCCGTAGAAAAACCTTTCTCAGTCAATAACGTTGAAAGTTTACTAGCGGAAAATGCTACTCCACCGCGAAAAAGATCTGACGCAAACAACACGACAATATTATTCATTCCGTGTATTTCTCAATAATCTGTGCATACGAAGTTATTAATTCCTTCCAGAGCTTGCTCCCTGAGAGTTCAGCATAACATTCATTTGCCTCACTCCTGTAGCGCTCAAGATCGACAGGCTGATAAAGGGCGCCTTTAACAATCTTCCTGGTTCGCTCTCCCAGCATGGCATAGCTAGACTTCAGCCATCGCGAGCGAAGTAAGTGACTGATCAAGGGCGACCTTAAACGTCTCTGCTCATTCGAAGGACGATCTGGAAGATGGACCTGGGTATCGAGCACACCAGCAATGTTTCGGACGTTTTTCTCCAAGCCTGACTCAAAACGGAGAATGTGGAAATTCAATGAAGCCTGTTGAAAGGATAGAAGAGCGGACTGATAATCGGAAAGATCAATGAATGAATTTAAGGACGTTCCCCATGCGCCATAAGGGGTTGCTGATGGATCTGTTAAGGCAATCTTAGGCGGTGGCAGGGTGTTGCCGAACCGATCACGATCCATAAAATAGTGACTGATTGCGCGGCGTAAGGGGTCGCGGAGCATAATAAATATGGGAGCGTCTCGATCCCTAAAATGATTAATTATCCTATCAGAAAAATAAAAATAGCTAGGGCAAACCTCTCCATAAAGTCGATCTAAGGTTGGTTTCTTAGAATCCGTACTAGACAAAAAACATCTATAGTACTCCTGTTCGGACTTAATGGACCATCCGTAGGTAGGGTTAATCTTTTCACTGCAGAAATAGTTCGTTTCTTTTTCGCTAGGTAGGGCAATTCCTTGTGATCGACGTAAAGCATCGTCAATATAAGTGGTTCCGCTTTTTGGTGCGCCAGTAACAATAAAATCTAATCGCATTTATTGCTCCCTTCTGAGAGCCGTCGTTTTTAGACTCCTCTCAATTTGGACATGCCTTTCCAGTAGCGAGTTAATTGTATCTACATAATCATAACGATCCGCATCCTCCCAGAAACGTGTAGAAAAGTCTTCCTTATAGGAACTTACTTGCTTCTGCAATTTGGGCGTGGATACATTGGAAAAACTGATACCTAAGGTCGTTGAAACGGAATCGGACGGATCTCCGGCAAAATCTTCATATACCATCACTTTGTAGGTGATACTATTGCTAAAGCGCAATATCATTTCATATTGCCGCGCAAGTTCTCTGGCCTTCCGTAAGATATAAAAAAAGGAATACTTAGCTATTGTCCTAGGTGTATATTGAGATGACCAGGACATCTCTTGTGTTGCTATTGCGTAAGATATAGCTTGTGAAATTATGTCCCGTCTTATAATAATAATGTACTCAAAATTATTATTTTTCCACAAATTTGACGACAAAAAACTATGCAAATGGGTTGCATGCGCATTCAGCGAAAATATTCCGTTTTCTGTCGTGCGGTGGTTTATTAATTCATTCCCATACTGTTGCCAGTTTTTGGGAAGTCTAGAAATGAAATGTATGGGTACATTCCAACGAGCTGCGCAAACTTTAGCATACTGGGCATGCTGAAAATATTCATGCGGAATACCCAGCTTCATCTGTTGCAAGATGTCACAAATCAGAGTACTTCCGGATCGAGGTGTACTGATTATTGCAAGGAAACGTCTTGGTGGAGAAGGGCTTGAAACATCAAACTGTGCGTCGATAAAATCCGTAGATGGAATGGCACGAACATCGTGGTGTAGCCTGGACGATATTATACCCCGCGCGCGTATTCCTAGTTCAATAAACTGGTCGTTGAATTTGTTGATCATGTTTACTACGTTGTCCACCCAAGCTTCCATGTATTGCCATAAATGATAATGCTATTTATAACTTGGATATACGATAAAACCAAAAAATCGCCATACGGAGAACGAATTTATAATATTAGCGAAAGAAATTGCGGCAACGCTAGCCAATGCAGCGCCCGTCGCCCCCCAAATAGGCACAAGTATGCCAAGGAGTATCAAGAGAATAACAGCAGATAATACCGATGTATTGCGTGCAACGTCCTCTCTTCCGCCCATTATTAATATAAATCCTACCGATCCGGTTGCAATGTTAACCATGTGTCCAATGGAGAGTATGGAAAGAGTCATTGCGCCGGAACGAAATTCAGATCCAAATAGATGCATTATTTCCTCGCTATATAATATTAACAAAACGAGGAATGGAAGAGTGGCGAAGAATGAAAATAAAGAGAATTGACGTGAGAGTCGTTTTAGCCGCTCGGTTTGCTTCAGCTTATGAAGTTCCGCAAATTTCGGTGCTATTGCTATGTTAACCGACGTTAAAAAGAACGCAAGCAACGAAGAAACGCGGGTGGCTGCGGCGAAAACGCCTGTTTCTTGGCTGGAATAGAGTATGCCGAGGGCTGAGACAGGCGCCCATGGAATCATCCAGTTCTGAATAAGACTCATTAGGAATAATGCCTTGGCCCCTGGGACAAGTTCTCGCCACCGAAATTGCTTCTCTAGCTCCAGCGACTTAGGGCCTCTCATTAAGCGCCATATATAACAACCGGACAAAGCTGCAAGTGCCGTAGAGAAGAAGTATGCGGCAATGGCGCCAGAATCACCGAGGAAATATATCGAGGGCCAGATTAGTAGTAGTCCTAATGCAGGATGGAGTGCAGCTGCAACAAGGCTAGAGTAGACTATACTTCGGGCCCCGCGAAGGACTTGAGACAATAAAATCTGGAAGGTCGTCGCAATAATTGCCAAGCTCGCCCAGCGCAAGCTGACTGCAAGTTCGGGTTTATCATAAACATGAATTGCTATTTGTGTAGCGAGAAGGAAGCCAGAGGCTGCTATTAATGGGCTCGACACCGCTGCTATGCTAAGCCCTGCGCGCACAACGGCTTTGGCTCGATTGCCGTCGTTGGCGGCATACGCGTGCGCCACGAGGCGCAGTAAAATGTTGTCTAAGCCGACCCTGGAAAATAGAGAGCCGATAACAGTGAAAGAGAGAGCCAAGAAGAAGAGGCCGGTTCCGGCAGCTCCTAATAATTGGGCAATCACCAAATTGAAAAGAAACGAAAGTGTAGCGCCGAGTCCTCTTATGAAGAGTGCGGCGCTTGCCCCACGAAAGACCTCATGTGCATCTGAGAGGGAGCGCTCTGTTCTCTTCAAGAAGTTTATCTTATGAAGTTGTCTCAGCTTCATAATAAGTCTTTTAGTTGGATTTTCTGATATCGAAGCTGCTGCAGGGGGTTAGTCATGGTATATGCGCTTTCGGAGTACTCCATACACGTCTTCGGCCATCTGCTCTGGCTTTTCGGTTTCCCCATGCAGGGTGATATCGGCGCGTTCGGGCGCTTCGAAGGGGCTGTCGATGCCGGTGAAATTGGTGATCTGGCCGGCCCGGGCTTTTGCATAGAGCCCCTTGGGGTCCCGCGCCTCGCAGATCGCCAGCGGGGTGTC
>NZ_QQNH01000047.1 GCF_003345525.1 Pelagibacterium lacus
TCTTCCACCAGGCTCAGCAGGGCCAAAACAACTCCAGGAGTCTACGTCACGCTGGATAAAAGTTGGGGGCAACGTCATGGGTGATGAACCAGCGACGGCCCGAGTGTGAGGAAGCCCCATCGAGGCCAGCGACCCGATAGAGCTGCCCCATCAACTGGCAAAGCGTGTTAGGGGAGAATACAGTGTGCTTCTGGGTCAGCAGCAAGGGTCCATCGGCATCCCGCTGGGCAATGTGGGGCACGGCATCCCGGTATCGCTCGATCTCTTTGCGCAGGCGCTCGCCCATGAACACGACACGCTCCTGCCCGCCCTTGGTGATGCTCGCTCGAACCCGAAGCTGTTCCCGAACATCGCCGTTGGCCTCGAACACGTCCCGCAGGATCAACCCGGCGATTTCTCCGACCCGCAAACCCGCAAGATGCGACAGCATCAGAGCCATGCGATCCCGCGCGGCATGTTTGCGCTGCGCCACCACGGCCAGCAGGCGTTTGAATTCGGGATCGGTGAGCACTCGGGCTTGGCGCATGGAAACCTCATGATTTATCGCGGTCTGCTGCAAATCATGATGTTGCCGTTGGCTCGCCCAAGCGACCAAAGACTTCAAATCGCTGGAAACCCCAAGGATCGCGGGCGTTTCGGCGATTTCCGGAACCTAATAAAATGCACAATAAGTGACATTTGGACCCGGGACGCTAGCACGCCTCGATCGCGAAAATGCATCGGCGACAATGCTGTTTCAAATTTCGTCGAGACGTGAGAGCGTTTTGCATGACTTTAGCTGAGATTCGTCGATATTACCGCATATGAAAACACTTCCTTCTATCATTCCGACTGCGGAGCAACTTCCGCTGATCAGCTCTAACCGCATGGGGGTGGAGGTAATCAGAGGGGCCGCCGGAAGTGGGAAAACATCCACTGCGATACTACGGCTGCGTTCCCTCGCTTACATGTTGGAAGCGCGGTTCGAACGTGAGGAAATAAGGCGTCCGGTGCGAATTCTTGTTTTGACTTTCAACCGGACACTGAGCGGCTACGTCCACCAGCTTGCCCAAGATCAACTGCGCCGAATACCGAACTCTACCATCACTGTGGACACCTTTGGGCGATGGGCAATGTCTCATCTAGATTATCCAAACGTGGTCGATGAGCAAGAAGCTCAAACTCAACTGGAGAGCCTAGCTCAGGGGCTCCCGCTGGCACAATCATACGTCGCAAAAGAAGTAGAATACTTGCTGGGACGTTTCGAGCCATCCAATATCGAGGCGTATATCGCGACTGAGCGGACCGGAAGGGGCGCACAACCGCGCATTGATCAGGGCTTGCGGCGCCAAATTTTGGATCAGGTGACATACCCCTACCTTGAGTGGCTGAGGCGCCGAGACGCTCTTGATTGGAACGGAGTTGCGGTGTCGATGGCGCAGTCTCGGCAGAAGCTGGGATACGATGTTGCCATAGTCGACGAAAGCCAGGACTTCTCAGCGAACCAGTTGCGAGCGCTTCGTCAGCATTTAGCTGGCGACTTCGCTGCAACGTTTGTTGTTGATACGGTACAGCGAATATATGCTCGTGGTTTCACATGGGCCGAGACTGGCTTCGACATGCGGCAGGCAGTATATCACCGCCTGCGTGAGAACCATCGCAATACCATCGAGATCGCTCAGTTCGCCTCAGGTCTACTGGAAGGAATCGAGGTTGAGGACGATGGATCATTGCCTGATCTTACTAAAGCAAAAACCAGAGGGACCCAACCCACAGTGCTCAAGGGGTATTACCGCGACCAAGTCGGCTGGGTATTCGATAACATCTTGAGTGTCGTTGATCCGAAATCTGAAACTGTAGCGTTTCTCGCCCCAAAAGGGGGCGGTTATCTCAGGTGGTTGAAGGAGAAGCTGCGGTCAAAGGGGTACGACTATGTCGATATAACCCGGAACCCAGATTGGCCCGAGGGCGACGAATTTATTGCGATATCAACTTTCCATTCAGCCAAAGGCTTAGAGTTCGACCATGTCGTTATCCTTGGCTTGGGTTCTCAGAACACTGACCACGACGATCCTGATTTGGATGACCAATTGAGTGTGTGGCGGCGTCTACTGGCGGTAGCAGTTGCCCGTGCCCGCCGTTCAGTGACGATCGGTTATAAGCCCGGCGAGCAGTCGGATTTGGTGCAGTTTTTCAAGATGGGGTCTTTTGCCGAGATCCGAGTATGACGATTGCAGATATTGTAGCAGAGCGCGGAATAACAGAGATACTGCACTTCACGACCAACCGTGGCTTGGTCGGTTCTTTAGCCACCCACGCGGTATTGTCCCGCAGGGCTTTGCCTAAAGAGGCATTTCTTGAGCATGTGCTACATCCGAACGCGCACCAGCGCCCCGAGAACTCAGCACTCTTTGATAAAAGTGCCGACTGGCTTGATTATATCAATCTCTCAATCACTGCGATCAACCGACGGTTCTTTGTGGTATCGGAGAGATGGCACCAGGACACATCTGTCTGGTGGGGCATACTAAGTTTTGACCCAGTGATCCTAAGTCACCCCGGGGTCGTTTTTGCAACCACCAACAACGGATATAATCAGTGTGTCCGAGTCGCTGGCATAAATGGGCTTAAGGGGCTGTTCGCGGCGAGAATTGCGAGAAAACCGGATTGGACTGTAAATCGGACTGGGATGCGGGCGGACAACCTTACGACTTGCGAACAAGCCGAGGTGCTGTACCCAACGAGAGTGCCGATGGAATTCCTTCGCAAGATTTATGTGCGCACAGGAGATGATCGTGATCGAGTGCGGGGCTTCGTACGGGAGTTCGGCTATGATGAGGTTGACGTGACTTTGGACCCAGAGAAATTTTTGGGCTCTCCAAACTGATGTTTCGAGGTTTGTATTTTGACTAACGCTGACCACACCGCGATAATAAATTCCGCCCTTTGGGCGGCGGCGGGTGACGCCCTTGGTTGGATCACCGAACTGTCGCGGGACGGTACGGTTGAAGCCAGAACTGGGCTTGATCGTATCGTCGAGCCGGTAGAGTGGCGTCGCTTCATCGGCGGCAAAATGGGCGTACGGGTGCATCTTCCGGCTGGGACATATTCTGACGACACCCAGCTGCGACTAGCTGTCTCGCGTTCAATTAGGGGGGATGGCAATTTCGATGCGGAGGTTTTTGCCAGAATTGAGCTAACTGCATGGCAGGCTTATTTGCTTGGAGCAGGAAACGGGACAAAGACGGCTGCTGCTAACCTAGCAAAAAGGGGTGTCAATTGGTTCTCCAACTTCTTCGATAAGGGAGCCAATTACATTTCAGCCGGCGGTAATGGTGCTGCTATGAGAATTCAGCCCCATGTCTGGGCCACACCATCCGCGGACTCAGATCGCCTTTTCGTCGATGTTATCAGAGACGCACTTATTACTCACGGCCACCCACACGGATTTGTTGGGGCCGCGCTTCATGCGGCAATGCTATTCGAAACCATCTCGCGCGGGAAGTTGCCTGCATACGAAGATTGGCAGACCATCTTAGCTTCTCTGGTCCGAATTCCGAGCTGGATAGAACAAGATCGTCAGCTGGCTGCATTTTGGCGGCCTGCTTGGGAGCAGACAACCGGACAATCTCTTGGCGATGCGGTTCACAACGCAATTGATGAAGCTGATCGAGATATCGAAGCCGTCTTGCCAATTCTAGCAAGCAAAGACCCCGCTCGATATACTAGCGCACTTGAGGCTATAGGATGCCTCAGTGACAAATATCGCGGCTCGGGGCTGAAGACCGCTTTGGCTGCATCCGTACTTGCGCACTTGTACGAGGGCCATATTGAAGATGCCTTGATCAGATCAGCGAATACTTTTGCCAGCGATACGGATACCATCGGGACCATGGCGGGCGCACTTCTCGGCGCAATTGAGCCACGCTCGCCGAAGTGGCTCATCCAAGACCGAGACTACATCGTTGATGAGGCGCAGCGTCTAGCCCGAATAAGGGATGGTATCAGGTCAGCTTCATTTCCGTATCCTGATTTAAATCGCTGGGCTCCGCCATCAACTCAAAGTGATGCCGTAGGCGAGTTCGGTGCCGGGCTTGCCCTTCTTGGCCTCGGCCAACTTGAGCCGATAGGTGAAGAGTATGCTGCTGCAGATGCAGTTTGGCAGTGGTTCTCACTGCCTTTCGGTCAAACGGTTCTTGCGAAGCGGCGAAAGAAGCTAAAGCTGAAAATAGAAGAGAACATGCTTCCTGGGCGGAGGAGTGCCGCTCCAGCCTCTCACGATGACTCGGGTTCACAAGCACAGCTTGCATTTGACGTTGGCGCACCAGCTTCTGAACTAAGAGGTACGGTTGCTCGCGCTGGCAAAAAAGGACAGTCTGGCCATCGGCCTCAAGGGGGAAACGACATTGACAGTTGGACTGATGAAGTAATTAGGTCCGGGTTTGACGATTTGACGTTGGGCCAGCTGCTAAACTACTGCATTGATAAGTACGGCTCCATTGAAAGTGCGGCTAGCTTTGCTGGCATTATCGCTAAAGCTAAAATCGCTAGGCAACGCCGGCACAATTCGCGTTGACTAGGGCGCCCGCTCTAACCGGAGTTGTCCTTGGACGGGCATCGCCGGCTCCGTGAAGGCTATTGGGTCAAACCCCGCTTCTGAAAGAAATGGTGCATCTCGAAGTTTCTGGCGGAGACCCAGTAACCTCTTCTCTGCCCTACGAATGAAAACGTCATATGTCATAGGCCTGATTGTCACGCGGCCACCCCAGCGCGTGTCATCTTCGGCCTCGGTCGGGTCCAACTTCGAACCGAGAACATAGGCGGTGACTTCTGCACTTTCTGTCAGGAGACCCTTGTTGATCAATTCGGCAATGTACTTCCAAGGTTGCCCTTTTTCGGTAACCCCGATTTCGACCCCTACCTTCTTGATTTCGGTAATCACCAGCCGAGCCACACCACCAACCTCGTGACCTAAATCGTGAGCGTCACGGCTGTAAAATCCGACGCTTCCGTCCCCGAGCATGACAAAGTCTGGCCTAAGCCTCGAGCCGGTTTCGGTCCTCCCGAAAATCTTACGGATCACTTCAGTCATTCCACGGTTGCTTGTAAATTCCAAGCTTTCGAACTCCGGACCGAACACCCATAGACTCCGCTCGAACAGCGGCTGTAAGTCGCCAACTTCATCGAGTGTATGGTCGCGTAGCTTGGTATCAAGCTCTGCAATAAGCTTGAGCCTTGATTGGATTTCGTCCAGCGCTAGCTTCGCAGTCCGAACCGACCAATCAGACAGGAGCGCATGAAGCTCATCAAATTCGCCGGGCTTTAGCTCGTGCAACTGGTTGAGCAGTGCGTATTTCGAGTTCGCGTGTTCCAACTTGGCCAGAATACCGGCAACCTGTTCGACCTCGTCCGTGGTGATGCTTGGGCAGCTATCGACTACATCGTCGACAAAATTATTCCACTTATCCCGACTGATCGGCGGCAGCCGGGATACTTGGCTCTCAAGCTTGGTTCTAACGGTCGCCTTTGTGTCGGCACGACGTTGTGAGGTATACTCAGCAAGCACCTCTCGAATTTCTTTGTGGGCCGCGTCTCGCGTTCTAGTCCAAGCTTCGTTGGCGCTGTCAAATCCGGTCCAGTCAGCCAAAACCGCACCGCTGTTCGCTAAGTAGTCTGCCCGAACAATGAAACTGAACCGTTTTGCCTCAGCTGTTCGCCCATCCAAAATTCGTTCGTGGTCAAAACCAACCCAGCCAGATTTTCCGACCAGCCTTGATTGAACCCACCATGCAATACCGTGTTGGCGTGTGGTTTTATCAACGCGTTGAGCGTCAATAACCGTGATGTGAACCTGACCACATTCCGGAACCTCAAACTGAATTTCGCGCAACCTTGCTGCGGGAACATCCCCGAACGTTACCTTGGTACCATCTACCCATACAGAGAAATTGGGATCGGAAAGAAAGCGGGTACCTAGGATTTCCCTGACTTCTTGCGCAGGCAAAAAGGAGCCGGTGCCATGTGGGGTGGATATCTCAGTGCCATGACCGGGAATACCGTTGCGGCGTGCGATTTCTTCCACCTCAAAAGGTTGGTTCTTGCCGCGCTTTACTAAGTACGTGAGTTCCAATCCGTCACGCCAAGTCCTTACCTGATACGGATCGCCGAAACGAAACGCAGCATGTCGTCCCTTCCCATTGCGTCCATAAGCAGCTCGCGGTGCAAAAGAGTGTAGTTCACTCGGTGGTTCTGACGTCGTGCCTTGGTCGACGAGCCGATTGTAACTGATTGTCTTCCAGCGCCGTTGGAATTCGCCTTCGGTCATTCCCTTGCCATTGTCCGAGATGGAGAAGATCCGCTCATCACCCTTTTCGGACCAGAGAATTCTCACTTCGGTCGCCCATGCGTCCCACGCATTCGCGACCAGTTCCACTATGGCAACTTCGGGGTCCGTAATAATTGCGCCAGCGTGCGTTTCCAAAAAGCGCTCGTCAAAAAGAAGCGAATCCGCCATCCATTTCCCCTATTGCGTAGCCTCCAGCATGCCGCGCTGCGGGAGAATAAGCAATCGTGCAAGGGGGCGGAGGGGTAGCACCTCTTCTGTGAAAAAAGAAAAGGCGCTCAGACATTGCCCTATGTCGACGACTTCGACGGCAGGCATTTATCCGAGGCGCGGTATTGTAAGGTTGATGCTTTGAAGGTTTTTATCGCGAATTTTGGGCGGGAAAACTACGCTTGGGCGGAGTGCCTTAAGCGCGGGACGGTTGCCACCATGAACGTGGTTGCGGCGCAACCATTATGGGAAGCTGGTGACAGAGAAGGCTATATTGATTTTCAGCTTCGCGGTGCGACTGCTAGAGGCATCAAGCCGACGCGGGCGGTGGCATCGCGCTGGTTCAACCTGATGAGCATCATCAATGAGACGAACGGCGACCTCTGGATCCACAAGGATAAAAACCTGATTTGGTGGACCATTTCCGGCAATGGTCCATCCAGTTTCGAAACGCACGTCGAACCTGTTGGCCGGAGGAGTGAAGTGGTTATTTGCCACAAGTCCTGTCAGCCGTGGTCAAATGTGAGCCGCAGTGGCCATCGTCTAGAGTGGAGCACACTTCATCCTAAAGCGAGGGACTTCTTGTCGACCGAGAGCACCCTTCAAAAATTAGGCGACGAGTATGCGGACTATGCAATCGCTTTAATCAACGGCGATGATCTCGGCCTTTGGCACGCGCGACCGAAGTGGCAACAGAAAGCTGAAAGCAGCAAATCTACTCCTGGCATCATCTTCAATCCGAGGCAGAAATCGGTCGCGATCATGGCCCGAACGGCAACGTCGACCACTGAATACGCAAACGGACAGGAAGCTGTCCGCACGGTGAAGAACAAAGACCTGTTGATTCCTGATTTGGAGTTCGAGCCCTATATCAACAGCCTCATCGATGAACAGGATGGCCTATGCGCAATCAGCGGTCTGCCATTGCAGTTTCACGGAGCAGAAGATGACAAAGCGATGCTGTGCTCCCTGGATAGGATCGATAGCAGCAAGCACTATGAGTACGGCAATCTTCAGGTAGTCTGTCAATTCCTCAACATGTGGAAGGGTGCGCGCGACAATTCTGAGTTTTGTCGCTTGATCGGCATTTTGCAGCGGGCATGGAGCTAGCACAGTTGCAGCACAGCTATTGTTAAAGTCCCGGAATTGCGGAACTTACAGCCGGATACATGTCAAATCATAATCCGCGTGTCGGGGGTTCAAGTCCCTCCTCCGCTACCAAATTTTCCCAATAAAATCAGTAGTTTAGCAATCAGCTTGCTCTTGATAGAGCCAGAAACTAAGCTAGCACAGGTCTAGCTCAGGCCAATTCCTCTCATTGAAATCATTGAGCTTTCTGGATGCGCTGGACCGCGAGGTAGCACATTCTTAGCGCGGCTCGGCTACCTCCATGATCCAAGGGGTGCGGGGTCCATGAACACAAATTTCTCTCAGCCATATTCGATCTATCGACGTGAAGGCACCACCAATTGGTGGGTGCGGTTTTCGATCAAGGGTGAGGGGCAGATCAGGCGTTCGCTGGAAACGGCTGATGAAGCCGAAGCACGCCATAAAGCCCATGAGATTTGGTATGAGGCGCAATACCGGGCCAAGAACGGATTGAAGGCTAAGCCGAGCTCTTTTGCAAAGGTGGCCGAAGAGTTCATAGCGTTGGTCGAGCGCGAAGCCGAACGTGGTGAGCGACCCGCTTATCATGCGCGCGACATTCCTCCGGTGGTGCAGCGCTATCGGGAGCAACGCCGGATGACCGCGAACGCCTTGGCCGAGACGCTCGATTGGCCGTTGGTCGAACTCTATAGGATCGAGAGCGGTGACAGAACCGATTTGACCCTTGATGAATTGGAACGTCTTGCTCTGGCGCTGCACCTAGAACCTGCCGATTTGCTGATGAGGGGGCAAAACCACTAGGGGCACCTGCTGAACGGCACATGCCAAAAAGGATGAGAACGGCGGTGCAAAATTAGTCCACGGTAGCGGCTGGATTGTCCTGCTGCGGGCGGCTTAAAAGTCGTCCACCTAT
>NZ_QQNH01000048.1 GCF_003345525.1 Pelagibacterium lacus
TTGATATCGGCCACCGCGACCCGTGCCCCTTCCGCCGCCAGAGAGCGGGCGATCGCACCGCCCAGCCCGCCGCCGGCACCAAACACCAGAGCCGTCTTTTCCGAAAGTCCAAGGTCCATCGTTTTGTCCATTAATAGAGATGTGGAACGTATTAGTTGTCGCTTATCGCACGAGTGAGATTGAAATGTCTGATCAGCCTCGGAACCGTCAACAAGCTCAGGGTTAGGGCGAGAACAACCACGGCGATGGGGCTATGTAGAAAGACAGATAAATCTCCGTCCGACGAAACCAGTGTGCGCCGAATGCCTCGCTCCAGAAGTGGACCAAGAATCACTCCGAGCACCAACGGTACGACTGGATAGTTGAGACGGGTGAGTACGTACCCAACCAGTCCAAAAAGTACAGTCAAAGCGACGTCAAACATTGAGTAACTGATCGAATAAACACCAAATATAACGACACCAATCACAATCGGATATAGGTATCCCGGCCGCAAACTGGCGCATGCGGCAAGCAGTGGGACCATCAGAATAGTGATCGCCACTAAGGCAAGGTTACCGATGTAGAAACTGCCGAAGATAGTCCATACAAACTCTGGCTGGTTCTCAAACAGCAGAGGCCCTGGCTGTAATCCGATCATCAGCAAGCCGCCCATAAGGACTGCGGTCGTCCCCGAGCCGGGAATGCCAAGAGCAAACATGGGGATCATATTGCCGTAAGAAGCGCTATTATTTGCGGCCTCCGGCGAGGCAACGCCTTCGAGAGTGCCTGTGCCATACGCTTCCTTATTCTTAGAAGTCCGTTTGGCAAAGGCGTACGCAATCATACTGGATGCGGCTGCACCTATCCCTGGGAGAATGCCGACGAAGAACCCGATGACCGAACCGGAAAACAGAGGATTAAGACATTGCTTTATGTCCCTGAAATTGGGCATCAGATCTCGGAATGAAAACCTAGCCATCTTGCTTTTGTCTGCGGAGGATACGATCGGTGATGCAAACATCTCAGCGAGGCCAAAAATACCGACTGCGAGGATGGAGAAATCTATACCTTCGAAGAGCATGACCTCGCCAAAAGTGTAACGCGGCATGCCTAAAATCGGATCGAGTCCAATCATCCCGATCCATACACCTAGGAATAGTGCGATAAAGCTCTTGATCCAGTCGGTACTACCCAGAACACTGACAAGAGCCAGGGCAAAAATCATTACCGCGGTCATTTCGATCGGCCCAAAGGCAAGTGCTGCCCGGGCAATCGTTGTGGCGAAAATGGTTAAGAGAACCAGGCCAATTAAACCACCGATAAAGGACGCGACGATACTGATCGATAGCGCCTGGCCTGCCTTGCCGCGTTTCGCAAGCGGATATCCGTCTACCACGGTCATGACAGCAGATGCGTCCCCTGGGATACCCAAGAGGATCGCTGTAACCGCTCCCCCATATTGGGCGCCATAATAGACGGCTCCCAATGCAGCAATGGCCGCGGTTCCATCAAAGGTGACCGCGATCGGAAGCAAGATAGCAACACCCGCGGAAGGACCTAGACCAGGCAGAGCGCCGATCAGAAGCCCCACTATAGCACCAAAGAAGACGCCGGTCAGAATCGTAGGATCCGAGGCTGCAATGATCCCGTTAAAGAGTAGTCCCCAAGCTTCAAACATTCTCGCCCTCCCCTTCTAAATAAGCAGCGCGCCAAGAAGCACGCGAAAGATGAGGTATAAAAATAAAGTGGTGACGCCGCATATCGGCAGAAGCCAGAGATAAAACACCTTACTCCGCGGGCCATAAATGGCGCCAATTGCAAGCATTAGCACCAGAATCGATGCAATCATTCCCACGTGGTGGGATAAATAAATGAAGCCAAGCATCGCAGCGGACGTGAAAACGACACGCACCACTTCGCTGATCTCGATGGTGCCGAGGTGCAGATTGTTCCGAACGACCTTGAGGAAATTGACTGCGGAAAGCGCGGCTATGCCGCCGCCAATCCAAATCGGAAAAAACCCTGCCCCGACCCCGGAACGATCCGAATACCCGAAAGCCAATCCCTGGGTAACAATATAGATGCCGAAAGCAACGAGCAGCAGGGACACTGCCAGATCGACATAGCGTAGAATGATCATGATTCTGGGCCCGTCTATGAAACTTCCCGGTAACCCGCCCGTGCAAAAAAGTAATGTGCAAACAGGCAGGTTACCGCGAGGAGGCATGTGTCTCGGTATCGGACAACAAGACCGCTATAACTTAATCGATGAGATCAAGCTCACGCATTAAGGTTTCATAGGTCTCGTTGGTCTCAACCATCTGTTCCCCAAAAGCCTGGCTGTCGAGAAAGATCGGTTCATCATTGAACCGGTCCACGTACTCGGACCTCCAGAGATCGCTTTCCGCCACGGTGCGCAAGATGTCCTCCCAAAAGGCAATATGCTCAGAAGAAACATCAGGTGGAAGCACGAGACCGCGGAGTTGGATATGCTCAATATCATGGCCAAGCTCAGTAAATGTTGGCACATCGGGCAGTGACGCAAGACGCTCAGATGCTGTGACCGCGAGCGGCCGCAGATTGCCGGCCTGAATCTGCTCTATGATCTCGCTCGGGTTGCCAAAGACAAGATCAAGATGCCCGCCGAGAACAGCGCTCAGAACTTCGCCCTCGCCGTCAAATGGCACTACCCTTATCTGTGTATCCAGCTCTCGCTCCAGCATGCGCGAAAGCAGCGTCGGATCCGATACGACTGCTCCGGTACCCGCGGTGGTATCGGGCCGACCACGTATATCTTCCACTGACATAATGTCGGATTCAGTGCGGACGGAGAGGATGTACGGCGAATAGGCTACCGCTGCAACGGGAGTAAAGTCTCTGTAGTCCACGGCTGAGTTGCCCAATAGAGGCGTTGTGAAGAAGCTGACCCCAACGCCCCCGAGATAATGGGCGTTACCTTTTTGCTGGGCCAGGAATGAGTAGGCAATTGCTCCAGCACCCCCGGCCCGGTTTTCGACTAAGATATTGACTGGCAACAAGTCCAGTTCATCGACCACATTGGCAAACGTTCGGGCAAGAATGTCTGAACCGCCTCCCACTCCGGACTGGACAATGTATGTGATATCCTGTTCCGGGAAGTCTTGGGCAGATGCCGTAGTGCAGGAAAATATAGCTCCAGCAAGAAACGTTAAATACGAAAAACGCCGGAACGGTTGCTTGGAAAGTCCTTGGTTATTCAATTGTGATTGCAGCATGGTTTCTCCTCCCTCTGCATACCGTTAGCGAACGAGGTACCCGTGAGAGTCTCGCCCTTCGAAAGACAGCTCATCCGGTGAGTTGATCCGGGCATCCTTAAGCTGCTCATAATTGGGCTCAAAGCCCAAACCTGGCCGATCTGGAATTGTCACCCTTCCATTGATGGGATCCGGCGTATCCTTAAAGAATCGCTTCCCAGTCACCCACATGCCGTGATGAAATTCCACTGGCCCACCGTTCATAACACCAGCGAACAAATGCATATTGAAGATCGGCCAACCACCACCATTTGCCACAGGGAGATTAAAGGCCTGAGCCATATGAGCCACTTTTAGGGATTCCGTGAACCCACCATTGTAGAGAACGTTGGGTTGCAGAACGTCCACTGCCTGGTGCTCAATGAGTTCGCGGTACCGCCACCGATGACCTTCATTCTGGCCTGCTGCTATTGGCACACCTGTCTGACGGCGCAGGTCGGCAAGTGCGCGTGCATCGTTCTGATGAAGAGGCTCCTCAAACCATATCAGGTCGCAGTCCTTAACCCCCCTTGCAAGCAGAAATGCATCGTGGGGGTTATAGTAATAATTTGCGTCGATCATTAGCCCGATGTCAGGCCCGATAGCCTCCCGTGCAGCACGAACGCGTTTCACGTCATCTCGCCAGGTCCGTGAGGGATTAGCGCCCACAACCATCTTCAGCATACTGTGACCGTCGGTCACAAACTTCTTTCCGTAATCGCGAATTTGATCGGCATCAAAGAACGGATAGCCAAAGGTCGCATAAGTTGGGGCCCAATTTCGGTTGCCCCCCAGCAGCTTATAGACCGGCTGCCCCTCATGCTTGCCGCGTATATCCCAAAGCGCGATATCAACAGCGGACAAGGCGTGCGAGATGACGCCGGTATATGCACGAATATTAAGCCTATTCCAGACTACTGAATGAATATGTTCGGTGCAAAGTGGATCCAGTCCTTTTAAAGTCGGCAGCAAATGCTGCTCGATGCAAGAAATAACTGCCCAAGGCAAGAACACCCCGGTCACACCATGCCCCTTGATTCCAGTATCAGTCTCCACCTCTACAAAGACAAAGATTCTGCTCTCGACTGAATCCGGAACATCCGGCACCACAACGTCGTTCTTATGAAGACTAGCAGTAATATTCGTAATTCTCATTATACTTCTCTTACCTTAGCATTCTCTGCTTGGCCCAACTCACGGCTTGCGACCGTCTCACTTCGGACAATTTAGAACGTGTCATTTGGATTGACAAACGGCATATTCATCCTATTTGGTCATATTTTCAGACCAATTGGAGTGCGAACCTTGGATCCGGTTACCCATATCAATCTCAAATTAATGCAGACATTTGTGATGGTTGCAGAGACCGGAAGTTTTCGCCTTGCAGCCGCTAAGCTGCATAAATCGCATTCTGCTATTAGCTCGCAAATTCGGCAGCTCGAGGAGCAAATGGACGTCCGATTATTTGATCGCACAACGAGAAGCGTGCAGCTTACCCCGGAAGGGAAACTGCTGCGCGAAAGCGCCAACCGGGCAGTCTACGAGATGCAGATGGGTATGAGGTTGATTAAAGAGGCAGCAGATAAACGACGAGGACAGGTTTCGATAGCTAGCTCATCTAGTCTTGCTTCATCTTTTCTTCCACCCATTCTTACTAAATTCGTTTACGAATTTCCAGATATCTCAGTGACCGTAAGAGAACTAACATCTGCGGATTTATTTAAGGCTATGGAAAACAAAGAGGTCGATTTCGCCATCGGCCCCATCGTCGATAATGTCACGCTCAATTTTGAAGTGATATTAGTTGAGCACCTGAACGCAATAATACCCAAGCCCCTGTGGCATACGGATCGAGAATCGATCACGCTATCCGAATTGGCGGCAATGCCTGTTCTGCTCTCTACTTCAGCAACTGCCATGCGTCATTTGGTAGACTCTGTTGTACAAAGCCACCATTTAATTCTGAACAACCAATATCAATTCATGCAGGCTCAAACCTTGATTGCAATGGCAGAGGCTGGCCTGGGCGTCGCCATTCTGCCCCAATCTTCCATTCAAGGCCATCTTTGTAGAAACGCTGGGATTTATAAGATAACCGAACCCGAAATCTGGCGAAAAATGGGCATAATAACTAGACGCGAGGGTTTTCTTTCTCCAGCGGCTTCCAGCTTTGCAGAAATGATCAAGGGAAGCTCAGAAGTCGGAAATCGCTGACGTTTTTTAGCAAGCGCCTCAAGGTACCAAGGAGACGAAGCATGCAAGTTCGGCATCATCTACGTCCAATGCCTTGCCGTTGCGGCGTTATCTTCCTATATCGACGCCTGAAGGGAATTCATCATGCATCAGTCCATCCGTAAGCGCTGAGAATAAAAAGCCACTCGCTTTTATCCGCCCCCTGCCACCAGCGGGGCGTTTCCCTATGCTTATGGACACGACACATGAAAACCTTCGATCTCTTCGATCGCCCGGCCAACTGGGCGACAGCAGCCAACGCCTTCCGTGACGACTTCGAGCGGGACGACCGCATCCAGGTTGCGCCATGGGGCGGTTATGCCATCCTGGGCTATGGCGAACTACTTGAACTCGCCCGCAATCCCGCCGTGGACGGCATGGCACCCGATCCGCAGGCCATGGCGAACACACCGCATGTCTACACCCTGTTGGCGAGGGCCCTGTTCACCAAGGCGGGGCCAGAGCATCGTGCTGAACGCTCGGCTACGATTGCCGCCTTCAACGGCGTTGATATTCCCATGATCGTTGCGGAAGCCGCAGCCGACACACTCCCCGCCACCGCCGCCGATCTGGACGTGATGAGCGGCATCGTGCGTCCAATGGTTCGCGATATCTGGGCTCGGGTCATCGGCTATAATGACGACGAGGCCGCCAAGTTGGAAACAGCGGTCGAGCACTTGGGCTATGTCCTGTCGTCGGCGCCGGATGCCGCCGAGGCGGACAGGGCGGATGCTGCCGCTCAACGGGTTCGCGAACTCAGCCTGGCTGTGGTTGAACGCGGCAGTGCATTTGCCGATGTGCTGCGGCAGAAGCTGGATCGCAACCTCGCGGCCGATCTGATTGCCGGCATGGCCTTCGATGCCTTGGAAACGTCTTCGGTGGGCATCATGGCCAGCTTGCGGATCGCTGCCCGCAATGCCGATAGATTGCAGCCGACCGCCAAGTGCGCGGACGAATGTCTGCGGCTTGCCAGTCCCACACCATTCACCATGCGCCAAACGACATCGGCGGTTCGCGCTGGCGATGTCGAGTTTCCATCGGGAACGACGCTGTCCATGGTGTGGGCGGCGGGCAATCACGATCCCTCGACCTTTGCGGCTCCAGCAACGTTCGATCCCGACCGTGAACGCCTGCGTCCCCTCAGCTTCGGCGCGGGACCGCATGCCTGTTTGGGGCTGGGGATCATGCGAGCATCCCTGCAACACCTGCTCGCCTTCATGGTCGAACGACGTCCCATGATCAAAGGTGAGTTGCTGGGCTGGTATCCCTTCAATCCCGCCGGCCCCGAACCGTTGACGATTTCGGTCTAATCGGGCGAACCAGCCGCACGCGCAAATGCGTGTGCGGCATTTCCGGTGTCAGGCCGACATGATGTTGGAATCAACGGCCGAGACCGTTACGCGACATTCGTTTGTCAGCGGTTGGACCATTCCAATACGCGGCAATCTGCGTTGCTGACCACGCCAACTACAGCTCCGACATTCATCCTGACGTTGCCCCTTGGAGCTAATCCAGTTTGAAATAGACTCTGGCCCATCGAAAAGGACCAGAGATGAAGCGCAACA
>NZ_QQNH01000049.1 GCF_003345525.1 Pelagibacterium lacus
GCGGAACCATCGCCGAAATCCTCGTCAGACCCGGAGACCAGATCGACGCAAAAGACCTCCTCATAACAATCGGGTAGGCAAAAAAATGGACGGCGCCGGCGAACCGGCCCGTCCAAGGGGGAGGAGATCAATTATTCCGGAGGTTTCCCCCGGAAAATCGGTTCAGATCCGGCCCATCAGCATCAGGATGAGGATGACGACGAGGATGACGCCCAGTATGCCGGTCGGGGCATAGCCCCAGGCCCGCGAATATCCCCAGGTCGGCAGGGCGCCGATCAGGAGCAAAATCAGGATAATTATCAGGATTGTTGAAAGGCCCATTTTGGAAATCCCTCACGATGACCATTATGGCCGATAAAAGACTCCAGACGGGCAATTGGTTCCTGTTTTTCGACCCTACAGGCGCCGCGCCGTCCCGTCGATCACCGGCCCCTCCGCGTGCACGGGGGCCGGGCGGGGCAGGCGCGAGACGATCCAGGAGACGATCAGCGGTATGAGGATCACGTCGTCGACGAGGCCGGCCAGGGGGATGATGTCGGGCAGGAGGTCCATCGGCCAGACCAGATACGCCACGGCCCCGAGGGTCGCGAGCTTGAGGTAAAGCGGGGTGCCCGGCGCCCAGAACGCCTTCCAGAGCAGGAATGCTTCCTTGCGGAAGCGCAGGATGCGGGGCAGCAGGAGGGAAGCGAGGTTCTTGATCATGGGCTATAAATGGGATGGCCGCCCGGCCCGTTCAAGAGCGCCGCTATACGCAAAAATACCGATGTTTCCGCGTCCCCGCTTGGCGGGGCGACCGCCGCGCTCCATGTTATGTCGCAGCGCCGTCACGTTGCGCGGCCAGGCGAGAAGTGCTCTATGGAGCGCGTGAGAGAAGGCAAGGTTTGTCCCAATGGCAGGTCCAGCACAGCGCAAGCAGACGGTCGGGGTCGATGTGGGCGGGGTCACGGTGGGGGGCGGCGCGCCCATCGTCGTGCAGTCGATGACCAATACCGACACCGCCGATATCGACGCCACGGTGCGCCAGGTGATGGCGCTGGCCCGGTCGGGGTCCGAGATCGTGCGCATCACCGTGGACCGCGACGAGGCCGCCGCCGCCGTGCCCCATATCCGCGACCGGCTGATGGTGTTCGGAGTCGACGTGCCGCTGGTGGGCGATTTCCACTATATCGGCCACAAGCTCTTGGCCGACCATCCGGCCTGCGCCGAGGCGCTGGCCAAATACCGCATCAATCCGGGCAATGTGGGCTTCCGCGACAAGCGCGACAAGCAATTCTCCCAGATGATCGAGATCGCCAACACCCATGGCAAGCCGGTGCGCATCGGGGTCAATTGGGGGTCGCTCGACCAGGAACTGCTCACGGCGCTGATGGACGAGAATGCCGGCCGCGCTCAGCCGTGGAGCGCCGCCCATGTGCAGCGCGAGGCGATCATCCGCTCGGCCATCCTTTCGGCCGAGCGCGCCGAGGAGCTGGGCATGGGGCGCGACCGGATCATCCTCTCGACCAAGGTCTCGGACGTGCAGCAGCTGATCTCGGTCTATGAGGAACTGGCCCGGCGCTGCGATTACGCGCTCCATCTCGGGCTCACCGAAGCGGGCATGGGCTCCAAGGGCATCGTCGCCTCTTCCGCCGCGCTGGGCATCCTGCTGCAGCAGGGGATCGGCGATACCATCCGCATTTCCCTCACCCCCGAGCCGGGCGGCGACCGCACGCTCGAGGTCAAGGTGGCGCAGGAATTGCTCCAGACCATGGGCTTTCGCCAGTTCGTGCCGGTGGTCGCCGCCTGCCCGGGCTGCGGGCGCACCACCTCGACCACCTTCCAGACGCTGGCCAAGGACATCCAGGACCATCTCTCCTCCTCCATGCCCGAATGGCGGGAGAAATATCCTGGCGTCGAGGCCATGTCGGTGGCGGTGATGGGCTGCATCGTCAACGGGCCGGGGGAATCCAAGCACGCCGATATCGGCATCTCGCTCCCGGGCACCGGCGAAACCCCGTCCGCGCCGGTGTTCGTCGAAGGCCAGAAGGTGGCGACGCTCAAGGGCGCCGATGTGGCCGACCAGTTCAAGAAAATGGTCGCCGACTATATCGAGAACCGCTTCGGCTCGGGCCGCAGCCGGCCGGCGGCGGAATGACGGCCCTTGTCGCCAAAGCCTGCCCCGTCGTGCTGCGCGAGGGAACCGAAGGGACCGAGATTTTGGTCTTCGAGCATCCTCTGGCGGGTGTTCAGATCGTCAAGGGCACGATCGAGCCCGGCGAGACGAAACAGGCGGCCGCGTTGCGCGAACTGGCGGAAGAAGCTGGGCTGAGAGACGGGCGTGTCATCCGGACGCTGGGGGAAAGCGCGGAAATTGATGACGGCCAGGTCTGGACCTTCGTGCTGGTTGATGCCCGCGACCTGCCGAACGCCTGGGTGTTTCACACCCTTGATGATGGCGGGCACGATTTCGCATTTTTCTGGCACCAGCTTGATGCAGCGCCCGACGCGCGCTGGCATCCGATCTTTATTCCCGCGCTGGCCTTCATCCGGTCGCGATTGGCCGCGTAGGCGCAGTCAACTCGTCCGTTCCGCGAAATGGCGGATGAGCACGCGTAGCGGGTCGGCCTCGACCTCGAAAATCTCCAGCGCGCTCAAGGGCGCCGATGGGGCCGACCAGTTCAAAACGATGGTCCGGCCGGCGGCGGAATAGCTCAGTTGAACAGCTCGGAATGCGTGCCGGTGCGGGCAAAGAATACGGCTCGGTCATCGGCCTGATAGACGAGCAGAAAATCGCCGCCGATATGGCACTCCCGATAGTCGGCCCAATCCCCCTTGAGGGGATGGTCGAGCCATTCAGGCCCCAAGGGGGCGTCATTGCCGATCAGCAGCATCATGACGTGCTTGAGTTTTAGCATGTCGTAGCGGCCGGATCGGCTCATGCGCTCCCAGTCCTTCAGGAAGGATCTGGCATATTCCGGGATTCTCGGGAGATTGGTTCGCTTAGCTTTCGCCGGCTTCTTTTGCGAGCGCATCGAACATTTCTTCTGCCGATTGGAAGCGGAGGCGACGTTCTTTCATGATCCGGCGGCCCTCCTCCATCGCCGCGCGGGTTTCCGCGTTGGGGATTTTGATCTCGAAGGGGATGGCCTTGTCGCGGGCGACGCGGATCAGGGTCATGCGCAGCACGTCGGAGATGGTCAGCCCCATCTCCTCGAGCACGGCACTGGCCTGGTCTTTGACCTCTTCATCGATGCGGGCGCGGACAACGGCATTGGCGGCCATGGGCAATCTCCTTGTAGCTACAATGTAGCGCATTTGCGCGGGAGATCAATGGGTCCGCGTCGCGAAATGGCGGATCAGGGCGCGCAGCAGGTCGGCTTCCGCACCGAACCCGGCCAGCGCCTCGATCCCGTCCGCCACGGCGGTGTCGAGCACGGCGCGGGCTGCCTCGAGTCCCTGGAGGGCCACGATGGTGGATTTGTTCTGCGCCACATCCTTGCCCGCCGTCTTGCCCAGCGCGCCCGAGGAGGCGGTGACGTCGAGAATGTCGTCGGCGATCTGGAAGGCGAGGCCGGCCGCGGCGCCGAAGCGCGCCAGCCCGTCGCGCGCCGCAGGCTCCGCCCGCCCCAGAATGGCGCCCATCTCCACCCCGGTGCGGATCAGGGCCCCGGTCTTTTTCGCCTGCATGGCGAAAATGCCCTCGGCGTCGAGCGGGGCGGTCTCCGCCGCGATATCGAGCACCTGTCCGCCCACCATGCCGTTGCCCCCGGCCCCCCGGGCCAGCACGGCGACGAGGTCGGCGCGGATGGCCGGGTCCGGGTGGGTGGCGGGGTCGGCGAGGAGGCCAAAAGCCTCGGTCAGGAGCGCGTCGCCGGCCAGGATGGCCAGCGCCGGGTCGAACGCCTTCCACACGGTGGGCTTGCCGCGCCGCATCTGGTCATTGTCCATGTCGGGCAGGTCATCATGGATCAGCGAATAGCAATGGATCATTTCCAGCGCCGCCCCCGCCGCGAGGCTTTCGGCCCGGGGCACCCCGAACAGGTCGGCGCTCAGCCGCACGAGGAAGGGGCGCAGCCTTTTCCCGCCCCCCAGCGCGCCGTGGCTGAGGGCGCTGGCGAGGCGTTCGGGGGCGCCCAGCGCCGCGATGCGGGCGGCGAGGAAGGCTTCGGTCTCCGCGGCGCAGGCGGCGAGGCGGGCATCGAAATCGGCGTGAGGCGCTTCTTTGATCATGGAGGATTTGCTAATCGGTTGCGCATCATTCTACAAGCACCCAACAGCAGCGAGGGACAGCGGTGGCCGGAAAGGCGAAGGGCAGGGCGCGCGGCATCGGGGCATGGCTGCGCCTCGGACTGCTGGCCGTGGCGGTCATCGTCGCCATCCCTCTGGTGCTGGTGCCGGTCTATTGGGTGGCGCCGCCGGTCTCGACGCTGATGGTGTCGCGCTATGTCACCGGCCAGCCGGTCACCCGCATCTGGCGCGATCTCGACGAGATCTCCGACCGGCTCAAGACCAGCGTGGTGCTGTCCGAGGACGGGCAGTTCTGTCGCCATGACGGAGTCGATATCGCGGCGCTGCGGGCCGAGATCGAGGATTATCTGGCCGGGGGCGAGGCGCGGGGGGCGTCGACCATCACCATGCAATTGGCGCGCAACCTGTTCCTGTGGAATTCGCGCTCGATGGTGCGCAAGGCGCTCGAGGTTCCCCTTGCCGCCTATATCGATTTCGTGCTCCCCAAGCGGCGCATCATGGAGCTCTATCTCAACATCGCCGAATGGGGCCCCAATGGGGAGTTCGGGGTCGAGGCGGGGGCGCAGGCCGCCTTCGGCAAGAGCGCCACGGCCTTCACCTGGCGCGAGGCGGCGCTGTTGACGGTGGCGCTGCCCAATCCGCATGTGCGCCGGCCAAGCAATCCCACCGCCGGGCTGGGGCGGGTGGCGTCGATCGTCGAGGCGCGGGCCCGCCAGTTCTCCTGGCAGGCCGCCTGCCTCTTTATCGGCCCCCCGGACTTGTAGGGCGTGGCGAATTTCCCGCGCGAAAGACTAGTCAAAGGCTTTGCGATCTTGTATAGAGCGCCCCAATCCGAACACGGTAGCGTTTTGGCGTCGTCGGCGCGGCAGGGTGATATTGCCCCGTGGATGATGCGGCAGACAATGGAGTAGAAGGAAATGGCAGTTCCCAAGAGGAAGACGACGCCGATGAAGCGCGGGTTCCGCCGCTCGGCGGACGCACTCCAGGCGGCAGCTTATGTCGAGGACAAGGACAGCGGCGAACTGCGCCGCCCGCATCACGTCGATCTCAAGACCGGCATGTATCGCGGCCGTCAGATTCTCACCCCCAAGAACGCGTAAGCGTTTCAAGCGAGGGATCGGCGCCCCGGCGCCGGGCGCTTAGACCAAAGCGCCATTGACGGGGCCACCCGTCACCGATTACGGCCAGTCCAGGAAAGGGCTGGCCTTTTTCTTGCCCGCACGCACCCCGGAGGATAGCGAATCGATGAGCACGCGGACCGAAACCGACACGATGGGTGGCATCGAGGTTCCCAGCGATAAGTATTACGGCGCGCAGACGGCGCGTTCGCTGATGAATTTCGATATCGGCGGGGAGCGCATGCCGCTCGAGATCGTGCATGCCTTCGGCATCCTCAAAAAGGCCGCCGCCATCACCAATACCAAGCTCGGGCTGATGGACGAGACGGTGCGCGACCTCATCGTCGCCGCCGCCGACGAGGTGATCGCGGGCAAGCTCGACGCTCATTTCCCGCTGGTGGTGTGGCAGACCGGCTCGGGCACCCAGTCCAACATGAACGTCAACGAGGTGATCTCCAACCGCGCCATCGAGATGGCGGGCGGCGAGATGGGGTCGAAGACGCCCGTCCACCCCAATGACCACGTCAATATGAGCCAGTCGTCCAACGACACCTATCCCACCGCCATGCACATCGCGGCGGTGACCATCGTCGAGGAGGCGCTGTTTCCCAAGGTCACGCTGCTGCGCGATACGCTCGACGCCAAGGCCAAAGAGCATATGGAAGTGGTCAAGATCGGCCGCACCCATCTCCAGGACGCGACGCCGATCACGCTGGGCCAGGAGATTTCCGGCTGGGTGGCGCAGATCGACCAGGCGCTTGCGGCCGTCAAGACGACCCTGCCGCAATTGCGCGAGCTGGCGCTGGGCGGCACGGCGGTGGGCACCGGGCTCAACGCCCATCCCGATTACGCGGTGACCGTCGCCGGGGAGATCGCGCGGTTGTCGGGGCACCAGTTCGTCACCGCCCCCAATAAATTCGCCGTACTGGCCGGCCATGACGCCTTTGTGGGCGCTTCGGGAGCGCTGAAGCAACTCGCGGCGGCGCTGATGAAGGTGGCCAATGACGTGCGCTGGCTGGCTTCGGGTCCACGTTCCGGGCTGGGGGAGATCACCATTCCAGAAAACGAGCCGGGCTCCTCGATCATGCCGGGCAAGGTCAACCCGACCCAGTCCGAGGCCATGACCATGGTGGTGACCCAGGTGATGGGCAATGACGCCACCATCGGGTTCGCCGCCAGCCAGGGCAATTTCGAGCTCAACGTGTTCAAGCCGGTGATCGCCTATAATTTCATCCAGTCGGTGCGGCTGCTGGCCGACGCGGCCAAGTCGTTCAACGACAATTGCGCCGTGGGGATCGAGCCCAACCGGGCCCGCATCAAGGAGCATCTGGACAATTCGCTGATGCTGGTCACCGCGCTCAACCGCAAGATCGGCTATGACAACGCCGCGAAAATCGCCAAGACCGCGCATCGCAACGGCACCACGCTGCGCGAGGAGGCGATTGCCCTCGGGCTGCTCACCGGCGCCGAATTCGACGCCGAGGTGCGCCCGGAAGCCATGGTCGGCCCCCTGCCCAAGCGGGGGTAGGAGGGGCCATCTCAGCGTCCGCGCCTTCCCTTCCCTTGAGGGGGGATTGTTTACACGGGCCTCTTTTTGGATTCTTGTGGAGGGGTGATTTGCGCAAGGAGGAACGCAATGGATTGCC
>NZ_QQNH01000005.1 GCF_003345525.1 Pelagibacterium lacus
AACGTGAACCGCTCCGGCAAAATCCCCTCCCGCGCCCGCAACAAACCCGGAATCTCCGTCTCCATCGTAACATTCGAGGACGGGACAATCTGACCAATGCGATAGGGGGTTGGCACGAAGCCCTCCTGCAATTTGAAAAAACGTATTCAGGCGTTCCAGCACGCCACCCAGTGATCGACGCCCTTGGGTTCCAGCACCGGCTTTTTCTCGCGGCAGACATCGGAGGCCAGCGGGCAGCGGCCGAGAAAGCGGCACCCGGTGCCCGTCGCATCCGGAACCGGCCCGCCGGCGCGCTTCCTGTCCTGGCGCGCCAGCTTGATGGTCGGATCGGGCTCGGGCACCGCCGACAGCAGCGTCTGCGTATAGGGATGGAGCGGGCGTTCATAGATCGCGTCGCGCGCCCCGATCTCAACGATCTGGCCGGAATTGAGGATGGCCACGCGCTGCGAGATGTGCCGCACGACGCTGAGGTCATGGGCGATGAACAGGAAGCTGATGCCCAGCTCCTCCTGCAATTCCTGCATGAGGTTGACCACCTGCGCCCGCACCGAGACGTCGAGCGCCGAGACCGGCTCGTCGGCCACGATGAAGCTGGGCTTGAGCGCCAGGGCGCGGGCGATGCCGATGCGCTGGCGCTGCCCGCCGCTGAACTGGTGCGGATAGCGCTCGGCCGCCGAAGCCGGCATCCCGACCCGATCGAGCAGCGCCAGCACCTGCGGGCGCGCCTCGGCAAAGCTCCCGACGATGCCATGCACGACCAGCGGTTCGGCGATGATGCTCATCACGTTCATGCGCGGATTGAGGCTGGAATAAGGGTCCTGGAAGATGAGCTGCATGCGCCGGCGCAGCTTGCGCAACGGCTCCCCGCCCAGATCGCTGATGTCCCGGCCCTCGAAGGTGATGGTGCCGGCGGTGCGCTCGATCCGCCGCAGGATGGTGCGCCCGATGGTCGACTTGCCCGAGCCCGATTCCCCCACGAGCCCCAGCGTCTCGCCGCGGGCGATCTCGAAGGAGACGTCGTCGAGAACCTCGAAATAGGTCCGCTCGCCCCAAAAGCTGCGCTTGCCCAGCGGATAGCGCACCCCCAGCCCCTTAACGCTGAGAATGGGGCCATCGGCGGCGGCGGGGCTTTCAGACTCGAGCCCCGAACGGGCCTCCGCCCCCGAGGCCGCGCCCGCGAAACCGCCCTGATGGGAGGCATTGGTCATGGTCGACCCCAGAAAAGTCATCGCGTCGCTTCTAGACATGCCAGCACATCGCCTTTGCCTGGTTTCCCGTCGTGACGGCGGGGGGGTCCATCCTGCACTCCTCGGTGCGCGCCTCGCAGCGGTCGAAGAACGGGCATCCGGTCGGGGGATCGATCAGGCTCGGCGGCGCCCCGTCGATGGAGAACAGCCGGTCGCTGCTGTCGCGCAGCCGCGGCGTCGAGCGCAGCAGGCCGGCGGTGTAGTAATGGGCCGGGCGGCTGAACAGCTGGCCCACCGGCGCCTCCTCCATCTCCTTGCCCGCATACATGACCATCACCCGGTGGCAGCTCTGGGCCACCACGCCCAGATCGTGGGTGATGAGGATGATCGAGAGGTTCATCGCCTTCTGGATGTCGTTGATCAATTCGAGGATCTGGGCCTGCACCGTCACGTCGAGCGCCGTGGTCGGTTCGTCCGCGATGAGCAGTTCGGGCTCGCAGGCGATGGCCATGGCGATGATGATGCGCTGCTTCATGCCGCCCGAAAGCTCGTGCGGAAGCTGGCTGAGCCGCGAGACGGGCGAGGTGATCCCCACCAGGTCGAGCAGTTCGAGCGCCCGCTGCCGCGCCTCGCGCGCCGACTTGCCCAGATGGTGGACGATCACCTCCTCGATCTGCGCGCCGATGGTCATGAGCGGGTTGAGCGAGGTCATGGGATTCTGGAAGATCATCGCCAGTTCGCGGCCGCGGATCTTGCGGCCATAGGACCGGCCTTTGGGGCCGAGCAGGGAGCGCCCCTTGAAGCGTATGTCGCCGCGCACGATCTCGCCCGGGGTATCGATCAGCCCCATGACCGACTGGGCCATGACGCTCTTGCCCGAACCGGACTCGCCCACAATGCCCAGGGTTTCCCCGCGCGCCACGGTGAGCGAGAGGCCCCGCAGCCCGTGGATGACGCCGGCCCGCGTGTCGAACTGGACGTGTAGATCGTCGATGACCAGGAGGTCGTCCTCTGCAACCGCACTCATTGCTGTCCTCCCACGGGCTGGCGCGCCGCCTGCCGACGCCGTCCGGCGCGATGGCGGGCATAGCGCTTCTCGCGCTCCTGCGGATCGGTGGTCACCCGCACCCAATTGGCGAGCAGGTTGATGGCGATCACCGTGATCGAGATGCACAGGCCCGGAAAGGTCACCAGCCACCAGGCGACGAACAGGTAATCCTTGCCATTGGCCACATCGAGGCCCCAGCTGGTCGCCGGCGGCTGCACGCCCAGCCCCAGGAAGGACAGCGCCGCTTCGGCGAGGATGATATTGGTGAATTCGAGGATGGCGAGGGTGAGCAGCGGCGAGATGAGATTGGGCAGGAGGTGGCTGAACACCACGCGCCCCGGCCGGCAGCCGATCATTTCCGCCGCCTCGATATATTCGAGCTGGCGCACCGAAAGGACGATGGAGCGCACCAGCCGCGCATAGACCATCCAGTTGGCGATGGAGAGCACGACGATCATCGTCGCGATGCCAGGCCCCACCACCGAGATGACGAGGAGGATGAGCAGGAGGGCCGGCAATGCCACCTGGATGTCGACGATGCGCATGATGACCGAGTCGGTGCGCCCGCCGCGGAACCCAGCCCACAGGCCCATAATGGTCCCGAACGTGCCGGCGATCAGCACCACCGAGGCGGCGACCAGCAGCGAGGCGCGCGACCCGTGGATGATGCGCGAAAGGATGTCGCGCCCCAGGTGATCGGTGCCCAGGATATGGGCGAGGCTGCCGCGCTCCAGCCAGAAGGGCGGCACCAGACGGGCGCCCAGATCCTGCGCGCCCGGATCATAGGGCGCGACCCAGGGGGCGAACACGGCGCAGAAGAGGATGACGACGATCACCGAGAGACCGAAGGCGGCCGAGCGATCGTGCCAGATTTCGAGCAGCAGGCGCCCCGTGCGTGCGAAGGGCCTCCGGGCTGCCGGCGCTGCGATATCAAGAGACATGGCGCGTCCTCAATTGAGGTCGATACGGGGATCGACGAGCTTGTAGATGATGTCGAGGGCCAGGTTGATCAGCACGATCAGGATGGCGACGCAGAAGACGATGGCCTGCAGCAGGAACAGATCGCTGCGCTGGATGGCCTGCAGGGCCGTCTGCCCCAGCCCGGGCCACGCGAACACCGTCTCCACCACGACGCTGAACCCGGCGAGGGCATAGATCACCTCCCAGCCGCTCATGGTGAGGAAACCGGCGAGGATGTTGCGGAAGCCGTGCACGGTGACGATGCGATGCAGCGGCATGCCCTTGGCGCGCGCCGTCTGGATATATTGCTTGTTGAGTTCGTCGAGCATGGCCGAGCGCACCAGCATGGACAGCCGGGCCAGCGAGGGCAGCGCCATGGCGATGGAGGGCAGGATGATATGGGCCGGGGTGCCGATGCCGGAGGTGGGCAGGAGGCCGAAGACCACGGAAAAGGTGATGATCAGCATCAGCCCGACCCAGAACTGGGGCAGGGACAGGCCGAGAAGGCCCAGCCCCACGATGAGGCGGTCGACGATGCCGCCGGGCCGCAACGCGGCGATGGTTCCCAGCGGCAGCGACAGGACGATGGCCGTGCCGATGCCCGAGACGAGCAGCAGCAGCGTGTTGGGCAGGCGTTCGAGCACCACCTCCATGGCGGCGCGGCGCTGCCACAGGCTGTCGCCGAAATCGAGATGGATCGCATCCCAGACGAAGGTGCCGAACTGCTCGAGGATCGGGCGATCGAGCCCGATCTGATGGGCGAAGGCGGCCCGCTGTTCGGTGGTGGCGGAAAGAGGAAGCATGATATCGACGGGGTTGCCGACGAGGCGGGTGACGACGAAGACGATCGTCGTCACGGCAAGCACCACGAGAATGCCCTGCCACAGCCTCCGCACGATATACGAACCCATGATATCCTCCTCCCGCCAGCCTTATCCGGTCGCTACTCGTTGACGGACATTTCCTTCACGATGAGCTTGGCATCGACGCGGGGCTGCCATTCCATCCTCCCGGAAACCCCGTAAATGTCCTGCATGTTGAGCAGCGGGACGGCGTAATTGCCGTCATAGACGTGCTGGGTGATCTCGCCGTAGAGCTGCGCCCGCGTCTCGACATCGGTCTCCATGCGCGCCTGGCTGATCCACTCGGCCAGTTCCGCATCGGCGTTCGACGACGCGCCTTCGCCCATCTGATAGGCCCAGGAAAGCGGACGGTCGGCGTCGAGCACTTCGTCGGAATTGACGGCGAGCACCGCATCGGGACGGTTGGCGGGATCGAACAACCGGGTCAGATAGGCGCCCCATTCGTCGATCTCGACATTGACGTTGAGGCCGGTCGCCTGCCAATAGGCGGCCACGGCTTCGAGCTGTTCGCGGTCCTTCAGCCAGCGGCCGGCCTGGCCGAGCAACGTGATGGTCTGGCCGGCGGCGCCGCTGGATTCGATCAGCGCCCGGGCCCCCTCGGGATCGTAGGGATAGGCTTCGAGCGCCTCGTTGAAGCCGAAGGCGGCCGGATTGACCAATTGCCCGCGGGCCGGCTGCGCATAGCCGCCGAACACGTTCTCGGCCAGCGAGTTGCGGTCGATGGCGATGTTGAGCGCCTGGCGCACCTCGGGAATGCCGGTGACCGGATTTTCGGTCGACAGCACGATGACCGAGGTCTCCAGCCCCTCGACGGTCACCGCATTGGGGACCACGTCGACGAATTCGGGCAGCAGGTTGGTGATGACGTCGAGCTCGCCCGACATCAGGCCGGCAAGGCGCGCGCCCGGCTCGGCGATGAAGCGATAATGCACGAGGTCGATTTCGGGCTCGCCATCCCAGTAATCGGCATTGGCCTCGAGAATGATCTCCGAGCCGCGCATCCAGCCGGAGAATTTGTAGGGGCCGGTTCCGACCGGGGCGGCGGCGAACTGGGGGTCCTCGCCATAGGCCGGCGGCACCATCTTCATCCAGTACATGCGCGAGGGCAGGATGGGATCGGCGCCCGACGTGGTGATGCGCACGGTGTATTCGTCCACCGCCTCGGCGCCGTTGATCGAGGCGTAATAGGACAATTGCTCGGAATTGAACTCGGGGGCAATGACCCGGTTGACGCTGTAGACCACCGCATCGGCGTTGAAGGGCTCGCCATTGTGGAAGCTGATGCCCTCGCGGAGTTTGAACTCCCAGGTGGTTTCGTCGACCTGCACCGGCTCGGCGGCGGCCAGGCCCGGGATCAGCTCGCCCTGGGCGTTGCGCGCCATCAGCGCCTCATAGACGTTGTCGCTTACGGCGCGTTCACTGCCATCGTCCCGCGCCTGCGGGTCGAGGGTGGAGGGCTCGGCGCTGAGGCCGATCCAGATGTCCTGCGCCAGCCCCGGAAAGGACAGGCAAAGCGCCGCCGCCATCGCGACGGCGGAAAGGCCGTATTTCTTTACCATCATGATATCCACACCCTTTGATTGATCGGTTCCAGCGCTGCCCCGCGTCGATATGCGCGAACCTTGCGAGCTTTGGTGCAGCCTGTTCCGACGAAAACTGTGCAACGCGTGCCGGGCCGAGTCAAGCATTTAATCAGTGTGCCTCCCTTTTTTTGCTCAGCACACCCCATTCCGGGGTTAAGCCTTTGAAACGGCGGCGCTTCGGCATAAAAAAACGAGGCGCAGAAACGCCTCGTGCCGTCGCGCCACCGCCGCTGGAGCGCCGGATCAGTCCTCAGGCTTTTCCAATTTGAGCGCCGCCCGGCCATGCTCGTTATTGGCCGCCAGGAGCCGGATGAGCAGGTCGATGAACACGGTCCGCTCGTCGGGGCTGAGGCCTTCGAGAATGCGCTCCTGCGCCCGCACCATGGCCGGGTGCATCCGCTCGAGCAGCTTCTCGCCCTCGGGGGTGATCATGGCGATCATCGCGCGCCGGTCGGTCTTGCTGCGCTCGCGGCGCACCAGCCCGGCGGTCACCAGACGCCGCAGCACGTCGGCGACATTGGTGCGATCGATGCCCAGCCGGTTGGCGATGCTGATCTGGTCGCTGTCGGAGGTGCTCGAGAGGATGGTCAGCAAGCCATATTGCACCGGGGTGATCTCCTTGCCGCACTCCTCGAAGAACAGCGCATAATGGAGCTGGTTGAGGCGGCGGATGAGATAGCCCGGGCGGCGCCAGAGCGGCATTTCCTCGATGAGCGACATGAGCGACTTGTCCGCGATCTCGGGCCGCGCCGCGTCCTTTTCGGAAGAAGCGTCATCAGGCGCCTCGAAAACGTCGGCTTGTGCGTTCGACATGGCTGGGAATCCTTTCCGGTTTCAGACGCGGGGCATACTGCGTTTATGCGGCCGAGACAATCGGCCCCGCCTCCAGACTTGGGTGCCGGGATCAAGATTACTTGCACAGGCCCGGCAAGGCCATCCAAACCGTCAGCCTGCCAGGAGAACCGAGAGGCCGTCCCAAAGCAGCTTGATCCCCACCACGGTGAGCAGCACCGTCACCGTCCGGTCGAAGAGCCCGTGCGACATCCGCTCGGTGAGCGCGTTGCCGACCCACATGCCGCCCAGCACCGGGACCAGCGCCAGGCACCCGGCGGCGAGCAGCGGCAGGTCGATGAGGCCGGAGGCGAGGAGGCTGCCGGCCTGCACGAGCGAGAACAGCAGCAGCATGGACGACAGCGCCAGCATGTACTGGCTGCGCGTCATGTTCATGGCCTGGAGGAAAGCCCCGCCGATGGGCGAGGAAATCCCGGTTGCTCCATGCAGCAGCCCCGCCGCGAGCCCGGCGACCGGCGCCAGCCGCCGCGACGTGGCCGGCGCGAGATTCATCCGGTCGCGATTGGCCAGCCGGGCGAGGCAATAGACCACCAGCAGGACACCGAGGACCAGGGAGGCCCATTGCACCGGCAGGTTGACCAGCACCGCCGTCCCCAGCCCCACCCCCGCTATGCCGCAGACGAGGAAGCCGGGCAGATAGCCCTGCCCTTCCAGCCCCTCGGTGCGATGGCTCCAGATCTGGGACAGGTTGGAGACCAGATAGGAGACGGTCAACAGCCCGATGGTGCTCGGAACCCCGAGCACGCTGGCAAGGATCGGGATGCTGACCAGGGGCGTCCCCATGCCGGTGAGCCCCTTGACGAATCCCCCCAGGACCAGCCCGGTGACGATGACCAGAAACGATGCCGGTTCCATGGGGTGGGTCCGTTACGCGTTGCCGACCTTCTGGCGGTCATAGCCGGCCACGGTCTTGTAGCTGTCGCTCACCGCGGCCAGCTCGGCCGGGGAGATGACGTCCTCGATCCGCTCGAACGGCTTGTCGCCGCTGCGCTCATGCACCAGCTTGAGGATGACGTCGGGCGGATTGGTGCGATTGGTCTGCACCACCTTGGCGGTCGCCACACGGCGATCGGCGTCATAGGCCGCCAGCGCATCGACCACATCGCCGCCGCTGGCGAGCTCGTCGGCCAGCTTGCGCGCGTCGAGAATGGCCTGGCCGGCCCCGTTCGAGCCGCGCGGATACATGGGATGGGCCGCATCGCCGAGCAGCGTCATGTGCCCCTGGCTCCAGAAGGGCAGCGGGTCCTTGTCGACCATGGGATATTCGAGAATGCTGTCGGCGGCCCGGATCATGGCCGGCACGTCGAGGAAATCGAAGTGCCAGTCCTCGAAGGCGCCGATGAAATCCTCGAGCTTGCCGCGGCGGTTCCAGTCCTGCACCGCATATTCCGGCGTCTCGATCTCGGCCACCCAGTTGATGAGCTGGGTGCCCTCGCCGTCGATATTGTCGCGGATCGGGTAGATGACCATCTTGCCATGGCTCAGCCAGCCGGCCCGCACATAGCTGGCGCCGGTGAGATAGGGCTTCCAGCGGGTGACTCCGCGCCACATGTTGACGCCCGAATAGATCGGCCCGCCCTCGTCGGGGAACAATTGCGCCCGCACCGCCGAATGGATGCCGTCCGCGGCGATGGCGGCGCGGCCCTCGACCGGCGAGAGGCTGTTGCCGGCCGGATCGACGAAATGGACGATGGCGCTGGTGGCCGTATCCTCGACCCGCACGCATTTATGGCCCGTCACCACCTTGTCGCGGCCGGCCCGCGCGATGAAGGCATCGAGCAGGACGGCGTGCAGGTCGCCGCGATGGATCTGGAACTGTGGCACGTCATAGCCGGCCGAAAGCCCCAGCTTCTCCTTATAGGCCAATTGGCCGAACCGCGTGTAAAAGCACGATTCCTGGGCCTGGATGGCGACGGCGGCCAGCGCGTCGCGCAGGCCCAGATCGCAGAGCTGCTTGCTGGCATGGGGCAGGATGCTGATGCCGACCCCGATGGGATCGAGCCGCGGCGCCGCTTCATAGACCCGTGCCGGAACGCCCTTTTCGTGCAGCATCAGGGCCAGCGTCAGCCCGCCGACGCCCCCGCCGATAATGATGATCTCGTTCGTGTTCAAAGCCTCTCCTCCATGCCGGATGGTGACAAGGGCCAGCGGCCCAGTTTACAGACGGAACAGGCGCTCCGCATTGCCTTTGCATATTTTTTTCTTGGTCGCATCGGGCAGCGAGGCGCCTTCGATGAAGGCGTTGGCCAGTTCGATGGATTCATAGGGATAATCGACCGAGAACATGACGGCGTCCTCGCCCATCTCGGCCACCGCGGCGACCAGCACCGCATCCGAGCACACCCCCGAGGTGGTGATGACGATATTGCTGCCGATATAGTCCGAGGGCTGGCGCTCCAGCGTCACGCCGTTGGAATAGACCGCAAAGCGGCTATCGAAACGCCAGCGCTGGAAGGGCAGCCCCTCCCCCATATGGCCCAGCACCACCGTCAGCTCGGGGAAGCGGTCGAACACGCCCCCGAACAGGAGGCGCAGCGCATGGGTGCCGGTTTCCACCCCCCAGCCCCAGATGGCGCCGGCCAGCTCCGGCCGCCCGGCAAAGGCCGGCGCGGTGCCATGGGCATCGATGGGATGGAGATAGAGCGGCGCCCTGAGATCCTGCAGCGCCTTCCACACCGGATCATAGGCCGGATCGTCGTAATATTGCCCGAGGGTGTGGCCGTTGACCAGCGCGCCCCTGAAGCCCAGCTCGTTGACGCAGCGCGAGAGCTCGGCCACCGCCTCCTGGGGCCGGTGCATGGGCAGGGCGGCAAAGCCGGCATAGCGCGCCGGATGGCGCGCGATCTGGGCGGCGAGGAAATCATTGGCCTGGCGCGCCCTGGCGATGGCGAGCTCGGGATCGGCCTCCCCCTGAACCCCGGGCCCGGTCTGGGAGAGGATCATCACGTCGATGCCGGCGCCGTCCATCAGGGCCAGGCGCTTGTCGTCGAAATCATAGAGCTTTGCCGAGAGCGCCTTGAACTCGGTCTCGGACATCAGCCGGGTGAACGCTTCCGAATAGCTCTCGAAGCCGGGGGTCATGAAGTGTTCTTCAAGGGCGATCTTGCGTAACATGTCCTGTCCTCAAACCAAATGCGCCATGCAGTGCTGCCGCGGCATCTCAAGGCCTCGGGTCGCCGGGGCGACACGGCTCGGATTGATCCGTTCCATCAAACCCATCCTCCCTCGTCCAAAGCCCCAAACACGCTTGCAGCACATTTTAATCAGCATGCTGATAAAAACTACTCAGCACACCTTCTTTTTGTCAAGCGCAAAACCAGTGCGCCCCGCCGATTGCGGGAAGACACCGGTGGACAGGAAAGCGTGGATGGGTTTTCGGCTTGCGGGCCAAGCTGTTAGCGCACCGCGATACGGGCCCGATGGGTATGGGTCAGGCTGGCCGGGTCGGGCCGAGATGAACGAGGATCATCCCCAGGTTCCGAGCAGTGCGGAGAGGATAGGCCGGGATTTCGACCGGCAGCGCCGCGTCTCCGGCGAGGTCACACCGCACCGTTTTCCCCCCGCCATGCAGCGCGCAGTGCAATACTGCGCCGGGCGCGAGCGCGCGCAGGGTCAGCGACACCACAGCCGTCCGGGCGCTGCGGAGCGGCAGGAGGACGACCAGCATCTGGCCGGCGCCGCCTCCGAGGAGGTGGTGCTCGGCGATGGTGAGGCGGTCGATCGCCTGGCCGCGCACCCGCTGTTGCGCCAGAAGGCCGATCAGTTGCAAGGCGAAGGTAGCGGGCAGCAAGCGGCGCGCCGCCCTTTCCAGCACGGTGGCCGGCGCCATCGGCTGGGCGTGGCGCTCATGGCGCAGGTCCTGCGCGAACAGGCGCCGGACCACCCAAGGCGCGCGCGCGCGGGGGCGGACCGTGCAGCGGCGCCACTCGTCCTGCCCCGCGGCCGTGACCGCGTCAGCGAGGGCGGCAAGGACAGTGGCGGGTACGGCATGCGGCGTGTTGCGGGCGAGGATGTCGAGATAGGCCAGCGCGAAGGCCTCGACCCCATAGCGCTTGGCGAGCGCCGTCACCTCGGTCCACTCGATCGCCTGCGGCACCATGGCCAGCAGGGCTTCCCCTTCGAGCAAGCGCGTGAAGCACGCCATCCCGTCCCAGAGCGCATTGTGCGCCAGGGCGCAGAACACTTGATGCGCGCAGGATGGCAGGCGCACCTTATGGCCGGCCCGCAGCGCCACGGTGCTGGCGGCGCGAAGGCGATCGGCCAAAGCGGTATCCGTGATGCTGGCGAGGACCGATGTCCTCAGCACGATATCGCCATGCCGCCCGGCTATGGAAAACCGCAGCCCGTGCGGGCCGGCGGCCATGGTGGATTCACCCGGACCGAGAATGAGCCCCGTTTGCGAAACGAAGCCTTGTGCGGCCAGCGCCCGGCAGGCGTCGGGAAACTGGTCCTCCGCCACAAGCAGCTCCAGCGAGGCGATGACGCGGCGCTTGGCGAGGCCGGGATCGCGCACCATCGCGGCTGCGCTCGAAAGAAGCAGCGGCGTCACCTGCGCGGTGGCCAGCGCCGCCAACGCCTTGTCCAGCGGGTCCAGCCGCGCTGCATTGCCGGCCCAGAAATGACGCGCCACACCGCGCATGCGGGCGAGGTCCGGGTCGGCGATCCCTTCGCGCGCCGCCACCTCGGCGAGCAGCGGCATGGCCCGGTGATGCTTGTGGTCGGCCGCGTCCAGGCTGCCGAGGGCGCGCCAGGCCTTGTAGGCCGCGACGGCCGGCGCCCCCCGGTGGGACACGGCCTGCAAGACGAGGCAGGAGGACGGGTCCAATAGGTCCCCTGAGACTGCCCGAGCCCGTTCCGGCAATCGAGTCAGCCCTGGTCCTTGAGCGGCCAGCCGGCGTCGGCATCGACCTCATGCACGGGATCGAGCAGCAGCAGGCTTTGCATGTCGCCGAACGATTCCAGCTCGGGAATGGCCATGCCGCCGACGATTTCGGCGGTGCCGGCCGGGGCGCTCGCGGTCGGCGCGCCGCTGGCCGGGCGCATCAGGCCATTGTCGAGCAATTGCCGGGCGAAGGCCGCAATGCCCTCCGCGAGAGCCGCGTTGTCGCCGGCCAGGGTCGCGAGGGCTTGCACCGAATGGCCCGCGACGAGGTCGCGCCAGATCACGGCGCCGCCATCCTTGATGCTGAAATAGATGCCGGTTTCGAGATTGATGGCGACCAGTTCGCCATCGAATTCCTCTGCCGTGCAGTTGGGAACGGCAATCTTCAGAAAGGTCTCGCTCATGATAGGGGCTCCGGGAAAGAAGGCGCGAGGGCATCGCACCGGGGATGGGGGAGGTTAGGGCCGGGTTCGAAAATCCGCATCGGGGGCGATGGCGGCGAGTTCGATTCCCGTCTCGTCGACGAGATAGTCATAGCCCTCGCGCTGGAACTGGCTTGTAGGGTCCAGCGCCTTGTATCGCTCGACCCGCGCCTGCCGGTCGGCGAGCGCGATCATGCGCAGATGGTAGATCGCGAATGGCAGGTTCGCGCCCACCTGGCCCAGCCTCATGACGATCTCCAGCGGCATCCAGTAGCGATGCAGCTGGCGCGGATCGAACTTGGTATGGGCCGGATCGTTGCGGAACAGGCGGTAGCGCGCCTTGGTGCCCCAGACGCCGTCGACGCGGTAATGGCGATCGTCATTCCACATTTCGCGCAGCCGCAGGGCGAAGGCCTCGACACCGCGCTGCTCGGCCTCGGCGACGAGGAGCGGGAGCTGGCGCTGGAACCGCAGCTCGACGCGCTCGTCGGCGTCGATGCACAGGAACCAGTCCGCCCCATGGCGCCGCCCGGCCTTGATGAGGTCGATGTGATTATGACGCTCGCGCCAGGGCTCTCCCACGGGGCGGCGCATGAGCTCGATCACCTTGGGATGTGCGGCCAGGAGATCGGGAGTCGCGTCGGCGGAGCCGTCATCGATGGCAATGATGGCATCGACGGCGGGCGCGATATTGTCCAGCCACCCGGGCAGGTAGCGCTCCTCATTGCGGGCCTGCAGCAGGGCGATGATGGTCATGCGCCGCCCTCTTGGGCACGGCGGCGGTCCAGCGTCGCCTTGAGGACCGGAGCATAGCTCTTGCTGCGCAGGGTCCGGGCGCTGTAGTTGGAATCGTGGACGCGCCGCAGGGAGACGATAGCATCCAGCATCACCACCTCCATGCCCCCATCGCGGGCCCGGCCATACCAGTCGATGAACTCGCCCACGGCAAAACTCTCGTCGAACGGCCCGACCGCGCCGAACGTATCGCGCCGCGTCAGCAGCGTGCCAGCCGAATAGGCCGGCATGGGATCGGGCGGGCAGACAAGGGTTCTGGCCACCGCTTCGGGCAATTCGGGAGAGAGAAAATGCCGCATATGCCCGAACACCAGCCGGCCCGGCGCATTGCCGAGCGCGGCGGCCTGGCGTTCGAGCTTGTCGGCGTCCCAGACGTCGTCGGCGCTGAGAAAGGCGATGAGGGCGGAACTGGCGACGCGCACGCCGTGATTGAGCGCCGACGCGACGCCGCCATTGTCCTGGCGGACATAGCGCACCGCCGGCGCGGAGCGCGCGACCTCGGCCGTATCGTCCTCCGAGCCGTCATCGACGACGATGATCTCCGAAGCCCGGCGGGTTTGCCGGCCAATGCTGTCGATGGCGTCTTTGAGGTATTTTCCCGCATTGAAGGCGGGGATGACCACGCTGATGCTTTCGGAAGAGTCTCGCTTCACTATGGTCATGACCTGCGCCCCCGGTGGATGGGGTCCACCTCGAGCGATAGCCCCCTCATGTCCACCGCGTATAGGATTCGGGGCAGCGCTCCAACAGCGCCGACCCCACACGGCTGGCCTTTAGCATGGCGGCCAGTGTCGACGATGAAAATTGTTCACCGCCGAGACGTTTGGATGGCCTGATGATCCGCGTTCGCAGGTCAGTATAGTCAGCATGATTTGCGTCAGCAAGCAGACCCCGAAGTGGAAAGGCCGCGATATCGGGGGAGAGGTTCCTGACGCCGGCCTTGGCGGGGAAGACCTCGCAGGCGCGGCACCGGATGTAATAGGCATAGGCCAAGTGCATCACCCAGGACAGCTGTGAGGCGGACAGCGGATCGAGCTGCACGAAGGGGTGCAGGTCGAACGCCAGATCCTGCTGGACGGGGCCGCGCGCGAACCAGAAATAGCCGATCTTGCCGTGGTTGACCGCGAGATCGAGCATGAGTTCGCTGAGCCTGAGATTGACCAAGCGATAGCTGTCGGTCTCGTCGGCGGCAATGTCCGCATGCCCGCGCGGCCATTCATGCAGTGAAAACCACGAGACATGTGCGTCGGTGGCGACCCGGCCATATCCGACACAGGGCACCACCGGAATGCCCAGTTCCGCAAACGTCGCCGCCATGCGGAACTCGGTGGCCGTCTGCTGGAAGGAGGCGCCGCCGACAAAGGCATTGTCGTGGCCGCTGGCGATATCGACCATCATGCGCCCGTCGAAATCAAAGCGCGGCGCCACCGGGCCGTTGTTGAGGCGCGTGCCGAAGCGAATGGGGCCGCCCCGGTCCCCGGCGCCCTTGATCTTGAGGGACACCCCCCGCTTTTCCGGATGGGGCAGATGCACCGAGCGCCCGCCATCGACCGCGCCGATCCGCGAGGCCGTCTCGAACCAGGCCCGCACCCGTCTTTCGACGGCGGCGCTCGCGTGGCGGACTTCGACGCTGCGGATTTCCATGGAAGCGGAGGACATTTAGCGGGTATGGGTTGATCAGCGGACGCCGATCGGGGACAAAATTCAGGGGCTTGAATTAGTGCAAAACATGCATGCCGTCGAGACAATTGATGGGCCGGGCGCGATCGTCTGGATGCGGCAGGTGATCGAGCGTCTTTCCTCCGCCCCGCCCGGCGGTTTCGACCGCCGCGCCCTTTCCGTCGCCGGGATCGATCTCGAACTGGTCTTCGACGACACGGCCATGGCGGACGATTATTGCGATATCCTCTGCCACACGGCCCAATCCGGCCCGCCCTCGACCCACATCTTCGTCCTGTCCCGGCCAGACCTCATCGGCCTCGCCCTGCCCGATCTCGACCAGGCCACCTGTTCGCCGGACCAGTTCCAGGCCCTGGCCGGCGCGGCCGGGCTGCGCGCCGCCTATCCGTTCCAGGCCCAGACCTGGAAGTTTTTCGACACGGCACGACATATCGGCGTGCAACTGACCGCCTCCCGCGCCGCCCTGCCGCTCTGGGACGCCACGGCGCCGTTACGGCACCATTTCCACTGGATGCTGGACGCGCGATCGCAGCGCCTTGTCCATGCGGCGACCCTGGGTCACGAAGGCCGCGGGGTGGTCCTCTTCGGCGCGGGGGGAGCGGGGAAATCCGGCACCACACTGGCCGGCCTCTCGGTGGGCCTCAAGACGGTCGGCGACGATTACGTGGCCCTCGCCATGGCCGATGCCTGCATGGCCCACCCTCTGTTCCGGGTGGTGAAGCAGGACCGCTCCGGTCTCGACCGGCATCCGGCACTGAGGGAACAGACCGCCCATATGGACGAGAACTGGCGCGGCAAGGTGATGTTCGACCCATCCGATTTCTATCCCGACCCCTTTGCCGACCAGTTGCGGATCGGCGCGGTCGTGCTGCCCCATATCGCCCATGCCGAGCATCCCCTGTTGCGCCCGGCCAAGGCCCGCGAGGCGATGCTGGCCCTGATGACCTCCAACCTGCATCAATTTCCGGCCGAACCGGAAACGGGAATGGCCTTTTATGCCCGCCTCCTCGCGAAAATCCCGTGCTTTCACCTCGACCTCTGCGGCGAAGCGCGCAAGAACGGGCTCCTCCTCAAGCGCTTCATCGCCGCCGGCTTCCCCCAAGCCGGCCTCCGCTATGACGAGGCGCTCTCCGATCCCATCCGCAGCTCGCGTTCAAACGGCAGGGTGTAGCCGACCAGTTCGGCCAGTTCCGCCCCATAGGAATGAAGCTGCCGCTCGGCCAGCCATGCGGCCAATCGCCGGGCGTTCGCGGAGCGATAGGCCGAGAGCGCGATGGCCTGCCGGATATGCGCAGCGGCCCCGTCCGAACCCTGCCGGCGATGGGCATCGGCACAATGCAGCCGAAACCATACACTTTCGGGGTCGAGCGCCACGGCCGCCTCGAACAAGGCAATCGCGCGCTCCCCGCGTCCTGCCCGATCCGCCTCCTCAGCCCGCTCGAACAGGTTTTGCCCCCGCGCCAGGCGGGCCGCGCCCCGCGCCAGGCCCAGGGCATAGGCCAGGCTGGCGAGGGCGACATAGGGCCTCGTCCGCCTGAGCGTTCCACCATCGAATCCCAGCGCATCCCGGCCGATGCGCAGCGCGGCGCCGGCCCGTTGCCGCGCATCGCCGATAACGGTCTTGATAGATGTGTTGGCACCATTGCGCCGCGCCGCGCGCCGGCCACGGCCGAACATGTCGCCGGCCAGCGCCACGGCCGTCCTGGGGTTTCGATGGATCGTGCGGATGGCGGGCACCCAGGCCGCCGGCAGGGACCGCCCGAGACGCTGGGCGAAATCGGTGTCTTCGGCGATGCGCAAGGCGACGTTGAAATAGCCCAATTCGCCGAACACCGACCGCGCATAGGAGACGCCATAGCGCAGCGCCTGGGGCGGGCGCATCTGCGGCGAGCGCAGGCCGAACAGCGTCAGATGGGCGGCAAGGGCCGCAGCGTTCTCCTGCCCCGGGACGGCAATCGCCGACGCCACGGCGCGCGCGCCCTTCTCATGGGCGGCAAGACGCGCCGCGACCCAACCGTCCGCGGCCCGGCAATCGCCGGCGAGAAAGGCGACATAGGGGGCGCTGCTCGCATCGATGCCGATATTGCGCGCCGCCCCGGCCCTGAGTGGTTGCGCCACGTCGATGATGCCAATGCGCCCGGCAAAGCGTTCGAGCAGCGCTCCCGCATCGCCGCCGCCGGAATTGACGACGACGATTTCCGGCACGGTCTCCTGCGCCAGCAGGGAGGCCACCGCATCCACCAGCCCCTTCTGGGCACGAAACCCGATCACCACCACCGCCAGACCCGCTGTAACCCCGCCCTCCGGCAGGCGACAGCGGACCGGGCCGGAACACCAGCGCTTCCAGCGCGCGCCCTTGCCGTCAGTCCCAACGGGCGGCGCAGACAAGAGTTGGACGGGTTCGCTTACGGCCATGGGGGATGCCTGTGCCTTCTGACGAGCGGGCGCTCTCTCTGCTGCTTACAGCAATCGGGCGAGGTTTCAATGCGTCCCGTTCACAGACTATCGCTCGACCCCGGATGCATGATGGCCTAGGAGTCGGGGACCAATTTCCTTCGGACTCTCTCTCATGGCCGCCATCGACCTCCGCGCCTTTGCCCGCCTTTGCCTCGAAGCGGCCAGGGGCAGGGACGTGCGGGATCTTCTGGCACCGCATCTGGCCGCGGGGGTCCCGATCGGCGGCATTGTCGAATTGGCCAGAAGCCACAGGGTGGTTCCCCTGCTCGCCGCGCCGCTTTGCGCGCTCGGCGTCACCGACCCGCGAAACGTCCGACCGCCCGCATATTACGCCTCCTATCACCTGCACCTGCGCCAGCAATTGCTGCAGCTGGAACAGGCCCTGCGCGCCGATGGCTGCCGCATCGTCCTGCTCAAGGGCAGCATCCAGCTGTTCCGTCCGCTCTACCCGCGCTCGGGGATGCGCCAGATGGCCGATCTCGACGTGCTGCTCGACGATGCCGCCCCGCTCAGGATTCTCGCCGAACTCGGCTATCGCCCGACGGACGAGGGACAGGCCATGCCGACCTCGCTCGACGTCGCCCCCGGACAGCACGATCTCGGGCCGTTCTGGCGCGAGCGCGACGCGGCGCGCATCGAGCCGCATGTGCTTCCCGCCTCCAGCCAGCATGCCTATCTGGTGGGCAATATCGCCGAGCACGCCACACCCGCGCCCGGCGCCGAAGCGCTCTATCTGCCCGACCCGGCCGACCAGTTGATCCTCGCCATGGTGCACGCGCTCTGCTCCGACCGGGCCAGCATGCATGGGGGCTTGTTCCTGCGCGGCATCGTGGAATGCGAAATGCTCTATGATGCCCTCACCGACACGCAGCGGCAACAGGCGCAGGACCGCTTGTCCGCACGGGGCGGCGCGCATTTGTGGCACCAATGGCGCGCGCTGGCCGATTGGTGCCTCCATGAGGACGACGCGGCGCGGCGACGCAGCTTCGGCGCGGCCCGATTGATCGCCGAGCTCGAACTGCGCCATCGCGGCCATGCGGGGGTTCTGCTGGCCAGTTCGGCCAACCTCGCGGCCAGTTTCCTGCGGCGGGACTTCTGGCGCAGCGGGCGCGCGACGGCCTATCGGCACCGGCTCACCGATCGTCGTTTCTGGGCGCGGTTCGCAGCGAAAATTTCCGCCGCCCTCAGGCCATGACGAAAGGGAGCCGGTCGGCCGCCATGCCCGGACAAATCGCGTCCCTCAAAGCCCTTCTGAGCCCGCGCGGCTGGTCGAGCCAGATATCGGCCTGGATCGCCGGGCTGTTCGCCGCGATCTTCGAAGCGGGGAGTCTCGCGCTCATCCTGCCGCTGGCGACCTTCGTCCTCTCCGCCGAACCGGCCGCGATCGGGCCCATCGCCGTGTCGCGCGAGAGTCTGGTGGCGGCGGTCATCCTGCTCTATGTCGCCGGGCTTGCGGTGCGCGTCTTCGCGCTGCGCTTTACGATGAAAACCACGCTTTCGGTGGGCTATGGGCTTGCGGCCCGGCTGTTCGCCCGCGTCCTCGATCAGCCGCAGACCTGGCACACCCGGCACCATTCGGCCGAGTTGCGCACCCTGCTCCTGCACGATGCGCAGGAACTGATGTCGCTGGTGACCATCCCCCTCGGCCGCCTGCTGGCCCAGGGGGCACTGGTGCTCTGCGTCGGCACGCTCATGCTGGTGGTGCGGCCGGTCGAAACCGCCGTGGCGGCCCTGGTCCTCGTGACATGCTACGCGCTGGTCTTCGCGCTGTCCGGCCAGCGGCTGACGGCCATAACCGCCACACAGATCCAGAACCACGCGCTGCGCCATCGCTACAGCACCGATGCCCTCAACGCCATCCGCGAGGTGCGCCTCTCCCGGCTCGAGACAGAGTTTTCCCGCTCCTTTGCAGCCGCATGCGAAGGCATCGCGGCGTCCGGCGGGGCACGGACTCTGTTTTCCGAACTGCCGAGGCTGATGCTCGAGGCGGTCCTGTTTGCCTTTCTCATCACCTTCATGCTTTTGCTGGCCTCCGGCCGAGAAGCCCAGGACCCGGCGGCCCTCTCGACCCTCATGGTGTTCGCGGCCGCCGGCCTGAAACTGTTCCCGATCGGCCACATGCTCTATGCCAATCTGGCCAGCCTGCGCAGCGGGCAGCCGCTGCTCGACAAGCTGGCGCGCTTCGTCGACGGGCTCGAGCCGCCGCTGGAACCGGCGCCAGTGCCCCCGGTCACCAACGGCTTCACGCTCGACGCCGTCAGCTTCACTCATCACGGCAGCGCCGCCCCGACGCTGCGAGACCTGTCGCTCTCGGTGGGCCGCGGCACATCGCTGGCCATCACCGGGCCGTCGGGCTCGGGCAAAAGCACGCTCATCGACATCATCGCCGGGCTCATCATGCCCGATGCGGGCGCGGTGGAAGTCGAAGGCGTCCGGCTGACGGCGCGCCACGCCCCGGACTGGCAGGGCCAGTTGCGCTATTGCCCGCAGAAGCCGGCCCTGTTCGACACCGATATCGTCGGCAATGTGACCATCGGCGCCGACTTCGACCGCGACCGCCTGCAGCGCGCCCTCCACATCGCCTGCCTCGACGACCTGCCGTTTCCCGCCGAAGGCCATCCGGTCGGGGAACTCGGGCGGCGGCTTTCCGGCGGCCAGGTCCAGCGCATCGGTCTCGCCCGCGCCCTCTATGGCGCGGCCCCCATCCTCATCCTCGACGAGCCGACCGGCAACCTCGACGCGCGGACCGCCGAGCGTTTCCTCGACCGGCTGTTCGCGGCGCAAGGGGACACGATCGTGCTCATCGTCACCCACGACCCCCGCGTCATCTCCCGCTGCGCGCAAGTACTGGAGCTCGATGGGCCATGACGGCAATAATGTGTGCCATTGGAATATTGATGGCATACCAAAGATCGTGTAGGACTGTGCGAACCATCAACCGAAGGGGAAAGCATTGATTTACGATCTGACCGAATTGGCCCTGCTGCCCAACAGGCTGGGCGATGTGCTGCCGATCCTGCCCGAGACCTATGCGCGCTACGCGCCCAATGGGACGGCACTGGGATGTTTCGCATGCGAATTTGGCGTGCTGAATCGCTTCATCCTGCTGGCGGCATATGAGAATGCCGAGGCCCTGCAGGCCGACCGCGCCCGCGACCTGGAAGCCGACGACCCCTTCGGCATTCAGAAGCATCTGGGCGCCGTCGTGCGCAACGCGTACAAGCCCCTGTTCTTCATGCCGCCGATCGCGCCGGGCGACTTCGGGCCGTTTTATGAATTCCGCACCTATTCCATCGCCCCGGGCGGCCTGCCCGAGACCGCGGAGGCCTGGAGCAAGATCGTGGAACGCCGGCAGCAAATGTCAAAGCTGCTCATGGTCATGGGATCGATCGGCGATGCGCCCACCAAAATGGTGCATATCTGGCCCTACAAAACCATCGAGGACCGCATGAAGGCGCGGGGACAAGCGAGCAAGGAAGGCATCTGGCCACCTCCGGGGGGATCGGCGCAGCTGACCAACCTGCAGTCAGAACTGTTCGTGGCAACCGGATATTCCGACCTGAAATAGACAAGCCGGACCATTCCGGCATCCGCAGCCCGGAATGGTCCTACCAGGGCAGCTCCCTGCCGTCATGGGACAGCAGGGACATGGCCTCCCGGGGCACGGCCGAAGCGATGACCTGCCGCATGGCTTGCACCGATGCATCGACATCCGGTGTCTCGGCGGGGCAAATGGGAATCCAGCTACACCCCGGCTCGTTCCACTCCGCTGCGATACAGCGCAGGAGTTGATGCATGGCGGCCCGCGAGGCCCGGGAGATATAATCCCCTGGCTCCCCCGGCAGGGCCATCGATGCCGAGCAGCGCGACACAGCGACGATTTTCTTTTGCCCGCCCGCCATGACATTGGCCTTCAGCCGGCTGATCAGCTCCAATGGGGCCAGGGCGTTGGTGATCATGGCCGACTGCCAGACGGCAGGAGACGTATCGTCGGGCGGCGGCGGCGTGCCATGCGCTCCACCGACGACGATCAGCACATCGAGCGCCGTGCCGGCGAGTTGCCGGGCGAGGCGGTCGGCCCCGCCCTCGGCCATCGGGTCATAGGAGACGGAGACGACATTGGGAAGCGCATCGAAGGGCCCGCCGGGACCGGCGGCAAAGACCGTCCATCCACGCGCTGCATAGTCCTGGGCGAACCGGCGTCCGATCTCCTGTCCGACATCGGCTACAAGAACTGAAGGCATGCCTGTTCCCCCGCCATCCGCTACCAGGGAACGTCCTGGCCATCGAACCCGATGAGGCGCCCGCGATCCTTGAGCGACAGGCCCTCGATGACCTGGCGCATGCCCGCGACGCTTGCCTGCACGGGCTGCCCGGCACCGCCGGTCATGTCCGTCGCCACCAGCCCGGGGCGCAACAGCACGCAACACAGCCCGTCCGCGCCCCATTCCCGGGCAAGGGTGCGCCAGATGGCGTTGAGGGCGGTCTTGGAGGCGCGATAGGCGTATTGCGTCCCCCAATCGTTCGCGCTGATCGAGCTCATGAGGCTCGACATCGCCGCGACCACGCGGCGCTGCCCCAGAAGGACATTGGGCTTGAGGGCACGCGCCAACAGCAACGGGCCAATGACATTGACGGCCATGACGTTGAGAAAGTCGTCCCTCGACACAGCTTGGGCGGCGGCCTTGAGGTCGCCGCTGATCCCGGCATTGGCGATCAAAACATCGATCGGGACGCCCCGCAGGTTCGCGGCCAATGCCTGAATGCTCGCGCCATCGGAGGCTTCGAGCGGCACTATGCTGACCTGTGCGCCCAACGTTGCAAGCGCTTCGGCCTGCTCCGGCTGACGCGCCGTCGCGAGAACCGTCCAGCCCTCCGCCGAATACTGACGGGCGAGCTCCAGGCCAATGCCACGATTGCCGCCGGTGATCAGGACTGTCGACATCGTTTCACCCGTCATTGCCCTGCGGCGGACCGTATCAGTTCTTTTCGCTCGCGCTCCGGACAGAGATGTGCCAGGGCAACATCGCCCGCTCGGCCAGCCCGATCAGCCAGAAGAACACCATTCCGATGGCGGACAGGAAAATGATCGCCGCGAACTGCTGGTCCATGCGGAAATTGGACCCGGCGATCATGATGATGTAGCCAAGCCCGCCATTGGCGCCCACGAACTCGGCAACCACCGCGCCGATGACGGCCAGCACCGACGCCAGCTTGAGACCGGCAAAGATCGACGGCAGGGCCTGGGGCAGACGAAATTTCCAGAAGGCCTGAAGCGGCGTCGCCCCCATGGACCGCGCCAGATGCAGCATCTCGGCGGGAACCGAGCGCAAGCCGACCACCGTGTTGATGACGATGGGGAAAAAGGCGATGAGCGTGACGATCGCCACCTTGGGCGCCAGACCATAGCCGAAGCCGGCCAGCAGCAGGGGCGCGATAGCCACCTTGGGGATGGTTTGCGATCCGACGATCAGAGGATAAACGGCGCGATCGAACACGTGCGAATAGGTAATGAGCGTCGCCAGCGGAACCCCGATGAGCGTCGCCAGCACGAAACCGATCCCGATCTCGGCCAGGGTTATGCCCGAATGGATGAACAACAGCCCCCACATGGACTGCATCGCAACCATGATGTCCGACGGCGCGGGCAGCATATAGGCCGGCACATCGCTCAGCTTGGCGGTCATTTCCCAGATGGCGACCAAGGCCACGAGCGTGATCAAGGCATAGGGAACGCGGAAATTGTAGAATATGTTCTGCTTGATGGAAGCCGCATTGATGCTGGTCACTCGTCATCTCCTTCGCGCAGCACGCCCAGCGACTTGAAGATCTGGGTGACTTCATCGGAATAGGTGGCAAACTCCCGGCTTTCACGGATGGAAAGCCGGCGGGGGCGCGGCAGGTCGATGTCGATGATGCGCTCGATCCGTCCGGGGCGGGGCGACATGACGACCACGCGATCGCTCAGGAAAATCGCTTCCGAGATCGAGTGAGTGATGAACAGGACCGTCGTATGGGTCTCGCGGCAGATGCGCAGCAGATCGAGTTGCATCTGGTCGCGCGTGAGCGCATCCAGCGCTCCGAACGGCTCGTCCATGACGAGCAGGGGCGGCTTATGCAGGAGCGCCCGGCAAATGGAAACGCGCTGGCGCATGCCGCCGGACAGCTGATGGGGATACGCGTTTTCGAACGCATCGAGCGAAACCATTTTGAGCAGTTCGCGCGCCCGGGCGGCAGCCGGCCCCATGGGCATGCCGCGAACCTCGGCCTGCAGCAGGACGTTGCGCAGCGCGGATCGCCATTCCATGAGGACGTCGCGCTGGAAAACGATGCCGATATCCGAGCGGGGGGAATCGACCATCTGGCCGCCCACGCGGATATCACCGCCCGTGCGCTTCATCAGACCCGAAAGCAGCATGAGCAGCGTGCTCTTGCCGCAACCGCTCGGCCCGACGATGGAAACGAATTCCCCTGACTTGATGTCCAGGCCAATATCGCTGAGCGCCTGAACCGGGCCAAACGATTTCGACACATGCTTTATCGAAATAAAGCTGTCCGTGTCCGGTGTGTGAAGCATGCCATCTCCTTTTTTTCTTGATCGCCATGGTGTGGCGTCTTCGCGCCCTTGGAAGCCATGTCCGATCTCCAACCCTCCGTTGGTACATTGACGGTATTCCACTTTCACACGCCGCGCAATACTTAATGACGGCCATCTGACGCGGGTGTCGAAATTCACCGTGCAACACGGGTCTCGCGGGCCTTTTTCCAATTCATCCATTCGCGTGCAGGCCGGACGTCTGGACAAGGGCGATACGGTATTCTAATGGTATCCCAAATTAGGCAATAATCGCCTTCGCGCGGCATCGCAGAGAAAGAGGGAGCATGGATCTGGGCCTGACCGGTAAGAACGCCATCGTTCTGGCCTCCAGCCAGGGGTTGGGTTACGGCGTGGCCGCCAAGCTCGCCGCGGAGGGCGCCAATGTGCTCCTGACAGCCCGCAATGCCGACAGGCTCGCCGCCGCTGCCGCCCAGATCAACGCCGTCGGACCGGGGCGCGCCAGCACCTTCGCCTGTGATCTCGGCGATGTCGAAAGCGCCTCGAGGATCAGCGAAGCGGCCGGGCGCGTATTTTCGCAGACCGATATTCTGGTGAACAATTGCGGTGGACCGCCGGCCACGCCGGCCAGCGAGATTTCGGCGGCGCTGTGGACCGAGCAGTTTTCGCACATCGCCCTGCCGATATTTGAGTTGTCCCGGTTGATCCTGCCCGGCATGCGCCAGCGCCGATGGGGCCGGATCATCACCATCGGATCGAGCGGTGTCGAAGAACCCATCCGCCACCTTCCGCTGTCCAATGCCCTTCGGGCCGGCCTGGCCGGCTGGCTCAAGACGCTGGCCAGCGAGGTCGCCGCGGACGGGGTCACCGTCAACATGATGATACCCGGCCGCATCAAGACAGACCGCGTCGTGGCCATCGATGCCTTCAGGGCCGCCAAGGACGGAACCTCGACGGAGCAGGTGATCGCGGATTCTCTGCGGCAGATACCGGCCGGCCGATACGGCCGCGTCGAGGAATTTGCCGCCGCCGCTGCGTTTCTGGCGGGCGTGCCGGCCAGCTACATCACCGGATCTTTGTTGCGGGTCGATGGAGGCATGATTGGATCTCTTTGAACCGGCCACTCGTATGACTGAGGAGCACATATGCTGGATTTGATCATAAAGGGCCGGGTGGTGACCCCGTCCGGCACGCTGGACGACGGCTGGGTTGGCGTGGCCGGGCAAACCATCGCCGAAATCGGAACCGGCCCCTGCCCCTCCGCAACGACGGTCGATGACGCCGGCCAGGCCTATATCCTGCCCGGCATCATCGACGGCCAGACCCATGCCGGCAGCCAGTTCGGCTTTCGAGGGCTTGAGGCAACCACCCGTTCGGCCGTGGCCGGGGGCGTCACCACCATCGTGGATATGCCCTATGACGACCCCGAGCCGGTCGCCTCCGGCCCGGTGCTGGCGCAAAAGATCGCCGCCGTGGAGGAGCACGCCTATGGCGATGTGGCTCTCTACGGAACGATTTCACCCACATTGAACACAGACGACATACACGCCCTCATCGCGGGCGGGGTGTGTGCATTCAAGATCTCTTCCTTCGAAAACCATCCCACGCGCTTTCCCCGCATCGGCAATGACACGACGCTCGATCTGCTCGAGCTTCTGGCCGAAACCGATATTCCGCTGGGCCTGCACAATGAGGACCAGGAGATCGTCCGCTCCCGCCTGGCCCGGCTGACCGAAGCGGGCCGCCACCACATGCGCGACCACAGCCCCAGCCGTCCCGAAGTCGCCGAGCTGGTCGCCACTGCCACCTTCCTCGAACTCGGGGCGGCCACGGGAGCTCATGTCCATATCGTCCATATTTCGACGCCGCGGGGCTTTGAACTGGTGCGGCACTACCAGGCCCGGGGCGTAAGGGCGACGGCCGAGATGTGCGTTCACTATCTGCATTTCGACGCGGCGGAAGATGCCGATCGGCTCGGCGCCCTGATGAAGGTCAATCCGCCCATCAGGGACAATGTCAGGGAGCAGTTGTGGAAAGAGGTCGGCGATACCGCGGTATCCCTCGTCTCGTCGGACCACAGTGCCTGGCCGCTCGCCCGCAAGCAGTCGGCTTCCGTCCATGACAACGCCGCCGGGATTCCCGGCCTCGAAACCCTGCTGCCGGCCTTTTTCTCCGGCGCGGAAAAACGCGGCCTCGATGCGGCGGCCCACTGCGCCAGACACCTCTCGGAAGGGCCGGCCAAGCTGTTCGGCCTTTGGCCCCGCAAAGGCGGCCTGATCCCGGGCGGAGATGCCGACATCACGGTGTTCGCGCCCGAGCCCTGGACCTTCTCGACCGGCGACGCGCTGGACGGACTCGGATGGAGCCCCTTTGACGGCGAGCCCTTTTCCGGGCGCGCCGTGGCGACCTATGTGCGCGGCACCAAGGTCTGGGACGGCACCAAGGTCATCGGCGCGCCGGGCCATGGCCAATTCATTCCGCGGGCCCCCGGGCCCCACCGCTCGCCCGTCGCCGGCTAGCCCCACTGCCCGGGCCGCGACGCAATCACCACCAATGGCGCGATCTACCCTCAGCATGCGCAAAACACCGGAGTCACCGCAATGAAACTGAATGAACAGGCACGCGGCGTTTACGTCATCGCCGCGACCCCGTTTGACGACAACGGTGCTGTCGACCAGGACAGCATCAACAGCATGGTGGATGGATATCTCGCCGCCGGGGTCAGCGGAATTACCATATTGGGCATGATGGGCGAGGCCAACAAGCTCTCCGAAGCCGAGAGCAAGAGCGTCATCACCGGCGTTCTCAACCGCGTCGACCAAAGGGTGCCCGTGGTGGTGGGCGTCAGCAGTGCCGGCCTCGATCCGCTGGTCGCGCTGTCCAAATTTTCCATGGATGCCGGAGCGGCCGGCGTGATGGCGACGCCCATCCCCTCGATCCGTACGGACGAGGCGCTGTACGGCTATTTCGAGCGTGTCTGCAATGCCATAGGCTCCCAAACCCCGCTGGTGTTCCAGGACTATCCCTTCGTCACCAGCGTGCACGCCTCGGTGCCGGTGCTGGAGCGCCTGATCGATGATTTCGCCCAGATCGTCATGATCAAGCACGAGGATTGGCCCGGCCTCAGCAAGCTGACCCGCCTGCGAGCGGGCAGCGACAGCGGCGCCCATCGCCGGGTCAGCATCCTGGTCGGCAATGGCGGCATGTATCTGCCGCCGGAACTGGGACGCGGCGCCGATGGCGCGATGACGGGCTTTGCCTATCCGGAAATGCTGGTCGATGTCTGCGATCTCTATAGCGCCGGAAAGGCCGAGCAGGGCGAGGACCTGTTCGATCTCTATCTGCCCTTGCTCCGCTACGAAGCGCAGCCGGGCATCGGCCTCGCCCTGCGCAAGGAATTGCTGCGCCGGCGCGGCCTGATGGCCAGCAGCTATGTGCGCGCACCCGGTCCCCGGCTGAGCAAGGAGGATCACGCGGAACTCGACAGCCTGGTGGCCCGGCTGGAGCGCAGCCTGCACGCCGCAGGCATCCAGCCCCGCAACCTGGTCTGACCGCATCTTTACAAGGAACTATCATCATGGATTTGGGTATCGAAGGCAAAGTGGCCTTGGTGCTGGGCGCCGGCGGCGGGCTGGGCAGCACCATAGCGCGCACCCTCGCCGGCGAAGGCGCGCATGTGGCCGTCGCCGACATCAACGGCGCAGCGGCGCAGGATACGGCGGACGCGATCGTGAAGGACGGCGGCAGGGCCATCCCCCTCGCCTGGGACCTCGCCGACCGCTCCGTCATCGCGCACAATCTGGCGGGCACCGCGAACGCGCTGGGCCCCGTCGACATCCTGGTCAACATCACGGGCGGCCCCCCGCCGACTCCCGCCGCGGGGCAGGATGCCGATCTGTGGACCGGTCAGTTCGAATCGATGGTCCTCTCGGTGATCGCCATCACCGACGCGGTGCTGCCCGGCATGCGCGAGCGTCAATGGGGGCGCATCATCACGTCGACCTCGTCGGGGGTGGTCGCTCCCATTCCCAATCTGGGGGTGTCCAACGCCCTGCGGATGGCGCTGCTGGGCTGGTCCAAGACGCTGGCGCGCGAGGTCGGCAGGGACGGCATCACCAGCAACATCATCGTACCGGGCCGCATCGCCACCCAGCGGATAACCTTTCTCGACGAGCAGAAGGCCAAGCGCGAAGGCAGGACCGTCGACGCCGTGGCCAGTGAAAGCACCGCGTCCATCCCGGTCGGACGCTATGGCACGCCGCAAGAATATGCGGATGCCGTTGCCTTCCTCGCCAGCGCCCGGGCCTCATACCTCACGGGCTCCGTCATTCGCGTTGATGGCGGGCTCATCCAGAGCATTTGATCGCGTCGCTTACCCGCCCGATGGTGATCCGCCGGGCGGGTGAGCGCTACCGGCGTCCGGTCAGGCCACGGCCGGCTTGACCCCCGAAAGCCGTTCGATAATCGCGGTCTTCACCTGGGCGAGGTGCTGGGACATCGCCTCGCGGGCCCGATCACGGTCGCCGCTCTCGATAGCCTCCAGCAGCATATGGTTGCCGTTCTGGTTCGAGGTGAAGGGGCGGCTGATTCCATTGCGATAGACATTGAACACATGCGTGCGCCGGCGCAGGTCCCGTATCATGGTCGCAAGGAGCTTGTTGTTCGACGCCGCGGCGATTTCACCGTGCAGAAGATCGTCTGCCGCCCAGATCTCTGCCAGCGTCGGGTTGGGCTTGGCGGCGGTTTCATTGAGGACGCGGCGAATCCGCTCCAGGGTTTCAGCCGGTATTTCCCCTGCCGCGAGCCATGCGGCCTCGGCCTCGAGAATCTGGCGGACATTGATGATTTCAATGAAGGCCTCCGCGGTGAACGGGCTGACCGTCACGCCCCGGCTGGCCTGCTTATAGACCAGGCCCTGGGATTCCAGCCGGCTCAATGCTTCCCGGATGGGCGTTCGTGAGGCCTTGAGGCTTTCGGCCATCTTGCGTTCGGTGACGATATCACCGGGTCGAAGTTCCCCTCGGATCAGCAAATCGATCAATTGTTCATAGACGGCTTCGGTCAGATTCGGGCGCTCGCCCCTGCTATCGGCCGAGCCTGGGACCTGCTCTGGGCGCATCTGTGTCTCCTTGGTAGTCTGCCGTGAGGAATGTCAGTGGTACTTCCGCTGCATATCTCACATATCCCACCCATGGTAATAATCCATCTGGGCGGTTCCACAACGAGAATCGCAGCTTTCCGGCACATTGCTCCGCAACCACCCTCTTGAATTGTCCGGTGGATCAAGTAAAGTAAGTGGTATACCGTTGGCGTGCAACATGGGTACAATGCGGGATCGCCAACCTCACAAGGCCTGGCCTGCTGGCTCCCACGACACTGAGAAACTGGAGAACATCATGATTACACCACAGGAAAACGAGCAGCTCTCCCGGGTCGGCCCCGGCACATTGATGGGCAATTTCCTGCGCCAGTTCTGGACGCCTGTGTGCCTGTCATCCGAACTTGTTGCGGACGGCGATCCGCTCCGTCTCATGATCATGGGAGAAAAGCTGATCGGCTTTCGCGATACATCGGGCCGCGTCGGCGTTCTCGATCATCGCTGCCCCCACCGGTGTGCGTCGCTGTTTTTCGGACGGAACGAAGAGAACGGCATCCGCTGCGCCTATCACGGCTGGAAGTTCGACGTGGAAGGCAAGTGCCTCGACCAGCCCAACCTGACCGACAAGAACAAATTCCCGGCCGGCGTGCCCGCCAAGGCCTACAGGGTGAAGGAGCAGGGGGGGCTGGTCTTCATCTATATGGGCAATCGCGAGGTTGCACCCGAGCTTCCGGAACTGGAGGCGATCATGGGCGAGGCCAATGACCTCAACATCGCCCTCACGCAGCGGGAATGCAATTGGCTGCAGGCCCTCGAAGGCGATATCGACACCTCCCATCTCGGCTTCCTCCATGTGGGCGGCGTCGATGGCGAGAGGCTGGACATGAACGATCCGGAACGCTTCACCGTCATCAACAAGGCACCTACGATCAACGTGTCCGAAATGTCGTTCGGCACCATGTATTCGGCCCAGCGCGACGCCTTCGAAGGCACCGAGCATCATCGCTTCGCCTGCTTTGTCTACCCGTTCTGGGTGACCTATCCGTCCCATAGCCTCGAGCACAATGTGACGGCCAATGCCTGGGTGCCGATCGATGATGAGAACACCATGATCTTCAACATCGACCTGACACGCGCCCAGGGCCGGAACAAGCAGCTCAAATACGCCGACGGCACGCAGGTCCCCGGCCTTGCCCGGCCGCTGGACTATCTGCCCCGCACGACGGACTGGCAGGGTCGCTGGCGCGCCGCCAAGAATTTCGCCAACGACTACGGAATCGACCGGGAGATGCAGCGCAGCGGCGAAAGCTACACCGGCATCACCGGCATTCCGCTGCAGGACCAGGCCATCCAGGAAAGCATGGATTCCATCGTCGACCGCACCATGGAGCACCTGGCCGCGAGCGACCGCATGGTCATGCTGACCCGCAAAGTCCTGCTGCAATCGGCGCGCGACTTTGCCGAATCCGGGCAATTGCCGGAGGTCCTCGACAATCCCGCCCTCGCCCGTGACGCGCGTGGCGGCGATATCGTCGTTCCGGTCGGGACCGACTGGCTGGAAGGCTATGAGGAAAAGATGGCCCTCGCCAAGGGCTATCGGCCCAAACTGGACGTTGCCGAATAATCATTGTCAGCTTGCCGTGTTTCAGGCGCGGCAAGCTCCATTACCGTTGGATCCCATGAATCTTTCTGCACCCCTGATTGCCGACCAGAGCCAGCAAAGCCTGCTCGCCGTTCGTGTCCACACCATCCGCTATGAAGCAGAAACCATTCGCTCGGTGGAATTGCGCTCCCTTGACGGGGCACAGCTGCCGCCGTTCACGGCCGGTGCACACATCGATCTTGAAATTCCGGGCGGCGATTTCCGCAGCTATTCGCTGGTCAATTCACAAGAGGAGCGGCACCGCTACCTCATTGCCGTCAACCGCGATCCCAAGAGCCGCGGCGGATCGGCCTATGTCTGCGATACCATGCGGCCAGGAGACATCGTGTCGATCCGCCCGCCGCGCAACAATTTCGGCCTCTATGAATCGGCAGGCCACAGCATCTTCTTCGGCGGCGGCATCGGCATCACCCCGATCATCTCCATGATCAGCCGCCTCAACGCTCTGGGCCGAAAATGGACGCTGTATTACGCCGTGCGGAGTCGGGCGGCGGCCGCCTATCTCGATCTCATCGAGCACTATCGGCAACAGGGCACGGGCAGAGTGGTGCTGCATGTGGACGAGGACAATAATGGCGGGGTTCTCGATATCGCCGGACCCTGCCGGGACGCCGAACCCGACGCCCATTTTTACTGTTGCGGCCCCAAGCCGATGATCGACGCCTTTTCCAGCGCGGTGGCGGAGCGGCCCGACGATACCGTCCATGTCGAGCATTTCTCCGGTACGGTGGAGCCGGCGACCGGCGGATTTCGCGTGGTGCTGGCGCGGTCGGGAAAATCCTTCGATATCCCCGAGGGCAAGACCATCATGAGCGTCCTCCTCGACAATGGCGAGTTCGTTGCCCGATCCTGCCAGGAAGGCGTGTGCGGCACCTGCGAGACCCGCGTGCTGCAAGGCATCCCCGATCACAAGGACCACGTTCTGTCGGCACGCGAACGCACGAGCAACAAATCCATGATGATCTGCTGTTCGGGCGCCAAGACCGATGAACTGGTTCTCGACCTGTAGCCCCCTGCCCTGCATCAGCCGGACGGCGTGAATGCGCCCCCTCATCCAGGCGGAAGCGCATCCAGTGGCTGCCCGTTGCGGAAGGCTCGCGCCAGCTTATGCGTCCGGCGGCACGACGATTCCCGACCCATACAGCGTGTCGAGGCCGATCTGCACCGGCCCGGCCGTTTCGGATATGTCTGCCATGGGCCGTTGCGCGAAACTGTTGGGCGGGTAGACGGCGAGATTGCCCAGCAGGGGCCGGTAGATCTCCCAGCGCCCCCGCAGCAGGGTGTTGCCCATGCCGGTGTCGCGGCGGGCTTGCCGCAGCGCTTCCACATCGATCTCGGCGGTCACGTCGACACCGGGTTCGGACCCCTCGCGATACGCCAGGGTGCGGCCGCGGAAATCGATGATGCGGGAACGCCCACCCTTCACCGAACCATCGGCTGAAAAACCGATGCCATCGGCGACATTCGCACTGATCAGATAGACCATGTTCTCGGCGGCGCGGGCGATCTTGGCCGCCTCCTGGGACGGGGTGTTGTCCTCATTGGTGGGGTGCAGGATGATCTCGGCACCCTGCGCCATCAGGCACCGGGCCACTTCGGGAACCGCAATCTCGCCGCAGGCGATCATCCCGATCCGGCCCAGTTCGGTGTCCACCACGGGGAACGTGCCATCGATCCCATGATGGTCCAGATACTGATCCATGACATCATGGGGAGACGGCCACGCCGCCGTGTTGATCCGGCGGTATCGCAGGATCACCTCGCCGCGCGGATCGATCAGCGCGCAGCTGTTGAAATAGCGCCCCGGCCATTGAGGATCGGATTCGAACTGGTTGAAGCCGATATAGATGCCATGCCGCCGGGCGGCATCCTGCAGCGGCGCGCTTATCCAGCCGGGAACGGAGCACACTGCAAGGTCGAGCCAGCGATCGATCGTAAGGCCATGGGGAGGCCCTTGCAGGCCGAATTCCGGCAGCACCACCACTCGGGGCGGGTTGTCCCCTCCGCAGGCGAGATCAATGAGTTCGATGGCCTTTGCGACATTGGCCTTGATGATGGCGCGAGCGGCGTCCGGCGTTTCCGCCTTGGTCGCGAGGACGCTCGGCATCTGTATGCAGGTGGCGCGCCACGGTTGAATGGTCATGATGGGTATTCCGTATGCATTGTGAGGTCGGTGCCAGGACGCGGGGGCAGACGGTCACCCGTCTGCCCCCGCAGGCAATCATTGCTGCGGCACGAAGTCGTTGGTGTACACGCTGCTGATATCGACCTCGCCCTGCAGGTCGAAATAGTCGCGCAGCAATTGGGCCGTCTGTTCCCAATCGGCTTCGGCGGTCCAGCCAAAGGGCTGGCCTTCCGAATTGGCCGAGTGCAGGAAGGGCGGGAAAGCGGCCAATTGCTGACTCTGGAGTTCCACGTCGACCAGAGGCCGCGCGGCGGCCAGCGCCTGGACGGCGGCCGTGGGATCCGCCAGACCCTCCTCATAGCCGCGAGCGGTCGCTTCCATGAATTTGCTGAGAAGATCCCCGTTTTCCGCGGCAAAGCTCTGGGTGGTCACAAAGCCATTGCCGAGCAGGTTGATGCCAAAATCGGAAAACAGAATCGGCGGGGCGATAGGGGCCTGGCGTGCTACGACGAGCGCGTCGGTGAAGCTCCAGCCAGTGGTCGCCTGGGCGCTGCCGCCCAATACGGCGGGGATGGACTGGCCGGAAGCCGTGTTGAGGATGTTCACCTTGGAGGCGTCGACCCCGGCGGCATCCAGGAAGGCCGGGAACAGCTTGGACGCGGCGCTGTCGGGCGGCGTCGAAACCGTCCGGCCTTCCAGGTCCTGCGGGGTCAGGACGGGATTGCGCTCGAGCGACACGATGGAATCCGGCAGGCGCTGGATCAGCCCGCCAATGGCAATCAGGTCCATGCCCTGGGCGATCGACTGCAACATGGTGGTGTAATTGGCGATAACGACGTCATTGGTCCCCGCCGCCACCGCCTGCAACGCGGCATTGGACCCCTGACCGTCCTCCAGCGTCAGGTCAATGCCGGCTTCACGATAATAGCCCTTGTCGATGGCCAGAAAGATCGGCGCGTGATAGCCGCTGGGCAGCCAATCGAGACGAAGGCTCAAACGTTCGAGCTCCTGGGCATTGGCGAAGCCGGCGCTGCCCAGGGCGGCAACGCTTGCGAGACCCGCCAGGGCGAAAGCGACCGCCTTGCCCCGCAATCGGGAATGAATGGTGTTCATATAGTCCTCCTCTTATGTATACCAATGGTATGTGAATCAGTTTTGTCTTGGAAAGCGCAAGCGATATCTGGGTTTTGGCTCCTTTGCGATGATATCCGGCACGCTTTGGGTGTTCGGCCCTCCGCCTCCTCCTAGAGGGCAGGCTCGATCGGCTGCAATTCGCGCGGCCAGAGGAGCGTCGTGGTCTCCTTCATGTCGATGAGCTTTCCCTCGGCCGTCAGCCGATAGGTCTTGCTGGCCCGTTGGCCAAGACGGCTGACGTCGACCCGCCACAATCCGTCATCGGCGGCGACCCCGGTCTCGTCCGCAGGGGCGATAGCGAGCTCGGTGGCGCCCAGACTGGGGCCTTCCACATCGAGCGCAGGAACGCGCGCCGTGCCATGTCTTGCCACGATGCGTGGCAAAAAGCTGAGCGAAAGGGCCTCGCCCGGCACGCGCGGCGCGCCGGGAAGGACAGCCTCGGTTTCCATTCCGTCCATCGCGGTATGGCGCTGGCGATACCCCATGCCGTCCGACCAGCTTATGGTCGTGGTTTCCTTGCCCACGAAGCTCTCGATCTCGATTTCGCCGTGCTGAACGTTCATGTTCTCGTCGAGCGTGAGCAGGGATGTCTGCCGCTGGGGATGCCGCCGCGGATTGGCCCCGGAATGGCGTTCCTCAATCAGCCAGCCGCCATTGGACAGACGCGAGTGGCGATAGCCCACCTGCCCGAACTCGGCATCGCAGATCCGCTCCTGCCAGATGCCCTCATCTACGACCTCGCCAGATCCCGCAGCGGCGGGCAGGGTCGTCGCGGCCACCGAGGGCGCCCCTTTTTTGGCCAGCGCCGCGCGCTGCTCGAGCAAGCTGTCGAGAACCGTCCGGTCGAGATGATGGCCGTTGACGAAAACCTCATCAACCGTGCGCAGCGCCCGGAGATCCTCAAGCGGATTGTCGCGCAGCAGGATCATATCGGCGTATTTGCCCACCGCAATGGTTCCCCACAGATCCTCTTCGTGCATGAACCGGGCCGCTTCGCTCGTGGCGCAGCGCAGCGCGTCGAAAGCGCCCATTCCGGCACTGGCGAAATTCTCGATCTCCTCGAGCAGAACCGGCCCTTGGATATTGTAGGGATTGATGCCGTCGGTGCAGGTAAGTTGCGGCGCGCCTTCCTCGTGGAAAATCCCGATCATGCGGTGAAAGGCTTCCGCCCGCCGCTGCGCGAGGGAGCGCCATGCGACGGCGTCGATGCGGCCGCGATGCGACCACCGGATGATCGTGGTTTCCCAGTCATTGATGGTCGATTGCGGAACATAGCGGAGATCGGGATCGGCCAGCGATACCTCCAGCGGACGGGCGGCGCGCTGGTGGAAGGCGAGGGTGGGCAGGCTCCAGGCATCGTGCGCGGCGAGGAACGCCCCCAGCCGGCGGATCTTGTCGAAATCGAGCTTGGTGCCGGGGGCCGGATCGAAGCGGTCCCAATAGGTCTGGCCCGCATGCGCATCCAGCATGTGGTCGCGCGCCACCAGATGGCACTGGTGAAAGCCGCTCATGCCCACCTCGACCGCCTCTTCCCACGACACGGCGTTGGGACAATTGCCCGCAAGGCGCATGCCCTGTTCGGCGCTCGCCTCGCCCAGGGCCGTCAACACCTCCTTGCTCAACAGCGAGAAGGGCATGATCTGGTCGTAGCCGCGGCCGGCGAAATGGCGGACGAGGTCTTTCGCGTCCTCGGGCCGGGTGAGCGGATAACCGTCATACATGTCGGTTCGGCCGTTGGGCCCGATGCCGTCGATCCCCGGGGTCACGGTGATCATCCGAGGACTGGGAAAATCTCGCCGGGCGGCCGCCTGCGCCATGGCAAGCTGGAAGGCATTGCTGCTGGTCCGCGCCGTGGTGATGCCATAGGCGAGATAGAGGGGAGATTCGGCGGGGTCGCGATAATGGGTATACATGTCGGCCAGCCCGGGCATGAGGAAACGCCCCCCGCCATCGATGACAGCCACGTCTTCGTCGATCTGCATTTCCCCCGAGGGAGAGATAGCGAGGATCTTGCCCGCCTCGAACAGGATCGTGTGGTTCGGCAGCGTCCGCCTGCTGTCCATCGGTATGATGGTCACGTTGCGGATGGCGGTGCGGCCCATATCGGAGCCCGGAAATTTCAGATCAAGGAATTCACTGGACACTCTTTCTCCCTTCCTGCCTGGATGCGCGGCAAGGTTCCCCGGATATAAATATACTTATAGTATGCTGATGGAATACCAATAAAACACGCGATGGCTCACCCGTCAATGCGAATGATGATGCGGGCATTCGGCGGCCGGCACCCCATCCTCTATCGCGAGCGGGCGCATCGGCGCGCATTGCGCCTCATTGTCCGTTCCGCTCCCGCAATTGGTGCTCGCGCCCCATGACGTAAAGCGCTCCGCCGATGATGATCGCGGCACCGGCGAGCGTCCATTGGTCCGGCAACTGCCCGAACACCACATAGCCGGACCCGATGGCCCACACGATCCCCAGATACGGGTATGGCGCCAGCGCCGCCGCCGTCGCCATCTTGTGCGCGCATACGACGAGATAATGCCCCAACGCGCCCCACAGACCCAGCCCCAGCAGCAGCGTCAACTCGACCGGGTCGTGCGGCACCTCGGCGACCGGCAACACCATCGGGAGCAGCAGGAGCACCGCCGTCAAGGCGGGAAAAAGCGTCAGGCTTTGCGTGGTCTCGCTCGCCCCCAGATACCGGGTCATGAGGGTGTAGAGCGACATGCTCACCATGGCGCCAAGCGCATACAGATGGCCGACCTGGAACCCGCCAAATCCGGGCCGGACGATGACCAGCACGCCGGCGAGCCCGGCAAAAACGGCGAGCCAGCGCCGCCATCCGGGCCATTCGCGCAGCAGCGGCCCCGAAAGCGCGGTGATCACCACCGGCGCCAGAAAGCCGATCACCACCGCCTGGTCGAGTTGCAGCGTGCGCAGCGCGGAAAAATTCAGCAGTGTCGCACCCAGCAGCGCAAGCCCGCGGCACACCTGCAAAGGCAGGCTGCGCACCCGAAACGGGCCGGGATTATGCCAGGCGCGGAAAGCGATGAGCACCAGCGGAACGTGGATCAGGAATCGCACCCAAGTGACGAATTCCGCGCGGTAGCCGGCCGTCACCAGATATTTGGCCGAACTGTCGAGCATGCAGAACGACCCGCCGGCAGCGATCATCACGAGGACGGCCCTGAGCGGTGCCGCCTGGCCCGTGCCGAGGCGCGCCACCGCCGGCATCCTGTCGCTGTCGAAACTCAAGCCCAGGCCTCTTTTCCCTCGCCACTTCGGCCATGCTGATTTTCGGCACGATGGATTGCCCATTGCCCGAGCCGACGGAACAGCATCAATACACCATTTGGATTCTATTGGAATACCATATTGCTGAGAACGACCTCCCTTGCTGGCTGGCCGAATTGCGCTCGCGCGCTACGGGGCAATTTTTTGGAAAGGCACGCCTGAAAACGGCGAACCGTGGCGACGCCAGCGCCTGAGCGCCGTCAGTAGTTGGGGCCGGACCCACCTTCGGGAAGAACCCAGTCGATGTTTTGCGAAGGGTCCTTGATGTCGCAGGTCTTGCAATGGACGCAGTTGGCCGCGTTGATCTGCAATCTTGCCTCGCCCTCTGTCCGGACGATTTCATAGACGCCGGCCGGGCAATAGCGCTGCGCCGGCTCGTCATAGAGCGGCAGATTGCGGCTCACCGGTACATTCGGATCGCGAAGACGCAGATGGACGGGCTGGTCCTCGTCATGGCTGATATTGGCCAGATAGACCGATGACAGCCGGTCAAATGTCAGTTTTCCATCGGGTTTCGGATAGTGTATCGGCTTTGCGTCCCTGGCCGGGCGCAGGGTGGCGTGGTCGGGCTTATCCAGCCTCAGCGTGCCGAAGGGCGAGAGTTTGAAGAGCTGGTTGCACCACAGGTCCAGCCCGATGAGCCCCATGCCGACCAGCGTGCCGAAACGCGAGAGCAGGGGCTTGGCATTGCGCACGGGCTTCAGATCGTCGGCGATGGGACCATCCACCACCATTTCAGCCAGATTGGCGACGGTATCGCCGCCGCGCCCGGCTTGCAGCGCCGCAAAGATCGCCTCGGCGGATTTGATGCCCGACCACATGGCGTTGTGGATGCCCTTGATACGGGGCAGGTTCATGAATCCCGCCGAGCACCCGGCCAGCACGCCCCCCGGAAAGGCCAGCCGGGGGATCGACTGCCAGCCGCCGCTGGTCATGGCGCGGGCCGAATACCCAACGCGTTTGCCGCCCTCGAGCAGAGCCCGGATGGAAGGGTGGGTCTTGTAGCGCTGCATTTCCCCGAACGGGGACAGATGCGGATTGGAATAATTGAGGTGAACGACAAAACCGATCTGCACGGTGTTGTCCGCCCCATGATAGATGAACCCGCCGCCATTGGTATCTTCGGTCAGCGGCCAGCCAAGCGTGTGTTCGACATGGCCCAGCCGGTGCCGGGCCGGGTCGATTTCCCAGATTTCCTTGATCCCGATACCGTATTTCTGTGGTGCGCTGTCGGCGGCGAGGGCGAAACGGGCAATGAGACGCTTGGCCAACGCCCCATGCGCGCCTTCGGAAATGACCGTATAGCGCGCCAGCAGATCCATGCCGGGCGCAAAACTGGGCTTGGGCTGGCCGTTGCGGTCAACGCCCATATCTCCCGTCGCCACCCCGATAACAGCTCCGTCTTCGCCATAAAGCAGGTCGGAAGCGGCAATGCCCGGATAGACATCGATGCCCATCGCCTCGGCCTGTTCGGCCAGCCAGCGGCAAAGATCGCCCAGGCTGATGATGTAATTGCCATCATTGTGGAGCGCTTTGGGCAGTACGATGCCGGGAATGGGGAACCGGCGCTTTGCCGTAAGATAGGAGAAAGCGTCGGATGAAACCCTGATCGTAACCGGCGCGCCGCGCTGGCGCCAGTCCGGGATGAGACTGTCAAGGGCCGCGGGGTCGAGGACGGCGCCCGAAACGATATGCCCGCCGATCTCGGCCGCCTTTTCGAGAACGACGATCGAGAGATCGGTACCCGCCGCGTCGCCCATCTGCTTGAGACGGATTGCCGTCGACAGGCCCGAAGGCCCCGCGCCCACGACGACAACATCCACCGGCATCGATTCCCGCTCGGTCACGCCATCGCTCCTTCCTGGAAAATCCGGAGCCGCTTCAGAGCTTGCCGGTCAGCTCGGGAACGGCCTCGAAAATGTCGGCGACAAGGCCATAATCGGCGACAGCGAAAATCGGGGCTTCGGCATCGGAGTTGATCGCGACGATGACCTTGCTGTCCTTCATGCCCGCGACGTGCTGGATGGCTCCCGATATGCCGCAGGCGATATAGAGATCCGGCGCGACGATCTTGCCCGTCTGGCCGACCTGCCAATCATTGGGCACATAGCCCGAATCGACGGCGGCGCGTGAGGCACCGATGGCGGCATTGAGCTTGTCGGCCAGGGGAACGATGGTGGTTTCGAACGCCTGCTTGCTGCCCAGGGCGCGCCCGCCCGAAACGATGATCCGGGCCGAGGAGAGGTCGGGACGATCGCTGGGCGAAGCGTCGAGCCGCACAAACCGCGTCCGCACCGGACCGGCATCGAACGCCAGGGTTTCGATCGGCGCCGAAGTCTCAAGCGTCGAGGCTGCCTCAAAGCTCGAGGTTCTGACCGTGACGATTTTCTTGCCGTCGCGCGAACGCACGGTCTCGATGGCATTGCCGGCATAGATGGGCCGGGAAAAAACGTCAGCACCCTTGATCGCGACGACGTCGGAGAGTTGCATCACGTCGAGACGTGCCGCAACGCGGGGCAGGACATCCTTGCCGCTGGAGTTCGCGGCGGCCAGAATGGCGTCGTAGCGATCGGCCAGTTGCACGAGGATATCGGCGACCGGTTCGGCGATGAAATGGGCGAGCGCCTCGCCATCGGCAACCAGAACGCTGCGGGCACCCGCGAGCCGGGCAGCAGCTTCGGCGACCGGCGCGACGCCCTGGCCAGCGACGAGGATGTCGATGGCATCGCCCAACCGTCCGGCGGCGGTGAGAAGTCTCGCGGTCGCTTCGGACAGCGTGTGATTGTCGTGATCGGCAAGAATGAGAATAGGCATGGGTGTTTCCGCCACGCGTCTAGAGAACGCGCGCTTCCTCCTTGAGTTTGAGGAGCAGTTCATCGACCGAGGAGACCATCCGCACCGCCTTGCGGGCAGCCGGCTCGCTGACTTCGAGAACCTCCAGCCGAGGCGCGACATCGATGCCGAGCTCTTCGGGAGAAAGCTCTTCGAGGGGCTTTTTCTTGGCCTTCATGATGCTTGGAAGCGATGCATAGCGCGGCTCGTTGAGCCGCAGATCGGCGGTGATCACCGCCGGAAGCGTGAGCGAGAGCGTCATGAGGCCCTGATCGACTTCGCGCGTCACCTCGACATTGCTTCCGTCCACCACGATGGCCGAGGCGAACGTCGCCTGCGGCCAGCCCAGAAGACCGGCCAGCATCTGCCCGGTCTGGTTGCTGTCGTCATCGATGGCCTGCTTGCCGGCGAGGACGAGATCGGGGGCCTCGCGTTCGGCGATGATCCTGAGCAGTTTTGCGACGGTGAGCGGCTCGATCCGCCCCTCGCAGCGCACGAGGATTGCCCGGTCGGCACCGATGGCCAAGGCCGCGCGAAGCGTTTCCTGCGCCTGTTGCGGACCGATGCTGACCGCGACCACCTCGTCGGCCTTCCCGGCTTCCTTGAGACGAACCGCTTCTTCGAGCGCGATTTCATCGAACGGGTTCATGGCCATCTTGACCGATGCCAGATCAACGCCGCTGCCATCGGGCTTGACGCGGATCTTCACATTGGGATCGACAACGCGCTTGATGGGTACGACAATCTTCATGAAGGGTCCTGCACCTTGAACATTGATTTCGCGGCCCGCGAACGGGCCCGAATATGCTCCACTATCTAGGGCAACCCCGGTTTGGCGAAAACTTCGCTGTGCTTAAGCTGGGATGAGAAAAGATCATCAATGGCGCAGCGACCGATATGCCGTCTATTGCGGCCGCGTCTGCCCGAGTTCGTCGCCGAGCCAGCGAATGAATTTCCGGCCCTTGAGATTGGGTTCGGTCCCCTTCTCCCACATGACGAAATAGGCGAGGTCGCGTTTGACCACATCAAACAGGGGCACCAGCGTGCCCGCCTTGATTTCTTCCGCCAGCAGCCGGGTCTGTCCGATGGCAACTCCCATGCCCTCGATGGCCGCCTGATAGGTGAGCAGCGAGCTGGGAAATTCCACGCCATCGTGCCAGAGGTCCCGGCGGCCGATGTCGTCGAGCCAGTCCTGCCAGTCGCTGCGGCGATAATGGGAGTGGAGCAGCCGCGCCGTGGCGAGATCGTCGACGGTTTCGAGTTTGTGCTCGGCCAGATAGGACGGGCTGCAAACCGGCTGCATGATGTCATCGAACAACAGCTTGTGGCCATCGGTGATCTGGTCGGGCGTGGCGAGCTGAATGGCGAGATCGACGGTTTGCGACGCGAAATTGGCGGGCTTGATGCCGGTGGTGAGCTTGATTTCGATCTGGGGATGGAGGGCGGAAAACCGCGACAGGCGCGGGATGAGCCATTTGGCGGCGAAGGTGGGATAGACCACCAGCCTCAACGCCTCGCGCGACTGACTGATGCGCAAGCGCCCGGTCGCCGATGCGATGGCGGCGAATGCGGGCCCGATCTCATCGAAATATTTCGTGCCCGCCGGCGTCAGAGCAATGCCCTGATGCTCGCGCGTGAAGAGCTTGAGCCCCAGATAGGCTTCCAGCGTCGCGATCTGGCGGCTGACGGCGGACTGGGTAACCCGCAATTCCTGCGCAGCCCGCGTAAAGTTTCCCAGCCGCGCCACGACTTCGAAAACATGCAGGGGATTGAGCGGGGGTATCGTACGGGTCATCGCCTGAAATCCATTGTCGGCCCGGGACCGTCCCAGACCGATAAAAAGTCATCGCCCACTGCGCTACGTGCAGTTGAAGCCTAATTGGACAAACGTCAACATAGCCATGGTCGGTCTACCCTGACATGACCAAGTCATGGGCACTGCACCGTGACAAAATCAAGCCTGGGGCAGCCCGGCAGCCGCGATACGCAGACGCGGGGCCGCACCGGACATCGAAAACGGCCGCGCAGTTTCGACGCGGCCATTTGCGTATGGGCGCTTCATGACACTTGCTTTGGAAACCTCCCCCCTTTCGACCTATCTCGACTATCTCCGAGCCGGAAAGCTCGCCTATCAATTCGATCCCGTGCGGCAATCCGCCGTGTTCTATCCGCGCGTTGCCGCACCCGGACATGGGGGCAACCTCGAATGGCGCATCAGCCAGGGGCTCGGCACCGTTTACGCCACCACCGTGGTGCATACGCGCAACCAGCAACCGCACAATGTCGCCCTCATCGATTGCGACGAAGGCTTTCGGCTGATGAGCACGGTCAAGGGCATTCCGCCCGAAAGCGTGAGGATCGGAATGCGGGTGCGGTTCGAGACCGAGGACATTGTCGACGACGACCCCCGCCCCGTTTTCGTGCCCGAGGAGAACGCACAATGAACCCCGGTTTGAAGCGCGGCTCCGCCGCTATCGTGGGCGTGGCCGAATCCGACCTGGGCGCCGTGGCCGAAGGAATGAGCATTTTCGATCTCATGGCCCAGGGCGTGCGCAGGGCGCTCGATGATTGCGGGCTGCGGCTCGATCAGGTCGACGGCGTGTTCTGTGCGGCATCCCAATCGCGCATGTCGGCGCTGGCCTTGTGCGAATATCTGGGGATCGACCCCGCCCATGCCGATTCCACCTTTGTCGGGGGCGCTTCCTTCGAACTCCACGTCGCCCATGCCATGGCTGCCATCGACGCGGGGCTGTGCAAGGTCGCGGTGATCGCCTATGGCAGCACCCAGCGCACCATAGGGCGCAAGCACGCCTCGGCGCGCGAGTTCAATCCCTATGAAACCCCGTTCAAGCCATTCCTTCCCGCATCCGCCTATGCAATGGCGGCCAGCCGCCACATGCACGAATTTGGCACGACGCGCGAGCAGATGGCGCAAGTGGCCGTTGCCGCGCGGCAATGGGCGCTGATGAACCCGGCGGCCTGGGAAAAAACCCCGCTCAGCGTTTCGGACGTGCTCAATGCCCGCCCGGTGAGCGATCCCTTCACCGTGCGCGACTGCTGCCTTGTCACCGATGGCGGCGGAGCCATCATCCTGGCCTCCCCCGAAATCGCAAAAACGCTGAAAAAGGCCCCCGTTCCGGTGCTGGGCTTCGGCCAATCGCTGACCCATGCCAACATTTCGAGCATGCCCGATCTGACGCGGACCGGCGCCATCAAATCGGGAGCTCAGGCCTACGCGATGGCCGGGCTGGGATGCCAGGACATCGATGTGGTCGAACTCTATGACGCCTTCACCATCAACACGATCCTGTTCCTCGAAGACCTGGGCTTTTGTCCCAAGGGCGAAGGCGGCCGGTTCGTCGAGGGCGGCAGGATCGCGCCGGGCGGAAGCCTGCCGGTCAACACCAATGGCGGCGGGCTTTCATACTGCCATCCGGGAATGTACGGACTGCTGATCCTCGTCGAGGCGGTGCGCCAATTGCGCGGCGAGTGCGGCGAACGGCAGGTCAAGGATTGCGAAACGGCCATCGTGCACGGCAATGGCGGCGTGCTCTCGGCACAGAGCACCGTCATTCTAGGGACCATGGCGACGATTTAAGGACGCAAAGTCCACAAACCGAAAAGGGGGACGCAGCGTTCAGGCTGCGTCCCCCTTTTTCATGCCCGTCAAAGAGCGCTCAGCTCTGGGTCAGGCCATCATCCATCTCTGTGTTGCGGCGGGTTCTGGCGCGGCGAATGCCGGTCCAGACCGTCCAGACCAGGAGGGCAAAGGTGAGCGCGACGATGACCGCGCTGATCGGGCGCTCGACAAAGGTTGCAAAATCGCCCCGCGAATACAGCATGGCGCGGCGGAAATGCTCTTCCATGAGCGGCCCCAGAACGAAGCCGAGCAACATGGGCGCGGCCGGCATGGCAAAGATCCGCATCACATAGCCGAGCAATCCGAAGAACACGACCATCCACACATCGAACGCGCTGTAGCCGACCGAATAGGCGCCGATGCAGATAAACACCAGAACCGACGGATACAGCAGGTGATAGGGAATGGTCAGCAGTTTGACCCACAGCCCGATGAGCGGCACGTTGAGGATCACCAGCAGCACATTGCCGATCCAGAAGCTCATGATCAGGCCCCAGAACAGGGCAGGCTGGTCGTTGATCAGCGAGGGGCCGGGCGCGATGCCGTGGATCATCAGCGCCCCAAGCATCAGCGCCATGGTCGCGCTGCCGGGAATGCCGAGGGAAAGCGTCGGTATGAACGAGGTCTGCTCGGCGGCGTTGTCGGCCGATTCCGGCGCCATGACACCCTCGATCGCGCCCTTGCCGAACCGCTCGGGCTGCCCGGCGATGCGCTTTTCGATGGCATAGGCCATGAACGAGGCGACCGAGGGCCCGGTGCCCGGAAGCGTGCCGAACAGCGTGCCGATGGTCGATCCGCGCATCACGGGAAACCACGACCGCTTCACATCATCGCGCGTCGGCTTCATCGACGCCCAGGACACCTTGGCATCGAGCACTTCGCCGCCATCGACGCGGCGCACGCTGGCAATGATCTCGGCCACCCCGAAAATGCCCATCGCAAGGGCGATGAGGCTGAGCCCATCGAGCAGATCGAGCATGCCGAACGTGAAGCGCGCACTTGCGGTCTGGCTGTCCATGCCGACCGTGCCGAAGATGATGCCCAGCACGACCATGCCCAGGGCCTTGATCGCCGACCCTTCCGAAATGGTCGAGGCCGCGACAAGGCCAAGCACCATGAGGGCAAAATATTCGGCCGAGCCAAAGCTCAGCGCATAGCTCGCGATGATCGGCGAAAACAGCATCAGCACGAGAATGCCGACGCAACCGCCGAAAAAGGACGCCATGGTGGTCATGAACAGCGCGACGCCCGCCCGGCCCTGACGCGCCATCGGGTAACCGTCGAGACAGGTTACGGCGTTGGCGGCGGAGCCTGGAATGTTGAGCAGGATCGACGCCGTCCGGCCACCATATCCCGTGCCGTACCATACCCCGGCCAACATGATCAGCGCGGTTGTCGGCTCGAGATAGAATGTGAGCGGAAAGAGCAGGGAAATCGCCGTGAGCACGCCGATTCCGGGAATAACGCCGACGACCGTGCCGAGAAAGACCCCGAGAAAGCAGTAAAGCAGATTGACGGGAGTCAGCGCAGTGGCGAGCCCAAGGCTGACATTGGCAAGAATATCCATTTTTCGCGCTCCTTCAGAACGGCCAGCGCAGCATGGGAATATTCAGTCCCAGCCCGAGCGGAAAAATCAGCCAAGTCATCAGACACAGGCCGGCGGCGAGCAAAACGAGCGAAACCGGCCGCATCTTCAACTCGGCCAGGGATGCGATCAGGGTCACGGCGAGGACGGCGGGCAACATCCCAAAATTTCTGATGAGCAACGCAAAGGCGGCAATCGACGCCAGAATGAAGATCGGCGTCGATATCCGGATCTTGGGCATCGGCCCCGCCCGGAAAAAGGCGGTGACGGCCAAAAGCCCGCCGAGAAAAACCAGAACGCTGCCCGCCAGCATCGGGAACATGCCCGGGCCCATGTTGCGAAACGTTCCAAGATTGTACTGCGTGGATGCATAGATGGCGACGAACCCTCCCGTTGCGGCCATCAATAATCCGGCCGCCATGTCGCGATAGTCTCGTTCAAACATGGGGCGCCCTCGGCGTGCTCATAAGCATTCTCCCTTTTTGAGGCGCAGTGTTCGCGATGATGCGGACGCAAAACGGCCACGCGAAACCCAGTTCGCCTTGCGTAGAGACAAAGCGCCACACTTGGATGATGGCAAGTTCAGAGACAGAAGTTTGGCATGAGTTTTTGGAAAGCTTGCCGCTGCCCATGCTTAAATTGACGTTGGACATTCGCCGGCGCGCACGCACTATGCACCGGCCGATTTGAACCACCCTATCACGGAATGATGGAATGAACCGATCATACCGCAACCTGCCCCTCAATCCCCTGCGCGCCTTCGCCATCGCGTCGCGGCACCGGACCTTCACGGCGGCGGCGAGCCAGCTCGGCGTCAGCCAGGTCGCCGTTAGCCGGCAGATTTCGACGCTGGAGAGCTATCTGGGCGTCAAGCTTTTCGAGCGGGGGTCGCGGTCGGCCAGATTGACCGAAGTCGGTCGCGCTTTTGGCCACGAGATCGCTGAATTGCTCGACGACATCGAGACGGCCACCCAGCAGCTGATGTCCCACGAAACCGAAAAGACGGTGAACGTCCGCCTCTATCCCACGCTGGCCCATCATTGGCTGTTGCCCCGGCTGGGCGAATTCACCGACATCTATCCTCACTACAAGATCAGGTTGGACACCGTCGTTGAACCGCTGGATTTCCGCAGCACCCAGCTCGATGTGGCGCTTCAACTCGGCTATGGAACCTGGCGCGACACCAAGAGCCGCAAGCTGTTCGACGAGGTCGTCGATGTGGTCTGCAGCCCCCGATACGCGGCGCTCCATGACAATTTCGCATCGATCGAATCGCTCAACGAGGCGGAATTGCTGCACGCCCATTATCGCCGCCGCGAGTGGGAAATCTGGGCGCGCGAGGCCGAGGTCAAGATCAACCATCGCGAGGGCATGGCATTCGACACCTCGCTTCTGGTCTACAGGGCCGCGAAACAGGATCTTGGGCTTGCCATCGGCCAGATCGATTTGCTGCAATCCGAAATCGAGCAGGGGCACCTCATCCAGCCCGTCAATAAACCCGTGCGCACCGGTGCCGCCTTTTATGTGAGCTGGCCGACGACCAAATCGGTCGCGGTCAAGACGCGGGCTTTCATCAACTGGATTCTCGCCCAGGCCGGTCAACCGCCCGAGTTTACCAAAACGAAATCGGGTCCCTCGGCATGAACGGCCCCAACCGAGCATGATCAGAGGTCAAGGTACGATGATTGCTGCGAAGTTGTCCCCCCGCCTTCCATCGTTAAAACATTGGCGCAGTCTGCGCGGCGCAACCCCCGGGTTTGCGCCTGTCGCAATAAGAACCCAGTGGAAGGAGAAGCGATGTCGAACGATCTCATGAAGGGCAAGGTGGCGGTGGTGACCGGCGCGGGGCGTGGCGTGGGGCGTGAAATCGCCATCTGCCTCGCCGCCGAGGGCGCAAGCGTGATCGTCAACGATCTTGGCGCGTCCCTGCAGGGCGAAGGCGTCGATATGTCTCCGGCCCAGGAGGTCGTCCAGGCCATCGAGGCGGCAGGCGGCAAGGCCGTGGCCAATGGCGACAGCGTCGCAGAATATTCCGGCGCCGAAAACATGGTGGCCGCGGCACTGGAAACGTTTGGCCGCATCGACGCGGTGGTCCATTCGGCGGGCATTTTGCGCGATTCGATCTTCCACAAGCTCGAACCCGATCAGTTCGAGGCCGTATTGCGCGTCCATCTGTTCGGTGCATTCAACATCAGCCGCGCTGCAGCCCCCCATTTCCGCAACCAGAATTCCGGCGCCATCGTGCACATGACCTCGACCTCGGGCCTGATCGGCTCGGTGGGCCAGGCCAATTATGCCGCGGCCAAGATGGGGATCGTGGGCCTTTCGCGCTCTGTGGCGCTCGACATGCAGCGCTTCAATGTCAGGTCCAACTGCATCGCCCCCCATGCCTTCAGCCGCATGATCGAATCCATTCCCGGCAAGACCCCCGAAGAGCAGGAGCGGGAGATGGAAAAGCGCCGCACCCGCACCCGTGCCGATCAGATTGCGCCCCTGGCCGCTTTCTTGTGCTCGGATGCTGCCGAAGGAATTTCCGGGCAGATTTTCGGGGCGCGCGGCAATGAGGTCTATCTCTACAGCCAGCCGCGTCCGATCCGCACGCTGCATCGCGACGACGGCTGGACCGTCGCCAAACTGGCGGAAACGCTGCCCGGAGCCTTGCGTGCGAGTTTCACCCCGCTTGAACGTACGCGCGACGTGTTTCCCTGGGAAGCGATCTAGATGGCGCTCAATATCGAGGCCCTCCGAGCGTTCACGTTCCCGGAGCTGCGTCAGACCTATGACGACAGGGACAGCATGCTCTATGCAGCGAGTCTGGGCTTCGGCCAGGACCCGCTGGATGCCGGGCAGCTGAAATTCGTCTTCGAGCGTGATCTGCATGCCGTCCCCACCATGGCGGCAATTCTCTGTCACCCCGGAACCTGGTCCAGCGATCCGGTCTTCGCGATCACGCGATCCAAGGTCGTGCATGGGGCGCAAAGGGTCTTCCTCCATGCCCCGCTTCCGCCCGCTGCCGAGCTGGTGGCCGACGCACGCATTTTGGCGGTCGAGGACAAGGGCGAGAAAGGGGCGATCATTCATGTCGTCCGGACCATGAGAGACGCCTCGAGCGGCACGCCCATCGCCAGCGTCCTGCACGCCACATTTTGCAGGGCGGATGGGGGCTTTGGCGGCGGATTCGGCGAGGTTCCGGCAGCCCACACCCTGCCCGACCGGGCGCCGGACATGGTCGTCGAACTCGAAACACGGCCTGAAGCCGCGCTGATCTACCGGCTCAATATCGACCGCAATCCCCTGCACGCCGATCCCGAATATGCCCGGCGCGCCGGCTTTCCCCGGCCGATCCTGCACGGGCTTTGCACCTATGGGCTGGCAGCGCGGGCGCTTCTGGCCGGAGTGCTCGACTACGACTCGGACCTTTTGCGCTCCATCGAATGCCGGTTTTCAGCTCCCGTCTTTCCCGGTGAGACGATCGCATTTGAGATCTGGCGCGACGGCGACGTCGCATCCTTCAGGGCCGTGGTACGTGAGCGCGAGGCCAAGGTGCTCGATGCGGGTCGCGCCTTGATTGGAGCGGATGTGGAAACTCCCCTATACGCCCGCCAATAGAGCGTTCAGGCACCAATCGTTTTTGAGGCCCGCGCTGAACGGCGCGGGCATTTTCATGTGCGGGGAAACCTGCGGCGCAAAAGGGAAACGGAAGCGCCCAGCAGGGCCAGCCCTGCGGCGCCCCATAGCGCAAACGCCGCATTGCCGCCGACATTGGTGGTGATCGCAAGGGTCGCAAGCGCGGTTCCCAGAGCCTGCCCCAGCAGTCTTGCCGTACCGAGCGCGCCGCTGGCGGCGCCGGCCCGCAAGCGCGGGGACGAACCGAGCATGATCCGGTTATTGGGCGTTTGAAACAGCGCAAAGCCCACCCCGCACATGGCCAGCCTCAGCGCGACATCGAACAGGGACGCATCCGCGTCCAGCAGGGCCAGAAGCCCAAGTCCCAGCGTCAGGATGGACAGTCCGATGCCGCTCAAAAGCCCTTGCGACATGCGGTCGGCGAGAACGCCGGCAAGAGGTGCCGTGCAGGCCAGCGCCAGCGGCCAGCCGCTGAACGCAAGACCGGCATCGACCACCGAAAATCCCAGCGTTGACTGCATATGAAAAGGCAGCGACACAAAAGCGATCATCTGGGCGGTGAAGGTGAGAATCGACGCCAGAACCGACATGGCGAAAGGGGGGATCGCCAGCAGGTCGATGGGCACCAGCGGATCGGCCACGCCGCGGAGCCGGAGAACCAGCGCCAGCCCCGCCAGCAGTCCTGTCGCCAGCAGCGCCAGGCTGACGGCCACGGGCCAGTGGTGCCCTATGGCGCTGATGCCCATGAGAATGCCGCCAAAGGTCATCGCACTGAGCAGCGCGCTCAAAAGATCGAGCCTGACATCGCGTGTCGGCGACGGCGGCTGCGCGAAATAGCTGACCAGCGCCGCCGTGGCCGTAAACGGGATGCCAATAGCAAAGATCCATTGCCATGAGGCGTATTCGATCAGAAATCCGGCGATCGAAGGCCCTGCCGCCGTAGCGATGGCGCCTGCCGTCGCATTCATCCCCAGCGCGCTGCCAAGTCTTTTTTCCGGAAAGATCGTGCGAATGAGCGCCAGATTGACCGACATCACACACGCCGTCGCCACGCCCTGGATGGCCCGTGACGCGACAAGCAGCCCGAAGGTCGGGGCCAGCGCCGAAAACATGGCCGTAATCGCAAAGGTCGCGAGCCCGGCAATATAGACCCGGCGATAGCCCACTTTGTCGGCAAGCGCCGCCATGGGCAGAATGCAGATGATAAGGACGAGCTGATAGACATTGACCACCCAGATCGACTGGGCGTCCGAGACGGAAAAATGACGCGCGATGGTGGGCAGCGCCAGCGCGGCAGCGACATTGTCCATCACCACGGCGCCGATGGCCACGATCATCGTGCCGAACGCAATGTTCCGGCGCAGCGGCGGCAGCACGCCCAGATCGGGGTTATCATGAGGCGTCTGGACGTTCACCGGGCGCAACCGCAAAAAAACATCGTCACGTCCGGTTCGACAAGCATCGCACGCTAATCCAGCATCTCCGGCACGCATCTTAGCCGGGCGGGAAAATGCCAGCCAATTGGAAATTGATTGTGCGCCCTGACTTTATCCTATGGCACCCGAACGTCCCCGCCATGCCAAAAACTCATGCGCGCCTGATGACCAGGAAATTGCTGGCCCGACAGCACTTGGCCACAATGAGGGAAAATAACGCGTCAGGATTACAATGCATTCCTTTCTCAATGACGAGCAGCGCGCTTTCGCCGACACCATAAGACGCTTTGCGCAGGCCGAACTTGCCGAGAACGCTCTTGAGCGCGCGCACAGCCGCGAGTTTCCCTGGAAGGTGGCGCAGAAGCTCGCGGACATGGGGCTGTTGGGCATCACCATGAAGGAAGAGGACGGCGGCATCGGCGGCACGCTGATGGACGCGGTGATCGCGATTCAGGAAATCGCCAGCGTCTGCCCCAAGAGTGCCGATATCGTTCAGGCCGGCAATTTCGGGCCGATCCGGACCTTTGCCGAATATGCCAGCGCCGACCAGAAGGAGCGGTATCTCGCCGACCTTCTGGGCGGACGAAAGCTCATAGCGCTCGGCATGAGCGAACCCGATGCCGGTTCGGCGGCCACCGAGCTGCAAACCCGCGCCGAGCCGGATGGCGACGATTTTCTCATTACCGGTTCGAAAGTGTTTTCCACGCACAGCCCGGAAGCCGAACTGTTCCTCGTCTATGTGCGTTTCGGACCTGGCACGAACGGCATCGGATCGGTGCTTGTCGAGCGGGGCACACCCGGCTTTACGGTGGGCGCGCGCTCGAGTTTCATGAGCGGCGAGGAATGGTGCCCGCTCTATTTCGACAAGTGCCGCATCCCCGCCTCCAACGTGCTGCTGGGGCCAGGCGGATTTAAAAAGCAGATGTCGGGCTTCAACGTCGAACGGCTGGGCAATGCCTCGCGCGCCCTGGCCCTGGGGCGCTATGCCTTCGAGGCGGCGAAGGACTATGTTTCGAACCGCAAGCAGTTCGGGCGCCCGCTCTGCGAATTTCAAGGCCTGCAATGGAAATTCGCCGATATGGCGCTCAAGCTCGAAAGCGCGCAATTGCTGCTTTATCGCGCGGCCGCCAATGCCGATCACGCCCTGCCCTCGCCTTATGAGACGGCCATCGCCAAGCTCGCCTGCAACACCGCCGGCTTCGAAGTGGCCAACGAGGCGTTGCAGGCCATGGGCGGCTATGGCTACAGCACGGAATCGCTTGTCGAATATTGCGTGAAGCGGACGCGGGGCTGGATGATCGCCGGCGGCTCCATCGAAATGCTCAAGAACAGAATTGCCGAGCATGTCTTCGACCGGCGCTTCAGCCAGCGACCCAACTGACCGAGCATGATGAACCAGATTTCCCCCAGCACTGCTTCTCACGCCGCATGGGCCGGCGCGCTTCTGCGCCCCCGTTCGGTGGCTCTCGTCGGCATTTCCGACGATCCCAGCAAAACCGCCGGGCGGCCCCTGCATTTCCTGCGGCGGGCCGGGTTCGCGCACACCGTCTATCCGGTCAACCCAAGGCGAGAGACCGTGCAGGGCGAAAAAGCCTATGCAAGCCTTGCGGCCCTGCCCGAGCGGCCCGACCACATCTTTATATTGACGGGCGCCGAGCTGGCGCTCGATGCGCTGGAAGAATGCGGCCGGCTGGGCGTGCCGGTCGCGACCATTCTGGCGGGGGGATTTTCCGAGGCCGGTCAAAAGGGAATCGACAATCAAAGGCGCCTCGACGATATCCGCGCGCGCTACGATACCCGCATCCTGGGGCCGTCGAGCATCGGGCTTGCCAATCTCCATCACGATTTGGTCCTCACCGCCAACGCAGCCTTTGCCGAGCCGGACCTGCCCCGCGGCGGGCTGTTCGTAGGCTCGCACAGCGGCAGCCTGATCGGCGCGATGGCATCACGCGGCAAGGCACGGGGCATAGGCTTTGCGGGCCTGGTTTCGGTGGGCGTGGAGAGCGATCTTTCCATCGGCGAAATCTGCGCGGCAACGCTCGATGATCCGGCGGTTACGGGATATCTGCTCTTTCTGGAATCGATCAATCACGCGCAATCGCTGCGGACTTTCGCCCTCGAGGCCGCCCGGCGGGGCAAGCCCGTTGCCGCCTACAAGCTGGGCCGGACCGCCGAGGCCGCCGAACTCACCGTGTCGCACACCGGCGCATTGGCGGGGGCGGACGACGTCGCCGACATATTCCTGCGCGAATGCGGCATAGCGCGGCCGGAATCCTTTGACGGATTGCTGGAAATATCGGCGCTGCTCGAACGCATCCCGGCGGAAAACCGGGGCCGGCCGGCGCGTGTGGGTGTCGTCACCACCACCGGCGGCGGCGCGGCGATGGCTGTCGACCAGATCGCGTTGCGCGGCGTCGAGGTGGTCGAGCCCTCGCCCCAAACCCGCGCACGGCTGGCGCAAGCGGGAGTGGACGCCCAGAGCGGGCGCATTGTCGACCTTACGCTGGCCGGCACCCGCTACGAGATCATGAAGGCCAGCCTCGACATCCTGCTCGATGCGCCCGAGTTCGACCTGGTGCTGGCCACCGTGGGATCCTCGGCCCGGTTCAATCCCGACCTCGCGGTGATGCCCATCATCGATGCGGCTCGCGAGCACTCAAAGCCACTCGCCGCCTATATCGTGCCCGATGCGCCCGAGGCGATCCGCGCCTTGGCCGGGGCAGGCGTTCCCGTATTCGGCACACCCGAAATTTGCGGCGATGCCATAGCCAGCGCCTTCCGCCGCCGCGCGCCCCGGCTGGGCACGCCACATCCGGTGGACCTGCCGGGCTTCGACCGGATGCTCGATGAAGCCGAGGCCTATGCCCTTATGGGATCGGCGGGCATATCGCACGCGCCCTACGCCGTTCTCGAGCCGGGCGCCGATGTGCCCGAACTCGATTTCGCCTATCCCGTGGTTGCCAAGGTCCTGCACAAGGATATCGCCCATAAATCCGATGCCGGGGGCGTCGTTCTCAACATCGCGGACAGCGCGGAGCTGAGCCGGGCAATGGACCGCATCCGCAAGGCCGTCGCGGCCTATCGCCCCGGAACGGTTGTGGATCGGGTTCTCGTGCAGCCCATGACCCGCGGCATGGGCGAGGTTCTCGTCGGCATTCGCCGCGATCCTCAGGCCGGTCCTCTGGTGATGGTGGCGGCGGGCGGCGTTGCGACCGAAATTTACCGGGACAGCAGCCTGCGGCTCGCGCCGGTGGATGTGGCGACCGCGCACGAGATGATTGGCGAGGTCCGCGCCTGCCAACTGCTCATGGGCTTCCGCGGTGCGCCCGAGGGCGACATCGACGCGCTGGCCCAAACCATCGTGGCGCTGTCCGAACTCGCGGTGCGCGACGATCCCGCGGTGATCGAGGCCGAAATCAATCCTCTGCTGGTTCTGCCGCGCGGCAAGGGCGTGGTGGCGGTGGATGGCCTGGTCCGAATCGCGCAAGGGGAACGGCCATGACTGCTACGGGCAATTTCGCACCATCCCCCATCCGGCTCGAACGCCAGGGCGCGGTGGCTGTCATCATCATCGACAACCGGCCCATCAATGTGGGCAGCCACGCGGTGCGGACCGGCCTGCTCGACGCGATTAAAGCGATCGATACCGATCCCTCCATAAAGGGCGCGGTGCTCATCGGGGGCGATCGCAGCTTCATCGTGGGCTCCGATCTCAAGGAATTCGACCTGCCTCTGGCCGAGCCGCAATTGCCGGCGGTCATCGCCGCCATCGAAAGCTCACCCAAGCCGTTCGTCGCCGCGCTGCACGGCGCCGCCTTGGGGGGTGGCTATGAGCTGGCGCTTGGATGCGATGCCCGGATCGCGGCGCCGGGAACACTGGTGGGCCTGCCCGAAACAACCCTGGGCATGATTCCGGGCGCCGGAGGCACCCAGCGGCTTCCCAGGCTGACCGGCACCGTCGCGGCGATAGACCTGATCACCAGTGGCCGCCGCGTCGGCGCGGACGAAGCCCTGCGGCTGGGCATGGTGGACATAATCGCCCATGGCGATTTGCGCGAGGAAGCCGTCAATCTGGCGCTCCACTATGACGGACGCAAAGCGCCCGTGCTGGAAAAGAACCTTCCGACCGATGACCCGGACCGCGAGGAACTGGCCGCTGCTGCAGCACTGAGGAAATCCCGCAATCGTCCTCATATCGCCGAGGCGATCAGACATATCCGCGCGGTGGGACGGATACCCGCCGCCCAGGGACTGCTCAACGAACGCGCCGCGTTCCAGAATTTGCGCATCGCGCCGGACGCCAAGGCGCTTCGCCATCTGTTTTTTGCCGAGCGGGAAGCAGGCCGCTCGGCATTTGCCCGCACGGGTGAAGCCAAAAAGATCGACCGCGTCGGCATTTTGGGTGCGGGCACCATGGGCACCGGCATTGCGCTGGCGGCATTGGCGGCCGGACTGACCGTCCGCCTCGTCGACAATGCGGAGGTCGCGCTCATGCGCGGCCGGAAGGCCATCGAAGACCAATTGGCCCGCCGCGTCACGCAGAAGAGACTGCGACAGTCCGCCGCCGACGCACAGCTGGGCCGCCTGCACATCGCATCGAGCATGGACGTGTTTGCCGACTGCGATCTCGTTATCGAGGCGGTGATCGAAGACCTCTCGGTCAAGCGCGACGCCTTTGCGGCGCTTGACCGCGTGGTTCGACCCGGCACGCTTCTGGCCAGCAACACATCCTATCTCGACATCGACCGGGTGGCCGAAGTGACATCACGGCCTGCCGATGTCCTGGGGCTGCATTTTTTTAGTCCGGCCCACGCCACGAGGCTTCTCGAGGTTGTGCGCGCCGAAGCGACCTCCGCAGACGCCCTGGCGACCGGGATCGCCTTGGCCGGGCAACTCGGCAAGCAGGCGGTGATCGCCCGCAACGTCTTCGGCTTCATCGGCAACAGGATTTACGCCGCCTATCGCCGCGAATGCGAATTCATGCTTGAGGACGGCGCCCTGCCCCATGAGGTGGACGACGCGCTCGAAGCGTTCGGGTTCGCGATGGGACCATTTGCCGTTGCCGACATGTCCGGGCTCGACATTGCCTGGCGCATGCGTCAGGCGCAGACCGGCCGCCGCGATCCGGCGGCCCGCTATGTCAAAATCCCCGATCTTCTATGCGAAGCGGGACGGCTGGGGCAGAAGGCAGGCGCGGGATATTACAGCTATGGTGGCCCCGGCCAGGAGAAGGGACGCGACCCCGAGGTCGAAGCCCTGATCGTGGAGGCATCGCGGGAAGCGGGCCGCACCCGCACGTCCATTGCCCCCGACACCATCGTCCGCCGAGCGCTCATCGCCATGGTGAACGAAGCCGCCCTGGCGATCGAGGACGGCGCTGCCGAGACACCCGCCAGCATCGATGTGACCATGACCAATGGCTATGGCTTTCCGCGCTGGATCGGCGGACCGGTTCACTGGGCACGGCAGCAGGAAACAACCGCGCTCCATATAGACTGCGACGAACTGGTTCGGCAGGCCGGAAGCGGAACCCGGCGCGGCAATCTGGAACTTCTGGATGTCGGGCAACCCTAGCGCCCGAGGTCCGACCCACTGGTTATCAACGCCTATTTCGAGATTATCAAAGAGGAGGAAAACCATGAAATCTCTGATAGCGACTACCGCCCTGGTTCTGTCCATGTCGACGGCGGCATGGGCCCAGGGCTATCCCGAACGTCCGGTCACCATCGTCGTGCCCTATACGGCAGGCGCCGTGACCGACGTGCTTGCGCGTCACGTTGCCCATAGCCTGCAGGAGAAATGGGGCCAGCCGGTCGTGGTGGAAAACCGCCCAGGCGGTGGGTCTATGCTCGGTACGGCCTATGTGGCCCAATCGGACCCCGACGGCTATACGCTGCTGCTTACCACATCGGCTTACGTCACCGGCCCCGCCGTGCTCACCGATATGCCTTTCGACCCGCTCGAAGGCATGCAGCCTATCGGCCTTGCCGGCTATATCCCGATGGTATTTGTCGGCGGCCCGAGCACCGAAGGCGCGACACTGGCCGAATTTCTCGAGGAAGCAGCGGCTGAGCCGCTCTTTGCCGCGACGGCCGGCCTGGGCACCACGACCCACTTTACCGTGGAAATGCTGATGCAGGCATCGGGCATCGACATGGACGTCGTCCACTATGGCGGCGGCGGGGAAGCCGTAGTCGCGGTGATGGGCGGACATGCCGACATCTACGCATCGACGCCGGCATCCTCGCTCGACAACATCCGCAATGGCACCCTGCGCGGACTGGCCATTGCCGGAGCGGATCGAATCTCGTCGCTGCCCGATGTTCCTTCGACGGCCGAACTCGGGCTTGAGGGTATCAATGCCAGCTTCTGGCTCGGCATGCTGGCCCCCGCCGGCATTTCCGAGGAACTGGCAACCCAGATCAACGCCGACCTCAACGCCATCCTGGACGATCCCGCCTTGCAGGAGCAGGTGGCAACCATCGATCTCGTAACGTCCACGAGCACGGTTGAAGAGTTCGAAACCCAGGTGCTCACCGAACTCGAGAGCTGGGCCACGCTCGCCCAGGAGCGCGGCATCACCGCCAACTAGAGCCCTTTTCGGCTCCTGTCCCCTCCCGCGCCGGTCCCCATCTGGCGCGGGATTTTTTTTGCGCAAAAAGAAGGGAGCGGATGCTGTCCGCTCCCTTCTGAACCCATGGGCCCAATGGCTTCGTTTACGAAACGACGATCAGAGCATCGACGCCAGCGCCGCCCTCCGGCAACGCGATGAACGGATTGATCTCGACGCTTTCAACCTCGGAACCCTGCGCCGCGATGAAACGCGACACGGCGACGATGGTATCGGCAATCGCGTCGAGATCGGCCTTCTCCTGGCCGCGCGCGCCGTCGAGAACGGGGAAGGTGCGGATTTCCCTGATCATCTGGAGCGCGGTTTCGTGCGTAACGGGAGCCAGCCGCAAAACTGTATCCTTGAGAACCTCGGTATAAATGCCGCCGAGGCCAAACATGACGACCGGCCCGAAGGTGGGATCGCGGTGAGCGCCAATAATGGTCTGGGTGCCGCCCTGCAACATCTTGGCAACCGTTACGCCCGAGAGCACGGCATTGGGTTCGGCCTTGCGGGCATTGGCGGTGACGCGTTCGAAAGCGGCGCGTACGGCTTCGCCATCGGCGAGCCCAACCGCCACTCCACCCACTTCCGACTTGTGCGCGATATCGGCCGACAGCACCTTGACCACGACGGGATACCCGATGGCGTCGGCGGCACGAACAGCGGCCTCGGCATCGGCAGCCACGCGTTCCTCGGCAAACGCCACCCCCGCTTCGGCGAGCAGGGCCTTGGCTTCGGCCTCATTGGGAGCCGTCGCAAAGGCAACCCGCTTGGCCGGGTTTTCGGTCGGGGCGGGCAGCGGCGTATTCAGCGTCTGGGCCAACCGCATGGCACCAGCCAAAGCCTTGACGCAGTGGACGGGATCGTCAAAGACCAGATAGCCCAGGTCTTCGAAGTCGGCCCGGATCTCGGCGCGGCTCTGCATGCAAAGGGCAAGTTGAGTGCCGGGATGCGCGCGGCGGATTTCCTCCAGCGGCTCGCGCATCAGCCCCATATCCTTGGGGTTGAGCCCGGCATTGGCGAGGAAGATCATCACGCTGCCATAGTCACGGTCGCCCAGCATGATATCGACCGAACGGGTGAAAATCGAGCGATCGCCAACCGTCTGGGCGGTCGTGTCGAGGGGATTGCGCCCCACGGCCAGCGGCAATTTGCTGGCGATATCGGCAAAGGCCGCCTCGGAAATGGGCGGCATGTCGAGATTGGCCTCGACCGCCGCGTCCGTCGCCATCACGCCCACCCCGCCCGAAACGGTGATGATGCCCAGATCGTTGGACGGATTGAGGACGCCCAGCGAGCACGCATAGGCCACATCGACCATTTCGGTCAGGGTTTCCGCCCGATAGGCCCCGCCTTCGCGCAGCACGGCATCGAACACTTCGCCCGAACCGGCCAGGGCTCCGGTGTGCGACGCCGCGACCGCCTGACCCGCTTCGGTCTTTCCCGCCTTGAGCACGACGACCGGCTTGCCGTTCTCGCGCGCCGTGCGCAGCGCCCGGATCAGGCCAGCCCCATCGCGGCAGCCTTCAAGATAGAGCATCAACAGATCGGTATCGGGATCACTGGCCATCCACTCAAGGCATTCCTGCGCCTGAACGTCCGCCTCATTGCCCGTCGCGACGAATTTGGAAATCTTCAGGCCCCGGCTGATGGCGAGATTTTGCAGATAGGAGCCCACGGCTCCGCTCTGGCTGACCATGCCGACCCGTCCGACGGCGGGCGTGCCGCGATCCATTGCGGTCGAAAATGTCGAATAGACCTTATCGGCGGTATTGAAGAGGCCCATCGCATTCGGCCCCAAGAGCCTTGCGCCAGCGGCCTTGACCATGGCGGACAGCCGGTCCTGGGCTGCTTTGCCCTCATCGCCCGCTTCACCAAAGCCCGCTGTGAACATGACGAGCGAGCGGACACCCGCCGCCAGACATTCTGCCACCGCCCCTTCGGCCAGCGACGCAGGAACCGCGAGAATGGCCTGATCGACCTGATCGGGGATCGCCCCCACGCTGGGATAGGCCTTGTAGCCCTGAACGGTTTCGCGGGTCGGATTGACCGGATAGATGGCGATTTCGGAGCCGGCCTCGCGCATATACCGCAGGGGGCGGCCACCGATCTTGCGGGGATCCTCGGACGCGCCGATCAACGCCACCGCACGGGGCCGAAACAGCGCATCGAGGCCGCTCATGTCCTTCGATCCGTTATCCGCGTGCAAACCGCGCGCCTGCTGTGCCGTCATGGCATGATCTCCTCGTGACTGAAATTCTGGTTGCTGCTTGCAAGCGATTGGGCAAACTGAGCGCGATGCTGGCCGGACGTTCCCAGCCATGTGGTGAGGGCCAGCACGCGCTTGACGTGAAGGCTCAGATCGCATTCCTCGGTGATGCCCATGGCGCCGAAAAGCTGGATGGATTCACGTGCCACGAGCCGGGCGGTGTCGTTGAGACGGCACCGGACGCGGCTCACGAGGCGGCTGCGTTCGAACGGCTCCATGCCCTCCGCCACCTGACCCACAGCGGGATCGAGCACGGACCGGGACAGCAATTGCCGGACATAGAGGTCGACGGCGCGATGCTGGAGCGCCTGGAACGCGCCAATGGGTTTGCCAAATTGAACGCGCGTCCGAAGATGTTCGAGCGTCATGGCCATCATAGCGTCGATATGGGCCATCAGCTCGGCGGCGACGACCAGGTTCGCTTCGTCGACGGCCAGGCCGATCGCCTGAGTGACAGTGGCTGTATCGTCGGCAACAATCACCGAAGGGGCGTTGTCAAACCGGACCTGCCCTATGGGCGTGCCATCGGCGCGCCATTGCGTTTCCGTTTCGACGCCCTGCGCACCGGCCTCCACCATGGCGAGGATCAGCGCGGCGCCACGCTTGGCCGTGACGATGAACCGCCCCGCCCCGGCATGCCCGACAACGAAGGCCTTGCCGCCCGTAATCCGTCCGCTGGCATCGCAAACCGTTTGCGCGGTTTGGGGCGCGAAAACGTCGCCCGGACGCTCCTGGAAGGCCAGAACCGGCAGGGTTTCCCCTTCGGCGAACCCAGCGAAGAGATCGGACCCCGCCCCTGCCCCCACCAGCGTGCGGGTTGCGAGGAAAAAGGAATCGAGCGGCGCAACCAGCAGTGAGGGCGCCAGCCCTTCGGTCAGAATGGCCGCTGCATCCACCCCCAGTTCCATGCCGTCGGCAGCTTCCGGCACGAAGGCGGCCAGCCAGCCCTGTTCGGCCAGCGCCTGCAAATGCGAGGGCGCATAGCCGGGCGTCGTGCTGCGGCGGCTGCGGACCAGGCCTGGGTCCATATTGCGACGGGCGTGCTTGTCGACCGCCTCGCGCAGCATGACCGCCGTATCGTCGTCGATGCGATTCATGGTTCGCCTCCCATTCCGTTTCAACCCGACTTGGGCAGCCCCAGCACCGAACGGGCCAGGATGTTGCGATGGATTTCGTTGGTGCCCGCGAAAATCGCTGGCGCGCGCGACTCGTAATAGGGCGCGAGCACATCGAGCGGCTGGCCATCGGCGTCGAGATCGCCTGCGATGCCACCTTCGTCCTCGGCGGCGTCGATAAGCATTTCGCTCAGGGACTGGAATGTTGCCGTCGACCAGATCTTGAGCGCGGAAACTTCCACGCCCAGCGTCCCGCCCGTTCCCACCAGATCGGCGAACCGGGCGTAGAGATCCTGCGCATCGAGCGTATCGAATGTCGCCTGCGCCAGCCGCTCGCCCCAACCCGGCGCTTCGAGCAGGCCCCGCGCGGCCATCAGGCGCCGCACCTGCGCCAGGGTCTTGACGGCCCGCTTGGGCGAGCCGGCCCAGATGCGCTCGAACCCGAGTTGGGCGCGCGCCACTTTCCATCCTTCATTGGGTGCGCTGACAACGGCGTCCGCCCCGACCGAAACGTCATCGAAGAACACTTCGCAGAAATCGGAATGGCCGGACAGATTGTCGATCGGCCGTACGGTCAGTCCTGGCAGGCTCATATCGACCAAAACGAACGTGATGCCTTCCTGCTTGGGCCCGGACGTGTCGGTCCTCACCAGGGCGAACATGTGGTTGGCCTCGGTGGCCGACGTGGTCCAGATTTTTTGCCCGTTGATGATCAACCGGTCTCCCTCGAAACGCCCCGAGCACGAGAGGCTGGCAAGATCGGACCCTGCGGACGGCTCGGAATAACCCTGGCACCAGATATGCGCACCCGAATGCATGGCCGGCAGATAGTGTTGCTTTTGCGCTTCGGTTCCCCATGCAATCAGGGCAGGGCCCAGATTGCGGACTCCTGAATCGTGCAGGAAAGGCGTTCCGCCTGCCTCCATTTCTTCGATGAAGACCAGATGGCGGGCCGGCGTCAGCCCCATGCCGCCATATTCCACGGGCCAGCCGGGCGCGATCATCCCCGCCTCATGGAGCGCCTCATACCAGACCTTTGTTGTCGCGGCCGGAAAACGATAGGGATAATATCGCAGGTTTGCCGGGCATTTTTCCGCGATGAACGCCCGCAGAATGGCGCGGAACTCGGCCTCGGCCAGCCCGTTCCAATCCGTTTGAACCGTCATGTTCTCTCCTTTGACCACGGTGTCCTGTCCAGGATCGCGCGATGCATGAGCTTTGAAAGATCAGGCAGGGGGCGGTCGGAAGACACCGACTTTTCCGCCCGATTGCCTGACCGGAAGTTGGCGTTGCGGAATCAGCGCCCGTGAAACTGGGGCTTGCGTTTTTCCAGAAACGCCCGCACGGCCTCCTTGTAGTCCTCGCTCTGGTTGAGCTGGGACTGGGTAAAGGCTTCGAGCTCCAGAAAATCATCGAGGCTGGTACTGACCGCCGCTTCGAACAGCCTGCGCGCCATGCCCAGGGCTAGCGTGGGCCGTTCGAGCAAGGACGCACACAGATCCTCTGCCGCCGCGTCGAGCGTGTCGTCGGACACCACGCTGGTCAAGAGGCCCAGGTCCAGCGCCTCCTGCGCGTCAATCATCCGGGCCGTGTAGACCAATTCCTTGGCACGCATTTGCCCCAGGTGCCGAATGAGAAAATGGATTGCGCCGCCATCGGGCACCAGGCCACGCTTGGAAAAGACCATCGAGAACTTGGCCGTGTCGGAAGCGATGACGAAATCGGATGCCAGGGGCATGGTCCAACCGAACCCCACGGCAGCGCCCCTGACCGCCGAAATCACCGGCTTTTCCATGGCAGCCAGCTCGCGCGCGATCGCATGCACGCCCCGCTGCATGCGCGTGCGGGCACTGGTCTGCCCGTCCTTGCCCATGCGTGTGACATCGGCGCCCGAGCAGAAGTCGGCACCCTCGCCCGTCATGAGGATAACGCGGGTCTCGGGATCGTGGCGCAGGGCGCGCAACTGGTCGCCGATTGCGAAGCGATCCTCAGGCGACAGGGCGTTCTTGCGGCCCGGTGTATCGAAAACGATACGGGCGACACCGCCGCTGGTTTCAAACCGTACGCCCATGGGCACCCCTTCCCTGCAGCCAGCCTGCGCGCTGGGCGGCTCTTGCCTGCGTGGCGCGTTCGGCCTCATGCCATTCCGCTTCCAGCCCGTCGGCGATCTCGGCAACGCTCTGTTCGCGCTCGATCAGCCCGATGCCCTGTCCCGAGCCGCGAATGTCGCGCCAGGCCTTGGGCTTTTCCTTGACCCCGGCCTGATAACGCGTCCGATCGGGGTCGGCGCTTCTGACCGTATCGAGATCGAGCCCCGAGCCGACGATGCTCTGGGCCAGATAATTGGCCGGCAAACCGCTGAAATAGGGCGTGTAGACGATGTCCTTGAGGCGGGCGTCGATCACCATCTGCTTGTAATCGGCCGGTGCATTGCTTTCGCGCGCCGCGATGAAGCGGCTGCCCATATAGACGAAATCAGCGCCAAGGCTGAGCGCGGCGTGAAGCCCCGCACCCGTGGAAATCGCCCCGGCCAGCACGATGGTGCCATCGTAGAACGACCGCACCTCGCTCAAAAAGGCGAAAGGGCTTGCCGTTCCGGCATGCCCGCCAGCGCCCGCGCAGACCAGGACCAGCCCGTCCACTCCCTGCTCGATGGCTTTTTCCGCGTGCCGCACCGTGGTCACGTCGTGATAGACGAGGCCGCCATAACCGTGAACTTCCTTGACGAGGTCACCGGGAGGATGCAGGCTCGTCAGGAGCAGCGGTACTTTCGCGTCCACGCAGACGCGGGCATCGTGATCGAAACGGCTGTTCGATTTGTTGGCGATAAGGTTGACGGCAAAGGGCGCTGCGGGAGCGCCGGGGTTCTTGCCGTCATGCTCGGCCAGTCCTTCCCTTATCCTTTCGAGCCAAACCTCAAGTTCGCTTTCCGGACGCGCGTTGAGCGAGGGAAACGCTCCGACCATGCCCGCCGTACACTGGGCGATGACCAGTTCATAACCTGAAACCAAAAACATCGGCGCGCATACGATCGGCAATCGCATCCGGCCCTTGAAGGCATCTGGAAGTGGCAAACACATCCTCCCATTCAGGTGTGCACACGGAATATGTGACACCGATAATCCGCAAGGCCCGCCCCGGACTCAACCTCGATAGAATCACCGCACCCTTACCTGCGATCAGGCTGGCGGTCGCTCCTGGGAGCGGGCCTTTCCATAGCGCCCAAAGAACGCCAGAAGTTCGGCGTCGAAGCCCTCGGGGTTTTCGATATTGACCGAGTGGCCACCATCGATATCGACGATTTCGAGCCCCGGCCAATCGGCTTCGAGACTCTGGCGAACGGGCTGGAAAATGCGCTCATGCCTGCCATTTATCAGAAGCGACGGCACCGTGCAGTCGGCAACCCGGCCGGCAAGAGAGGCCGATGGCAGGGAAATTTCCAGGATTTTGACGTAGCCGGCCACATCGATCCGATCGGCGTCGCGCGAAAGCGTCTCCCGAACGCTATCGGGGAAACGGCGTGCGAACCGGGGATGGAACCGCTCGCGCCGGAGCCCTTCGATCCCGCTTTCGCGCAATTTCGCGATCCGCTCGGCGCGGGCAGCGTGTTCGCTCAGATCGGCTTCATTCCTGAAGGCGGTACGCGCATTGGTAAAGGCCTGCGCGATGATGCGGGCGGGATGGCTGAGCGCATAGCGGATGGTTAGGCCGGCGCCGAAACTCTGGCCGCAAATGAACCATCGACCGATGCCCAGTTGTGCGCGAATGGCGTCGAGGTCGGCGACCATGGCGTCCGGATGCCAGGCTTCCGGATCGAGCGACGCGGCGCTTGACCCGTGCGCGGGAAGATCGACCAGGACCAGATTGTACCGCGCGCCCAAGCGCTCGACATTGCCCATCCAATGGTTCCGGCTCGACAACAGGCCATGGACAAGAAGCAAATGGTCCTTGCCGGCGTCGTCGCCGATACACTCATAGTCCATGTCATCCCCTGCCAAATGGATTTGCAGCCACCCATCATGCACCTTATGAAAGGCGCTGGGCCTGACTTTTTTTCAGCCTTTTGCTGGCTCCGGTCTGGGTGGAGCAAAGCGGCGTTGAAAGCGGTTTCCGCCTGGGAGAAAATGCCTGAGATGGACGATAAAGATCACAATTTGCCACTCAATCCCCTGCGCGCCTTTGCCATTGCATCGCGTTACGGCACGTTTACGGCCGCCGCCCAACACATGGGAATCACCCAGGTCGCCATCAGCAGGCAGATCTCGATCCTCGAGGCCTATCTGGGCGTAAAACTCTTCGAGCGGGGGTCGCGATCGGTCAAGCTGACCGAAGCGGGCCGGACCTTCGGAGAGCAGATCGCCGGCCTCTTCGACGAGCTCGAGGACGCAACCGAACGCGTTCTGACCCGCGAACGCGAACGCACGATCAATCTTCGGATCTACCCCACGCTCGCCCATTATTGGCTCTTGCCGCAACTGGGTGCGTTCCGCGCCCTGTATCCCGACTACCGCATCCGGTTCGACACGCGCATCGAACCGCTCGATTTTCGCGGCACGCACCTGGATGTAGCGGTGCAGATGGGTGATGGAACCTGGCCCGATGCCAGGGGTCGGAAAATATTCGACGAAAGCGTCGACGTCGTCTGCAGCCCCGATTACGCCGAGCGCATGAACCATTTCCGGTCGCCCCAGGACCTCAAACACGTCGAGCTGATCCAATCGAAATACCGCCGCCGCGTCTGGGATGACTGGATCGCCAGCGCGGGCATCGCTATTCCCCAAACGAACACGGCGGTCTACGATACTTCGGTCCTGGCCTACAGCGCAGCCATTCAGGGCCGCGGCCTCGCCATGGGCCAGATCAGTATCCTTGGCGAAGAACTCGCTTCGGGCGAACTCATTCGTCCCTTCGATTCGCCCTTGCAGACCGGCTTGGCAATTTACGTCCTGTGGCCAACCGATAAGTCCGTTTCGACCAAAACGCGCCGTTTGATCGATTGGATGCTGACGATGTCAGGCCAGGAAGCCCAGTTCTTCACCTCCCCAAAAGGACCGGTGACCACCCGCTGATGCTGTGACTTTGGATAATGGCGGATGGAACGGGACTGGGTTCAAATGCCCTCAGGACACACCGTTAGCGAATTGCCCAAATGTGGCTCTTACTCCCCATGTTGCCTGGAAAAGCGAGGCGTCGTACTGTTTTCGTCCAAGGCCCCATAGCAGCCTGAGCAGCCCAATACTAGTTGCCGAAGAGCTGCCTTGTGGTCTCTCTGTGTACCGGCGAGGTCTTGAGTTGCCACGATCAGCGTTTCATCTGCGCCCTTTGTCGCGATTGAGTATCGCCGGCGGATCGGATCGGGCGGCAACTCGCCATGATGGGGATAAAGCAACACGACGTTTGGGCAGTTGTATAGCCGGCCGTAAGCCATCAACTGGTAGACGTCCGCCTGACTGACGCCCTGCTTCGGATCATCGATCCGCGGCGTCATGCGCTTCCACTTGGTATCGATGATAAGCGCGATCTTCTCGCCCTGCCGGACGATGAGGTCCGGTCTTGTGCGGAAGCGCCCGGTCTCGCCTTCGTAGAGACACTCCCGATGGCCACCTTGCGACGACACACGGAGCCCCGTGCCAGCCACCCCTTCGCGCAGGGCTTCGGCACAGGCGGCCTCGACAGCGGGCAGACCATCGCTGAGCACGCTGGTCAGGATCGAGACCATCTGGCGATCGCCATCGTTTGCCGATGCCAGCCGGCGGCGTATCTTCTCGATGCTGGCTGGCAGGACCCAATCCTTGAAGGGTGCGCCGTTGCGCAGCGCGCCAGGCTTGCGGGCCAGAACAGGCACGTAATGCCAGGGATCGAAGAGAGTCTGATCACGGCCAAAACAGCGGGCGTGTTCTCCCACGATGACACCGTCCTGCCGGATCTCGACCCGATCGGCATAGGCCCTGATCTCGACAGGTCGGCCGACGGCATGGGCCGCCACTGAGTATTTATTGTTGTCGAACCGCACCAGGCACGTCTTGGCCACCGAAGCGGTCACCGCATGGAAGCCATCGAAGCGTCCGGTAAAGGGAACCAGGCTGGGCCGCTCGGCTTCGAACACATCCCAGATTGTGCGGTCGCCGAACTCGGGATGCTTGTGCGCCCGGGCATAGGCGATGGTCTTGTCCAAAAGCCAGGCGTTGAGCTCCTCATAGGATGCAAAGCGCAGACGGGGCGTGAAGAACCGCTCGCGGATAAGACCCACCTGGTTCTCGACCTGCCCCTTCTCCCAGCCTGAGGCCGGCGTGCAGGCAACGGGGTCGACCAGATGATGGCTGCACATTTGCAGAAAACGCCGGTTGTAGAGCCGCTCCTTGCCTACAAAGATCGTCTCGACCGCGGTCTTCATGTTGTCGTAGATGCCGCGCGTGCAGGCGCCTTTGAAGAAAGCGAACGCCCGGTCATGGGCATCGAACACCATCTCCTGGGTCTCGCGCGGATAGGCCCGCACAAACATCATGCGGCTATGGCAAAGCCGCATGTGGGCGACCTTGATCGTGACCGTTGTGCCATTGAGAATGACGATCTCGTGACTCCAGTCGAACTGGTAAGCTTCCCCGGCAGAAAAACTCAGCGGCACATAGGCCGAGGATGCCGATTGCGAGCGCTCACGGCTCCAGCGCCGCCCATAACGGCGGACCGCGTCATAGCTACCCTCATAGCCAAGACCGCAAAGCTCTTCATAGATCCGGATCAGCGTCAGGCGCTCCCGCGAGACCTTGCCTTCATTGGTCAGCAGTAAACGATCCAGCTCTGCCTGCCACGGCCCAATGGCCGGCAGGGGCTGGGTCTCTCGCTCATAGGAAAAGCGCGTCTCACCCGAGCGAATGATCTTGCGCACCGTGTTGCGTGCAACATGCAGTTCACGCTCGATCTGCTTGATGGATTTGCCCTGAACAAAATAGGCCCGACGGACCCGCGCAATCGTATCCACGCACTTCATCCCCCAACCGCCTGTCAAAAAGGGAAAACAGGCAGTGAAACAAACAAAATAAGGGGGTCAAAATTGGATGCCGATTAACCCCAAACTGGGGTCAAAATTGCACGCCTAATAACATCTTCGAGGACGGATGCATCGGGCATCATCTCACGGAAGGTGAAACGGCGTCGGAGTGCGGTGTCGAGAAGTGCGATCGACCGGTCGGCGGTGTTCATCGTGCCAAGGATGTGCAAGTTGGACGGCATACCGAACTCGTCCCCCGAATAGGGCAAGCGGATGATCTCCAGCGATGCATCGGTCTTGATCGGCACCGGTTCTGGATCCAAGTCTGGATTGGCGAACAGGCCCTTCCCTTCGGCCTGATCGTGTCCGATCTGGGCAAGCACATCGAAAACGTGATCGACCACACCAGGATCGTGCTCCTGATCGGCGATTTCGGACAGCGCACCAAGTCCCCTCAGGAATGGAAGCAGCGCCTCGATCATCTTTTTGGAGACTTTCGCCGCTCCGCCGGCAAGGGTTGTTCCATCCATGCTACGCACTCTCCTGAGCGCGATCTGCGCCGCAGCAGCCATGAGCAGGGCTTGCCTTCTGGCCTCGGGCGCAGTCATCGCACCTAGGGGAATACGGATTCGCGAAAGAGTCGAGTCCCGGGCAAGATCAACAGGGAGACGGATCTGGAAGGTCCAGGCGGAGCCTTTGCGGGCGAGATAGTGTGCGCACATGAGGTTGTACTTTCGGGAGTACAACCGCGTGCGGAGGAAACACTAAGTCCTGCAATTTCAAGAGCTTGGATTTATGGCGGAGAGGGAGGGATTCGAACCCTCGGAACGCTTGCGCGCTCAACGGTTTTCGAGACCGCCCCGTTCGACCACTCCGGCACCTCTCCGTCTTTACGGGCGAATATCGCGCGTATGGGTCGCTTGGTGCGCGCTATATGGCATAGCACTTGGCACGCCGCAACAGCCTTGTGCGCAATTGTTCACGGCCGCAGGTCGGAGGGGATCGGCGGGGGGGCGTTGAGCACGGTGATCCGGATGCGCTCGTTGGCGGCCAGATAGGGATTGTCGGCGAAATAGGGTTCGGCATCGGCGCGCCCGACCACCGAATGGATATGATCCTCGGACAAGCCATATTCCGCCAGGACGCCGCGCACCGTATTGGCGCGGTCGCTGGTCAATTCCCAGCTGCCATAGCCCGGCTCGGAATAGGCCAGCCCCGCCACCGTATGCCCCGATATCCGCACCTGGTTGGGCAGGCGCTGCAGCACGGGAGCGATGGCCGCGACCGCACCGCGCGCCCAGTCGAGAAGGTATTTCGAGCCTTCCGGGAACATGGGGCGGCCGGCCTGGTTGAGCAGGAGGATATCGAGCCCCTCCTCGGTCTGCTGCACGATGAGGCTTTCGGCGATCTCGGCGATGTCGGGCAGGGCCTGCCAGGCCTGCCTTATGCTGGCCGCCGCGCTGTGGAAATCCTGGGGATCGGAAACCCCCTCCTCCGCGCTGCGCCGGGCCGGCATGGACTGGGCATCCTCGCGCTCCAGCGCGGAAGCGAGCCCGCCGGCCGCATGCGGCATGGTCTCGGTCACCGCGGTCATGGCGCCATCGTCATCGGGCGCCCGCCCGCCCATGACGCCGCCCGAACCGCTGGTGGAGGGCGAGACGTTGGGCGGCGCGAAATAATCGGCAAGACCCTCCTTCTGCTCGGGCGTGGTCATCGAGATCAGCCACAGCAACAGAAAGAACGCCATCATGGCCGTCACGAAATCGGCATAGGCGATCTTCCACGCGCCGCCATGATGGCTGTGCTTGACGCGCTTGGACTTCTTGATGACGACGGCGGAATTGGTAGCCATGGAGCCTCGGGGTCTAGCGTGTGGCCAGCTTGAGATCGGAGGTCGACCTTTCGACCTCGTCGAATGTGGGCCGGTCCTCCGACATCACCGCCTTGCGCGCGAATTCGATGGCGATCGAGGGGGCATAGCCGGAAACATGGGCCAGGAGCCCCGCCTTCATCGACAGGAAATACTTCGATTCCGCCTCGTGGATATTGCGCAGCGCCTGGGCCATGGGCGCGAAGAACCCATAGGCGCAGAAGACGCCGAGAAACGTACCCACCAGGGCCCCGCCGATCATGTGCCCGAGCACTTCCGGCGGCTCCGAAATTGCGCCCATGGTCTTGATGACCCCCAGGACCGCAGCAACGATGCCCAGCGCCGGCGTGCCGTCGGCAATGGCCTGGATGGCGTTGATCAGCCGCTCCTGCTCCTGATTATGGGTCTCGAGCTCCTCGTCCATCAGGGCTTCGAGCTCGTGCGGGGCATAGGTGCCCACGGTCACCATGCGCAGATAGTCGCGCATGAACTCGACGGCGTGATGATTGGAGGCGAAGCTGGGAAAGCGCGCGAACAGATCGGAATTGTGCGGATCTTCGATATGGCGTTCCAGCGCCAGCGGTCCCTGCGACTGGATGAGGCGAAAAATGGTGAATTGCAGGCCCAGCAGCTCCACATAGGACTGCTTGTTGTAGCGCGGCCCCCGGAACAGGATGCCGAACACCCCCAGCGATTGCTTGAGCACTGCCTTGGTGTTTGCAATGATGAAGGCGCCGAAGGCGGCGCCCAGAATGATCACGGCTTCGAAAGGCTGCCACAGCACTTCGAGATGGCCGCCCATGACGGTATAGCCGCCCAGGACCGACGCAAAAACGATAATGGTGCCGATTATCAGTCTCATCAGAGCGTACTCGTTCCAACCCGGCCCCCGGGGAGAGAGCCAAAAAGCCAACAGCCCTTGACCTATACAGCGCCAAGGTTACCGAAATCTGTGCGGGGGTCCTTGTCGGCCGAACCGCCGCCCAGCCCGTGAGGAGAAACCATGTACGACCGCGACAGCTATGAAACCGCCAGGGGACCGCTGATCATCACCCCGATCCACCACGCGACCCTGGTCCTGGAATGGAACGGGGAGACGATCCTGTGCGATCCGGTGGGCGGCGCCCAGCGCTTCGCGCCCTTTGCCGCGCCGACCCTCATCATGCTCACCCACCATCACGGCGATCATCTCGACCTCGAAACCCTCGAGGCCGTGCTGGGAGACGAGACGGTGGTCATCGCGCCGCAAACCGTTTTCGACCAGTTGCCGCCGGCCATTGCGGCGCGAACCCGGACTCTGGCCAATGGGGACGAGACCGAGCACAACGGCATCCAGATCCGCGCCGTCGCCATGTACAACACGACGCCCGAGCGGCAGAAATACCATGAGAAGGGCGTGGGCAACGGCTATCTGTTCGACTTTGCCGGCACCCGCGTCTACCTCGCCTCGGATACCGAGCCGACGCCGGAAATGGAGGCGCTGGGCGCGGTCGACATCGCGTTCTTTCCCATGAACCTGCCCTTTACCATGACCCCCGACCAGGTGGTGGAGGCGATTGGAAAGGTGCAGCCGCGCTATGCCTATCCCTTCCATTACCGCTTCCCCTACGACGCCATCGGCACCGAGCCCGAGGCCCTGGTCGCCGCCATGCCCGAGGACAGCCAAACCCGGATCGTGGCGCGGGATTGGTACGGGCCGGTCTGACCCCGCGCCCATCGCTCCCCTTGGCGAGGGTTCCCCTTGACTCTTGGGCCTTTTGCATCGATAAGCGGCCCCGAACGCGCATTGGCCCTGGTCCATGCGCCGTTTGTTTTTGTTGAAACACGCTGCCACAGGCTGCCCGCCGGAGTTTTCCGGCCTTAAAGTCCGCGGAATTTCTGGGCGATCATCCGCGGCGCCGTCAGGTGCGAAAGCGAAGGGAACCGGGTTCGAAAACCCGGCGAATGCATATGTTTGCAGTCATCAAGACCGGTGGCAAGCAGTACAAGGTCGCTGCCAACGATCTGGTCCGCGTCGAAAAGCTCGCGGGCGAGGCCGGCGATGCCGTTACGTTTGAAAATGTCCTCATGGTTGGCGCCGATGCCGACGTGACCCTTGGCACCCCGCTCGTCGATGGCGCGCTGGTGGCCGGCGAGGTCGTCGAGCAGTTCCGCGACAAGAAGGTCATCATTTTCAAGAAAAAGCGCCGCCAGCATTATCGCCGCAAGAACGGCCACCGCCAGGAACTGACGCTGGTGCGCATCACCGAGATCCTGACCGGCGGCGCCAAGCCCTCGGGCAAGAAGGCCGCTGCGCCCAAAAAGGCCGCCAAGGCCGAGGACAGGCCCGCTGACGCCAAGGCCACCGACACCAAGCCGGCCAAGGCCGAAAAAGCCGAGGCTGCACCCGCTGCCGATTTCAAGGACGACGTCAAGCTGATCGGCGGCGTCGGCCCCGCGATGGAAAAGAAGCTGGCCGCCGCCGGCGTCACCACCCTAGCCCAGATCGCCGCATGGACCGAAGCCGATATCGCCAAGTTCGACGCCGAACTCGACTTCAAGGGCCGCATCGAGCGTGACGAATGGGTCGCGCAGGCCAAGGACCTGATCGCCGGCAAGCCCCCGCGCGCCAAGATCGATCAGCAGTAAGACACCGTTTCCAAGAGGAATTTGAACCATGGCACATAAGAAAGCAGGCGGTTCGTCCCGCAACGGTCGCGATACAGCCGGCCGCCGCCTCGGCGTCAAGAAGTTCGGCGGCGAAGCCGTCATTGCCGGCAACATCATCGTCCGCCAGCGCGGCACCAAGTGGCACGCGGGCACCAATGTGGGCCTCGGCAAGGACCACACGATCTTCGCGCTCGTCGACGGCAAGGTGAGCTTCGCCACCAAGTCGGGCGGCAAGAGCTTCGTTTCGGTCGAGCCAGTCAAGGCTGCTGAATAAGCCCGGCAGACCATGAGCCTGCCGGAGACCTTCTCCCCGGCACGATGCTCGTCTAGTGATCAGGGGAGTCGGTTTCGACTCCCCTTTTTCGTTTTGGCAAGACCGACATGTCCACGCTATTGTTGAGCGACGCGCTTTGCACCGGAGACGCATGGCGATGACCGACCAGCCCGAGATCGTCACCGAGCGCCTGGTGCTGCGCCGGCCGCGTCTGCGCGACGCGCCGCGCATCGCAAGCCTGCTCAACAATTTCGAGGTGACCAAGAACCTGGCCCGCGTCCCCCACCCCTATACCATCAACATGGCGGTGGACTGGCTGATCCGCCAGAAGCGGGAATGGACGCCGGATTCGGTGACCTTTGCCGTGTGCGACAAGCGCAACGGCCTGATGGGCTTTTGCGGCATGCACCGGGAAGGCCGCGATGCCGAGATCGGCTACTGGCTGGGCCAGCCCTATTGGGGCCAGGGCTATATGACCGAGGCGGCGACGGCGACCATCGACTGGTATTTCCGCGCTTCGGGCTCCGATCGCATGGTCTCGGGCGTCTTCTACTTCAACGCGGCCTCGCTGGCCGTGCAGGAGAAGCTGGGCTTCGTCCGCACCGGCATCGGCAAGCGTATCTGCCTTGCCCAGAACGCCGAGATCGACCATATCGAAACCGAACTGACCCGCGAGGCCTTCTACAAGGCCCTGGAGACAAGATGAAGTTCCTCGACCAGGCCAAAGTCTATATCCGCTCGGGCAATGGCGGCTCCGGCTCGATCGCCTTCCGGCGCGAGAAATTCGTCGAGTTCGGCGGCCCCAATGGCGGCAATGGCGGCGCGGGCGGCGATGTTATCGTCGAATGCGTCGATGGGCTCAACACCCTTATCGACTACCGCTACCAGCAGCATTTCAAGGCTGGGACCGGCGGGCACGGCATGGGCCAGAACCGCACCGGCGCCGATGGCGGCGACGCCGTGCTCAAGGTGCCGGTGGGAACGCAGATCTTCGAGGAGGACGGGGAAACCCTCATCGCCGACTTCACCGAAGTCGGCCAGCGCGAAGTACTGCTCGAGGGCGGCAATGGCGGCTTCGGCAACGCCCATTTCAAATCCTCGACCAATCAGGCGCCCCGCCGCGCCAATCCCGGCCTGCCCGGCGAGGAGAAGTGGATCTGGCTGCGCCTGAAGCTGATCGCCGATGCGGGCCTCGTCGGCCTGCCCAATGCGGGCAAATCGACCTTCCTCTCCGCGGTTACCGCCGCCAAGCCCAAGATCGCCGACTATCCCTTCACCACTCTCCATCCGGGCCTCGGGGTCGTGCGGGCCGGAGGACGCGAATTCGTCCTTGCCGACATCCCCGGGCTGATCGCGGGCGCTTCGGAAGGCGCCGGGCTGGGGGATCGCTTCCTCGGCCATGTGGAGCGCTGCGGCGTGCTCATCCACCTCGTCGACGGCACCCAGGAGGATGTGGCAGGCGCCTATAGGATCATCCAGTCCGAACTCGAGGCCTACGGAGCCGGGCTCGACACCAAGGACGAAATCCTCTGCCTCAACAAGACCGACGCCCTCGACCCCGAAACCCTCGCCGAACGCAAGGGAGCGCTGGAGGCGGCCAGCGGCGGACCGGTGCTTACCCTCTCCGGCGCCACCGGCGCCAATGTCGATGCGGTGCTCTATGCCGTGCTCGAAAGCCTCGACCACGCCGCCGACAACGAGCAGCGCTCCTCCCAGGCGGCGGCGCGGGACAAATGGGTGCCCTGATGCAGGCCGACCGGATCGTCGCGATGAACGCGCTGGCAGACCATGGACGCCTGGTGATCAAGATCGGCTCGGCCCTGCTCGTCGACGGCAAGACGGGCCAACTGCGCAGCGACTGGCTCGCGGCGCTGGCCGAGGACATAGCCGGACTCAAGGCGGAAGGCCGCGATATCGTCATCGTATCCTCAGGCGCTATCGCGCTGGGGCGCCGGCTGCTGGGCCTGCCGGGCAAGACCCTGCCGCTCGAACAGAGCCAGGCGGCGGCCAGCGCCGGGCAGATCGCCCTCAGCCAGGCCTGGGCCAGCCATCTGGGTGCGCATGGGATCACCACGGGGCAGATCCTCCTGACCCCCAACATCACCGAGGAGCGCCGCTATTTCCTCAATGCGCGCACCACGATCAACACGCTGCTCGGCCTCGGCGCTGTGCCGATCATCAACGAGAACGATTCCGTCGCCACCTTCGAAATCCGCTATGGCGACAATGACCGCCTGTCGGCCCGGGTGGCGACGATGATCGAGGCCGACATGCTGGTGCTGCTCTCCGATGTCGACGGGCTCTATACCGCGCCGCCGGCCCAGAACCCAGAGGCGCGCCATATCCCCCATGTGGCCGAGATCACCCCCGAGATCGAGGCCATGGCGGGCGGCGCGGCCAGCCACCTGTCGCGCGGCGGCATGACCACCAAGATCGGCGCCGGCAAGATCGCCACCCAGGCCGGCACCGCCATGATCATTGCCCTGGGCACTGCGCCGCACCCGATCGCCTCGCTGCAGCAGGGCGGGCGGCACACGCTGTTCAACGCACGGCTCGGCTCCACCGCCGCCCGCAAGCGCTGGATCATGGGCACGCTCGAGGTGACCGGGCACATCACCATCGATGACGGCGCCGTGCGGGCGCTGCAATCGGGCCGCTCGCTGCTCCCCATCGGGGTGATCAAGCTGCGCGGCGATTTCGGCCGCGGCGATACCATCGCCATCCTCGACATCAATGGCCGCGAAATCGCCCGCGGCCTCGCCGGGCTCGACCGGGAAACCGCCGACCTCGTGATCGGCAAGAAGAGCGAGACCATCAAGGACATGCTCGGCCCATCGACCCGCGCCGAGCTTGTGCACCGCGACAATCTCGTGCTTTTGAGCCACTGAACAGGATGGGGGAAGCCATAATGACCGCCGCTGCATCGTCAACCGCCACGCTCGCAGACATCATGGCCGGCCTCGGGCAACGCGCCCGGGCCGCCGCCTCGGTGCTCGCCCATGCGCCGGCGGAACGAAAGACCGAGGCCCTGCGCGCCGCGGCCAGGGCCATCGATGTCCGCCGGGCCGAAATCCTCGCCGCCAATGCAGAGGACATGGCGACGGCGCGGATGGGCGGCATGAGCGCCGCCTTTCTCGACCGGCTGCTGCTCGACGACAAGCGCCTCGACGCCATCGTCGCGGCGCTCGAAGCCGTCGCCGGATTGCCCGATCCGGTGGGCACCGTCGTCGCCAACTGGCAGCGCCCCAACGGGCTCGACATTTCCCGCGTCCGCACACCGCTGGGGGTGATCGGGGTGATCTTCGAATCGCGGCCCAACGTCACCGCCGATGCGGGTGCATTGTGCCTCAAGGCCGGCAATGCCGTGATCCTGCGCGGCGGTTCGGACAGCATCCATTCCTCCCGCGCCATCCACCAATGCCTCGTCGACGGCCTGCGGGCGGCCGGCCTGCCCGAAGATTGCATCCAGATCGTCCCGACCACCGACCGCGCTGCGGTCGGGGAAATGCTCAAGGGCCTCGACGGGGCGATCGACGTGATCGTCCCCCGCGGCGGCAAGGGCCTGGTGGGCCGCGTGCAGTCGGAAGCCCGGGTTCCGGTCTTCGCCCATCTCGAGGGCCTCGTGCATGTCTATATCGACAAGAGCGCCGATCTCGACCTCGCCATTTCGGTAGTGACCAACGCCAAGATGCGCCGCACCGGCATTTGCGGCGCCGCCGAAACCCTGCTCGTCCATAAGGATGTCGTGGACACCCATCTCGTTCCCATCGTCACGGCGCTGATCGAGAAGGGCTGCGAAATCCGCGGCGACGCTATCGTGCAGCAGGCACTCGCCACCGCCGCCCCGGCCACCGAGGACGATTGGCGCACCGAATATGAGGACGCCATCATCGCGGTGAAGGTGGTTGCCGATGTGGGCGAGGCCATCGCCCATATCGAGCGCTATTCCTCCCACCACACCGAAGCGGTGATCGCCGAGGACCCGGCGGTCGTCGAGCGCTTCTTCAACGAGATCGATTCGGCCATCCTCATGCACAACGCCTCGACCCAGTTCGCCGATGGCGGGGAATTCGGCTTTGGCGGCGAGATCGGCATCGCCACGGGCAAAATGCATGCGCGCGGCCCGGTGGGCGTGGAGCAATTGACGAGCTTCAAATATCTCGTGCGCGGCGCCGGACAGACCCGTCCTTGAGCACGCCCCTTTCCATCCCGGGCATCACCGACCTTCCCCCTTCAGCACCCGGCATGCGCATCGGGCTGTTCGGGGGCAGCTTCAACCCGCCCCATGCGGGCCACGAGCTGGTGTCGCGCGAAAGCCTCAAGCGGCTGCGGCTCGACGCCGTGTGGTGGCTGGTGACCCCGGGCAACCCGCTCAAGGACCACGGGGCGCTCGCCCCCCTGGCCGAGCGGGTGACTGCCGCACGCCGCCTCGCCGACCACCCCCGCATGCGCGTCACCGGCTTCGAGGCCGCGCACGGCTTTGCCTATACCTACCAGACCCTCAGCCATCTGCGCCGCACCCTGGCCGACCGCAAATTCGTCTGGATCATGGGCGCCGACAGCCTGGCCGGATTTCACCGCTGGGAGCGCTGGGAGGAGATCTTCACCCTGCTGCCCATCGCCGTCTATATCCGGCCCGGCTCGACTCGCCGCGCCACCTTCTCCAAGGCCGCGACCCGGTTCGCGGACTACCGGCTCGACGAGACCGACGCGGCGCTTCTGCCCGACATGCCGGCCCCGGCCTGGGTGTTCCTGCACGGGCTGATGAGTTCGCTGTCCTCGACCGACCTGCGGGCCGGGGATCGCGCAAACCCCTGATGCCGAGCGCACCGTCTCATTAACGACATCGAACTATGATCGGTTTGCGCGACGCTGCCCTTGGCAAACCGGGGGACGAAGCGCATATTGGATGAACACTGGCGGCGCGGCCGCCGACTGGAAAAGGAAACTGATCCCACTTGATGACCAATACAGCCCCTGTTCGGGCGGAGGTTCAGGCCTAATGGCTCCGACGCCCTCTCATACGGTCCCGACGACCGCGCCCGAGGCCTCGCCTCAGGTTCCCCTGATCGACCTCATCGTCGCCTCGCTGGAAGACGCCAAGGCCGAAGACACGATCTCCATCGACATCACCGGAAAATCGTCGCTTTCGGACCATATGGTGGTCACGTCCGGGCGCTCGAACCGCCATGTCGCCGCCATTGCCGACCAGTTGGTCAAGGCCCTCAAGGACAATGGCTACGACAAGCCCCGCATCGAAGGCCTGCCGGCCGCCGACTGGGTGCTGGTGGATGCTTCCGATGTGATCGTGCACATTTTCAGGCCCGAAGTCCGCGAGTTCTACAACATCGAGAAGATGTGGGCGGCGGAGTTCGGAGCGGACACGCATTAGCGTCAGGCCGCGCGGGAGCGAATGCGTATTCAAGTCATTGTGGTCGGGCGCATGAAGTCGGGGCCCGAACGGGATTTCGTGTCGCGTTATCTCGACCGCGCCACGGCTGGGGGCAGGACGCTCGGCCTCACCGACTTCACCGTCACCGAGCTCGCCGAATCCCGGGCAGCGGGCGCTGTCGCGCGCAAGGCCGAGGAAGCACGGGCCATCGCCGCCGCCCTGCCGGAAAAATCCGTGCTGGTGGCGCTCGATGAACGCGGCAAGGGCATGACGAGCGAGCGCTTTGCCGCGCAGATCGCCGATTGGCGCGACGCCGGCCGCGCCGGCCTTGCCCTCCTCATCGGGGGCGCCGACGGCATCGATGCGCAATTGCGCGACCGGGCCGACCTCGTCCTCTCCTTTTCCCCCATGACCTGGCCGCACCAGATGGTGCGCATCATGGCCGCCGAGCAGTTGTATCGGGCCACCACAATTTTATCGGGCCACCCCTACCATCGGGGCGATTGATGCCCGGCACTCTGCTATTGTCCGGAGTGATTCGGAGAGATGTCCGTTTGAAGTCTGTCGGTGAAACCCTGATCCCATTCCTGGGGACGAGGCGACGCAGCCTGTTGGCGCTGGCGGCGCTTGCCGGCCTTTTCCCCATGGCCGCCGCCGGGCAGGACACCGAAGCCGGGCCGGCGCCCGAAAATATCCCCAATGCCGAGCTCGACGACGCCTCCCTCGCGGCGCAATCCGACCTGCAGACGGTCGAGGACACGATGGCCCTCACCGCCGAGCGCATCGCGGAAATCCGCGCCGAGATCGAGGCGCTGGACAGCGACGCCGCCCAATTGGCGCTGGAATTGACCGCCGCCTCCCAGAGAATCGATCTGGCCAGCGACGACGTCCGGGTCATCGAGGAACGGCTCGAGGAACTGTTCGCCTCCGAGCGGGAAATCGGCATAAGGCTCGATGGCCATGACCGCTCGATCTCCAACCTCCTTGCCTCGCTGCAGCGCATCACCGCGCAGCCGCCCCCCGCCATCATCGTCGATCCCTCCGACGCCCTCGCCTCGGCGCGCGCCGCCATGCTGCTCGGCTCCGTCCTGCCGCAAATGCAGGCCCGGGCCGACCGCGTCACCGAGGACCTCAACGCCATTGCCCAGGTCAAGCGCTCCGCCCAGGAAGAGGCCGGCCGCCTGCGCGCCAATCTCGCCACGCTCAACGAGGAGCGCCTGCGCATCGCCACGGTGATCGAGGCCCGCAAGCAGGGGCTGGAATGGCTGAGCGACGATTTGTTGCGCGAGGAAGCCGAGGCGCGCGCCCTGTCCGACCGGGCGACCTCTCTCGAACAGTTGATCGCGGGCCTCCAGACCCGCATCGACGCGGTGACCGCCGCCGACGAAGCCACCGCCGCCGCCAATGTGGGCAGCGACGTGCCCACGCTCGATGCCGAAACTCTGAGGGTGGCGTTCTCGGATACTTCGCGCACCGAGCCCGCGGTGCCGCTGGCCGCGGCCAAGGGGCATCTGACGCCCCCGCTCGCCGGAGCGCTGGTCGCCGGATACGGCGCCGCCGACGGCTTTGGCGGCACCAGCAAGGGCCAGCTGATCGCCGCCCAGCCCGGCCAGACCGTCCTGGCCCCGGCCGATGGATGGGTCAGTTATGCCGGGCTCTTCCTCAATTACGGCCAAATCGTCATTCTCAATGCCGGCCAGGACTATACAGTGGTTTTGGCCGGCCTCGAATCGGTGGACGTCGAAAGAGGCCAGTTCGTGCAGATGGGGACCGGGATCGGCACCATGGGCACCGAAACACCCCCGGCGGAAATCCGGCCCGACTTTGACGGTCCAGCCCTCTATTTTGAATTGAGACAGGGCGAAACACCCATCAATCCGCAGGGATGGTGGGTCGCCCAGCCCCAGGAACAGCAAGAAAGTGGAACGAACTGATGGCGATGGTGTGGAAGCGGGTTCTGGTCGCATTTCTGGTCGCAGGCGCCATGGCCAGCCCTCAGGCGGCCTGGAGCCAGGCGCCGCAACCCGATCAGGATGAGCTCTACCGCCAGCTCGAACTGTTCGGCCTGGTGCTCGACCGCATCCGCGACGAATATATCGAGGCGCCCAGCGAAACCGAACTGATCCGGGCCGCCATCGACGGCATGCTCACCTCCCTCGATCCGCACTCGGCCTATCTCTCGCCCGAGAGCTTCGCCGATGTGCGCGAGGACACCTCCGGCACCTTTGGCGGGCTGGGCATCGAGGTGACCATGGAGGAAGGCCTGGTCAAGGTGGTGACGCCCTATGACGACAGCCCCGCCTCCAAGGCCGGCATTCTCGCCAACGATCTCGTCGTCGAGATCGACGGCCAGCAGGTCATGGGCATGACCCTCGACGAGGCCGTCGAGATGATGCGCGGCGAGATCGGCACCGAAGTCGATATCGTCGTCTCGCGCGAGGGCGCCAGCCAGTTGATCGAGATGACGCTGGTCCGCGACGTCATTTCGGTCTCCGCCGTGCGCTGGAGCACCGAGCGCGACGTGCCGGTCATCCGCCTGTCGCGCTTTTCGGGGCAGGCCTATTCCGGCCTCGAGGACGCCCTGGGCGAGATCTTCGCCGAGGGCGCGGGCGCGGGCCCGGCCGGGATCATCCTCGACCTGCGCAACAATCCCGGCGGCCTGGTCGACCAGGCCCAGTTCGTCGCCGACGCCTTCCTCTCGCAAGGGGCGGTGGTGCTCACCCGCGGCCGCATCCCGAGCCAGAATTCGCGCTATGACGCCGGCCCCGACGATCTCGACGCCCTGATCGCCGACACCCCGATCATCGTGCTGATCAATGGCGGCACCGCCTCCGCCGCCGAGATCGTGGCCGGTGCCCTGCAGGACCACGCCCGCGCCACCATCCTTGGCACGCGCTCCTTCGGCAAGGGATCGGTGCAGTCGATCATTCCGCTCGGCTTCGACGGGGCGATGCGCCTCACCACGGCGCGCTACTATACCCCCAACAACCGCTCCATCCAGGCGCTGGGCATCTCGCCCGACATCCAGGTGTTCCAGGACGTTCCCGAGGAATTCCAGGGCCTCGACGAGATCATCGGCGAGGCCGGTCTGGCCGGGCACATATCGGGCGAGGAGGAGGAAGCGACCGTGGGTTCCTCGGTCTATGTTCCCGCCAATCGCGAAGAGGACAACCAGCTGCAATACGCCGTCGACCTCATCCTGGGCGTGGCCGAGGATGAAGCCTTTCCGCCCAATCCCGACGCGGTGATCGCCAGCACCGTCCCCAATGCCGGGGACGAAGACCTCGAAACCGAATAGGACTGTGTTATAGCCTTGCCATGAGGGCGGGTGCCGTGATTCGGCCCCGCCGGGATCACAGGCGGACGATGCACGGGCACGGGAATTGCCCCATGGCGGGGCAGATCGGGTCATGACCGGCGAGTTGGACGCACCCTTGGGCCGCAAGCGCCGCGCCAGGGCCGCTTCCCGCGCGGCCCATATTCCGTGGGGGCGCCTGGGGGCAGGGCTCTTCATCCTCCTCGCGCTGGGGATCGGGGGATGGGTGGTGTTCGTCGACGATCCGCTCGGCGGGCGCCCGGTCGCCGAAACCCCGATCAACACCCAGGGCCCGGCCAATGCGATCGCCGACGACCTCGCCACGCCCCCGCCGCCCGAAACCCGCCAGCCGGTGACGCTTACCCCGCTCGAGGCTCCCGGCGGGCCTTCGATCATCACGCTGGGCGATATGGCCGCCGCTGCCGACCCCGCCGCCTCCGACGCCGATCCGCGCGCCGATCTCACCGAGCGGACCAGCAACGGCCCCCTGCCCCGGGTCGGCGCGGACGGCACGCGGCCCTTCGACGCCTATGCCCGCCCCTCGGTGACCCCGGCTTCGGCCGGCGGGCGCAAGCTGATCGGCATCGTGGTTTCGGGCCTCGGGCTGAGCGAATCCTCGACCCGCGACGCCATCCAGTCCCTGCCGGGCACCATGACGCTGGCCTTCGCCCCCTATGGCCGCAATCTCGAGCAGCTGACACGCGAGGCCCGGGCCGACGGCCACGAGATCATGCTCGAAATTCCGCTCGAGCCGTTCGACTATCCCCAGAACGATCCCGGTCCGCACACCCTGCTCGTCGAGCAGCCGCCGCGCGACAATCTCGAAAAGCTCTATTGGCTGATGACGCGCATGGGCGGCTATACCGGCGTGCTCAACCATATGGGGGCCCGCTTCACCGCCTCGGCCGCCGATTTCAGCCCGGTCATGGAAGAGCTCGGCCTGCGCGGCCTGTCCTATCTCGACGACGGCAGCTCCAACCGCTCGGTGGCGCCGCAATTGGCGCGCCAGAACGCGGTGCCCTATGCCCGGGTCGACCGGCCCCTCGACACCAATCCCTCGCGCACCGCGATCCTCGCGGCGCTCGAGGACATCCGGGCCACAGCCGATGCCGAGGGCCGGGCCATCGGCATCGTCTCGGCCCTGCCCGTGTCCATCCGCACGCTGGCCGAATGGGCCAATGGCCTCGACGAGAACACCTATCTGCTGGTGCCCATCAGCGCGCTTTCGACGACACAAGGTTGACCCCCATGCCCCCGATCCGTGACCAGATGCCCTATCGCGACTGCGTGGGAATCGCCCTGTTCAACGCCGATGGAAAGGTGTTCATTGCCCGCCGCATCCTGGCCCCCGGCCCGGACCAGTCCGAAGTCCTGGCGCCCTGGCAGATGCCGCAAGGCGGCATCGATGCGGGGGAAGACCCGCTGGCCGCCGCCTATCGCGAGCTGTTCGAGGAAACCGGCATCCGCACCATCCGCCTCCTCGACCAGGTCACCGACTGGATCCATTACGACCTCCCCGACGAGGTGCTCGGCATCGCGCTGAGGGGGCAATATCGCGGGCAGCGGCAGAAATGGTTCGCCTTCCTGTTCGAGGGCGAGGAAAGCGAGATCGAACTCTCCCGAGACACCGAGGGCCTCGACCCCGAATTCGACGCGTGGCGGTGGGAGGACCTTACCGCGCTGCCCGAGCTGATCGTGCCGTTCAAGCGCCCGGCCTATGAGGCGATCTGCGCCGCCTTCGCCCCCATCCCCGCCCGGCTGAACGGCGCGGCGCGGGCCGAGCCATGAAGACCATCGGCATTATCGGCGGCATGAGCTGGGAATCGACGGCGCATTATTATGCCGCCATCAACCGCGAGACCGCACGCCGGCTGGGCGGATTGCATTCGGCGCCCATCCTCATGGCCTCGCTCGACTTCGCGCCGATCGAAAGCCTGCAGCGCGAGGGCGATTGGCAAGCGGCCGGCGAAATCCTCGCCCGGGCGGCAAGAGGGCTGCAGCGGAGCGGGGCCGATCTCGTCCTCCTCGCCACCAACACCATGCATGTAGTAGCCGAGGCGATCGAGGCGGAGCTTTCCGTCCCCTTCCTCCATATCGTCACCCCGACGGCGCGGGCCCTGCGCGCCGATGGTATCGAGACGGTCGGGCTCCTCGGCACCCGCTTCACCATGGAGATGGATTTCTACAAGGAGCGGCTGCGCGGCGAAGGGCTCGAACCGCTGATCCCCGAGGTCGACCGCACCAATCTCAACGCCATCATCTATGAGGAGCTGTGCCGCGGCATCGTGCGCGACGCTTCGCGCGCCATCTATGTAGAGGCCATCGACCGCCTGAGGGCGCGGGGCGCGGAAGCGGTGATCCTGGGTTGCACCGAGATCGCCATGCTGATCAGCGACGACGACAGCCCGCTGCCGGTCTACGACACCACCGAACTGCACGCCCACGCCGCCGTTGCCGCCGCCCTGGCGGATTGATGGGAAGACGGCACGCCCATCAAGGGCGCGCCGTGTCACATGTTCAGAACTCGCTCCAATCGGCGTCGACCGCCGCATTGCCATTGGCGAGATAGGCGCTGGCCGCCTGCCGAACCTTGCGCTGCAGGCCCCGGGCATCGGCCGATGCCGGCGCCAGCGACGCCCTCGCCTCGGCCGGATTGGCCGGCGCGAACGCGGTGCCCGCATCGATCCGGAAGATGTCGACGATGCGGTCGAGCGCGGTCGCCTGTTCCTCGGTCTGGGCGATCGCCGCATTGGTCTCCTCGACCAGCGCCGCATTGTGCTGGGTCATCTCGTCCATCTGCCGCACCGCGGCATTGACTTCCTCGATGGACGATGCCTGTTCGCGGCTGTCATTGGCGATGGCCTGCATCTGCGCGGTGTTGGCCCGCGCCGCCTCGAGCATGGCGGCCAGCTTTTCCGCCGCCTGCGCGACGAGCTTGGAGCCGCCATCCACCTCGCTGGCCGACTGCTCGATCAGCGCCTTGACTTCCGAGGAGGCCTCCGCCGCCGATTGCGCCAGCCTCCGAACCTCGACGGCGACCACGGCAAACCCCTTGCCCGCTTCGCCGGCCCGCGCCGCTTCCACCGAAGCGTTGAGTGCCAGGAGATTGGTCTGGAAGGCGATGTCGTCGATCATCTTGATGATGTCGGAGACCTTGGCCGAGGAGGTGGTGATCCGCGCCATGGCGGCGGTGGTCTTTTCCATCACCTCGCCGCCCTCTTCGGCCGAGCGGGTGACCGAGGCAGCGGTCTGGGAAGCGTCCTGGGCCCGCTTGGCGTTTTCCATCACCGTGGCGGCCAGTTGCTCCATGGCCGCCGAGGTCTCCTCGATGGTTGCGGCCTGGCGCGTGGTGCGCTCGGAAAGGTCGTTGGCGCCCGAAAGGATTTCCCCCGTGGCAGTCTTGAGCGTGCGCGAGGTGCCGCGCAGTTCGATGACGATGTCGCAGAGCTTTTCGGCAACCGCGTTGGTATCGGATTTGAGCTGGGCGAAGGCGCCCTGATAGTCCCCTTCGACGCGGCGGGTGAGATCGGTCTCGGCCAGCGCGCCGAGCACCGAGCCGGTTTCCCGCAAGCCGCGATCAACCGTCTCGACCAGAGAATTGACGGAGCCCGCCAGCCCGTTCAATTCGGCATCGGCGAAGCGGGCATCGACACGGCGCGTGAAGTCGCCGGCGATCGCGGCGTCGACCACATCGCCGAAGGAGGCCTGCAATTCGCCCATCATCGTGCGGCGCGCCTCCTCGTCGGCAATGATGCGCGCGGCTTCCGCCTCGGTCATCTGCGCCACCTTGCGGCCATTGTCGCGGAACACTTCGACGGCGCGGGCCATCTCGCCCACCTCGTTGCGCCGGTCGGTATAGGGCACCTCGACATCGAAGGCATTGCCGGCGATCCGGCCCATGACCTGCGACAGCACCGGGATCGGGCGCGCGATGAGGCGCGCGGCGAGGATCGACAGAACGCTGATCGCCAGCACCGCCACGATGCCGACGATGAGCAACAGGTTCATCGTGTCGGTGACGACCGCGGCAATGGCCTCCTGGCCGACCCCCACATAGAGCAGTCCCAGCACATCGGTGCCCGAGAGATAAGTGATCGGCTGGTAGACGGCGAAATAGGAGCGCCCGGCCACTTCGGTCTGGGTATAGACCGCACCCTGCTCGAGAACCTGGCGATGCAGGTCGCTATCGGCCGCGATGGGCTCCTGGATGATCGGATTGCCATCGGCGTCGGTCATCGAGGTCGAGACCTGGTCGAACCGCGCCCCCTCGGCGTTCCAGGCGAAGATGGCCGCCGTTTCCCCGGTGACGCGAGCGATCGAATTCATGACGTCGTCATTGTAGAAGCGGGGCATGACCCAGGTGCCGACCTGATCGATGCTGCCATCCTCGGTCCAGTCGACCTGGATGCCGCCCATGCCCCCCACAATGGTCGCGGCGGACCGGATATTGTTCTGCTGGCTCTGGAAGGCGACCTCATCCTGATTGGCCGAGAGATTGATATAGACCGCCGCAACCACCGCGGCGACCGACAGCACCACGGCGCTGACCACCATCGCCGCTATCGTCGTGGTCATGGGCACGCGCCCCAGGATTCTGCTGGTCAAGCCCTTCATTCCGCCCGCTCCTTTAAGACGAATTCGTTCATCCTCTCCCCCGAGGAGGGATTGGGAAAACTACGCAAAGTTGATTAATTCATCGTTGCCGATGTGAGGGAGCCGGAAACGAAAAAGGGCGCTCCTGGCGCCCTTTGGTCTCGTGTCGCTGGTGGGGCCTGTCAGCCCGACGATCAATGCACCGTCGAGGACAAGGCCGCGCTTTCGAGCAGCAGGTTCTTCCAGATATCGAGCCGGTTCTGGGCGGTCTGCTTGTCCTCGATCTCGCTCGCGGCGTCGAGCGCCTTCTGCGCCTCGGCGATGCGGGCCTCGATCTCGGTGCGGCCGAAATCGCTGGCCGGGCGGGCCTCCTCGGCGAGGATGGTGACGCCGGCATCGGAAATATCGGCAAAACCGCCGCCGACAAAAAAGCTCCTGGCGCTTCCCGAGGTATCGGTCACCGTCACGAAGCCGGGCTTGAGCGTGGTCATGAGCGGCGCATGCGGGCCCAGGACGGTCAGATAGCCTTCGGTGCCCGGCACGGTCACCGAGCGCGCCTCGGCACTCAGCACCAGCACTTCGGGCGATACGATTTCGACTTTGACGCCTTCGGCCATGTCCCTGTCCGTTCTTCAAGCATTGGGAAGAGGTGCGGGCCCAAAGGCCCGCACGCCGTCATCAGGCCGCTTCGGCAGCCAGCTTCTGGGCCTTCTTGACCGCATCGTCGATGGTGCCGACCATGTAGAAGGCCTGTTCGGGCAGATGGTCGTACTCGCCGGCCACCAGGCCCTTGAAGGCCTTGATGGTGTCTTCGAGCTCGACATAGATGCCCGGGGTATTGGTGAAGGCTTCGGCCACGTGGAAGGGCTGGCTCATGAAGCGCTCGATCTTGCGGGCGCGGGCCACGGTCAGCTTGTCTTCTTCCGAGAGCTCGTCCATGCCCAGGATGGCGATGATGTCCTGGAGCGACTTGTAGCGCTGCAGGATTTCCTGCACCGAACGGGCCACTTCGTAGTGCTCTTCGCCGATGATCTGGGGATCGAGCATGCGCGAGGTGGAGTCGAGCGGGTCGACGGCCGGGTAGATGCCCTTTTCCGAGATGGCGCGGTTCAGCGTCGTGGTGGCGTCAAGGTGCGCGAACGAGGTCGCCGGCGCCGGGTCGGTCAAGTCGTCGGCCGGCACGTAAATGGCCTGCACCGAGGTGATCGAGCCCTTGCTGGTGGTGGTGATGCGCTCCTGCAGGGCGCCCATGTCGGTCGCTAGCGTTGGCTGATAGCCCACGGCCGAGGGAATACGGCCGAGGAGAGCCGACACTTCCGAACCCGCCTGGGTGAACCGGAAGATGTTGTCGACGAAGAACAGCACGTCCTGGCCCTTGTCGCGGAAGTCCTCGGCGATCGAAAGACCGGTGAGGGCAACGCGGGCACGGGCTCCCGGGGGCTCGTTCATCTGGCCGAACACCAGGGCGCATTTGGACCCTTCGGTCGAGCCGTCGTGTTCCTTGGGGTCCTTGTTCACCCCCGATTCGATCATTTCGTAATAAAGGTCGTTGCCTTCGCGGGTCCGCTCGCCCACGCCGGCGAACACGGAATAGCCGCCATGGCCCTTGGCGACGTTGTTGATCAGTTCCTGGATCAGAACCGTCTTGCCCACGCCGGCGCCGCCGAACAGGCCGATCTTGCCGCCGCGCGCATAAGGGGCCAGCAGGTCGATGACCTTGATGCCGGTGACCAGAATCTGCGCTTCGGTCGCCTGGTCGACGAATTCGGGAGCCGGCTGGTGGATCTCGCGCCGGGCGGTGGTCTTGATCGGGCCGGCCTCGTCGATCGGCTCGCCGATCACGTTCATGATGCGGCCCAGCGTCTCGTCGCCGACCGGCACGGAGATGGCTTCCCCGGTATCCTTCACCTCGACGCCGCGGGCCAGACCTTCGGTCGTGTCCATGGCAATGGTCCGCACGGTGTTCTCGCCCAGATGCTGCGCTACTTCGAGCACCAGGCGGTTGCCGTTATTGTCCGCTTCGAGCGCGTTCAGAATGGCCGGCAGGTGGCCGTCGAAGGTGACGTCCACAACGGCGCCCATAACCTGGGAGACGCGGCCGATTTTGTTGTCTGCCATTGGTCTTGGTCCTTACGTCTAGAGCGCTTCGGCGCCCGAAATGATTTCGATCAGTTCCTTGGTGATCTGGGCCTGACGCTGGCGGTTGTAGCTGAGCGTCAGCTTGTTGATCATCTCACCAGCATTGCGGGTCGCATTGTCCATTGCCGACATCTGCGCGCCGAAGAACGAGGCGTTGTTCTCGAGCAGCGCGCGGAAGATCTGCACGCTCACATTGCGCGGCAGCAGGTCTTCGAGGATGGCTTCCTCGTCGGGCTCATAGTCATAGATCGCCGAGCCGGACTTGATCTCCTCGCTTTCGCCCTTCTCGAACTTGGCGGGAACGAGCTGCTGCGCGGTCGGGATCTGGCTCACCACCGACTGGAAGCGATTGTAATAGAGCGTCGCCACGTCGAATTCGCCGGCCGCATACATGGCGAGGATCTTTTCGCCCAGTTCCTGGGCCGTGCCATAGCCGAGTTGCTTCACGTCGCGCAGGGAAACCTGCTCGACGATGTTCTTGGCGAAACCGCGCTTGAGGATATCCGCACCCTTCTTGCCGACGGTGAGGATCTTGACGGTCTTGCCCGCGCCCAGAAGCTTCTGGGCGTGATCGCGCGCCAGGCGCGCGATCGAGGAGTTGAACCCGCCGGCCAGGCCACGCTCGCCGGTCGCCACCACGAGGAGGTGCGTCTGATCCTTGCCGGTGCCGGCCAGAAGGGCCGGGGCGTCGGGACGGCCCTCATAGGCGGCACCGAGGCCGGCCAGCACCTTTTCCATGCGCTCGGCATAGGGGCGGGCCGATTCGGCGGCATCCTGGGCGCGGCGGAGCTTGGCCGCCGCGACCATCTGCATGGCCTTGGTGATCTTCTGGGTCGACTTGACCGAGTTGATCCGGTTTTTGAGGTCTTTCAAAGAGGGCATTGCGCCGAAGGCTCCTTGTCAGCCGGGGTGCCGGACTTAGGCGGTGTAGGTCTTCTTGAACTCGTCAAGCGCCGACTTCAGGCGATCCCTGATGCCGTCCGAGAGCGCCTTCTCCTTGGCGATGTCGCCCAGGATATCGGCATGCTTGGACCGCAGGCTCGACAGCAGCGCCTTCTCGAAGGGCTGCACGCCGCGCACCGGCAGATCGTCGAGATAGCCATTGACGCCCGCATAGATCACCGCGACCTGTTCCTCGGTCTTGAGCGGCGAGAACTGCGGCTGCTTCAAGAGCTCGGTCAGCCGGGCGCCGCGATTGAGCAGGCGCTGGGTGGCCGCGTCGAGGTCCGAACCGAACTGGGCGAACGCCGCCATTTCGCGATATTGCGACAGCTCGCCCTTGATCGAACCGGCCACCTGCTTCATCGCCTTGACCTGGGCCGCCGAGCCCACGCGCGACACCGACAGGCCGACGTTCACCGCCGGACGGATGCCCTGGAAGAAGAGGTTGGTCTCAAGGAAGATCTGGCCGTCGGTGATCGAGATCACGTTGGTCGGGATATAGGCCGAAAGGTCGTTCGCCTGGGTCTCGACGACCGGCAGCGCGGTGAGCGAACCGGCCCCGTGGCTGTCGTTCATCTTGGCGGCGCGCTCGAGCAGGCGGCTGTGAAGATAGAACACGTCGCCCGGATAGGCTTCACGTCCGGGAGGACGACGCAGCAGCAGGCTCATCTGGCGATAGGCCACGGCCTGCTTGGACAGGTCGTCATAGGCGATCACGGCATGCATGCCGTTGTCGCGGAAATATTCGCCGATGGCGCAGCCGGTGAAGGGCGCGAGGAACTGCATCGGCGCGGGGTCGGACGCGGTCGCGGCGACGACGATGGAATATTCCAGCGCGCCATTGTCTTCCAGCATCTTGACGAACTGGGCGACGGTTGAACGCTTCTGGCCAACCGCGACATAGACGCAATAGAGCTTGTCGTTCTCGCGGTTTTCCTGATGCGCGGGCTTCTGGTTGAGGAAGGTGTCCAGAATGATCGCGGTCTTGCCGGTCTGGCGGTCGCCGATCACCAGTTCGCGCTGGCCGCGGCCGATGGGGATGAGCGCGTCGATGGCCTTGAGGCCGGTCGACATGGGCTCATGCACGGACTTGCGCGGCAGGATGCCCGGCGCCTTGACGTCCACCCGGCGGCGCTCAGTGTATTCGATCGGGCCCTTGCCGTCGATCGGATTGCCCAGCCCGTCGACGACGCGGCCCAGAAGGCCTTTGCCGACCGGGGTGTCGACGATCGAGCCGGTGCGCTTGACGGTGTCGCCTTCCTTGATGTCGCGGTCGGACCCGAAGATCACGACGCCGACATTGTCGGCTTCCAGGTTGAGGGCCATGCCCTTGATCCCGCCGGGGAATTCGACGAGTTCGCCGGCCTGCACCTTGTCCAGACCGAACACGCGGGCGATGCCGTCACCGACCGAGAGAACCTGACCGACTTCGGAAACCTGCGCTTCCTTGCCGAAATCCTTGATCTGGTCTTTGAGGATCGCGGAAATTTCCGCAGCCTTGATATCCATTAGCTGACCCCTTTCATGGCGATCTTCATGGCCGAAAGTTTTGTCTTGAGGGAGGTATCGATCATCTGGCTTCCGACCTTGACCACGAGGCCACCGATCAGGCTTTCATCGACACGCTTAATCAAAGAAACATCCTTGCCGATCTTGTCCTTGAGGACCCGGGCAAGTTCCTTTTCCTGGGCATCGGTCAACGGGGCGGCGGACACCACTTCCGCGCTCACTTCGTTGCGCGCCTCGGCGGCGCGGCGCTTGTATTCGGCGATGATCGCCGTCAGCGCGAACAGCCGGCCGTTCTGCGCCACGAGCTTGAGCGTATTGCCCACCAGCTCCGAGGGCCGGGCCTTTTCGAGAATGGCGTTGAGCGCCGCGCTCTTGGCATCGGTCGTTATGGTGGGACTGACGAGAAACCGGGAGAAATCGTCCGAGGATTCGACCAGCGCGGCAATGGCGTCGAGGTCCTTCTCCGTCGCTTCGACGGCATTGGTTTCCTGCGCCAGCTCGAACAGCGCCGACGCATAGGGACGCGCGATCTGGAACAGAACGGATCGTGTTGCGCTCAAGCCTTTGAACCCCGCTGCTTGCCCCGCCCTTTATCGTCGTCATCGCCGATAGACCGGCGCGGCGGCATGTTTTGATTTCAACTTAGTCGGATCGGACAGGCGGCCGCAGATCGGGCTGCCCACAATTTCCGGGGTGGCCTTACCACGGCCAAACCAGCCACGCAAGCGCATCACGGCCAAATTGGGGCGTCGCAAATGTCGCATTCGTCACACGGGCGGACACGCCGCCCGGATCAGTAAAAACTCATCGGATCGATATCGACCTGAACCCTGAGATTGCCGCTGGCCGAAGGCCCGGTGTCGAGCCAGAACCGGACATAGCCCGAGAGGTCGAACTCCTTAGGACTTTGGACCAGGATACGGATGCGGTGCCGCCCCCGCACCATGGCCACCGGCGCATCGGCCGGCCCGAAGCGCCGCACCCCTTCGGCGAGGGGCGCCGCCGCCATAAGGGCGCGCGCGAAACCCATGGTCTCGCCATGCTCATTGCCCGAAACGATCAGCGCTGCCAGCCGCCCGAACGGGGGCAGGCCGCCCTGCCGGCGCACCGCCAGCTCATGGGCATAGAAGCCCTCGCGATCCCCGGTGATCATGGCGCGCATCACCGCATGGTCGGGATGGTAGGTCTGGAGATAGGCCTTGCCCGACCGCGATTCCCGGCCGGCCCTTCCGGTCACCTGCGTGAGCACCTGGAAGGTCTTTTCCGCGGCGCGCGGGTCCCCATGCGCCAGTCCCAGATCGGCGTCGATCACCCCCACGAGGCTGAGCTTTTCGAAGTGGTGGCCCTTGGCCACCAATTGCGTGCCGATGATGATGTCATATTCGCCGCGGGCGATCTCGGCGAAGCGGTCGCGGATCTGGCGCATGGAGCCCATGTCCGACGAGAGGACCACGGGCCGGGCGCCGGGAAAGCGCGTCGCCACCTCCTCGGCGATCCGCTCGATGCCCGGCCCCACCGCCACCAGCGAATCGGTCGCGCCGCAGGCACCGCACACCTCGGGGGCCCGTTCCTCATGGCCGCAATGATGGCACATGAGCACGCCGCGAAACCGGTGCTCGACCAGCCAGGTCGAACATTCGGGGCATTGATATTGATGTCCGCAGGCCCGGCACAGGGTCAGCGGCGCATAGCCCCGCCGGTTGAGGAACAACAGCGCCTGCTCGCCGCGATCGAGCGCATCGAACACCGCCCGCGCCAGGCGCGGCGCGATCCATTCCCCCTTCTCCGGCCCCTCGGTGCGCATGTCGAGCGCCGTTATGTCGGGCAGTGCCGCGTCGGCGAACCGGCTTTCGAGCCTGATATGGGCGTAGCGCCCGGTATCGGCATTATTGCGCGATTCGACCGAGGGGGTGGCCGAGGAGAGGATCACCCGCGCGCCGGCCAGCGAGGCCCGCACCACGGCCATGTCGCGGCCGTGATAATTGACCCGGTCGGCCTGCTTGAAGGCGCCGTCATGCTCCTCGTCGAGGACCAGCAGGCCCAGTTCGCGGAAAGGCAGGAACAGGGCCGAGCGGGCCCCGATCACTGCGCGAACCTCGCCGGTCAGCACGCCGCGCCACACCCGGGCCCGCTGCACCGGGGTCATTTCCGAATGCCATTCGGCGGCCCGATGCCCGAAGCGCTTCTCGAAGCGGTCCAGAAAGGTGTGGGTGAGGGCGATCTCCGGCAGGATGATGCCCACCTGCCGCCCCTGGCGCAGGCAATCGGCCACCGCCTCGAAGAACACTTCGGTCTTGCCCGACCCGGTGACCCCATCGAGCAGGGCGACCGAAAACCCGCCAGTGTCATGGGCGCGAATATGGTCGAGCGCCGCCTGCTGCCCGTCCGACAGCACCGCCGGCGCGAAATCGGGCTCCGGCGGCAGGACCGGTGGCGGCGCCGGCATTTCGACCTGCACCAGCGTGCCGGCCTTGACCAGCCCGTCGATCACCGCGTTCGAGACGCCCGAGGCGCCGACAAGGGCCGGCCGCGCCCAGGGGTAGCCGTCCTCCATCACCGAAAGCACCCGCGCCCGCGCCTCCGTCATGCGCTCGGGTTCGGGACCGCCGCGCTTGTACGCAATGATCGGGCGCGGCGGATCGAGCGCCTCGCGGCTGCGCAGCGCGCCGCGCAACACCATGCCCGGCTGGGCCAGCGTGTAGCGCGCCACCCAGTCGATGGTCCGCAACAGCTCCTCGGACAGCGGCGGCACGTCGAAGACATGGGCAATGTCTTTCAACCGGTTATGGGCGAAATTGTCCCTGGGCTCGCCCCAGACCACCCCCAGGGTGGGCCGGGGCCCGAGGGGCACCACGACGATCGCGCCGCGCGACACCGCCATTCCCTCGGGCACCCGATAGGAATAGGGCCCGTCCACGGCGACGGAAACCATGACAGCGACGATGGGGCCGAGTGAGGTCATGCACAGGAACGAATAGGGACCAAACCAGCGCACCATAGGCGAGTTCTTCGATTCGGCCAGCCTCTTCTTGTCGGCTTGCTAACCTTCCCGCGTTAGACTCCCCTTCATGACCGATACCGGATTTGCCATTGCCGCCCCCTTGCGCGCCCATATCACCGATTGGCGCCGCGAACTCGAAACCGCCCGCCGGCTGTCGCCCAGAACCTTCGAGGCCTATGGACGCGATCTCGACCAGTTCATGGCCTTCCTCGCCCGCCATATGGGCGGCCCGGTGACCCTCGACGATCTCAGGAGTCTGCGCCCGGCCGATCTGCGCGCCTTCCTCGCCGACCGGCGCCGGCGGCAGGCCGGGTCGCGGACCCTGGCGCGCAGCCTTTCGGGCATCAAATCCTTCTTCACCCATCTCGAGCGCAACGATGTCCTGGCGCTGGAAGCCCTTTCGGTGATCCGCACGCCCAGGCTGCCGCGCACCCTCCCCAAGCCCCTGACGCCGCTGCAGGCCAAGGCGGTGATTCCGCATATACTGGAAGATGAGGACCGGCCCTGGGTCGCGGCCCGCGACGCGGCGGTGGTCGCGCTGTGCTATGGCGCAGGGCTGCGGATTTCCGAAGCGCTGGCCCTCACCCGGTCAGACCTCGATTCGGCCTCCCTGAGGATCACCGGCAAGGGCAACAAGGTGCGGCTGGTGCCGCTGATCGCCCCAGTCCGCGCCGCCATCGAGGATTATCTGAAACTCTGCCCCCATGCTCTTGCGGCCGACGAGCCGATGTTCAGGGGCATCAAGGGCGGGCCGCTCAACCCGCGCCTCATCCAGTCGCGGATCGAAAAACTGCGGCGTGCCCTTGGCCTTCCCGCCTCGGCCACGCCGCACGCCCTGCGCCATTCCTTCGCCACCCATCTTCTGGCCAAAGGCGGCGACCTGCGGGCTATCCAGGACCTTTTGGGACACGCCTCGCTCTCGACCACCCAGATCTATACTCATATCGATTCCGAGCGCCTGCTCGACGCCTATCGCGCGGCCCATCCCCGGCGCTAGCAACTGGCTCCAATTGAGCGATGGCGTTGGCCGCGGAGCGGATATAGTGTGCGCGCATCATGCGCACGCCACTTGCCCTTCCTTCCAATGCCACTTCCGACCGGGAACAATGGGTCGGCCTGGGCCTTGCCGCCCTGGGGGCCGCCCTGTTCGCCAGCAAGGGCATTTTCGTCAAACTGGGACTGGCCCACGGCTTGGATGCCCTGACCATGCTGGCCTGGCGCATGCTGCTCGCCGTGCCGGTCTTCGCCTTTGTCGGTGTGCTGGCCTATCGCGACCGCCGGCGCGGCAAGGGCCGCCATGCCGGCCAGCCGGTTCCCCTCCCCGCCATCCTCGGGGCAGCGGCGATCGGCGTTCTGGGCTATTATTGCGCCAGCTTCCTCGATTTCCTCAGCCTCGACCGAATCACCGCGCAGCTCAACCGGCTGGTATTGCTCACCTATCCCTTCATGGTCCTCGTCTTGGGCGCCATCCTGTTCCGGCGCCACCTGTCGCTGCCGGCCATGGGAGCGGCGGGGCTCGCCTATCTCGGCATCGCCGCCATCTTCGCCCAGGATCTGGCCATCGAGGGCCATGGCGTGCTGGCCGGAACCCTGCTCGCCCTGGGCAGCGCGCTGGCCTATGCGCTCTACCAGCTTTACGCCAAGCCGCTGATCGACCGGCTCGGGGCCCGGCTATTCACCGCCATCGCCATGTCCGCGGCCGGCCTCCTGGTCCTGGCCCATTTTGCCCTGACCCGACCCCTCGCCAGCCTCGCGGTGGACGGAGAAGCCATCCTCATCCTGGCCGGCCTCGCCTTTGCCGCCACGGTCGCGCCCGCCTTTGCCATCTCGACGGCGATCGGCACGCTGGGCGCCGAGCGAACGGCGGTTTTCGGCAATATTTCGCCGCTGGTCACCATCGTGCTGGCCATCATCGTGCTGGGCGAGCCGTTCACGCCGCTGCATGGCGTCGGAACCGCTCTGGTGTTTTGTGGAATTTTACTGTTCACTCGACTGACAAGACAGCCGGGTAAGCGCGAAAAGATCGCATACTGAAAAAGGGACGAGATCCATGACTAAAACCGGATTGTGGCTGGCCAGTACCGCGCTGGCGCTTTCGCTGGCGCTCGCCGCGCCAGCGCAGGCCCAGGACATCGACTTCGGCGACGATGCCAGCACCTGGGCCAATGACGGGCAATGCGACGACCCACGCTTCGAGGGGCCGGGCGCGGCGGCCTTTCTGAGCCCGGTCGACGAGATGCACGACGCGACCGACTGCCAGGCGGCCTTCGAGGCCGGTGACATCACCCTCAAAGCGCCCGACGCCACATCGGGCGCGACCGTCGCCCCCGCCGCCGGTGTCGAGGAGAATGCCGAAATCGATTTCGGCGACGATTCCGGCCTGTGGGCCAATGACGGCGAATGCGACGACCCGCGCTTCGGCGGCGGGCTGGCCAGCCATGAAGGCGCCGATGCCAGCGATTGCCGCGCCGCCTACGAGGCCGGCGAAGTCACCTATTCCGGCGATGCCGGCAGCGCGGCAACCGCCCCCGGAGATATCGATTTCGGCGACGATTCCGGCACCTGGGCCAATGACGGCGAATGCGACGACCCGCGCTTCGGCGGCGCCCTGCAAAGCCACGAATTCGCCGACGCCAGCGACTGCCGCGCCGCCTATGAGGCCGGTGAAGTGACCTATTCCGGCGGCGGCAGCGGGTCCTATCCCATCGTCATCGACGGCATCGATTTCGGCGATGATTCCGGCTCCTGGTCCAATGATGGCGAGTGCGACGATCCGCGCTTTGTCGGCACCGGCGTCGGCGTCGCTCTCGACGACCACGAAATGGCCGACGCCACCGACTGCTCCACCGCCTACCAGAACGGCACGGTGGAACTGGGCGATTCCTCAGCCAATTCGGGCGATTTCCGCATCAATTTCGGCGATGATTCCAGCGCCAACGCCTTTGACGGCATCTGCGACGATCCGCGCTTCCAAGGGCGTGGCGGAGCGATGGAACTGCGTGACGCCAACATGATGGCCGACGCCACCGATTGCCGCGCCGCCTATGACGCCGAGACGGTAACCTATAATCCCTGATTTCCGGGGGATATGAACCAGAAGGGCCGCATCCTCGCCGGATGCGGCCCTTTTTCATGCAATGCGAGGACTATGTCGGGTCAGATGTGGATCGACCCGTCGCCGAGCCCCATTGCCGCCTCGCGCACCGCTTCGCTCATGGTGGGATGGGCGTGGCAGGTCCGGGCGAGATCCTCGGCCGAGCCGCCGAACTCCATCAGCACCGCGGCCTCGTGGATCATCTCGCCGGCGCCCTTGCCCACGATATGGCAGCCCAGGACCCGGTCGGTTTCCTTGTCGGCGAGGATCTTGACGAAGCCCTGGCTGGCCAGCATCGCCTTGGCCCGGCCATTGGCGGTAAAGGGAAATTTCGCCGCCTTATAGGCAATGCCCTCGGCCTTGAGCTCTTCCTCGGTCTTGCCCACCGAGGCCACTTCGGGGCTGGTGTAGACGACCCCGGGGATGACGCCGTAATTGACGTGACCGGCCTGTCCGGCGAGGATTTCGGCCACCGCGACGCCCTCATCCTCGGCCTTGTGGGCCAGCATGGGGCCGGCGATCACGTCGCCTATGGCGTAGATGCCGTCGATATTGGTCTTGTACCGCGCGTCGGTGACCACGCGGCCGCGCGGGTCGCGGGCGATGCCGGCCTCATCGAGCCCCAGCCCCTCGGTGAAGGGAACCCGGCCGATGGCGACCAGCGCCACGTCGGTTTCGAGCAGGGAAACCTCCCCGCCCGCCGCCGGCTCGAGGGTGGCGACCAGCCCGTTCTCGGTCTTTTCGATATCGGTGACCTTGGTGCCGAGCTTGAAGTCAAACCCTTGCTTTTGCAGCATTCTCTGGAACTGTTTGGCAACATCGAGATCCATGCCGGGCAGGATGCGGTCGAGGAATTCGACCACCGTCACCCGCGCCCCGAGCCGCGCCCAGACCGAGCCCAGCTCGAGCCCGATCACCCCGGCGCCGATCACCAGGAGATTGGCGGGAACCTTATCGAGCTTGAGCGCGCCGGTCGAGGTGACGACCCGCTCCTCATCGATCTCGATGCCGGGCAGACCGGCCGAAACCGAGCCCGTGGCAATGACGATATTGGTGGTCTCGATCTCGGTCTCGCCCGCCTCGCCGGCCACCTTGACCCGGCCCTGCCCGAGGATGGCGCCAGTGCCCCTGAAGGCAGTTATCTTGTTCTTTTTGAAGAGATATTCGATGCCGCCGGTATTGGACGCCACGGTGTCGTCCTTATGGGCCATCATGGCCGAAAGGTTGAGCGTCGGGGTCCCGACCTCGACCCCGAGCTGGGGCAGAGTGTGCCCGGCTTCCTCGAACATTTCCGAGGCGTGCAGCAGGGCCTTGGAGGGGATGCAGCCGATATTGAGGCAGGTGCCGCCAAAGCTCGGCCACTTCTCGACCACGGCGACTTTCATGCCCAGCTGGGCGGCGCGAATGGCGCAGACATAGCCCCCCGGCCCTGTTCCGATAACGGTGAGATCGAAGCGTTCGGCCATTAAATCATTCCTTTGAAATCAAATGCTTACGTCAGATGACGAGCCCGATCAGCATGGCGAGCAGCCCCAGGCTCCCCAAGGCGAACGCCGCCGAGCGCCAGCGGGGAACGCCTTGGATATAGAGCGGGATATAGGCGATGCGGGCAAGGATATAGAGCCCGGCACCCGCCTGCGTCAGCCCGTCCGAACCGTCGGAAACCACCACCGCCAGCGCCAGGGCGACAAAGGCGGGATAGGTCTCCAAGTAGTTGGAAAGCATACGCTTTGCCCGCCCGGCCTTGCCGGTCAATGGCTTGTTCTCGTCGCGCGGACCGGTGTTGTACTCCGGCCCGTATTCCCGGTTGAGCAGGATGGACTGGATGCCGATCTGGGCGAACAGAACCAGCACGGAGGCGGCGATCATCCACAGTTCGAAGCTCATTTCCACTCCATCCGGCCGCGGCGAACATTGGTCAAAAAAGCGGCCTTGAGGTCAGTCATGCGGCGCCAAGCGCCCTGACAATGCGCATTCCCACTACAGATCGAGCACCAGACGCTGGGGATCTTCCAGACTCTCCTTGACGCGGACGAGGAAGGTGACCGCTTCCTTGCCGTCGACGATGCGGTGATCATAGCTGAGCGCCAGATACATCATCGGGCGGACGACGACCTGCCCATTGACCACCACGGGGCGCTCCTGGATCTTGTGCATGCCCAGAATGCCCGACTGGGGCGCGTTGAGAATGGGGGTGCTCATCAGCGAGCCATAGACCCCGCCATTGGAGATGGTGAAGGTGCCGCCCTGCATGTCGGCCATGGAAAGCGCGCCATCGCGCGCCGCCTTGCCGAGCCGGGCCACGTCCTTTTCGATCTCGGCGATGGTCATCTGGTCGGCATCGCGCACCACGGGAACGACGAGGCCCTTTTCGGTGCCCACCGCCACCCCGATATGGGCGAAGTTCTTGTAGATGATGTCGGTGCCGTCGACCTCGGCATTGACCGCCGGGACTTCCTTGAGCGCATGCACCACGGCCTTGGTGAAAAAGCCCATGAAGCCGAGCTTGACGCCGTGCTTTTTCTCGAACAGGTCCTTATAGGCGCTGCGCAGGTCCATCACCGGCTTCATGTCCACCTCGTTGAAGGTGGTGAGCATGGCGGCGGTGTTCTGGGCATCCTTCAACCGCCGGGCGATGGTCTGGCGCAGCCGGGTCATCTTGACCCGCTCCTCGCGCGAGCCGTCCTCCGCGCTGGAGGGCGCCCGGACCTGCGCCGGGGCGGCGGGCGCCGCAGCCAAAGCGGCCGGGGCCGAGCCGGTATCGATGGCCTTGAGCACATCCTCCTTGAGGACCTGGCCGCGCTTGCCCGAGCCCTCGACGGACGCAGGCTCGATGCCCTTTTCGGCCATCATCTTGGCGGCCGAGGGGGCGGGGGGCATGGTGGAAACGCCAGCCTTGTCGGCGCGAGCCCTGGCGGCGGCCGCCTCAACGGCCATTTCCTCCTGATGGCTGGTCGGGGCCGGCTGGGCGGCCTGCGGCCTGGGGGCCTCCTCGGCCTTGGCCCCGGCGGCGCCGGCCGCGATCACCGCGATCAGCGCGCCGACCTCGACAGTATCGCCCTCATTGACCGAGATGGCTTCGAGAACGCCCGAAACCGGGGCGGGCACCTCGATGGTGACCTTGTCGGTTTCCAATTCGACGATCGGCTCATCGGCGGAGACGCTGTCGCCGGCCTTCTTGAACCACTGGCCGATGGTGGCTTCGGTGACGCTTTCGCCCAGGGTGGGGACGCGGACTTCGGTGGACATCTCTGGTATCCTTGCTTGTGCTCGTCATCGTCCGGCCACGAGGGGCCGGAGCATCAATTCGGTTGCGGTCAGGCGAAGGCCTCGTCGAGGAAGGCCTGCAATTGCGCCACATGGGTGCGCATCAGCCCGGTGGCGGTCGAGGCCGAGGCCGGCCGGCCCACATAGCGCGGCCGGTCGCCCGGACGGCCCATCTGCTCGAGCACCCATTCGATATAGGGCTGAACGAAGGACCACGCGCCCATATTCTTGGGCTCTTCCTGGCACCAGACCACATCGGCGTTCTGGAACCGGCTCAACTCGTCGATCAGCGCCTTGGCCGGGAACGGGTAGAGCTGTTCGAGCCGCATGAGATAGACGTCGTTGACCCCGCGCTTCTCGCGATCTTCCAGAAGGTCATAATAGACCTTGCCGGTGCAGATCACCACACGGCGGATCTTGTCGTCGCCGGCCAGGTTGATGTCGGTCTTGGGCATGCCCGGCGCTTCCGCATCGTCCCAGAGCAGGCGATGGAAGAAGGTGTCGGCCCCCATCTCGTTGAGCCCGGACACCGCCCGCTTGTGGCGCAGCAGCGATTTGGGCGTCATGATGACCAGCGGCTTGCGGAAGTCGCGCTTCATCTGCCGCCGCAGGGCGTGGAAGTAATTGGCCGGGGTGGTGCAGTTGAGCACCTGCATGTTGTCCTCGGCGCACAATTGCAGGAAGCGCTCCGGACGGGCCGAGGAATGCTCGGGGCCCTGCCCCTCATAGCCATGCGGCAGCAGCATGACGAGGCCGGACATGCGCAGCCATTTGCGCTCGCCCGAGGAGATGAACTGGTCGATCACCACCTGCGCGCCGTTGACGAAATCGCCGAACTGGGCCTCCCAGATGGTGAGCGCGCTGGGCTCGGCCAGCGAGTAGCCATATTCGAAGCCGAGCACCGCCTCCTCGCTCAGCATGGAGTTGATGACCTCGTAGCGGGCCTGTCCGTCGCTGAGATTGTTGAGCGGGGTGAAGGTGGCCTCGGCCTCCTGGTCGTAGAGCACCGTATGGCGCTGGCTGAAGGTGCCGCGCTCCACGTCCTGGCCCGAAAGCCGCACCGGATGGCCCTCGTCGAGCAGGGCGGCGAAGGCCAGCGCCTCGGCGGTGGCCCAGTCGACGCCCTCGCCCGAGGTGATGATCTTGCGGCGGTTGTCCATGAAACGCTGCACGGTGCGATGGACGGCAAAGCCCTCGGGCACCGCGGTCAGCCGTTCGCCCAGCGCTTCGAGTCGCTCGACCGGCACGCCGGTGATGCCGCGGCGCGGCCCGTCGACCTCGGCCAGCTTGATGTTCTTCCAGGCGCCGTCGAGCCAGTCGGCCTTGTTGGGACGGTAGTCCTGGCCGGATTCGAACTCGATCTCCAGCGTGGCGCGCCAATCGGCCTTGAGGGTGTCGAGCTCATCGGCGCTGAGGATGCCCTCCTCGATGAGCTTGGCGCCATAGATGTCCAGCGTCGATTTGTGCGAGCGGATCGCCTTGTACATCAGCGGCTGGGTGAAGCTGGGCTCGTCGCCTTCATTGTGGCCGAAGCGGCGGTAGCAGAACATGTCGATGACCACCGGGCGCCCGAATTTCTGGCGGAACTCGGTGGCGATCTTGGCGGCATAGACCACCGCCTCGGGATCGTCGCCATTGCAGTGGAACACCGGCGCCTCGATCATCTTGGCGACATCGGTGGGATAGGGCGAGGAGCGCGAGAAATGCGGCGAGGTGGTGAAGCCGATCTGGTTGTTGATGACGAAATGGATCGACCCGCCGGTGCGGTGCCCCTTGAGCCCGGAAAGCCCGAAACATTCGGCGACGACCCCCTGCCCGGCAAAGGCGGCATCCCCGTGCAGCAGCAGCGGCAGCACCGCCGAGCGGTCGGTGTCGCGCGTATCGGCGACGAAGCGCCCGTCGACCGCCGAGAGCTGGTCCTGCTTGGCGCGCGCCTTGCCCAGCACCACCGGGTTGACGATTTCGAGGTGCGAGGGGTTGGCGGTGAGCGAGAGATGCACCTTGTTGCCGTCGAACTCGCGGTCCGAGGAGGCGCCCAGGTGATATTTGACGTCGCCCGAGCCTTCCACGTCATCGGGATAGAAGGCGCCGCCCTTGAACTCGTGGAACAGGGCGCGGTGCGGCTTGCCCATGACCTGGGTCAGCACGTTGAGGCGGCCGCGATGGGCCATGCCGAGCACGATGTCCTTGACCCCCAGCGCCCCGCCGCGCTTGATGATCTGCTCGAGCGCCGGGATCAGCGATTCCCCGCCATCAAGGCCGAAGCGCTTGGTGCCGGTATATTTGACGTCGAGATATTTCTCGAAACCCTCGGCCTCGACCAGCTTGTTGAGGATGGCGCGCTTGCCCTCCGGGGTGAAGCTGATCTCCTTGTCCGGGCCCTCGATGCGCTCCTGAATCCAGGCTTTGGCCTCGGGATCGGAGATGTGCATGAACTCGATGCCCAGCGTGCCGCAATAGGTGCGGTTGAGGATTTCGAGCATTTGCGGGATGGTGGCGAATTCCAGCCCGAGATAATTGTCGATGAAGATCTGGCGCCCGTAATCGGCTTCGGAAAAGCCATAGGCGATCGGATCGAGCTCGGGGGCTTCCTCGCGGTTTTCGAGCCCGAGCGGATCGAGATTGGCATGCAGGTGCCCGCGCATGCGATAGGCGCGGATCATCATGATGGCGTGGATGGAATCGCGGGTCGCCTGCATGACGTCATGGGACGACAGGGTCTCGCCCTCGGCCTCTGCCTTTTCGGTCACCGCCTTCTGGGCCTTGACGGCGATCTCGCCCCAATTGCCGTCGAGCGCCGACACCAGCTCGCCATTGGCCGAGCGCGGCCAGTCGCGGCGCTGCCAGCTGGGGCCCTCGGCGTTCTGCCGCACCGTTTCGGGGGTATCGGAGAGATTGTCGAAGAACTCGGCCCAGCTCGGATCGACGCTTTTGGGATCGGCCTGGTAGCGTGCATACAACGCGTCGATGTAATCGGCATTGCCGCCGTAAAGGAAGGAGGTGAGGAGGAACGCCTCGTTCTGATCCTGTCGTGCCATGTCGCTCTCGGTTCGGGGGACCGCTCCCCCTTGTTTGTCCCTGATGTTCGACCGGCCCGGTATGGGCCGCCAAATTCGGTCGAACTATGGCGTTTCCGCCTCTCGATTTGGTTAACCGGGCCTTATCGTGAGATCGAACCGGAAAAGTCTGCAACTTTTCCTGACCTCACTCTAAGCAGGCCCGGCCGGTGTTCGTAGCGCGGGGTTAGCCCTTTTTCTTTGGTCGCGTTTCCGAACCGCAAAAGTGGTACCCACTTTTGCTGGAAACACTCCTAGCCTTTCAAAACCTCGACCAGCGTGGTGCCCAGCCGGGCCGGCGAGGGCGAGACCACGATGCCGGCCGCCTCCATGGCGGCGATCTTGGACTCCGCGTCGCCCTTGCCGCCCGACACCACGGCGCCCGCATGGCCCATGGTGCGGCCCGCAGGGGCAGTGCGCCCGGCGATGAAGCCGGCCATGGGCTTCTTGCGGCCCTTCCTGGCCTCGTCGATGAGGAACTGGGCGGCGTCCTCTTCCGCCGCGCCGCCGATCTCGCCGATCATGATGATCGACTGGGTGGCGTCGTCGGCGAGGAACATCTCCAAAACGTCGATGAATTCGGTGCCCTTGACCGGATCGCCGCCAATACCCACCGCGGTGGTCTGGCCCAGCCCCTCATTGGTGGTCTGGAACACCGCCTCATAGGTGAGCGTGCCCGAGCGCGACACGATGCCCACCGAGCCCTTGCGGAAAATCGAGCCCGGCATGATGCCGATCTTGCACTCTTCCGGGGTGAGCACGCCCGGGCAGTTGGGGCCGAGCAGGCGCGATTTGGAGCGTTCGAGCCGGGCCTTGACCCGCACCATGTCGGACACCGGGATGCCCTCGGTGATGCAGGTGATCAGCCCGATGCCGGCGTCGATGGCCTCGATGATGGCGTCGGCGGCCCCGGCCGGGGGCACATAGATCACCGAGGCGTCGGCCCCGGTGCGTTCCTTGCCTTCGGCCACCGAGGCGAAGATCGGCAGGCTTTCCCCGCCCGCGCCGGTCCAGGTCTCCCCGCCCTTCTTGGGATGGATGCCGCCGACCATCTGCGTGCCGTAATAGGCCAGCGCCTGTTCGGTGTGGAAGGTGCCGGTCTTGCCGGTGAGACCCTGCACGAGGATCTTGGTGGTTTTGTCTACGAGAATGGACATGTCTTGTGCTTAATCCTCTGGTGGCCCCGCTCAGGCGACGGCGGCGACGATCTTCTGGGCGGCGTCGTCGAGGTCGTCGGCGGCGGTGATGGCAAGGCCGGATTCGTTGAGAATCTTCTTGCCCAGCTCCACATTGGTGCCTTCGAGACGCACGACCAGCGGGACCTCGAGCCCCACTTCCTTCACCGCGGCGACGACGCCCTCGGCGATCACGTCGCATTTCATGATGCCGCCGAAGATGTTGACCAGAATGCCCTCGACCCTTGGGTCGGCGGTGATGATCTTGAACGCCGCGGCGACCTTTTCCTTCGAGGCTCCGCCGCCCACGTCACAGAAATTGGCCGGCTCCTTGCCGTAGAGCTTGATGATGTCCATGGTCGCCATGGCGAGGCCGGCGCCATTGACCATGCAGCCGATATTGCCGTCCAGCGCCACATAGGCGAGGTCCCATTTCGAGGCTTCGATCTCCTTGGAATCCTCCTCGCTCTCGTCGCGCAACTCGACGATGTCGGGATGGCGGAACAGCGCATTGCCGTCGAACGACACCTTGGCGTCGAGCACCCGCAGCCGGCCGTTCTCCATGACGATCAGCGGGTTGATCTCGAGGAGACTCATGTCCTTTTCGACAAAGGCCCGGTAGAGCGCCGGGAACAGCGCCTTGGCGTCCTCGGCGGCGGCGCCCTCGAGTTTCAGCGCGGCGGCAATGGCGGCCACATCGGCGTCGGTCACCCCGGCTTCGGGATCGATGGCCACGGTGACGATCTTTTCCGGCGTATCATGGGCGACCTGCTCGATATCCATGCCGCCTTCGGTGGAAACGACGAAGGCCACCCGGCCCACCGAGCGGTCGACCAGCAGCGAGCAATAGAGCTCGCGGGCGATATCGGCGCCGTCCTCGATATAGAGGCGGTTGACCTGCTTGCCGGCCGGGCCGGTCTGCGCGGTGACCAGCGTGTTGCCGAGCATTTCGCGCGCATGGGCGACGGCCTCGTCGATCGAGCGGGCCAGCCGCACGCCGCCCTTGCCGTCGGGACCCAGCTCCTTGAACTTGCCCTTGCCGCGCCCGCCGGCATGGATCTGGGACTTGACCACATAGAGCGGGCCGGGCAGCGACTTGGCCGCGGCCTCCGCCTCGTCGGCGGTGAGAATGGCGACGCCTTCGGCCACCGGAGCGCCATAGCCCTTCAAGAGCTGCTTGGCCTGGTATTCGTGAATGTTCATCGCGAAATCGAACCTTTTTGGTGTTCGGCAGAAAGGAACGCCCGAAGGCCGCAGGGGCCGCCGGGCGGGAGAATGGCGAGGGTTCAGGCCAGCTTGGGCGCGATGGTCTTGCAGGCGTCGACCAGCCCCTGGACCGAGGCGACGGAAGCATCGAACATCTTCTTTTCGCCCGCGTTCAATTCGATCTCGACGATGCGCTCGACGCCCTCGGCGCCGATGACCACCGGAACGCCCACATACATGTTGTCGACGCCGAACTGGCCGGTGAGATGGGCCGCGGCGGGCAGGATGCGCTTCTTGTCCTTCAAATAGCATTCGGCCATCTCGATGGCCGAGGCAGCCGGGGCATAGAAGGCCGAGCCGGTTTTCAGAAGCCCGACAATCTCGGCGCCGCCATCGCGGGTGCGCTGGATGATCTCCTCGAGCCGGTCCTTGGCGATCCAGCCCATCTTGACCAGATCGGGGAGCGGGATGCCGGCCACGGTGGAATAGCGCGCCAGAGGCACCATGGTGTCCCCGTGCCCGCCCATGACGAAGGCGGTGACGTCCTGCACCGAGACGTCGAGCTCGTCGGCGATGAAATGGCGGAAGCGGGCCGAATCGAGCACGCCCGCCATGCCCACCACCTTGGCGACCGGAAGGCCGGAGAATTTCTGCAAGGCCCAGACCATGGCGTCGAGCGGGTTGGTGATGCAGATGACGAAGGCCTGGGGGGCGTATTTGGCGATGCCGGCGCCGACCTGCTCCATCACCTTGAGGTTGATTTCCAACAGGTCGTCGCGGCTCATGCCCGGCTTGCGCGGCACGCCGGCGGTGACGATCACCACATCGGCGCCGGCGATGTCCTTGTATTCGGACGTGCCCTTGAGGGTGGAATTATACCCCTCGACCGGGCCGGACTGGGCCAGATCGAGCGCCTTGCCCTGGGGCACGCCGTCGACGATGTCGAACAGGATGACATCGCCGAGCTCCTTCAGCGCCACCAGATGAGCCAGAGTCCCCCCGATCTGACCCGCGCCGATCAGAGCGATTTTCTTACGCGCCATAAGCAAGTTTCCCTATAGGTAAAGTGAAAATTTCCTCGCGCTCTCCTTAGACCCTGCGACCGAGCGACGCAAGTGAACCCTTCGTATAAGCACGGATAATCGGGCATTTGCCGTTTCCGGGGCCTCTAAATGGCGCCGGGCGCCCACTTGACGCGCGGGGAAACCGCGTCAGGAAGCCTGACCTGAATCGCCGCGCAGCTTCTGGGCGAGATAGTCGGCCGAACGCATCTCCTCGAGCCGCGACAGGCAGCGGGCGAATTCGAAGGCCGTCTTGTCGTCCTGGGCCAGGACGTCGAGCGGCGCGGCGAAGCTGGCCGCGAACTTGACCCCGCGATCATAGAGCGTGTCGATGAAGAGGATGAAGCGCTTGGCGGCGTCGGACCGGAGGCCCGAAAAGACCGGAACGTGATCGACCATCACCGTATGGAAGGCGTCGGCGATCTTGAGGTAATCGCGCGCCCCGAGCGGGCGGTCGCACAAATCGGCGAAGTCGAACCGCGCCACCCCCTTGGCCCGGGCCGGGATCTTGATGATGCGGCCCAGATTCTCCATGGCGTCGGGCCGCGCCTCGGCCCCGCCGGTGAGATGGGCGAACAGCGCATCCATCTCGGCATCGATCTCAGGGCCGGTGCCGAACTTATAGACGTCCTGCGGATCGAGCTTTTGGCGGCGGTAATCGGTCTCGGCATCGAGGTTGAACACCTCGGCATGGGCGGCGAGCAGGTCGATGAAGGGCAGGAAGAGCTGGCGGTTGAGCCCGTTCCAATAGAGCTTTTCGGGCGGGATGTTGGAGGTGGCGACCACCACCACCCCATCGGCAAAGAGGATTTCGAACAGGCGCTTCAACAGCATGGCGTCGGTGATGTCGGAGACGAAGAACTCGTCGAAGCACAACAGCCGCACCGAGCGGGTGATGGGGCGGGCCACGGCCGGAATGGGATCGCGCGCGCCCTTGGTGCCCGGATTGGCGGCGCGGAATTTGGCGATGCCCTCATGCACCTCGGCCATGAACTGGTGGAAATGCACCCGCCGCTTGGCGGCCACCGGCACCGAGCCGAAAAACAGGTCCATGAGCATGGTCTTGCCCCGGCCCACATCGCCCCAGATATAGAGCCCCTTGGGAGCGGTGCGCTTGCGCCGGAACAGGGCGGCGATCACCGAGCCCGATTGCGCCTCGAGCGCCGCCAGCCCGTCGGCCACTTCCTGCAATTTCTCCACGGCCTGCTGCTGCGCCGGATCGGGCTTCACCCGGCCCGCCACGATCATGTCGGCATAGCGATCGAGGATCGCGCCGTCGCCCCCGCCCGTCGCGGTCAATGCGGCAGCCTGCCCGTGCCCATACCCACGCCCATGCGCCGCCCGGCCCCCGCGCCCATCTTCAGCCGACCAGGGAGATGGCCTGGCCGCCGGCCAGCGTGCCCACGAAGCGGTTGCCGCTTTTCAAGAGCGTGCCGATCAGCGCGTCGGATTCGTCATAGAGCTGGATCTGGTTGCCCAGGAGCTGCCAGGAGGTGACCGCGGCCAGCGTCGGTTCGGCGCAGGCCGGGGTGGAGGCGCGATAGCGGCCGGTGGCGCCCTTGGCGGTATAGGTGAGATTGAGCCGGCATTGCTCCGCACCGACCAGAATGGTCCAGCCGCCCAGAAGCTGCTCCATGGTGACGGCGCCCGACAGATCGCGCCCGCCGGTGGTGTTGCCCGGGGCGCCGATGTCGTCGAGCATGAAGCCCGGCCCCGAGGCGATGGTGCCGCTGGCGCCGAGATCGGCGGTGTTGCTGGGGACGGTGGGGGTGGACACGGTGCCCGCTATGGGCGGCAGGTCGCCGGTCTGCACATTGCTGCTGGTGACCGGTGCGATGGGCGCCGGCTGGGCGGGCACGGCGATGGCGCGGCTGGGGGTCGAGACGCTGGGCGAGCAGGCCGCCAGCACCGCGGCGGCGGCAATCGCCAGGCCGGTGGTCGTCGATATGCGCAAAAGTCCAACCATGATGGCACTCCGGTCTCCCCGCGCCTTGCGGAACGAGGGGACGCCGCCTTTCGTTCCGTGCAGCGCCCGTTCTTATGGCGCCTGCGGCCCGGCATGGCAACCCCCGGGGGTGCGGCCAAGTCGGCCGGCGCTGGCGCCTGGCGCTCCACCCCTCCCCGTCAAGGGGAGGGTGATGCCGGGGGTTGGGGGTGGGAGCGGGCGAGGGTGTTGGTTGAGAGTCAGCGGCCCCCTCATCCGTCTCGGACCTGTCGGTCCGATCCACCTTCTCCCACGGGGGGAGAAGGGAAGAGGGGGCGGATGAAGGTGCTTCCGGCCCCACCCCACCCTTGATCCCTCCCCCTCAAGGGGAGGGAAAATGGGCGGCGGCTTTGGGGTGCCGATCGTTCCCCATCCACCAACCTGTCACCCTCCCCCTTGCGGGGAGGGGTTAGGGGTGGGGGTGCGAGCGAAAGCGAGCTCTGGGGAGGCAGAGGGTTTCCCAACAACCTCAGTGCCCCCCTCATCCGACCGCTTCGCGGCCACCTTCTCCCACCAGGGGAGAAGGAAGGATTGGGCCAGCGTCGGGAAAAAACATCAGCGCTTACCAAGGGGTCCCCTTCTCCCCCGGTGGGAGAAGGTGGATCGGACCGGGAGGTCCGAGACGGATGAGGGGGGGGCGCTGAGCCGGCCAATGATCCCCGGGCCGTCAGGGTTTTTGCGCCATGTCGTGGAGCAGGGCCTCGGCGAGGGGGCGGGCGTCGGTGGCTTCGGCGACCGGGACGGCGATGGCGAGGCCGCGGTCGGTCAGTCCCGAGCCGATGCCCGGAAGGCCGCCATCGGCGATGTCGCGCGGGGAAAAGCCATGCGCCTTGAGCGCCGCCACCATCAGCCGCGCCACGGATTCGCGCTCGACATACACAATGGTCTCGTAATCGGTCATGGGCCTGGCTCCGGCAACGAAAAAGGGCCCGGGCAAGACCCCGGACCCTCTCAACGTACCAGAAGCAACGGGGTTCACGCCACCTTGCGCTCGACCATCATCTTCTTGATCTCGGCGATGGCCTTGGCCGGGTTGAGCCCCTTGGGGCAGACCTTGGCGCAGTTCATGATGGTGTGGCAGCGATAGAGCTTGAACGGGTCCTCGAGAGTGTCGAGCCGCTCGCTGGTCGCCTCGTCGCGGCTGTCGATCAGCCAGCGATAGGCCTGCAGCAATACGGCCGGCCCGAGATATTTCTCCCCGTTCCACCAATAGGAGGGGCAGGAGGTCGAGCAGCAGGCACACAGGATGCACTCATAGAGCCCGTCGAGCTTGGCCCGGTCCTCACGGCTCTGGCGCCATTCGGTCTCGGGAGTGGGCGATTTGGTCTGCAGCCAGGGCTCGACCGATTTGTGCTGCTCGTAAAAGGTCGAAAGGTCGGGGACGAGGTCCTTGACCACCGGCATGTGCGGCAGGGGATAGACCTTGATGGGGCCCTTCGAGACCTCGTCCATGCCCTTGGTGCAGGCCAGCGTGTTGGCGCCGTCGATATTCATGGCGCAGGAGCCGCAGATCCCCTCGCGGCACGAGCGGCGCAGGGTGAGGGTGGGGTCGATATTGTTCTTGATCCACAACAGCCCGTCGAGGATCATCGGCCCGCAATCGTCGAGATCGACGAAATAGGTGTCGATGCGCGGGTTTTCCTGGGTGTCCGGATCGTAGCGATAGACCCGGTATTCGCGCAGATTGGTCGCGCCCTCGGGCCGGGGCCAGGTCTTGCCGGGTTTCGGACGCGAGCGCTTGTCGAGAATGAGTTCGGCCATGTCCCGGTCTCCTTAGTAAACGCGCGCCTTGGGGGCGATCTTGGCCAGGTCGATCCCGTCGGTCAGAGGGTCCACATGCACGGGGCGGTAGTCGAGGGTCACCATGCCGGCCTCGTCCACCCAGGACAGGGTGTGCTTGCGCCAGTTGGCATCGTCGCGCTCGGCGAAATCCTCGCGCGCATGGGCGCCGCGGCTCTCCTTGCGCGCCTCGGCGCCATAGACCGTGGTGATGGCGTTGGCCATGAGATTTTCCAGTTCCAGCGTCTCCACCAGATCCGAATTCCAGATCAGCGAACGGTCGGTGACCTTGATGTCCGCCATGTCGCCCCAGATCTCGGAGATGCGGCGGCAGCCCGCTTCCAGCGTCTCCTGGGTGCGGAACACGGCGGCGTCCTCCTGCATGGCGCGCTGCATCTTGTCGCGCAGCTTGGCGGTGGGGATGGCGCCATTGGCGTTGCGCAGCCGGTCGAAGCGCGAGAGGATCTTGTCCTCGGCGGCCGCATTGGCCTCGGGGATGGGGGAGGCGCGGTCGATGATCTCGCCGGCCCTTATGGCGGCGGCGCGGCCGAACACCACGAGGTCGATGAGCGAATTGGAGCCCAGCCGGTTGGCCCCGTGCACCGAGGCGCAGCCCGCCTCGCCCACCGCCATCAGCCCCGGAACGGTGGCGTCGGGGCCGCCATTGCGCGGATCGATCGCCTCGCCCCAATAGGTGGTGGGAATGCCGCCCATATTGTAATGCACGGTGGGGATGACCGGGATCGGCTCGCGGGTAAGATCGACCCCGGCGAAGATCTTGGCCGATTCGGAAATGCCCGGCAGGCGCTCATGCAGCACGGCCGGATCGAGATGGTCGAGATGGAGGAAGATGTGGTCGCCCTTGGGCCCGACCCCGCGCCCCTCGCGAATCTCCAGCGTCATGCAGCGGGAAACCACGTCGCGGCTGGCCAGGTCCTTGGCGTTGGGGGCGTAGCGCTCCATGAAGCGCTCCCCTTCGGAATTGACCAGATAGCCGCCCTCGCCGCGCGCCCCCTCGGTGATCAGGCACCCCGAGCCATAGATGCCGGTGGGGTGGAACTGCACGAACTCCATGTCCTGCAGGGGCAGGCCGGCCCGGGCCGCCATGCCGTTGCCGTCGCCGGTGCAGGTATGGGCCGAGGTGGCCGAGAAATAGGCGCGGCCATAGCCGCCGGTGGCCAGCACCACCATCTTGGCGCGGAAGCGGTGCAGCGTGCCGTCATCGAGCTTCCAGGCGATCACCCCCTGGCAGACCCCGTCATCGCTCATCAACAGGTCGATGGCGAAATATTCGACGAAGAACTCGGCATTGTGGCGCAGGGACTGGCCGTAAAGCGTATGGAGGATGGCATGGCCGGTGCGGTCGGCCGCCGCGCAGGTGCGCTGCACCGGGGGGCCGTCGCCGTAATTCTGCATATGCCCGCCGAACGGGCGCTGATAGATCTTGCCCTCTTCGGTGCGCGAGAAGGGCACGCCGTAATGCTCGAGCTCGTAGACCGCCTGCGGCGCCTCGCGGGCCAGATATTCCATGGCGTCGTTGTCGCCCAGCCAGTCCGAGCCCTTGACGGTGTCGTACATGTGCCACTGCCAGCTGTCGGGCCCCATATTGGACAGCGAGGCGGCGATACCCCCCTGGGCGGCGACCGTGTGGCTGCGGGTGGGGAAGACCTTGGTGACGCAGGCGGTTTTGAACCCCTGTTCGGCCATGCCGAGCGTGGCGCGAAGCCCGGCGCCCCCGGCGCCGACCACCACGACGTCATAGGCGTGGTCGATGATTGAGTAAGCCGAAGCCATGAACAGCTAACCTCCGAAGGCGAGGGCGAGCACCGAGACCAGCGCGATGGCGCCGATCAGGATGGTGAAGACGGTATTGGCGGTCTTGGCCAGGGAATGGGTGCGCGGCTCGTGGATGTAATCCTCGATGATCTCGTACATGCCGATGCGCATATGCACCAGCGCCGCGCCGATCAGCACCAGCGCCAGGACGGCGACCACGGGATTGGCGAAGGTGGCGGCCATTTCGGCCCGCGTCGCCCCGGCCAGGGTGACCACCAGCCAGATCAAAAAGCCCACGAACACGATGTTGATGATCCCCGTCACCCGCTGGCGGATGAAGGTGCCGGTGCCCTTTTCGGCCGGATGGGTCTTCATGGCGTCCCTCCTCACAACCAGACGAACACCGCCCACACGACGAGCGTGGCGGCGATGGAGAAAACCAGGGTGGCGAGGGTGATGATCTCGCGCTCGGCGGGCCCGAAGGCGGCGCCGGTGTCCCAGACGAAATGCTTGATGCCCCCGGCCATGTGGTGGAACAGGGTCCAGGTGTAGAGGAACAGCCCGATCTGGATGATCGGATGGCCGAAAAAGCCCTGCACGGCGGCCAACTGCTCCTGACCCAGCGCCGCCGCCCCCAGCCAGAGGACGAACAGGATGGTCCCCAGATAGAGCCCCACGCCCAGGATGCGGTGCAGGATGGAAAGCGTCATGGTGAGGGTGAAGCGCCAGACCGACAGATGCGGCGAGGTGGGTCGAAACGATTGCGCCATAAAAAGCTGCCCCGGTGGCGGCCGCCTGGCAGGAGGCGGACGGGTGATGCCGGATGCCCGGCGACAAACTTGCGCCAACTTCTAATCACGCTTTACCCATTCGTCAAAGGGCTGTGCTTACGTCTTTGGTCGGAAAATGCCCCGCGCCAAGCCGCTAAAATACTGAGTTTTATAGTCATATTTATCTGGCCGGCCTTGACCGAGGAGCGTAAGTGACGGCAAGTCCAAAGAAATGTCAGAGAGGTTTACCTAGTGGGTAAAGCAAGGCGCATGGCGCGGCCGGAGGCCACGCTCACCGGCAAAAAAATCCTGGCGCGGGACTGGGGTACCCTCAGCCGCTACGAGTTGACCGTCCCCCATAGCGGCGGCGGCGCCCAGGCGCTGGTGCGCGAGGTCTACGACCACGGCAGCGCCGCGGCGGTGCTGCTGCTCGATTGCCGGTGCCGGGTGATGACCCTGGTGCGCCAGTTCCGCCTGCCGGCCCAGCTCAATGGCGATGCGGGCTGGATGCTCGAAGTATGCGCCGGGCTGCTCGACGGCGACGATCCCGAGACCAGCGCCCACAAGGAGGCGCTGGAGGAAACCGGCATCGCCCCGCACCGGCTCGACTTCGCCTTCGCGCTCTATGCCAGCCCCGGCTCGCTGACCGAGAAGGTCTCGTGCTTTCTCGGCTTTTACGGCGCGGCCGACCGGCAGGGCCCGGGTGGCGGCATCGGCCATGAGGGCGAGGATATCGAGATCGTGGCCGTTGGGTTTGACGACGCGCTGGATCTGATCGCCTCGGGCGCGATCATCGACGCCAAGACCGTGGCACTGATCCAGCACGCCGCGCTGAGGGGCCATCTCGGCTGAGCGTGGCAGGCGTTGCGATGCCGGCTGACGCCGGCACCCCCACCCTCAGTCCCTCCCCTCAAGGGGGAGGGAAGTTGGGCAGTGCGGAGGGCGAGGGTGGTGAAAGATTGGCGCGAGGGAGGAAAATGGGCAGGAAGCAGCCGCACCAGAGGATCTCCCTCCCCTTGACGGGGAGGGGTTAGGAGTGGGGTGGAGCTAGGGGCGCAATCGCTGGTATGGGCGCGTTTGGCAAGCTCAGCGCCCCCTCATCCGACCGCTTCGCGGCCACCTTCTCCCACCAGGGGAGAAGGAAAGCTCGGCGCTGGCCACACGGGCCCCTTCTCCCCTGGTGGGAGACGGTGGATCGGACCGAAAGGTCCGAGACGGATGAGGGGGGCGCTGAGCTTCAGCACGCATCCAGGGCCAGCGGGCCGCACACCATCGGCAATGCTTGCAACCGGAAGGGTCTGACGCGCATTGTTGGTAGAGCGCGTCAAGGGAGGAGGCATCGATGGAATTTCATACCGGGCGGCTGGTCGACCATATCCATTTGCGGGTGGCCGACCTCGAAAAAAGCCGCGGCTTCTACCGTGCCGTGCTGGCGGTGCTCGGCAAGGGCTTCGCCTATGACGGGCCAAAAGCCTTCCAGGCGGACGAACTCTATGTCGACACGGCGACCGATTACGTGACCCGGGTGCATCTGGCCTTCCAGGCCGAGGACCCGGCCATGGTGAGGGCGTTCCACGCGGCGGCGCTGGCGGCGGGGGGAAGCGACAATGGCGCGCCCGGCGAGCGGCCCTACCATCCCGGCTATTACGCGGCCTTCGTCCTCGACCCGGACGGCAACAATATCGAAGCGGTGTGGCACGGGCCCTCGACCCGCTCGGCCGATTCGGTGGTGATCACCCCGACCGGCGGGCAGGTGTGACCCCCGCTCAGACGTAGTCGGTGAGCTTTTTGTCCGGATCATAGGCCTGGTCGGCCACGTCCCGCGTCACCGCCTGCCCGCAGCGCATCTTGCCGGCCACCGCATCGAACACGTAATGGGGCTCGCCATAGAGCAGCCAGCCTTCCGACAGCGCCTTGGTCACCTTGTGGCAGAAGCTCGAATCGTCGTCGCCGGACAAAAACCGATAGATTACCATGATGGAGGTCCTAAAAAGAGATCGGGGCACCGGCAGCACATCGCCGCGCGGTTTTTTCACCATAGCAATTGATCTTGAGCGCGTCAGACGGTAATCGCCAAGGGGTGATGCGCGGCCGATGGGGTCCCGACGGCATCGGACGATCGGTCCCGATCTTGTCCGGCTGCGCCATCGCCCCAACAACCGGACCCGCTTGACCATGGCCGAATCGTTCCCCGCCTTTCTCCTCGATGGCTACCGCAGTTTCATGGCGGGGCCCTATGTCGAGGAGCGGGACCGCTACCGCAACCTGGCGGAAAACGGCCAGCACCCCACCACCATGGTGATCGCCTGCTGCGACTCGCGCTCGGCCCCCGAGACCATTTTCGACTGCGGGCCGGGGCAATTGTTCGTCATGCGCAACGTCGCCAACCTGGTGCCGCCCTTCGGGCCCGACGCCGCCTATCACGGCACCTCGTCGGCCATCGAATTCGCGGTGATCCATCTTGAAGTCGAGCACATCGTGGTGATGGGCCATGGGCGCTGCGGCGGCATTGCCGGAGCGCTGGCCACGGCGGCCGGGCACGCCCCCGAGGGCGATTTCATCGGCAACTGGCTAACCATGATCAAGGACGTGGCCGGCAAGGTGGAGGCCAATTCGCTGATGACCCAGACCGAGCAGCAGACCGCGCTCGAACGCATCGTCATCCGCCAGTCGCTGGGCAATCTGCTCACCTTCCCCTTCGTCAAGGAGCGGGTCGACGCCGGGCGGCTGTCGCTGCACGGCGCCTGGTTCGACATCTCGACCGGCGAATTGTGGACCATGAACGGGGACAGCGGCGACTTTATCCGCCCGGATTGAGCGGCACCTGGCGCGGCTTGATGCGGATCACCGACAGCACCAGCCCGATGAAGATGAGCACGCCCCCCGCCACGTCCATGGCGTGGATCGGCTCGCCCAGGATCAGGACGCCGGAGCTGATACCCGCCACCGGCACCAATAGGGTGAAGGGCGCCACGCTGGCCGCCGAATGGCGCGACAGCAGCCACGACCAGATGGCGAAGCCGAACAGCGTCGCCGGATAGGCGAGAAAGGCGATCAGCATCACCGCGCTGAGGCTGGGCGGGGTGAAATGGGAGAGCAGCGCCGGCCCGCCCTCGAAGGTGAAGGACAAGAGGAGCAGCGGGATCGCGCCGATGAAATTGCCCCACACGGTGAAGGGCAGCATGGGGATGGCGCCGGCCCGCTTGGAGAGATTGTTGGCGATGCCCCAGAACAGCGCCGCCACCATGACGATGCCCAGCGGCACCAGCTCGGCCCCCACCCCCTGGCCGAGGGCGATGACCCCGATGCCGCCGAAGGCCACCGCTCCGCCGACCAGTTGCAGGCGGCGCGGCACCTCCCCGAACATGAAGAAGGCGATGGGGATGGTGAACATCACCTGCATCTGCAGCGTCAGCGAAGCGAGCGAGGCCGACATCCCCAGCGCCAGGGCGAGGTTGAGCAGCGCATAGAGCGCCGTGGCCATGGTGAGCCCATAGGCGGCGACCAGCAGCCAGGGCGCGCGCGGGCGGGGGACGAAGAAGATGGCCGGCACGGCGGCAAAGAAGAACCGCAGCGCCGCCACGAGGAGCGGCGGCAATTCGTCGATGCTGAGCTTGATGACCGTGAAGTTGAACCCCCAGATCGCGACGACGACCAGGGCGATCAGCACCTCGCGCAGGGGCATGGGGAGAACTCGCTGAAGAACGGACAGGCGCCCCGCTCTATCGCAGAATCCTCTCTGCCTGTCATCAGGGCGGCAATGCGACCGTTGCGCGCTGGGGATGGGGGAGAGGCTGCACCCCCTCATCCGTCCGCTGCGCGGCCACCTTCTCCCACGAGGGGAGAAGGGAAGAGGGGGTGGCGGCTTTAAGGTCCCGAGCGTTTCCCACCCACCAACCTCGTCACCCTCCCCCTTGCGGGGAGGGGTTAGGGGTGGGGGTGCGAGCGCAGCGAGCTCTTGGGAGGCTGAGGGGTTTTTCCAATCGGCGCTTGCGCCTGCCGCTCCACCCCTCCCCTGCCCTCCCCGTCAAGGGGAGGGTGATGCCGGGGGTGCAGCGGGGGGTGGTGATAGGAGCGGGCGTGGGTGTTGGCGAGAGGCTTCACCCCCTCATCCGACCGCTTCGCAGCCACCTTCTCCCACGAGGGGAGAAGGGAGAGGAGCGATTAGCCCTGCGGGCCGATGGCCATGTCCTCGAAGCCGGGGGCGGTGCCCCAGGCATGGATGGTGGTCGAAGCGCGCAGGCCGTGGATCTGGAACGGGTCCTCGGCGATGATCGCCTCCACCTCGGCGCGGGTCTCGGCCTCGAAGATCCACAACCCGCCCACCGGCTGGCCGCCGGGCTCGGGGCGCATGGCCCCGGCCAGGACGATGCGGCCCTTGTATCGGCGCAGATAGGCCTGGTGCGCCTCGGTATGGGCGGCGCGGATCGCCCCGCCATCGGCATGGTCGGTGAAAAAGGCAGCCCAGCGCATCACGCGGCCACCCTCGGCTGCACCAGGCCGCGCGCCACCAGCGTCTCGGCGATCTGGATGGTGTTGAGCGCCGCGCCCTTGCGCAGATTGTCCGAGACCACCCACATGGCCAGCCCGTTCTCCACCGTCACGTCCTCGCGGATGCGGCTGACATAGGTGGCGTCCTCGCCCTTGGCCTCGACCGGGGTGATGTAGCCCCCGTCCTCGCGCTTGTCGACCACGACGATCCCCGGCGCCTCGCGCAGCGCGTCGCGCGCCTCGTCGGGGGTGATGGGATTGGCGAATTCGAGATTGACCGCCTCGGAATGGCCCACGAACACCGGCACCCGCACCGCCGTGCAGCTCACCTTGATCCGGGGGTCGAGCATCTTCTTGGTCTCGGCCAGGACCTTCCACTCTTCCTTGGTGTAGCCATCCTCCATGAAGGCATCGATATGGGGGATGACGTTGAAGGCGATCTGCTTGGTGAACTTGCCGGGGGTCGGCTGGTCGTTGACGAAAATGCCCTTGGTCTGGTCCCAGAGCTCGTCCATAGCCTCCTTGCCGCCGCCCGACACCGACTGATAGGTCGAGACCACCACCCGGGTGATGGTCGCCAGATCGTGCAGCGGCTTGAGGGCCACCACCAGCTGGGCGGTGGAGCAATTGGGATTGGCGATGATGTTCTTGCGATTGGTCCTGCCCATATAGGCGTCGAGTACGTGGCCATTGACCTCGGGCACGATGAGCGGCACGTCCTCGTGATAGCGCCAGGCCGAGGAATTGTCGATGACCATGGCCCCCGCCGCGCCGATCCGCGGCGCCCACTGCTTGGAAATGTCCCCGCCGGCGCTCATCAGGACGAAATCGGTGCCGGCGAAGTCGTAATCCTCGAGATTGCGGCACTTGAGCACCCTGTCGCCGAAGCTCACCTCGCGCCCCACCGAGCGCGACGAGGCCAGCGGCACCAGTTCGTCGACGGGGAAATTGCGTTCGGCGAGAATTTCGAGCATTTCGCGGCCCACATTGCCCGTGGCACCGACGATTGCGACCTTGTATCCCATCTGGACCTTATCCTTTCACCCCACCTCCCGCGCCGCGGGACAAGCCCGCCCGGCCTAAAGCGTTTGCCGCCCTCCCCGCCGGGAGAGGAAGGCCCGGGGAGTGCGTCAAGCGGTTTTGGTGGTGGTTTTGCCTGCATACGGCAGCGGGCCAGCCGGATCGATCACCGCCTGGCCGGAAAAGAGCAGCGCTATCGCGGGCGAAATCGCCATGGACGGGGGCTCCTGCCGTTCGGGCTGCGGTTATGACGCGGATCGGCCCCCATTGCAAGGGCGCGATTGCCCCTTGCTAAACTCAGAACTTGACGCCCAGCATCAGCCCCAGATTGGACAGGCCCTCATTGGGCAGGCACAGATCGAGATTGGAGACGTGCTCATAGCGCAGGGTGAGGGTGACCGAATCCGAAAGATGCGCCCCGATGCCCGCCGCGTCGTAGAAATTGAGCGCGCAGCCGAAATTGCGCGCCGGCGCGGTGGCCCCGGTGAGCGCCCCGTCGGTCAGCGCCGCCCCGAAGCCCAGCTCGAGATAGAGCGGGGTGTCGAACACCGGGATCTGCCAGTTGAGATTGGCGTGGACGATGTTTTCCCGCCCGGCCAGGTTGAAGGTGGCGCCGATCTCCGGACGGGGCGAACCGATCCAGCGGAAGGCGTCGATCTCGGGCGAGGCGAACAGGGCCGAGAACTTGACGCTTTCCAGCCGCGACAGATCCCAATGCGGCCCGGTGGGCAGGAACCCCCCATAGGCGCTGTGATAGAACACCCCGGCGCGGAATTCGTCCAGCGTCAGTCCCTCGGCCGCGGCCGGGGCGGCCAGCGCCAGCACCGCGATCGCCGATTTCAGCGCCAAACCCTGCCCCATGAGACCGCCTGCCCGTCCAATCCGATTTTTCAAAATTCCGCGCGCAGCCTTAGCATGGCGGCGGCGCTTGCGCCACCACGGCCTTGCGGGGAGGGGGGGTAGGAGCGGGCGAGGGTGTTGGTTGAGATTCAGCGACCCCCTCATCCGTCTCGGACCTCGCGGTCCGATCCACCTTCTCCCACGAGGGGAGAAGGGAAGAAGGAGGCGGATGAGGGTGTTCCTGGCCCCACCCCACCCTTGATCCCTCCCCATCAAGGGGAGGGAAAATGGGCGGCGGCTTTGGGGTCCTGATCGTTCCCCATCCACCGGCCTGTCACCCTCCCCCTTGCGGGGAGGGGTTAGGGGTGGGGGTGCGAGCGAAAGCGAGCTCTCTTTGGGAGGCAGCGAAACTAGCCCAGCTTGGCGATGATGGCGTCGCCCATTTCGCTGGTGCCGACCTTGCGGCAGCCGGTCTGCATGATGTCGCCGGTGCGCAGGCCGTCCTCGAGCACGTCGGAGATCGCCGTTTCAAGACGGGTGGCCAGATCGACGAGGCCGAAGGAATAGCGCAGCGCCATGGCGAAGCTGGCGAACATGGCGATGGGGTTGGCGACGCCCTGGCCGGCGATGTCGGGGGCCGAGCCGTGCACCGGCTCGTACAGCGCCTTGCGCTTGCCGGTCTCGGGATCGGGCGCGCCGAGCGAGGCCGAGGGCAGCATGCCGAGCGAGCCGGTGAGCATGGCCGCGGCGTCCGAGAGGATGTCGCCGAACAGATTGTCGGTCACCATCACGTCGAACTGCTTGGGATTGCGCACCAGCTGCATGGCGGCGTTGTCGGCGAGGATGTGGGTGAGGGCGATCTCGGGATAATCCTTCGCCGCTTGCTTGACCACCTCGTCCCAGAGCACGCCCGACTTCATGACGTTCTTCTTGTCGGCCGAATGCACCTTCTTGCCGCGCGTCATGGCGAGGTCGAAGGCCACGCGGGCGATACGGTCGATCTCGTAGCTCTCATAGACCTGGGTATCGACGGCCCGCTTCTGGCCATTGCCCAGATCGGTGATCTCCTTGGGCTCGCCGAAATACACCCCGCCGGTCAATTCGCGCACGATGAGGATGTCGAGACCCTCGACCAGCTCCTTTTTGAGCGAGGAGGCATCGGCCAGCGCCGCATAGCAGATGGCCGGCCGCAGATTGGCGAACAGGCCCAGATCCTTGCGCAGGCGCAACAGCCCGGCCTCGGGCCGCACCTCATAGGGAACCGCATCCCATTTCGGCCCGCCCACCGCGCCGAAGATCACCGCATCGGCGGCAAGCGCCTTCTCCATGTCGGCCTCGGAAATCGCCGCCCCATGCGCGTCATAGGCGCAGCCGCCGACCAGGCCCTTGTCATAGGCGAAATCGGTCGCGCCGCTGGCGTTGAGATGGGTGATCAGCTTTTCGACCTCGGCCATGATCTCGGTGCCGATCCCGTCGCCGGGGAGAAGGAAAAGCGTGTTCGATGCCATGATCTGTCCTTGCCGTACTGATGGTTACGCCGCTGTCCGCCAGTTACGGCAAAACCGGGGCGGAACGCAAGGGGATTGCAAGGGGACGCGGGGCGAGGACGCGACGGCGCCCCCGCCCCAGCCAAAAAGGCTCAGAGCAATTCCTGATCTGATTGAATCAGATCAGGCGCTCCAAGTTTTTGTTTTGTCGTGCGGTCGAACCGGAAAAGTCTGCAACTTTTCCTGACTGCACTCTAGCTGGTGAAGAAGGACTGGGTGCCGTGCGCCTCGATGGCCTCGGCCAGCCGGCCCAGCGCATGCACATAGGCCGCCGAGCGCAGGGTGATGTCACGCTCCTTGGCGATGTTCCAGATGGCGCGGCCTTCGCGCTCGACGATCTTGAGCAGGCGGGCGTGGATCTCGTCGAGGTCCCAGTAAAAGCCCTGGCGGTTCTGCACCCATTCGAAATAGGAGACCGTCACCCCGCCGGCATTGGCGAGGATGTCGGGCAGCACCGCCACGCCGGCCGCGTTGAGAATCCGGTCGGCTTCCGGGGTCAGCGGGCCATTGGCCAGCTCCAGGATGACCTTGGCCTTGATCAGCCCGGCGTTCTGTTCGGTGATCATGTCCTCGAGGGCGGCGGGGACGAGAAGGTCGGTCTCGACCGCCAGCAGATCATCGGCGCCGATGATGCTGGCGCCCAGTTCCTCGGCCATGGTGGCCACCGGGCGGCCGGCCTGCTTGCCGGCGATCAGCGCCGCCACGTCGAGCCCGTCGGGCTTGTGGATGGCGCCGTTGGAATCGGAGACCGCCACCACCTTGTTGTTGTCGGCGGCGGTGAGCTGGGCATAGAACTGGCCGGCATTGCCGAAGCCCTGGATGGCCACGGTGTGGTCCCGCGCCAGGTTCAGCTCGGAGGCCAGATGGCGCACCAGATAGAAGCCGCCGCGCGCCGTGGCGTCGGTGCGCCCCAGCGAGCCGCCCAGCGCGATGGGTTTGCCGGTGATCACCGCCGGGGTGACCTCGCCGACGATCTGGTTGTATTCGTCGGCCATCCAGCCCATGATCATGGCATTGGTGTAGACGTCCGGGGCCGGGATGTCGCGGTCCGGGCCGACGATGCGCCCGAAGGCCTGCATATAGGAGCGCGACAGGCGCTCGAGCTCGGAATTGGACAATTGGCGCGGATCGACCCGCACGGCGCCCTTGCCCCCGCCATAAGGCAGGTTCATCACGGCGCATTTGAAGGTCATCCAGAAGGCGAGGGTTTCCACCTCCTCGATGGTGGCTTCCGGGTGGAAGCGGATGCCGCCCTTGGTGGGGCCGCGCGTGTCGTCATAGCGGCAGCGCCAGGCAAGGAAGGATTTGCGCGACCCGTCATCCATGCGGATCAGCAGGCGGGTCTTGGTCGTCTCTCGCGGATATTTCAGCTTCTCGGTCACATCGGGATCGATGTTGAGCTGGGCAGCGGCTTCTTCCAGACGCGTCAGCGCCCGATCCAACTGGCTTTCCTGAGACATTCTTGACCTCCCTGGTCACTTGCTGCGTGAACGCGGGCACCGGTTTAAAACAGCGCGGCTTATAGGTCAATAAGGCTGACAGATAACCTGCAAAACCTCTTGACGCGACCGCATGGCGGGATCAGTTTTTCTCCCAGATCCACCGTGACCAGCCTCCGGAGCCTTCCGTGTACGCCACGCTGCCCCTGCCCGATATCGTCATCAACGCCGACGACTATAACCGGGTGTTGCTGCTGGCCGAAAAGGCCATCGACGATCTGCCCTATGTCTCGGCCTATCTGGAGCGCGAATTGCGGCGGGCCGAAATCTGCGACCCCTGGGACCCGGCCGGGGCCTCCATGGGCCAGAACGTCACCTTCCGCGTCGACGACGAGCCCTGGCTGCGCATGGGACGGCTGAGCTATCCCGATTCGCCCACGGGGCCGGGCGGCAGCGTGCCGATACTGGGCCCGGTGGGGGCGGCGCTGATCGGCATGAAGCGCAACACCACCATCGAATGGTTCGAACGCGACCGGGTGCGCACGCTGACCGTGCTCGATCATTTCTGGTGAAACGAAAAAAGGGCGGCCGGAGTCGCCCTTTTTACGATCAGGTCAGGCCGCGACCAGATTGCGCAGCACATAGTGCAGGATGCCGCCATGGCGGTAATATTCGAGCTCGTCCAGCGTATCGATGCGCAGCAGCACCGGCACCATCTGCTGGCGGCCATCGCCAAAGGTGATGTCGAGTTCGAGGGTCTGGCGCGGCTCGATAGCCGCGAGGCCGCGGATCGAGACGGTCTCGTCGCCGGTGATGCCCAGCGACTGCCACGAGGTGCCCTCGGCAAACATCAGCGGCAGGATGCCCATGCCCACGAGGTTGGAGCGGTGGATGCGCTCAAAACTCTGGGCGATGACCGCCTTGACGCCCAGGAGGTTGGTGCCCTTGGCCGCCCAGTCGCGCGAGGAGCCCGTACCGTATTCCTTGCCGGCGAAGACGACCAGCGGGGTGCCCTGGGCCTTGTATTCCATGGCCGCATCATAGATCGGCACCACCTCGCCGGACGGCGATTTGGTGAAGCCGCCCTCGACCCCGTCCAGCATCTGGTTCTTGATGCGGATATTGGCGAAGGTGCCGCGCATCATCACTTCGTGATTGCCGCGCCGCGCGCCATAGGAGTTGAAATCGACCGGCTTGACCTGGCGCTCGACCAGATACTGGCCGGCCGGGGTCCCGGCCTTGAACGAACCGGCCGGGGAGATGTGGTCGGTGGTGATGGAATCGAGGAACAGCGAGAGGACGCGGGCGTTCTCGATATCGGTGATCGGGGACGGCGTTAAGCTCATATCCTCGAAATAGGGCGGGTTCTGCACATAGGTGGAAGCGGAGTTCCACTTGTAGGTCTCCCCGCCATCGACCTTGATCTCCTGCCAGCGCCGGTCGCCCTTGAACACGTCGCCATAGCGGCGCTTGAACATGTCGACCGAGATGGCCGAGCGCAGCACCGCGGAGATTTCCGCCGAGGAGGGCCAGAGGTCCTTGAGATAGACCGGATTGCCGTCCTGGTCCTTGCCGAGGGAAACGGTGGTGATGTCCTTGGTCATCTTGCCGAGCAGCGAATAGGCGACCACCAGCGGGGGCGAGGCGAGATAGTTGGCGCGCACGTCGGGATTGACGCGGCCCTCGAAATTGCGGTTGCCCGACAGCACCGACACCGCGACCAGATCGTTCTCGTTGATGGTCTTGGAGATTTCCTCGTCAAGCGGGCCGGAATTGCCGATACAGGTGGTGCAGCCATAGCCCACCGTGTTGAAGCCCATGGCGTCGAGGTCTTCCTGCAGCCCCGATTTGGTCAGGTATTCGGTGACCACCTGCGAGCCGGGGGCCAGCGAGGTTTTCACCCACGGTTTTGGCGAAAGGCCCTTTTCGCGTGCCTTGCGGGCGACGAGGCCGGCGGCGATCAGCACCGAGGGATTGGAGGTGTTGGTGCACGAGGTGATGGCGGCGATCACCACATCGCCATCGGTGATGGTGTAGTCGCAACCGGCCACCGGAAAGCCGGGATTGGCGTCCTCGTCGTCCTGGGCCAGGGTGCCGACCCCCGAGGCGCCTTCATTGACATAGCGGCTTTCCTCGCGGCTGGTGGGCAGCTTGGTGGGGTCCTTGCGCCCGCCGGCGATCTCGTCGAGGGCGTCCCTGAACGCGGTCGAGGCATCGACCAGCGCCACGCGGTCCTGCGGCCGCTTAGGGCCAGCCAGCGAGGGCACCACGGTGGCGAGGTCGAGTTCCAGCGTGTCGGTGAACACGGGGTCCGCGTCCGCATCGGTGCGGAACATGCCCTGCGCCTTGGCATAGGCCTCGACCAGCGCCACGCGATCGGGCTCGCGGCCGGAATCGTTGAGATATTTCAGCGTCTCGGCATCGACCGGGAAGAAGCCGCAGGTGGCGCCGTATTCAGGGGCCATGTTGGCGATGGTCGCCTTGTCCTCGAGCGAGAGATTGGAGAGCCCGGCGCCGTAGAACTCGACGAACTTGCCCACCACGCCCTTTTTGCGCAGCATCTCGGTGACGTGCAACACCAGGTCGGTGGCCGTGGTGCCCTCGGGCAGCCGTCCGGTGAACTTGAAGCCGATGACTTCGGGGATCAGCATGGAGATGGGCTGGCCCAGCATGGCCGCCTCGGCCTCGATGCCGCCCACGCCCCAGCCCAGCACCGCCATGCCGTTGACCATGGTGGTGTGGCTGTCGGTGCCCACCAGCGTGTCGGGATAGGCGATCTCGCCGCCATTTTCGGCCCGGGTCCACACGGTCTGGGCGAGATATTCGAGATTGACCTGATGGCAGATGCCGGTTCCGGGAGGCACGACGCGGAAATTCTCGAACGCCGACTGGCCCCAGCGCAGGAATTCGTAGCGTTCGCCATTGCGTTCGTATTCGCGTTCCACATTCTGCTCGAACGCGCCCGGCGTGCCGAAATAGTCCACCATCACCGAATGGTCGATGACCAGATCGACCGGGACCAGCGGATTGATCTTCTGGGGGTCGGCGCCCAGCTTGGCGGTGGCGTCGCGCATGGCGGCGAGGTCGACCACGGCCGGCACCCCGGTGAAATCCTGCATCAGCACGCGCGCCGGGCGATAGGAGATCTCGTGCCCGGCCTTGCCGCGATCCTCGAGCCAGGCCTTGACCGCCCTGATGTCCTCGGCCTTCACCGTGCGCCCGTCCTCGAAGCGCAGCAGGTTCTCAAGCACCACCTTGAGCGATTTGGGCAGTTTGGAAATTCCCTCCAGCCCGGCCTGTTCCGCATCGGCCAACGAGTAGATCGTATAGGCCTTGTTTCCAACGGTGAGGGACTTTCTGGCGTTGAAGCTATTGGATGTATCGGTCACGCGGTCCGCCTTGTCTCAAAATTAATTGCGGGGACCCCCGAATGAGACCGGGCCAAACAGCCAATGGCGCGCTTACAAGCATCCGCTCGATGCTGCGCAATCCTGGCCACCGGCACGTCCGGAGGCGAGATCGACAGGGGGAGAACGGCGCAGATTCGGCGCTCCCCCGGCCGAAGTCGCCCTCTCTATAATGAATCCAATTTGCACTTGCCAGCCCGGACTTGGTTTCAATAGAGCTTGGTCCGGCAATCAACGGGGCTTTCTCCCATGTCCGATATTTCCCTTGCGGCCGAGGGCATCGTGCTCGAACGCGGCGGCCGTGCGGTTCTCGTGGATCTCAGCCTCGCCGTTAGCCCCGGCGAGGCCCTGATGCTGCGCGGGCCCAACGGGGCCGGCAAGAGCTCGGCCCTCCTGGTGCTGGCCGGGCTCTTGGCGCCGCAGGAGGGCCGGGTGCGCTTTACCGGCGCCGATCCCGACGCGCCCCCTTTCGCCCATCTCCATTGGGTGGGGCACGATCCGGCCATCAAGTCCGGGCTGAGCGTCGCGGAAAATCTCCGGTTCTGGATCGACGTGCTGGGCGGGCGGCGCGACCGCATGGGCGACGCGCTGGAGGCGGCCGGGCTGGCGGGCCTCGAGGATTTCGACGCCGGGCTGCTCTCGGCCGGGCAGACCCGCAGGCTGGCCCTGGCCCGGCTGCTGGCCATTCCCCGCCCGCTTTGGCTGCTGGACGAGCCGACCAGCGCGCTCGACGCCGATGGCGCCCATTGGGTGGGGCAATTGCTCGCCAACCATCTCGCCGGGGGCGGGCTGGCGGTGATTGCCACCCATCTCGACATTCCCTTTTCCGGGGACAGCAAGACCATGACCCTCATCCGGGCCGGCGCATGACGGCGTTCCTGGCCATCCTGTCGCGCGATCTGAAGCTGGGCCTGCGCCAGGGCGGGGACCTGCTGACCCTCGTATTGTTCTTCGTCATCGTGGGCGTGCTGCTGCCCTTCGCGGTCGGGCCCGACCGCCCGCTCCTCTCCCAGCTCGCCCCGGCCATCATCTGGGTGGCGGCGCTCCTCGCGCAGCTCCTCTCCCACGACCGACTGTTCCGCTCCGATTTCGAGGACGGCTCGCTGGCCCTGTTCCGGCAGGCTTCACTTTCCCTTGACGGGCTTGTCTTTGCCAAGCTGATCGCCCATTGGCTGCTGACGGGCCTGCCCCTGGTCGTCGCCATGCCGGTGCTGGCCCTGGTGCTGGGCCTTTCGGCGGACGGGTTCTGGCTGGCGGTGATGACGCTTCTGGCCGGCACCCCGGCGCTGACCGCCTTCGGGGCGATCGGGGCGGCTGTGACAGTTGGCCTCAAGCGCGGCGGGCTGGTGGCGCCGGTTATCGTCTTGCCCATGAGCCTGCCAGTGCTTATTTTCGGCACCGGCGCATTCGATCCCGCGCGCGTTGGCGCCGCGTCGCAAGCCCTGCTGCTTCTGGCGGCACTGAGCCTTGTCAGCATGGCGCTGGCGCCGTTCGCCGCGGCGCTGGCCTTGAGGATTTCCGGGGAATAGATGGCACAGACCTCACCCAATACCCATCCGGGATGGTTTACCCGCATCGCCCATCCGGGCATGTTCATGGGCTGGACGCGGCATGTGGTCCTGCCGCTGGCCATCGCCACCGCGCTGGCCTTCGCCGCCGGGCTGTATGTGGTGTTCTTCGCCTCGCCCCCCGACTACCAGATGGGCGACACGGTGCGCATGATGTATGTGCACGTGCCCACCGCCTGGCTGAGCCAGTTCTGCTATGCGGTGATGTTCTCCTCGGCCATCGGCACCCTGGTCTGGCGCCACCCCATGGCCGATGTGAGCCAGAAGGCCGCCGCGCCGCTGGGCGCCGCCTTCACCGCGCTGGCCCTGTTCACCGGCGCCATGTGGGGCCGGCCCACCTGGGGCACGTTCTGGGAATGGGACGGGCGCATGACCTCGACGCTGGTGCTGCTGTTCATCTATCTGGGCATCATCGCCCTGTGGCGGGCCTTCGACGACCAGCTCAAGGCGGCGCGCATCGTCTCGGTGGTCACCCTTGTGGGCGCGGTCAACATCCCCATCATCAAGTTCTCGGTCGACTGGTGGCAGACCCTGCACCAGCCGGCCTCGGTGTTCCGCACCGACGGGCCGACCGTCGACTTCTCCATCCTCACCCCGCTGCTGGTGATGACGCTGGCCTTCTCGCTGCTGTTTCTCACCCTGCATCTGGTGCGCATGCGCACCGAGGTGACGCGCCGCCGCATCCGCTCGCTGGAGCTGGCCCAGGCGCGCGCCGCCGGAGGCGCCCCATGATCGATCTCGGCCAGCACTGGGAATTCATCGCCGCCACCTATGCCGGCTCGGTCCTCGTTATCGGCGCGCTGATCGGCTGGACCTGGAGCGCTTCGCGCCGGGCCCGCACGCGGGTCGCCCGGCTCGAAGCGGCCCGCAAGGCGAGGAAAGCCTGATGTCGCGCCCGCTCCGCATCGCGCTGGCCGTGCTGCCGCTGGTCGTCCTGGTCGGCCTTTTGGCCACCTTCGCCACCCAGATGGGCCGTTCGACCAGCTTCGTGCCCTCGGCGCTGATCGACAAGCCGGTGCCCCAATTCGCCCTCAACGCGGTCGAAGGCCACGACCAGCCCGGTTTCGCCACCGCAGACCTTGCGGGCAATGGCGTGGTGGTGGTCAACGTCTTTGCCAGCTGGTGCGTGCCGTGCCGGGACGAGCATCCCATGCTCTTGGACCTCGCCGACCACGACGTGCTGCTCTACGGCATCAATTACGACGACCCGGCCGACAATGCCCGGGCCTTCCTCGCCGAGCTGGGCAATCCCTATGACCGCATCGGCGCCGATCGCGACCGGCGGGCCGGCATCGAATGGGGGGTGTATGGCGTGCCGGAAACCTTCGTCGTCGACAATGACGGGGTGATCCGCTTCAAGCATGTGGGCCCGCTCGACGCCAGGAGCTACGAAACCGTGCTGCTCCCGGCCATCGAAACGGCCCGTACGCCAATTTAGAAGTCTTTCTTTGGTCGCGAGATCGAACCAGAAAAGTCTGCAACTTTTCCTGGACCTCGCTCCGCTCACATCTCTGTCTGCGCGCCCTCGGCGGCGGCCGTAATGGCGCTGGGCTTTTCGTCCTTGGGGGCGTAGCGGGTGAGCAGCGGCAATTGCGCCATGGCGAAGATGGTGGTCAGCGGCATGATGCCCCACACCTTGAACGCCACCCAGAAATCGTCGGAGAAATTGCGCCACACCACCTCGTTGAGCGCTGCGAGGACGAAAAAGAAGATGCCCCAGCGCAGGGTCATCAGATACCAGCCGCGCTCCTGCAATTTGTAGACTTCGCCAAACACGTAGCGCAGCAGCGAATGGCCGGCCACCAGCCCCCCCAGCAGCACCGAGCCGAACAGCACATTGGTGATGGTGGGCTTGAGCTTGATGAACAGCGCGTCCTGGAAGTAGAGCGTCATGCCGCCGAACACCAGCACCACCGCCCCGGTCACCAGCGGCATCACCGGGATGCGCTTGAGGATCAGCTTGGACAGCACCAGCGAGATGGCCATCGCCACCATGAACACCGCCGTGGCGAAGATGATCGGCTGGCTGAACCAGCCTTGCAGCGCCGGAAACGCATCGAGAATGCGCTCGCCCTGGGCGTTGACGACAAAGAACACCACCAGCGGGCCGAGTTCGAGCGCCAGCTTGGTCAGCGCCGGCTTGAGATCGTCGAGATTGGCCTCCGGGGCCGTTGTCTCTGCCATTGTTACTCCCTGCCCGCGATGGCGCGGGCGAAATCGGATGCGCGGAACGGTTCGAGGTCGCCAATGGCTTCCCCCACCCCGATGAAATGGATCGGCAGGCCGAATTTGCGCGCGATGGCGACGAGGATGCCGCCGCGCGCCGTGCCGTCGAGCTTGGTCATCACCAGCCCGGTGACCCCCGCCTTCTGCCCGAAGATTTCGACCTGATTAAGGGCATTCTGGCCCGTGGTGGCGTCCAGTGTCAAAAGCGTCGCGTGCGGCGCGCTGGCATTGCGCTTCTTGATGACGCGGATGATCTTTTCGAGTTCGTCCATCAACTCGGCCCGGTTCTGCAGCCGCCCGGCCGTATCGATGATCACCACGTCGGTGCCGGTCTCCTGCGCCCTCGCCACCGCGTCGAAGGCCAGCCCCGAGGCGTCGGCGCCGGTGGGACGGGTCACCACCTCGACCCCGTTGCGCTGGCCCCAGACCTCGAGCTGCTCGACGGCGGCGGCGCGGAAGGTGTCCCCCGCCGCCAGCAGCACCGATTTGCCCTCGGCCTTGAGCTTGGCGGTGAGCTTGCCGATGGTGGTGGTCTTGCCCGACCCGTTGACCCCGACCATGAGGATGACGAAGGGCCTCGCGGCTGCATCGACCTGCAACGGACGGGCCACCGGCTCGAGCACCGCTTCCACCTCGGCGGCCAGCACGGCGCGTACGTCCTCGGGCGAAATGTCCTTGTCGAACTTGTCGGCGCGCAGGGCCTCGGTGATCGCCATGGCGGTATCGATGCCCAGATCGGCGGCGATCAGCGTATCCTCGAGCTCCTCCAGGGTCGCCTCGTCGAGGCGGCGCTTGGTGAAGATCGCCCCGATCGAGGCGGTGAGATTGTCTGAGGAGCGCTTGAGCCCGCCGCTCAGCCGCTGCAACCAGCTCCTGGGCGCTTCGGGCGCTTCGGCTGCCACCTCGGGGGTGGGCGGCTCGTGCTCAGGCGGGTTGGGACGGCCCTTTTGCAGCCATTCGGCCTGCATTTCCGGCGGCGCGGCGTCGCGGCTGTCCTCTTCGTCTTGCTGCTTGCCTTCCGAGGGAGCGGGGGTCTCGGCTTCTGCGGGAAGCGGCTTCTCCCCGAACAGGCGCCCCCAGAAACCCGGCTTCTTGTCCTGTGTCATGCGGCGATCAGCCCCTCGGCGGAAATGGCTTGGATTTCGGCGGTGACGATCTCGCCGGGCGCGCCCCGGCCGACCGTCACCGGGACGAACTGTTCCGTGCGGCCCATGCCCTGATGCTCGATCAATATGGTCTCCTCGCACCCCACCCGGCTGGCGCAGAGTTTCTGGAACTGCGTCTCGCCCACGGCCCGCAGCCGGGCGGCCCGCTCCCGCGCCAGCCGCCGCGACACCTGCGGCATGCGCGCCGCCGGCGTCCCCTCGCGGGGCGAGAAGGGAAAGACGTGCAGATAGGTGAGATCGGCCTCGGTGACGAAACCCAGCGTGTTCTCGAACATGGCCTCGCTCTCGGTGGGAAAGCCCGCGATGATATCGGCCCCGAACACCATGTCGGGCCGCAGCCCGCGCAGCCTCGTGACGATGGCCAGCGCGTCGGCGCGGCTGTGCCGGCGCTTCATGCGCTTTAAAATCATGTCGTCGCCCGATTGCAGCGACAGGTGCAGATGCGGCATCAGCCGCCGGTCGGTCACCGCCTCGTAAAGCGCCGGATCGGCCTCGATGGAATCGATCGAGGAGATCCTGAGGCGCGGCAGGGCGGGCACGTGGCGGAGGATGGCCTGGGTGAGCTTGCCCAGGGTCGGAGCGCCGGGCAGGTCGCCGCCATAGGAGGTGATGTCGACCCCGGTCAGCACCACCTCGCCATAGCCATTGTCGACCAGTCGCCGGATCTGCTCGACCACCACCCCCATGGGCACCGAGCGCGACGGCCCGCGGCCATAGGGGATGATGCAGAAGGTGCAGCGATGGTCGCACCCGTTCTGCACCTGCACGAAGGCGCGGGCCCGCCCGTCGAGCCCGTCGATCAGATGCCCGGCGGTTTCGGTCACGCTCATGATGTCGTTGACCTGCACCTTGTCGTTGAGCGGCAGGCCGAACACCAGCGGCCGGTAGCTGTCGGCCTTGAGCTTGTCATGGTTGCCGATCACCAGATCGACCTCTTCCATGTCGCCGAAATCGCGGCCCTGCGTCTGCGCCGCGCAGCCGGTGACGATGATCCGCGCCTCCGGGTGCTCGCGCCGCGCCTTGCGGATGGTCTGCTTGGCCTGACGCACCGCCTCGGCGGTCACCGCGCAGGTGTTGACGATGATGGCGTTGTCGAGCCCCGATCGGGCCGCCTCGGCCTTCATCACTTCCGATTCATAGGCGTTGAGCCGGCAGCCGAAGGTGATCGCCTCTATGCTCATGCGGCGCTGTCCCCCAGCAAATGGGCCGGAACGAGTCCCGCGCCGTCCCGGGCCCAGGGACCGGTCATCAGGATATGATCGTCCGCGGCGCGCCATTCGATCTCCAGCGGCCCGCCGGGCAATTCCACGGTCACCCGCCGCCCGGTCAGTCCCTTGCGGGCCGCGGCGACGGCGGTGGCGCAGGCGGCGGTGCCGCAGGCCAAGGTCAGCCCCGCGCCCCGCTCCCACACCCTGACCGCGATGCGGTCGGGCCCCAGCACCCGGGCGAGGGTGATATTGGCGCGCTCGGGAAAGATCGGGTGGTTTTCGAGCAGCGGCCCCAGCCGCCCCAGATCATGGGCGCCCAGATCGCCGACCCAGAAGATGGCGTGGGGATTGCCCACATTGACCACCGAAGGGGTATGGAGCACCGGCGCGTCGATGGGGCCGACCTGAAGCTCGATGCCCGTGGTGTCGGCGAAGGGCTCGGCCAGGGGAATCTGGTCCCAGGCAAAGCGCGGCACGCCCATATCGGCGGTGACCAGATCGCCGGCGATCCGCGCCGAAAGAATCCCGGCATTGGTGCGGATGGTGACCGTGTCGCGGCCGGTTTCCCCGGCCACCAGCCCGGCGACGCAGCGCGTGGCGTTGCCGCAGGCATCGACCTCGCCGCCCTCGGCATTGTAGATGCGCATGAAGACGTCGACCCCCGGCACGCTGTCGGGCTCGAGAACGATCAGCTGGTCGCACCCCACCCCCCGGGCGCGATCGGAAATATCGGCGACCTGCCGCCGGGTCAGCGCGATGGGCGCCGGGCGGGCGTCGAGGACGACGAAATCATTTCCAAGGCCGTTCATCTTGAGATAGGGCAGCGGCGCGCTCATGGCGGGTTCGGGCTCGTGTGGCGGATCGGTTCTGGCCTATATGGCGCAAAACCATGGCGATTTCCACCTTCGCGCCGCGTGAAGCGGCAATTGACTCTCCCGCCCCCTGGCCCTATAAGCCGCCTCGACCTTCTGTCAGGAACGATGGATAGCGAGTCACCAGGCTGCCCGAGAGGCATCCGGTCAACACCCGTCAGCGCGTAGCGCCCGCGGGTGCGTTTTGCTTTTGGCCCGATGTGACCCATATTCACACGCGTTCCCGACACGAGAAAACGAGCGAACCGAATGTTTGAAAGCCTGTCAGACCGTCTGGGCAAGATCTTCTCCGGCATTACCGGCCGGGGGGCGCTCAGCGAAGCCGATGTGCAAGCCGCGCTGCGCGAAGTCCGCCGCGCGCTGATCGAGGCCGACGTCTCGCTCGAAGTGGTCCGCGCCTTCACCGAACAGGTTGGTCAGCGCGCCGTGGGCGCCGAGGTGACCCGCTCGGTCAAGCCCGGCCAGCAGGTGATCAAGATCGTCCATGACGAACTGGTCGCGGTTCTGGGCGAGGAGGCGGTGCCCATCTCGCTCAACGCCCCCGCCCCGGTGCCGATCCTCATGGTGGGCCTGCAGGGCTCGGGCAAGACCACCACCACCGGCAAGATCGCCAAGCGCCTGAAGGACAAGCAGAACAAGAAGGTCCTGCTCGCCTCCCTCGACACGCGCCGCCCGGCGGCCATGGAGCAATTGCAGACGCTCGGCGGCCAGATCGGCGTCGACGTGCTCGCCATCGTCCCCGGCCAGTCGGCGGTCGAGATCGCCCGGCGCGCCCTTTCGACCGCCAGGACCGGCGGCTATGACGTGGTGATGCTCGATACGGCGGGCCGCACCCATATCGACGAAGAGCTGATGGCGGAGACCGCCGAGATCAAGCGCGTCTCCAACCCGCACGAAATCCTCCTGGTCGCCGACAGCCTCACCGGCCAGGACGCGGTCAACCTCGCCCGCTCCTTCGACAGCCGCGTCGACATCACCGGCATCGTCCTCACCCGGGTCGACGGCGACGGGCGCGGCGGCGCGGCGCTCTCCATGCGGGCCGCCACCGGCAAGCCGATCAAGCTGATCGGTGTGGGCGAAAAGATGGATGCGCTGGAGGATTTCCACCCCAAGCGCATCGCCGACCGCATCCTGGGCATGGGCGACATCGTCTCGCTGGTGGAAAAGGCGGCGGCCAACGTCTCGGCCGAAGACGCCGAGAAGATGGCCAAGAAGCTCAAGAAAGGCCAGTTCGACCTCAACGACCTGATGGGCCAGCTGCAGCAGATGAAGAAGATGGGCGGCATGGCCTCGCTCATGAAGATGATGCCCGGCATGAGCGGCATGGCCAAGAACCTGCCCGCCGACCGCATGGGCGACAAGGTCTTCGACCGCCAGGTGGCGATCATCCAGTCGATGACCAAGAAGGAACGCGAAAAGCCCGACCTGCTCAACGCCTCGCGCCGCAAGCGCATCGCCGCCGGCGCGGGCGTCGAGGTCTCCGAGATCAACAAGCTCATCAAGATGCATCGCCAGATGGCGGACATGATGAAGAAGGTGTCGCGGGGCGGCCCGGGCGGGCTGGCCAACATGTTCGGCGGCATGGGCAAATCCATGCTGGGCGGCGGCGGCATGCCGGACATGGACCCCAAACAGATCGAGGACATGGCGCGGCAGATGGGGGGCGACCCCTCCAAGCTGCCCGACGATTTCTCCAAGCTGGTCAAGCAGGGCGGCGGGGGCGGCTTGCCCGGCCTGCCCGGGCTTGGCGGCGGTAAATTCCCGGGTCTCCCGGGCCTGCCCGGCCTGCCGGGCAAAAAGAAGTAACCTCCCTTACGACCTCAAAACGGAAAGACCTGACCCATGGCTATCAAAATCCGCCTTGCCCGCGGTGGCTCCAAGAAGCGCCCCTATTACCACATCGTGGTGGCCGATGCCCGCGCGCCGCGCGACGGCCGCGTCATCGAGCGCATCGGCGCCTACAACCCGATGCTGGCCAAGGACGACGACAAGCGCCTCGTCCTCGACATCGAGCGCGCCACCCACTGGCTCAAGAACGGCGCCCAGCCGACCGACCGCGTCGAGCGTTTCCTCGACGGCGCCGGCCTTTTGAAGCGCGAAGCGCGCAACAACCCCGAAAAGGGCAAGCCGGGCGCCAAGGCCCTCGAACGCGCTGAAGAAAAGCGCGCCGCCGAAGAAGCCGCCAAGCAAGCCGCCGCCGCCCCGGCCGAAGAGGCCCCGGCTGAAGAAGCCCCCGCCGAGTAAGGGTGGTGACCAGGCCCAGCCAGCCTGAAACCCGCATCCTCATGGGCCGCATCGGGGCGGCCCATGGGATCAGGGGCGAGGTGCGGATTACCGCCTATACCGAGGACCCCCTGGCCATTGCCGGCTACAATCCGCTGGAAACCGACCGCAACGGACTCACGGTTTCCATCGCCAGGGCCCGGCTGGCCAAGACCGTGGTGATCGCCACGCTCAAGGGCGTGACCGACCGCGACGCGGCCGAAAAGCTCAACGGCGTCTCGCTCTATGTCGCCCGCGAGCGGCTGGACGCCCCCGAGGAAGACGAATTCTACCATGCCGACCTGATCGGCCTCGAAGTGCGCCTCGTCGATGGCTCAGTGCTGGGGACGATCGCGGCGGTCGACAATTTCGGCGCCGACGACCTTCTCGACGTCAAGCTGGCCGACACCGGCCGCTCGGTCTATCTGCCCTTTACCAGCGCGGTGGTGCCCGAACTCCATATCGCCGCCGGCCATGTGATCGTTCTGCCGCCCCCGGGCTGGCTGGACGAGACGCCGCGCGACCCCGAAGATATCGACCCGCAATGAGCTTTCACGCCGCGATCATCACGCTGTTTCCCGACCTCTTTCCCGGCCCGCTCGGCGCCTCGGTGATCGGGCGCGGCATGGAGAGCGGCGCCTGGGGACTCGAAACCCATTTTCTGCGCGATTACGCCAAGGACAAGCACCGCACCGTGGACGACACGCCCTCGGGCGGCGGGGCAGGCATGGTGCTGCGGGCCGACATTCTCGCCGCCGCCCTCGACCATGTGGCGCCGCCGGCCGATCCGCGCCCCAAAATCCTCATGAGCCCGCGCGGCACCCCGCTGACCCAGGCGCGGGTGCGCGAACTGGCGGCCGGGCCCGGCGCGGTGATCGTCTGCGGCCGGTTCGAGGGCGTCGACCAGCGGGTGATCGACGCGCGCGGGCTGGAGGAAATCTCCATCGGCGATTATGTGCTGGCCGGCGGCGAGGTGGCGGCCATGGTATTGCTCGAAGCGGTGGTGCGGCTTTTGCCCGGCGTGCTGGGAGCGGCCGAAAGCCACGCCGACGAGAGCTTCGAAAACGGCCTGCTCGAATATCCCCACTATACCCGGCCGCAGGTTTTCGAAGGGCGGGACATCCCGCAGATTCTGACCTCGGGCGATCACGGCCGCATCGAGACATGGCGGCGCGAGCAGTCCGAGGCCCTGACCCGGGCCCGGCGGCCCGATCTCTGGGCGCGGGCAAGGCAAAAGCCCTAGACTCCCGGGGTCCGGGCGTGTATATGGCCGCTCGACCTCTCGGGAAATTCCCGGGCCGTCCAAACAAGACCGGGCCTCAAAGAGGCTCCAGCGAAAAGATAGAACGGATTAATCGAAATGAACATCATCCAGCAGCTCGAGAAAGAGCAGCTCGAAGCGCTCGTTGCAAAACGCGCCATCCCCGAATTCACCCATGGCGACACCGTCAAGGTGTGGGTCAAGATCCGCGAAGGCGAAAAAGAACGCGTCCAAGCCTATGAAGGCGTGGTGATCGCGCGTTCAGGCGACGGGATAATGGAAAGCTTCACCGTGCGCAAGATCTCCTATGGCGAAGGCGTGGAGCGCGTGTTCCCGGTCCATTCGCCGATGATCGACCGCATCGAGGTCCTGAAGCGCGGCAAGGTGCGGCGCGCCAAGCTCTATTACCTGCGCGACCGTCGCGGCAAGTCGGCCCGTATCTTCGAATCGACCAGCGCCCGCACCAAGCGGATCGAGGCCGATGAGCGCCAGGCCGCTGCCGACGCCCGCGCCGCCCGCGAGGCCGAAAAGATCGCCGCCGCCGAGGCCCTGGCCGCCGAAGTGGCCGCCCAGGAAGCCGCTGCCGCCGCGGAAGCCGCCGCTGCTGCGGAAGCGGCCGCCGCCGCCGAAGCTCCGGCTGAGGACAACAAGGGCGAGTAAGCCTCTCCCCTTTTTGACAAGACTTGAAAACCCGGCCCCATACGGCCGGGTTTTTTGTATCATGGGTTCGAAACCGGGCGGGCCGCGAGGGCATTGAGGCAGTATGAGCGAGGAGAAACAGAGAGGAGAGTTTCGCGGCGCCACTGTGCATGAGCGCCTTGGCGCGGGGTTTTTCGATCCCGTCGCGCCGGCCGATTTCCCCAAGACCATCCTGCGCTTCCGCAACCAGCGCTGGGCCGAACGCATGGGGCTGGGGCAGCTGTCGGACGCCGAGTGGGTCGCCCATTTCGGCCGCTTCGCGCCGCTGCCCGACAGCCTCGTCCGCCCGCTGGCCCTGCGCTATCACGGGCACCAGTTCCGCGCCTACAATCCCGATCTCGGTGACGGGCGCGGGTTCCTGTACGCCCAGGCCCATGACCCGGTCGACGGGCGGCTGCGCGATCTCGCCACCAAGGGATCGGGCACCACGCCCTGGTCGCGCGGCGGCGACGGGCGGCTGACGCTGAAGGGCGGGCTGCGCGAGGTGCTGGCCACCCAGATGCTCGAAGCGCTCGGGGTCGAGACCTCGAAGAGCTTTTCGCTGATCGAGACCGGGGAAGCGCTCTATCGCGGCGACGAGCCCTCCCCCACCCGCTCGGCGGTGCTGGTGCGCCTGTCCCATTCCCATATCCGCATCGGCACCTTCCAGCGCCTCGACCATATGGGGGACCGCACCGGGCTTCAGCGCCTGCTCGATCATTGCATCGCCCATTATTATCCCGAGCTGGACAGCTTGCCCGAGGACCGGCGCGGGCCCGAATTCCTCGGCGCGGTGGCCACAAGCGTGGCCCGGGTCGGCGCGCAATGGATCGCGGCGGGGTTCGTGCATGGGGTGCTCAACAGCGACAACATCAATATCACCGGTGAAAGTTTCGATTACGGCCCGTGGCGCTTCCTGCCCGCCTATGATCCCGGCTTCACCGCCGCCTATTTCGATCAGGGCGGGCTCTATGCCTTCGGCCGCCAGCCCGACGCCCTGGCCTGGAACCTCACCCGGCTGGCCGAGTGCCTCGTGCCGCTCTCGAGCGTCGAGGCGCTCGAACCCGAGCTCAACCGCTTCTGGCCCGCCTTCCAGCGCGCCCTCGCCCTCGCGGTCATCGCGCGGCTGGGGCTCGAACCGGTCTCGCCGCAGGAAGATGCCGATCTCACCAGCGCCTTCTTCGCCTTCATGAGCGCCGGACGCCCGGACTATGAGCGGGTCTATTTCGACTGGCGCGGCGGGCTGCTCTCGCGCCGGCGCGCCGAAAGGAGCCCCCAGGCCGAGGCATATCGCTCGGAGCCCTTTAGTGCCTTCGAGCGGCTGCTGGCCGGGTTCCCGCCCGCCGCGATGGTCAATCTCGACCATCCCTATTTCGCCCGCCCAGCCCCGCGCACCATGCTGGTCGAGGATGTGGAAACCATCTGGACCCCGATCGCCGGCGCGGACGACTGGTCGGTTTTCACGGCGGCGCTGGACGAGATCGCGGAACTGGGCGCCGCCTATGGCCAAGGGATTTTCGCCGGGAGTTTCACCGCGAATTGACTGGTCGCTCCCGGCCGGAGCGCGTACAACTTCGGCCCATGATCACGGCCCGCTTCCTCCCCTCCCGCATCCTGCTGGCGCTTTCGGCCGCCTTCGCCGCCGCGCCCGCCACCGCGCTCGACATCAGCCAGGGCGACCTCACCGTCCTCGAGCTGTTCACCAGCCAGGGCTGCTCGAGCTGCCCGGAGGCCGATCGCCTGCTTTCCCGGCTGGGGGCGCGCGAGGACATCGTCGCGCTGGGCTACCACATCGATTATTGGGACTATATCGGCTGGTCCGACACCTTCGCCCTGCCCGAGAACAGCCAGCTCCAGCGCGGCTATGCCGAAAGCTGGGGCAAGAACCGCCTCTATACGCCGCAACTGGTGGTCAATGGCCGCCAGGCCGTGGTCGGCTCGGACGCCGGCGAGGCCGAGGCGGCCATCGCTGCGGCCACCCTGCCGCTCGACATCGCGGTTTCGGCCGATGGCGAGGACGCGGTGACCCTGGTCGCCGAGGGCGATCCCGGGCACAAGGCCGCCATCGTCTGGGTCATCACCTATCGCGACGCGGCCGAGGTGGTGATCGAGCGGGGCGAGAATTCGGGGCGGGTGCTGTCCTATTCCCATATCGTCACCGGCCGCCAGCCCATCGGCATGTGGTCACCCGACGAAGGGGCCCGCATCACCATCCCCCTCGACGAGGTGATGGGCGAGACGGCGGACGGCGCCGCCATCGTCATCCAGGAAAAGAACGGCCGCCTGCCCGGCCCCATCCTCGCCGCCACCACCATCCATCGCTGACCATCTGATAAAGTCTGCAACTTTTCCTGATCCTGCTCACATTGCCCGGTCGCAGGATCGAAGCGGAAAAGTCTGCAACTTTTCCTGATCCTGCTCACATTGCCCGGTCGCAGGATCGAAGCGGAAAAGTCTGCAACTTTTCCTGATCCTGCTCACATTGCCCGGTCGCAGGATCGAAGCGGAAAAGTCTGCAACTTTTCCTGATCCTGCTCCAAAAGAAAACTCCCCGCGCCGGAACGGAACGGGGAGCAAGCGACTCTGGAGTATGACCACCTCCAGGGATCAGGTCGTCCCGGAGGCAAGGCCGGGAAGAGGGTGCCGGCCATCCGGATCCAAGGTTTGGGGGCTCGGTGAATCCGGAGGCCGGCGAACTGGAGGCAATGGAAGGACCCTAGCGCCGGTTTGGGGCGCCACAAGGGTGAGATTGTGACGCAAATCCGGTCAATTGGCGGAAAGTTTGCGCCCGGGCCCGCGACGGGGCACTTGCATGCGGGCGCAAACGGGTCGATCATCACCCATGAATGGACAGGCTCACGGAGCGGCCGGGATTTGACTGAGCGGTTCGAGAACAAGACCGGCGCACATGTATATGCCTTCCAGCCCTCACCGGAGCCCTCCTCCAGCCGCCCCCTCGCCGTCGTCAGTTTCGACCGGCGCGAGCTGGCGCTGATCCTCAACGTCTATGGCCAGAAGGTCGCGGCCGGCGAATGGCGCGACTACGCCCTCGATTTCGGGCGCGAGCGCGCCATGTTCTCGATCTATCAGCGCACCTCCGAACGCCCGCTTTTCGTGGTCGAAAAGCACCCCAAGCTGGCCCGCAAGCAGGGCCAGTACATGGTGGTGGGGGCCGAGGGGCGCATCCTGAAGCGCGGCCACGACCTCGCCGCCGTACTCAAGGTGCTCTCCCCCCATCTGCAGGTGGTGCGATAAAAAAAGGGCCGCGGAACAGATCCACGGCCCTCTTTCTTTCGTGCCTCTCCCCGGCAGGCGGGGAAGAATGGCTTATTCGCGGTTGCCGAACAGGCGCAGCAGCATCAGGAACAGGTTGATGAAGTCCAGATACAGCGTCAGCGCGCCCATGATGGCGAGCTTGCCCAGCCCTTCATGGCCGATGTTTTCGGCATAAGCTTCCTTGATCTTCTGGGTGTCATAGGCGGTCAGCCCGACAAAGATCACCACGCCGATCGCCGAGATGGCGAAATCGAGCGCCGAGCTGGCCAGGAAGATATTGACCACCATGGCGATGATCAGGCCGATAAGGCCCATCATCAGGAAGCCGCCCATCGCCGTCAGATCGCGCTTGGTGGTGTAGCCGTAAAGGCTCATCGAGCCGAACATGGCGGCGGTGATGAAGAACACCTTGGCGATCGAGGCGCCGGTATAGACCAGGAAGATCGAGGAGAGCGACAGGCCCATCACCGCGGCAAAGCCCCAGAAGGTGGCCTGCGCCGCCCCGAAGGACAGCTTGTTGATGCCGAAGGACAGCACCAGGACGAAGGCGAGCGGCGACAGCGCCACGACCCACATCAGCGGCGTGGTGTAGAGCAGGACGCCCCACTGGGTGAGATAGGTGCCATCGGCAAGCTGGGCGGCCGCGGCCGAGGCATCCCCGGTCACCGCCATCTGGCTGGCGAAAAAGGCGATGAGCCCGGTCAGCGCCAGGCCGATGCCCATATAGTTGTAAACGCGCAGCATGTGGCTGCGCAGACCCTCGTCTATGGCCGCGGCCGTGCCTACGCGCCCTGTTGCAAGGGTCTGACGGTCGTATTGTGCCATCGTTGGTTCCATCCTCATGATCAAAATTGGCGGGCCGGCGATTGCCCGGACATCCCTGCCCGAACCGCGTCCGCCGGTTCATGACACAATATGGAGACCGGGCCTTGAAATTACAAGCAAAAGCGAAGCCGCCCGGCCGCCTGCCGCCCGCTGTCGCGGGAAATTGATACGAGACGCGTAGCCCTGTGCTAGGCTCCGATTCGTTTCGGGGCCATCCATCCCCGTCAAGGGAACACGCGAGGTGCCATCATGCCCAGACTGTTCACCGGCCTGCAACTCCCCCACGATATCGCCTTCGCCCTGTCGCTCAAGCGCGGCGGGCTGGCCGGGGCGCGCTGGATCGACCCGGACAATTACCACATCACCCTGCGCTTTATCGGGGATGTCGACCACCTGGTGGCCGACGAGATCGTCCATGCGCTGGACATGGCCCCCTCCATGGAGCCCTTCGAGGTGGTGATCTCCCATCTGGGGGTGTTCGGCGGCAACAAGCCCAGGGCGCTCTATGCCGGGCTCGAGCCCAACGAAGCGCTCAACCGCCTGCAGGCCGGGCAGGAACGCCTGCTGCAACGGGCCGGCCTCGTGCCCGAGGGCCGCAAATTCGTGCCGCATGTGACCCTGGCCCGCCTGCGCGATTCGGGCCCCGACGATGTGGCGCGCCACATCGCCCATGCGGGCCGCTTCACCCCCCTGCGCTTCGTCGTCGACCGGTTCGTGCTGTTCTCCAGCCGCGACAGCGTCGGCGGCGGCCCCTATGTCATCGAACAGGGCTACGAGCTGGCGGCGGCCTGAAAATCACATCAATGTGACAGGGCCCCGAAGGGCGTTCAGCGCGCATTCAGCGCCGCTGGACGAAGATGACCGTGTTCCGACGCCGCACACCGGTCAAATTCCGGCCAAATTGCTCTCTAGTGTGCGCGCCAAGGGCCATATTCGGTCTGCTTTATTTGCTCTCTGGTAACCATAAGGTGCGAGTCTGGCGGCCGACATCATGAGTAGTGAAACGTAAACAAAGGGGAAGGTTTGGCGATGCCTTGTCAATCTCGCAGCCAAGTCCGCCGCCTCGCGACGATGGTCGTGGCCGCAACAGCTGTTTTTGCGTCCAGCCCGGCCGCGTTCGCCGCGACCAATCTGGGCACGTTCGATTTCTGGACCGCATGGACCGATACCGACAATTCGGGAAAGATCTGCTACGTCTCCTCGACGCCGCAGACCTCCGAACCGGGCAATGTCAACCGGGGCGACATCCATTTCATCGTGACCCGTCGGCCCACCAATCCCAATGAGGTGGCCACCATTGTCGGCTATCCCATCCACGAGACCCAGGCCAATGCCTCGGCCTCGGTCGATGGCCGCTCCTATCCCATGGTGACCCAGGGGGAAGCGGGCTGGCTGGCCTCCATCGAGGACGAATCCGGCTTCGTCGGCGCCATGCGCGCCGGGGCGACCATGGTGGTCCGCGCCACCTCCCAGCGCGGCACCAATACGGTGGACACCTATTCGCTGCGCGGGGTGACCGCCGCGCTCAACAAGATCGCCCAGGAGTGCTCCTGATTGCCAGGCCGACGCGCTCGGCAAAGGCCCGGATCGCTCCGGGCCTTTTCGGCGCCGCGCCCTCCTGCCACGCGTCCCGGGGATGAAACCATCATGAACGCCATCGCCAAACTGGGCCTTGCCGCCCTGGGCCTCATCGCATTCTGCGTGCCGCCCGCCCTCGCCCAATCGGTGCGCATCCTGGGCGAGCACAGCGCCTGGTCCGCCTATGCCACCGCCGAAGGGGCGGAGCGCATCTGTTTCGCCCTGTCGCGGCCGACCCAGACCAGCCCGCAGCCTTCCGGCTTCACCCAGGGCTATTTCTACATCACCCACCGGCCGGGGCAGGCCATCCGTTCCGAGATCAACATCGTGCCCGGCTATGCCTTCGCCCCCGGCAGCGCGGCGCGGCTGTCGGTGGGCGGGCAGAGCTTCGCCCTCTATGTCGAGGACGACGCGGCCTGGCTCGCCGATCCCAACCAGACCGCCGCCGCCACCCAGGCCATCCGCGGCGGCTCGACCATGACCGTCGAGGGGACGGCGCTGGGCGGAGAGACGGTCTCCCAGACCTATTCGCTCTCGGGCGCCACCGCCGCCACCAACGCCATCAACGACGCCTGCTGAGCGGGTCCACGCCGCCGCTTTGCGCGCGGCGCACAAATATGCTAGAGGCGGGCCCTGCGTCCGGCCGCGCGCCTTGTCCTGCGCCGCCGGACGCCCATATTCCTCACAACCCCATTGCCTGCCGAAAGTACACCGCCCATGAGTCTGGCGCTCAATATCGATCATGATATGGCCCCGCGCCCCAAGCCGCAGGGTCCGCTCGACCTGGTCGGGCTGTCGAAAAAGGACATCGCCGCGCGGCTGGGCGAGATTGGGCTCTCCGAGCGCGATTCCCGCATGCGCGCCAGCCAGCTATGGAACTGGATCTATGTGAACGGCGCCACCGATTTCGGGCAGATGACCAATATCGCCAAGGGTTTGCGCGCCGACCTCGCCGAGGCCTTCACCATCGGGCGGCCGGAGATCGTCTCCGAGCAGGTCTCCAATGACGGCACGCGCAAATGGCTGTTCCGCTTCCGCGACCCGGCCCATCCCCACATGCCCCCGGTCGAGGTCGAGACGGTCTATATCCCGGAATCGGATCGCGGCACGCTGTGCGTCTCCTCCCAGGTCGGCTGCACGCTCACCTGCTCGTTCTGCCACACCGGCACCCAGAAGCTGGTGCGCAATCTCACCGCCGGGGAAATCCTCGCCCAGGTGATGATGGCCCGCGAGCGGCTGGGGGATTTTCCCGGCGGGGTCCGCCCTACCGACGGCCTCGTGCCGCATGGGGAGAGCCGCGCCATCACCAATATCGTCATGATGGGCATGGGCGAGCCGCTGTACAATTACGAGAACGTCAAGAAGGCGCTGCTGATCGCCTCGGACGGCGAGGGCCTGTCGCTCTCCAAGCGCCGCATTACGCTTTCGACCTCGGGCGTGGTCCCCTTCATCGAGCCCACCGGCTCGGAAATCGGGGTGATGCTGGCCATCTCCCTGCACGCGGTGCGCAACGACCTGCGCGACGTGTTGGTGCCCATCAACAAGAAATGGCCGCTCGAAGAGCTGCTCGAAGCCTGCCGCACCTATCCCGGCGTCTCCAACGCCAAGCGCATCACCTTCGAGTATGTGATGCTCAAGGACATCAACGATTCCGACGCCGATGCGCGCGAACTGGTGCGGCTTCTGGCCAATATCCCGGCCAAGATCAACCTGATCCCCTTCAATCCCTGGCCGGGCTCAAATTATGTCTGCTCGGACTGGGACCGCATCGAGGCCTTTGCCGACATCGTCAACCGGGCCGGTTATGCCTCGCCGGTGCGCACCCCGCGCGGCCGCGACATCTTCGCCGCCTGCGGCCAGCTCAAATCCGAAACCGAACGGCTGAAGAAAAAGGACCGCGACGCCTTCATGCTCTGAGGCGCGCGGCCCCATCCAACTTTCTTCCTTGTCGCGCGACCGAACCGGAAAAGTCTCGCAACTTTTCCTGGTCGCACTTCTGTTACCGCCGATAGACCGCGTCTTCGCGGGTGCGGTAGCTGGCGATGATCCAGATGGCGTGGATGAGGCCGGGGATGTAGCCCAGCAGCGTCAGAAGGATGTTGAGCCAGAAATGCAGCCCGAACCCCACGCGCAGGAACACGCCGAGCGGGGGAATGAGGATCGAAAACAAGATCCGGATAAAATCGCCAAACGTCATGAGTACCGTCCCATCAATGTGCTAGCCGCAATATGGGAACAACTGGGCAGAGCACAAGGTGTTCCGTCTCCTCAGGCTTCGCCGCGCACCCAGTCGAGGCTGTAGCGGCCGCGATTCTCGTCGCTGAGCAGTTTTGCCAGCAGCGGCAGCAGGGTCTTGAGCTCGGCCTCGAGGACGAAGGGCGGATTGACTACGATCATGCCGGTGCCATGCAGCCGCGGCGGCGTCGAGGGCGGGCGGATGGTAAGTTCGATGCGGAGGATCTTGCCGATCCCAGTGGCCCGCAGCGCCGCCATATAGGCCCGCACCTCCTTAGGGTCCTTGATGGGATACCAATAGGCATAGATGCCGCCCGGCCAGCGCTTATGCGCCTTTTCAAGGCTCTGCACCATGCGCAAAAATTCCCCCTTCTCCTCGAAGGGCGGATCGACTAGCACGAGGCCGCGCTTTTCCTTGGGCGGCAGATGGGTGCCCAGCGCCGCCCAGCCATCGAGCTGGGTGACCCGGGTCTGGATGTCGCCGGCGAAATTCTCCCTGAGCGCCTCGGCGTCGAGGGGATGCAGTTCGAGCGCCATCAGCCGGTCCTGCCCGCGCAGCATATGGCGGGCAATGAAGGGCGAGCCGGGATAATAGCGCAAGCCGCCATCCGGGTTCTGCGCCCGTACCGCCGCGAGATAGGGCGCGGCGAGTTCGGCCACCGGCCGCGGCAGCGCGGCGTCCATCAGCCGCCCGATGCCCTCCCGCCACTCGCCGGTGCGCCCGGCCTCTTGCCCCGAAAGATCGTAGAGCCCGACCCCCGCATGGGTGTCGATCACCCGGAAGGGGGCGTCCTTGCGCATCAGATAGGCGAGGATGCGGGTGAGGATGATGTGCTTGGTCACATCGGCGAAATTGCCGGCGTGGAAGGCGTGGCGGTAATTCATCCTAGCGCCGCGCCTCGGCGGTGAGGATGGTAACCGCGAAGGCGGCGAACACGGCGGCGAACGACCAGTTGAGGATCTTCTGCGCCCGGGGCGAGCGCATCAGGGTTCCGGTCAGCCATTGCGCCCCCAGCACCATGCCCACGACGATGGGCAGCGAGATGACGACGAATTCGAGCCCGAGAAACATCAGCTTCGAGGCCGCGTGCGGGTCCGATGCCGAAACGAATTGCGGCAGGAAGGTCACGAAGAACAGCGCCACCTTGGGATTGGTGAGGTTGATCCCCAATCCGGTGAGATAGGAGCGGCGATAGCTCGGCGTCCTGCCGCCGGCGCGGGTGACGGTGAGCCCGGCCCCCGAGCGGATGGCGGCGAAGGCCAGCCAGAGCAGATAGAGCGCCCCGGCGATCTTGAGCACCCAGAAGGCGGCCGGCGCGGTGACGATCAGCACCGACACCCCGAAGGCGACCAGCATGGTGTGCACGGCGATGCCGCTCAGCGCCCCCAGCACCGTCGCAAAGCCGTGCCGCAGCCCGTAATTGACGGTGCGCGAGATGAACAGCGCCATGTCCGGCCCCGGCGTGATGGTGAGGACGACGGCAGCGAGCGCGAAGCTGAGGATGACCGGCAGGTCTGGCGCGTAACCAAGCATGGATGGGATCTCGACACGGGGGAAACGGCCCGCAGCATGGCTGCGCCGCTCCGATCCTGCAACCCGATTCTTGGGGGCCCGTGTGGACAGGTCCGGCGCGATCTGATTAACGTCCGCGCGAACCTTCAAGCTTCGTCCTCCGGGGATATGCGCACGCCATGACCAAAGACATCAAGAAAGTCGTTCTCGCCTATTCGGGAGGGCTGGACACCTCGATCATCCTCAAATGGCTCCGCCAGGCCTATGATTGCGAAGTGGTGACCTTCACCGCCGATCTGGGCCAGGGCGAGGAGCTGGAGCCGGCCCGCAGGAAGGCCGAGATGATGGGGGTCAAGGACATCCGCATCGAGGATCTGCGCGAGGAATTCGTCTCCGATTTCGTCTTCCCCATGTTCCGCGCCAATGCGCTCTATGAGGGGGTGTATCTGCTGGGCACCTCCATCGCCCGGCCGCTGATTTCCAAGCGCCTGGTCGAGATCGCCGAGGAGACCGGCGCCGACGCCATCGCCCATGGCGCCACCGGCAAGGGCAATGACCAGGTGCGCTTCGAATTGTCGGCCTATGCGCTCAACCCGGCCATCAAGGTCATCGCTCCCTGGCGCGAATGGGATCTCCAGAGCCGCACCAAGCTCATCGAATATGCCGAGCAGAACCAGATCCCCGTGCCCAAGGACAAGCGCGGCGAGGCGCCGTTTTCGGTCGACGCCAACCTCCTGCACACCTCCTCGGAAGGCAAGGTGCTCGAGGACCCGGGCGTGGAAGCGCCCGACTACGTCTATCAGCGCACCGTCGACCCCGTCGACGCGCCCAATGAGCCTGAAACCATCACGGTCGGCTTCGAAAAGGGCGACGGCGTGTCGGTCAATGGCGAGACCCTGTCGCCGGCCGCCTTCCTCACACGGCTCAACGAACTGGGCGGCAAGCACGGCATCGGCCGGCTCGACCTGGTGGAGAACCGCTTCGTGGGCATGAAGTCGCGCGGCATCTACGAAACCCCGGGCGGCACCATCCTGCTCGCCGCCCATCGCGGCATCGAATCCATCACCCTCGATCGCGGCGCGGCCCATCTCAAGGACGAGATCATGCCGCGCTATGCCGAGCTGATCTACAACGGCTTCTGGTACAGCCCCGAGCGCGAGATGCTGCAGGCGCTGATCGACAAGAGCCAGGACTATGTCAGCGGCGAGGTGACCCTCAAGCTCTACAAGGGCTCGGCGCAGGTGGTGGGCCGGACCTCGCCCTATTCGCTCTATTCGGAAGACCTCGTGACCTTCGAGGAAGGCACCGGCACCTATGACCACCACGACGCCGAGGGCTTCATCAAGCTCAACGGGCTGCGGCTGAAGACCTTCGGCGCCCGCCGGCAGCGCCTGGCGCGGGGATAGACTTCCCGGGCATCCTCCCCCTTCTTCCCTCGCGGGAGAAGGGGGCATTGAAGCGGCAAAACCCCGCAAATCCGGCTACGCATTGCTGCCCTGCAGCCTTTTTCCTTGTTTGCGGGCCGAGGCTGCGCTATGGCCAGCCTACTTTTTGAACCCCCGAAACATGGCTGCCCCTTTTATGAGCTTGCGCAATATTGCGATCATTGCCCACGTCGACCATGGCAAGACGACCCTGGTCGATGTCCTTCTCAAACAGTCGGGAACCTTCCGCGAGAACCAGCGCGTCGACGAACGCGTCATGGATTCCAACGATCTGGAAAAGGAACGCGGCATCACCATCCTTGCCAAGGTGACCTCGCTCAACTGGAAGGATAACCGCATCAACATCCTCGACACCCCCGGCCACGCCGATTTCGGTGGCGAGGTGGAGCGCTTCCTCTCCATGGTCGACGGCGCGGTGATCCTTGTCGACGCCGCCGAAGGCCCGATGCCGCAGACCAAGTTCGTGCTCTCCAAGGCGCTCAAGATCGGCCTGCGCCCCATCGTGGTCATCAACAAGATCGACAAGCCCGACGAGCGGCACGACGAGGTGCTCGACGAGATCTTCGATCTGTTCGTCGCCCTCGACGCCACCCCCGAGCAGCTCGATTTCCCGGTGCTCTACGGCTCGGCCAAGCAGGGCTGGATGGCCGAGGACCCGGCCGGGCCCAAGGAATCCATGGGGCCGCTGCTCGACAAGGTGCTGACCCATTTCGCCGAGCCCCGGACCGAGGACGGCCCGTTTCGCATGCTGGTGACCTCCATCGAGCGCAACGCCTTCCTCGGGCGCATCCTCACCGGGCGCATCCATTCGGGCACGGTCAAGCCCGGCGACTCCGTCCACGCGCTGGACCGCTCCGGCAAGGTGGTGGAAAAGGGCCGCATCTCCAAGGTGCTGGGCTTTCGCGGCCTGGAGCGCGAGCCGATCGAGGAGGGCAAGGCCGGCGATATCGTGGCCCTGGCCGGGCTCGAGGACGCGACGGTCGCCAATACCATCACCATCCCGCAGGTGAGCGCGGCGCTGGAAGCCAAGCCCATCGATCCCCCCACCCTGTCGGTCACCTTCCGCATCAATGACGGCCCCTTGGCCGGGCGCGAAGGCGACAAGGTGCAGAGCCGCGTCATCCGCGAGCGGCTGCTGCGCGAGGCCGAGGGCAATATCGCCATCCGCGTCACCCCGGGCGACGACAATGATTCCTTCGACGTCGCCGGGCGCGGCGAGCTCCAGCTTGGCGTGCTCATCGAGACCATGCGACGCGAGGGGTTCGAATTGTGCCTTGGCCGCCCCAAGGTGCTGTTCCGCGAAGAGGACGGGCAGAAGCTCGAACCCATCGAGGAAGTGATCATCGACGTTGATGACGAATTCGCCTCGGTGGTGGTGCAAAAGCTCAGCGAGCGGCGCGGCGACCTGGTCGAGATGCGACCCTCCGGCCAGGGGCGCACCCGGGTGAGGCTCTATGTGCCCACCCGCGGGCTGATCGGCTATCAGGGGGAATTGCTGTCCGACACGCGTGGTACGGCGATCTTCAACCGCGTGTTCCACGAATATGCCCCCTTCAAGGGCCCGCTGCCCATGCGCCGCACCGGCGTCCTGATCTCCAACGCCACCGGCCAGGCGGTGGCTTATGCGCTGTTCAACCTCGAGGATCGCGGCCCGATGCTGATCGATCCGGGCGTCGACGTCTATGAGGGCATGATCGTGGGCGAGCACAATCGCGAGAACGATCTGGAGGTCAACGTCCTCAAGGGCAAGCAGCTGACCAATATCCGCACCACCTCCAAGGACGAGGCGATCCGGCTCACCCCGCCCAAGAAGCTCAGCCTCGAACAGGCGCTGAGCTATATCGCCGACGACGAATATGTGGAGGTGACGCCGCAATCGGTGCGGCTGCGCAAGATCCACCTCGACCCCAACGACCGCAAGCGCGCCGCCCGGGCCGCGGCGGCCGAAGCGGCGGCGAGTTGAGAAAGGGGAGGGAGATCCTATATACTGGGGATCTCCCTTTTCCTTATCGTTCGAGAGGTCGCGATGAGCGATATATCGACCCAGAACCGCACCCGGACGCGCCTGCGCACCGCACGGCCCAAGCTGCACAAGGTCATCCTGCTCAACGATGACTACACGCCGCGCGAATTCGTGGTGAAGGTGCTTGAATCGGTGTTCGGGCTGGGCGAGCCGCAGGCGGAATCGATCATGATGACCGCGCACCAGAAGGGGGCGGCGGTCATCGCCGTCTATACCAAGGAGATCGCCGAGACCAAGGCCGACGAGGCGATCGAGCTCTCCCAGCAATTCGGCTTCCCCCTGATGCTCACCACCGAGCCGGAGGAATAGGGGCTGCAGGCACCCTAATACCACTCTCCCCGCACCACTTCGGTCGCGTCGGTTTCCTCGGCCAGAAGGGTGGCGAACAGGTCGAGGTCGCTGTCATTGTAGTGATAGGGATAGACAAAAGCCGGGGCGAAGGCGGCGACGCCGGAGGCGGCCTGGGCCTCGGTCATGGTGAAGGGCAGGTTCATCGGCACGAAGGCGATGAAGATATCGCTCAGCGCTCGCATCTCGGCGATGTCCTCGGTGTCGCCGGCGATATAGATGCGGCGGTCGCCAATGGTCAGCACATAGCCGTTGTCGCGGCCCTGCGGGTGGTATTGCAGCCGGTCCTCTGTGGTGTTGTAGGCCGGGATGGCCGCGATGGCGATTTCGCCGAAACTGTCGCTTTCGCCATTGGCGAGCTGGCGCGCCCGCGCGGCCAGGGGCTCGGCCAGCATGGCGAACACCGCCGGATTGGCGATGATCTCGGTGTCCTCCCCCGCAATCCCCTCCAATGTCCCGGCGTCGAAATGATCCCCATGCTCATGGGTGATGAGGATGAGGTCGGGCGCGGCGAGATGGGCATAGAGCCCGGCGCTGCCGACCGGATCGACATAAACAGTGCCCGAGGGGGTTTCGAGCACCAGCGACGCATGCGAGATAGGGTGGACGACAATGTCGCCGGCGCTGGTCGGATAGGTGTCGCCCCCGGCCTGTTGCGCAAACCCGATGCGCGGCAGGACGAGGGTGGTGCCCAGGACGGCGAGCCCCAGGCCCAGGGTCTGGCGGCGGTTCAAATCCATGATTTCCTCCTCTTGATGACCGGAGGGAACCGGAAAGACCGGCAGAGGGTTGCATGGAGCCGGGACGCCGGGGCCGCTCCGCGCCATCACAATAGCGCGAGAGACCGCCGACCCTTGGGAAAACCGGGCGGTTTTTTCCGCGCGTGCCCGCCCGTGACGAAAGTTCCCATCTCGATTTTGCCGGGATTTGCCTGTTAAGCTTGCGTTAAGGCATGGGGCGGCTGGCCCGGACGTGCCGGGATTGCAAGGGACCGCACATGTCGAGCCAGAACAATGCCACGCGCATCGGCCAGACGATCAAGGGGCTGGAGACCACCTCGCGCTTCGCTTTGGCCGTGCTGGCGCTGGCCAGCGGCGTCTATACCTATATCGGCGTGCGCGGGCTGCTGGACGGAGACGCCAATTACGTCTTCTTCGCCGCCATCATCTATTCGGTGGCCGTCTCGGTCGGCATCTATGTCTTCTGGAGCTATATGATGCGCTTCCTGCCGCTGATGCGGGAAGCCAGCCAGCGGGTGCTGATGATCGCCATCATGGTGCTGGGCTCGGTGATGATCGTCGCCATGAGCTCCTGGCTCAACGCCGCCGCGCTGGCCGGCTCGGCCGCGCTCGAACAGCACATGGCGGTGACGCTGGAGGAATTTTCCGGCGATCTCGACGCCGCGCACGGCAATGCGCTTTCGGCGCAATCGCTGCTCCCCGACGTGCAGCGCGCCGCCGAGCGCTTCGCCACCCTGGCCGAGGAGGAGCGGGCCGGCGGCGCCCTCACCGGTTCGGCGGGATCGGGCTCGGTGGTGCAACTGCTGAGCCAGATGAGCACGCAGATGACCGCGCTGGGCTCCTCGATCGCCCAGAGCCAGGACCGGGTGGCCGGCCTCTTCGAAACCGGCAGCGGGCACCTCGCAGCCATGCGCGACCTCGTCTCGGGGACCGGCGAAGTGCAGCCGCGCGCCGATCTCTTCGCCGGCGAAGCGGTCAAGCTCGCCGGGGTGATCGCCGCGCTGCAGGAAACTTCCGTCGCGTCCTCGGTGGCGCGGGCCGCCGACGACCTTTCGCTGGGCTTCATCGCCCCGGTGGCCGATGGCCAGAGCGCCGGGCTGGTGGCGCGTCAGGACGCGGCCATTGCCAATGTGCGCTCGGCGGTCGACGCGCAATCGGTGGCGCTCTCCCAGGCCGCGCAGGCGATCATGGCCGAGCCGGCGGTGCAATCGCGGCGCTTCGTGCCGCTGTCCACCGCCGAGGCGGTGATCCGCTATGCCTCAGATTTCCTCCCCTCCTGGGCCGGGGCCATCTCCATCGACCTTCTGCCGGTGGTGCTGGTGCTGCTGCTGGCCGTCGCCCATTCGGCCATGCGGCGCGACGCGGAGGCCATGGACGACGCCGAAACCCTCACCGCCGCCGACATGATGCGCGCGGTGGCGCTGCACAACCAGATGCTGGCCGCCCAGGCCGCCGCGCGCGCCGCACCGCCCCCGCCGGAACCCGAGGCCGAACCGGCCACCGAGGACGCGCCCGATGACGCCGAAGTGGCCCGCACCGGCCCGCACGGGGGCGACGACACGGTGACCGCGCTGCCCGCCTTCCAGCGCAAGCGCAGCGAAGGCCCGGCCCGGCCGTGAGCAGCATCAGCCCGCCCGCCCCGCGAAAAGGCCCCGGCGCCCGCCTGCTGGCGGCCCTCGACGCAGTCAGCGATAGCGCCATCCTCAAGACCGCCTTCTTCGCCATGCTGGCCGGCACCGCCTGGGTGCTGGTCAGCGACTATCGCGCGCTCAGCGCGCTGCGCCCGCACGAGCTGGCGGTGACCCCGGGCGGCGATCCGGTACTGCCGGCGGTCGACCGCCCGGAAATCGACCCCGACAATCCCGCCTACCGCCCTCTCGAACAGATCACGACGCCCCCCGAGCGCCTGGCCGAGCCCCTGTCGATGGAGCTGATCCCAGGGGGCGTGCTGATGCTCGAAGGCACCATCACCCCCGGCGCCGCGGCGCTGTTTGCCGCCGAGGTCGCGCTGCGCGGGGACTATATCGAGACCGTGGCGCTCAATTCCCCCGGCGGGTCGGTCGAAGACGCGCTGGCCATCGGCCGCGCCATCCGCGCCGCCGGCTTCGCGACCGCTGTGGGCGACGGAGCGCTATGCGCCTCCTCCTGCCCGCTGGTTTTGGCCGGCGGCGTGGCGCGCGCCGTCTCTGGCACCTCGGCGGTGGGCGTGCACCAGATCTATGCCGATGCCCGCACCGGCGAGGCGCTGGGCTCGGCCCAGGCCATGAGCGATGCGCAGGCCATAACGGCGCGCATTTCCCGCTATCTGGGCGAAATGGGCGTCGATCCGCTGCTCTGGGTGCCCGCCATGGAGACGCCGCCCAACCGGCTCTATTACCTCACCGGCGAGGAGATCGCCGACTACGCGCTGTCTCTCTGAGGTTCACTTGGTGCCGGCGGCCAGCCCGAAACCCGATCGTGCGGCGAGGCGGATCGTGTCGCCGCCGCTGCGTTGCGCCTGGGACAGGGCCCACAGCGCCCGGGCCAGCATTTCGGCATAGACATCGCCGGGCTCGCGCTCGGTGATGCCGATGGAGAGGGTCACCGCGCCGAGCGCCGGGTCCTCCGCCGCAGCGGCGCGAAAACTGTCGGCCAGCGCGCGGGCGGCAAAGAGGTTGGCGCCGGGAACCAGCACGGCGAAATCATGCTCGGCCATGCGCCCGACCAGCGCGTCGCGCGGGGCGCCGGCCCCGAGGCACTCGGCCAGCGCAACCACCGGCAGCGCGTGCGGGCGACCGGAGAGATCCATGGCGAGGAGGATGAGGGCCAGATCGCCGGCCGCCGGATCGGCCAGATTCGGCGCTGCGCCGGCCAGGTGCCGCGCCGCGTGATGGGCAAAGCCGGCCCGGGTCAGCACCCCGGTCTGCGCGTCGCGCTCGGAATTGCGGATGATGCGCGCCGCGCTGTCCGACAGCATCATCCCCAGCGCCACCATGGCGAGGGTGACGATCAGCACCGCGCCCGAGACCGCCGACAGCGCCGCATAGGACGTCGCGGCAAAGCCGCTCGGTTCGGCCCCCACCCCGCCGGTCCACAGGGCGACGAAGGGCTTTGCCGGAAAATGGACCGCCATGAGCGCAAAGAGCAGCATGACCAGCCAATCGGCCCGCACCTTGTCGCGGGCGCGCCAGATGATGCTCAGCGCCAGGAGGCTGAGCAAGCCATAGGGCAGCTGATAGAGCATCTGCCGGGTGAAATCGGCCCGCGGCAGGTCGAGGATCATGAGATAGAGCAGCGCCGAGGCCGCCCCGATGGCCAGCCCGCCCCCGCGCGACAGCCCGACCCGATAGCGCCGCGCCAGCCCATCGGCGACGAAGATGAACATCGCCACCATGGCCACCGCGATCACCATGCGCGTGGCGCTGGGCGCAAAGCCGGTGGCGAGAACGATCTCCCCGCCAAAGCTGAACCCGGCGGCGGCGAACGCCAGGCCGAACGACACCGCCGGCCGGTTGACGCGATCGAAATGATACAGGGCGAAAAACGCCGCAGCCTGCACGAGGCACAGGGCCAGCACCACCCAATAGACAAAAATGGCGCTGCTCATAGCCGTCCGTCCACGATCCCTCTCGGCCGCGCGGGCGGCGGTCTGCATAGTAATGGCCGTCCCGACGGATTTTCATCCCCGTCCGGCCGGCACTGACATTTTACACCCTATCAGCCCGAAATTGGACGAAGCGTTAATGACATCCCCGGCACCGGCCGACGCAACCCTTGCGGCACGGCCGGCGTTTCCCGCCACGAGCGGCATCGCCCGGTGCCGCAAGCGCGTGACAACCGGAGACCGACCATGGCCAGCACATTGACGACGCTCGAGGATATCCGCACCTGGACCCAGCCGCGGGGCGGCAATCCGATCATGGCCGACATGCCCGAGCCGAACGGCACCGACCAGCACCTGCTCGGCCTCACCTTCGACCAGCACATGCTCAATGCCGACGCCAATGAGGGGCCGGATCGCCCGGGCAGCCATTTCGAACTGGTCGACTGGGAGAGCTGGTACGCGGCCTTCCAGGCCCAGGACCTGGTCCTCGTAGTCGATGACGACCTCGAAGGCGACACCTATGCCGATTACCGCTTCATGAGCCGGTCCGAAGCCGAAAAGGGCTGACCAAAGCTAGCGCAATCCGTCGTCGATGGCGTACATGTCGTCGTCCGAGAGGCCGAAATGGTGACCAATCTCATGGATGAGCACATGGGTGACGATCTCGCCCAGCGTATCGGTGTGCTCGGCCCAATAGTCGAGCATGGGGCGGCGATAGAGCCACACCCGGTTGGGCATCTGGCCGGTGAAGGGGCTCGCCCCGTCATCGGTGAGGCCCACGCCCTCGAACAGGCCCAAAAGGTCGAAGGGGCTGTCGAGCTCCATGTCCTTGCAGACCTCGTCGGTGGGGAAGTCGGCCACCCGACATTCGACGTCGCGCGACAGCGAGCGGAACGGCTCGGGCAGCGCGTCGAGCGCCGCGACGGCGAGCGCCTCGATATCGTCGAGGGAGGGGGCCGCCAGCGGCCCCCAGAATTTTGCGTCGCCTTCGGGTTTATCCGCCATTACTGGCGCGGCCACTCGCGGATATCGACGAAGCGGCCACGGATGGCGGCGGCGGCGGCCATGATGGGCGAGACCAGATGCGTGCGGCCCTTAAAACCCTGCCGGCCCTCGAAATTGCGGTTCGAGGTCGAGGCGCAGCGCTCGCCGGGGGCCAGCTTGTCGGCATTCATGGCCAGACACATGGAGCAGCCCGGCTCGCGCCAGTCGAAACCGGCCTCAATGAAGATCCGGTCCAGCCCTTCGGCCTCGGCCTGGGCCTTGACCAGTCCCGAGCCGGGAACGACCATGGCGTTGACCCGCTCATGCACCGTGTGGCCCTTGACGATGGCGGCGGCGGCGCGCAGGTCTTCGATGCGGCCATTGGTGCACGAGCCGAGGAAGACGCGGTCGAGCTCGATATCGGTGATCCTTGTGCCGGGGACGAGACCCATATAGTCGAGCGCGCGCTTCTTGGAGGCCCGGCGATTGGCGTCGGCGATCTGGTCGGGATCGGGGACGGCGCCCAGAACCGAGATCACGTCCTCAGGCGAGGAGCCCCACGAGACGATGGGCGGCAGGTTGGCGGCGTCGAGCCGGACTTCCTTGTCGAAATAGGCCCCTTCATCGGTATAGAGGGTCTTCCAATAGTCGAGCGCCATCTCGAACGCCTTGCCCCTGGGGGCGCGCGGGCGATCCTTGACATAGGCGAAGGTGGTTTCGTCGGGGGCGATCAGCCCGGCCCGAGCGCCGCCCTCGATCGACATGTTGCACACCGTCATGCGGCCTTCCATGGAGAGGCCGCGAATGGCTTCGCCGGCATATTCGAGCACGTGCCCATTGCCGCCGGCGGTGCCGATCTCGCCGATAATGGCCAGGATGATGTCCTTGGCGGTGACCCCGGCCGGCAGCTTGCCGTCGACGGTGACGCGCATGTTCTTGGCTTTTTGCTGGATCAGCGTCTGGGTGGCGAGCACGTGCTCGACTTCCGAGGTGCCGATGCCATGGGCCAGCGCCCCGAAGGCACCATGGGTCGAGGTGTGGCTGTCGCCGCACACAATGGTCATGCCGGGCAGGGTGAAGCCCTGCTCGGGGCCCACGATATGGACGATGCCCTGGCGGATATCGAGCTCGTTGTAATATTCCACGCCGAAATCGGCGGCGTTCTGGGCGAGGGTGTCGACCTGCAGCTTGGATTCGGGATCGTCGATCCCCTGCCGGCGGTCGGAGGTGGGCACGTTGTGATCCACCACGGCCAGGGTGCGCTCGGGCGCGCGCACCTTGCGGCCGGAGAGGCGAAGGCCTTCGAACGCCTGCGGGCTCGTGACTTCGTGGACGAGGTGACGGTCGATATAGAGGATGGCGGTGCCGTCCTCATCGTATTCGACGACGTGGTCATCCCAGATCTTGTCATAGAGTGTCTTGGCGGTCATTGCGTTCGGTTTCCGGTCGTGAGGTCAGTTTTCCGTACCCACGGGTACGGTTTGCGCTATTTTTACGCCCGCAACCCCGTCTCGGTCAAGGGGTGCGGGCGCGGCGCGAAGGTCCGGACTCAGCCCTTCCGGGCCCTTTCGATGGAATCGAGGATCACCTTTACGGCATCGTCGCGATTGCCGATGCGATCGATCTTGGCCCATTTGCCCGGTTCGAGGTCTTTGTAATGCGTGAAGAAGTGCTTCACGCGCTCGATCTGGATCTCGGGCAGGTCGGTGACGTCCTCGATGGCATCATACATCTGGGTGAGCTTGGAGACCGGCACGGCGAGGATCTTTTCGTCCTGGCCGCCATCATCCTCCATGAGCAGCACGCCGACCGGGCGCGAGCGCACCACGGCGCCGGGCACCAGCGGGCGCGAGTTGAGGACGATGACGTCGAGCGGGTCGCCGTCGCCGCACAGGGTATGAGGCACGAAGCCGTAATTGCCCGGATAGCGCATGGGCGTATAGAGGAACCGGTCGACGAACAGGGCGCCGCTGTCCTTGTCGATCTCGTATTTGATCGGTTCGCCCCCGAGCGGGACTTCGATGATCACGTTGAGGTCTTCGGGCGGGTTCTTGCCGACCGGGATGGCGTCGATATTCATGTTCGGTTCGATCCTGAACGTCTGGGGAGGGGGAAGACGCGGGCTTTTTGCCCATGGCGGCCGATCAATGCAAGTCCTATCGGCGGCACGATGACCGCGGCGGGGCGGGAAAGCGCGCACCCGCCCCGCCCCAATCCGCCGGAATCGGACCGGGGCCATGGGGTTTGACCCCTCTTCGGATCAGCTGCGCACGAGGTCGCTCAACAGGCCCGCCGCGACGGAAAGACGCGAGAGGGTCAATTCGCCCTCGGTGAGATCGGCCACCGTATCGCCCAGCCGGGCGATGGCCGAGCGGCGCGGCGCCTTCCAGGCCGCGATGCGGTCGGCCACCGGCCCGTCGCCGGCCGAGAGGATGTCCGAGGAGAGATCACGCAGGGCCCGCAGCAGATTGGCCATGGCCCGGTCGAGCGCCATGCGGTCGAAGCGGTCGGCGGCGGTGAGCATCGCCCCCTGCTCGGTGAGCTGGCCGATGCGGAACATCTCGATCACCTTAAACATCGCCGTGGCGGCGTCGAGCACGTCCACATCGCATTTATAGGCCACCAGCACCGCGTCCGGAGCCAGCGAGAGCACCGAGAGGGCGGCGATGCGGCGGGCGAGATCGGGCGGGGTGCCGCCCTCCTCGAACTGCTTTTCCCGCGTGGCGATCGATTCGGCGAGGAAGGGGGAGACGAGGTCCGGCAGGGCGACGCGAATGGCGGCGATGCCCTCGCGATAGCGCTCGACAAGGTCCGACAGGCCCTCGGTGAAATCCTCGTTGCGCAGGAACCACAGCGCCTGCGACACCTGCAGCGCCTGCGCCTCGGCATAGAGCGTCAGCTGGAGATCGCCGGGCACGCGGTTGTCGAGCGCGTCGATGGCCGCGTGCAGCCCAGGCAATTCGAAACTGTCGCGTGCCAGGGCATAGGCGAAGGCGACGGCGCCCGGCTCGGCCGCGGTCATGGCGACGAGCTTGGAGACGAAGGCCGGGCCGCCGCGATTGATCATGGCATTGGCCAGCACCGTGGCGATCACCTCGCGCCGCAGGCGATGGGTCTCGATGGTCTCGGGATAGCGCCTTTCGAGGGTGGCGGGGAAATAGCGATAGAGCTCCCGCGCCAGATAGGGATCGTCCGGGGTCGGGGAGGCCAGAAGCTCGGTGTAGAGCGTGTTCTTGGCATAGGCGAGCAGCACCGCCAGCTCGGGGCGGGTGAGCCCGGTCCCCGCGGCGGCGCGTTCGGCCAGCACCGCATCGTCGGGCAGGTATTCGATGGCCCGGTTGAGTTCGCCCGTCGCTTCCAGCTCGGCCATGAGATCGACCAGATCGGGAAATTCGGCCATGCCGCGCCGCTCGATGAGCGAAAGGGCGAGGGGCTGGAGATAGTTGTTGCGCAGGCAGAGCGCCGCCACCTCGTCGGTCATTTCGGCAAGGAAGGCGCTGCGGGCCTCCATATCGAGGGCGCCCGAGCGCACCATGTCCGAAAGGGCGATCTTGATGTTGACCTCGAGGTCCGAGGAGTTGACCCCGGCCGAATTGTCGATGGCGTCGGTGTTGATGCGGCCGCCGCCCAAGGCGTATTCGATGCGCCCGCGCTGGGTGACGCCGAGATTGGCGCCTTCGCCGACCACCCGGGCGCGGACGTCGCGCCCGGCGACGCGGATGGCGTCATTGGCCTTGTCGCCCACCTCTGCATCGGCCTCGTCCGAGGCGCGGATATAGGTGCCGATGCCCCCGAACCACAAAAGGTCGACCTCGGCCCTGAGGATGGCGGAGATGATCTCCCCCGGCCCGGCGGTGGGGGTGGCGAGGCCCAGAAGTGTCTGCATCTGCGGCGAGAGGGGAATGGATTTGGTCTGGCGCGAGAAGACGCCCCCGCCCTCGGAGATGAGCGCGGCATCGTAGTCGGCCCAGCTCGAGCGGGGCAGATCGAACAGCCGCTGGCGCTCCCTATAGGCCCGCTCGCTGTCGGGGTCGGGATCGATGAAGATGTCGCGATGGTCGAAGGCGGCGACCAGCCGGATCGTTTTCGACAGCAGCATGCCGTTGCCGAACACGTCGCCGCTCATGTCGCCTACCCCGGCCACGGTAAAGCCCTGGGTCTGGATGTCGATGTCCATTTCGCGGAAATGGCGCTTGACCGCCTCCCAGCCGCCCCTTGCGGTGATGGCCATCTTCTTGTGGTCGTAGCCCGCCGAGCCGCCCGAGGCGAAGGCATCGCCCAGCCAGAAATCGCGCGCCGTGGAGATGGCGTTGGCGGTGTCGGAAAAGCTGGCGGTGCCCTTGTCGGCCGCCACCACCAGATAGGGATCGTCGGCGTCGCGGCGGAACACCATTTCGGGCGGCAGGACCGTATCGCCGAGGAGATTGTCGGTAACGTCGAGCAGGGCGCCGATGAAGATCTTGTAGCAGGCGGTGCCCTCGGCCATGAAGGTGTCGCGGTCGGGATCGGGCGGCATCTGGCGCGGCACGAAGCCACCCTTGGCGCCGATCGGCACGATCACCGCGTTCTTGACCATCTGCGCCTTGACGAGGCCGAGAATCTCGGTGCGGAAGTCCTCGGGCCGGTCCGACCAGCGCAACCCGCCGCGGGCGATGGCGCCGCCGCGCATATGCACCCCCTCGACCCGGGGCGAATAGACGAAGATCTCGCGGTAGAGCCGGGGCTCGGGCAGGCCGTCGATGCGGTGGGGATCGAACTTGATGGCCAGCGCCGGGCGTGCGGCCCCGTCCACCCGCTGGTAGAGATTGGTGCGCAGGCTGGCCTCGATGAGGTTGAGCAGGCGCCTGATGATGCGGTCCTCGTCGATCGAGGCGATGGCGTCGAGCCCGGCGGTGATGGTCTGGTGCAGCGCCGCCGCCTTGGCCTCGCGGTCGCCGGTGAGCGCGGGATCGTGCAGGGTGTGGAACAGGGCCACCAGCGCCCGCGCCAGGGCCGGCTGATGGGCCAGGGCGGTCCAGATATAGGTCTGGGAATAGGCGATGCCGATCTGGCGCAGATAATGGCCGAGGGCGCGCAGGATGACCACATCCTCATGGCCGAGCCCGGCAAGGAGGGTGAGCTTGTTGTAGCCGTCATTCTCCACCGCGCCGGTGGAGACGGCGATCATCGCCGCTTCCAGCCGATAGGCGCTTTCGGCGAGGTCGGGCACGGCGCCGGCGCGCGAACGCAGGGTCATGTCGTGCAGATAGCGCACCTCGCGCCCGGCCGGCCGGATCTGGTAGGTCCGCTCCTCGATCACCGAAAAGCCGAAATTCTCCAGCGTCGGCACCCGGGCCGAAAGCGGGATGGCATCGGCGCGATTGTAGACCGAGAGGCTGAGGCTGTCCGGGCCCTCGCGGCCCGCCGCCAGCCGCACCGCCAGCGGCGTATCAGGCCCCAGGGTGCGGAAAATGGCGATGTCCTCGAGGGCATCGGCATGGGAATGATCGGCCTGGTAGCCGGCGTCGAAGGCCTCGCTGTATTCGGCCACCGCCGCGCTGCCATGGGCCGCCGAGCGCAGCCGGTCGGCGAAGGTGCGGGCGATTTCGCCGATCTCGGCTTCCAGCGCCTCGCGGCTCGGCTGCGGGGTCGGCCCGCCGGTGCGGCCGATGATGAAATGCACCCGGGCCAGGTCGCCCTCCGGGAAATCGGGGGTGAAGGCCGAGACATGGCCCTCATAGCGGGCGGCGAGATGCTGCCCGATCCGGGCCCGCACGGTGGAATCGAAACGGTCGCGCGGTAGGTAGACCAGCACCGAGACGAAATTGTCGAAGCGGTCGATGCGCGGCAGCACCCGCACCCGCGGGCGGTCGGCGAGGGTGGAGATCACCGAGGCGAATTCGAAGAGCTGCGCTTCGGTGATCTGGAACAATTCCTCGCGCGGATAGCTGTCGAGGGCGTTCATCAGCGCCTTGCCCGCATGGGAATGGGGATCGAGGCGCGAGCGGCGCATGGCGTCGGCGATCTTGCGGCGCACCAGCGGCACCTCCGCATGGGGCGTCGCCAGCGCGGCGGAGGTAAAGAGGCCCACAATGCGCAATTCGCCGGTGATCCGCCCCGACGTGTCGAAGGTCTTGACCCCCACATAGTCCATATGCACCCGCCGGTGCACCAGCGCCCGCCGATTGGCCTTGGTGACCATCAGCGGCTCGTCGGTGGCCAGGAATTCCAGGTGCTGGGCGGTGGTGTGCACATAGGCCTCGCCCTGGCGCAGATAGAGATAATCCGGGTCGCGCAATATGCCCAGCCCGCTCCCCTCGACCGGGGCCAGCGAACGGGTCTCGCCCGCCCCTTCGAGGCGGTATTCGCGCATGCCGAGGAAGGTGAAATTGTGATCGGCCAGCCAGGCGAGGAAGTGGATCGCCTCGGCCAGGGCCGGCTCGCGCATTTGCGGGGGATGGTCGCGATAGGCGATGACGGCGCCGCGCAGGCGTTCGAGCATGTCGCGCCAATCGAGCACGGCGGCGCGCACCTGCGCCATGGTGCGGTCCAGCTCCCCGGCGATGGCCTCGGCCGCCCCGGGATCGGCCGGGGTGTCGATATGGACCTGCAGCACGCTTTCATTGCGCGTCTGCGGGCCCGGTTCGGCCAGAACCGTCCACGGCGTCGTCGTGGTATCGACCGCGACCACCGGATGGGTCATGAACTGGATCACCGCGCCGGTCGACCGGATCGCCGCTAGGGCGGAATCGACGATGAACGGGGTATCGGCGGAATAGATGTCGATGATAGTCCGCTCGGCCAGCGCCGGGTCCTCTGGCCGCCAGATATGGATATCAGCCCGGCCGGGCTTGCGCTCCCCGATGCGCGAGAAGCTGCGCTCCAAAAGCGGTTCGAGCCGGGCGGGCGGGTAGAGGGCGAGGTCCTGCTCGTCGGTCGCGGCGATGGCCTTGGCGATGAAGCGGGCCAGCCCCGGCCGCTCGGGTTCGAGGGCCGCGATGCGGTCGGCCCAGCGTTCTGGCATCGCGTGGTCACTTTGGCTCATCGCCCGCTTGTCCTCAACTGCTCCGGTGGGAGGAGCCTAAGCGCCTCCCGGTCCAATGTCCAACAGGCCCGGGCCGGCCTGACCTGTCTCTGGCGCGAAAGAGCCGGGCACTCCTGCCCGGCTCGGGTTTGCGTGGTCTCGTGGTTGGTTCCGGCCGGGCCTTAATGCAGCACGGCCAGCAGCAGCAGCGCGATGATATTGGTGATCTTGATCATCGGGTTGACGGCAGGGCCGGCGGTGTCCTTATAGGGATCGCCCACCGTATCCCCGGTCACCGAGGCCTTGTGGGCCTCCGAGCCCTTGTAATGGGTCTGCCCGGTGGAATCGGTGAACCCGTCCTCAAAGCTCTTCTTGGCGTTGTCCCAGGCGCCGCCCCCCGCCGTCATCGAGATGGCGACGAAGAGGCCGGTGACGATCACCCCCAGCAGCATGGCCCCCAGCGCGGCAAAGGCGGCCGCCTTGCCGGCGATCAGCAGGATGGCGACGAAGACCACGATGGGCGAGAGCACCGGCAGCAGCGAGGGGACGATCATTTCCCGGATCGCCGCCTTGGTCAGCATGTCCACGGCCCGGCCGTAATCGGGCTTGGTGGTGCCTTCCATGATGCCGGGGTTTTCGCGGAACTGGCGCCGCACCTCGACCACCACCGCCTGCGCAGCGCGGCCCACGGCGGTCATCGACATGCCGCCGAAGAGGAACGGCAGCAGCCCTCCGAACAGCAGCCCGACCACCACATAGGGATCGGCGAGCGAAAAACTCACCTCGCCCACGCCGAAGAAGAAGCTGCCCTCGGCGGCCGTCGCGATGAAATAGGAGAGATCCTGGGTATAGGCGGCGAACAGCACCAGCGCCCCCAACCCGGCTGAGCCGATGGCATAGCCCTTGGTCACCGCCTTGGTGGTGTTGCCCACCGCGTCCAGCGCGTCGGTGTTTTTCCGCACCTCGTCGGGAAGGCCGGCCATTTCGGCGATGCCGCCGGCATTGTCGGTCACCGGGCCGAAGGCGTCGAGCGCCACGATCATGCCGGCCAGCGCCAGCATGGTCACCACGGCCACCCCGATGCCGAACAGGCCGGCGAGGGAATAGGTGACGATGATGCCGGCGATGATCACCAGGGCCGGCAGGGCGGTGGATTCGAGCGACACCGCCAGCCCCTGGATGACATTGGTGCCATGGCCGGTGATCGAGGCCTCGGCGATGGAATTGACCGGGCGGCGATTGGTGCCGGTGTAATATTCGGTGATCCAGATGATCAGCCCGGTGATCACCAGCCCCGCCACGCCGCAGAAATACAGCGACCAGGGGGTAAAGACCGTATCGCCCACCGCGATCACCCGATCCATGTCGCCGAACATCAGCCACATGATCGGCACAAGCGCGATGAGGGACAGAACGCCGGTGGCGAGCACGCCCTTGTAGAGCGCGCCCATGATGTTGCCCGAAGCGCCGAGCTTGACGAAATAGGTGCCGATGATCGAGGTCAGGACGCACGCGCCGCCAATGGCCAGCGGCAGCACCATGCCGATGAGTTGCAGGTCGGGCGGCAGGATGATGGCGGCCAGCACCATGGTGGCGACGATGGTCACCACATAGGTCTCGAACAGGTCCGCCGCCATGCCGGCGCAATCGCCGACATTGTCGCCCACATTGTCGGCGATGGTGGCCGGGTTGCGCGGATCGTCCTCGGGAATGCCCGCTTCGACCTTGCCCACCATGTCCCCGCCCACATCGGCGCCCTTGGTGAAGATGCCGCCGCCCAGCCGGGCGAAGATGGAAATCAGCGAGGCGCCGAAGCCCAGCGCAACAAGCGCATCGATCACCACGCGATCGGTGGCGGCAAAGCCCAGCCAGGTGGTGAGGACGAGGAAATAGACGGTGACCCCCAGAAGGCCGAGCCCGGCCACCAACAGGCCGGTGACCGCGCCGGACTTGAACGCCAGGTCGAGCCCGCCCGCCAGCGAGGTGGTGGCCGCCTGGGCCACCCGCACATTGGCGCGCACCGACACATGCATGCCGATGAACCCAGCCGCCCCCGACAGCACCGCCCCGATCAGGAAGCCGATGGCGGCATAGATGCCGAGCAGCAGCCAGGCGGCGACGAGGATGACGACGCCCACAATGGCGATGGTGGTGTATTGGCGCTTGAGATAGGCGATGGCCCCCTCGCGCACGGCGTTCGAAATCTCCTGCATGCGCGCCGTGCCGGCATTGGCGGCCAGAAGCGCGCGCGTAGTCACGATGCCGTAGACGACCGACAGGACGCCACAGGCAACGATCAGCCATAAGGCCAAATTCATTGTCTATTCCCCTCACAAATCCGGCCCGGCACGGTGTCGGGGATGCGCGTATCGGCCATCGCCCCCGCCCGGACCCTTCCTCCTTGTTTCCGATGCTGCCGGGCTCCTCTTCCCATTGGCAGAACCGGAACCGCCCCTCAGGCGGAACACTCGGGAGGATGGCGCAAATACAAGGGGCAGGCAATGGCTATTCTCGCCCCTTTTCGGGACAGCATTGCTGGCTTATCGGGGGCTAGGGCCTTGGCGGCGCGGGGAAATGCCCGGGCATCCCTATTGACCTTTCGCGCCGCCGCGCCCCTTTCCGGGCGCGGCGCTCACCCAGGCGTCAGAGGGCGCCCATGGCGGCCTGGCGCATCAGGGGATAGAGGATCACCAGGCGCAGGAAGTAGATAATGAGGAACAGGACGATCGGGGAGATGTCGAGTCCGCCGAAATTGGGCAGGAACTGGCGGATCGGCCGCAGCAGCGGATCGGTGATCTGATAGAGCGCGTTGGCGATGGTCGCCACGAAGCGGTTGGACATGTTGAGAATGTTGAAGGCCAACAGCCAGCTCACGATCACCTGGGCGATCATGATGAAGATGACGAGGCCTAGCACCAGGTCGATAAATTGCAGCAGTCCAAACAGCATAGGCGGCGTCCTTGTCTGATCGTGCGCTCCGGCCCGGCCGGAGGATGATCGCAATATCTAAGCGGTCGGCGCCGCAGGGGCAAGACACCCCGGGCGGCGCGGCCTCGAAAGAAAAAAGGCCCGCCCCGGCACTATGGCGAGGTCAGGGCCTTTGAAAAGTTCATCCGGTACGCAACACACAAAGATCCGGACGAGAAGCCCAATGCAGCAAGCGTGCCAACAGAGCCCCGGACCAGATGATGCGGTGCGCGGCGGGCTAGGGGCCATATATGGACCGAACAGCATCGGGCACCGCCGACCCGAATTGCAAAATGCAAGGCCGGCCTTGCACTCTGCAACTAATCCCCGACCGGGTCGGGCGGGGTGGTGGCGCGCCGCGCCTCATTGCGCAACAGGGTGCGCTGGCGGGTCGAGACGCCGATCAGCTCGGCCACCCGCCACACCATATTGTCCTCGAGCTCGTGATTGGTGTCGTCGACGAACACCACCTGCCACATCATGCGCACGATCTCGGCCTTTTCCGCGTCCGACAGCCGGGCGAGTTGCGTGGTGAACTGGTAGAAATCCACCGCTTCGCGGTCCCGGCGCCGCGCCTCGGCGATCAGCCGTTTCACCTCGCCGTCGTCGAGCCCGTAATGGTCCCGCAGCGCCCGGGCGATGGCCGCGGTTTCCACCGCGCTCGCGGCGCCGTCGACCGCGGCGAGATGGATGAGCAGGGCGGCGACGGCGAGCCGGGGTTCGGCCGCGGCGCCGGTCGCTTTTTCCGGGCCGCCGAACAGGCGGGAAATGGCTTCGAACACGCTGGAACGGTCCTTGCGACGAGAGAATAAAGGATGGCTTGACCCTAGCAGGCCATGCGGTCCGCTCAAACGCCCCGTCGCCCCGGTGACGCGGATTTTACCGGCCTGTCGTTTCGCTGCCACAGCCCGCAGCCGCCCGGAACGCATGAGGCATTTTCGGGGATTGTTTACCGTTCCGGCCCTAATGTTACTGCCGCAATTGGGGCCAGTGCAGGGGGGTAGCGGCACGATGTGGGCGGCATGGGCACTGATCGCCGGCGGCGTGTCGCGCGTATTGGGGGAAATCGTCGAGGTGGTCGGGGGCGGGCGCACCGATCCGAGCACCGTCATGACCGCCCTCGGCCTCGTCCTCGTCGCCATCGGCTTTACCGGCCTGTGGCGCGACGCCGCGACCAGCCCTTTCGGCCGCATCGGGGTGACGTTGGTCGCGCTGGGGGCGCTGGGCTTTACCGCCATCGCCGCCTGGTCGCTGTCGCAGGGGACGCTCGACATCGCCGACATCGCCCAGACCCCCGCCTTCCGGCTCACCGCCGCCCTGACCCTGCTCGGCGCGGCGGGGCTGGCGGTGTGGCTGATCGGCTCCCCCGCCTATCCAATCTGGATCGGGGTGGTGATGTGCCTCTCCATGGCCCTGTCGCTGGCGAGCAGTTTTGTCGCGCTGCCCAGTCTCGTCCAGCCCCTCATCGATATGGTAATGGCCCTTACCTTCATCCAGCTCGGGCTTTCGGTGCGCGAGCAGCGCAAAAAGGCGAAACCAACCCCATGATCCTCGCTCTCGTCCTCATAGCCGGCACGCTCCTCTGGGCCGGGGGAGAAATCGCCATGCTGGCCGCAGGCGGCATCATGCCCACCCCCGGCTGGATCGCCACGCTGGGGCTCTATGTCGCCGGCGCCGGATGCTTCGCGCTCAAGGACCTGCCGGCGGTGGCCCGGCCGGGCCGGGTGGGCATCGTGCTGGTGGCCTTCGGGGCCATCAGCTTTGCCACGGTGATGACCATCGTCCTGACCTCGGGCCTGCTGGGCGCCATGGCCGAGGGCGCGGTGGGCCACGCGCAGATGGTCTATACCCCGTTCTACCTGCTGGCGCTGGTCTTCATGGTGGCCGGGCTGGTGGCGCTGGCGCTGCATTTCCGCGCCGCGCCGGGGCCGCAAGGGGCGTTCTGGGGCGCGGCGCTGCTCGCGGTCCTCACGCTGGCGCGGCTGGTCTTTGCCAGCCTGCCGCTCTATCACGAGGCGGTGTCGGCGCTGGTGGCGCTCTACCTCCTGTGGCTGGGCGTGATCGCCCTGCGCCGGACCACGGCGCAGAGTACCGGACGCGGCGCTGGCTAAAGCGCCTCGATGGCCCGGGCGAGGTCGAGATCCTTGCGGGTCACCCCGCCCTTGTCATGGGTGATCAGCGCGATCTCGACGCTGTTGTAGCTGTTGGACCAGTCGGGATGATGGCCGGCCTTTTCGGCCAACAGCGCCACCCGGGTCATGAAGGCGAAGGCGCGGGAAAAATCCTTGAAGGTGAAGGTCTTGGCGATCGGCCCCGCCTCCGAGAGGGTCCAGCCCGTCAGCGCACCCAGCGCGGTTTCGATCTCCGGGCGCTCCAGCGGCGCCCCCGGTCCGGCATCTGTCATGGCATCGGCTCCCTGATTGGCACGACGGCTTAAACCGGTTCTTTACCACGCCAGCAAGTCCTGGCTGGAACCGGCCATTTTCGCAAGCATTGTCAACCTGATGCCCATTTCTGGCAAGCGATGATACCCCGCTACCCAAAGGCAGGCCCAAAAATACATGCCAAACAGCAGATCGCTTCCCACCCTGGACTACGTGTCCATCGTCGCCTCGCTCTACAAGGACAAGCGCGCCATGCTGGTCGGCATGGGCGCGACCGTGATCGCCGTGATGCTGGCGGCGGTCAAGACCGGCGCGCCGGTCCTGTTCGCTTTGGCCGTGGTGTTCGTCGTCTCCACCGGATTCCGCTATTTCAACGTGCTGTCCTTCGAGCGCAACCGCCCGGCGGCCGACGACCGGGAAGCGGCGCAATACTGGGAAAAGCGGCAGATGGTCCACAGCACCTGGACCGCCGTGCTCTACGGCATGTGGTGCTTCGTGACGCTGATCTTCGTGCGCGACCCCTTTGCCGAGCTGGTGGCCATCTCGGTTTCGGTGGCCGCCATGATCGGGGTCTGCACCCGCACCTTCGGCATCGGCCGCATCGTCACCGCGCAGATGATCGGCATCTCGACCCCCATCGCGCTCGGCCTGGTGCTGGGTGGCGATATCTTCCACATGACGCTGGCCACCCTGCTGGTGCCGCTGATCGTGAGCTTCCGCTTTCTGGCCGCCGATGTGCGCGACATGCTGCTGACCGCGGTGCATGAGCGCGTGGCCTCCGACCGTCTGGCCGAACAGCTCGACACCGCGCTCGAAACCATGCAGCACGGCCTGTGCATGCTCGACGAGAACGGGGTCATCGCCCTCGCCAATGTGCAAAGCCGCCAGACCTTTGCCGGCGTCGCCGAGGGCAGCTGGGTGGGGCGCACCTTTGCCGACCTGCTCGACGAGGCGATCGCCCGCCGCGCCCTGCCGCGCCAGACCGCCGAACGGCTCAACCGCATGATCGCCAGCCGGGCCGGCGGCAAGATCGTCATGAAGCTGTCGGGGGATTATCATTGCGAGGTGACCGTATCCTCGCGCGGCAACCGCACCGTCCTCTTGTTCGAGAACGTCACCGCCCGCATCCGCGCCCAGGAACGCATCAATTTCATGGCCCGCTATGACGGGCTGACCGGCCTGCCCAACCGCGCCCATTTCGCCGAACTGGTCGATGTCGACCTCGCCTCGCGCCAGCGCACCCCCGGCACGGTGCTGCTGGCCATCCTCGATCTCGACGATTTCAAGCATGTGAACGACACGCTGGGCCATCTGGCCGGCGACGCGGTGCTCACCGAAGTGGCCCTGCGCATCCAGACGGTGATGAACCGCCAGTCCCGCATCGGCCGCTTCGGCGGCGACGAATTCGTGCTCTATCGCAGCGAGGCGGTCGACGAGGCCTCGGCCCGCGCCGAGGCCGCCGCCATCATCAAGGCCCTGTCGCGGCCCTTCGTCGTCAATGGCGAGCGCCTCGACATGCGGGCCTCGATCGGCTTCGTGGTGCGCGCCGCCGACGGGCTGGCCCTCGACGACCTGATCAGCCGCGCCGATCTCGCCCTTTACAACGCCAAGGCCCAGGGCAAGGGGCGGATCCAGACCTTCGAGGACAGCATGGACGCCGACTACCGCTATCGCCAGCGGCTCAAGGCGGACCTGGCCGATGCCATCGCCCAGAACCAGCTCAGCCTCGTCTACCAGCCGCAGATCGACCTCAGCACGCGGCGCATCGCCGGCTGCGAGGCGCTGGCCCGCTGGACGCATCCGGAGCTCGGCCCGATCCGCCCCGACATCTTCATCGGCCTTGCCGAGGAAGTGGGACTGGTCTCGGCCATCACCCGCTGGGTGCTGCGCACCGCAGCCGATGAATGCGCGCAATGGGTCGAACCGGTCACCGTATCGGTCAACGTTTCGGGCCGTGACCTGCGCGGCGAGGGGCTGCGGCGCGACATCGAGGACGCCCTGGCCAGCAGCGGGCTGGAGCCTTCGCGCCTCGAGATCGAGGTGACCGAGACCGCGCTGATCGAGGAACGTTCGGTGGCCGCCTCCCGGCTCAAGGCCCTGGCCGAGCGCGGTATCGGCATCGCGCTCGACGATTTCGGCACCGGCTATTCCTCGCTCTCCTATCTCAACGAGATGCCGTTCTCCAAGCTCAAGATCGACCGCTCCTTCCTTGCCGATATCGAGACCAATCCGCGCTCCCTGGGCCTGATGGCCAATGTCGCCCGGCTGGGCCGCGATCTCGAGCTGGTGGTGACGGCCGAAGGGGTGGAGACCGAGGAACAGCTCGCCCTCATCGCCCGCCACACCGAGGTCGACCAGATCCAGGGCTTCCTGTTCGGCCTGCCCCTGCCGGCCGCCGAGATCCGCGAGCTGATCGAAAAAATGAGCAAGACCGGCGCCCCCATGAGCGGCCAGAACTGGAAAAAGCCTGTGCTGGTGGCGCGTTAGATCACTTGTCCTGCCGCGTTTCCGCGCTGGAAGGGGCGCCCGCGCAGGAAAAAAAGCGTCGCAATTGTGGCACCCCCTTCCCCATTTGGTTAAAATTTGATTAACATTGCTCCCAACACCCGGGGGTAGTGCCATGCGTAATCGGGAAGCATCCGAACGATCCGCTCTGACGTCGCGTTTCGCGACAAATCTCATGGACATTCTCGACCGCGTCGAATACCGGCGCGTCGATCTGGCAAACCGGCGCGATCCGGTCTATCGCCTGCGCTACGCCGCCTATCGGCGCGAGGAATGGGTATCGGAGAACCCCGAGGGGATCGCCACCGACGAGTACGACCGCTCCCCCAATGCGCGCTGCTACGGGGTCTATATCGACGGGCAGCTGGTGTCCTCGGTGCGCTTCCACCACGCGACGCCGGACATGCGGATTTCACCCTGCATGCGCATGTATCCCGACCTGCTCAACGGCTTTCTCGACGCCGGCCAGTCCTATATCGACCCGTCGCGCTTCACCACCGACCGCGACACCGCGCTCGCCTATCCCGCCCTGCCCTTCCTGACCCTGCGGGTGGCGGCAATGGCGTGCGAATATTTCACGGCCACCTATTGCCTTTCGGCGGTGCGCGAGGAGCATGTGGCCTTTTATCGCCGGGTGTTCGGCTCGCGCGAGATCGCCGGGGACGGGCATTATCCGGGGCTCAACTTCCCGGTGAAGCTCTATGCCGCCGAAGTGCGCGAAATCCGCAACCGGGTCGCCGACCGCTTCCCCTTCTTCATGTCGACCCCCGAGGAGCGCGAGGCGATGTTCGGGGACGACGCCGATGCGCATTATCTCGGCCTGATCCGCCCCACGGCCCGCCAGGCGGCGCTGGCCGAAGACCGCTTCTCCCCTGTCCCCGACGCAGCCGAATAGGACTGTGATCGGGCCGCAGACTTTGCCCCTGGCATCGCCGCGCCGAACAGCTATAGCGGGGCTATCCGCTGGTGAAGGCGGCTGTTGCGCTCCAATTCCCAGGCATGGATCTCCATGGCCTTGGCCCGCACCGCCGGTTCGTCGGCGGACGCGATCGCCACGAGGCCGTCCGCATCGAAGCAGACGAAATCGCCCGGATTGATCGCCACGGTGCCGATGGTGATGGTTCCCCCGATCTCGGCCGTGACCAGGCGCCCCTTGCTGCGCAGAGGCGTCGCGCCGCGAAACAGCACCGGCAGCCGCAGGGCCGCCAAGGCCGCCACGTCGCGGATGGCCCCATCGATGACCACGCCCGCCGCCCCGCTGCCGAGGGCGCGCAAAGCGTGCCCCTCGCCCCAGGTCGCGATCCCAGCGCCCGACGGTGCCGAGATGATGAGCACATCGCCCGGCGAAAGATGCTGCTCGGCCACTTCGCCCTGCCGAGCGGACTCTTCCGGCACCTCATTGATCAGCACCTGACGGAGCGTGAAGGCTCGTCCCCGCACGACCCTGTCCGGATGGGTGAGCCGGAACCCACCCACCGCACAGGGCGCGAGCCCGAGCGTATCGGCCGCGTCGCTGAGCAGCCCCGATCCGAGGGCTTCCCCTTCGCCGCTCATTTGGGCAGCACGGGTTCCGTCGCCACAAGGCTCGGGCGCTGTGAAACCGTATCGAACCATTTCGCGAGTGCGGCGGAACTATCGCGCCAACCGAGATCGGGAAGCCGGACATCGAGCCAGCCCAGGGCACACCCGACTGTGATCTCGCCGATGGTCAGCGCTTCGATGCCCAGTTCACCAGCTTCCGCCTCGAGGGCGCTCAATGCGCGCGCCACCTTTTCGCGCTGATGAAGCCGCCAGTCTTCCCACTGCAACCCCTCCGGACGCAGGGTCTCGATGCGGGCGAGCGAACCGGCTTCGAGGATCCCGTCCCCGAGTGCGGCGCGGCGCAATGCAGTCCAACGCGCCGCGCCTGCGGAAAAAATCCGCCCCGCACCGAACGTCGCGTCGAGATATTCACAGATCACCGTTGAGCCATAGAGCACCGAGCCGTCTTCCAGCCTTGCAGCCGGAATCTTGCCCAGCGGGTTGGCCGCGGCCACCGCGTCATTGGTCTTGAACGGGGTGACCATTTCCGCTGCCTTTTCGATCCGGTCGGCAACACCGAGTTCATACGCCGTGACCATGACCTTGCGGACGAAAGGCGACAGGCCGCCATAATAGAGTTTCATTGTCCTTGCTCTCCTGTTTGGGGTTAGCCGGCGAACATGGGTTCAGGCAGGCCGCGCACGCCCACCTCGGTGCGGAACAGGGCACCCGCCAGGGGCTCGGCGGCCCGCTGTTCGTCCGAAAGCCCCTGCCAGGCCGTAGTGATGTAGAGCTGGTCGAGATTGTCCCCGCCGAACCCAAGGCAGGTGATATTGGTCACCGGCATGTCGATGACCCGGTCGACGCGGCCATCCGGGGTATAGCGCACGATGCGCCTGCCGGCGAATTCGGCGTTCCAGACGAATCCTTCCGCATCGACGGTCGAGCCGTCCGGACGTCCGGGGGCATCCTTGAGGTCGGCGAATACGCGACGGTTAGAGATGCGCCCCTCCTCGATATCGAAATCGAAGGCCCAGATCATCTTTTTGGGCGTGTCGGCGAAATACATCACCTTGTCGTCCGGGCTGAAGCAGACCCCGTTGGGAATGTTGATACCATCGAACCACTTGGCGATGGCAAGGTCGGGCCCGACGCTGTAGAAGCTGCCATCATCGGTGCGCTGCTTGTCGTTCATGCTGCCGAGCCAGAAGCGCCCCTTGCGGTCGCAGCGCCCATCATTGAGCCGATGATCGGGAAAATCCGCTTCGGGATCGACCAGAAGCGTGCGCTCGCCGGTCGCGGCGTCGAAGGCGTAAAGCCCGTCTTCCTGCGCCAGCATGAACCCGCCCTGTTCGCGGATCGCATAGCTGCCCAGGACGTTGCCCCCGGTCAGGAAGGTTTCGAAAGCGCCGGTGTCGGGATCATAGGACTGGATACGCGGCTGGCGTACATCGATCCACCAGACCTTGCGGTCGCGCGGCGACCAGACGGGGACTTCACCCACCCGGTTTTTGGAATCGGCAACCATCTCGATAGCGGTCATGTCAATCGTCCTTCTCTTGTCGTGCGGTTGGTTTTGAGGGCAGCGCGAACCCCGCCGCCGGCCCGGAGCCAGCGGCCGGTCGCACGCCCGGTGTTTTGGATCAGGCGGCCTGCTCTGCGCGCGCATTGCTCCGCTTGCGCATGAGGCCGAGGCCGACCACGGCGATGAGACACACCACCGTGAGCACCAGCAGGCTGCCGGCGATGGGGCGCACGGCGATGCGCCCAAAATCCCCGCCGGCCAGAATGAGCGCCCGGCGTAGATTCTCCTCCAGCATGGGCCCGAGCAGGAAGCCGAGCAGCAGCGGTGTCAGCGGCAGGGCCAAAAGGCGTCCGAAATAACCGATCAAGCCGAACAGCAGCACCAACAGAACCTCGAACGAGCTGTTGTGGATCGAATAGACCCCCACGCACATGATGGCGATGATGCCGGGGAACAGCAGGTGATAGGGAATGCGCAGGATGCTCGCCCATACCCCGATCAGCGGCAGGTTGAGCACCAGCAGCAGCACGTTGCCGATCCAGAAACTCGCCACCAGGCCCCAGAACAGCTCCGGTTCGTTGACGATCAGGCGCGGCCCGGGAATAATCCCGTTCATGATCAGCGCCCCGAGCATGACCGCCGTGGTAGCGCTGCCAGGAATGCCGAGCGACAGCATCGGGATGAAGGCAGTCTGGGCCGCGGCATTGTTGGCTGCCTCGGGACCCGCAACGCCCTCGATACGCCCTGTCCCGAACTCTTCGGGGTTCTTGGCGATGTTCTTTTCGGTGGCATAGGAGGTGATCGTCGCAATCGCAGGTCCCACACCGGGCAGCGCGCCGAAGAACGACCCCCAGGCGCTGCCGCGGATAGAGGGCCAGAACAGGCTCTTCATGTCCTTGCGGGATGGATACATATCGCGCAGCTTGACGGCGAATATCTTGCCGTCCCGCTTGACCCCGATGGCCATCACCACTTCGCCGATGGCGAACAGACCCAGAGCGACAAGCGCAATGGTGACGCCGTCCATCAGCTCGAACTGGCCGAACGAGTAGCGGATGACCCCGGTATAGGGATCAGTGCCGATGGTGCCGATCAATATTCCGGCTCCGAGCATGGCCAGTCCCTTGGCCACGCTGCCATCGGTGATGGTCGAGGCCGCGACCAGCGAAAAGACGATCGCCGCGAAATACTCGGCTGCACCGAAAGAAAGCGCCACGGTCACGATGGACGGGGCGAGGAATTGCAGCACCAGGATACCGATCGCGCCGCCGATGAAGGACGAGATCGCAGCGGTAAACAGCGCCTTGCCAGCCTCGCCCCGCTTGGCCATCGGATAGCCGTCGAGACAGGTTATCGCATTGCCGGGCGTTCCGGGCATGTTGAGCAGGATGGAAACGATGGCGCCGCCATACTCGGCGCCATAATAGATGCCTGCGAGCATGATCAGCGCGAGCAGGGGATCGAGGTAGACCGTGACCGGAAGCAGCAGCGAGACTGCGGCCAGCGGCCCCAACCCCGGCAGGACGCCGATGAAGGTTCCAAGCGCAACGCCCGCGAGACAATAGAGCAGCGCTTCGATTGTGAGGGCGGCGGGAAGCCCGATAGTGAAGAATTCCATTAGAAGGGCCTCACGAATAGCGGGGCAGTCGAACTCAGGCCGACCTTGAAAATGAGCCAGATGATCAGGATCATGAAACCGGCCAGGACGAGGGTGGGCAGAATTCTGCTGCGCGGGTCGGCCAGCGAGGAGACCACCACCGCAAACACCGTGGCCGGGATCAGGCCGAGGCTTTCGATGGCAAAGGCAAAGCCGATGACCGCGACCCCCACGAATGTGATGTGCCGGACGCGCGACATGTTGATCGAGACGGCCTGGCCCTCGTCGCCGCGGCGGATGAATCCGCTCGCGCCGATGCCGAGGCCCAGCAGGATCATGGCGACCGCGGCAACCACCGGCAGGCCGCCCGATCCGGGCTGGCTCATGCTGCCGACGCCATAGCCCAGACCGGGGATCAGGAACAGAAGGGCAAATGCGATGATCGCAAGCCCTCCGACAACGTCTTTCATGCTAGTCTGCCTTGGCTTGGATCATGAGGCTTTCCGAGAGCGCGGAAATATCGACGACCGTTTCGAGTTGCCGGAGCCGCGAGAACGTGGCGCGGGCATGGTCGGAGCCAATGCCGCAACTGTCCGCGCAATCGACGAACTTGCTTTCCAATTCGTCCCAGGTGAGCTCCCGCTTGGGGTGGCCGGGCGGGATGTCGACGCGCGCCGAATCCACGGTTCCGTCTTCCAGTTCGACCTCGACGAGGACAAAGCCGCGCGTGCCCGAGCTCTTCTTTTCGAAATCGGGATCGCCGTCGGTGCACGCAATGTCCTCGATCGCTTCGATCTTCTCGTAAAGCTCGAGGATTTCCGGAATCCGCACGGCCTCATCGGTGAATGAGGCGATCTTCAGCGTGTCGAAATGGATCGCCGCTGCCAGCGCATGCGGCATGGAGAACTTGCTCTCAAGTCCCGTCTTGGGACGCATGAAGGGCAAGGGGCGCAGGGATTTGGGCGCCACCTTGCAGACGATGCGCCGCACCCGACCCTTGAGCCGGCCGAGCCGCGCCTCGATCTGCCCTAGCGCATCGATGGCGCGGTGCGTGGCGTAGCAGGTGGGAAATTTCTTGAGCGCGATGCCCGGCTCGACGATCGTCCAGGGTTGGCCGAGCAGCGGCATCACCTTGGCCGCGTCGCTTTCCTCGGTGCCGTAGGCGGCCAGATAGCCGCCCGGCGCTTCGAAAATCGCTTCCGAAGCGGTAAAGCCCTCCTGGACGAGGGCGACGGCCGTCACCGCCGCCTGCGCGGCCCAGCCGGAATGGAACGGCTTGGTCATCGACCCGAAATTGGCCTGCAAGCCGCTGGCCGTCGAGGCCGCTATGCCGAATGCCTGGCGCGTCTGGGCTTGCGATAGCCGCTCCATCCGGGCCAAAGCGGCCACCGCACAGAAAATCGCGATAGTTCCCGTAGCGTGGAAGCCGCGGAAATAATGCTTGAGGCCGACCCCTTGCGAGAGCTTGGAGCCGACTTCGAGGCCGATGACATAGGCATCGATGAACTCTTCGCCCGAAACCGCCCGGCCCTGCGCTGCCGACAGCAGTGCCGGCATGATGACCGCGGCCGGATGACCCGGCATCATGGACAGGACGTCGTCGAAATCCAGCGCTGCGCCGAACGTGCCCTGCACCAGGGCCGCGACAGGCCGCGACAGGCGGTCGGGCGTGCCCATGACGGGCACCTCCCCCAATCCGGCCTTGCGGGCGAAGGCCAATATGGGAGGAGCGACCTCGCTGCCGGCGCCGGACAGGATCACCGCGAATGTATCGGCGATCACCTTCTTGGCCTTGTCCGCTCCGGCAAGACCTGTTGCTCCGCAATCCGCCGCCTCGATGAAGGCCGCGAGATCCCCGGTCAGGGTCGCGCTCATGGTCGCTCCTCGCTTTTCTTGTCTGGACTTATTCGATGCCGGCTTCTGAGATGATCCGGCTCCACTTCTCGAAGTCGGCCATCACGATGTCCTCGAGCTCCTGGGGACCCGAGCCCCTGAGCGTGGCACCGCCGAGCGCGAACTCCTCGACGAGGTCCGGCTCGACGACCATGGCGTTGACCTGCTCGCTGAGCATGTCCACCACTTCCGCTGGCGTGCCGGCGGGCGCGAAAAGCCCCCACCAGAGCTCCACCGTTGCCTCGGGATACAGTTCGGCGATGGCGATAGTATCGGGCAGGATCGGCGAGCGCTCGACATCGGTCACCGCAAGCGGAACCACATCGCCCTCTTCGATGAACTGCACCATGTTGATGATGTTGGAAAAGCCGATATTGACCTCGCCCGACACCAGATCGAGCGTGGCCTGCGCAACGCCCTGATAGGGCACATGGATGATCTCGATGCCGGTCACGCTTTGCAGCAGCTCGGCGGCGAGGTGGGCGGCACTGCCGACGCCGACTGACATATAGGTGATGGTGTTGGGCGCTTCTTTGGCGCGCGCCACCAGATCCTCGATGCTGTCGATGCCCACATCGTCATTGGCGGAAATCAACATCGGCGTGTAGCCGAACAGGCTGATCCCCTCGAAGGCGGTCAACGTATCGACTTCCATCTCACGCATGGCCCGACCCAGCACATGGGTGGCGACGGAGCCCATCATCAGCGTGTGGCCGTCCGGCGCGCTTCCCGCCACATACTGGGCCGCCACCTGGCCGGCTGCACCGGGCCGGTTCTCGACCAGCACCGGCTGGCCCCAGGCCGCCTGCATGCGATCGGCAAGGTGCCGCGCGAGCGTGTTCGGCGCCGAACCGCTCGCTTCGAACGGAACGATCAACGTGATGGGCTTGGTGGGAAAATCCTGCGCCTGGACGCCCGAAGCCAGCAGAAGCGCGGCCCCGAGACCGAGAACGCCGAAGCGGATAGGAAACGCCATTTGAACTCCTCCAATTATGTGTTTTTCCTGTTTAATGCGACTTTGAATTATCCTAATAGATGAGAACATGTCAAATTATATATTGGCCGCCGTTCCGGATCGCGGTATGGAGAGGCGACGAAACAGGGTACGACATGGCGGAATCAACAATCAGCCGCGCGTTTCTGATCCTCGACATGCTGGGAGAGGAACGCAGCACCATCAGCCCCGAGGAGATCGCGCTCGCCTTGAACACGACGCGGTCCACCACCTATCGCTATATCAAGACCTTGTGCGACACCGGGTTTCTGATGCAGTTGTCTCGTGGCGCCTATGCGCTGGGGCCACGAATCGTTGAACTCGAGCGCAAGATTCAACTCAGCGATCCACTGGTCAACACCAGCCGCCCCTTCATGCGGGACCACGCCGCCAGTTTCGCGAACAGCACCCTGCTGCTGTGCGGGCTCTGGGGTGACCGGGTGCTGTGCCTCCATCAGGAAGCGGCCCCTTCGACCAATGGCGAGCCGGCCATCATCCAGCGCGCTCGGGGCATTCCGTTTTCCCTCTTCAAGGGTGCGGCATCGCTCAGCATCCTGGCCAGCCTCCCCCTGGCCAAGCGGCGAGCTATCTATCTGCAGTCGGGCAAGGAGATCGAAGAAGCCGGGCTCGGCGACAGCTGGGATGCGTTCCGCCGCACAACCCGCTCCTTGCGCGATCGGGGCTATGTGGTGACCAGCGGCTCGTTCGGCTCCAACCTCATTGCCGTAGCCGCACCGATCCTTGACGCCGACGGAGCAGCCCTGGGCAGCATCACCCGCATTGCCCCGATCAGCCAGAAGAGCTCCGAAAGCGATTTCTCGGCAGACGTCAGAGCCATCGTCCAAAACATCCAGGACGCCCTGCGCCATGCCTTCATGGATCGCTCCAAATCCCCACCCCGCCGCGCCAGGAAATAAAGCCTCAGCACCCGCAATGATCTGGCGAGGAAACGCTGCCCGCGCGAAGCGCAAGGAGGTCGTGGCCAAGGTCACGCCGGCAGACGCAGCCAACAGCGCGTACCGGCTTATAGGTAATGGTCAGATATCCGAGCTTGAATGCTCAAAGGCGCGGAGCTTCTGGCCAGTTGGAGCGTAGCGACGCGGACATCCGGCTCCAGAGACCAGAGCACGGCGCCTTTGGCATGAGCGACGTCAATCAGCCGCGCCGGTGATATATGACCACCGGTCATCTGCGCACCTTGATTTTCTCAACTGGAAAAACTGGTGCCGCTTGCGTGACTCGAACACGCGACCCCATCATTACGAATGATGTGCTCTACCAACTGAGCTAAAGCGGCATTGGCCCGAGGGCGAATGGCCGTCTTTTACTGGCAGTGCGGCGGGGGCGCAAGGGCAAAGGCGCGCAAGAGGCGCGCCTTTTTCCGCTCAGGGGCGCGCCGGCATGCCGGCAGCGTCCTCCTGCGGCGCCGCGCCCGGCGCGAGGGCCGGAGGGAGAGGCTCGGCGGGCTGGAGGGAGAGGCTGGCGGGAGTGCGGGCCTCGACCGGCACCTTCCACGCGAAGGCATCGAGCCGGTTGGTGACCGGAGAGGCGGGCGCCCATTCGTCCGAGGTGACGCCATCGGCGGTCCAGGCGGGATCGGCCGGGGCGCGCACGGCGCGGGCCAGCCATTCGCGCGCCTTGCCCTGGTCGCCGGACTGGCCCTCCTCGATCTCGGCCATCAACAGGCACATGGCGCGGGTCGGGTCCTTGGCGACGAAGGGCGCCAGCGCGGCGCGGGCCGTGCTCCATTCATAGGCGTCGATGGCGGCGCGGGCCAGAACCATGGCCGCCGCCGGATGGTCGTCGGGCGCTTCGATCAGCGCGCGCACGCGCTTGAGCCGCTCCACCGCCGAGGCGCCGGGTTTGACATGGGCATAGAGCGTGGCGATGTCGGGGTGGAAGCCGGCGCGCCAGGTGCGGCGCAGCAGCGCCGAGGCGCGGCGGGTATCGCCGCGATTGATCTCAATGCGGGCCGCGACCAGCGCGGCGGGCACGAAATCGGGAATGGCCTTGAGGGCCTTCTGGGCGTGGTCGAAGGCCGCATCGGGCTCGGTCTCCTCCAGCCGCATGGCGAGGGCCGTCTCCAAAACCCCCTGACGGCGCTTCTTGGCTGCTTTCTGGGCCCGGGTGCGGGCCGGCAGGGCGGCGCTCATCTCCAGCGCATCGCTCCAGGCGCCCCGGGCGGCCAGATCGTTGAACACCGCCTCGGACGCCCAGTCGAGACTGGGAGCCATGGCCAGCGCCTTCTTTGCGAAGGTGATGGCCGCGCTGGGCCGCCCCTGCTGGCGCGCCTGCTCGTAAAGCCCCGACAACGCCGCCAGCGCCGTGCGATCGTCGGAAATCAGCGCCCGGTAATGCTCGCGGGCCGAGGCGAGATCGCCCAGCGCCAATTCGCTGCGCGCTTCCAGCAGCCGGGCGGCGGGATTGCCCGGCAATTTGGCTCCCGCATCGCGTGACAGACTCCGGGCCCGGGAAAACTCCCCGGCCTGCAAGGCGATCACCGCGTCCGACAGCGCTTCGATCCCGGCCTTTTCGCGCCGCCGCGCATTGGCGCGGGCCAGCGCCGCTGGCGCGCCGAGAATACGGCGGACAAGGGCCCAGACCAGAATGGCCAGCGCGATCGCCGCAAGGGCGATGAAGATCGCTGTCCCGAGACTCGGGGCCAACCGCCAGCCGGGAGCCGAAATCTCGACCGTGCCCGGTAGGGCGATCAGCCAGGTGACCCCCAGCGCCGCCAGAAGACTGAGGACCAGATAGAGGACCAGCCGGATCATTGCGCCGCCTCCGCCCCGGTTTGACGCGCCGCGGCGAGCAGGCGCTCGGCGGCCAGCGTACGCGAAAGCGCCTCGGCAAAGCCCGAGGCGGCGGCCCGCATGGGCGCGGGCAACTGCGCCAGCCCCTGTTCGGCTGCCACGAGGTCGCCGGCTTCCAGCGCCGCCTCGATCTGCCCGACCCGCGCCTGCGGACTGTCGCCTTCGGTGGGGCGCAGGGCGAGGGCGGCGCCGGCCTGGTCGAGCAGCGACTTGGCCCAGTTGGCGTCGGGGTCCTGCGGCCGGGCGGCGAGAAGGACAGGAATGGCCTCGCGAAAGCCGGAGAGAAGCGCTGCGGGCGTCGCCACCCCCATGGCGGCGATGGCCCGCGCCTCGTCGTCGACGGCAAGCCCGGGCGACAGGGTTTCGAGTTCGGCCAGCGGCACGGCGAAGGGGGCGCCCGCCGCAATGGCGCGGGCCAGCCGGTCCAGCGCCCCGGGCAGTTGCGCCATGCGGTCGCGCTCGGCCGAGACCGTATCGAGGGCCGGCTGGTCGACGATGCGGGCATCGAGGTCGTCGATCCGGCTGCGGGCCTCGGCGAGAGCCGGCAAGGCGTCCTCGACCTGGGGCTCCAGCGCATCGAGACGGGCGGCAAGTGTTTCGAGCCTCTGCGCCATCTGTGCGATGAGATCGGCCTCCTCCCCCGAGGCGCCGGCGGCCACCGCCTCGATCCGGGCCGCGAGGGCGGCGGTCTCTTCGCCCAGGGCGTCGAGGTCGGCCTGGGCGGCGAGGCCTTCGGTCCCGGGCGCCGCATCGGCCAGTTCGGTGATTCGGGCCGTGAGTGCGGCCTCGACCGCGTCGATGCGCCCGGCCGCTTCGGCCACGACGCCATCCTGCACGCCGAGGGCGGTTTCGATCCGGCCCGTGCGGGCGTCGAGGGCAGCCAGCGCCGCATCCGCATCGCGCCCGCCATCGGGCCACAGGCCGAAACTGGCCAGTCCATAGGCGAGGGCCAATCCGACCAGGGCCCCGGCACCTGCGGCAACGGCGAGGGGAGCAAGCGGGAGCGGCGCGGTTTTCGTGCTGGCCGGGGCCGTGTCCGAAGGAGCGCCGGCGGCGGGTGCCGGGCGCGCCGAGGGGCCGGGCTCGGGTTTTTTCGCGGTGGCGGCGCGCGGCCCGGCGGTGGCCGAGTCGGGTTTGGCCGTCGCGGGGGATTCACTGGCGGCGGGCGCGGGCGTGTCGGGCTGGGCCGGTTCGGCGGCGCGGGGCGCTTCGCCCGAGGGCGCGGCACGCGATTCGCGCGCCTTGGCGTCGATGATCGGGGATTTGACCGGTCCAGGCTTTTTTTCGGCCATCAAGCCTGCCTCCTGATTGGTACGCGCACCACGGTCATCATGGACTGATTTGATCGCGGGCAAAAGCCAGGGCCAGCACCAGCATAGCCGCGTGCGAGGGCGCATCGGCCAGCCCGATGCGCAGGAAGTGGCTGTCGACCAGCGGTTCGGCGACATTCTCGGCGAGGCACAGGCAGGAGAGCGCGCGGCGCGTCGCCGCGAAGCGCTCCCCAGCCAGAAGGCCCGCGAAAATCGTCGCGGTTCGGCGCGAGAAGAACACCGCGCCCTCGATCTCCCCCGCCGCCAGCCGGTCGGCGAGATCGGGCGGCAGCGCCTCGACCGCCCGCATGGCGTAGAGGATGCGCGGGGTGACGGCGATCTCCCTTTGCGCCAGAAGCCCGGTGAGATCGCCGCTCTGGTGCTGGGCGGCGGGGTAGAAGATCGGGCCGGACGGCCGGTTGGCGGCAATCAGCTCGACCAGATGGGCCAGCGTGCCCTGCGCAAAGAGAATGCGGGAAAACCCGGCGGCGCGGGCAGCATTGGCCGTGTGCTCGCCCACCGCGAAAAGCGGCAGATGGGTGAAGCCGTCGCCGTCCTTGTGCTCGGCCAGGGCGCGCACGCCATTGGCCGACGTGGCGGCCACCGCGGCGTAATCCTGTGCCGGGGGCAGCGCGATGCCGGTCATCTGCGCTTCGAGCAGTGGGGCGATGACCGGCTCGAGCCCGATGGCGGCCAGCCCCGCAGCCGTACGTCCGGCATCGGCGCGCGGGCGGGTGACGAGGACGCGGCGCGGGGTGAGGGTCATCCTTGCTTGACCCTGGCGATGAAATCGGGACCGGCATCGGCCAGCAGCTTTTCGCCCAATCGCGTGCCCAGATCGCGCCCCGCATCGGCGTCGGCGGTCATCTCGTCCTCGAACACCTCCGATCCGTCGGGCAGCAAAATCTGGCCGAACAGGCTCATGCGGCCGTCCGAAAGGCTGGAATAGGCGGCGATGGGGGTGCGGCACGAACCGTCGAGCACGGTGAGAAAGGCGCGCTCGGCCTCGACCATGGCCCGGGTCGCCGGATCGTCGAGCATGGCGGCCAGCCGCGTCGCCGCCCCGTCCCCGGCCCGGGTCTCGATGACGATGGCTCCTTGCGCGGGCGCGGGCGGGAAATGGGCGACGTCGAGCACATGGGTGACCCGATGCGCCTCCCCCAGCCGGTTGAGCCCGGCCATGGCCAAGAGCGTCGCCTGAGCCACCCCATCGGCGAGCTTTTGCAGCCGCGTCTGCACATTGCCGCGAAATTCGACGGTGCGGAAATCGGGGCGGAAGCGCTTCATCTGGGCCCGGCGGCGCAGCGAGGAGGAGCCGATGATCGCCCCCTCGGGCAGATGATCGGGGCTTTTGGCAATGAGCGAGAGGAAGGCGTCGCGCACATCCTCGCGCGGCAGATAGGCCGCCAGCGTGAAGCCTGGGTCGATGGCCGTCGCCACGTCCTTGGCCGAATGGACGGCGAGATCGATCTCGCCCCCGGCCAGCGCCACTTCGAGCTCCTTGGTGAACAAGCCCTTGCCCCCCACTTCCGACAGCGGCCGGTCGAGGATGATGTCGCCGGAGGTCTTGATCACCCGGATGGCGATGGCGTCCGCATCGAGCCCGTTCACCGCGGCCAGCCGACTCCGCACTTCCTCGGCCTGTTTCAGCGCCAGCGGGGAGCCCCTTGTGCCGATGGTGAGAACGGGGGCGGTCTGGGGAGATTGCAATGTGGCCTCGCCGGTGTAAGAGAAGGAAGATAAAGGACAACGCGCGGGAGTGCTGCAGCGATCCCGCTTTTGCCATCAGATCATAGAGCTAGGCCAGAGACCAGATCGCCGCAATGGATCGCGACACGCTGATTTTGGGAATCGAGACGAGCTGCGACGAGACCGCCGCCGCCATCGTGCGCCGTCATGCCGATGGAAGGGGCGAGATCGTCTCCAATATCGTGCGCAGCCAGATCGAGGAGCACCGCCCATTCGGGGGCGTGGTGCCCGAACTGGCGGCGCGGGCCCATGTGGTCCATCTCGACGCGATCATCAGACGCGCCCTGGATGAAGCCGGCACCGCCCTTTCCGATCTCGACGCCATCGCCGCGACGGCCGGGCCGGGACTGATCGGGGGGGTGCTGGTGGGGCTGACCACCGGCAAGGCGCTGGCCGCCGCCTCGGGCAAGCCGCTCGTCGCCGTCAACCATCTCGAGGGCCATGCGCTGACCGCGCGGCTTACTGATGGGGTGCAGTTTCCCTATCTGATGCTGCTGGTCTCGGGCGGGCATTCCCAATTCGTCCTGGTGCGCGGGGTCGGCGACTACCAGCGCTGGGGCTCGACCATAGACGACGCGCTGGGGGAGGCCTTCGACAAGGCGGCCAAGCTGCTGGGCCTCGGCTATCCCGGCGGGCCGGAAGTGGAAAAGGCGGCGCGCGCGGGCGACCCGACCCGCTTCGCCCTGCCCCGGCCGCTGCTGCGGGAAAAGCGCCTCGACTTCTCCTTTTCGGGGCTGAAGACTGCCCTGCGACTGGCCGCCGAATCGGTGGCCCCGGTCTCGGAGCGAGACATCGCCGATCTCTGCGCCAGCTTCCAGGCGGCGGTGACCGACATCATCGCCACCCGGGCCCGTCAGGCGCTGGAGCGCCATGCCGAACTGTTCCCGGACCGCCAGCCGGTCTTCGTCGTCGCGGGCGGGGTTGCGGCCAATCGCGCCATTGGCGGCGCCCTGCGCGCCGTGGCCGAGGAGACCGGCAGCAGGCTGGTCATCCCGCCGCCGGCGCTGTGCACCGACAATGGGGCGATGATCGCCTGGGCCGGAGCCGAGCGGCTGGCCCTGGGGCTGGTCGACGGCTTTGCCGCGGCGGCGCGGCCGCGCTGGCCGCTCGACGAACTCGACAAGGGGGCGGCGTGAGCATCGTAGTGATCGGAGCCGGCGCCTGGGGCGCCGCGCTGGCCCAGGCGGCGCGGTTTGCCGGGCATGCAGTCACCCTCGTCGGCCGCGACACCGAGGCGGTGGCCGAGATCAACGCCCGCCATACAATCACCCGCTATCTGGGGGACCTCGCGCTCGATCCCGGCCTCGTGGCCCAGACCGGCTTTGCCGGGCTGGAAGCCGCCGAGGCGGTGCTCATGGTGGTGCCCGCTCAGGCCACCCGCGCGACGCTGGCCGCCATCGGGCCCAAAAAACTGGCCGGCAAGCCGGTGATCCTCTGCGCCAAGGGGCTGGAAACCACGAGCCATGACCGCCAGAGCCAGATCCTTGCCCGGCATGCCCCCCAGGCCGAGCCCTTCGTGCTGTCCGGCCCGAGCTTTGCCCATGACGTGGCGGCGGGCAAGCCCACGGCGGTGACCCTGGCCGGTCCTTCCATCGAGCGCGCCGAGACGATGGCGGCGCTCCTTGCCTCGGACTGTTTCCGCCCCTATGCCAGCGGCGATATCGTCGGGGTCGAGATGTGCGGCGGGCTCAAGAACGTCTATGCGCTGGGGGCCGGGGCCATAGAGGGGGCGGGGCTGGGACTCTCGGCCCGCTCGGCCTTCCTCGCCCGTGCCTATGCCGAGCTGGGCCGGATGATCGTCGCCCTCGGCGGCAGCGAGGCGACCCTTGCCGGGCTGGCCGGCATCGGCGATCTCGCCCTGTCCTGCACCTCGGACCAATCACGCAATTACCGCTTCGGCATGGCGCTGGGGCGCGGCCAGTCGGTCGCAGCCATAAGAGAGGGCGGCATGGGGCTGGCCGAAGGCGTCTTCACCGCCCCGGTGGCCCGCGCGGTGGCCGAGGCCAATCACATCGATGCCCCGCTGATCGCGGCGGTGGATCTCCTCTTGTCGGGTGAGGCAAGGATCGAGACCATCGTCCCCATGCTCATGCGGCGGCCCCTCAAACGCGAAGGATAGACAATGACCCAGATGTTCGCGGTGATCGCGACGGACAAGCAAGATCATTTCGAAATGCGCATGCAGACCCGCCCGAGCCATCTGCAATATTGGGAGGACAATGGCGATGCCATGGTGCTGGCCGGCCCGCTGCTGGGCGAGGACGGCAAGGCCATGGGCTCGATGATGGTGGTCGCCGCCGCCGACCGCGCCGAGGCCGAGCGGGTGGTGGGCGCCGATCCCTATGCCCTGGCCGGGGTGTTCGACAGCGTCACCATCACCCCGTGGAACTGGGTGATCAAGCGCCCCGAGGGGATGTGAGACCATGGCGTACTGGCTGTTCAAGACCGAACCCGAAACCTGGGGCTGGGACGATCAGGTGAAAAAGGGCGCCCCCGAGGAGTGGAACGGGGTGCGCAACTATCAGGCCCGCAACAACATGCGCGCCATGAAGCAGGGCGAGCTTGGGTTTTTCTACCATTCGGTGAAGCAAAAAGCCGTGGTGGGCATCGTCCGCGTGGCCAATGAGGTCCACCCCGATTCCACCACCGACGACCCGCGCTGGGAATGTGTCGACGTTGAGGCCGTGCGCCCCTTCGCCAGACCGGTGACGCTGGACGAGATCAAGCAGGTGCCCGAACTCGAAGCCATGGTGCTGGTCAACAATTCGCGGCTCTCGGTGCAGTCGGTGAGCGACGCCGAATGGGCCATAATCTGCAGGATGGGCGGGGTCGAGCCCTAGAATCTTTGTTTTGTCGCGAGATCGAACCGGAAAAGTCTGCAACTTTTCCTGATCTCACTCTAAAAGTCCGATGAAATGCCCTTGATCTCCCAATCGCCATAGCGGGCGGGGTCGAGCCCGCCACGGCCATCGACCTCGCGCGGCGCGTTGGAGGTGCGAGCGTCGATCTCGGCCTGTCGGGCCCTCGCTTCGGCCAGCGCCCGGCGGGCGGTCTCAGGATCGGGGCGTTTCAGGGGCTTTTTTTCGCTCATGGGCAGGCCTTCATGACGACAAGTTTAGGGAACCGGTCTCTTGTGGGCGGGGTTTTGCGTTCCCATCATATAAGCACCACAACCGCTTGAGGAAAGCACCCGCCTGATGATGAACGCATTGCGAACCACCATTCTGCTGGCCGGGATGACCGCGCTGTTCATGGGCGTGGGCTATCTTGTCGGCGGCACCGGCGGCATGACCATCGCCTTCATCTTTGCCCTCGGGACCAATGCCTTCGCCTATTGGAACTCGGACAAGATGGTGCTTTCGATGCAGGGCGCGCGCGAGATCGACCCGCGCTCGGCCCCCGACCTGTACCGGATGACCGAACGGCTGGCCGCCAATGCCGGCCTGCCCATGCCCCGGCTCTACCTGATCGAGACGGACCAGCCCAATGCCTTCGCCACCGGCCGCAGCCCCGACAAGGGCGTCGTCGCCGTCTCCGCCGGCCTGTTGCGCTCCCTCGACAATGGCGAGGTGGCGGCGGTGATCGCCCATGAGCTGGCCCATATCAAGAATCGCGACACGCTGACCATGACGGTCACCGCGACCCTGGCTGGCGCGATCTCCATGCTGGCCCAGTTCGGCATGTTCTTCGGCGGCTCGCGCGAGAACAACAATCCGCTCGGTTTCGTGGGCGTGATCGCCATGGTGATCCTCGCCCCCATCGCCGCCATGCTGGTGCAGATGGCGGTGAGCCGCACGCACGAATACGAGGCCGACAAGGACGGAGCCGAGATCTGCGGCGATCCGCAGGCGCTGGCCTCGGCGCTGCGCAAGATTTCAGCCGCCGGACAGCGCGTGGTCAACATGCCCGCCGAGCGCGCCCCGGCCATGGCGCATCTCTACATCTCCAACCCGCTGTCGGGCGCGCGCATGGACAATCTGTTCTCGACCCACCCCAATGTCGAAAACCGCATCGCGGCGCTGATGAGCATGCGGGTTTCCGGCGGGGGCGGTGGCCAAACCCCGCGCGGACGGGTAAACCCAATCGAAGCCACTCCCCGGCCCGGCCAGAGCTGGCGCGCGCCCGGCACGCGGCCCCGGCCGCAGGGGGACGATTCGTCACCTGGACCCTGGGGATAGGACACGCCTTGCCACCGCCGAAATTTCTTCCCGGCCTCAAGCCCCGGCTCGAGGCCGCCTTTCACCTGCAAAAAGTCCTCGGCGGCAAGCCCTTCGCCCCCATAGGGCCCGACCGGCTGCCCGATCCGCGCGATCGGGCGCTGGCCAACCGGCTGGCGACCACCGCCCTGCGCCGTCACGGACAGATCGACGCCGTCTTCTCGGCGGTCCTTCCCAAGGGCGTACCGCAACGGGCCGGCATTCTCGAGGCGGTGCTGCGGATCGGGGTCGCCCAGCTTCTCTATCTCGGTGACATCCCCGCCCATTCGGCCCTCAACCTCGCCGTCGAATCGGCACGGGCCGACAAGCGGGCCGGGCGCTTCGACCGGCTGGTCAATGGCGCCCTGCGCACTGTGCAGCGCCAGGCGGAAACTTTCGCCGCCCTGCCGCCGGCCCTGCTGATCCCCGACTGGCTGGCCAGCCAATGGTCCGCCGCCCATGGGGAGGAGGCCGTGGCGCGCTTCGCCGAGCGGCTTGTCGAAACGCCGCCCCTCGACCTGACCCTCAAGCAACCCGACGCGGCGCTTGCCACTGCGCTCGGCGGCGAGCGGATCATCGGCCCCACGCTGCGCCTTAAAGAGCGCGAGGCGGCCATTCCCGACCTGCCCGGCTTTGCCGAGGGCCGATGGTGGGTGCAGGACGTATCCGCCGCCATCCCAGCCCGCCTGCTCCAGGTCCAGCCCGGCGAGCGTGTGCTCGACATCTGCGCCGCCCCGGGCGGCAAGACGGCGCAACTGGCCGCGGCCGGGGGCGAGGTCACCGCCCTTGACATCTCGCCCGAGCGCATGCAGCGGGTGGCGGCCAATCTCGAACGCCTGCAGCTCGGCGCCGAAATGGTGGTGGGCGACGCGCTCGCCTTTGCGCCCGCGCAACCCTTCGACGCCATCCTGCTCGACGCCCCCTGCTCGGCCACCGGCACCTTCCGCCGCCACCCCGAAGTGCTGCGGCACCGGGACCAGGCGGGAATCGCCGGCCGCGTGGGCATGCAGCGCCGCATGCTGGAGCGGGCCTACGCCATGCTCAAGCCGGGCGGGCGGCTGGTCTATTGCGTCTGCTCGCTCGAAGCGGCCGAAGGCGAGGAGCAATGCGCCTGGGCGCTGGACGCCCTGCCCGGCGCGCGCCTCCTCCCCATCGCCGGCGACGAGCTGGAGGGCTGGACGGCGCCGCTCCGGCCCGATGGCACGCTGCGCCTCACCCCGGCTCTCGACCTGCCCGGCGGGGTGGCGGGTGGCCTTGACGGGTTCTTCGCCATGCGGCTGCTCCGGTCGGCCTGAGCTTCCGCCTCGCCTTTCCCTGTGGTTAACATTTTCTTGATACCCCTTGGGCTTCGTGCGAGCAGTGTTGGACCATGCGTTTGTTGAGTCGGTTGAGTTTCGGGATGCGTCGGGGCGCGTTGGCGGTAGCCGACCGCATCGTCACCCATCCGCTCAACGCCTGGACCTGGTCGGGCAGCGCCGACACCCGCTTCGCCCCGCGACTCGCCGATTTCCGCCCCGCCGACAGCCAGACGGTGGTGGAGATGATGGAGGGCAAATATCTCCTGGCCGGGGAAACCGTCGAGACCGGCGGCACCTCGCCCTTCGCCCTTCTCGATGAATCCGATGCCTGGCAGCTCGAACTCAACGGCTTTGGCTGGCTGCGCCATTTCGCCGGGGTCACCGATCCCGGCCAGCGCGCCTTCGCCCGCACCCTGGTGCGGGACTGGCTGGCGCGTCACGAGCGGTTCGACCGGGACATCTGGGGGGTTTTCGTCACCGGGAGGCGCGTGCTCAACTGGCTCAAGGCCTATGCGCTGCTGACCGATGGCGCCAGCCCCGACCAGATGCGCCGGCTCAACCGTTCGCTGGCCATCCAGCTCCATTCGCTGAAGGTCCGGGCCGGGCTGTCCCCCGACCCCATGGCGCGGATCATGGCCGCCATCGCGCTGGCCGGAGCGGCGCTGAGCGAGGCCGAGACGGCCGGCGATCTCGACGCCCTGGTCGGCGACCTCGCCGCGCTGCTCGCCCGCACGGTGGACGGCGACGGGCTGGTCATCACCCGCAACCCGCTGCACCAGATCCAGATCCTCGTCGAGCTGATCCCGGTCAACCAGGCGCTGATCCAGCGCCATGGGCGCCTCGCCCCCTTGCTGGCCCAGCGCATGGAGGCCATGCACCGGGCCCTCGACCATCTGGTGCTCGGTACGCGCGAAGCCGCCTTTTTCCATGGCTGCGGCCAGGTGCCGGTGGAGCTGGTCCTCTCGATTGGCGCGCAATCGGGCATCAGGAGCAGCGGCTCGGGCCTGGTCGGCGGCTATGGCGTCCTGGTCGACGGGCCGGGCAAGCTGGTGGCCGATGGCGGACGGTTGCCGCCCATCGAGGCCTCCCGCGACGCCCATGCCAGCGCGCTCGCCTTCGAATTTGCCTGCGGCTCGACCCTTGTGGCGGGCAATTGCGGCCCGGCCCCCGCGCAGCTGGACGACAGCCGCGATCTCTTCCGCCACACCTCGGCCCACAGCGCCCCCACCATCGACGACCTCTCGAGCGCGACCATCGTCGGCCGGGGCCCGGGCCGCGAGGCGGCGCTCGAAAACGCCAGGCCGGGCGCGATCGGGTTCGATGCGGCGGAAAACACCCTCGAATTGCGCTCCGGCGCCTATGGCGAACGCTACGGACTCGACATCGTCCGCCGCCTCACCCTGATGGGGGGCGGCCAGACGCTGGTGGGCCAGGACCGCTTCGTCGCCGGGCCGGGGCGCAAGAAGCAGCAGGGCGCGTTCTCGATCCGCTTCCACCTCGCCCCCGGCGTGGTGGTGGAGCGCAGCGCCGAGGAAGACCTCATCCGCCTCGTCTATCGCAATGGCGAGGTGTGGACTTTTCTGTGGGAGGGCGCGGCGGCCGAAATCGACGACAGCGTGCGCCACTCGGCCCATTTCGGGCTCAACCGCACGCGCCAGATCGTCCTGCACGGCCCCGCCTTCGACGGCGCCGACATCGCCTGGGTGTTCACGCGGCAAAGCCAGGGGTGAATGGAGCGGCCCGGACTGTGCCCCAGCCGATTTGACCTTTTGTCGCTGTTTCCTCCCGGGGCAAAGCGTGATAGGCCGCGCCAATCTCCCTCGGATATGTGAATGGCAGGATCAGTCTCATGGTGCATGGCGCAACCAAGATCAAACGGGCGTTGCTGTCGGTCTCCGACAAGACCGGCATCATCGAATTCGCCACGGCGCTGGCCGGGCTCGGCGTCGAGATCATCTCGACCGGCGGCACGCGCAAGGCGCTGACCGATGCCGGCCTGCCGGTGATCGATATTTCCGAGGTCACCGGCTTTCCCGAGATCATGGACGGCCGGGTGAAGACCCTGCACCCCAAGGTGCATGGGGGCCTCCTGGGCATCCGCGCCAATGAGGCGCACCGCTCGGCCATGCGCATCCACGACATCGCGCCCATCGACCTGCTGGTGGTCAATCTCTATCCCTTCGCCCAGACCGTGGCCAAAGGCGCCGAATATGACGAGGTGATCGAGAATATCGATATCGGCGGCCCGGCCATGATCCGCGCCGCCGCCAAGAACCATGGGGACGTGACGGTGATCGTCGATCCCGCCGATTATGGCGACGTGCTCGCGGCCCTGAAAGAAACCGGCGAGATCGCCTATCCCGCGCGGCAGAAATACGCCGCCAAGGCCTATGGCCGCACCGCCGCCTATGACGCGGGGGTGTCCAGCTGGTTCGCCAAAACCCTCGAAACCCCCGATCTCGCCTGGCGCAGCTTTGCCGGCACCCTGCGCGAAACCATGCGCTATGGCGAAAACCCGCACCAATGGGCGGCCTTTTATGCCGATGGCTCCAACCGCCCCGGCGTCGCCACCGCGACCCAGCTGCAGGGCAAGCAGCTCTCGTTCAACAATATCAACGACACCGACGCCGCCTTCGAGCTGGTCGCCGAATTCGATCCGGCGAAGACGGCAGCGGTGGCGATCATCAAGCACGCCAATCCGTGCGGGGTCGGACAGGGCGCGACCATCCTCGACGCCTACAAGGCGGCGCTGATGTGCGATCCGGTCTCGGCCTTTGGCGGCATCGTGGCGCTCAACCGACCGCTGGAAGCCGATGCGGCGCGGGAAATCGTCAAACTGTTCACCGAAGTGATCATCGCCCCCGGCGCCAGCCCGGAGGCCATCGACATCGTCGCGGCCAAGAAGAACCTGCGTCTCCTCGTGACCGACGCCCTGCCCGATCCCAAGGCCGAGGGGCTGACCGTGCGCTCGGTGGCCGGGGGATTGCTGGTGCAGACCCGCGACAATGCCAATGCCGAGGACTGCGAACTCAAGGTGGTGACCCGGCGTGCGCCCACCGAGCAGGAAATGGCCGACCTCCTCGTCGCCGCTAAAGTGGCCAAGCACGTCAAGTCCAACGCCATCGTCTATGTCAGGGACGGGGCGACGGTGGGGATCGGCGCGGGCCAGATGAGCCGGGTGGATTCGGCGCGGACCGCCCACCGCAAATCCCAGGACGCCGCCCGCGCGGCCGGCCTGGAGGGCGCGCTGACCCAGGGCTCGGTGGTGGCGTCGGACGCCTTCTTCCCCTTTGCCGACGGGCTCGAGGCGCTGGTCGAGGCCGGGGCAACGGCGGTGATCCAGCCGGGCGGCTCGGTGCGCGACGACGAGGTGATCGCCGCCGCCGACAAGGCCGGCCTTGCCATGGTGTTCACCGGCATGCGGCATTTCCGGCACTGACGGATGACGGCGAGGGTAGTGCCTGCGTCGCAAGGGAGCTCGCTGCGCTCGCACCCCCACCCCTAACCCCTAACCCCTCCCCGCAAGGGGGGATTGTTCATGTTGGACTCGCGAGTTGCTTTCGCGCGAGGAAGATGTCGAGAGTGATGTGGAGCATTTCGAGT
>NZ_QQNH01000050.1 GCF_003345525.1 Pelagibacterium lacus
CCGGCGCTCGATACCCCCAACATCAAGTGGCCTGGTTTTGCGCCGCCCAATGGCCGACTTTTACCCCGCCGTTGACACCGTAGCGCCCGCATTTCCGATTGCGTGCGCCCGTTCTGACTGCTATAGGCCTTATATATCTGGAATCTTAGATACATGGACAAGAAACTTTCGTTGGCTGCGCTGGCAGCTCTCGGACAGGAAACCCGCCTCGATATCTTCCGCCTCCTGGTCAAGGCCGGGGCGGAGGGCGTGCCTGCGGGAGAAATCGCATCGAGGCTCGGCGCAGTCCAGAACACCATTTCGGCGCATCTGAAGATCCTTCATCACGCGGGCCTGGTTCGTACGGAGCGGGAGGGCCGTATCGTGCGCTACGTCGCCGACATGATGGGGTTCCGTGACCTGCTGGCCTACCTCATGGAAGACTGCTGCAGCGGCTCCCCGGAGATGTGCCGTCCCGTAATCGATGCCATCACCTGCGAGTGCTAGGAGAAGCTTTCCGATGAGCGATCAACCATTCAACGCGCTGTTCCTGTGCACGGGCAACTCGGCGCGATCCATCCTTGCCGAGGCCATCCTGAACCGGATCGGGCAGGGGCGCTTCAGGGCGTTTTCGGCAGGCTCCCAGCCCAAGGGCGAAGTGCACCCCTTTGCCGTCCAGCTCCTCCAGAGCCTGAATCATGACACCTCCTTCGCCCGCTCCAAGAGCTGGGATGAGTTCGCGGCGCCTGGCGCGCCAGAGATGCACTTCGTGTTCACCGTCTGCGACAATGCGGCAAACGAGTCCTGTCCGGTGTGGCCGGGGCAGCCCATGACCGCGCACTGGGGAATTCCGGACCCGGCCGCGGCGGAGGGCACCGACGCTGAGAAGCACCTCGCGTTCGCCGAAGCCTACCGGATGCTCAAGAGCCGGATCGACATCTTCACCAGCCTGCCAATGGCATCCCTCGACAGGCTCGCCCTGCAGCGGCGGCTGGAGGAAATCGGCCGGAAGCTGCCGAAGGCGGGATGAACTGACAGGCACACCATGACCGACCATGTACTGAATGCCGCTCCGGCGAGGATCGGCTTCTTCGAGAAATATCTCACTCTGTGGGTGGCGCTCTGCATTGTCGCCGGGATCGCGCTGGGGCACATGCTGCCCGGCCTCTTCAGAGTGATCGCCAGCGCCGAGGTCGCCAAGGTAAACCTTCCGGTCGCCGTGCTGATCTGGCTGATGATCGTGCCGATGCTTTTGCGCGTCGACTTCGCGTCGCTCGCGCAGGTCGGGACATACTGGCGAGGCATCGGGGTCACCCTGTTCATCAACTGGGCGGTGAAGCCGTTCTCGATGGCGCTGCTCGGCTGGCTGTTCATTGGCTGGCTGTTCCGACCGTACCTCCCCGAAGCGCAGATTGATTCCTACATCGCGGGCCTGATCATCCTGGCGGCGGCGCCGTGTACCGCAATGGTGTTCGTCTGGTCGAACCTGACTCGCGGCGAGCCGAACTTCACGCTGTCGCAGGTCGCCTTGAACGACGCGATCATGATCATCGCCTTCGCGCCGATCGTCGGCCTGCTGCTGGGCCTGTCGGCGATCACGGTCCCATGGGACACGCTTCTCCTGTCGGTCGTGCTCTACATCCTGCTGCCGGTCGTCGTGGCCCAGTTCGTCCGCCGGTGGCTGTTGGCTACTGGCGGGCAAGCTTCCCTCGATCGGCTGCTGGCCAGGCTCCAGCCTGTTTCCCTTCTTTCGCTTCTGGCAACGCTCGTGCTCCTGTTCGGCTTCCAGGGCGAGCAAATCATCGCGCAGCCGATGGTGATCGCACTGCTTGCCGTCCCGATCCTGATCCAGGTCTACTTCAACTCCGGCCTCGCCTATCTGCTCAACCGGGTCACGGGAGAGCGCCATTGCGTAGCCGGCCCTTCGGCGCTGATCGGCGCGTCGAATTTCTTTGAGCTGGCTGTCGCGGCAGCGATCGCCCTGTTCGGGCTGAACTCCGGCGCGGCGCTTGCTACCGTCGTCGGCGTGCTGGTCGAGGTGCCCGTGATGCTGTCGGTCGTCTGGATCGTGAACCGCAGCAAGGACTGGTACGAACGGGGCTCCGCCGTCGATCCGACCGCAATCGAGGATCCCGCAGAATGACGATCACGATCTACCACAATCCCGCCTGTGGCACGTCACGCAATACGCTCGCCATGATCCGCCAGTCCGGCGAACAGCCTGAGGTGATTGAGTACCTGAAGACGCCGCCCTCCCGGGGGAAGCTCGTCGAGCTGATCGCGGCGATGGGGATCAGCCCGCGCGAGTTACTGCGCGAGAAGGGCACGCCCTATGCGGAGCTCGAACTCGGCGATCCGAAGTGGACCGACGACCAACTGATGGACTTCATGCTGGCGCACCCGATCCTGATCAACAGGCCGATCGTGGTCGCACCCAAGGGCACGAGGCTGTGCCGTCCTTCCGAGGCGGTCCTGGATATCCTGCCCAGTCCCGATATCGGGCCGTTCACCAAGGACGACGGCGAGATCGTGATCGACGCGTCCGGCAGGCGCGTGCGCTGACGCTGTTTCCATTTTCGAATAAAACGGCCCCGCGTGGCGTGATCTCTGCTTCGACATGGTTCGAGACTAGCCGCAGCGGAGGTCGCGGCCCAACTGGAGTTTTCCTATGTCCGAAGACATAAGCCAGCTGGATACCCTCCCGAACATCGACGGGGATCAGTTTCACCCGATCAACCCGGCCGCGCTGTTCGATGCGCCGCGCGCAACCCATCCACCGCGGATCCTGATGCTCTACGGTTCCTTGCGCGAGCGGTCCTATTCCAGGCTGGCGACGGAAGAGGCGGCGCGAATCCTGCGGAAGCTGGGCGCAGACGTGCGTATCTTCAATCCCTCCGACCTGCCGCTTCCGGACTCCACCTCGGCGGGCCACCCGAAGGTCAAGGAGCTTCGGGATCTGTCGCTCTGGTCAGAAGGGCAGGTCTGGTGTTCGCCGGAGCGTCACGGCTCGATGACGGGAATCATGAAAGCGCAGATCGACTGGCTGCCGCTTTCCCTCGGAGGCGTCCGTCCGACCCAGGGCCGGACGCTTGCCGTCATGCAGGTCTGCGGCGGATCGCAGAGCTTCAACGCAGTCAACCAGCTGCGGGTGCTCGGCCGCTGGATGCGGATGTTCACCATCCCGAACCAGTCTTCGGTCGCCAAGGCCTTCGCCGAGTTCGACGAGTCAGGCTGCATGAAGCCGTCCTCCTACTACAACCGCATCGTCGATGTGATGGAGGAACTCATGAAGTTCACCTTCCTCCTGCGTGACCGCGCTGGCTATCTGACGGACCGCTATTCCGAACGTGTCGAAAGCGCGGAGGAAGTGTCGAAACGCGTGAACCAGCGTTCGATCTGACGAACAGCAGACTGAATTTCGACAATCATCGAAATTGGATTGACCGCCCGCTCCGGCGCTGTCATCATATTTCTATGAAACTCGAAATAGCAGCATCCCAGCTGGAAGCGATCGGTAACCCGACGCGCCTGCAGCTATATCGCGTCCTGGTCCGCGCCGGAGACGAAGGAATGCCAGTCGGCAGCGTCCAGCAGAAGCTGGGGATCGCAGCCTCGACGCTTTCGCACCACCTCAGGAAGCTCGTCGACGCAGGCCTCGTTACCCAGGAGCGGCAGGCGACGACGCTGATCTGCCGGGCGCACTATCCCGCCATGCAGTCCCTGATCGGATACCTCGCCGACGAATGCTGCGCGGATGGGGCATGCCCGCCCGAACCTCGCCGCAACACCGCCTGCGAGCCCGCCCGCTAGACAAGGAAAGCCACATGGACGCGATCCCTGCACCTGACCTTCCCGTGGCTGTCATCGGGGCCGGACCCATCGGCCTGCCCGCCGCCGCCCAGCTCGTGGAGCGTGGCCTCCGCCCGGCCGTGTTCGAGAAGCCCGTAGTTCCAGTTGCCGCCAGCGCCTGTTGCCAGAGCGCCGCGTGACGACCGTTCCGGACGCCGGGGATATGCGCCGCCACAGGTAGCAGTTATCGCCTTGATCGCCGCCATCTATGGCGCTGCCAACGGCATGATCACGATCGTCCGCGGAATCGCGGTTCCCGAGATGGTCTCCCGGGAAGCCTACGGGGCGGTGAACGGATCGCTCGTCGCACCGATGAACGTCATGCAGGCGGCCGCACCGCTTGCCGCCGCGATGATCTGGCAGGCGAGCAGCGGCTACGGCGCGGTGCTTGCCGCGATCTTCATAGGCTCGCTGACGCTCTGTGGCGGGTTCTGGTTCGCCGCTGTTCGAACAACAGGTAATCATTGAAAGGGATCATCGGACTGCTTCCCCCAGAGGAAAATCCTTATGGCGGCTTCACAATAATCCGGTCCAGAAGCTGACGGACCGGAATCCACCCCGACTGCGTCATTTCCCGACATTGATTCCAGTGCAGGTAAACCCCTTACTGCTTTCCTGTATGGGGCGCCAGCGTTGACGAAAATGAGAGCTTCATCTCGCCATTGATGCTCTGATTTGTCGTCCTGTCCTCCGCCACGGTACGCGGCGGCCCTCACCTATTGCCGATGTTGCATGGTTGGGAAAACCCTCATGCTTCGGCCGCTAAAAGCGCCCCTCTCGAAAAAATTCGGCGTTCTGGGAAAAATGCTCACGTCCCCCCGCTGACCGTTGGCATGGCGATTTGCGGATTGTCCTGGCTTAAAGACTATTTGGAAAAGAGGATCAGGCTCATGGGAGGAAAAGAGGTTCTAGAGGTTCTGGGAGAGCCAGGTCCCGAAGTCGGACGCGCTATAAATGCGGCTTGGGCGGCAGAGCGAGCTGGTTCGTTTTCAACGACCGAGGAAGCTCGGGCATGGCTGAAGCGCTATATTGAGAGCAAATAATAACTCCAGCGAGTATGGTCAGCCGTTTTTTGAAGGAAGAATGCTCGCATCAGCGCGAAATTCAGCGTGCCGGTGTTAGGACGAAAGCTGGAGCTCTGGGGATAATGTTCCGCTTGTTTGCCGACCCAGACCGACCACCCTATTGATTGGGCACCCGGCTTTCAGTCCCCACGTGAACGATACACAGATAGCGGGCCGAGCGCGGCGTATTGCTCGAATCCACCCAGAGCAGCGTTCCACAGGCATCACGCTCGTTACTCGGATTGAGTGCCCGAAATACGCTCACTGCGTCGGTCATCGACATAAAGTTTGCAGCTGTCCAATTCTGTACCACCTGAGTAGACGCTGGCGCATCATCAGGCTGAATATTCAGCGGCGCCGTCGCCGTTGACGTGAAACGCCTGGCGACCTCCTGGATCTGTCTGTGCGTAATTTCGAAGGCATGTGCCGAAGACATGTCTGCGAAAACGATTGCGCAAGCGCGGCGCTCGCAGCTCCGTTCGATCGGTGCAGGTAAGGACGAAGCCGTTTCCGGCGGTTGAGCCATCAGATAGATGACAAGTGTCCCCGGGGCGATGGCGGTGCGGCTTGACCACTCCGTTTCCACGTTAGGATGGTCGTAAAAATCCACCAATCCCGGCAACTCGTTTGAGGCACCCTGCTCGCGGAGTTCGGGGAAAATCCGGACGAGCAGACCCGGGGGTTCAGCATAACCAAACACCTGCTGGAGCCATGGCGTGACGGTACATCGTTCTCGATGTCCCGATACATGCCGCCATTCGTCGGCAGAGAATAGCGCGGCGTATAGCTGCATGACAGGATGGATGACATGGCCTGGGTGGGTTCAGGAGATTGCGCACCTGCCGAGACGGAGACGGCTCGCCGAGATCTACGAGGCCATAAAGCGTGTCGCCGTCTGCCTCCAGCTCGGTCCCAAGCAAGACCTCTTCGCCGAGCGGGTTGAAGAGCTTGACCACGGGAATATGGTCGACGTCGCGTTGCCGGCCATTGGCGAGAAGCTGAGCGCGCTGCGCATCGGTCAGGAGGATCATGCCGCCCTCCTGTTCGTCTCGTCCGCGCCGGCATCGCCCTCGTGCGCGTCGCAGCCGGGCAGATGGCCGAGCAGCCAGTCCGCTGCCTTGCTGGCGAGACTGGCGGCCCGCACGATGGCGCGGTTGTCCTCGCGCAGCACCTCGAGCCAGGAGCCGATATAGTCGGCATGGCGCACGGTCGGCGCGATGCCGAGCGAGGCGCAGCAGAACGCCGCGTTCAACTCGGCGACCAGCTCCTCGAAGGCGTATTTCCTGGTGCCGAAGGAACCGGCGAGATCGCGGTCGAGCCGAGAGCGGTGGCCCGTGGCGTGCCCCAGCTCGTGCAGGGCCGTCCGGTGCCAGTTGATCGGCTCGAAATAGGCTTGCGGCGGCGGCACCTGAACATAGTCGTGCGCCGGGACGTAAACGGCGCGGTCGCCGCCGATGCGGAAGTCGATACTGTCAACGGCGGGGTAAAAGTCGGCCATTGGGCGGCGCAAAACCAGGCCACTTGATGTTGGGGGTATCGAGCGCCG
>NZ_QQNH01000051.1 GCF_003345525.1 Pelagibacterium lacus
CCGGCGCTCGATACCCCCAACATCAAGTGGCCTGGTTTTGCGCCGCCCAATGGCCGACTTTTACCCCGCCGTTGACACAATGTTCCGTAAAACTTAGCCCAAATGTGCGCGATGATGGGGATAGCCACAGCATAGACCGGCTTGAGTCCGAAGGCGACCAGCAGCGGGGCAACGATCGCGATCGGCGTGCCAAACCCGTCGATCCCTTGCAGGAAGGATGTAAAGACCCACCCGAGCGCGACGACGATGAACAATTCATTCTTGCTCAAGCGGGTAATGCCTTGACGCATCGCTTCATAGCCGCCCGACTTGTCCATGATCTGGTAGAGGAGCAGTGCGGGCCATATGACCAGCAAAATAAAGATCGCGTCCCATATCCCCTTCGCACCTGCGACGGCGAGGGTGTCGAACGGCGTCCTGAAGGCAAAAAGCGCGATCGCTGCGGCCACAAAGATTCCGAAAGCGCCAGCCTGCTGCGCAGTCCAGCGCAACTGAATAAGCAGGAAAGCAAGCACGATGACCGGCAATATGGATAAAGACCAATGCAGTATATCGACTGGCAAATCCATATTTATAATTCCTCTCTAAAAAATTTCTATTTCTTCCATTGAAAAGACAAGCATTTTACCCAGATTGCCATTCTGGGATCAAGCCTTTTCGCGTTTGGTTTTTCCAAGCTCGTTCTCTTCTTGGAGGTGCGGTCGAACGATCGCGGGTTCGGCATCCTCTTGGAACGCGCGGAGCCATGGCCATATCAAGCTGCGCGCCGCGCCACCTTCCTGCGATAGGGTTGGCGCTGCGGCGGCTGCCCCATGACCAAATCGCTAGATCCTTGGGCAGCGGGTGTCGGCTTTGCCTCTCTGGCGCGAATGGGGTCTCTGAGCAGCCGCAATCCATTCAGCACTACCAGCACTGTTCCCCCTTCGTGGCCGATGACCGCCAGCGGCAGGGGCAGTTCGAAAAACAGGCCGCCGATGACCAGTATCGCCATGGCACCCATGGCGAAGGTCAGGTTCTGCCGGATGACCGTCGCCGTCCTGCGGGAAAGCCTATGAGCATCAGCAAGCCGCCCCATGTCTTCCGAGAGCAGCGCCACATCGGCCGCTTGAAGCGCGACGTCCGATCCCGCCGCGCCCATGGCGATCCCCACATCGGCGCGGGCGAGTGCTGCGGCATCATTGACGCCATCGCCAACAAACGTCACCTTGCCGCCCGCTGCCAATTCGCCAACCATCCGGACCTTGTCTTCCGGTAGCATATCGGCGTGGATTTCCTCGCGTTTCAGCCCGAGTTCCGTGCCGATCCGCAGAGCGACGGGGAGCCGATCGCCAGTCATCATGACGATCCTCTCCACCCCACCTTCGCGCAGTGTCGCAAGCGCAGGCTTTGAGGTTGCGCGCGCTGTATCGGCTACGGTGACCGCGCCCAGCACGCTGGAATCGCGACCCAAATAGATGACCGTCTGGGCTTCCGCCGCCAGTGCCCGCAGCGCCGGATGGTCGATGGATACCCCCATCTGCTCGGCAAGGCGTGGATTGCCCGCCCATAGAAGACCTTCGCTATCACTGCCGACAATGCCCGCGCTCGGCCTCGTGGCGACATTACTGACCTCCACCGGAGCAACACCGCGCACGACAGCCTCTTGCCGGATGGCTGTGGCGCTGTGATGCTCCGATTGAGCTTCCAGACCGGCAAGCAGCGACAGGAAAGTCTGTTCGTTGCCATCGAGCGCGACAACCTGCGTGACGGACGCCTTGCCGGTGGTCAGGGTCCCGGTCTTGTCAAAAGCGAAAGTATCAACCGCTGCCAGCGTTTCGAGGGCGGCTCCCCCCTTGAACAGCACACCACCGCGCGCGGCCGCCGACAGCGCCGACAAAATGGCAGCGGGCACAGAGATGACGATGGCGCAGGGGCTTGCCGCCACCAGCAGCGTCGCGGCACGATAAAGTGCTTCCTCCCACTCACGGCCCAGCCAATAGAAAGCGGCGAAGGCAAGGAATGCGCCCACCATCACCGCAATAGTGTAGCGTTGACCGAACCAAGCGCTGAACCGCTCAGAAGGAGCTTTGGCTGCCTGTGCCTCGGTAACCAGCGCAATCATCCGCGCGACCGTGCTTTCCTCGACGGTTTTGGTCACGGCTGCTTCCAGCACGCCATCTATGTTGACCGTGGCCTCGAAAATCTGCGCGCCGGGCTCTTTGGCGACTGGCATGGATTCGCCGGTGATGTTCGCCTCATCAAGAGAACCGCGACCGCTGGCGATCACTGCGTCGGCGGGCACGCGCGCACCAGGACGCAGTATTACTATGTCGTCCACCTTCAGATCGGTGGCAGGAACCTCCGAAACCGACCCGTCCGGACCTCTGCGCAGCGCCGTTTCCGGGCGCAGCGCCATCAGCGCCTCGATAGCTCGGCGGGCGCGGCCGAGCGCGCGCTCCTCCAGTGTGGTCGAAATACTGAACAGCGTTAGCAGCACAGCCCCTTCGAACGGAGCGCCGACCGCCGCCGCCGCGATAGCGGCAACGACCATGAGCAGGTCTATGTCGAGGATGCGCTCCTCCCACAAAGTGAGCACAGCCCGCCAACCGGCGGGCAGACCGCCTGCCAGATAGACAAGAGCAAGTCCCACCACCGAAACGAGACCGGCGGCTTCTCCTTGCAGCGGCCAGAGCGCGAAAATGGCCAGTAGCATCCCGATACCGGTGAACGTCGTCAGAACGATCGAGCGATCGAGATTAAATAGGGTCTTCACGTCGTCTCCTTGTTTGATGCCGGTTGGCCACATTTCCGCGTCGAAGGTGAAGCGAGAAAGATCGTAGCCCCTGCCAACATCCGTTGCCACAAATACGCGACGTGGCTCGCATACGACCGCGTTGGGGAGGCGAACTACTCTTCGCCCGCCTTGCCGCCTATCTGGTGATGAGCCGGGTTATCCCCAGTATGATCCAGAGCATAACGATCCATGCCAGACATACGGGCAAAGCAAAAACCACCCAGATCGGCGCGAGATTGGAGCCGGCAAGCGCGCCGAGCGCGGCTACGATCGCTGCGAGGCCCATCATAGCAGCCGACACCCAAGCCGTCCTTCGCCATGCGCCCCGCATCAGAACTAAAGCCAGTATCTGGAGCACAAGCCAGGTGCCTGCTCCCAAAAGAACGAAATTGTCCAATCATCCTCCCTGTTTTCGTTTGCTCGATCGATAGATGTCCGCGCTACCCCTCATGGCCATCCAGACATATCGGGCCGCCGCGCCCATGGAAGCGGAGATCGCAGCAAGCAGGATAGCAGTCGAAAGAACATACAGGATAAAAGCGACCTCCATCCCAGCCCTTCGCCAAGAAGCGGCCAATGGTGTATGCGGCTACATAGAGTAGAGCCAAGGTGCACATTGCGGCGATGGCGCTGCGCAGGAACACACGATCGGGTCGAAAGAAAGCCGCCGACGCAACCGCGAGGTCTACCAAAACCGCAACGGCAATTATGGGATAGACTGACACATCAATACCCCCCAACAGCCGTCGTTTAAAAGACAAGGATACTATATCCCAAAACTGATCCCGGGCCGAAACTCCGGCACCGTGACGATTAGGCGAATTTGCATCGTCCAGCACAAAGAGCATCAAGAATTATATAGCACCTACAATAACATAACGGTGCCCAGTTTCATCTTCACGGGCGCGCCAATTATTTTAATGAAATCAATATGCTGCGAAAAGCTGGTACGGCAAAGAGCTCTATCAGAGATAAAATAGGCACGGCCGTTCCTTTCGATTTCGCGGCGAGCTTCTGGTCCCCGGTCCGGCCGGCCTGAAGCCCAAGACGTTCGGGTAGGATACAGATTATGCCATCCCGATGCCCGCTTATGCGGGCCGCCATCTACCGCAATCGGCCGCCCGGTTGAACCGGTGCGGAAACACACCTATCTGGACGAGATACGACGCTCCCTTTCGCCTGCGATGGGAGCAGACATTTGTTCCAGCCAAGGCATTTCAGGGTGATTCCACTTTCTATTCTCGAACTGGGTCGTGTGCGTGAAGGCGGCGACCGGCGCACAGCGCTGGATGAGGCACGCGCGCTTGGTCAGCACGCCGAAAATCTGGGGTATCGCCGCATCTGGGTTGCCGAGCATCACAACATGGCCGGCGTCACGACGGCGGCCACCTCTCTGGTGATCGCCCATATCGCTGCCGGAACCAAGACGATCCGCGTCGGCGCCGGCGGCATCATGCTGCCCAATCACGCGCCCTATGTGATCGCCGAACAGTTCGGAACCCTGGAGACGCTGTTTCCGGGCCGCATCGATCTTGGCCTCGGACGCGCCCCGGGCACAGACCAGATGACATTGCGCGCCCTGCGGCGCGATCCGGCCAATGCCGAAAACTTCCCCCAGGACGTGATGGAGTTGCAGGCTTTTCTCGCGCCGGCCGTGCCCAATCAACGGATTGAAGCCGTTCCGGGCTCGGGTAGCAATGTGCCGCTGTGGATTCTCGGATCAAGCCTGTTCGGGGCGCATTTGGCCGCTGAACTGGGCCTTCCCTATGGCTTTGCGTCCCATTTCGCACCCCAGGCGCTCGACCAGGCCCTGGCCGTCTATCGCGACCGGTTCAAGCCCTCCGAACAGGCCGGAACGCCCTACGCGCTGGTCGGCGTCAACGTGATTGCCGCCGAGACCGACGAGGAGGCGCGTTTCCTGGCCACGTCCCAGCAAATGTCGTTCGCGGACATCTTCCGCGGACAGCGCCGGCTCATGCAGCCACCGATCGCCGATATCGAGACCTATTGGACCCCGATGGAAAAGGCGCAGGCCGGCCAGATGCTGGAGTTCAGCGTCATCGGCAGCAAGGACACCGTCCGCCGCCGCCTGCAGCAGATCATCGCGCGCACAGAGGCCGATGAACTGATGATCGTGTCCGATATGTACGATCCGCAAAAGCGCCTGCGCAGCCTCGAGCTTATCCGGGAGGCCGCAGCTTAAAGGCTCGGGACGTGTGCGCAGTGGCGGGAAACCTGCACTCCGGGAGGCGCGCCGGCCCTGGCGTCTCCCCCTTGAGGGCGACCACGTTCTTGCCCGCGCGCTTTGCGGCGTACAGTTGGGCGTCGGCATTTTTTACCGCGTCCCAAAAATTATCGCGTGAGTCAAACCCAGCAATCCCGAAGCTGGCAGTAATCGTCAGACGGGCCGACCCGGCATGGACGGGCTCAGCAGCGAGTGTCGTCCTAAGCCGCTCCGCCAAACCAAACGCGTCTTCCAAATTCCCCTCGATCACACATAGGTGTCAACGGCGGGGTAAAAGTCGGCCATTGGGCGGCGCAAAACCAGGCCACTTGATGTTGGGGGTATCGAGCGCCGG
>NZ_QQNH01000052.1 GCF_003345525.1 Pelagibacterium lacus
ATTTCTTGCTCGGCTTTCGCCTCGGCAAGCTCGCGTTCGAGGCGGCGCACGATCGGCAGGAAGGCCGACGCATTGTCGCCGGCGCGCTCAAGGACCAGAGCCATCCGATCAAGGTAGCGTTCGCAACGTTCCACGGTGCGCGGCAGCTCAGGGAATTTCCCATTGGCTTTGCTGCCCGTTGCTTTGCGTTTAGAGCTCATGGGCAAGCTCCCGACGCTGTGCGGCGACGCGCTGCTTCTCTGCTATGACATCGAGGGCGTTGGTCTTGAGGCTGCGACGTGCAAGTTTGGTTGCCAGATGGGCCAATCGGGCTTCAGCCCGGTCAGCTTCGGCTGCCTGCAATCCGGACTGTTCAAGTTCTTTGTCGAGCGTTGCGCCGTCGAGAAAGAACTCGGTCTTTTCCCGTGCCCTGCTGCTGGCGACATAGGTGTCATGTCGGTCGAAGCGGTCCGACACCAATACCAGAGCATGGTCGACGGTCATGCCTTGGCTTTGGAAAATTGTCGAGGCATACGCGTGGGCCAGACGGGCGCGGCCCCTTGCATCTGCGACATCGGCGGGAGAGAAGGTGAACCGCTCTCCATCTTTCTCAGCCTCGATCTCGAGCGTGCCATCGGGCTTGGTGCCGATCTCGAGGACGCGGGCTTGAGTCCCATTGACGACGTCGAGTTCGTCATTGCGGCGCAAGAACCGGATTCGGTCGCCAGCAGCGAGGCGCAGGGTATGGCGGTTTCCCGAAGCGTCGGCCGCTTCGAGGGCGGTATCGGGACCGACGATGGCGTCATGATCCCGCAACCGGTTGCGGATGGCCGCCGACAATGCACGGACCTCTGCGTTGGTCTTGGCCACGACGAGGGTGAGGTTCTCCCTGGAGGAGTCCCCAATCTGCTGCCAGCGATCCGCGATGGCCTCGACAGTCGCGCGGGGCCCATCATGCACATGGAACTGACCGTGCTCGACGAATGCATCAAGCGCCTGGCGCGCCTTGCCGCGCGCGAACGCGCCCGGCGCTTTACGTGCCCAGGCCTCTTTCTGGCGCACCACGGTTTCGATCTGGATTGCTCCGACCGTCTCGCGGATCAGCCGCATGGCGTGACCGGCGCCCACCGGCTGGAGCTGGTTCTCATCGCCGACGATGATGGTGATGGCACCGGCCTGCTCGACGGCCTGGAGCAAGCGCAGCGCCTGCCGCGTGGCCTGGAGCCCGCCCTCCTCGACAATGAGGCAGGTCTTGGCGTCGAACGGTTTATTGCCGTGCTCGAGGGACGAGAGCCAGGCATCGATGGCCCGAGCTTCGATCCCGAGATCGGTCGCCAGAGTGTTGGCCGCGCGCCACGCAATCGCGGCCCCGAGGACGGTGTAGCCCTTCGCCTGCCAGGCGGAGCTCACCGCATTGAGGGTCGTGGACTTGCCGGTGCCTGCGCCGCCCTGAACCAGAGTTAAGCCCGTGCCCCCCGTGGCGGCACGGACGACCTTTTCCTGTTCGGCATTGAGGCGGCCCTCGGCGAGAAGCCGGTCGACCACTAGTTTGGCGGGGCCGACAACACGTGTGGCCGTGGCGCGGACGACCAGTTCGGCAAGCGCGCGTTCGGCTGCCACCATGCTCGGGGTTGAATAGATGGGGCCGTCGCGCGTTTCGGCGAGCTCGACGACCTGTCCACCTTTAACCAATCCATCGGTTGCCGCGAGAGCGTCCTGCATCGAGGCCAGGGTGCCAACCAAAGCGTTGGCAGTTTTCTCGATCACCTCGCGGCGCGAAAAGGTCGCCGAATGTTCGGTCAGATCGTACGGAATGGCCTCGACGCGTTCGCGCCGGGACGAATCGCAAGCCTCCATGCCGAGTTCGGCGTCACGGCCGGCATTGCGAACGTTGGCGACGATCTCCTCAGGCTCGAAGCCGAGATCGCGCACGGCCTGATGCCAGCGCCGCGTCAGATCCTCGCTACTCAAATCTATCTTGGGCCGGCGCTCGGCCAGATTGATGGCTGCCGCCAGGGCTGGAGCAGCCGTCGAGGTCAGGCCAGCTGCGGCCAGTTCTTCCTCAAGGCTGGCGCGCCGTGCACTGAAAAATTTGCAGACCTCTGCTGGTACCCCGGCGATTTCCCACCGCCAGTCGTCGTCGGCGCGCTCGATGGCAAAACCACGCTCTTGCAGGGCTGTCGCGAGCTGCAATCTGTAGATCGCGCCGAGGGTCTTTTTCCATTTGCGCAAAAAGACTGAATCGATCGCGCCCCAACTCCCGTCAGGACGTTGGCAGATGGACGGAAAGCAGACGTGATGGTGCCTCTGCGGCGAGGGCATGACTGTGCCATCGGCATGTTCTTCGGGGCGAGATTCGGAGTGGGTGAAGACGGCAACCACGAATTTGGCATGCTCGCGCTTCGTGCCGCCGTGACCGCGCCGCGCGAGCGGAATTTCACTCTCGACCAGGCGCAGGGTGGCCTCGATGGCAATGCGTTCGGCTTCGGCTATCACGCGGCGCGTTTCGGCGTCCCCGATGGCAAAATCCGAAGAGATCGACTTGGGCGAGGACAGAGTAATGTCGACACCCAGCATGCGGGGTTGGGAAGCACCCTTGACCAGAAGGTTGCCGGCGGCGTCTATGCCCGCGCAGATGCGGTCGAAGTCTTCGGCGCTAACGGTTTGTCCTGCCGCGACGCCGAGCGCTTCATGCCCGCGCAGCCATGTACCCGTGGCTTCGCCGGCCGTATAATAGGCGGCAGCGGCCGCCTCGCGGGTGTAGTAGCCAGTGGATTTTATGACAGCGAAGCTGGCGACCATGAAAAAGGGCCTCCGTTGGAGAGGCCCTTCAATTACGGCACGATTGCCCTGGTCATTTCAGGAACAAAGCTATTGGGGTGTCGATTTGCTCTCTTTGTCGGGACGATGGCGCTTTGGCCAGATGGTCATTGGCCAATCGATTTCGACAATGTTGCCGAGACCGACGATCAGCGCCCGCACCTTGTTGTCGAAAACACCGAGATCGTAGGCGAGGCGCTCTCCACGAACGACCGGAACCTCCTTTTCCTGTTTCGTCCTGGCGATTGAGGTTGAAACACCGTCCTTGCCCTTGGTGGTGGTTTCGCTAGTCTGTTCGATGCGAACAGTGCGCATGCCGATAAGCGTCCTGGTCAATTCGTCGGTTGCCGCATCCTGGTTTTGCTGGCAGACGATCTTGGTGCGGAAGCGTTTGAGCAGGCTGGTTGCTGTGTCGGCACCGTAGATGGACTGCAATTGCTCGACCTCCTGAAGCGCCGCTATAACACCTACGCCTTTGTTTCGGCCGACGTCCAAAAGGTCGGGCAGGCTACGCAGGCGCTTGAGGGCAGCCAGTTCATCGAGGCACAGGAAAATGCGCCGACGTTGGGAATTGGGAAACTGCTCGTCGCTGGCGTGCGCGGCGATAGCATCGACAATGGCCCCGATCCAGCCGGCCGAAAGGTCCGAGTGTTTTCCCGAGCGCTGCACGATGACAACGGACGGCTGTCCCGGACGGTCTTCGAGCCAGTCGATGAACGAGAACGGCTTGCCGTCAACCCAATTTTGGGCAAGCGGACGCATCTGCCTGAGAACGGCGGTGCAAAATTAGTCCACGGTAGCGGCTGGATTGTCCTGCTGCGGGCGGCTTAAAAGTCGTCCACCTAT
>NZ_QQNH01000053.1 GCF_003345525.1 Pelagibacterium lacus
ATAGGTGGACGACTTTTAAGCCGCCCGCAGCAGGACAATCCAGCCGCTACCGTGGACTAATTTTGCACCGCCGTTCTCACCTGCCCAGCGATTCGGAGATGTCGTCGACCTCGACGACTGGCTCGTTGGGGATGGCGACACGAACAACGATGCGGGGATCGCTGCTCTGGTATCGTTCATGGTGGCCAATCCCGGCAAGACCTATCGCGGGCGTCGCGGAAGGACTTGGCATTTCAACACCCCGTTCACCCTGCCGTCTGACGTCAGTCTGTTCCTTGAGGGCGGGCGGTTTCGGAAGATGACGAACACTCCCAACAACGCGACGGCGATTGCCTTGAGCGACGGCTTTCGCGGCGACCTACTGGCGCTCGACATTCCAGAGGGGGTCACGATCTACCGAGGCATCAAGGTTGCCAGTGATACCGAGGGTGGTTTCGAGGTCATTGCCCAGGAGCAGCAGAACAATCGGGGGAGCGATCTGCATCAGGCGATCCATGTGGACGGAGATCGCGTCAAGCTCCACGAGATGAGGGCGCACCGGTTCGACCAGGCAGCGAGCTTGGGAACGGACGCGGTCCGCCGCTACGAACTCCGTCTGGAGTCCGTCGACATTCGGCATTACATGCGCGGGCTCCATCTCCGTTCCATCTCAGAGTTCTGGATCAAGCACTACGATATTCGGTCTCGCAGTCCCAACGGCACCCCGGATCCCGGCCAGAACGGCATCCTCATGGGAGCGTGCACCGACGGATGGCTCAGCAGTGGAGGCATCTTCGATGCTCCCGAGCATGGCTTCCGCATGGGCGGCCCGACGGGATGCGAGCGCATCTTTGTGAGTGATCTGCTCTGCCAGAGGAGCGGGCAGTGCGGGTTCAAGATTTGGACCGGCTCGGTCGGCGTGACGACCAAGGACATCTCTCTTGGCAACATTCGCTGCATCGATAGCGGCGACGACGGCGATGGGCTGGCCTTCAACGATTTCGGGTTCATGCTCCAAGGGATCGACCGCCTCCAGGCAAGCGGGCTCACGGCTATGAACCGTGACCTTTCGGTCAGTGCCCTGGACAGCTTCTATCTCTCCGGGCTGACCAACGGGCATCTGGACGGCGTGTCCTCGATCAATCCACAGCGGCATGGGATGCACATCTCGCAGTGGAACGGCGATGGCATCCAGCCGCAGTCGTTCAACACGAACATAATCACCGGATACCAATCGGAGATGGCCAACACGACCGGGAACCACGTGCATCTGTTCTTCCGTGATGGGTACGACGTTCGCGACCTGATGATGCCGAACATGTCCTTCGTGGGTGGCAACAATGGCGTCCGGTTCGACGCTTCGACCGGTGAATTCCCCCAGCCGAGCTATTTCTCGGCGATTGGTCGGAGCCTGGCTGGATCGTTGTACAGCGGGCAGTCGGGGCTCTCGAACGTGAAGACGGTGAACCTCATGTCGTAGAGGCAAGCCGCCTGCTGGAGCCCCCGCAGCAGGCGACTCTACGGATGTCATGACCACCATCCGTTTCTCAATGATGACGCAACATTCCATTCTCCGCCAGATAGATGAGCGAGCCGCCCGTAGTTTGTGGGAGACAGGCGGGCGGCTCTACGGACGCCCATCGTCCGCCCGTTGATAATGTCGGGTCGGTGTGTGGTGTTCCACTGCAAACAGGGATGAGCCGCCCGCAGATTGGAGGCTGGCGAGCGGCTCTACGGACGTTCATGGCCAACATCCGCGCTCGGACTATGCCGGATCGGGCAGGGACTATCCAGCCTTTGAGAGAGACGAGCCGCCTGGCCGGGGGGCGGGCAGGCGGCTCTAGAGAAGTAGGGGGCCCTACCATCGGGCACCAAGGGCCCAGGCTTTACAGGCAGGGGAACAATTCTCGCCGTAAAAGCTCGTCGTCGATCACCTTGAGCCAGTAGTCTGACGTCTCAAAAATTACAGCACTTAACGCGCTTCGGGCTTGGGCGAGTTCAGCGTCCGACAGTTTGAGCACCCGTACCTTACGGTCGATCTCATCGAGATCGCCCGGAATGTCGCTCACTTTCTTTTGTCCCACCGGCAACCTCCCCAAAGGTCGCCGGCTTTGTGAAGCAAACTATTGGTGTCGTCAATCAGGACGTGAGAACAATGCGCATAAGATCAGCAGTATTTCGTGCTCCCAACTTTTCCATGACGCGTGCTCGATGAACTTCGACGGTGCGAGCAGAAATTCCCAGCGCAAGGCCCGTCTCTTTGTTGGACTTGCCATTCACCAGTAGTTCGAGCACTTCCCGCTCGCGTGGTGTGAGCCTCGTGAAGCCCCTCAGAACCACTTCACGTTGGCCCTGGACAGGGGGCAGAATATGGGTATTGCGCCGCATCATGTCGCGAACGTTTCCGATCAAACGCTCGGGGTTAATCGGCTTCTTGAGTACATCATATGCGCCTGCACGCATAGCATCGACAGCCTGGTCGAGGTCGTGGCCTCTGGCAATGATAAACACGCCAATGCCCATGTGGCGCTCACGCGCTTTCACTAGCAATGACTGTGAGGCAGCCGCTTCCAGGTTTGCAATCAGTACCGTGACGGAGATGCGTCCCAGTGCTGCAAGCGCCTGAACGTTATCGGTGCATGTGATGACGCGGAAGCCCTCAAGACGGAAAAGGGTTGCCAGCGCGGATGTATCTTCATCGATATCCGAGACAATCAGCACGGTCTGATCTCGATTATGCGCTGCGCGGTAAACGCCTTCTGTTTCGAAGGTCGCCGAGGCGTTGTCGCCGGAAAATGGATAGATTCGCAAAATCAGCCCTCCCTCAAGTTGGTGGCTATTTTAGCGACATCAATCGGATTTGCACGAGAGTAAAAATCCGTACTTCAAACTAGACATATTGCCAATGGTCACGGAATTCGTGAATCACATGGCAAGGTTCCTATCGCGACTTGTTACAGCTCCCTTTAAGACCAAAAACCAACACGATTTCGCCGTATTTGAGGCGGGCCCAACGGCATTCTCTCACTATCACAAAGGAGGCCGATATGGCCGTACACAGTGCGACCCTCGCGCTCATCAAGGAGCACGAGGGACTGAGGCTCAATGCCTATCCTGACCCTGCCCATGGCTGGAGCGTGCCCACGATCGGATGTCAACGGCGGGGTAAAAGTCGGCCATTGGGCGGCGCAAAACCAGGCCACTTGATGTTGGGGGTATCGAGCGCCGG
>NZ_QQNH01000054.1 GCF_003345525.1 Pelagibacterium lacus
ACTCGAAATGCTCCACATCACTCTCGACATCTTCCTCGCGCGAAAGCAACTCGCGAGTCCAACATGAACAATCCCCCGCAAGGGGGAGGGATCGAGGGTGGGGGTGGGCCAAGGTAACAGACGCCGGAATTGCCGCGCCGGCCTGCTCCCCCGCGCCCGCGCCGAACCCCCTCAGCAAAAAAAATGCCTCTCGCCAAGCGCGCCGCGATGCGGCACTGTCGTCCCATGTTCCCGCCCCAGCCCCGGACTGCCTCGATGTTCGTTCCGCCGCTCCTGGCCCTGCCGCTTGTGGTCTATAATCTCATGGCGCTGTTCGGCTATGGCACAGCGGCCGATTGGGCGGCGCCGCTGTTCACCATCACCGTGGTGTCGGGCGGCATCTGGCTGATCAGCGCCGCCGATCTGTTCGTGGCGCTGTCGCTGGTGCTGCTGTTCGGGGAAATCCTCAAATCGACCCGTTTCGGCAATGCCTCGGTGGTTGATCACATGCTGTCGACGGTGGTGTTCGTCGTCTGCCTCGTCGAATTCCTTCTGGTGCCCTATGCCGCGACCAGCGCCTTTTTCATCCTGATGCTGATGGCGCTGATCGATCTCATCGCCGGCTTCACGGTCTCGATTCGCGCCGCGGCCCGCGACGTGCAGTTCGGCAGCGGGCAATAGGTTCCCATTAACGCAGCGGCATACCCTCTAAACCGTCAGCGTCTTGCGATAGCCCATGGGCATGCGCTTGGCGTCGCTGCCTTCCGCGTGGCGATAGGCGCTGTCGGCCATGGCCCCGCCGGCCGCCGGCCGCATCGGGGCGGTGGCGAGTAATTGGGCGAGGAAGGGGGCGGGGGGGCGCGCCACCGCCGGGACCGGGCGCGGCAGGGGAAGGCTCACCGGCAGGCGGTGTCCCGTAACGATCCGCTTTGCGTCCTTTGTCCCGTTCATGGCCCGCTTCCGTTTCAGCCTGGCACGCCCTGTCCCGTTTCGGGACGGATCGGCCGCCTTCTGGCCTCTACGCCGCAATCCTTATGCCAGTTGGCAAGGTTTGGTTAACGAAGGAAAGCGCAAGCGGTTGCCCGGTTCACAGGAGATTGGCTTTATGGTTAACGCGCCGGTAGGAAAAGCGCCGCATTTTGGCGGCTTTTTTGCGGTTTGAGGGAAAGCCATGTCCCCAGACGCCAAAGGCCGCCCATGACCCGCTTCGTCCGCCGTTTCGCTCCGCTCGCCCTCGCCTTGGCCGCGCTGGCCACGCTCGCCGCCTGTAGCGGCATGTCGCCGGGTGCCGGAGGCGGTCTCGCGCCGGGGCTGGTGGCCGAGGTCAATAGCCCCGGCGCCCGCATGGACCGCGCCTCGGCCCTGCAGATCGTCAACCAGTACCGCGCCCTGCGCGGGGTGGGGCCGCTGTCCGCCGATGCGGGGCTGGAGAGCGCGGCCGAACAGGTGGCGCGCCAATATGCGCAGGCCGGCACCCCGCCGGCCCAGCCCTCGGGCGCGGCGGCCATGCGGCTCAGCGCCGGCTACACCAATTTCGCCGAAACCTTCTCGGGCTGGCGCAACAGCCCCGTCGATGCCGATGTCATGGCGCTTTCCAATGCCAGCCGGGTCGGCTTTGCCGCCGTGTTCGATCCCAATTCGGCCTATGGCACCCATTGGGTGATGCTGCTGGGCCGCTGACCCTTCGCCACGGGCCGGGCAACCGGCCCGAGCGGCCGTCAATTTCACATCATGAAATACTGTTAAGGCGCGTTGACCTCCGGTAGAGCCGCGGCCTTCAATCCATCCCGTACAAGTAAAACCTGGAGCCGGCACCTCATGCGTGCCGGCTGGTTTGTTGTAAAGTGTTTCCGTTTTTAGGGAACGTGACAGTAAAGACTTGGAGCGGGAGAAAAGGCTCCACACCGATTCTGACTTTAGGAGGAATGTTATGAATCGATTCTTGGCCATTACGGCCGCGCTGTTAACCACATTCGCATCGGCTTCTTTCGCGCAGGACGCCTCGCCCAATGGCGTGCGGGTCCTGACGCCCGAGGGCGCCATCCAGACCACCGGCACCTGGTCGCTGGGCACGCGGGCGGGGGATTTCGTCTTCGTCGCCGGCATGCGCGGCATCGATCCGGCCACCAATACGCTGGTCGAGGGCGACGAGGCGCGCATCCGCCAGGCCTTCGAGAACATGAAGCTGATCGCCGAATCCGAAGGCGCCACCTTGCAGGACGCAGTGCGCATCATCGTCTTCGTCACCGACATGTATCGCTTCCGCCCCATCGTGAATACCGTGCAGGCGGAACTGTGGGGCGACGGCCCCTATCCGCCGCGCAGCATCATCGAGGTGGACCGGCTCAACCAGGACGACATATTCGAGGTGGAAGGCACCTTCTACGCGCCGCTTGCGCAATAGAGCGTTTCGAGGATAAGTGGGCGGCCGGCCCGGGGGGGTTCATCGGGCCGGCCGTTCGTTCCAATAAGGCTCGCCGCCGCCCATGCCCCACACCCTTGTCGATGCCCGCGGGCTCAAATGCCCGCTTCCGGTCCTCAAGGCCGAAAAGGCCCTCGACCTGGCGCCGTCGGGTGCGCTTGTCGTGGTGCTGGCCACCGATCCGGTGGCCCGTATCGATATCCCGCTCTATTGCCGTCAGAACGGCCACGCGGTCACGCAATCCGGCGACGACGAGTTGCGCTTCGAGATCGTCAAAGCCTAGAGTCCTTCACGTTTTGACGGAAGCGTATCCGGCGTTGGCCAGATAGTTCTGGCATTCATGATCTTCGATGGTTTCGACGAGGGCACCGATGTGACGCCAGGTGTCCTCAATGGTTCGCTTCTGGGCCATGCGCATCCAGTGCTTGATCTTGGCGAAGGCCTGCTCGATCGGATTGAGATCGGGGGAGTATGGTGGCAGGAACCAGAGCCTTGCGCCGGCGGCCCGGATCATGTGCCGGATCGCGGCCGACTTGTGCGATCCGAGATTGTCCATGACGACGATATCACCGGGCCTGAGCACCGGCACGAGCAGTTGCTCGACATAGGCGTGGAAGCATCTGCCGTTGATCGGCCCCGTCGAAGACGCACGGTGCCGTCAGTTGGTCGCAACGCAGGGCACCGAGGAAGGTCAGCGTCTTCCAGTGGCCGTGCGGCGCGAAGCCGCGCAGACGCTTGCCTCTCGGTCCCCAGCCGCGTAGCGGGGCCATGTTGGTCTTGATCCAGGTCTCGTCGACGA
>NZ_QQNH01000055.1 GCF_003345525.1 Pelagibacterium lacus
TCGAATGTTACGATGGAGACGGAGATTCCGGGTTTGTTGCGGGCGCGGGAGGGGATTTTGCCGGAGCGGTTCACGTTCCACTCCTCGCGCATGCGCATGAAGCATGTGACCAGGGAGGAGCTGGCGCGCATGGACGGGGACAGCGACCGCTGCGCGCTGGAGCTCTCCGACGCCCGGGTCGACGTGATGGGCTATGCGTGCCTCGTGGCCATCATGTCCATGGGCCATGGCTATCACCGGGTGTCCCAGGAGCGGCTGCACGGGGTGACGGTCAGCAATGACGCTCCGGCCCCGGTGGTGACCTCGGCGGGGGCGCTGGTCGAGGCCATCAAGGCGATCGGGGCCAAACGGGTGGCGGTGGTCGCCCCCTATATGAAGCCTCTGACCGAGATGGTGGTGGACTATATCGCCCATGAGGGGGTGGAGGTGGTCCATTGGCGGGCGCTCGAGATCCAGGACAATCTCGCGGTGGCGGCGCACGACCCCATGAAGCTGCCCGCCATTGTGGCGGGGATCGACACCAGCGACGTGGATGCGGTGGTGCTCTCGGCCTGCGTGCAGATGCCCTCGCTGCCGGCCGTCGCCATGGTCGAGGCCCAGACCGGCAAGCCGGTGCTCACCGCCGCCATCGCCACCACCTGGCAGATGCTCAAGGCGCTCGAGCTCGAGACGCGGGTTCCCGGCGGCGGCACGCTGCTCTCGGGCGCGTATTGAGGGGGCGGAGATGACGAACGGATATAATGTCCATGCCAATGGCATCCGCCAGCATCTCATCCACCACCCCGGTCCGGGACCGCAGCTCCTGCTGGTGCCCGGCATCACCTCGCCGGCGGTCACCTGGGGGTTCGTGGCCGAGCGGCTGGCCCAGCGCTTCGACGTGCATGTGCTCGACGTGCGCGGGCGCGGGCTGAGCCAGGCCGGGGCCCTCGACTATTCGCTGGACGCCATGGCGGCCGATGTGCTGGCGCTGGCCCGCTCGGAGGCTTTCGATCGCCCCATCGTGCTCGGCCATTCCATGGGGGCGCGCATCGCCATCCGCGCGGCGCGGATCGATGCAGAGGCCTTTGCCGGACTGATCCTCGTCGACCCCCCGGTCTCGGGGCCGGGGCGCCGGGCCTATCCCTCGGCCTGGGCGTGGTATGAGGACTCCATCCTGATGGCCCAGAAGGGCTGTTCGGGCGCCGACATGCGGAAATTCTGCCCCACCTGGACCGAGGAGCAGAACGCGCTGCGGGCCGAATGGCTGCACACCTGCCAGCTCGACGCCATCCGCACCGCCTATGACGGGTTCCACAGCGACGACATCCATGCCGACCTGCCCCATCTCGCCCTGCCCCTGCGGCTGGTGGTGGCGGGGGGCGCGCCGGTCATTGGCGCCGAGGACGTTGCCGAGATCGAACACCTCGCGCCGGGTATCGAAACCCGCACCGTGGCCGGGGCGGGGCACATGATTCCATGGGACGACCTGGAAGGGTTCCTCACCGCCGTCATGGATTTTGAGGCCTGAAACAAGAGGAGACGAAAATGGATCAAGCCAGCTTCACCGAAATCTGCCTGCACCAGCTCAAGATGAGCGGGGTGCATGAGGGCGAACGGCTCGTGGTGCTTACCCAGGGCAATGAACGGCTCGACTATGCCGATGCCTTCATGGCCGCCGGCCAGCGCCTGGGGGCCAATATGTACCATATGCGCCTGCCCGCCCCGCTGCCCATGGGCGGCTGGAACGTGGGGGTGACCGGGCTCGCCGCGCTCCCCGACGCGGTCGAGGCGCTCAAGAACTGCGACATGCTGATCGACTGCGTCTTCCTGTTGTTCTCGCCCGAGCAGTTCGCCATCCAGGCAGCGGGCACCCGCATCCTCACCGCGGTCGAGCCGCCTGAACTGCTGGCCCGCATGCTGCCCTCCAAGGAACTGCGCGAAAAGGTCGAGATCGGCGCCGCCTATCTCGAAAAGGCCAAGGTGATGCGCATCACCTCCCCCTATGGCACCGATGTCACCTATAAGCTCAACACCTATCCCACCGTGGCCGAATACGCTTCGACCGACACGCCGGGCCGCTGGGACCACTGGCCCTCGGGGTTCGTCTTTACCGGGGGCGACGATGACGGGGTGGACGGCACCATCGTCGTGGCGCCGGGGGACATTCTTTTGCCCCAGAACGTCTATGTGCGCGAGCCGATCACCTATACCATCGAGAAGGGCTGGATCACCGATATAAGCGGCGGGCTGGAGGCCGAGCTGGTCAAGTCCTACATGGCCGCCTTCAACGATCCGCGCGGCATGGGCATGAGCCATGTGGGCTGGGGCATGAACCCCAATGCCAAATGGCACGGCATGATGCCGGGCGAGTTCCCCGGCGGCATGGGCATGGAGCCGCGCTCCTATTATGGCAACGTCATGTTCTCGACCGGGCCCAATAACGAGCTGGGCGGGCCCAACGACACCGCCTGCCATCTCGACATCCCGATGCGCAATTGCTCGCTGTTCCTCGACGACGAAGCCATCGTCGTCGATGGCGACCTGGTGGTCAAGGAAATGCAGATGGCCCGGGCCTAACCCTCGCAAAAGCCGGAAGCGCGACAAACAATAATCCGGAACTCCTGTCCTGAGCCATCGGGACAGGAGTTTCCCTTGCAGAAAGGTTCGGCCATGTCCCAGTCCGAGATCTACAAGAATGCCGGCTTCGGCCATTCCGTCCCCCGCGGCACACGCCCGGCCATCGTGGTGGTGGACTTCACCTATGGCTTTACCGACCGCCAATACCCCACCGCCTCGGACGCCGCCGCCCAGATGGCGGCGACGCGGGAGTTGACCGACCTGGCGCGGCACAAGGGCATTCCGGTCATCTATACGGTCATCGCCTTTCACCCGGGCGAGGTTGAAACCCTCGCCTGGCTGCGCAAGTCCAAAGGGCTGGCGGCGCTGGTCGAAGGCTCGCGCCTCGTCGAGATCGACGC
>NZ_QQNH01000056.1 GCF_003345525.1 Pelagibacterium lacus
CGTGCTGTTCATCGCCAGCTATGTCGGCAGCGTACGGTTCCTGCGCCGCTCGCGCGCCATCTTCCCCTATCGAAGGGCACGCCTCGCCTTAAGCGCTGCGTAAAAGTCAGTTGCAGGAAAGGGCTGACGCGCGGACGGCATCAGGTCAATTATACTCGCGGTCGATACCGCCCAGTGTTCGATAAAGGACTTTGGCAGGCCCCCGCCCCCGATATATTTCCACCTACTACAGAAGAAAAGCCTACAAAGTGCGTCGTCCGGCCGGAAGCGCCCCTCAAAGCGGTCATTTGTGGCGGCCTCCGGTTGCACCAGACACGGACACTCGGTGCGCTACCCGCAAATGATGTCAGTAGCCGAGCACCCTTATTGAGTCCCTAACGCTTGGTGAGGAGCCGAGGCCGCCAGATGGCGGCCTCGGATTACACCCTATGCAGCCTTCTTGGCGGCCTTCTTCAGCGCCTTGATCTTCTTTTCATGCTTCTCGACCTTGGCTTCGCGCTTCTTGATCTCCTGCTTGAGGGAGATCACCTTTTTTTCGGCGGCGGATTTGGTTTTCTTCGACATGAATCATCTCCTTGTCTCTGCGGCATTCAATCGGCGTTTTCTGTTTGATGAACGCGCGGATGAACTGCCTGATCTCGCGAGCGGCGCTGGTATCCAGCTCTTCGCATAATTGCAGGAACTGCTCGCGCTCTATGGTGCTGATACGGATCAGCAACTGGCTATCTTTCTTGTTGCGTTTCACCTTGTTTGGTTTGTCTGACATGGTGGTGCTCACTCAAAAAAGATATATAATGTATATACATTTTATCCTAAGTCAAGGCCGCTTGGCATCGCCGGAACCGACAGGCGAAGACACTCGGGTTCATTCATGGCTTTCCACGTGGCTTGTCAGCGCGGCGGCGTTGTGGCAATGGCCGGGGGCATTCACCCCGGACCCGGTGAAACTCCGGGTGGCTCTTCCGGCCGCCGATCCGCCGGACACTCAAGATAAAGCTCGTTTCCCACAGTTCGGCCCGCCCAAGCGGCCCGGACGACAGCTTCGATTGTGTGTTTATGTTCTCGATAGAAACCATCCGCCGTAACTGGTTCTCCAATATTCGTGCCGATATCCTTGCCGGTATCGTCGTGGCGCTCGCCCTCATCCCCGAGGCCATCGGCTTTTCCATCATCGCGGGGGTCGATCCCCGCGTCGGCCTTTACGCCTCCGTGGTCATCGCCATCGTCATTTCGTTCGCCGGCGGCAGGCCGGCCATGATCTCGGCGGCGACCGCCGCGACAGCAGTGCTGTTCGGGACCCTCGTGCGCGAACATGGCCTACAATATCTTCTGGCCGCCACCATCCTTGCCGGCGTCATCCAGATCATCGCGGGCTGGCTGCGCATCGGCTATGTCATGCGGTTCGTTTCGCGTTCGGTGATGACCGGGTTCGTCAACGCACTCGCCATCCTGATCTTCATGGCGCAACTGCCCGAGTTGATCGGGGTGACGTGGGAAACCTACGCGCTGATCGGGGCCGGGCTCGCCATCATCTATCTTTTCCCGAGGCTGACGACCAAGGTGCCCTCACCGCTGGTCTGCATCCTTGTCCTGACCGCGCTTGCCCTGATGCTGGGCATCGACATCCGCACGGTTGCCGATCTTGGCGAACTGCCCGACGCGCTGCCGATCCTGCTTTTCCCCGACATTCCGCTCAACCTCGAAACGCTGTGGATCATCCTGCCCACTTCGATCGCCGTGGCCGCCGTGGGCCTTCTGGAAAGTCTCCTCACCGCCTCCATCGTCGACCAGATGACCGATACGGGCAGCGATAAGAACCGCGAGAGCATCGGTCAGGGCATCGCCAATATCGCCAGCGGCTTTTTTGGCGGCATGGCCGGTTGCGCCATGATCGGACAGTCGGTGATCAATGTGAAATCGGGTGGGCGCACGCGGCTTTCAACGTTCACCGCGGGGGCTTTCCTACTGTTTCTGTTAATAGTGCTCGGCGACCTGGTAGGCTTCATTCCCATGCCCGCGCTGGTGGCGATCATGATCATGGTGTCGATCGGCACCTTCAGTTGGACCTCGCTGGCCGATCTTCGCCATCATCCCCGCCGGTCGAGCCTTGTCATGCTCGCAACGGTGATAACGGTCGTGGGTACGCAGAACCTGGCACTGGGGGTCGGTGTAGGCGTGCTGCTCTCGGGCATCTTTTTTGCGTGGAAGGTCGCGCAGATCTTCCGCGTCACGACTACGCTTTCAGAAGACGGAAAGCATCGTCGCTATCTTGTCGAAGGCCAGATCTTCTTTGCCTCGGCGGACGATTTCCTTTCGGCCTTCGATTTCGGCGAGGCGCTGGAAAGCGCCACCATCGATGTCGGCAAGGCGCATATCTGGGACCTGACCGGGGTCAACGCCATCGACAAGGCCGTGCTCAAATTCCGCAAGGCGGGAGCCGAGGTCGAGGTGGTGGGGTTGAACGATGCCAGCGCGACTATCATGGACCAGCTTGCCATGCACGATCAGCCAAACGCGATGGAAAAGGTTCTTGGACATTGACGTTTTTCCGTGGCTACTGCCCAAAACCTGCCAGCCCAGTTCCCCCCTACATGCCGTTCACCCAGCCCCTTGCGCGTGCGCGTTGTCGGACAATTGTGTTCGCCGGGCTCGATAACCTCGCTTGGCAGAGACGCAGATCGTAGACGACATCGATAGCGCAAGTTGACGGCCGAAGCAGGGCTCCCTAGATTGAGGCTCGAGGATCGTGGTGCTTAATACGGGCGAGAAGGTAATCGATCTCTTCCTTGGCCTTCGCCGTGAGCGTTCCGGCCGGCTTGCGCTGCCGGTCGGACGT
>NZ_QQNH01000057.1 GCF_003345525.1 Pelagibacterium lacus
TCGTCGACGAGACCTGGATCAAGACCAACATGGCCCCGCTACGCGGCTGGGGACCGAGAGGCAAGCGTCTGCGCGGCCACTGGAAGACGCTGACCTTCCTCGGTGCCCTGCGTTGCGACCAACTGACGGCACCGTGCGTCTTCGACGGGCCGATCAACGGCAGATGCTTCCACGCCTAGCCGTCGCCACCGCCGGGTCGTGGCCTACCATATCGGCGATCAGGGCGTGCGCAGCGCCATCGCCATCTATGGCCTGGCCAAACAGGCCGTCGGCCAGATCGGCGCCATCTTCACCGATGCCAACTCCTGCTATCATCTGGCCTTCGCACGGATCGGGGCGAACGAACCCCATTGGCAGACCAAGGCCGAGACCCATCTGATCGAGTCTTCAAACGCCTCGTTCCGCGACATGCTGGAGCTTATCGCTCGCACCTTTCCCTTCAGGCACGATGCCAATGAGCTTTATGCCAGAACTACCTTCAGCTTGGCGGCCGCCGAGGAGGATTACACTCCAGAAAGCGATTTCGATCGCGACACCGATACAGAGTTGGCCCGCGGCGAAGAAGAGCCATTGTTGGGCATTCCCGCGCTTGGCAGGCCAAAGGATGGCAAGTGATGGATCTACCTCGTTGGGTTCATCCTCTGTGGGATCGGTTCGGCCCCGCCCGCCGCCTGCAGACTGTCATCGGAGACGAACTGCCCTCTTCCATGCCGTTCAGGGATCTGGTGCTCACTGTCGACGACGGCGAAAGCTGGAGCGTAGGCATGAAGTGTCCATGTCGCTGTGGGGCTACGATAGAAATGCTCATCGCCGATGGCGCGAGGCCGCGGTGGGACATTGTCGCCGATGCCAAGGGACGGCCTACTTTGCAGCCATCAGTTTGGCGAAATGCAGGATGCAAATCGCATTTCTGGGTGCGTACGGGCCGGATTGTCTGGTGCGGCGAATCTGAAGCGGTGTAGGCCTCAGGCTCTGCAACTACAGACCATATTGTGGCGAATGGTTTGGGTTGCGGCGGCGTCCAAACGCCTTGCCACCTCGAAGTTGGCACTGCCTTTTGGGTCAAAGCACTGTTGAAGTAGGCTGACTAAAATGGATCAGGAACGGCCGGTGACAGAGATATGCACTCTTTTGCAAATGCGCTGAAACTGCCCTGATAAGTGATCACCGTGGGCTGATCCAATGTGACCATTGATGGAAACACGGCTTCCAGCGTTTTGCGCTTCTGGCTGTTTTCGTTGATGTCGATGTAGAAAATGTATTTGCCGAAACCGTCTTCTGGCTCTTCAGCAAACTGACGGATGAAGAACCGGAGCAGAGCGTCATCCTCTGGCAGACTGTATCCGACGATCACAAGGACCATGCTTTCCCGCATCAACCGCACCACCTTCGGGAATATAGTCCGGAAGTATGGATCTGAATAATCCTGCTCGCGCGAAGCGAGCATGACGATAGGAGGGTCGCCAATTATCGAGGACGGCGCCCGCTGGCTATAGTCGAGGATGTAGTCGCTGCCGCGCCGCAAAATCTCGAAGCCGCCATTGATTTTGAGCAGATGCTGGGTGAGCCAGTGTTCGTGCACCGGCGTATTGTTGGGACCGTCGACGATCTGGATCGGCGTGAACCCCCGGTACGAATAAAGGAAATGTGAGTCGTCGGGCGACAGGACATTGTCGAGGATGGTCTCAATCACATAGTCGTAGTTGGTGGTAACAAAGTGGGTGCGCACCCCTTCCGCGAAACCCGTTGAGCCATCGGTCTTGGCAAGGAGATTGCGAAAGAAGCCGACAATTTCAAGCTGCTCGACAGTCGGGTTGTCGAGAGGGAACTTGCTGGCGGCCGGATCGAAGTAGTTGAGCTGCGTCAGCTCGTTGTAGCGATCAACAATTGCTGCCCTGAGGGCTCCACGGAACATGGCGATGTTCTGTTCGTCGACATAGCGGGACCGGACGTCGGGATAACGCTCATACATATCCATCTGGTAGATGATCTGGCGCAGCTGGTCTGGCGTGATCCTCGAGAGTGAATCAAGACCAAACATTCGCGACAACACGCCAATATTGGCCACCTCTTCCATGACCTCGGTCTTCAGCGAGAAGAGCTGCGACCCCACCGGAGCATTGGGGTCCCATGATTTTGAAAACCCAGCGCCTGCGAAAAAGGTGACGTTTGTCAGGCGCTGCGCCGCCGCATTCGGTCCCTGTCGATAGTCGAACTGCTCGACCAGAGACATGAAAAGCTGCGCTGCATCCGACACTTTGGGTGCGGCAGGCTTTTTAACCTTCGACTTTTTCGGCTTAGCCATTCGCAAGACCTCAACGATACCACCGACCATTGTAGACATGGGGTCCCTAACAACCGCCAAAAGCCGAAGTGGATCGAAAATTCCCATCAACGGTATTTCGGTGAACCCATGCGCGCTCTATTGTTGGCGCGGCCGTAAACTGTACAGTTGCGTTAGGTTCAATCGACATTCAGGATTCAATTCTGTCGGGGAGTGTGATTCATGGGTTTCCAGATTCAATGATCTGGAGG
>NZ_QQNH01000058.1 GCF_003345525.1 Pelagibacterium lacus
TTGGTGATCTGGCCGGCCCGGGCTTTTGCATAGAGCCCCTTGGGGTCCCGCGCCTCGCAGATCGCCAGCGGGGTGTCCACATAGGCTTCGAGGAACGGGATGTCCGCGGCGATCTCGCGCGCCAGCCGCCGCTCGTTGCGGAAGGGCGAGATGAACGAGACCAAGACGATCAGCCCCGCATCGGCCATCAGTTTGGCCACTTCGGCCACCCGGCGGATGTTTTCGATCCGCGCCGCCTCGGTAAAGCCCAGATCCTTGTTCAGCCCATGGCGCACATTGTCGCCGTCGAGGATGTAGCAGTGCCTGCCCTCGGCGGTGAGGCGCTTTTCCAAAAGATTGGCCACCGTCGACTTGCCCGAGCCCGAAAGCCCGGTGAACCACACGATCTGCGGCTGCTGCCCCTTCTGGCGCGCCCGCACCTCGCGGGTGACGTCGAAGGACTGGTAGGAGAGGTTGCGGGCCCGCTGCAGCCCAAAGCTCACCGTCCCCGCCCCAAGCGTCAGATTGTCGATGCGGTCGATGAGGATGAAGCCTCCGGTCAGCCCGTTCTCCTTATAGGGATCGAAGGCGATCGGCTTGTCGGTGGCCATGGTGATGGTGCCGACCTCGTTGAGCTCCAGCCGCTTGGCCGCCGTCCGCTCCAGCGTGTTCACATTGGTCTTGTGCTTGAGGTCGGTGATGGTGGCCGGCACCAGCTGGGTGCCGATCTTGAGCAAATAGGAGCGGCCGGGAAAGGCCGGCTCCTCGGCCATCCACACCAGTTCGGCCTGGAACTGGTTGGAATAGTCCGGGGTCTGGCCCGGATGGCTGAGGACGTCGCCGCGCGACACGTCGATCTCCCGGTCGAGCACCAGCGTCACCGCCTGCCCGGCCATGGCCGCATCGCGGTCGCCATCTATGGTGACGATGCGCCTGATCCGGGCCGGTTTGCGCGAGGCGGCGTCCACCACCTCGTCCCCCACCCGCACGCGCCCCGAGGCGATGGTGCCGGCAAAGCCGCGGAAATCGAGATCGGGGCGGTTGACCCATTGCACCGGAAAGCGGAACGGGGCATCCGAGGTGTCCGCGTCCACCGCGATCGTTTCGAGATAGGGCAGCAGCGCGGGGCCGTCATACCAGGGGGTGCGCGCCGAGGGGGCGACGATATTGTCGCCGCGCAGCGCCGAGATGGGAATGGCGGCGAGGCTGGCAAAGCCCAGCCCTTCGGCAAAGGCGCGGTATTCGGCCTCGATGCGGGCGAACACCTCCTGGCTATAGTCCATCAGGTCGATCTTGTTGACCACCAGCACCACGTGTTTCACCCCGATCAGCGACAGGATGAAGCTGTGGCGCCGGGTCTGGGTCAGCAGGCCCTTGCGCGCATCGACCAGCAGCAGCGCCACATCGGCATTGGAGGCCCCGGTCGCCATGTTGCGGGTATATTGCTCGTGGCCGGGGGTATCGGCGACGATGAACTTGCGCTTGTCGGTGGAAAAGAACCGGTACGCCACGTCGATGGTGATGCCCTGCTCGCGCTCGGCGACCAGCCCGTCGACCAGCAGCGAGAAGTCGATGCCCTCTTCGCCCACAGGGCGGTTGCGGCTGTCCTTCTTGAGCGAGGCCAATTGGTCGTCGAGGATCTGCTGGCTGTCATAGAGCAGCCGGCCAATCAGGGTCGACTTGCCGTCATCGACCGAGCCGCAGGTCAGAAACCGCAGCAGCGTCTTGCCGGTCTGCTGGGCCAGCCACAGGTCGAGATCGGTATCGGCGGAAGGGGTCGGGGCAAGGGAAACGCGCGACATCAGAAATACCCTTCCTGCTTTTTCTTTTCCATCGAGCCGGCCTGGTCGCTGTCGATCAGCCGCCCCTCGCGCTCCGAGCTCCGGCTGGCCTGCATCTCCATGATGATCTCGGGCAGGGTCGCCGCGTCCGAGCGGATGGCCCCGGTCAGTGGATAGCAGCCCAGCGTCCTGAACCGCACCACCGCGTCGCGGGGCGCTTCGTCCGGCGCGAAGCGGAAGCGCGCATCGTCGATCATGATCAGCGTGCCCGAGCGCTCCACCACCGGGCGCGGACGGGCAAAATACAAGGGCACGATGGGGATCTGCTCGGCATAGATATAGGTCCAGATGTCGAGCTCGGTCCAGTTCGACAGCGGGAACACCCGCATGGATTCCCCCGGGGCCAGCCGCGTATTGAACACCCGCCACAGCTCAGGGCGCTGGTTCTTGGGGTCCCAGGCGTGGTTGGCGTTGCGGTGCGAGAAGATGCGCTCCTTGGCGCGGCTCTTTTCCTCGTCGCGCCGCGCCCCCCCGATCGCCGCGTCATACCCCCCGGCCGACAGCGCCTGGCGCAGCGCCTGGGTCTTCATGATGTCGGTATAGGCCGGGCCGTGGTCGAAGGGGTTGATCCCCT
>NZ_QQNH01000059.1 GCF_003345525.1 Pelagibacterium lacus
GCCGGCGGCGGGCTGGGCGGTGCGATCGCCCGCTCTCTGGCGGCGGAAGGGGCACGGGTCGCGGTGGCCGATATCAATGGCGAGGCAGCCCAGGCGACGGTCGATGCCATCGTCGCGGCGGGTGGCGTCGCACAGCCGCTGGTCTGGGACCTCGCCGATCTCGACGCCATTGCCGGCCACATCGCCTCCATCGAGGCCGAGCTCGGTCCCATCGATATCCTGGTCAACAATACCGGCGGCCCCCCGCCGACTCCCGCCGCTGGCCAGGCCCCCGAGGCGTGGGAGCAATACTTCCGCTCCATGGTGGTCTCGGTGATCGCCGTCACCGATGCGGTGTTGCCGGGCATGCGCGAGCGGAAATGGGGCCGGATCGTCACCTCGACCTCATCGGGCGTCGTGGCCCCCATCCCCAATCTGGGCATTTCGAACGCCCTGCGCCTGTCGCTGGTCGGCTGGTCCAAGACGCTGGCCCGGGAAGTGGGCCGGGACGGGATCACCGCCAATATCGTCCTGCCGGGGCGGATCGCCACCAATCGCATCACCTTCCTCGACGAGCAGAAGGCCAAGCGCGAAGGCCGCCCGGTCGATGCGGTTTCGGCGGAGAGCACGGCCAGCATCCCGGTGGGGCGCTATGGCGATCCGGCCGAATATGGCGATGTGGTCGCGTTCCTCGCCAGTACCAGGGCCTCCTATCTCACCGGATCGGTGATCCGCGTCGATGGCGGGTTGATCGCCAGCATCTGATGGCACCGGGCGTGGAACGCTCCGCCACGGCATTTTGAAGGAAAGATCCATGTCGCTCACACAGGATGCGATCGAAACGCTCAAAGGCGTCTCGACGGCCACGCTGACCACGGTGCTGCTCAAGAAGGGCCTGCGCAATGTCTGGATCCGCAATGCGAGGCCGATCCGGTCGGGCCTGCCGCGCATTGTTGGCCCTGCCTTTACCCTGCGGTTCGTTCCGGCCCGCGAGGATCTGGCCACCCCGGCGAGCTGGGGCTCGCCGATCTCCACCCGCGCGGCCATCGAGGACATGCCCGAGGGCGCCGTGGTGGTCGCCGACGCCATGGGCGTGGCCGATGCCGGCATCTTCGGCGATATCCTGTGCTTCCGCATGGCCAGGAAGGGCGTGGCGGCGCTGGTCACCGACGGGATGATGCGCGACGCGGCCGGGGTGCATTCCACCGACCTGCCGGTGTGGTGCAACGGCATTTCCGCGCCGCCCTCGGTGGCCGGGCTGACCTTCGTGGGCTGGCAGGAGACCATCGGGTGCGGCGGGGTCGCCGTCATCCCGGGCGATATCATCGTGGTCGATGACGATGGCGCCGTGGTCATCCCCCAGGCGCTGCTCGCCGAGGTGCTGGCCGAAGCCCCCGAACAGGAGGCCATGGAGGCCTGGATCATGAGCGAGGTCGATCGCGGCGTCGCGCTGCCGGGGCTCTACCCGATGAACGAAGACACAAAGAAGCGCTACGACGCCTTCAAGGAAGGGAAATAACCGTGCCGCTCGATCACACCGCCAGCGGGGTCTATGTCATCGCCACGACGCCGTTTCTGGACGATTATTCCATTGACACCCGGTCGATCGACCGGCTGACCGATTTTTATGCCGAGGCCGGGTCGAGCGGCATGACCATTCTGGGCATCATGGGGGAAGCGCCCAAGCTCGACCATTCCGAATCGATCGCCATCGTCAAACAGGTGATGGGGCGCACGCAGCTCCCCGTGGTGGTCGGGGTTTCGGCTCCGGGCTTTGCCAGCATGCGCAGCCTGGCGCGCCAATCGATGGAGCTGGGGGCCCAGGGCGTGATGATCGCGCCCCCGTCCAATCTGCGCACCGACGACCAGATCAGGGGCTATTACGCCTCGGCGATCGAAGCGATCGGGGACGATGTTCCCGTGGTCATCCAGGATTATCCGCTGACGCTCAGCGTGGTCATGACGCCTGCGGTGATCCGCGACATCGTCAATGCCCATCCCTCCTGCGTCATGCTCAAGCACGAGGACTGGCCGGGGCTGGAAAAGATCTCCGCCCTGCGCGGGTTCCAGACGGCCGGCGAGATGCGCGCGATTTCCATCCTGTGCGGCAATGGCGCCATGTTTCTCGATTTCGAGATGGAACGCGGGGCCGATGGGGCCATGACCGGCTATGCCTTCACCGATGCGCTGGTCGATATCGTACGGCTGCAAGCCGAGGGCAGGCGCGAGGAGGCCCATGATCTGTTCGACGCGCATTTGCCGCTGATGCGCTATGAGCAGCAGCAGGGCCTGGGCCTCGCCGTGCGCAAATACCTGCTCATGCAGCGCGGGCTGATGACGTCCGACCGGCAGCGCAAGCCGGCCGGAACGCTCACGGCGAAGGCCAAGGAAGAGATCGATTACCTTCTCGCCCG
>NZ_QQNH01000006.1 GCF_003345525.1 Pelagibacterium lacus
CGCGCGACCCACTTCCTAAGCTTCTTGCAACTCGCCGCAGCAATGCTGTGGATGCGATGAATGTCGATTCAGCCTAGCCGCCCTGCTCATCGGGAAACACCATGACGAAGGCGGTCAGATCACGCGTTGCGCCCAGATCAAGGCCGGCGAAGCACTGCCGGCCTTCCAGCCGCGCCAGGTCCGGCTTGCCACCATTGGCATTCCATTCCGCCTTGTGGATGAAGCGGGAGACCGACGACACGCGCTGATTGAGGATCAGGTTTCGGAATGCGGCCTCTTTTGACGGCACAAGGCGAGCCTGGCCAGCCTGGCGCTGTACGTCTTCGAGCGAACGGAAATCGCCGATGGCCGGGTTCGCCAGCAGCCAGGTATCCGGCTCCCAGGGGTCCGCATCCTGCGGCGCGGCATAGAGCGTCAGATGAAAGCTGGGATCGACAATATCGCCATCCTGGCAGCGTATCCCATAGTCCACCAGCTCGCTCATGACGGCATGGTCATCGGCCGCCTGGGTGGAAATCACCATCATCAGCGGATTGTCTCGGGCACCCGACGCGGTATCCATGGCGTCGAACAGCGCCCGGTTCGGCGCGCTGCCCAACTCGTCATAGACGACGAAGGAAGGCGATAGGCCCAGCTTGCTCCCGGCATCGGCGGACAGCGCCGTATAGATCGAGCCCATGCCGTCGCCGGATAGAACCTCGATCTGTTTGGTGAAGCGCACCACGTTGCAGCGGTCATCCAGCTCGGGATGAAATTGCAGGATCGCCGCCATCTCGGCATAGAGCTTCGCGGCCTGGTCGCGGGTCAGGGCGCAGGAATAGACCTCACCACGCGGCTCGGCTTCCGGCCCCAGCAGATGGCACAGCGCGAGCGCCGCCGCGAGCTGGGTCTTGCCGTTTTTGCGGCCCATCGACAGCACCGCCGTTCGCACCGGCCGGTTGCCGGCATCGTCCACTGCATAGACATCGCGGATGAATTCGCGCTGCCACTCTCGCAACTCCATCTGCGATCCGGCCAGCTTCCCGGCCGTGATCGGCAAATCTTCGCAGAAGGCAATCACCCGCTCGGCACGGGTCAAACCCGGCTCGTCCCAGGGCGCGACCTCGCGAACCTCGATCTTTCCGCGAGCCGAAAGTGCCTTCGCTCCCTTGCCTCTAAGTGCCATCTGCCAATCCCCTAAATCCTGCTAAGTTTTTGAAACTAAGTATTTTGTCATTACCCCCGCCGCTCCTTAGGTCCCGCATTTCTGGTCTTTCGAGGCACCCCCACCATGCCAATCATCACCGGGATCAATGGGATTGCCTTGTGCGTCGAAACCTTTGAAGCGTCGTCCGGTCGCTGCTCGATCCGGCCGATCAACCGCGCCGGTCTTCTCATTGTGGCATCGGTCGCAAAGGCTCATCAGCCCATCGAGCGAGGGGAAGGGATCTCCGCCCGACTTCACTGACTTGATGTGATCGACCGCGCGAGCCATGACGATCTGCCCGCGCAACTGGCAGGCAAAGCACAAAGGATCATGGGCCAGCTTGGCGAGGCGTAACCGCCGCCAGGTCGCAGTATTGTAGGGCCAATCAGCCATTAGCGGTTTCTCCCCGATCCAGTCGTTCCCGCGCGGCAGGCAGCACATCGACCGGCACAGTCACCCATTTATGTTGAAGCATCCAACGGCGATCCTCCCCATCGACACGAGAGGACCATTCCGCCAGGCAAGCGGCGGCGAAAGCCCTGCTTTTTGAGGTGTTGATAGACACATAGCTCTGCCCATCGCTGGCGATAAAGCGCTCCGATTGTGCCTCATCCTTCGGCCTATACAGCATCTGAACCTCCCGTTCGGTTCAGTGTGCCCGGACTTCGCCATTTCCTTCGTTCCAGAGCCCCTTTCTGCCTCTCCAATGGCACTGAGCTATTAAGAGGAATAGACTGGTTTTCCGTGGTAGGACACGAATGTCCCCCTATGCGGCGCGACGGCTTCGGCCCCATCTTGATCCACGTCATCCATTCCGCCGAAGCGATCGCGACAACATTGGAGAGGTGCTTGCGGCCCCTCACAGGCCGCTCAGTGACTTTGACCCAGCCAAGCTCGGTTAAACGATCCTGCGCCCGCTTTGCCGTCTTGCGGCACATGCCGCCGCGCGCAGCGATTTCATCGAGCGTTAACCGGCAATCGCCAGATCGCTTGACCTCATCGGAGACGATGCGAGCATAGGCAACTTGGCTTGTGGTGAGAGAGCCTGCCATCGCGGGCGGCATCGGCCACGTTGCTGCGAGTGTGCGCCGCCTATGGATCGACCGCTCCCGATCTGGAGACCGCTGCAGGCGGCGCTTCGCGAACCGGCTCATTGTCGGATAGAGGTGTCCGCTCTTTGGGCCGGTGAGACGGGTGGGAACGGTTGTCGCTGGAACGGTTGCGATCTCGCCGGTGAGATAGCCCGCATAGCGCTGGGGGTCGCGGATAGGTTTGTTCAGAACTCCCAAAAGGCCAGATGACACGGCAATGGGTTTGGCGGCGCTCATGCAGCACCTCCAATCCCGCATGAGACCATTGCGACCGTTGGCTTTGCATGATAGAAATTGCCGCTGAAAACGCTGGTGTGTTTTCCATCTGCATAGTCGCCGTTCCGGGGTCCAGCCGGGGCGGCGTTTTGCATTTCCGCAAACCCCTGAAAGGGCCGTAGCGCGGACAATCTGCGGACAGAGGCAATTCGGCCTTACGGTCGATACCTGCTAAGTCATTGGGAAGATTGGCGCACCCGACACGATTCGAACGTGTGACCTCTGCCTTCGGAGGGCAGCGCTCTATCCAGCTGAGCTACGGGTGCCAAGGCAGAAGACGCCTGACGATGGGCGCGAACCTACTGTAAGGCGGACCCAGGCGCAACATGGGAATTGGCTTCGGGCCACTTCTTTTGTCGGGGAAAAGCGAGAGGGGAATGGTCCCCGCGGGGAAGGGATGAGGAAACCCCGCGGGGGGAAGGGCGGGCCGGTCAGTGGAGGGTTGCCAGCCGCACTTCGTGGGTGTCGATCCAGTCGATGACCGCTTCCGGACTGTCGGCGATCAGCACCGGGGCGCCGTCGGCGCTCATCAGCAATTCGAGGCGCTGCTGGGCCGGAGCCATGGCAGCCTGGGGAATGAACGCGGCCAGTTCGCCGGCATCCATCTGCTTCCAGAACACGATATCGCCGGCGCCAAGCGCGGCGAACTGGGCTTCGGTCAGGGTCTTGAGCGGTTCAGCCGCCAGCCCGAACCGGGCTTCGGCATAGGCCGATTTTTCATTGGGCTTGTTCATAACGCACACCTTTCTACTCGACCGAGCTGATCTCGATGCGGCGAGTCACCGGTTTGGCAACGGGCCGGTATACGGTGATAACGAGCAGGCCGTTCCTGAGTTCGGCCCCCTCGATTCTCATGCCGTCCGCCAGAAGGAAACTGCGCTGGAACTGCCGGGCGGCTATGCCGCGATGCAGATAGTCCCGCGTGCCGTCATCCTTCTGCCGGCCCCGCACGATGAGCTGATTATCCTCCCCAATCACTTCCAGATCGTTACGCGAGAACCCGGCCACCGCGATGGCGATGCAATAGGTCTCTCCATCACCCTGGGTGATGCGCTCGATATTGTAGGGAGGATAGCCCTCGGCGGCCTTGGCCAGCCTGTCGAAGCGCTCTTCGAACGCGTCGAACCCCAAAAGAAAGGGGGCGGAAAACACAGATACCCTCGTCATCGGTCGAGATGTCCTTGATCGTCAAGCAACATGTCCACGATGACCCGCAATTTCGGCATCATCGTCGATTGGCTATGATATGGGTCTTCGACCGCGCCATTCAAGGGAAGCCGCAATGTCCGCACCCCCTCCGGTGTCCATCGTCATGCCGGTTTATCGCGGCCAGGCGACCATAGCCCGCGCCGTGCGCTCGGTGCTGGAGGGCGGCCATGCGGATTTCGAATTGATCGTGGTCGCCGATGACGGGGACGATTACGAGGCCATCCTCGGCCGGGCCGGGCTGGCCGATCCCCGCATCCGTCATTTCGAGAGCGGGGTTTTCGGCGGCGGCTCGCCTCCGGCGCGCAATGTGGGGCTCGATGCGGCCCGCTACGACATCGCCGCCATTCTCGATGCCGACGATGCCTATAAGCCCGGGAAACTGGCCATCATGGCCCCGCTCGCCGCCCGGCACGGGCTGGTCTCCTGCGCCCTCGACGTCACCCTGCCCGATGGCACGCATCTGCGCCATGTGGGACGGGGGCCGGACCGGCTATTGTCGCCGGGAGCCTACAAGTTCACCAATTTCTCCATGGATTCCATGCTGGTGCACGACCGGCGCCGCGTCGATCCGCGCTATGATCCCAGCCTGCCCTGCCTTACCGATCTCGATTTCCTGCTCAAGCTGTTCGCGGTCCTTCCGGCCTGCTTTCACGTGGGCACGCCGCTGCACGATTATGTGAAGATGCCGGTCTCGGTTTCCAACGGTCCGGGAGTAACCGAAAAGATGGTGGCGACCAAGCTGCTGATGCGCCACAGGCTGGCCACGGGCTTCTATCCCCTCGCCGACCCGCGCGGGTGCGAAGGGCTGGACCGCTTCCTCGCCCTCTCACTGGCCGCCGAACGCGCCTTCGCGCCGGATGCTCCAGCCTCCGGCGGGGTCGCGCTGTTCGAGGACCATATCGAGCCGCGGCTGGGCGCCTGAACGGCTCTATTCCGCCGCGGCACGCCGGGGCAGCACCCATCCGGGGCGCGGGAAATGGCAGGTATAGCCATTGGGGATGCGCTCGAGATAATCCTGATGCTCGGGCTCGGCCTCCCAGAAGGGGCCCACCGGTTCGATTTCGGTCACCACCTTGCCGGGCCACAGGCCCGAGGCCTCCACATCGGCGATGGTATCCAGCGCGGTCTTTTTCTGCGCCTCGTCCTCGTAATAGATCGCCGAACGATAGCTGGTGCCGATATCGTTGCCCTGCCGGTTCGGCGTGGTGGGATCGTGGATCTGGAAGAAGAATTCGAGCAGCTTGCGGTAGGAGAGCGTTTCGGGATCGAAGACGACCTCGATGGCTTCCGCATGGGTGCCGTGATGACGATAGGTGGCGTGGTCCACATCGCCCCCCGAATAGCCCACGCGGGTTGTTTCGACGCCGGGCAGCCTGCGGATCAGATCCTGCATGCCCCAGAAGCAGCCTCCGGCCAGGACGGCACGTTCACTCATGATTGGGTCTCCACCTGATCAACATAATCGCCATAGCCTTCGCGTTCCATGGCCTCGAGCGGCACGAAACGCAGGGAGGCGGAATTGATGCAATAACGCAGCCCGCCGCGATCGGCCGGCCCGTCGGGGAAGACATGGCCGAGATGGCTGTCCCCATGCACCGAGCGGACCTCGGTACGGATCATGCCATGGCTGGTGTCGCGCAATTCGGTGACATTGGCCACCGGCTTGGTGAAGCTCGGCCAGCCGCAACCGGAATCGAACTTGTCCGAGGAAACAAAGAGCGGCTCGCCGGAGACGACATCGACATAAAGGCCAGGGGCCTTGTGGGTGTTGTATGCGCCGGTGCCGGGATATTCGGTGCCATTTTCCTGGGTGACCCGATATTGTTCGGGCGTCAGCCGGGCAATGGCCTCGTCAGTCTTCTTGTATGTCATGACGGCTCCTTAGGTTTTGCCCAATATGGGGATTGGGGCGGACATTTGCGAGGGGGCGGGGCTCCGCCGGCTCAGCGCCCCTCATCCGTCCGTCGCTAGAGTGTGATCCAGCTTCGTTGAATCTGGATCACACTCCAAATTGCTGATGTGTCGTGCGGTCGAACCGGAAAAGTCTGCAACTTTTCCTGACCGCACTCTAATGCGCCTCGTCCCAGTTGCTGGCGGCCTTGGCCTCGACGCTGAGCGGCACGCTGAGGCGCAGGGCCGGTTCGGGGGCCCCCTCCATCACCCGCTTGATGATGGGGATCGCCTGCTCGGCCTTGTCGGCGGGGGCTTCGAAGATCAGTTCGTCATGGACCTGCAGCAGCATGTCGGCCGGGACGTTCTCGTCCGCCAGCACACGCTCCATGCGGATCATGGCGCGGCGGATGATATCGGCGGCCGAGCCCTGGATGGGGGCGTTGATCGAGGCGCGCTCGATGAAGGCCCGCTCCGACGGGTTCTTGGTGTTGACGTTCTCGAACGGAATGCGACGGCCGAAAATGGTCGAGACATAGCCCTGCGCTTTGACGATGCGGCGCTGCTCGCTCATATAGTCCTGGATGCCGGGGAAACGGGCGAAATAGGTCTTGATGTACTCCCCCGCCTCGCCGCGCGAAATGCCGAGCTGGTTGGCAAGGCCAAAGGCGGAAATGCCGTAGATGATGCCGAAATTGATCGCCTTGGCCCGGCGACGGATCATCGGGTCCATGCCCGCGATGGGCACGCCGAACATCTCCGACGCGGTCATGGCGTGGATATCCAGCCCCTCCTCGAAGGCGTCGCGCAACGACTGGATGTCGGCGATATGGGCGAGGACCCGCAATTCGATCTGCGAATAGTCGGCGGAGATCAGCACATTGCCCGGGGTGGCGATGAAGGCGTTGCGGATCTTGCGGCCATCCTCGGTGCGGATGGGGATATTTTGCAGATTGGGCTCGTTGGACGACAGCCGTCCCGTCGCCACCGAGGCTTGGTTGTAGGAGGTGTGCACGCGCTGGGTGCGCTGATTGACATAGCCGGGCAGCGCGTCGGTATAGGTGGATTTGAGCTTGCTCACCCCGCGCCAGTCGAGAACCGTCTGGGCCAGCGGGACGCCCTTGGCGGCGAGGTCGTCGAGCACCGAGGCGCCGGTGGCCCAGGCGCCGGTCTTGGTCTTTGTCCCACCTTCGAGCCCCATCCGGCCGAAGAGGATGTCGCCCAGCTGCTTGGGGGAGCCGAGATTGAACCTTTCCCCGGCCAGTTCGTAGGCCTGCTCCTCGAACGCGGCGGCGCGCTGGGCGAAATCCCCCGACAGGCGCGACAGGATCTGCCGGTCGACGGTGATGCCCCGCGCTTCCATGCGGGCCAGTACCGGGGTCAGCGGACGGTCGAGCGTCTCGTAGACCGTGGTGACCCCCTGGGCGACGAGGCGCGGCTTGAGCACCTGCCAGAGCCGCAGGGTGATATCGGCATCCTCGGCGGCGTAGCGCGAGGCGGTGTCGATGGCGATGCGGTCGAAGGTCAGCTGGTTCTTGCCGGTGCCCGCCAGGTCGGTGAATTTGAGGCAGGTATGGGAGAGGTATTTGTCGGCCAGCGCATCCATGGAGTTGTTGCGCGCGCCGTCGAGCGCGTAGCTCATCAGCAGCGTGTCGTCGATCGGCGCCATGACGATGCCGTAGCGGACCAGGATGCCCAGATCGTATTTGACGTTCTGGCCGATCTTGAGGATCGCCGGGTCCTCGAGGACGGGGCGCAGCATGTCGAGGGCGGTGCGCATGTCCATCTGCCCCTCGGCCAGCCCGCCGCCGAACATGTCGCCCTCGCCGGTGACGTGCCCCAGGGGAATGTAGCAGGCGCGGCCGGGGCGGGTGGCAAGGCAGATGCCGACCAGATCGGCGGCCTGGTTGTCGAGCCCGGTGGTCTCGGTATCCACCGCCACATGGCCGGTGTCCACGATGTCGGCGATCCAGGCGGCCAGCGCGTCGGCGTCGCGGACGATCTCGTAATCCTCGTGCCGGCACGGAATGGCGCGGATCTTTTCCAGCACCGCTTCCGCATGGGCGTCGGGACCCGACGTGCCCGAAGCCGGGGACGGGCCTTCCGAGACCGCGATGGCGCCGGGGATCGAGGCGCCCCGCGCCGCCAGCTCGGGATCGGCCTCGAAATCGTCAGGGTCCACGTCGAGCAGCGCGGCGATGCGGCGGGTGATCGAGGTGAATTCCATGGCCTTGAGGAACGGCATCAGCGACTTGGCGTCGAGGGGCTGGCGCACCAGATCGTCGAGCGGGATCTCGACCGGGGTATTGCAATCGAGCTCGACCAGCTTGCGCGAGATGCGGGCCAGATCGGCGTGCTCGATGATCGATTCCCGACGTTTTTGCTGCTTGATCTCCGAGGCGCGGGCCAGGAGGGTTTCCAGATCGCCATATTCGTTGATCAGCAGGGCGGCGGTCTTGACCCCGATGCCGGGAATGCCGGGCACGTTGTCGACCGGGTCGCCGCACAGCGCCTGCACGTCGACCACCTTGTCCGGGGTGACGCCGAATTTCTTCATCACCTCGTCCGGGCCCATCCAGCGCAGGGGCGGCTGGCCGGGGCGGGCGATGGTATCGAGCATCTGGATGTGATCGTCGTCGATCAGCTGCATCATATCCTTGTCGGAGGAGACGATGGTGACCTTGCCGCCCCGGTCGCGCATCTGACAGGCATAGGTGGCGATGATGTCGTCGGCCTCATAGCCTTCCTGCTCGATGGAGGGCAGGCAGAAGGCGCGGGTGGCGGCGCGGGTGAGGGGGAATTGCGGGACCAGGTCCTCGGGCGCTTCGGGCCGATGCGCCTTGTACTGGTCGTAGAGATCGTTGCGGAAGCTGGTGCCGGAATAATCGAAGATCACCGCGAAATGGGTGGGCTCGTTCTCCCCCTTGAGGTCCTCGCCGAGCTTGAACAGCATGTTGCAGAAGCCCGAGACCGCGCCGACCGGCAGGCCGTCCGATTTGCGGGTGAGGGGCGGCAGCGCGTGATAGGCGCGGAAGATGAAGGACGAGCCGTCGACTAGGACGAGATGCATGGCGGGTTTCCTCGGGCCCGGCATTGCGCGCCCTCAACGATTCTGTTTGGTGCGGACTTTCGCGCGAATAGGGATGGGGGGCAAGCGCCCAGGCGTCATGCCTAGGCACGACCCGGCGGGGATTTGACCCCCATGAGCAGCGCCCAATAGGTGCCATAAGTGTTGTAGGTGGTCGAGGGCCCGCGCCGCAGGGCCAGGCCGAACTGCACGTAATCGGGATTGACCATAGTGCGGTGATGCGAGGGCGATTTGAGCCAGCCGGCGATCACCGCGTCGAGATTGGGCGGGCCGCCGGCGAGGTTTTCCCCCGCCCCGCCCCCGAACCCGGCCCGGCGCAGGCGGACGATGAGGGTCTGCTCGGGCGCGGCGGTATGGGCGATGGTGGTGGTGTCGGCCATCAATTGCGCCTGCTCCTCGGCGACCTTTTGCAGCGTGGCGTTGTGGCCGAGCAGCGGCAGGTTGCGCTCCGCGCGCATGGCGTTGAGCTTTTCGCTCGCCTCGGCGATGGTGATCGCGGAGACCGGATCGGCGCGGGCGGTCTGCATGATCATCGGCCCGCCCATGCAGCCGCTGAGCGCGGCGGCGCCAAAGCCCAGGGCGGAGAGGGTGAGGAATCGGCGGCGGGTGGGTTCGGTCATGGGCGCAATCCTAGCCGAACCGGGCCGCTTTGAAACCTCCCAAATCACCGTTTTCCGGCCTTGGCCTCACGCCTTGGCCGCCATGCGGATCGACCAGGCGAGATAGCCGATGGCGGCGCCGATGACGATCAGCTGCAGCCCGACCAGCATGGCCAGCACCCAACTGGCGGCGGTTTCCAGATTGGCGATGAGGAACACCGAGAGCACCATGCCCAGGGCGCCGCTCAGCGCCACCCAAGGCCAGCCGGGCAGCGGGCGGATGGTGAGGGCCCAGATGAGCTTGCCCAGCCCCTCCATCATGAAGAAGACCACGATGAGCAGGCTGAAGCCGATGATCGACTGGGCCGGGTTCATGAGGATGAGGACGCCGATCAGAACCCCCAGCACCGCCGACATCAGTTGCAGCGAGGCATAGGAGGCCCGCCAGGTGGCGATGAGGCTCAGCCCCTGCATCAGCCCGCTCAGGATCAGCAGCCAGCCGATGGCGAGCGTGATGGTCTGGGCGGAAAAGATCGGGAAGATGATGGCCAGAATCCCGGCGACGATCATCAGCCCGGCCTGGACGAGATAGAGAAAGGCCGAGCGGCGCACCGAGTCGCGAATGGCTTCCTGGTAGATTTCCGATGCGGCATTGACGGATACGGGCATGGCGGCCTTCCTTGCGGTTGCAGCGGGCGGATCGATCCGCCCAGCATGCGCCTCGAATGTTAAGGTTCATTTGCCGTCTCCCCGCTTGCACGACGGCCGGCTTGGCCCTATAAGCGGTCGATCCATGGACACGCCCTTGCGGCCTGGCCACGGATTGTGTATGTCGCGCATCTCGCATACCCGATGCGCATTCGAGCCGCCCGGCCAAAAGGCATGCCGTGGCGGTTCATGAAAGCGGAAGCTCACCAGAGCGGCTGCAAGAAGACCAAAAGGAAACCGCAAAATGCCCAAGATGAAGACCAAATCTGGCGCCAAGAAGCGCTTCAAGGTCACCGCGACCGGCAAGGTCCTGGCCGGTGCCGCCGGCAAGCGCCACCGCCTGATCAGCCACAACGCCAAGTACATCCGCACCAATCGCGGCACCTCGGTCATGGCCGACGCCGATGCCAAGATCGTCAAGAAGTACATGCCCTACGACCGCTGAGCGGTTGCCGGCAGTTTTGGATTGTCGCGCTGGCTTGACAGCGCCCCGTCAGATTTGAGGATAACAACATGTCCCGCGTGAAAAGAGGCGTTACCGCCCACGCCCGCCACAAGAAGGTGATCAAGGCCGCCAAGGGCTATTATGGTCGCCGCTCCACCAATTACCGCTCGGCGGTCCAGGCCGTCGAAAAGGCGGCCCAGTACGCCTATCGCGACCGCAAGGCCAAGAAGCGCAATTTCCGTGCGCTGTGGATCCAGCGCATCAACGCCGCCGTGCGCAGCCATGGGCTGACCTATGGCCGATTTATTGACGGCCTCAGCAAGGCTGAGGTCGCAGTGGACCGCAAGGTCCTGGCCGATCTGGCCGTGCACGAACCGGCGGCTTTCGAAGCGCTGGTCGTCAAGGCCAAGGACGCCCTCACCTATCTCGGTGACATCGAAGCGACCACCCACGAGCGCATTTCCGCCTGATTTTCCAGCGGACGCGCACGCGCCTTAACTGAGGCCGGAGATTCAAAGCCTTGCGCTGCCCCCTTTAGGGGTGGCGCGGGGCTTTTTCGTTTGCTACCGCTTCGCCCGAAACCCGTTCACGATACGAAGAAGATCATGTCCACCGCCATCGCCGACCTTTCCCTCTCGATCCGTGCCGCGATTGCCGAGGCGCAGGACGAAACCGCACTCGAAGCGGTGCGCGTCTCCGCTCTGGGCAAGAAGGGCTCGATTTCCGCCCTGCTGGCCACGCTGGGCAAGATGAGCCCCGAGGAGCGCAAGGAGCAGGGCCCGGCCATCAACGGGCTGAAATCCGAGATCGCGGCCGCCATCGAAGACAAGCGCGCAGACCTGGCCGCTTCGGCGCTGGAGGCCCGCCTGGCGCGCGAAAAGCTCGACGTGACCCTGCCGCTGCGGCCCGCTCCCACCGCCATCGGCCGGGTGCACCCGATCAGCCAGACCATCGACGAGATCACCGCCATCTTCTCGGACATGGGCTTCGCCATCGCCGAAGGCCCCGATATCGAGACGGACTATTATAACTTCACCGCGCTCAACTTCCCCGAGGGGCACCCGGCGCGCGAGATGCACGACACCTTCTTTTTCGAGCCCGACGCCAAGGGCGAGCGCAAGCTGTTGCGCACCCACACCTCGCCGGTGCAGATCCGCACCATGGAACAGGCCGAGCCGCCGATCCGCATCGTCATCCCCGGCCGCACCTATCGCAACGATTCCGACCAGACCCATACCCCCATGTTCCATCAGGTGGAGGGGCTGGTGATCGACAGGAATTCCCATATCGGGCAGTTGCGCTGGGTGATCGAGGAGTTCCTCAAGGCCTTCTTCGAGGTCGAGAGCGTCACCACCCGCTTCCGCCCCAGCTTCTTCCCCTTCACCGAGCCCTCGATGGAGGTGGACGTGCAATGCGACCGCTCGGGCAGGGAGGTCAAGATCGGCGAGGGCAATGACTGGCTGGAGATCCTGGGCTGCGGCATGGTGCACCCCAATGTGATCCGGGCCGGGGGTTTCGATCCCGACGTCTATCAGGGCTTTGCCTGGGGCATGGGGATCGACCGCATCGCCATGCTCAAATACGGCATGCCGGACCTGCGGGCCTTTTTCGACGCCGACAAGCGCTGGATCGACCATTACGGCTTCCGTCCCTTCGACCTGCCGACCCTGTTCGGGGGCTTGTCGAGCTGATGGCTCTGCCGGCCCGCTATGCCGATGCGCATCGCTTCGCCTTCGGGGACAGCCCCGAACTGGCGGACGAACTGCTTGCGCTGGTGCTGGCGGGAACAAAAACCGCGACGTGCGGTGCCTTGCGCGACCACGAGGCCGATGGCGAGCCGCTTCCCGAGATCGGGCGGCGCGACATCGTGCTCGACGGGGCCGGCCGCCCGGCCTGCGTCATCGAGACCACCGCGGTCGAGATCATGGCATTCGACGCGGTGAGCAAAGATTTTGCCGAGGCCGAGGGCGAAGGCCCCTATGCGGCCTGGCGCGAAGGACACATCGCCTTCTTCTCCCGCAATGGCGGGTGGAGCGGCGAGATGAAACTCGTTTGCGAGCGCTTCAGGCTCATCGAAGTGCTGGATAGGGATCCAAGATGAAATTCACGCTTTCCTGGCTCAAGGACCATCTCGAGACAACCGCAACCTCCGACGAGATCATCGAGACCCTGACCATGGTCGGGCTCGAGGTCGAGGCGGTGACCGACAGCGGTGCGGCGCTCAAGGATTTCGTCACCGCGCATGTGGTGAGCGCCGAACAGCACCCCAATGCCGACAAGCTCCGCGTCTGCAAGGTGGATGCGGGCACCGGCGAATTGATCGACGTGGTCTGCGGCGCCCCCAATGCCCGCACGGGGCTGAAATCGGTGTTCGCCTTCCCCGGCACCTATATTCCGGGCAAGGACATGACCATCGGCAAGGGCAATATCCGCGGTCAGGTTTCCAACGGCATGCTGTGTTCCAATGCCGAGCTGGAGCTCTCGGACGACCATGACGGAATCATCGAGTTGCCTGAGGATGCCCCGGTCGGGGTCTCCTATCCCCAATATGCCGGGCTCGACGAGGTCGTCATCGAGGTCGGGCTGACCCCCAATCGCGGCGATTGCGCCGGCGTGCGCGGCATCGCCCGCGACCTCGCCGCCGCCGGGCTGGGCACGCTGCGGAACGAGGCGGTTGCCCCGGTGCCGGCGAGCGCCGGGCCGTCCCCCATCGCCGTTGCGGTCGATGGGGAGGTCTGCCGGATGTTCGCCGGGCGGCTGGTGAAGAACATCGCCAACGGCCCCTCGCCGCAATGGCTACAGGACCGTTTGCGCGCCGTCGGGCTGCGCCCGATCAACGCCCTGGTCGATATCACCAATTACGTGTCCCTCGACCGGGCGCGGCCGCTGCACGTCTATGACGCCGACAAGCTGGCCGGCGGGGTTTCGGCCCGCATGGGGCGGCAAGGCGAGAGCTTCCTCGCCCTCGACGGCAAGACCTATGAGGTCGACGAGACCCTGTGCGTGATCGCCGACGACGAAAAAGTGCTGGGGCTGGCCGGGGTGATCGGCGGCGAGGATACCGGCTCGACCGACCAAACCACCAATGTGTTCATCGAATGCGCCTGGTTCGAGCCCAAAGCCATCGCGGCGGCCGGACGCAAGACCGGCATCGTCTCGGACGCCCGCTACCGCTTCGAGCGCACCGTGGACCCCGCTTCGGTCATGCCGGGGATCGAGCTGGCGACCCGTATGGTGCTCGATCTGTGCGGGGGCGAGGCCGCCGAAGTGGTCGTCGCCGGCCATGTGGAAGCCCCCGGCACCCGGATCGATTTCCCCTTGAGCGAGATCGAGCGGCTGACCGGCCTCAAGGTCGAACCGGCCGAGGTTGAGGCCATTCTGGGCCGGCTGGGCTTTGCGGTGTCGGGCAGCGGCGAGCGCAGGCAGGTGCGCGTGCCGAGCTGGCGCCCCGACGTCACCATGAAGGCCGACCTGGTCGAGGAGGTGATGCGCATGGTCGGGGTCGACAAGGTCCCGGTGACGCCGCTGGCCCGGCTGTCGGGCGTGGCGCCGCGCATGCTCACCCCGATCCAGAACCGCCGCCGCATCGCGCGGCGGGCACTGGCGGCGCGCGGCATGAACGAGGCGGTGACCTGGTCGTTCATTTCCACCGAGCTGGCCGAAACCTTCGGCGGCGGCACGCCGACCCTGCGGCTGGCCAATGCCATCGCGTCGGACATGACCGATATGCGCCCCTCGCTGCTGCCGGGCCTTTTGTCGGGCGCCGGCCGCAACGCCAATCGCGGCTTTGCCGATGTGGCGCTGTTCGAGGTGGGCCAGGTGTTCTTCTCCGACGCCCCCGAGGGCCAGCGCACCCATGCTACCGGCATCCGCACCGGTACGGCCGGGTTCACCGGCGCGGGCCGGCACTGGCAGGGCAAGGCGGACAAGGTCGGCGTCTATGACGCCAAGGCCGACCTGGCGGCGGCCCTCGACGCGCTGGGGATCGATATCGAAAAGGTGCAGGTGGTGGCCGAACCGGCGGCGTGGAGCCATCCGGGCCGCGGCGGACGCGTGCAGCTCGGGCCCAAGCTGATCCTGGGCTGGTTCGGGGAACTGCATCCCGGGCTGGTGGACCAGCTCGATCTCGACGGACCGGTGGCGGCCTTCGAGATCGATCTCGACGCCATTCCCGAGCCGCGCAAAAAGCCGACCCGGGCCAAGCCGGCGCTGGAGCTCTCGCAGTTCCAACCGGTCAAGCGCGACTTCGCCTTCGTCGTCGACGCCGATGTCGAGGCGGCCGGCCTGTTGCGCGCGGCGCGCGGCGCCGACAAGGGCCTCGTGAGCGAAATCTCGGTGTTCGACGTCTTTGCCGGAGCCCATCTGGGCGAGGGCAAGAAATCGGTGGCCATCGAGGTGACCCTGCAGCCCAGGGACCATACGCTGACCGAAGAGGAGATCGAGGCGGTGAGCGGCCGCATCGTCGCCGCGGTCGAAAAGGCCACCGGCGGCGCGCTGAGAGCCTGAGCCCTTGCGGCAACCGGGACAAGACAAAAGCCCCGCCGAGCGATCGGCGGGGCCGGCATCCTAATCGGCAGCGCGTGATCGCACCGCATGCCGCTGGCGGCGTTGATAGTGAAGCGCGACCAGCGTTCCAGCGACGAGTATGGCGAACAGCACGGCCATCGCTCCGCCATCGGTGAAGATCACCTGATGCATGATGCGGCCGGGCAGGAGCGTGAAAAGCCCCGCACCGATCAGCCCCCCGCCATAGACGGCAATCATGGTCGACCGGTGCGTCCTGACATCGCCGGCCCGGATGGCGCGCCACCCGCCCCAGAGGCCGAACAGCGTCAGCAGCGAGAGCAAATGAATCGGGCTATAAGGACCCAGCACCCGGATTTCGCTGATGAAGAAGGATGAGGCCGAAACGCAAAGCATCAGGCCGATCCAGATCCGGCCCAGGGCCTTGTGCAGGGGCGTGCCCTTTTCCCAGAACAGCGACAGCGTTCCGATGATCAGGGCCAGCACCGCGCAGGCGGCATGGATCTGGATGAAGACGGTCGCTTCGATGAGGGCGGTTGCATCCATGGGGGCTCTCCGGCATGACTTCGCAGACGTTCAATCGCGTGGACGCCGCCCCGGCAACACCCTCTACGCCAGCGACAGGATTGGTTCGTGAAGGAAACGCTTGTGCAATTGACGCTTCGCGAATTGCGCCGTGTGTATTCCGACCCGCTCGCCCTTGCCGTCATGATCGGCGTCGGGGCCATGGCGGGGCTCACCGGCCCCTTCGGAACCTTTGCCTTGCTGCCGCTGGCGCCGCGCCTCCTCTATTGGCTGCTGATCGCGCTGGGCAGTTACGGGGCAGGTCTGGTGGGCGCAGTTCCCGCTTACGCGCGCCTGACCGCACGACATCCGCTCGCGCTGCGTATCCTCATCCTGGGGTTGGGCGCCTCGGTGCCGGTCACCCTCTATGTCATCGCGGTGAGCCTGTTGTTCTTTCCCGATCTGGGCCAGACGGGCATCGCGTTGCACGAGCTCTATCTCTATAATCTCGCCATAAGCCTCGGTCTGATGACGCTTCTCGAAGCGGTGGTGCGTCCCCGCCTTGCCGCAGGCGCGCTGCCGGAGGAGCCCACCTCCCCGCCCATCCTCGATCGTCTGCCGCAGGCCGTGCGCGGCAGGCTGACCCATATGTCCATGGCCGATCACTATGTCGAAGTGTTCACCGAACGCGGCAAGGCGCTGGTTCTGATGCGCCTGGCCGATGCCATCGCCGAAACGCGGGGCATCGACGGGTTGCAGATCCACCGGAGCCATTGGGTGGCGCTTGGCGCGGCGGCTGGCCTCGGCAGGGTGGACGGCCGCGCCGTCGTGAAGCTCAGGGACGGCACGGTGCTTCCCGTCTCACGCTCCCATCTGGCCGCTGCCCGGGCCGCATTCGGAAGCTCATGAAAAAGGCGCGGCCTTTGCGGTCCGCGCCTGATGCTTTGACGAGAGGTCGCAGCCTACAACGAGCGCTGCACCTTCTCCACGCGGTAGCATTCGATGACGTCCCCGGGGCGCATGTCCTCGTATTTCTCGAACGCCATGCCACATTCCTGGCCGGCCGGCACTTCCTTGACCTCGTCCTTGAAGCGCTTGAGGGTCGAGAGCTTGCCTTCGTGGATCACCACGTTGTCGCGGATGAGACGCACCCCGGCGCCACGTTCCACCATGCCCTCGGTGACCCGGCAGCCGGCGACCTTGCCGACCTTGGAGATGTTGAACACCTCGAGGATCTCGGCATTGCCGATGAAGGTCTCGCGCACTTCCGGCGCGAGCATGCCGCTCATCACGCCCTTCACGTCGTCGATCAGGTCGTAGATGATGTTGTAGTAGCGGATCTCGATGCCTTCGCGATTGGCCAGTTCGGCGGCCTGCTTGTTGGCGCGCACGTTGAAGCCGATGATCACCGCCTTGGAGGCGGTGGCCAGGGTCACGTCGGATTCGGTGATCCCGCCCACGCCCGAATAGAGGATCTGCGCCGAGACCTCGTCGGTCGAGAGCTTGTTGAGCGCCGAGACGATCGCTTCCACCGAGCCCTGCACGTCGCCCTTGATGACCAGCGGGAACTTGGCGATGTCGCTGTCCTTGAGCTGCTTCATCATCTGCTCGAGCGAGGTCGCGCCGCCACCGGCCGACTTTTCGCGGATGACGCGCTGGCGGTATTCGGTGATCTCGCGGGCCCGAGCCTCGTTCTCGACCACGGCGAAGCGGTCGCCGGCATCGGGGACGCCCGAGAAGCCCAGCACCTCGACCGGGGTCGAGGGACCGGCGGCCTTGACCTGCTCACCCTTGTCGTCGATCAGGGCGCGGACCTTGGCCCATTCATTGCCCGCCACCACGATGTCACCGACGCTCAGCGTACCGCGCTGCACGAGGACGGTCGCCACGGCGCCACGACCCTTGTCGAGCTTGGATTCGATCACGAGGCCCTGGGCCGAGCCCTTTTCCGGCGCCTTGAGCTCAAGCACTTCGGCCTGCAGCAGCACCGCTTCGAGCAGCCCGTCGAGATTGATCTTCTTGAGCGCCGAGACTTCCACGTCCAGCACGTCGCCGCCCATGGATTCCACGAACACCTCGTGCTGGAGCAGGTCGGTGCGCACCTTGGTGGGGTCGGCGGCGGGCTTGTCGATCTTGTTGATCGCCACGATGATCGGAACCCCGGCCGCCTTGGCGTGCTTGATCGATTCCACCGTCTGCGGCATCACCGCATCGTCCGCCGCCACCACCAGGATGGCGATGTCGGTGGCCTGGGCGCCGCGGGCCCGCATGGCGGTGAACGCCTCGTGGCCCGGAGTGTCGAGGAAGGTGATCTTCTGGCCGTTCTTTTCCACCTGATAAGCGCCGATATGCTGGGTGATGCCACCCGCTTCGGTCGAGACCACATTGGCCTCGCGCAGCGCGTCGAGCAGGCTGGTCTTGCCGTGGTCGACATGGCCCATGATGGTGACGACCGGCGGGCGGGCGACCAGGTCGCCTGCATCGTCCTTGGCCACGTCGTCGAACAGGCCTTCTTCCACGTCGCTCTCGGCCACGCGCTTCACCGTATGGCCCATTTCGGTGGCCACCAGCTCGGCGGTGTCGGCGTCGATCACGTCATTGATCTTGAGCATCTGCCCCTGGGCCATCAGCAGCTTGATGACGTCGACGGCACGCTCGGACATGCGGTTGGCCAGTTCGGCCACCGTGATCGCCTCGGGGATGATCACCTCGCGGCTGAGCTTGGGCTGGGCCGCCTTCTGGGTCTTGCCCATCTTCTTGTTCTGGCGCCGGCGCATGGCCGCGAGCGAGGGCCCGCGCTGGTCGTTGTCGTCCAGCGCCGAATTGACGTTGAGCCGGCCGCGCGAGCTGTTGTCGCGCCGGGTCGGGGTGGCGCTGGGCTTGGGGGCGGCGGAGCGCTTGGCGCGCTCGAGCTCGTCCTTGTCGACAAGCGCCTTGGGGGCCGGCGCGGCGCGGCGGCGCACGCGATCGTCCTCGCCTTCACCCGGCGGGGGCGGGGGCGGCATATTGGGCTGGGCAGCGCGCGGCGAGGGCTTGGCCTGCGGCTTGGGACGGGCCTGGCCGGCGCGGACCGGCACGATGGAATCGAGCTCGTCGCGAACCTTTTCGGCTTCGGCTTCCTCGGTCTTCTTGGCCTCTTCCTCGGCGGCGCGGCGTTCGATTTCGTCGCGCTCGGCCTTACGGCGGGCGTCGATCTCGGCGAAGCGGCGCTCTTCCTCCTCGGCCTTGATGCGGTCTTCCTCGGCGCGGGCCGCCGCTTCGCGCAAGGCGCGTTCGCGGGCCTGGTTCTCGCTCTGGGTCAGGCTGCCGGCCGGCGCGCCCGAATGGCGCGGGCTGGCCGATTGCGGCCTGCCGCCGCCCGGACGCTGGCCTCCGGGGCGCTGGCCGCCCGGCTGCGGGCGGCCGCCACCGGCCGGTGCGGCGCCCGAACCCTGCGGCCCGGCGCCGCCCGGCGCGCCGACCCGGCGGGTGCGCTTTTCAACAACCACGGTACGTGAGGACCGCGACATGCCGGGCCGTGCGCCGAGATTGGGCGCGCCCTTGAGGGTCAGGGTCTTTTTCCCCGGGCCCTGATTGTCGCTGGTCTTGTCCTTATCGGTCATATGGTGCCGTCTTCTTCTCTGTCTGTGGCGAGAAAAGCGCTGAGCCGATGGGCCCGCTCTATCGCCGAATTTGCCGCCGCGCCGGAGGTCAGCGCAGCGTGTATCACATTTTCGAGCCCCAATGCCAAACCCAATTGGGCCGACGAAAGAGATTCGATATGGGGCAGCTTCTCCTCGCCGAAACCGCGCCGCATCGACTGCAACATCTTGCGGCGCCCGTCCGGCGCCGCGTCGCGCGCCGTGATGAGGGCCCCGGCCCGCCCCGTCTCGAGAAGGCCGGCGACCTTGGCCGCGCCAGTCACGAGAATGCCGGCCTTGCGCGCCAGGCCCAGAGCGCCGCTGAGGCGCTGTTCTAACCGGGACCGGACCATTTGTGCAAGGTCGGGCGGCACCTTGACGTTTTCCTTGAGGCTGCGGGCGAAAACCTTCCGCTTCACCGCCTCTTCCACCGCCTGCTGCGAGCAGGTGATCCAGACCCCCCGGCCCGGGGCCTTGCCGTCCACATCGGGCAGGATGTCTCCCTCGGGCGAAACCGCGAAGCGGATGAGTTCGGAAGCGGGACGCTCTTCCCGCGTCAGCGCACACATCCTTTGAACTTGCTTTGCGCGGCCCAAGGCCAATCCCTCTTCATGCTGTCGCGGGCGCGATGGGCCCGCGGCACCGTCAAACTCTCACCGGGGCCACCGGTCGGGCGGCCCCGTTCATCCTTTAGGCGGCGGCCTCAGCCGGCGATCTCGGCCTCGGCTTCCTCGCCTTGCGCCTCTTCCGCCTGCGGCAGGTCGTCCTCGGTGATCCAGCCCGCCTTGAGCCGGGCCGCCATGATCATGTCCTCGGCCTCTTCGCGGCTGAGCGGATAGGCCGAGAGCGTGCCGTCATAACGCTTGGTCTCGCCGTCCTTGCGCTCGGACCAGCCGATGAGGTCGTCGGCGACGCAGCCGGCGAAATCCTCGACCGTCTTGATGTCGTCCTTGCCCAGCGCCACCAGCATGGCGGCGGAAAGGCCCGGAATGTCGTAGAGCGCGTCCTCGACCCCGAGCTTCTGCCGCTCCTCGTCCAGTTCGCGTTCGCGCGCGTCGAGATATTCGGTGGCGCGGTTCTGGATCTCCCCGGCCGTCTCCTCGTCGAAGCCGCCGATCGAGGCGATTTCCGAGAGATCGACATAGGCCAGCTCCTCGATCGAGGAGAAGCCTTCCGAGGCCAAAAGCTGGGCCACCATCTCGTCCACGTCCAGCGCGTCCATGAACAGGGCCGAGCGTTCGGTGAATTCCTTCTGCCGGCGCTCGCTCTCTTCCTGTTCGGTCAGGATGTCGATATCCCAGCCCAGAAGCTGGCTGGCGAGACGCACATTCTGGCCGCGGCGGCCGATGGCGAGCGAGAGCTGCTCGTCGGGAACCACCACTTCGACCCGCTCGGCCTGCTCGTCGAGCACCACCTTGGCGACGTCGGCCGGCTGGAGCGCCGAGACGACCAGATCTGCTATATTGTTCGTCCAGGGGATAATATCAATCTTTTCGCCCTGCAATTCTCCCACGACCGCCTGCACGCGGCTGCCGCGCATGCCCACGCAGGCGCCGACCGGATCGATCGAGGAGTCCGAGGAGGTCACGGCGATCTTGGCGCGGCTGCCCGGATCGCGGGCGATGGAGCGGATGGTGATGATGCCGTCGTAGATTTCCGGCACTTCCTGGGCGAACAGCTTAGCCATGAATTGCGGATGGGTGCGCGAGAGGAAGATCTGCGGCCCGCGCTGCTCGCGCCGTACGTCATAGATATAGGCGCGCACGCGATCTCCATAGCGGAACTGCTCGCGCGGGATCAGTTCGTCGCGGCGGATGATGGCTTCGCCCCGGCCCAGATCGACGATCACATTGCCATATTCGACGCGCTTGACCGAGCCGTTGACGATCTCGCCGACCCGATCGGCATATTCCTCATACATGCGGTCGCGCTCGGCATCGCGCACCTTCTGCACGATCACCTGCTTGGCCGACTGGGCGGCGATGCGGCCGAACTCGATGGGGGGCAGCGGCTCGGTGACGTAGTCGCCCAGCTTGGCGGCGGAATTCTTGCCGATGGCTTCCTTCAGGGAAATCTGCCGGCCATATTCCTCGACCCGCTCCACCACTTCGAGCAGGCGCCACAGGCGCAGTTCGCCGGTGCGCGGGTTGATCTCGGCCTTGACCTCGGTTTCGGCGCCATAGCGGGCCTTGGCGGCGCGCTGGATGGCTTCCTCCATCGCCTCGATCACGATCATGCGGTCGATGGATTTTTCCCGCGCCACCGCATCCGCGATCTGCAAAAGTTCCAGTCTGTTGGCTGAAACGGCCATCTGTGGTCTCCTAATTGCGCTCTTCGGCGTCGGGGCCGTCGGTTTCGTCGGTGTAGATGGTTTCGACATCCTCGTCGGAGTCGTCGTAATCGGGATCGTCCGCCTGGCGCTGGCGGGCCTCCTCGAGCAGCTTGTCGGTCATCACCAGCTTGGCATCGGCCAGAAGCGCCAGCGGCAGAGTGTGCACCGGCTCGGTGCCGGCCGGGGCGTCGGGCAGGCGGATGGAGAAGGTCTCCTCGTCGGCGCCCACGATCTCACCGCGAAAGCGCCGCCGGCCATCCACCATGTCGGAGAGTTCGACCTTGGCCTCGTGCCCGGCCCAGGCCGCGAAATCGCGGGCCCGCACCAGGGGGCGGTCGATGCCGGGGGAGGAGATTTCGAGGTGATATTCCCGGTCGATCGGGTCTTCGAGATCGAGGATCGGGTTGAGGTCGTTATGGAGCTTTTCGCAATCGTCGATGGTGAAGCGCCCGGTCTCGTCCTCGGCCATGATCTGCAAGGTGCAGCCATTGTCATTGGTGACGCGGATGCGCACCAGATCATAGCCCAGGGACTGGGCCACGGGCTCGACGATCCCCGCGATGCGGGCTTCGAGGGCGGATTCGCGAATATAGCGTCTGGTATGGGCCATGCGGTGTCTTGATCAATAAAAAAGAGCGGGGCCGGTTGGCACCCACTCTCTCATTTTCCGAGATTGTTGGCGATTATATAGCGCGCAAGCCGGGAAAAGGCAAGGTCCGCTCTCAGGACGCCTTGGCGGCTTCGGCGAGGGTCTGGGCCACCCATTCATTGAGGCTCTTGTTCTCGGCCGCCGCCGCCGCCACGGCCGCTTCATGCAGGGACGGATCGAGGCGGACGTTGAACCGTCCCGAAAACTGCCGGAAGGGCGCTATGCCCTTTTCGGCGCAGACCTCCAGATAGGTCCCGAGCGACAGGCGCCCTTCTTCCCGCAGGGCATCGACGCTGGCTGCATAGAAATCGGCGCCGCCGGACAGGCCGAGAAATTCGCCACGCAACAGGCCCAGGTCCGGGTCGAAGGTCACCAGCGCCTTGTGCCCGTCGATCTCGATGATGTTTTTCATGGTGTCACTCCATGGCTTTCGAGCCATTTCCGCATACTGGCCACTGCGCCCTTGTCGGTGTCGGGGGAAGGATGGGGCCGGTGAAAAATGCGCACATCGTCAAAAAGCACCACGGCGATCCGCGATCCTTCGCGCTCGGAAATCTCAGCCCCCAGGGCGATCAGCAACGCCTCGATCTCGGCCCATCGGATCGATCCGCTGACGGGACGGGCAAAGATCCGCTGCAGGGTCGCCTCGTGCTTTCGCTTCATGCATCATGGTACCATATGGCGATACCACGAGCAATCATCAAGCCCGGCGCAGGAACTCCAAGTAAAAGCTCTGCATCCGGCCTTGCCGCCGCGCCTTTTCTTCGTAGCGAGTGGGTTGCCAGCCGGGATAGGGCGCGTGCCAGGCGCCCGGCGCCTGAACCGGCCACGAAAAATCCTCGCTGCGCAGGATGTGGGCCAGGGTCCAGTTGGCATAGTCCTCGATATCGGTGGCAAAGCGGAAGCGGCCGTCCGGCTTCAGCACCCGGGCGAATTCGGCCAGCACCGGAAACTGGATCAGCCGCCGCTTGTGGTGGCGCGGCTTGGGCCAGGGGTCGGGATAGAGCACGTAAAACCGGTCGACCGAGGCGTCGGGCATCACGGCCAGGAGCTTGATGACGTCATCGGGAAAAAGGCGGATATTGCCGATCGCCTCGGCGTCGATGGTTTCGAGCAGCTTGCCGATGCCGCCAGTGAACACCTCGCAGCCGATAAACCCATCCTCTGGGTTTTCCCGCGCCATGCGCGAAATATGCTCGCCCCCGCCATAGCCGATCTCGAGATGGATATGGCGCGCCGCGGGAAACAGAATCCCCGGATCGACCGGCGCGGAAATATCCACCGAGAGCTCGGGCAGCAGCGTTTCGAACAGCGCCCTCTGGCCCTTGTGCAGCTTCTTGCCGGAGCGGCGGCCGAAAAAGGCGCGCGGGCCCTTGGGGTCCTGCGGAATGGGTTTCAAACTGGATACCTCGACAAAACAAAAGCGCGGCAGGGCTGCGCCGCGCTTTTATGGCCATCGCCGCCGATGGGCAAGGCTCAGCTCAGTTCGGCCCTGATGTCCTCGGCCAGGTCGGTCTTTTCCCAGGAAAAGCCGCCATCGGCGTCCGGCTCGCGGCCGAAATGGCCATAGGCGGCGGTGCGCTCATAGATGGGTTTGTTCAAGCCCAGATGCTCGCGGATGCCGCGCGGCGAGAGGTTCATCACCTTCTGGAGCACGATGCCCAGCCGGTCCTCGTCCACCGTGCCGGTGCCATAGGTGTCGACGAAGATCGACAAGGGCTTGCTGACCCCGATGGCGTAGGCGAGCTGGATGACGCATTTCTCCGCCAGCCCCGCCGCGACGACGTTCTTGGCCAGATAGCGCGCCGCATAGGCCGCCGAGCGGTCGACCTTGGTGGGGTCCTTGCCGGAAAAGGCGCCGCCGCCATGGGGCGCCGCGCCGCCATAGGTGTCGACGATGATCTTGCGCCCCGTGAGCCCGGCATCGCCGTCCGGCCCGCCGATGACGAAGGCGCCGGTGGGATTGACGTAGAATTCGCTCTCCGGCGGCATCCAGCCCTCGGGCAGCACCTCCTCGACAAAGGGACGGACCCGTTCGCGCATGCACGCCTGGGAGACCCCCTCGCGGTGCTGGGTGGAGACCACCACGGCGGTGACCCCCACCGGCTTGCCGTGCTCGTAGCGCAGGGTCACCTGGCTCTTGGCGTCCGGGCCGAACTCGCTGACCGCGCCCGAATGGCGGGCGGCGGCCATGTTGCGCAGGATCTTGTGGGCGTAGATCAGCGGGGCGGGCATCAGTTCGGGAGTCTCGTTGACCGCGAAGCCGAACATGATCCCCTGGTCGCCGGCGCCCTCGTCCTTGTTGCCGGCGGCGTCTACCCCCTGCGCGATATGGGCCGATTGCTCATGCACATGGCAGGAGAAATCCAGCGTCTTCCAGTGGAACCCCTCCTGCTCGTAGCCGATGCGCCGGACCACGCCGCGCGCCAGCTCCTCCATGCGCCCGGCATCGATGGAGGCGGGGCCGCGCACCTCGCCGGCCAGAACGATGCGGTTGGTGGTGGCAAGGGTTTCCACGGCGACGCGGGAATAGGGGTCTTCGGTGAAAAAGGCGTCGACGATGGCGTCGGACACCTGATCGCAGATCTTGTCGGGATGGCCCTCGGAAACCGATTCCGAGGTGAACAGATAGGAGGAACTGGCCACGTTAAACCTCATTTCTAAAGCGGCGAGGGCGCACGCGGTAGTGCGCGTGCATGGAGACCCATGCACTTTCAGCTCCGCTTGTCGCAGGTTCGCGGCCGGAATGCAAGGTGGACATAAAGAAGTCTTTATGTGGCGATCAGCCGTCGAGCCCCTTGCGGCGGCGGCGCCAGCCGGGGAGGGCGGCCACGAGGCCCAGCGCCAGCAGGACGAGCAGCGGCCCGTACCGCCATTGGGCGAAAACCGTCGCGGCGAGGGGCTGGTCGGGCACCCCCTTGATGGCCCCCACCTGTCCTTCCGCCAGCATGGTCTCGATCCGGCCCAGCGGGTCGACCAGGGCGGAAATGCCCGAATTGGCGGCGCGCACCAGGGCACGCCCTTCCTCGACCGCCCGAATGCGGGCGTGGTGGAAATGCTGGGCCGGGCCGATCGAGCCGTCGAACCAGGCGTCATTGGTGAGCACCAGCAGGAAGGCCGCCTCCTCGACCGGGCCCAGCGCACCGGGGAAGACGATCTCGTAGCAGATGAGCGGCAGGAAGGCGGGCGAGCCCGGGAGCTCCATCAGCCGGCGTTCGGACCCCGCTGCCCAACCCTGTGATCCCGCGACGAACTGCGTGACGCCCAGGGCGCGGAACAGGTCGTCAAAGGGCAGATATTCCCCGAACGGCACCAGATGGGTCTTGTCGTAGGAAGTCACCACCTCGCCGGCTCCGTTGAAGGCGAGGATGGAGTTGTATGGCTTGGCGCCGGGCACGATTTCGCCATTGGTGCCATAGGGCTCGCGCGGCGCGCCGGTCACCAGCCAGATTGCGTCGGGCAGCGTGCGGGCGATCTGGGCGAGCAGTTCGGGCTCGTCGGAGAGAAAGAACGGGATGGCCGCCTCGGGCCAGATGAGATGGGTGACGTCGTCCAGACCGGCGTCGTCGGGGCCGACCTGCATGGTCGAAAGATCGAGCAGGCGCTGGATGGTCTCGGCCCGGGCATAGGTCTGCCATTTGATGTCCTGGGAGATCACCGGCTGCACGATGCGCAGATTGACCCCGTCGAGCGGCGTGGTCGGGGTGTTGCCGAGGCGGTAGTGCCCCCAGCCGATCTGCAGTGCGATGAGGGCGAAGGCAGCGAACAGCGGCGCGATGCGGGCCACCAGCGAGCGGTCGGCCGCCGGCCAGACCAGGGCGGGCGTCGCGGCGATGAGGACGGCGAAAAAGCTCAGCCCATAGACCCCGACCAGGCTGGCCGCCTGCATCATCTCGGCATTGGCGGTGAGGGCATAGCCCAGAAGGTTGAAGGGAAAGCCGGTGAAAAGGGTCCCCCGCGCCCATTCGGCGAGGGTGAGTCCAACCGCGAGGGCGAAAATGCGCCCGGCCCCCGACGACCAGAGCATATGGGCCAGCGCCGTCCCCATTCCCCAGAACAGGGCCAGCACCAGCGCCAGCCCGGCGACCGCCGGGGGCATGGCGGCGAGCAGCCAGCCGCCATCGACCAGGAAGGCCGCCCCCACCCAATGCAGCGTCACGGCGAAATAGCCGAACCCGAAGGCGAACCCGATGCGGAAGGCCGGGCCGAACACAGCGCCCGCAAGCCCCTTGCGGCGCTCAGCGCCGTCAAGCGCCCAGACCAGTACGGACAGCCCGAGGAACAGGGCGGGGAGGAAAAACACCGGCGCCGCCGACAGTCCGGCGATCGCCCCGGCCAGCATGACAAAGAGAGCCCGGCGCCAGCCGAAGGACAGCATGGCGAATTCGGCGAGAGCGGTCATCATCATCCTTGCGGCCGAATCAGTACGCCATGACGGTGGCCATGAGAGGGGCCTCGCGTCAACCGAACCGGCGCCCGGACGGCAAAAAGGGCGGAGCGCGCAAGCGCCCCGCCCTGGACTTTGGTCGGCCGCGAATTACTGCGTGGTGACCTCGCCTTCGACGTCGGTTTCCACATCGGTGGTGACGTCGGTCCCGGCGCCGCCATCCATGTCGCTGGAGGCGTCATCGACATAGATGGTCACCGAGGTGTCGGCTTCAGCCCACACCGCGACCACGTCGCTGCTGTCATAGCCTTCGGCTTCCAGCGCCGCGACGATCTCGGCATTGCCGTCGATATTGGCCTGCAGCGCGTCGATATCGGCCTCGAATTCGGTCCGCGTATCGGCAAAGCTTTCGGCCGTGATCTCATCGGCATCGCCCAGCGTGGAAATCGGCACGATGCTGATCTCGGTCTCGGCGGTGATGGCGCTCAGATCGACCGTCGCCGCCGACTGGACCGCCGTGGACAGGTCCTCATAGGTATGGACGCCGTCTTCGGCTTCCCCGCCGACAGTCACCACGGCATCGACGCCAGCATCGACACCCGCGTCCACACCGGCATCCACGCCAGCGTCGACATCGAGGTCGTCACCGACATCGACCCCGACGTCCACGCCGGCATCGACATCCTGGGCCAGTGTTGCCAGGGGCATGGACAGGGCCAGGGCCGTACCAAGGGCAAGAGCAGAGAGCTTCTTCATTTTCAGTCTCCGTTTTTGAGCGTTTGGAAGGGCTTTGGCGCTCTTCCTCTTTCGGAAGCGGTTGAACGGGCCGGACCCGGATTCGCCGCCTCTCTCGGGGGAGACAACGGATGACTTCCCATCGGGTTGCACAATTGCCTGCGCGATCTGTCGCAGCCCGGAGGCGGCTTTGCAGCCCCGCTGCTGCCCGCGCAAAGGCTGGAAATGCGGTCATTATCATGGATTACAGGCGGGTTGAGCGCCCATGAGCGGGCTCGTGCGATCCACTGGCCATCGCCCCGAAACCGCATTATGGTCCCGCCTCTTTTCCACGTGCCCGAATTTCCCCCATGTCCGCACCTCCCGCCTCCTTCCGCCTCGGCGCGCAGATATCCATGCCGTTCACCATCGGCTATGTCCCGGTGGGGATCGCCTTCGGCATCGCGGCGATCAAGGTCGGGCTGTCGCCGCTCGAAGCGGTGTTCATCTCGGCGGCGGTCTATGCCGGGGCGAGCCAGTTCCTCGTCCTGGCGCTGCTCGGGGGCGGCGCGCCGATCCTCGTCACCGCGCTCTCGATCATCGCCACCAATGTGCGACACATCTTTTACGGCCCCGCCCTCATCGAAAAGGCGCGCGACCGGGCCGACAAGCGCCATGCCTGGGCCTGGAGCTTCTGGCTGTCGGACGGGGCCTTCGCCTCGGCGCTGATCGGGCTCAACCGCTCCAAAGACAATTTCTCCCCCCGCTACATGTTCGGGATCGGCTTCGGGCCGTATTTCGCCTGGCTGGCGGGCACCATCATCGGGGCGTATTTCGGCGCGGTGCTGGGCGCCTATCCGGTGATCGACGCGGCCATGGAATTCCTGATGCCGGCCCTGTTCCTTGCCATGATGCTGTCCATGCTCGACCGCGAGACCGTGCCCGTGGTGATCGTCACGGCGCTGGCTGCCATCGGCCTCACGCTCACGGTTTCGGTCACGGTGGGCATCATCGGCGGCATGGTGGTCGGCGCCCTCGCCGGGCTGGTGCCGTGGCGGAGGCTGGGGCGATGAATTCCGAATTCTGGACGATCACCATATTGGTGGCCATCGGCACCTATCTCATCCGCTTCCTGCCCACCTTCCTGATGCGCGGCACCGGCAATCCCGATTCCCCGCTCAGCCGGTTCCTCGCCGCCACCGGGCCGGCGGCCATTGCCGCGCTGTTCGTCGGCGCCCTTCTGCCCCGGATCGCGCCCGACTGGCCGGTCATCGCCCCGCTGGCGGCCGGCGCGCTCGCCGTAGTCGCGGTCTATTGGTGGCGGCGCGAGGTGACCATCGCCACCCTGGCCGGGGCGGTGGCCTATGGCGTCGTCTTCGCACTGGTGTGATCGCCGCCGCCATGGCACGGTCATCTTTTGGATGCTAGCCTCCCGGCCACGGGGGTGATTTGCCAAGGAGGACCAGGATGAAGACGCTTTTGCTTGCCACGGCCATCGGTGCCCTGGCGCTGTCGGCCGCTCCGGCGGGGGCCGTGGAGACCGGCATGCAGCTGGTGTTCGAGCTCGAGGGCAATGCCCAGCGCGACATTGCCGTCTATCAGTGCGACGGCATGGATGAACCCAAATCGGTGCAATATATCAATGCCCATCCCCATTTCCTGGCCATCGTGCCGGTGGAAGGGGAGGACCTGATCTTCGTCAACGTCATCTCGGGCTCGGGCGCGCGCTATGTCTCGGGCCAGTATGAATGGTGGAGCCGGGGCAACGAGGCCATGTTCACCGACGCCATGACGGCAACCGAGGATGCCGAGGCCGAGCCGGCCATGTGCCACACCATCGAGGATATTCCCTGAAAATCAGTTGAGCGATGGGGCTTGTGAGAATAAAAGAGGAACATGAACCCCGCCCAGCCCTTGCTTGAACCCTCCCTCACCGATGGCCGCCAGTCGGCCACCGCCCTGCGCGTGCAGCGCGGAGTGATGCGCTATCTGCGCTCGGTGCACGACATGACCTGCTTTGCCGAAGTGCCGCTGCGCAATGGGCGCCGGGCCGATGTGGTGGGGCTGGGCTGCAAGGGCGAGATCTGGATCGTCGAGATCAAGTCGAGCCTCATCGACTACAAGGTTGACGCCAAATGGCCCCATTACAAGGAATTCTGCGACCGGTTCTTCTTCTGCAAGCCCCCCGAGCTCGATGCGGGGATTTTCCCGGAGGCCGAGGGGCTGATGGTGGCGGACGGCCATTGGGGCGACATCATGCGCCCCGCCGCCCATGACCCGCTGCCCGGCGCGCGGCGCAAGGCGATGATGCTCAAGCTCGCCCGGCTGGGCGCCGACAGGGTCCATGCGCTGATGGACCCCGAGACCCGGCGCGAGGATCTATTCTGACGGCGTTTCCGCTGCCGCCTCGGCGGTAAGGGTGGCGAGGCGATTGCCCTCGGCATCGATGAGGATCAGCGTGTCGCCCTCGATCCCATAGGCGGTCGCGGCCTGCAGCGCGGCGAAAAAGCCCTGCTCCTGCTCCATGCTGGCCGGGTCGCACGCCATCAGGGTCGCCGCCACCTGTCCGATGGCGAAGCTGCCATCCTCCGCAAAGGCGATATTGCCGCCATAGGAATTGCAGCCCCCATTGCCGCCCAGCGACGCGCCCCCGGCCTCGAAACGCAGCGTGCTCTCGACCCCTTCATTGGCCGCCTCGGCGCCCAGCAGGGACAGCCGCCAGGCCGTCCCGGCCAGCTCGGCAGGCATCGCCGCCTCGGCCTCCGCGCCGGGCGCTTCCGAGAGGGCGCGCACCAGCTCGAGCCCGATGGGCTCATTTGCGGCGAGGGGGTCGAGCTCGTTCCGGGTGTCGGTGATGAACCACAATTCGCCCTCGACCTCGATGCGCGCCGCGAGGGCATAGGTGTGGCCCGCCTCGATCGCGGACGCGTCGACCTCGAGCACGAAGCCGATGGGAATCTGCCCGGCCGGGTCGATCACCTGTTCGGCGAGGGTCCGGGACGGCGCATCGGCCAGCGACACGTCGAGCAGCGAGACCGTGGCGACGGCGCTCTCGGGGAGGGCGATGCGTTCGCGATAGGCGAGGTCGCCGGTGATCGTATGGGTCTGGGCCAGGGCCGAGCCGGCCAGAAAAAGGCTGGACAGGGCGGCGAGCGCGAGGGCGGGCAAACGGATGGTCATGGCAAAATCTCCGGTCGGGAAAGGGGTAAAACCGTGGCGGGGGTTGTGGGTTCCCGGCGCTGAACGCGGGCTGAACGGGCCGGTAACGCTAACCCGCAGCGTTAATTTCCCGGCCAAACGCGCATAAAGCGCATGGGACGCATATAAACATGGTTAAGCATTGATGAAGCCCGTCCGCCGGGGCTCTGCTCGTTTCGTCGAAGAGCAAAACCCGCCCCAAGGAGGCAATCATGAAACTTCTCGCAACCGCTACCGTCGTTTCCGCCCTGGCCTTCGCCGCTCCGGCCCATGCCCAGCTGCTCAATTCGGGCAATTCGGGCCTGCTCGGCATCGGCAACAACCTGCTCGCCTTCCAGACCGGCCATATCTCGGTCCTCAACGGCGGCGTCCTCAACGGCTCCAACGTCTTGTCGGGCATCGGGCTCGGTTCGTCCGCCAGCGCCAACAACGCCGCGACCAACACCACCGGCTCCAGCCATGCGGTGGTCACCGGCCGCGACAACACCTATATCCCCGGCCGCGGCAACACCATCGTCTCGGGCAAGGGCAACACGGTGGGCTCGGGCAATATCTCCGGCTATGGCCACACCGTCGTCCCCGGCAACAGCAACGTGATCGGCACCGGCAACGCGGTCGGCAACCAGTGGGGTTCCAATTTCTACACCCACTCGCTCAACAGCTTCGGCTGGTGACCTCCCGCAGGCTTCGTTCCGACCGTGCCCCCGGGACGAGCGAGACCTGCACCACTACCAGTCAGGCCCGGTCCGGGTCGGCATTGCGCCGGCCCGGGCTGTGGCGTTGGGTGCGTTTTCGGCCCCGGTCCGCGCCGGCACGACGCCAGACGCTTCGAGGGTGATGGTGGTCACCGCGTGGCGCGGGTCGCGCGCGAAACTCATCTCCCCGATGGCATAGGGCTCGGAGGCCACCGCCGCCACGCTCAGCCGCCCGCGACAGGCCCAGGGCTCGTCCTCATGGGTGAAGGGAATGGCCAGGGCAATCACCGCCTCGCTGCGCGCCAGCCTCTGGAAGCGCTGCGCCATGGTGGCCAGCACCGGGTTGATCGCCGCGTCGAACAGCCAGCCGAACTGGGCCAGCGGCCCGCCGCGCATGCGCAGGAACGGGCTGGCGGCCACAATGTCCAGCCGGGCGTCGAACAGCGCCAGCGGTCCATGGGCGCCTTCCACATAGGCCAGCAAGGCCTCCACCTGCTCGTCCCGCCGTCCCCAGACCAGGGCCCTGATGGCCTCGGCATTGTGGGCGCGCGGGGCGTCGCGGCCGCTTTCCCAGCGCGAAATCTGCCCCTGGCTCACCCCCAGGGTCCGGGCGATGGCCTCCTGATTGATCCGGGCGCGGATGCGAAAGCGCCGCAGCGCATCGCCCAGATCCCCGATATCGCTCATCTGTGTCATGCTACGTAAAAACCCCGGTCCGCCGATGATGGGAGTGTCAACCACGCCCGCCCCATGCTCGACGCCATCAGAGCATCCGCCGGTGAACAAGTGTTATGGGGGCGTATCCGTGATCATCCTGAACTGGGGCCGCATCGCCTGCCTCGTCCTCGCCGCCACCGCTGCCGCGCCCGCCGCCGCTGGGGACCTCCCCGTGGCGCTGGAGAGTTCTTTCGAGGCGGGCTGGACCTCCAACGCCCAGGACGGGCCGGGGGGCAGCGGCTCGGCCTATGTCATCGACAGCCACACCCTGGCGCTCACCGCCGGGGAGGGCGATGCGATGCTGCGGGCGGCGTTCGGGATCGAGCAGACCCGCTATCTCTCCCTGCCGGCCCTCGATGACTGGCTGGCCCGGGCGCGTATCGAGGCCGGCATCGGATTGGGCCCCGACACCCGGCTGCGGGGGCGGCTGGACCTCTTCTATGAGGAACAGGGCAATTGGGCCGCGACCGGGCTGGAGATGCTGGGGACACGGAGCCCGCTCTTCACCGGCAAGGCCGGTCTGCGCCTCGAACACCGCGCCGGGCAGGCGCTTCTTGGCCTCTCGGTTGGCTATGAGGCGCGGCGCCCGGGCGAAACCCGGATCGAGGCCGATCTGGTGCCGCCGCTGCGCACCGCGTCCCATGCCGATCTCTTTTCGGCCGGGCTCGATCTCGCCCATCCGCTCGGCCGCCACGCCACCCTCTCGGGCGTGGTGGAATGGCAGGCGGTCGTGGTCGAGGCGGCCGAACAGGCGCTTTACGGCCGCGTGCCCGGCCAGCTCTGGCGCATCGCCGGGGGCATCGAGATCGGCGACGGTAGCGGCACGGCGCTCGCCCTGCGCGGCGGCGCGGACATGCTGTTCGCCGGCCTTGACGGCATCGCGCCCATCGTCCTGCCCTATGCCCGGGCGGAGATGAGCCTCGTCCTTGTCCCCGGGCTGACGCTGCGCGGCTCGCTCTCGGCCGAGGCCGATATCGGCGATCCGGCCGATCTCTACGCCGATTGGCGCCTGCGGGCCCGCGCCGGGCTGATGGTCAACCCGCTCGACGGCCTCTCGCTGGAGGCGGCGCTGTCCGCGCAGCAGCGCCGCTCGGCGGCCCTCGACGTCACCATCGAGACCGAATGGGGCGCTTCCGCCGAGGCGGTCTATCGCCTCGGCCCGCTCTCGCTTTCGGGCAAGCTCGCCTATCGGCGGGTCGAGGGGCTGGCCGGGCCCTATGACGAGAACCGGCTGGGCCTGCGCGTCGCGGCCAATCTCTGACGCTGCGTCAGTCTGCGGTTGGCTCGGCCGCCGCCCTCTGGCAAAAGGGGGCGCTGACAGCCAGACGGAGGATTCCATGATCGTCGTTTTCGGTTCGATCAATATCGACCTGATCGGGCACGCCCCGACCCTGATGCGGCCGGGCGAGACCGTTCTGGGCACGACGCTCGAATTTTCCCCCGGCGGCAAGGGCGGCAACCAGGCGCTGGCCGCCAGCCGGGCCGGGGCTGCGGTCAAGATGGTGGGGTGCGTGGGGTCGGACGATTTCGCCACCCGCGCCCTGGCGCTGCTCAGCGAAGCCGAGATCGATCTCTCCGGAGTGCGCCGCATGGACCGCCATACGGGCACGGCGCTGATCATCGTCGACGACGCCGGCGAGAACATGATCACCGTGCTGCCCGGCGCCAATTCGCGCCTGCGGGCCAGCGCGCTGGAACAGGCCGGCATCGAGGCGGGCGACTATCTGCTGCTCCAGCTCGAAACCCCGCTCGAGGGCACCATCGCGGCGGCGGCGCTGGCCCGGCGGCGGGGCGCGAAAGTGATTCTCAATCTGGCGCCCTTCATGGTGTTCGACGCCGCGCTGCTCGACGAGGTGGACGTGCTGGTGGTCAACGAGACCGAGCTGGCCGGCGTCCTCGACCTGTTCGACGCCCCCCGGATGGCCGAGGCCGAGGCCCTCGCCTGGCTGTCGCAGAGGATCGGCGCCACCGTGGTGGCGACCCTGGGCGCGCGCGGCGCCATCGCCATCGAGGACGGAAAGCCCCTTTCGGCCCCGGCTCTCGCCATCAAGCCCGTCGATACGGTGGGGGCGGGCGATACCTTTGTGGGCTATCTCGCCGCCGGGCTGGCCGAGGGCCTCGATCTGGGTGCGGCCATGGCCCGGGCCGGGGTCGCGGCGGGCCTGGCCTGCCTCACCCCCGGCGCGCAGCCCTCGATTCCCGAGCGCGGCGCGGTCGAGGCCCGCATCGCGCAGGAGGCGGCCGCCGCCGCCCCATGAGAGCCACCCTCACCATCGACCGGCTCGGCCATCGCGGCGAGGGCATCGCCGAGCTGGACGGTGAGCGGGTGTTCGTGCCCCTCACCCTGCCCGGGGAGACCGTCGCCGTCGACCGCGAGGGCAATCGCGGCCAGGTTCTGGACATCCTCGCGCACAGCCCCGACCGCGTCGCCCCGCCCTGCCCGCATTTCGGCGCCTGCGGCGGCTGCCAGCTCCAGCATATGGCGCCCGCCGTCTATGAAGGCTTCAAGCGCGGCCTCGTCGCCTCGGCGCTGGCCTGGGCCGGACTCGCGGCGGAAACCGAGGAGATGGTCGCGGCCCATGGGGAGGGCCGTCGCCGCGCCACCCTGCACGCAGCCGGCGGAGCGGCGGGCTTCATGGCCCTGCGCAGCCATACCATTCACGATCTCGACGCCTGTCCCATCCTCGTCCCGGCCCTCGCCAGGGCGCCGCAGATCGCCCGCGCCATTTCCGCCCTGCTGGGGCCGTGCGACGTGGCGTTCACCGCCAGCGCCATGGGCCTCGACGTCGCCATCCGCGCCAAAGGCGCCGGTGTCCATAAGGGCCTCGCGGCCATAGCGCGCGATTTCGACCTGGCCCGGCTGGCGCTCAATGGCGAGGTGCTGGTCGTCGCCCGCCCGCCGCTCATCGCCATGGGCCGGGCCGATGTGCCCCTGCCGGTCGGCGGCTTCCTGCAGGCGACCGCGCGGGCCGAAGCGGTTCTCGCCGATCTCGTCCTCGAGGCGACACGGGGTGCCCGGGAGATCGCCGACCTCTTTTGCGGCGTCGGGCCCTTCGCCCTGCGGCTGGCCGAGCGCGCCACCGTGTTCGCCGCCGATTCCGACGCCCCGGCCATTGCCGCCCTTGACGCGGCGCGGCGGAAGGCCAGCAAGCTCAAGCCCATCACCGCCGAGCGCCGCGACCTGTTCCGCGAACCGCTCGGGGTGTTCGAGCTCAACCGCTTCGACGCCGTGGTGCTCGATCCGCCCCGCGCCGGCGCCCAGGCGCAGGCGAAAGAGCTGGCCCGCTCCCGGGTGCCGACCGTCGCCTATGTCAGCTGCGACCCGCAGAGCTTTGCCCGCGACGCGGCGATCCTGGTCGCCGGCGGCTATCATATGGGGCCGGTGACCCCGGTCGATCAGTTCGCCTTTTCCGCCCATACGGAAGTGTTTGCGCGGTTTTCCCGGCGCTGAGCCCCGTATAGGGGGCGTTCGGGGCGTCATCGAACCGTCATCGATCCGTCACGCCAGCTTTATCCCCAGGGCCTAGGTCTCGCCTCGCAACGGCGGACGCATGGGCGTCGCCGACGGATCAGCAAGGTTTGGATCACCAACATGCTCAAGACACTGCTCGCCGGCTCCACCGCCGGTATCGTACTTCTCGCCGCTGCCGCTCCGGCCCTGGCACAGACCGAAATCAACTGGTGGCACTCCATGGGCGGCGAGCTTGGCGAACGCCTGGTCGGCATCGCCGATGATTTCAACGCCTCCCAGGACGAATACGTCGTCGTCCCCTCCTATCGCGGCGAATACGAGGAATCGATGGTCAACACCATCGCCGCCTTCCGCGCCGGCGAACAGCCCCATATCGTGCAGGTCTATGAAGTTGGCACCGGCACCATGATGGCCGCCCAGGGCGCCGTCTACCCGGTCTATCAGCTCATGGCCGACCACGGCTCGGATTTCGATCCCAACGCCTATCTCCCTGTGGTCACCGGCTATTACACCGACACCGAAGGCAATATGCTTTCGATGCCGTTCAACTCCTCGACCCCGATCCTTTACTACAACAAGGACGTGTTCGCCGCCGCCGGCCTCGATCCCGAAACCGCTCCGGCGACCTGGGAAGACATCGAGTCCTTCTCGCAGGCGATCCTCGATTCCGGCGCCGCCCAGTGCGGTTTCACCATGGCTTATACGGCAACCTGGCTCGGCACCGAAAACCTCTCGGCGCTGCACAACGTGCCCTATGGCACGCTGGAGAACGGCTTTGGCGGCCTGTCGAGCGAGTTGGCCTTCAACCATGAGCTCGCCGTCCGTCTCTGGGACAAGCTGGCCGAATGGCAGGATGCGGGCATCTATGCCTATGGCGGCACCGCCGGCGGCGCCGACAATGCGCCCAAGTTCTATTCGGGCGAATGCGCCATGTACATGAACTCCTCGGCCTCGCGCGCTGGCGTTCTGGCCAATGCCGATGGTTTCGAAGTCGGCTTCGGCATGCTGCCGGTGTTCGGCGACGTCGCAGGCGCCCCGCAGAACTCGATCATCGGCGGTGCCACCCTGTGGACCCTCGCCGGTCACGAAGACACCGAATATGAAGGCGTCGCCGAATTCCTCACCTATCTGTCCTCGGCCGAAGTGCAGGCCGCCTGGCACCAGGCCACCGGCTATCTCCCGGTGACCCTCGCCGCTTACGAACTGAGCCAGGAACAGGGCTATTACGACGCCAATCCGGGTTCGGACATCGCCATCCGCCAGATCAACCTCAACGAGCCGACTGAGAACTCCAAGGGCGTGCGCTTCGGCAACATGCCCCAGATCCGCACCGTTCTCGATGAGGAATTCCAGGCAGTTCTCTCGGGCGACAAGACTGCCCAGGAGGCCCTGGATTCGGCCGTCCAGCGCGGCAACCAGATCCTGCGCGAATTCGAAGCCGCCAACAGCTAAGGCAGACGCCACCCGCATGGAAGGGCCGGTCGAATCCGGCCCTTCCCTTTTTTTCACGATGGGCGGATGATGGAAACCAAACGCACAGTCTTTCCCAACAAATTGCTGCCCTATCTGTTCGTGGCGCCGCAATTGGTCATCACTCTGGTGTTCTTCATCTGGCCGGCGACCCAGGCGGTCAAATCCTCGTTCGAGCGCACCGATCCCTTCGGGTTCTCGACCCAGTTCGTGGGGATCACCCATTACATCCGCCTGTTCCAGGACCCGCTCTATCTCAATTCCGTCGGGCGCACGGTGGTCTTTGCCGTCGCGGTCACTGCGATTTCCATGGGGCTGGCGCTGTTGTTTGCCGCGGCGGTGTCCCGGCTGGTGCGCTCGTCCCAGTTCTACACCACGCTGCTGGTCTGGCCTTATGCGGTGGCCCCGGTGGTCGCGGGCATATTATGGTGGTTCCTGTTCAATTCCTCCACCGGCATCCTGCCCTATATGCTGCGCTATTTCGGCGTGGTGTGGAACGCCAATCTCAATGGCACCCATGCGATGATCCTCGTCATCATCGCCGCTGCCTGGAAGCAGATTTCCTATAATTTCCTGTTCTTTCTCGCCGGCATGCAATCGGTGCCCCATTCGCTGACCGAGGCCGCAGCCATCGACGGCGCGGGTCCGCTCAAACGCTTCTGGACCATCGTCTTCCCGCTCTTGTCGCCGACCACCTTCTTCCTGTTCATCGTCAACATCAACTACGTGATGTTCGACACCTTCGGCATCATCGCCGCGACCACCAATGGCGGGCCCAACCAGGCGACCAATATCCTGGTTTACAAGGTTTATTCCGACGGATTCATCGGGCTCAACATCGGATCGTCATCGGCCCAATCGGTGGTGCTGATGCTCTTTGTCATCGCGCTCACCTTCATCCAGTTCCGCTATGTGGAACGCCGCGTAAACTATTGAGGGGAACGGTCCCGTGGTTGAAAACAGACCCTTTCTCGGTTTTCTCACCCATCTGGTGCTGATCGCCGGCGTCATCGTCGTCGCCTTCCCGGTCTATGTGGCGATCATCGCCATGACCCATACCGACGTGACCCTCAACAGCGGCGCCCCGCTCCTGCCCGGCGCCGAGCTGATCTCCAATCTCATCGCCGTGTGGACCTTCGACCCGCCGGGCGCGCCGCCCTTCTGGCTGATGGTGTGGAACTCGACGCTGATGGCGCTGATCATCATGGTGGGCAAGATCGCCATCTCGATCATATCGGCCTATGCCATCGTCTATTTCCGCTTCCCCTTCCGAACGCTCGCCTTCTGGATCATCTTCATCACCTTGATGCTGCCGGTGGAAGTGCGAATCATCCCCACCTATGAGGTGGTCGCCAATCTAGGCATGCTCAATTCCTATGCCGGGCTCACCATCCCGCTCATAGCCTCGGCCACCGCGACCTTCCTGTTCCGTCAGTTCTTCATGACCATCCCCGACGAGATGATGGAAGCGGCACGGGTCGATGGCGCGGGTCCGCTCAAATTCTTCCGCGATATTCTCCTGCCGCTCTCGCGCACCAATATCGCGGCCCTGTGCATCATCCTCTTCATCTATGGCTGGGTGCAATATCTCTGGCCGCTTCTGGTCACCACGCGCGAGGAGCACTTCACCCTGATGATGGGCGTGCGCCAGATGGCCGGCGCCCAGGAGGTCGATCCGCAGTGGAACCTCATCATGACGGCGGTGGTACTCGCCATGCTGCCCCCCGTTCTCATCGTCATTGCCATGCAGCGCCTGTTCGTCAAAGGCCTCGTGGAAACGGAGAAATAACCCCATGGCCTCCATCACGCTTTCCGCCGTCAAGAAGACCTATCAGGGTCAGGTGACCGCCATTCACGGGCTCGATCTTTCCATCGCGGACGGTGAACTCGTCGTCCTTGTCGGCCCGTCCGGCTGCGGCAAGTCCACCCTGCTGCGCATGATCGCCGGGCTTGAAACCATCACCTCGGGCGAGGTGAGGATCGGCGACACCATGGTCAACCGGCTCGAACCCGCCGAGCGCGACATCGCCATGGTGTTCCAGAACTATGCGCTCTATCCGCATATGAGCGTGCGCCAGAACCTCGAATACGGGCTGAAGAACCGCAGGACGCCGCGCCCCGAGATCGACCGCCGCGTCACCGAGGCGGCCCGCATCCTCGAGATCGAGCCTTTCCTCGACCGCAAGCCGCGCCAGCTCTCGGGCGGGCAGCGCCAACGCGTCGCCATGGGCCGCGCCATCGTGCGCCAGCCCAAGGCCTTCCTGTTCGACGAGCCGCTTTCCAATCTCGACGCCAAGCTGCGCGGCCAGATGCGGGTGGAAATCCGCCGCCTGCAGCGCACGCTGGGCACCACGTCGGTCTATGTCACCCATGACCAGCTCGAAGCCATGACCATGGCCGACAAGCTGGTGGTGATGAATGGCGGGCGGATCGAGCAGGTCGGCCGGCCCCTCGAAGTCTATTCCCGGCCCGCCTCGCTGTTCGTCGCCGGCTTCATGGGCTCGCCGGGCATGAACCTCATTCCCGCCCCGGCCCTGGCCGGCATTGCGGGCGGGCTGCCCGACAGCGTCGGCCCGGCCTGCGGCACCATCGGCATCCGCCCCGAGGACGTGGCGCTCACAGCCCCCGACCGGCCGCATCTGCGCCTCGATGCGGTGCTTGACGCGGTGGAACTGGTCGGCTCGGAAAGCCTCGTCTATGCGCATGTGGCGGGGCTGGACAGCGAGGTGGTGCTGCGCACCCCCGGCATCCATGCCGGCGAGCCGGGCCAGACACTGGGCCTTCACATCGCCCATGCCGACCTGCACTGCTTCGACGCCGAAAGCGGACGGCGGCTCGCTTCCTAGCGGCTTCGCCAGAATCGCGCCGCAGATCGGGTCCACGCTGGCCGGGACGTATCCGAGCGTGGAGACCCAAGGTGAAGCCTATCCTGATCGTGCTGCTGGCCGTCCTTGCCGGCGGCCCCGCCCTCGCCCAGGCGCCCGAGACCGCCCCCTATGCCAAAACGCTGTTCGCCCGGCTCCATCCCGAGGACCAGGGTCTGGCCCGGGGCTGGCAGGAGGGGCTCGCCGGACTGCTCGACACAGTCCGGGAGTCGTCCGACGATCCGGAAACCCTCGATGCCATTCCCCAATTCCTGGCCCTGGCCGAGGCGCCGCACCTTCCCTTCGCCCTTGCCGAACTGGAGGGCGACTGGCGGATGCGCTCCCTGCAGGCCACCGATTACGGCGCCTTCATCTACCAGTATTTCCCGGCCCGCATTTATCCCGAGGGCGATGCCTATGTGTTCGACAAGAATTCCGGCTCCCAGCGCCATCGCGGCCTTCTGGCCCAGAAGGATGACACCAGCGCCTTCTTCGTCGGCGCGCTCTATTACGGCTACGAGGCCCCGCGCCTCTATTCGGCGATGACGGTGGGGGAAACCACGCCGGAACAGCGCGAATTCGACGCGGTGGCCGAGATCTACAAGATCGGCGAAGCGCATTTCCTCATGGCCTTCGCGCCGGAAGACGGCCGCTATCGCCTCTACGAAATCCGCAAATAGCGCGCCCGCAACGCTACCGATCGATCCGCGTCGAGAGGATGATGGCGCTCATGGTGCGCTCGACCCCCTCGATTCCGCCGATCCTGTCGATCACCGCATCGAGCTCGGCGACCGAGGGCGCCTGGAGGATCACGATCATGTCGAAGCTCCCCGAGACCGAATGCACCGTGCGCACCGCGATCAGCGCTTCGAGGGCCTTGACCACCTGGGAGACCAGCTTGGGCGAGACGGTCACGAGAAGATGGGCGCGAATCTGGCTGGAGAGGTAGCGCCCCGAGAGCTTGACGGCATAGCCGGCGATGATGCCGGTACGCTCCAGCCGTTCGAGCCGGCTCTGGGCCGTGGAGCGCGAAACCCCCATGCGCCGGGCCAGTTCGGCCACCGGCATGCGGGCATCCTCCCGCAACAGGGCGAGAAGGGTTTCATCGGCGTTAATTTTCGTCATTATGACGTAAATTTCCGTCAGTTTGTCCAATCTTACCCGCAATTGTGCTCTGAATGGGCCTACAAATCAACGGGAGTGCATGCCATCCTTTCGGCAAGACTGATCCGAATGCACAGGAAGATGGTATGAAACAGATCGTCGTCGTTGGGGCCGGACGCATTGGCGCCACTATCGCGGACATGCTCGATGAGAGCGGCGATTATGCGGTGACCGTGGTCGACCGCTCGGCCGAGGCGCTGGCGGCCCTCGATACGGGTCCCAAGGTCAAGACCGCGCAATGCGAGGTCTCCGAGCCCGGCGCGCTGGAAAAAGTGCTCGAAGGCAAGTTCGCCGTGCTCTCGGCGGCGCCCTATTCGCTGACCATCCGCATCGCCGAGGCCGCGGCGGCGGCCGGGGTGCATTATCTCGACCTCACCGAGGACGTGAAATCCACCCGCCGCGTCAAGGAAATCGCCGCCGGCGCCGAAACCGCCTTCATTCCCCAATGCGGGCTGGCCCCCGGCTTCATCGCCATCGCCGCCATGAGCCTTGCCAAGCGCTTCGACACCCTCGAAGAGGTCAAGATGAAGGTCGGCGCCCTGCCGCAGCATCCCGCCAATGTGCTCGGCTACGCCCTCACCTGGTCGCCCGAAGGGGTGATCAACGAATATTGCGAGCCCTGCGAGGCGATCGTCGACGGCAAGCTGGCCGAGATCGCCCCGCTCGAAGACCTCGAAGAGGTGAGCATCGACGGCGTGCGCTACGAGGCCTTCAACACCTCGGGCGGGCTGGGCTCCACCCCGCAGGCGCTGCTGGGCAAGGTCAAGAACCTCAACTACCGCACCATTCGCTATCCCGGCCACGCCGCGATCATGAAGCTGCTGCTCAACGATCTCAATCTGCGTGACCGCCGCGACCTGGCCCTCGATATTTTCCGCCACGCGCTCACCCCCACCAGCCAGGACAAGGTGGTGATCCTTGTCGAGGTGACCGGGACCCGCGACGGCAAGCCGGCCCAGGAGCGCTTCGAGCGCACCGTGCTGTCGGGCCGGGTGGGCGATCGCGAGCGCACGGCGATCCAGATCACCACCGCCTCGGGCATTTCCACCGTGCTCGATATGCTGGCTTCGGGCGCCCTGCCGCAAAAGGGCTTCGTCGCCCAGGAGGACATCGATCTCGATACCTTCCTCGCCAACCGCTTCGGCAAGGCCTATGCCGCCGACGGGCCGGTGCGCAAGGTCGCCTGATCGCCGACCCGGAAACGGGATCGGCGCGAAGGTGAGGGGAAAGCGGTGCCCTCCTACCGCGCCCTCACCTTCGCGATCAGCGCCATGGCCGCGGCCGGGTTGTTTTCCTTGAAGCCGGAAATGACGAAGGCGAAGACGTCGCGCGGCGTCGCTTCGGGCGCCTTGCCGCGCAAAGGCAGGTCCTCGGGCACCCCGCCCCCGGCATAGGTGACGATCCGGTCGGCCCAGGCGTCGAGCGCCGCCTCGGAATAGCCCTTCTCATGCTCGGCGCTGCTGCCCTGCAGCCGCAGATAGACGAAATCGGCGGTGGGATCGGCGATCACCTCATATTCGGCGTCGGCGCCGGTGACCAGCCCCACCCCATATTGGCGCGCCAGCGCCACGGCCTCGCCATTGGCAAAGCTCGCATGCCGCGCCTCCACTGCATGGCGCAGCCTGCGTCCGTTCACCTCTTCGGGCAGCAGCTTGAGGAAGGCCTCGAAATCGGCCGGATCGAACGGCTTGGTCTTGGCCAATTGCCAGTTGATCGGCCCCAGCTTGTCCTTGAGTTCGGCCACCCCGCCGTCCACGAAGCGCATCACCGACTCCCCCGCCTCGCCCAGCACCCGGCGATTGGTGGCATAGCGCGTGCCCTTGAGGGCGAACATGAAGTCATCCGGCACCGAATCGTGCCATTTGGCGAAACTTTCCGGCTTCTGGCTGCCATAGAAGGTGCCGTTGATCTCGACCCCGGTCATGGTCGCGCCCATATGCTCGAGCTCGCGCTTTTGCGGCAGCTTTTCGGGATAATAGGTGCCGCGCCACGGCTCGAACGTCCAGCCGCCCACCCCGATGAATATCCTGCCTGCCATGCCGGGTCCTCCGCTGCGATGGCCGCCAGCCTAGCACGCGCCCCGCCCCCTGCGGCAAGGGGGCTCTTTTCCTTTGGTAGGGGGCGTGATAAGGCAATCTGCCTTTCTTCCTCTCGCCGAAAGCGCCATGTCTCCTCTCTCCCATCCGTTCGACGCCGCCATCTTCGACATGGACGGCACCCTGCTCGACACCGAGAACGTCTTCAAGACCATCGTCTACGAGATCTGCGCCGAGCTGGGCTTCGAGATGACCGAGCAGGTGCATATGCGCATGGTGGGGTCCTCGCACGAAACCACTGCCCGCCTGCTCGAGGAAACCTATGGCACGGGCTTTTCCTATCTCGAATTCGATACGCGCTGCCGCGCCGTGATGAGCGACCGGCTGCATCAGGGGGTTCCGGTCAAGCCCGGGGCGCGGGAATTGCTCGGCGCGCTGCGCGAGCTCGACATCCGGCTGGCCGTCGCCACCTCCTCGCGCGCCAGCCACGCCCTGTCGCATCTGCAACGGGCCGGGGTGATCGAATTCTTCGACACCATCGTCACCCGCGACGACGTGCTCCATCCCAAGCCGCACCCCGAACCCTATGTCACCGCCGCCGGGCGGCTGGGGGTCGATCCGGCGCTGTGCATCGCCTTCGAGGATTCCCATGCCGGCGTGCGCGCCGCCCATGCGGCGGGCATGCGCACCGTCATGGTGCCCGATCTCGTCCAGCCCACCGACGAGGTCGCGGCGCTTTGTGCCGCGGTGCTCGAGAGCCTGGCCCATGCCCATGAACACCTGGTGCCTGCAAATGGGTTGCAAAGGCATTTGCAAGTAAAATCAAGAGGATAGACAGGAGCGACGAATCTGGATTATGCCATGCGCAGTGGAGCGCATCATGACCCAGACCCTCAGACTCGCCCTTGGCAGCCTCGGCATCGCCATCGCCGTATTGGCGCTCAAGCTGTGGGCGGCCCGCATCACGGGATCGGTGGCGCTGCTCTCGGATGCGCTGGAATCGGTGGTCAACCTCGCCACGGCGCTGGCGGCGCTGATCGCCGTGCGGCTGGCGGCGCGCCCGGCCGATACGCGCATGCCCTATGGCTATCACAAGGCCGAATATTTCTCCGCCGTGATCGAGGGGGTGTTCATCGTCGTCGCGGCGCTTTTGATCTTCCATCAGGCCTATGAGGGGTTCCGCGCCCCCGCTCCCATCGAAGCGCCGTTCGAGGGCATCGCGATTTCCATGCTGGCCACGGCGATCAACGGCGTCTGGTGCGTGGTGCTCATCCGCCAGGGGCGCAGGCTCCACTCCCCGGCGCTGGAGGCCGATGGCCAGCATCTGTGGACCGATGTGCTCTCCTCGATCGGGGTGGCCGCCGGGCTGGTGCTGGTGATCGTCACCGGCATGCCGGTGCTCGATTCCGTGCTTGCCGCGCTGGTGGGGCTCAACATCCTGTGGTCGGGGACCCGGCTGCTGGCCAGCAGCGTCGGGCAGTTGATGGACGTCGCCGTGCCCAAGGAGCAGCTCGACGCCATCAGGGAAACCATCGGGGCCAATGCGCAAGGGGCGATCGAGGCCCATGACGTGCGCACGCGTCAGGCGGGCAAGGTCACCTTCATCGACTTCCACCTCGTGGTGCCCGGCACAATGAGCGTCGAGGAGGCGCATGCGATCTGCGACCGCATCGAGGCGGCGCTGCAGGCCGACCACGCCGAGGCCATGGTCACCATCCATGTGGAGCCCGAGGCCAAGGCGAAGCATTCGGGCATCGTAGTGCTCTGACCTCTTGCGGCGGCCATGCGCCGCACCGCGTCGCAATTGCATCAAATGCCGGCCAATCCCGCCACTTCCCCTTCAGGTCCTCCCGATAGGCCTTCTCAAACGCGATCAAACTGGCTAGGTTAACCAAAAATTAAGCTTAACATCGCGTTAATTGCCGCGTGTGACTAGGGTGCGCGTGCAATCGGAAAAACGGCTGGTCAGGGCCGGACGGGGTACAAGAAGGGGCACATATGGCGCGGGCGACGCACGCCATTCTGGGCATGGTTACGGGGGCCGTCATGGCCCTTTCGGTTGCGGGGGCGGCCAAGGCGCAGGAGGCGGAACTCACCGCTGAGCTGCTCACCCATTATATCGCTTCCACCGATTACCGCCCCACTGATGAGCGCAAGGAACTGGCGGCGAGCGAGGTCTATTGCCTCGCCCAGGCCGTCTATCACGAATCGCGCGGCGAGCCGGAAAGCGGGCAATGGGCCGTCGCGTCGGTGATCCTCAACCGCGTAGAAAGCCGCGCCTATCCCGATACGGTGTGCGACGTGGTGTTCCAGAACGCCCATCTGCCCAATCGCTGCCAGTTCTCCTTTGCCTGCGACGGACGCCCCGACGATGGCGGCAAGGGCAATATCATCGATCGCGAGAGCTGGGTGAAGTCCAACCTCATCGCCCAGATCGCCTATCGCCAGTTCCTCGAAGGCGAGCGCCATCCCGATGACGGGCTCACCACGGCCATGCATTTCCACACCACCAGCGTCCGGCCCTCCTGGGCCTCGGCCTATGTGGAAGTCGCCGCCATCGGCAATCATATCTTTTATTGAACGCCTACCAGATACAAAAAAGGCCCGCTCCGGCATCCCGGAGCGGGCCTTTTCATTTATAGCGCCGTAAAGCCTATTCGGCGGCCACGGCGAGGCGCGGGCCGGCTTCGGCGATCTGCGCGTCGGCGGCGGCGAATTTCTCGAAATTGGCTTCGAACAGGCCGACCAGCTTGGCCGACTGGCGGTCATAGGCGTCCTTGTCTTCCCAGCTCTCGCGCGGGGTCAGCAGCCTGGAATCGACGCCATTGACCGCGAGCGGCACCTGGAAGCCGAACACCGGATCGACGCGGGAGGGCACGTTGACCAGTTCCCCCGACAGGGCCGCGTTGAGCAGCAGGCGGGTGTCCTTGATCGAGATGCGGCTGCCCACGCCATAGGGGCCGCCGGTCCAGCCGGTGTTGATCAGCCAGCATTCGGCGAGGCTTTCGCGGATGCGCTTCTTGAGCATGCGGCCATAGACCGTGGGGTGCAGGCTCATGAAGGGGGCGCCGAAACAGGCCGAGAAGGTGGCCTCGGGATCGACCACGCCGCGCTCGGTCCCCGCCACCTTGGCGGTGTAGCCCGAAAGGAAGTGGTAGATCGCCTGCTCGGGCGACAGCCGCGCGATGGGCGGCAGGACGCCGAAGGCATCGGCGGTCAGCAGCACCACATTGGTCGGCGTCGGGCCGGTGCCGGTGCGCGAGACATTGTCGAGCACATAGAGCGGGTAGGCGGCGCGGGTGTTCTCGGTCTTGGAGCCGTCGGCGAAATCGGGCTCGCGGGTTACGGAATCGAGGGCCACGTTCTCGAGCACGGTGGCGAAGGTCTTGGCGGCGGCGTAGATTTCCGGCTCGGCCTTTTGCGACAGGTTGATGGTCTTGGCGTAGCAGCCGCCTTCGAGGTTGAAGACGCCTTCGTCGGACCAGCCATGCTCGTCATCGCCGATCAGCACGCGCTCCGGATCGGTCGAAAGCGTGGTCTTGCCGGTACCCGACAGGCCGAAGAACAGCGCCGTATCGCCGCCCTTGCCGGTATTGGCCGAGCAGTGCATGGGCAGGACGCCATCGGACGGGGCGTGGAAATTGAACAGCGAGAACACCGATTTCTTGATCTCGCCGGCATAGGCGGTGCCGCCGATCAGGACGATATTGCGCGCCAGGTCGAGGGCGATCACCGTGTCGGTGCGCGTGCCGTGCCGGGCCGGATCGGCCTTGAAATCGGGGTTGTGCAGGATGGTGACGTTGGGCGCGAAGCCGTCGAGTCCGGCCCGGGCCGGACGGATCAGCAGGTTGCGGATGAACAGCGCGTGCCAGGCCGAGGGGGTCAACACTTCCACATTGAGCTGGTGCTTGAGCTCGGCCCCGGCCAGCAATTGCTGCGAGAACAGCTCGGCCCCGGCGAGGCTGGCGGTGAAATCGGCCAGCAGGATCTCGAAATGCTCCGGGCTCAGGGCCTTGGTATTGTCCCACCACACGAGGTTCTCGGTCACCTCGTCGCGGACGATGAACTTGTCGGACGGGGAGCGGCCGGTGAACTTGCCCGTATCGGCGACAAAGGCGCCGTCGGCGCTCAGCTGCCCCTGGTTGCGGGCAATGGCGGCTTCGAGCAGCACGGGCGCGGCATCGTTATAGTGGATCGCGCTGGCTTTTCCGGCAATATCGGCGGCAAGGCTCTGGCAGGTCACGTCGGTCATCTCGGGCACTCATGGATGCAATGATAGTGCCGCCAACTTAAGGGGCCGGCCCCGTGCGGGCCATCTGGCAAAGGGTCGTAAGACGATAGTCTCACAGTGCGGCCAGCGATGCGGAGGGAGCGCAATTGCGCTGCAGCGGGGCAAAGCCGCGCGAGGGCGGGCGGGAACCATTTGGCCTTGCCTTAATTTGCGCGTATTATGAGGGGCACAAGGCACCATATGTTCATGTGATGTTGAAAGACTGGCCGGCCACCCCTATCTGCCGGCCGTAAACCGCCATGAAGGGAAGTGCATGCCCAAGATCGCTCTGGTTGACGACGACCGCAACATTCTCACCTCGGTGTCGATGACGCTTGAGGCCGAAGGTTATCAGGTCGCGACCTTCACCGACGGCGCCTCGGGCCTTGACGGGCTGACCTCGGAACGCCCGGACCTGGCCATTCTCGACATCAAGATGCCGCGCATGGACGGCATGGAGCTGCTGCGCCGCCTGCGGCAGAAATCCGACGTGCCGGTGATCTTCCTCACCTCCAAGGACGAGGAGATCGACGAATTGTTCGGCCTCAAGATGGGGGCCGACGATTTCATCACCAAGCCGTTCTCCCAGCGGCTCCTGGTCGAGCGGGTCAAGGCCGTGCTGCGCCGCGCCGCCGCGCCCAAGGAGCAGGGCGCTGCCGCCGTCACCAATGGCGAGGACGGGACGCCCCGCACCTCGCTGGAACGCGGCTCGCTAGTCATGGACCAGGAGCGCCATACCTGCACCTGGAAGGGCCAGCGGGTGACCCTCACGGTCACCGAATTCCTCATCCTGCTCGCCCTGGCCCAGCGCCCCGGCGTGGTCAAGAGCCGCAACGCCCTGATGGACGCGGCCTATGACGACCAGGTCTATGTCGACGACCGCACCATCGACAGCCACATCAAGCGGTTGCGCAAGAAGTTCAAGAGCGTGGACGACAATTTCGACATGATCGAAACGCTCTATGGCGTGGGCTACCGCTTCAAGGAGCAATAGGTCCCTCGGTGGACGCCAGCGCGCCAATCCCCTCCGACCCCGCGGCGCGGGACGATCGCAAGGCCGAGGCCGCCCGGGAGAGGCGCGCGGCCCGGCGCCCCCTGCTGCGCCCGGTCTTCGCCTTTTTCCGCGCCATCGGCCGGGCCATCAACTTCACCTTCTTTTCCTCGCTCACCCGCCGGATCGTCATCCTCAACCTCGTGGCGCTGGCGGCGCTGGTGGCGGGGATCATGTATCTCAATTCCTTCCGCTCGGGGCTGATCGACGTGCGCGTCTCGGCCCTGCGGGTGCAGGGGGAGATCATCGCCGCGGCGATCGCCGCCTCGGCGACGGCGGATTCGGAAACCATCACCGTCAATCCCGACCGGCTGCTCGAGCTCTATATGGGCGAATACGCCTCCCCCTACGCCCTGTTCGATCCCAGCCTCGAATTTCCCATCAATCCCGAGCGGGTGGCGCCGCTGCTGCGCAATCTCGTGACCCCGACCCGGACCCGGGCCCGCATCTACGACCGCGACGGCATGCTGATCCTCGACAGCAACAACATCTATGCCAGCGGGGAGATCCTGCGCCAGGCGACGCCGGCCGCCGAACCGCGCGACACCCCGTTCTTCTTTGCGGTGTGGAACTGGTTCGGGCGCCTGCTGCGCGGGGGCGACTATCCGCTCTATCAGGACTATGCGGCCCATGAGGGGCTCAACTATCCCGAGGTCGCCGCCGCGCTGGGCGCCGCCCCCGCCGATATCGTGCGCGTCGACGCGCGCGGGCAATTGGTGGTCTCGGTCGCCGTGCCCATCCAGCGCCAGCGCAATGTGGTGGGGGCGCTGCTGCTCTCGACCAGCCCGGGCGAGATCGACGCCATCGTCGCCCAGGAACGCTGGTCGATCCTGCGGCTCTCCTTCGTCGCGGCGCTCGTCACCGGCACGCTCTCGGCGCTGATGGCCAGCACCATCGCCGGGCCCATGCGCAGGCTGTCGGCCGCCGCCGAGCGGGTGCAGACCACCATCACCGCGCGGGCGGAAATCCCCGACTATACGGAGCGCTCCGACGAGATCGGGCATCTGTCCGGCGCGCTGCGCGCCATGACCAACGCGCTTTACAACCGCATCGAGGCCATCGAGCGCTTCGCCGCCGACGTGGCCCACGAGCTCAAGAACCCGCTCACCTCGCTGCGCAGCGCCATCGAGACCCTGCCCCTGGCCCGGACCGAGGCGGACCGCCAGCGACTGGTCGACATCATCCAGCACGATGTGCGCCGCCTCGACCGGCTGATCTCCGACATCTCCAATGCCAGCCGCATCGACGCCGAGCTGGCGCGGGAGAACACCGAGACGGTCAACCTCGCCGAACTGGGGGCGGCCATCGTCGCCATCCAGGCCGATCTGGCCGCCAATCACGGGGTGACGGTGCATCTGGCGGTCGCGCCGTCGCGCCATGCGCCGCTGGTCAAGGGCCATGATACACGCCTCGCCCAGGTGTTCACCAATCTGATCGACAATGCGGTGTCCTTCTCCCCCGAGGGCGGCACGGTGACCGTGCGCATCGGCACCGATTCCGAGAGCGTATGGGTCGCCGTCGAGGACGAGGGGCGCGGCATCGAGGGCGATAGCGAAAAAGTGTTCCAGCGCTTTTACACCGACCGCCCGGAGGGCGAGAGCTTCGGCGATCATTCGGGGCTAGGCCTTTCCATTTCACGCCAGATCGCCCAGGCGCATCAGGGCACGCTTGACGCGGATAACCGTTCCGATGCAACTGGGGCGGTTTTCACCCTCAAGCTGCCGCGAGCCAGGACGTGACGAGCCCAAAGCACAATACCCACGGAACCGGCATCCTGGTCGGCGACCACGGCATCCTGCTCACCGGCGTCTCGGGAGCCGGCAAGTCGCTGCTGGCCATCGACCTTCTGGAACAGGCCCGACTGCGCCGCGAGACCGCGCTGCTGATCTCGGACGACCGGGTGCTGCTGTCGGTCGACGAGGACGGGCTGGTGATGGAAGCCCCCGACACCATCGAGGGGATGATCGAACTGCGCGGGCGCGGCATCGTCACGCTGCCCTTCACCAAGCGCGCCCATGTGCATCTGGTGGTCGAACTGGTCGAGGAGGAGGAGCGCCTGCTCGAGGAAAGCGCGCTCTCGACCCGGATGCACGGGATTTTCGTGCCCCGCTGCCCGGTGCCGCGCCGCGGGCGGATCGACGGGCTGCATCAACGCTTTCTCGTCCATGCCGCCCTGCGGGCGCTGGGCGCCAGGCTGGGATAAAAAACGCTTGCAACCCCGCCCCGCCCGTTCAAGAGTCCGGCGGGACGGGCGCTGGCCAGGAAAGGGTGCTGTTGCAATGATTGGCATGGTCCTTGTGACCCATGGAAAGCTCGCCGAGGAGTTCCTCTCGGCGCTCGAACACGTGGTGGGCCCGCAGGACAATGTGGCCACGGTCTCGATCGGGCCCGATGACGACATGGAGGCGCGGCGCCAGGACATCCTCACCGCCGTCGAGGCGGTGGATGCGGGCCGGGGCGTGGTGATTCTCACCGACATGTTCGGCGGTACCCCCTCCAACCTCGCCATATCCGTCATGCAGGACCGCGAGATCGAGGTGATCGCCGGGCTCAACCTGCCCATGGTGGTCAAGCTGGCCCGGGTGCGCGAGGGTGCCGGCATGCGCGAGGCGGTGGGGCTCGCCGCCGAGGCCGGGCGCAAATATATCAACGTCGCCAACGACGTCCTGGGCAAATGAGCGCCCCGGTGACCGATTGCGGCCGGGCGATCTGCCAGCGGCTCACCATCTGCAACCGGCGCGGCCTGCACGCCCGCGCCTCGGCGCGCTTCGTGCGCATGGCCGATCATTTCGACGCCGAGGTCAGCGTCACCCGCGACGGGGTGACGGTGGGCGGCACCTCGATCATGGGGCTGATGATGCTGGCGGCGGGGCCCGGCGCGACCATATTGGTGCAGGCCACCGGGCGGCAGGCCCGGGAGGCGGTCGAGGCGCTGACCGAACTGGTCAATAACGGCTTTGACGAGGACAATGACGGTGCCGAACCCGCATAGGCCCGGCGCCGCACAAGCCCGGACACGGCCATGATCAAGCGCATCGTCTGCGTGGCCGGGGCCCTTCTGGGCGCGGTGGCCCTCTCCCAGACCCCCGAATATACCCAGCAATATACCCAGCGCCTGGCCGGGGCGGTGGACGAACTCACCACGATCATCACCCGCTTCGACGAGGACGCGGCCCGCTTCGGGCTGAGCCGGGAGGAAGGGCTGGAGCGCTACCAGGCCAGCCCCGACGATTTCCTCGCCGGGCGCGGCCTTTCCATGCAGGCGGTGTTCGCCCGCCACGAGGCGCTTGCGGCGCAGCTGGCCGATCTGCGCGCCGCCGGCGGCATGACCAAAATCCTCTCGCTCACGCAATATTTCGATAGCGATGTGGGCGCCGCAGCGCTGGAGGATTTCCGCCCCGCCGTGCCGGTCACCCTCGAGGGCCTCGCCTTCGCCCTGGTCGGCTGGGTCATGGGCTATGCGCTGGCCTGGGGCGGAGCCACCACCGCCGCTGCGCCCTTCCGCCGGCGCCGCCCCCGGGTGCGCGTCAGCCGGCGCTGATCGGGTCCGACGGGATATAAATCTTTCTTTATGTCCCGGTTGCCTCGGCGGCGCGGGCTGGCGTATAAGGTCGGCTGACCACGATCACCAGCAACCAGAAGCGGAGAACGGGCCCATGAGCGCGGCTTCCCCCAATTACGCCGTTCGCGACATTTCCCTTGCCGGCTATGGCCGCAAGGAGATCGCGATGGCCGAGATCGAGATGCCCGGCTTGATGGCCATTCGGGCCGAAAATGCCGAGCGCCAGCCCCTGAAGGGCGCGCGCATCGCCGGCTCGCTGCACATGACCATCCAGACCGCCGTGCTGATCGAAACCCTGGTGGCGCTGGGGGCCGAGGTGCGCTGGGCCTCGTGCAACATCTTTTCCACCCAGGACCACGCCGCCGCGGCCATTGCCGAAGCGGGCATTCCGGTCTTTGCCCATAAGGGTGAAACGCTCGAGGAATACTGGGATTTCGCCGACCGCATCCTCGACTGGGGCAATGGCGAGGTCGCCAACATGATCCTCGACGATGGCGGCGACGCCACCATGCTGGTGCTGCTGGGCGCCAGGGCCGAAACCGATCCTTCCGTTCTGGCCGACCCCAAGAACGAGGAAGAGGAAGCGCTGTTCGCCACCATAAAGCGGCGGCTGGCCAGCCAGCCGGGCTTTTATTCCCGCTGCCGCGCGTCGATCCGCGGCGTATCCGAAGAAACCACCACCGGGGTAATGCGGCTCTACCAGTTGCAGGAGCGGGGCGAACTGCCCTTCCCGGCCATCAACGTCAACGATTCGGTGACCAAGTCGAAATTCGACAACCGCTATGGCTGCCGTGAAAGCCTCGTGGACGCCATCCGCCGCGGCACCGACGTGATGATGGCCGGCAAGGTGGCGATCGTGTGCGGCTATGGCGATGTGGGCAAGGGCTCGGCCGAATCCCTGCGCGGGGCCGGGGCGCGGGTTCTGGTCACCGAGATCGACCCCATCTGCGCGCTGCAGGCGGCCATGGACGGCTATGAGGTGGTGACGCTGGACGACGCCATCGAGCGCGCCGACATCGTGGTCACCGCCACCGGCAACAAGGACGTCTTGACCATCGAGCACATGCGCCGCACCAAGAACATGGCCATCGTGTGCAATATCGGCCATTTCGACAACGAGATCCAGGTCGCCGCCCTGCGCAACCTCAAATGGGACAACGTCAAGCCCCAGGTCGACCTCGTGGAATTTCCCGACGGCAAGAAGATGATCCTGCTGTCCGAGGGACGGCTGGTCAATCTGGGCAACGCCACCGGCCACCCCTCTTTCGTCATGAGCGCCTCGTTCTCCAACCAGACGCTGGCGCAGATCGAATTGTGGACCAAGGGGGACGATTACGGCAACGAAGTCTACATCCTCCCCAAGCATCTCGACGAGAAGGTGGCGCGTCTGCATCTGGACAAGCTGGGCGCCAAGCTGACCCAGCTCAGCCCCACCCAGGCCGCCTATATCGGCGTCGACCCCCACGGCCCCTTCAAGAGCGAACACTACCGGTATTGAGGGACGCGCGGTCCCTCCCCAAGCCCCGGAATCGCCCTCCCCTTGACGGGGAGGGGTTAGGGGTGGGGTGGGGCCAAGGGCTCAAGGCCCGATTTGCCGGCTGACGCCGGCACCCCCACCCTCAATCCCTCCCCTCAAGGGGGAGGGAGGCCAGGCTGTGCGGGAGGTGGGGTGGGGCCAGGGGCACCAGCATCCGCCTTCATCCCATGCCGGAACAAATCAGGACCGCCGCCCGCGTCAATGGCGGCGGCGGGGTTTAAGTTATCCCCGTCCGCAAAGTTGACTCTTTTTCCCGATTCGCCCCCCCTGTATGGTTAACCGATTCGCGAGGCCCGTCTCGGTGATCGCACGGGCAAGTCAAGGTGAAATCTTTGGGCAAGGGGGCATTGGCAATGCAGCCGGCAGGATTCCGGAAACGCGCTGGAGTCGCAGCCCTTTCCGCCACCGGCCTCGTCCTGGCCTCCCCCGTCCTCGCCTCGCCCATCGCCCCCCTCGCCGCCACCTCGCTCAGCGCCGCCGCCCCCTATGCCATCACCCTCGGCGCGGCGGGATTTGCCCTGGTCAGCGCGCTGCTTGCCCTCAAATGGCGCCGCGAGGCCGATGCCGCCCGCGCCGACAGTGGCGAACGGCTCGGGGCCATGCGCGCCGCGCTGGACGAATTCGAAACCCTTTTGGCCGGCATGCCCGAGGTCACTATCATCTGGCGCGATACCGGGATTGAACCCTCGGTGCTGGGCCCGGTCTCGGCACTGCTGCCGGGAGAAACGCGGCCCCAGGCGGTGCTCGAATTCCGCACCTGGCTCGACCCCGAAGCGGCCCGCGAGCTGGCCGCCCGCCTCACCGATCTGCGCATCGAGGGACGGATGTTCGAAACCTCGGTCACGGCGCGCGACGGCCGCATCGTGCGCGCCACCGGGCGGCTGGTCGGGGGCACCGCCGTGGTGCGGCTGCGCTCCTCGGGCGCCTCGATCGAGCCCCCCTTGCGCGGCGACGCCCTTGCCCGCTTGCCTTCCCCCGCCGAAGCCCAGGCGGTGCTGGCCAGCCTCACCATCCCCGCCTGGCTGCGCGACAAGGACGGGCTGCTGATCTATGCCAATGCCGCCTATCTCCATTTCACCCGCACGCTGGGGCTGAAGGGCGAGCGCGGCACCGCCCCCGACATCTTCGACGCCGTGACGCGCGAAAAGCATTTGAAGGCCCTCGAGGACGCCGCCGACACCATCGCCTTCACCGAGCCGCATCCGGCGGCCGGCGGGCTCGATCTGGTGCTGTTTCCCCTTTCGGGGGGCAGCGCGGGCTATTGCTATCCGCCGGTCACCCGCGCCAAGCCGGCCGAGGCCGAGACCGGCCAGCCCGATCTGGGCCATCTCACCACGGTGATCGACGCGCTGGCCACCCCCATCGCCGTCTTCGACAAGCGGCGCCAGCTCACCCATTACAACACCGCCTATGCCCGCTTCTGGGGGCTCGATATCGCCTGGCTCAACACCGCCCCCGACGAGCGGGCCATCCTCGACCGCCTGCGCACCCAGGGCATGCTGCCGGCCGAGACCGATTATCGCGACTGGCGGGCCCGGCACCTGATGAGCTATGCGCTCACCAGCCCGCGCGAAACCCCCTGGTATCTGCCGGACGGGCGCTGCGCCAATGTCATCGCCGCCCCGGCCACCGGCACCGGCGGGGTGATCTATGTCTTCGAGGACATGACCGAGCGGCTGGAGCTCGAAACCCGCCACAACGCGCTGATCCACGTGCAGCGCGAAACCCTCAACGCCCTCAGCGAGGGCGTGGCGGTGTTCGGCACCAATGGCCGGCTGCGGCTGCACAATCCGCGGCTGGCGCTGCTGTGGTCGCTGCCCATGGCAAGCCTGGGCAACCACCCTCATATCGACGACATGGCCCGCGCCTGCGCCCAGGCCTTCCCCGAGGACGGGGCCCGCATCTGGGCCGACCTCAAGCAGCGCGTGGTCGATCTCGACCCCAACCGCATGGACACCAAGGGCCGCATCAACCGCGCGGACGGTCGGCTGCTCGATTATGCCGTGGTGCGCCTGCCCGACGGGCAGACCATGATGACCTTTGTCGACGTCTCGGAAAGCGCCAATTACGAGCGCGTGCTGCGGGAGCGCAACGAGGCGCTGATCGCCGCCGACCGGCTCAAGGACACTTTCGTGCAGAACGTTTCCTACGAACTGCGCTCCCCCCTCACCAACATCATCGGCTTTGCCGATCTGCTCGCCAATGATTCCGGGCCCCTCAACGACAAGCAGCGCTCCTATACCGACTATATCCGCGCCTCCTCGGCCAATCTGGGTCTGTTGATCGATAATATCCTCGACCTCGCCACCGTCGATGCGGGCATCGCCCAGCTCCATCCCGAACAACTCGATATCGCCCAATTGATCGAAAAGGCCCGCGCCGGGCTGTCGGCCGCCTTTGCCGGCACCGACGCCGCGGTCGACATCACCGTCGAGATCGAGGACGGCCTGCCGGTCCTCGTCGCCGATGGCACGCGCATCGTGCAGGTGCTCTACAACCTGCTTTCCAACGCGGCGCGCTTTTCCGATCCGGGCTCCGAGGTGCGGGTGCGGGTTTCGGCGCGCGGGCCGGACCACATCGCCTTCGCCGTCGAGGATGACGGGGCGGGCATTCCCGAGGACATGCGCAGCGCCATGTTCCAGCGCTTCGAGGGCCAGTCGGTGGAAGGCCGCCAGCGCGGGGCGGGGCTGGGGCTGGCCATCGTCAAGACCTTCGTCAACCTGCATGGCGGCACGGTGCTGATCGAAAGCCGCGAGCCGCGCGGCACCCGCGTCACCGTCATCGTGCCGGCCAATGCGGCGCTGGCCCTCAACGCCGGCGAATAGGATGCTCACCGCCTTCGCCCCCGACGACGCCGCAACCGCCGCCATCGGCACGGCGCTGGCCGCGGTGCTCCGCCCCGGCGATGTGGTCGCCCTCGACGGGGGGCTGGGGGCCGGCAAGACGGCCCTGGCCCGTGCCATCATCCGCGCCCGGCTCGGGGCGCCCGATCTCGAAGTGCCCTCTCCCACCTTCGCCATCGTGCAGCCCTATCCCGGCATCCTGCACGCCGATCTCTACCGGCTGGCCGATGAGAGCGAGATCTTCGAATTGGGCCTGTTCGACGATGACGACGTCATCCTGCTGGTCGAATGGCCTCAGCGCGCGCCGATCCTCTTTGACCGCGACGGGCTCAAGCTGACCCTCGACATGGGCGAGGACGGCGCCGGGCGGGTGCTCTCGGTCAAGCCCATGGGCCACCGCGACATGGCTCCCGTCGCCACGGCGCTTGCACCCTGGCTGCGGACGCGGTGAAATCGGGCATGGCCGATTCGCTTTTCCCCCTTCCTGCCGATCCCCAGACGCAATGGACGCCGGCCGGCGCGCGGCTCTGATGGCGCGGCACGGCTCGGTCTTTTCCATCCCCCCCGACGCCCCGTTCCTCGCGACGCTGGCCGAGGCGCTGCTCGATGGCCGGCTGACCCCGGACTGGCCGCGCGAGGGCCCGTTCTGGCTGTCCGACATCACCCTCTACCTGCCCACCCGCCGCGCCGCCACGGCGCTGTCGCGGCTGATCGCCGGGCGGCTGGGCGCCGCTCCCCTGCTGCTGCCCGATATCCGCCCGCTGGGCGGCGAGGACCCGAGTCAGGAGCCCTTCCTGCCGCCCTATGAGCCCATCGTCCTGCCGCCGGCCGTCAACCGTTTCAAGCGCCGCCTGCTCCTGGCCGAGCTGGTCGAGGCCTGGCTCGGCACCCAGCGGGGCGCCACCGCCTTTTCCGCCCCCGGTCTCGGGGGGTTCTCGGGCCCGCCCAACAGCGCCGAAATCCTGGCGCTCGCCGATTCGCTGGCCACGCTGATCGACGATTTCGCCATCGCCCGCGTGCCGCCTACGCTTCTGGCCGATGTCGATGACGCACAACTGGCCGCCCAATGGCAGGCCAATCTCGATTTCGTCGCCTTCGTGCTCGACGCCTGGCCGGACATTCTATCGGCCGAGGGCGAGATGGACGCGGCGGCGCGCACCAATCATCTCCTCGAGCGCAAGGCCGCCTCCCTCGCCGCCGTGCATGGGACGCGTCCGGTGATCGTGGCCGGCTCCACCGGCTCGATCCCCGCCACCGCCGACCTCATCGCCGCCATCGCCCGCCTGCCCAATGGCGCGGTGGTGCTGGGCGGGCTCGATACCGGCCTCGACGCCACGACCGTCGAGACCCTGCGCAATCCTGCCGCCAATCCCCATGGCCATCCGCAATATGGGCTGGTGCGCCTGTTGCGCCGGCTCGAAACCGGGCCGCAGGCGGTCATCGCGCTGGCCGCGCCTGGCCCGCGCGCGAAGATGCTCGATGCGGCGCTGGGCCTGCCGGAAACCACGGCCCATTGGGAGCGGCTGACCCGCGATCTGGGCCCGGACCTCGAACAGGCCGTTGCCGGGCTGAGCCTTATCCGGGCCCGCACCCCCGAGGAGGAGGCCCGCGCCATTGCCATCGCGGTGCATGAGGCGCTGGCTGCCACCCCGCCGCGCGCGGTGGCCATCATCGCCCCCGACCAGACCCTGGCCCGGCGCATCTGCGCCGAGCTCGCCCGCTTCGATATCGCGCTCGACGACGCCGCCGGCACCCCGCTGCTGCGCACAAGGGTGGGGCGGCTGGTGCGGCAGGCCGTGTCGCTGGTGGCCAATGGCCTCGCTCCCGTCGACCTGATGGCGCTGCTGCGCGACCGCCATGTGGGGCTGGGCCTTGGGCGGGCCGCCGTCTCGCGCGCGGCCCAATGGCTCGACCTCGGCGCGCTGCGCGGCCAGCGCCCGCTGCCCGGCTTTGCCGGCCTGCGCAAGGCCGTGACCGACAATTTCGACAAGCGCACCGCCTATCCGGCCCTTAGGTTGCAGACCGGCGAGGCGATCGCGGTGCTTGCCCTGCTCGACGCGCTCGAAACCGCTTTGGCCCCGCTTGCCGCCCTCGCCTCGGAGGCATTTTCGGCCAGCCGCTTCGCCGCCGCCCTCGCCGAGACGCTTGTGCTGCTGCGCGATACCGGCCCCGATCCGCTGCCCGCCATCGAGGGCGAGGCCGAGCTCATGGCTTGGATCGAGACCGCCATGGCCCAGGGGGCGCGGGGCCCGCGATTTTCCGGCGCGGCGCTCGGCCAGGCGCTGGAGGGGCTGTTGGCCGGTCCCAGCGTGCGCCCGCCACGCCCCGAGGCCGAGGACGTGGTGCTGTTCGGCCGCCTCGAAGCCCGGCTCATGCAGGCCGACCGGGTGATCCTTGCCGGCATGATCGAATCCGTGTGGCCCGAGATCGCCGATCCCGGCCCGTGGATGAGCCGCGGCATGCGCATGGCGGTGGGGCTCGAGCCGCCCGAAAAGCTGCACGGGCTGGCCGCCCACGACTTCCTCATGGCGGCCGGGGCGCCGGAGGTTATCTTCACCCATCCCGAGCGCGCCGGCACCTCTCCGGCCACCCCCTCGCGCCTCATCCAGCGGCTTGAAGCCTTTGTCGGCGAGGACCTCAGCGGCCAGATGGCGGCGCGGGGCGAGCATTTCCTGGCCCAGGCCCGGCGGCTCGACGCCACCGGCCATCCCCCGCGCCCCGCCACCCGCCCGGCGCCCAATCCCCCTCCCGGCGTGCGCCCGCGCGCCCTTTCGATCACCGAGGCCGAGACCCTGCTGCGCTCGCCCTATGACATCTATGCCCGCCACGTGCTGGGGCTGCGGCGCATCGATCCCCTGGGCGCCGATCCCGACCATGCCGAGCGCGGCACGCTGATCCACGCCATACTGGGCGATTTCATCTCCGAAGGGCAAGACCCCGCCGCGCCCGAGGCCTTCGAGACCATCATGGCCATGGCGCGCCGCGACTATGCTCGGCTCGACGCGCTGCCGGCCCGGCAGGCCCTCTGGCTCAGGCGCTTCGAGACCATCGCAAGCGATTTCCTCGCCTTCGAGCGCCGCCGAGGCCATATCGCCACCCGCCGGGCCGAGATCTCGGGCCGGCTGGACATGGTGGTGGGAGGCGCCGACTTCACCCTGCGCGGCCGCGCCGACCGCATCGACCGCACCCGGCTCGGCACCCTCGAAATCATCGATTTCAAGACCGGCGAGCCGCCAAAGGCCGGGGACATGAGGGCCTTCTTCGCGCCGCAACTGCCGCTCGAGGCCCGCATGGCCGCCGCCGGAGCCTTCGGCCCCGATCTCGCCCGACCCACCGAGGCGATGGGGTTCATCAAGCTCTCCCATGGTCCCGAGGCGCTGAAAGCCACCGCCTTCGCCCTTCCCAAGGGCATGGCGCTGGAGGAGATGGTCGAGGAGACCTTCCGCCGCTTCCAGACCCATGTGGAAGCCATGCTGATCCGGGGCGAGGTGCCCATGCCGGCCCGCGTCCTCCCCCGCCCCGGCCAGCGCTTCAAGGGCGATTACCACCATCTGGCCCGCACCGAGGAATGGACGGTGCTCGACGGCGAGGAGGAGGAGTGATGGCCGAGCCGCGCGAAGAGCTGCGCATCCCCACCGATACCCAGGCCACCCAGGCCCTGGTCATCGATCCGCGCGCCCATGCCTGGGTCTCCGCCAATGCCGGCTCGGGCAAGACCTATGTGCTCTCGCGCCGCGTCTTGCGGCTGCTGCTCGACAATGTCGCCCCGGAGGCCATTCTGTGCCTCACCTATACCAAGGCCGCCGCCGCCGAGATGCGCCACCGGGTGACCACCATCCTCGCCGGCTGGGCCCGCCACGACGCCGCGCGGCTGGACACGGACCTCGCCGCGCTGCTCGGCCGCGCGCCCTCGGAGGCCGAACGGGACCGGGCCCGCAGTCTGTTCGCCCTGGCGCTCGATACGCCGGGCGGGCTCAAGATCAACACCATCCACGCCTTTTGCGAATCGGTGCTGCAGCGCTTTCCGCGCGAGGCCGGGGTGCCGGTCAATTTCGCGGTGATCGAGGAGGCCGAGGCGGCTCGTCTGCTCGACGCGGCGCGCGAGGACACGCTGGCCGAAGGGCTCGCCGCGCCCGGCCCCGTCGGCGATGCGGTGCGGGCGCTGTTCGCGGCGCTCACCGACCACCAGATCGAGACCGCGCTCGGCAAATGCCTCACCAATGCCCGCAAGCTCGGCGGCATCCTCGCCGATCCCGAAGCGGCCATCGCCGCCATGCGCGCCAGTCTCGGCCTCGCGCCGGGGGAGACGCGGGCCGGCTTCGAGGCCGAGGCGCTGGCCGGCATGATCGTGCCGGTGGCCGACTGGCCCCTGATCTTTGCCATCTGCCCGCCCGATGCCGACAAGACCCGCTTCGAGGACAAGCTGGCCAGCATCGATCCCGCCGCCCCGACCCTCGACGCCCTCTTCGCCGCCTATCTCAAGGGCGACGGCACGGTTCCAGCCCGCTTCCCCAAATCCGATTTCGCCAAGCGCGATCCCGGGCTGGCCGACCGGCTGGCCCGCGAGGCCGACCGGCTCGCCATCCTGCATGATCGCCGCCGGGCGCTGGTGATCGCCGAAAATTCCGCCGCCCTCACCCGCGTCCTCGCCGTCATCGTTGCCCGCTATGAGGGGCACAAGCGGGCCCGCTCGCTGATGGATTTCGACGATCTGGTGGCCCGCACCGCGCTGCTGCTCGCCGATCCGGCCCTCGGGCCCTGGGTGCGCTACAAGCTCGATGCGGGCATCGACCATATCCTCGTCGACGAAAGCCAGGACACCAATCCCGAGCAATGGGCGGTGATCGACGCGTTGGTCGAGGATTATTTCTCCGGCGCCGGGGCGGCGCGGCGGCCCAAGACCGTGTTCGCGGTGGGCGATCCCAAGCAGTCGATCTATTCCTTCCAGGGGGCCGAGCCCGAACTGTTCATCGAAAAGGGCCGTGCGCTGGCCCGCCGGGCCCGCGAGGCGGGGCAGGACTGGCACGGGCGCACCCTGCGCACCAGCTTCCGCACCCTCGCCGAGGTGCTGCGGGGGGTCGACAGCGTGTTCCGGCGCGCCGATATCGCCGCGGCGCTGCTGTCCGCGCCCGAGGAGATCGGCCATGAAAGCGCCCGCACGCTTGAGGGCGGGCGGATCGAGATCTGGCCGGTCGTGGAAAATCCCCCGGCCCCCGCCCCCGGCGACGACTGGCCGGTCGCGCCGCTGGAAAACCTCGCCAGCGCCCCGCGGCAACTGGCGGGACGCATCGCCGACACCATCGCCGGCTGGGTCGAGGCCCGCGTCCCGCTCGGCCCGCGCGGCCGCGCCATCCGGCCCGAGGATATCCTCGTCCTCGTCCAGAAGCGGTCGGGGATATTCCCCGAGATCGTGCGGGCGCTCAAGCATCGCAACATCGCCAGCCCGGGCTCGGACCGGCTGCCGGTTTCCGCCCATATCGCCATCGACGACCTTCTGGCGCTGGCCGATGTGCTGCTCAACCCAGCCGACGACCTCTCGCTCGCCGCCCTGCTGCGCTCGCCGCTGTTCGCGCTGTCCGAGGACGACATCTTCGCCCTCGCCCATGATCGCGACGGCGAAACCCTCTGGACCCGGCTGGAATTGAGCGCCATCGCCGCCGCCCGCACCGCCTTTGCCGAGCTCTCCGCCCTGCGGGCCCGGCTCGATTTCGAGCGCCCCTATGAGTTCTTCGCCCATATGCTCTATGCCCGGGGCGGGCTCAAACGCTTCCACACGCGGCTGGGCGCGGAGGTCGACGAGGTGATCGCCGAATTCCTCGACCTGGCGCTGGAGCACGAAACCTCCGAGCAGCCCTCGCTGACAGGGTTCATCGCCGCCATGCGCGCCTCCGACATCGTCATCAAGCGCGACCTCGCCGCCAAGGCGGCCGGGGTGCGCATCATGACCGTGCACGGCGCCAAGGGGCTGGAAGCACCGGTGGTGATCCTCGCCGACGCGGCCAGCAAGCCGCGCGGGATCAACGACACGGTCTATTTCGGCACCCATGCGGGGGCGCCCTTCCTCCTTTTCTGCCCAAACAGGGACAGCCATTGCGCCGCCTCCCAGCCGCTGCGCCAGGCGCTGGAGGCGCGCGGCATGGCCGAATACTGGCGCAATCTCTATGTCGCCATGACGCGGGCCGAGGACCGGCTCTATGTGGCCGGGGTCAAGGGCCAGGCCAAGCTCGAGGAAACCTGGCACGGCGCGGTGTCCCAGGCGCTGGGCGAACACGCCGAGCCGGTCGCCGATTTCGAGGGCGCGCTGCGCTTTCCCGCCGGCGCGGCGCCTTCCGCCGCCATCGCCGAAGCACCGGCTGAGGAACGCCCCTCGGACCAGCCGCTTGCGCTGGGCCCGGTGCCGCGCGCCGCGCCCATCCGCACCCTCGCGCCCTCGCGCCACGAGTTCGAAACGGGAAAGCTCGAAGCGCTGGCCCCGGCGGTGGAAAGCCTCCTCGACGCCCGGGCAGCGCGCCATCGCGGCATTGCGCTGCATGCCCTGCTCGAACATCTGAGTGCCGTACCTCAGGAGCTGCGGGCCAGCGTGGCGCTGAGCGCCGCGCAGACGCTGCTCCCCGACGAGCCCGACCTCGCGGCGCCGGTGGCCGATGCGGCGCTCGCCATCCTCTCGGCTCCCGAACTTGCCCCGATCTTCGGCCCCGATAGCCGCGCCGAGGTGCCGTTTTCCATCCTCGCCACCCGGGACGGCGCGCCAGTGCGCATTGAAGGGCGCATCGACCGGCTGGTGGTTTCGGACGCCGGGGTCACCATCGTCGATTTCAAATCCGACGCCGCCGTGCCCGCCGGCCCCGATTCGGTTCCGCCCGCCTATCGCGCGCAATTGGGGCTCTATGCCGCAGCCATGGCGCAGGTCTTCCCCGGCCGTCCCATCGCCACGGCGATCCTGTGGACGGCCGACCGCACCCTGATGCCGGTCGTGCTTTAAGTCACGCCGATATGAGCGCCGCGCCGGGTGCGGCGGGGTTGAACTGGTTCCCGACTCTGCCTAGCTATGGTGCCATATCTGTGTTTGGACCCCGACATCTGGGGCCAGTTTCTGGAAGGTGAACAATGACCGGACATGTGACCGACGCCAATTTCGCGACCGAAGTGCTGGGCGCCAAGGAGCCCGTGCTCGTCGATTTCTGGGCCGAATGGTGCGGGCCGTGCCGGGCCATCGCCCCGATCCTCGAGGAGATTTCGGGCGAGATGGAAGGCCGGGTCAAGATCGTCAAGCTCAATGTGGACGAGAACCCCGGCACCGCCGCGCAATATGGCGTGCGCTCCATTCCCACCATGATCCTGTTCAAGGGCGGCGAGGCGGCCGATATCAAGATCGGCGCCGGCACCCCCAAGGCGGGGCTGGTCAAATGGCTCGAAGGCCACGCGGCCTGACCCTCGCCTCTTCCGAACCTCTCGCCGCTCCTTTCGTTCTCCGGCGAGATGCAAAACGCCTCCGGCCCGATCAGGCCGGGGGCGTTTTGTTTTGCCTCAGCACCGCGCCGGCGAGATAGAGCGAGCCGCAGATCACCACCCGCGCGCCGGGGCTATGGGCGGCCCGGGCCAGCGCGGCGGGCACCGAGCGGGTGATGGCGGTCTCCAGCCCCCGCGCCCGGGCGAACCCGGCCAGGGCCCGCGCCGGCAATGCCCCCGGCTCGCCGGGAATGGGCACGGTGAACACTTTGGGCGTCATGGCCGCGAAAGCAGCGAAGAAATTGGCGGCGTCTTTCGATGCCATCATGCCGCAGACCAGCACCAGGGGGGCGGGGCGCTGGCGGTTCATGTCCTTGAGCGCCTGGGCCAGCACCTCGGCCCCGGCGGCGTTGTGCCCGCCATCGAGCCAGAGCTCCTGGTCCTCGGCGAGATAGGCGTTGAGCGCCCCGCGCAGGGGCATCAGCCGGGCCGGCCAGGTGACGGCGCGCAGGCCGCGGGCCAGCGCCGCCTCGTCCCCCGCCAGCCCGAAATGGCGCAGCGCCGCGATGGCGAGGGCGGCGTTGTCGATCTGGTGCGCGCCGACCAGGGCCGGCAGCGGCAGGTCGAGCAATCCGTCCTCGTCCTGATAGACCAGCTTGCCGCGCTGGGCGAAGCCGTCGAAATCGATCCCGGCGCAGAAGGGCGAGACCCCATGCGCCGCCGCCTCGTTCTCGATCACTGCCATGGCGGCATCGGGCTGGCGCGCCACGACGAGGGGGCTGCCGCGCTTGATGATCCCCGCCTTGGCCGAGGCGATCTCGGCAAGGCTGTCGCCGAGGAACTGGGTGTGGTCGGACGAGACCGGGGTGATCACCGTCCCCAGGGGGCGGTCGATGACATTGGTGGAATCGAAGCGCCCGCCCAGGCCCACTTCGAGCAGCAGCACATCGGCCGGGGTGCGCGAGAACAGCAGCAATGCCGCCGCCGTGGTGATCTCGAAAAAGGTGATGGGCCGGCCCTGGTTGGCCCGCTCGCATTCCTCCAGCGCCCCGTTGAGGGCCCGCGAGGACACCAGCCTGCCCGCCAGCCGGACGCGCTCGCGGAAGGCCACCAGATGGGGGGAGGTGTAGACGTGGACGCGCTTGCCCTGGGCTTCGAGCATGGCGCGCATGAAGGCGATGGTCGAGCCCTTGCCATTGGTCCCGGCCACATGGATCACCGGCGGCAGCCGGTCCTGCGGCCGCCCGATGGCGTCGAGCATGGCGAGGGTGCGCCCCAGCTCGAGATCGATCAGCTTGGGGTGCAGCCCGAGCAGCCGCTTCAGAATCGCATCGGTGCGGGACACGGCCGGTCCTGTATTTTGTATCGTCAGGTTGACGCTATTCGGCGTGTCCGGCGACCGGGGTGGTGGCGAGCAGTTCCATCTCGTCCTCGCCGCCGGCTTCGGCGGCCACCGCCGCATCGCGCATCGAGACCGCGGCGGCGATCGCCGCCCCGCTGCTGCGCGCCGCCGGAATGGCCTCGTTGACCGGCGCCCGGGTCAGCATGCCGATCAGCGAGCCTATGGTCGAACGCAGATTGTGCCGGTGCACCACCATGTCGACCATGCCGTGCTCGTAGAGATATTCCGAGCGCTGGAAGCCCTTGGGCAGCTTTTCGCGGATGGTCTGCTCGATGACGCGCGGGCCGGCAAAGCAGATCAGCGCCCCCGGCTCGGCGATCTGCACGTCCCCCAGCATGGCGTAGGAGGCGGTGACGCCGCCAGTGGTGGGGTTGGTGAGCACGACGATATAGGGCAGGCCCGCCTCGCGCAGGCGCTGCACGGCGACCGTGGTGCGCGGCATCTGCATCAGCGAGAGGATGCCCTCCTGCATGCGTGCCCCGCCCGAAGCGGTGAAGATAACGAAGGGCAGGCCGCGCTCGACGGCGGTTTCGAGGCCGGTGACGATGGCCGAGCCGGCCGCCATGCCGAGCGAGCCGAGCATGAAATCGCCGTCCTGCACCGCGACCACGGTGTCCTGGCCATAGAGCTTGCCCACCGCCACCACCAGCGCGTCCTCGGTGCCGGTCTTGGTGCGGGCTTCCTTGAGCCGGTCGGTATAGCGCTTGGAATCGCGGAATTTGAGCGGGTCCTGCACCACGCCGGGCAGGTCGATCTTAGAATATTCGCCGTCATCGAAGAAATGCGCCAGCCGGTCGGTGGGCTTGATCTTCATGTGATAGCCTGAATTGGGCACCACCCATTGATTGGCCTCGAGGTCGCGGTGGAACACCATCTCGCCCGTCTCGGGGCATTTCACCCACAGATTGTCCTCGACTTCGCGGCGGTTGAGGAAGGAGCGGATCTTGGGGCGGACGACGTTGTCGATCCAGTTCATGGCGATGTCTCGGTGTTATTTGGGGGGCGGCGCCCGCCTGGCGGGGGCACCTGTCATTGCGGCTGATATAGGAACCAATTATGGCAATACTATCAGTTTCTGGCGCTGCGCGCACCTTGAGAAAGGCTGTGGACCAATCTGTGCACGGCCTCGGCCGTCTCGGCCACCGACTGCCCCCCGTCGCGGGATCGGGCGATTTCGGAGACCAGCGCCGAGCCGACCACGACCCCGTCCGCGTCCCTGCCGATGGCCGCCGCGTCCTCGGCCGATTTGATGCCGAAGCCGACCGCGACCGGCAGGCGCGTATGGGACTGGATGCGGTTGACCGCGTCGCCCACCGCCGCGCGGTTCTTGATCTCGGCCCCGGTGATCCCGGTCATCGAGACGTAATAGACGAAGCCCGAGGAATTTTCGAGCACCGTGGCGAGGCGTGCGTCGTCGGTGGTGGGGGTGATGAGCCGGATGAAGTTGATGCCGGCGGCCAGCGCCGGCTTGCACAATTCCGCGTCTTCCTCGGCCGGCAAGTCGACGACGATGAGCCCGTCCACACCCGCTTCCACCGCCGCCGCGAGGAAGGCCTCGACCCCATAGATATAGATGGGGTTGTAATAGCCCATGAGGACGATGGGGGTCTCGTCATCGGTGCGCCGGAAGCGCGCCACCATGGCCAGCACCTTGTCCAGCGTCATCCCCGCCTTGAGCGCCCGCTGCCCGGCCAGCTGGATGGCGACCCCATCAGCCATGGGGTCGGAAAATGGCATGCCCAGCTCGATCACGTCGGCCCCCGCCCGGGGCAGGCCGGCGAGGATGGCGTCGGCGGTCGCCTCGTCGGGGTCCCCCGCCATGGTGAAGGAGACGAAGGCCGGCCGGTTCTCGGCCCGGGTCTTTTCAAACCGCCTGTCGATGCGTGTTGCGCCCATTCACCGCTCCGCTCATTGTCCATGGATCGTTGCGCGCGATAAAGGCCATCCGCGCGCCGGAAGTCAACACCGGGCCGCCTCCGGCCTCAGCGCAGCCAGCCCGAGGGCTGGGGATGAAGGTCGATCAGCCCGCCCGCCACCGCGGCATCGATGGCCGCCGCGTCCTCGTCCGAAAGATCGGGGGCGGCGAGGGTGCCCAGATTGTCCTTGAGCTGGGCGAGGCTGCGCACCCCGACCAGCGCCGAGGTCACCTCCCGGCGGCGCAGCACCCATGAGAGGGCCAGCTGCACCATGGTTTGCCCGCGCCGCTCGGCGATGGGACGCAGGCGCTCCACCGCCTCAAGCACGGCCGGGCTGGTATGGGAGGCGCGCATGGGGCCCTTCTGGTTGTCGGCCCGCGTCGTCTCGGTCGTGCCCCGGCCGTATTTGCCCGACAGCACCCCTTGGGTCAGGGGCGAGAAGGCGATGACGCCGATCCCCAGCTCGCGGCAGGCATCGATGGTGCCGTCCGCCTCGATCCAGCGATTGAGGATGGAATAGGAGGGCTGGTGGATGGTGAGCGGCACCCCGAGCGCTTTGAGGATCGCATGCGCCCGCCGCGTCTCGGCCTCGGGATAGGAGGAGATGCCCACATAGAGCGCCTTGCCCTGCCGCACCATCTGGGCCAGCGCCCCCATGGTTTCCTCGAGCGGAGTGTCGGGGTCGTAGCGGTGGGAATAAAAGATATCCACGTAATCGAGCCCCAGGCGCTTGAGCGACTGGTCGAGGCTGGCGGTGAGATACTTCTTCGAACCGAACTCACCATAGGGGCCGGGCCACAGGCGATAGCCGGCCTTGGTCGAGATGATCATCTCGTCGCGATAGGGCTGGAAATCGCGGGCAAGCACCCGGCCGAACAACTCCTCCGACGATCCCGGCGGGGGTCCGTAATTGTTGGCGAGGTCGAAATGGGTGATGCCTTGGTCGAAGGCGAAGCCGAGGATTTCGAAGGCCGAAGGGTAATCGCGCGCCTCGCCGAAATTCTGCCACAGCCCCAGCGAGAGCGCCGGCAGCTTGAGGCCCGAGCGGCCCGAGGGCCGATAGGCCATGGTGTCGTAACGCGCGTCGGCCGCACGATAGGTCATGATGATGCTCTCCTTGCGAAAACCCGCGCCCGAGACCCCGGGCTATAGCTCTTGGCCTGAACCCTAGCGCCGCCCATTGCGCGCTGGCAAGAGGCGGCCGGCGATGATAAAGCCCCCGCCATGACCGAGCCTGCCATCAAGATCGTCGCGCTGTACAAATTCGTCGACCAGCCCGATTTCGCCGTGCTGCGCGCGCCCATCGCCGGGTTCTGCGCCGAGCGCGCCATTCGCGGCACCCTGCTGCTGGCCCCCGAGGGGATCAACGGCACCCTGGCCGGCCCCCCGGCGGCCATCGACGCGCTGGTCGCCTGGCTCGAGGACGGCAATCTGTTCGGCGGGCGCTTCCGCGATGCGGAGGTCAAATACGCCTTTGCCGACACCCAGCCCTTCCACCGCATGAAGGTGCGGCTCAAGGCCGAGATCGTCACCCTGCGCGCCCCCGAGGCCAATCCGGGCCGCGCGGTGGGCACCTATGTGGCCCCCGAGGACTGGAACGCGCTCATCGCCCGCGACGACATCGTCCTCATCGACACCCGCAACGACTACGAGGTGGCGCTGGGCAGCTTCCGCAAGGCGCTCGATCCGCGCACCGCCAGCTTCACCCAGTTCAAGGACTATGTGGCCGAAAACCTCGACCCGCGGACGCACCGCAAGGTCGCCATGTTCTGCACCGGGGGCATCAGGTGCGAGAAGGCCTCCTCCTATATGCTCGCCCAGGGCTTTGAGGAGGTGTTTCATTTGAAGGGCGGCATCCTCGCCTATCTCGAGCACACCCCCGCGCAGGAAAGCCTCTGGGACGGGGAGTGCTTCGTCTTCGACGAGCGCGTCTCAGTCACCCATGGGCTCGGGATCGGGGAGGCGCAATTGTGCCGGGCCTGCCGCCAGCCCCTTTCCCCCGCCGACCGGGCGCGGCCCGAATTCGTCGAGGGCATCCAGTGCCATCACTGCGCCGCTGAGGACAATGGCGCGCGCCGGGCCGCCGCCGCCGAACGCCAGCGCCAGATCGATCTCGCCGCCGCGCGCGGCGAGGCGCATCTGGGCGAGGAGGGGCGCGCCATCGCCGAGCGCCGGCGCCGCGCCAGCAAGGCCCGCCGCGAAGCCGACCGCAAGCGAAGCGCTCAATAGCCCGCGGGCGGCGGCGGGGCGGCGTCGAGCAACAGGTACATATGCACCTGGTCGAGCCAGCGCCCCTGCTTGAAGCCCGCCTGGGGCAGGGTGCCGGCCAGGGTGAACCCCAGATGCTCGTGGAAGCGGATCGAGCCGATATTTTTTGCTTCGATCACCGCGATTATCAGGTGGAAGCCCTTGTCCCGCGCATCGGCGATCAGGGCCTGCATCAGCGCCCGGCCGGCGCCGCTTCTCTGGGCGTCCGGCGCGAGGTAGACCGAATGCTCGACCGTCTTGCGATAGCCCGGCTTGGGCCGGTAGGGGCCATAGCTGGCATGGCCGATGACGCGCCCTCCGGCCTCTGCCACCAGCACGGGAAAGCCTTCGGCCAAGCGCGTCTGCAGCCAGGCCCGGCGCTCGTCCAGCGTCTCCTCGGTCTCGGTCCAGATGGCGTCGAGGTGGCGGACGGCGTGGTTGTGGATGGCGAGGATCGCCGGCAGGTCGGCCGGGGTGGCGGGGCGGACGATCACCGGCGCCGTCCTCAGGTCAGCCGCAGCACGGTCTGGCGCAGCAGCTCCAGATCGCTTTCGCGCGACAGGCGGTGGTCCCCCTCGGGCACGAGGGTGAAGGTCACCGGGTCGGAAACGAGGTGGCTGACCAGCTTGAGCGCATGGGCCGGCGGCACGTCGGTGTCGCGCCCGCCCTGCAGGATCGCCACCGGGCAATGGGTGCGGATCGGCGTCCCGAACAGGAGGTGACGGTCCCCGTCCTCGATCAGCGCGCGGGTGAGGACATAGGGCTCCTCGGAATAGTCCGAGGGCTGTTCCACCCGGCCCCGTTCCCACAATTGCGCCAATTGGGCGTCGGTGAAGCCGTCGCGCATCAGGTCGCGGGTCATGTCGACGGCTGGGGCGATCAGCACCAGGGCCAGCACCCGCTCCACCCCCTCGGCCCGCAGCGCCCTGTTGAGCAGCAGGGCCAGCCAGCCGCCCATGGAGGAGCCGATGACGATCTGCGGCCCCTCGGTCAGCGCGAACACCGCCTGCGCCTCTTCGAGCCAGCGCGAGATGGTGCCCTTGAGAAAGGCCCCCCCCGACTGCCCGTGGCCGGAATAGTCGAAGCGGGTCACCGCCAGCCCTTCGGCCGCGCCCAGCGCGTCGAGCGCCTCGGCCTTGGAGCCGGCCATGTCGGAGCGGAAGCCGCCGAGCCAGAACAGGCCCGGCGCCCCGCCTTCGCGGACCCGCGTGGCGATGGTCCGTTCGGCCTCGCCTGTGCCGACGGAAAGGGTGCGGGGGATGGGCGCCATTGAACCTTCTCGTTTCGTCACCATATCAGGTATCGTGTAGCCACGCCGCGCGGGCGCGGCAAGCCCGGTTCGCCTTTGGCGCGAAAAGAGCGGCCAATGGCCGCTTTTCCGCCGTGTTTGCCTGTTGACTTTGTGCCCGTTTCCCAAGATTTTAGGGCGATGCCGCGCGGCCGACCGCACGCTTTACCAACAGCTGAAGGATACATCACCATTCGTCGTCCGATGAGACCCGTGCAGCCCCAGAAGGATGGGCCGCGCTCCAACAACGAGATTACCGTCCCCGAAGTCCAGTTGATCAATGCCGAGGGCACCAATATCGGTGTCGTGCGCACCAGCGAAGCCATCGCCATGGCCCTGGATGCGGGCATGGATTTGGTCGAGATCGCTCCCAACTCCACGCCGCCGGTGTGCAAGATCCTGGATCTGGGCAAGTACAAATACGCCGCGCAAAAAAAGGCCGCCGAGACCCGCAAGAAGCAGAAGGTCATCGAGGTCAAGGAAATCAAGCTGCGGCCCAATATCGACGACCACGACTATGACGTGAAGATGCGCTCGGTGGAAAAGTTCATCGGCGAGGGCGACAAGGTCAAGGTGACCATGCGCTTCCGCGGCCGCGAGATGGCGCATCAGGAAATCGGGCTGGAACTGCTCAACAAGGTGCGCACCCAGTTCGACGAGATCGCCAAGGTCGAATCCAATCCGCGCGCCGAAGGCCGCCAGATGGTGATGGTGCTCGCCCCGCGCTGAGCTCCCCCGGCCCTCTCGACATGAAAAAGGCCCCGCTTTCCGGCGGGGCCTTTGTTTTTGGCGCCGCTGTCACGCCCTGGGGCGGTCGCGGCGGGTGAAGAAGGCGATCACCGTCTGCTGGTCGCGATGGTTGCCGCCCATGGTGGCGGCGAACCACGCCCCGGCCGCGCCCACGGCCAGCGAGGCCGCGGTGAGGAAGGCGACGAGGATGGCGATGTCGCCGGCCTGTTCCGCCGCCGCCTCGATATCGGCCTGCACCGCCTCGGCCCGGGCCATCACCTCGTCGACCCGCGCCTCGACCTCTTCCGGGGCCAGACCGGTGCGCGCGGCGGCCAGATCGACCAGATATTGCCGGTCGGCCTCGGAAATCCCGTCGCCGGCGAGGCCCGACGCGATGATGCGCGTGACTTCGGCCCGCGCCGCCTGCGGATCGGTGCCGCTGATGTCGCCGCGGAACAGCAGGTCCACCGTGCCGGCGAAGGGATCGGCCTCCGCCGCCGCGCCGGCCACGGCGCCGGCCGCGCCGCCCACCGCATTGCCCACGCCCTGGGTGAGGCTCGATACCCCGCCAAAGGCGAGGAGGCCGGAGATCACCACGGCGGTGGCCCAGACCAGCAGCCCGTGGAACCCGTCGCGCACGTCGGATTCATGCTCGCTGGCGTCGAAATTGCGCCGCCGCATGCGACCGGTGAGATAGCCGCCGGCCATCATGGCCGAGACCTGTACCCAGACCACCCAGATGGCCATGGTGATGGCGATCCAGACCAGCGAGACGCCTTCGCGCCCGAAGGGATCGGAAAGAGTCAGCCCGATGGCCGAGCCGAAGGTGAGCATGACCAGCGAAATCGCCGCCGCGGTCATGGCTCCGGCGATGATGGCGGGCCAGTCCACATAGGAGGACGTCTCGGCCGGCCGGGCGGTCGTCGCCACCGGAATGTCTGAAGGGATGGTCGCCATCGGCGTGCCTCCTTGGGTTGGCGCCTCAGGCGAGGCCGATGAAGGACAGGATGGCCATGACGACGACGACAAGGCCGACGAGATAGATGATGGCGTTCATATTTGAGTCTCCATGGAACGATGGACGGCGCCCGCGATCGGGACGATCACAGGACGAAGATCAGCAACAGGATGATGAGGGGGATCGGGATGCCGATCAGCCAGAGCAATATGCCTGCAAACATTGCGCGGTCTTCCTTGACTGGAGCCGGACGCCCATTGGGGACGCCGTGGCCGGTTCGAGTGCAGGATTAAGCGCCATCGCCCCCGCTTGGTTCCAATCCGGGCGGAAATGGGGCGCGCGCCGAAAAGGGACGGACGGACGCGCCGAACAGCCCGGGCCTTACTGCGCCGCTGGGGCGAGGGATTCCAGGAGGTCGAAGGTGGAGGCGATGAGGTCGATGGAGGGGCGCAATTGCGCCACCTGCGCGATCCGGGCCGCGGGCGCGGGGGAGAGCATGGCGCTTTCGGCACGCCGCATGGCGGCGAGGCCGCGGTCAAGCGAGGGCGCATAGGCCAGCGCGGTCATGGAAGACGGTCCGAAATCGGGGCGGGCCGGAACGGCGCGCGGGGCGGAGGGCGCCTCGGCGGCGGCGATGGCCACCAGGGCCTCGCTGGCCGGAGCCTCGGCCTCCTCGAAGACCAGCCCCAGCGGGCGGGCCGGGGGGAGAAAGCCCAGCGGCACGATCTCCGCACTGGCCGGCACGGGGGAAATCGCCGCAGTCTGGATCACGTCGACCACCTCGGCCACGGGGGCCGGCACCGGCGCGGCGGCAACCATCACGGGCGGCAGGCCGGTGGGCGGGGTGGGGGCGACGGGGCTGGCCGGGCCGGGGCGCAGGCCGGTCTGTTCGAGCAGGCCGGCCGCCTTGGCCTCGTAATAATAGCCCTTGGCGTAAAGCTGCACGGCGCGGTCATGGCTGCCCCCGGCCAATAGCCAGGCGCCGCGCAGATATTTGACCGCATAGATGAGATTGGTTTCCGCGTTCAGAAGATCGGAGGGTTCGCCGCGAAATCCCATGGTGCGCGCCGTGGCGGGCAGGATCTGCATCAGCCCGTAATAAGGCCCGTTGCGCGCCGAGGGGTTGAAAGTGGATTCCCGGTTGATCACCCGGCGCACCAGCTCGAGCGGCACGTCGTAATATTGCGCGTAGAACTGGGCGAGGGTCTCGATCTGCCCCCGCGTATGGCTCTGCGCCTGCGCCGGCACGGTGGAAAAGCCCAGAACAAGGGCGGCGAACAGCGCGATCAGCCGCTTTGCAAACATGAGACCCGGAAACGAACGTTGAACCCTGAAGCGGTGCCCTTAGCACACAATCGCCCATAATGGGAGCCTCTGTGGCAAATTGGAGGCCGGAGCGTGGCACGAACCAAACTTTCCCGGCCGGAAAATTGCTGCTAGAGCGCTGCGATGCTCAATCCCATGCCGAAAACCTTCGTCTACGATCCCCCCACCGAGCCCTGGCTCGTCATCGTCCACGAGGACGACGACATCGTGGTGTTCGACAAGCCCTCAGGCCTGCTCAGCGTGCCCGGCAAGGACCTGCGGCTCGCCGACAGCCTGCAAACCCGCGCGCTGGAGCGCTATCCGGGGGCGGGGACCATCCATCGGCTCGACAAGGACACCTCCGGCCTCATCGTCATGGCGCGGCACAAGGGGGCGCATGGCCATATCGGCAAGCAGTTCGAATACCGCCAGACCAGCAAGGCCTATATCGCCCGCGTCTGGGGCGAGATGGCGGAGGAGGAGGGGCTGGTCGACCTGCCGCTGGCCACCGATTGGGAGAACAAGCCGCGCCAGCGGGTCGATCATGAGCGCGGCCGCCCGGCCCAGAGCCGCTGGCAGGTGATCGGGCGCGAGCCCGGCGCGACCCGGCTGCGCCTCGTGCCGATCACCGGGCGCACGCATCAATTGCGCGTGCATATGCGGGAAATCGGCCACCCGATCCTCGGCGACGAATTCTATGCCACCGGCCCGGCGCTCGACGCCGCCGACCGGCTGCAACTGCACGCCGCCGAGCTGGGCTTCCGCCATCCGCGCGGGGGAGAGCCGGTGCTGTTTACTTCCACGCCCCCATTTTGAGCGTCACGCCACGCGGCGCAGGCCGGCCGCGCGGCGGGCGGCGCGCTCCTCCACCAGCCCCTTGTGCAGGGCGATGATGGCGGCGTCGAACGCCTCCTCGGCGACCAGCACCTGCAGGTCGACCTTGCGGACCATGTCGGTGAGCCCCACGGGCTCGATCCCGGCCTCGGAGAGGGCGGCGATGGCGCGGGCCAGCACATTGGCGCCGCGCAGGTCGCGCCCGATGGCCGATACCATGGCCAGCCTGGAAAGCCGCGTGGTGGCGCTGGGAAAGGCTTCGGCAAGATCGGCCTCCACCCGCTTGATGGCCTTCATCGAGCCCTTGAGATAATGGGTGATGGTGTTGGCGTTGGAGGTCTTGGAGACGATCCACACCTTGTGCCGGGTCAGCGCCTCGAGGATTTTCGCGTCATAGCCCTTGACCCCCACCATGTCCTGATCGTGGAATTCGAGCGCGAAGACGCCCTTGAGCCCGGTGACGATCTCGGCCCCCGGCGTTTTGGGCGGCAGGTCGGAGACGATCACCGTGCCGGGGTGGTCGGGCTCGAAGGCATTGGTGACCCGCAAGGGGATGCCGGCCTGGCGCAGCGCCTTGGCGGCGCGGGGGTGGATGGCCTCCATGCCCATGTTGGAGAGCTGGTCGGCCACGTCGTAATTGGTCTCCCCGATCACCCGCACCTTGTCGGCGCCCACCAGCTTGGGATCGGCCGAGGAGAGGTGGAATTCCTTGTGGATGATGGCTTCCGCCGCCCCGGTCACCACCGCGACCCGCGACAGGGTGACTTCGGAATAGCCGCGGTCATAGGTCTTCATCAACTGCTCCGCGCATTGGGCATAGCCGGTGACGATGGGCAGTTCGCGCGTGAGATCGATACCCTCCAGCCGGCGCGCGATATGGGCGTCGAGCGGCAATTCCCCGTCCTGGCGCCAGCCGGTGAGGTCGACGAAGCGGGCCGCGACCCCGTTGCGCTGCAACAGGAGCGCGGTGTTGAAGGCCGATTGCGCCTCGCCCAGCGCCGAGAGCATTTCGCGCACGGTCAGCAGATGGGCTTCGAGCTGGAAATGCCCGAACGAGCAGAGGCGCGAGAGATCGACGAGGCAGGAGCGCACGCCCGCGATGCGCTCGGCGATGAACCGGTCGGCGGCGTCGCGGTCCTCGGGGTCGGAAAACAGCGCGGCGTTGGTGTCCGCCATCCGCGCCCCGACCGCCGACAGCGCCTCGCCCCATTGGGCTTCGGTTTCGGCGCTGGCGAACAGGGCATAGACCCCCGGCGCGCCGGATTTCTTGTGCTCGAGCAGCGCGTCGGTCATCCCGGCATAGGCCGAGACGACGAAGATGCGGTTGTAGAGCGCGGGGCCCTTGCGGTCGCCGATCAGCACGGTGCGCAAGAGGTCCTCGCTGCGCGACATGGAGGTGCCGCCGATCTTTTCCACTGTGTGGGTCATGGTCACCATTGGTTTCGTGTCGAAAGGTCCCCGGGCTACCGGATCGGGCCCGCGACGATGTCGAGGGGCGCCTCGGGGTCGCGGCTCGACAGGAAGGCCGGGCGCGGCCGGGCCGCCGCGAAGGGGGCGCCCACCCGGTTGGACCAGGCATTGTAGACGAAGAAGGCGTTGGAGCGCGGGAACGGGGTGATGTTGCCGTTCGAGCCATGCATGGTGTTGCAGTCGAAAAGCACCACGGTTCCGGCCTTGCCGGCCCCGTAGGCGATGCCGAACCGCTCGGCCATCCGGGTCAGCGCGTCGGGGCTGGGCACGCCCACCTCCTGCTGTTTCAGCGAGGATTTGTGATTGTCCTCGGGGGTTTCCCCCGCGCAGGAAATATAGTGGCGGTGCGATCCGGGCATGAGCATGAGCGGCCCGTTGAGCGCGTCATTGTCGGTGAGCAGGATGGAAGCGGAAATGGCGCGCATGCGGGCCATGCCGTCCTCGGCGTGCCAGGTCTCGAAATCGGAGTGCCAGTAAAATTCCTTGCCGGTGAAGCCGGGCTTGTAGTTGAGCCGGCTCTGGTGGAGATAGAGCGCATCGTCGAGGAGGAATTGCACCACCCCCGCCACGCGCGCGTCGCGGGCCACCCGGTTGAAGAACGGGCTTTCGTCCTCCAGCCGGAAAATGGTCCGCACCGCGTCCGAACCCGGTTCGGTCACCACATTGTCCGGGCGCAGCCCGGTCTCTCCCGAGCGTAGGCGCAGCGATTCGTCCCGCAACCGGTCGATTTCCTGCGCGGTGAACAGGTTTTCGAGGACGAGGAACCCGGTTTCGGCGAAGGCTTCCGTCTGGGCGCGGGTCAGGGGCGCCTCGGGCGTCCAGCGGCCCCAGACCACCGGGTCCTGGCGCTCGCGCCAGCTTTCCTCGGGCAGCCGGGTCGGATAGGCGTCGGATCGGGTGTGAACGGCAGAGAGTGTCATTGCTGTTCCTGCTCCTTGGTTCGGGGTGATGAAACGGGGCCGGACGGTCTTCGCGCCGGGCTCAGGCGGGGGCCGGTGCGGGGGCGTAGGAGCCATCCTCGCGGTGCACTTCGGTGCCGGTGACCGGCGGATTGAAGCAGCAGGCCATGACCATTTCCGCCCTGGCGGTGAGCCGGTGGCGGTCGTTCTTGTCGAGCGCATACATCACCCCGGGGCGGATCTGGTGCACGGCGCCGGTTTCCAGGTCCTCGATCTCGCCATCGCCGGAGATGCAGTAGACGCTTTCGAAATGGTGCTTGTAGTGGAACTGGTGGCTGGTTCCGGCATGGATGCGGGTGATGTGGAAGGAAAACCCCATGCCGTCGCCGGCCAGCAGCAGCCGGGTCGAATCCCAGCCATCGGCCTTGACGAGCCGTTCGCCCATGCGGGCCGTTTCGAGATCACGCACGATCATTGTTCTTGTCCTTGTGGTTGTTTGAGGGCCCGGCCCTATTCCGCCGCGGCGCGGGGAAAGGCGCCCTCGCCGGCCAGCACAGCTTCGAACGCGTCGGCGACGATGTCGAGGCCCCTGTCGAGATCGGCCGGCGCGATGGTCAGCGGGCAGAGGATTTTTACCACCTCGTCCCGGCTGCCCGAGGTCTCGATGATCAGCCCCTCGTCAAAGCAGCGGGCGCAGATGCGCGCCGCGCCCTGGGGGTCGCCGGTGTCGATGCCCAGCATCATGCCGCGCCCGCGCACGGCCAGGCCGTGGCGCGCGGCGATGGCCCGGAGGCGGGTTTCGAGATGTGCGCCCTTGGTCCGCACGGTCTCGGCGAAGGCGTCGTCGCTCCAGAATTTTTCCAGCGCCACCCGGGCGGTGACGAAGGCGTGATTGTTGCCCCGGAAGGTGCCGTTGTGCTCGGCCGGCTTCCAGATGTCGTGCTCGGGCTTGATCAGCGCCAGCGCCAGGGGCAGGCCCATGCCCGAGAGCGATTTGGCCTGGGTGATGATGTCGGGGCTGAGCCCGAACCCCTCGAAGGAGAAGAAGCGCCCGGTGCGCCCGCAACCGGCCTGGATGTCGTCAACGATAAACAGCGCCCCGTGCTTGCGGGCGATGGCCTCGATCCGTTGCAGCCATTCCGGCGAGGCGGCGTTGAGCCCGCCCTCGCCCTGCACCGGCTCGACGAGGATGGCCGCCGGGGCGTCGACGCCGCCCGAGGGGTCGTCGAGCATCCGTGCCAAGAGGTCGGCGGTGTCGATATCGGGGCCGAAATAACCCTCGAAGGGCGCCCGGTGGATGCCGGGCAGCGGCGCGCCGGCCCCGTCCCGCTTGCTGGCATTGCCGGTTGCGGCCAGGGCTCCGAGCGTCATGCCGTGAAAGCCGTTGGTGAAGGCGATCACATTGGTGCGCCCGGTCACCTTGCGGGCCAGCTTGAGCGCCGCCTCCACCGCATTGGCGCCGGTGGGGCCGGTGAACATCAGCTTGTAGTCCATGCCGCGCGGCTTGAGGATCGTCTCCTCATAGGCGGCGAGGAAGGCCTGCTTGGCCTCGGTGAACAGGTCGAGCCCATGGGCGATGCCGTCTGAGGCGACGTAATCGAGCAGCGCCTGCTGCATGTCGGGGTCGTTATGGCCGTAATTGAGCGAGGAGCAACCGGCCAGGAAGTCGATATAGGCGCGGCCGTCGGCGCCATAGAGGGTGGCGTTCTTGGCGCTGGCGAAGAGGCGGGGAAAGCTGCGCGAATAGGAGCGCACGCGGCTCTCGCGCCGCTCGAAGATGGCGGGGGAAAGGGTCATTTCTGGCCTCCGTTGCGGGATGGCAGGATAGGGAAGAAGCGGGGTGCGGGCCTGCATGGGCGTCGGCGGGGCGTGGCGGCGGGTCAGGCCGCCGAGCGCACTGCGCGCCCGTCCCGCGCGAAGGGGCCGATGGTGACGAGGAACTCGGTCTCGTGCCGCCCGGCGAAATGATCCGCGCGCCGGAAATGCGGCGCGCGGATCATCTCGGCGTCCAGCGTCTCGGCGATCGCACCGAACAGCGCCCAGGACGCGGCATTATCCCGCGTGATGGTCGATTGCACGGTCTCGATCCCGGCACAGGCCGGGCGGGCCAGCACGGCCTGAATCAGCCGCTTGGCCAGACCCTGTCCGCGCGCCTCCGCGGCGACGCAGACCTGCCAGACGAAATAGGTCCGGGGATGTTCGGGCGGGATATAGCCCGACACCCAGCCCACCACCGCGCCGCCCCGCTCGGCCAGGGCGCAGGTGGCGGCGAAATGGCTGCACTGCAAGAGGTTGCAATACATGGAATTGTCGTCGAGCCCGGCGGTGTCGGCCACCAATTGCCAGACCGCGGCGCCGTCCTCGCGGCGGGGGGCGCGAATCGCGGGGAGGGGCGGGGACTCGGGGCGCGTGTCCCGGCCCAGTGCTGCAAGCGTCATGGGTTTCCTCCAGTGAGTGTTGCGCATTTAATTAGCTTGCTCAAACTAAATGTCAACCGGGGAAGTGGTGGGAAAATTGCCGATTTTTCTGATTTATATCGCTAAAACAAATGGATAGTATTTATTTGAAAAGTTTTGATGGCTCCCATATGCGAGGCACCTCACCAAATTCCTTAGCATAATCTAAACATCTGTGGCAGGAAGCGGCGGGAATCGCTTGGGGGCGGAAGAAAGCGGAGGTAAGGACCATGCATGGCCCATCCCTGGAGAGCCGAGACGTGCAAGCCCCGACCAAGACAGCGCTGTCGGCCCTGCGCAAGATCCTGCGCAAGACCGAACTCAATTCCAAGGCGCTGATGCGCGAGACCGGGCTCACCCCGTCGCAGCTCATCTTCATGCAGATCCTCGACGACGGCGCCGAGCATACGGCGGGGGCCGCCGCCCTGCGCATGGGCATCACCCAGGCCACCGCCACGGCGCTGATCCACAAGCTCGAGGCCCTGGGCATGGTGGCGCGGCGCAAGGGCGAGGCCGACCGCCGTCAGGTGTGGCTCAGCCTCACCGACAAGGGCCGCGCCGTGCTCGAAATCGCCCCGGACGGGGCCCATGCCCAGTTCCACGCCGCCTTTTCCCGCCTCGCCCAATGGGAGCAGCTGATGCTGATCGCCGCGCTGGAGCGGATCGCCGACATGCTGGGGGCCGAGGACGACAGCGCCCCGGTGCTCAGCGCCGACCCGGTCCTCGCCCCCCGGCTCGACGCCGACGCCGACCCCGCCCCATGATCGCGCTGGAGCAGTGCGCCACCCTCGTGCTGGCCGCCGGCGCCTCGCGCCGCTTCGGCGCCGACAACAAGCTCCTGGCCGAGATCGAAGGCCGGCCCATGGTCGAGCATATCCTCATGCGCATCGCCGCCTTGCCGTTCGCCCAGCGCCTCGCCGTGGTCGACGATCTCGAGGGGCCGGTGGCCGGGATCGCCCGACGCCACGGGATCACGCCCGTCCTCTCGCCCGATGCGGCGACGGGCATGGGCGCCTCGCTCGCCGCCGGCGCCAAAGCCCTTGGTTCCGAAAGCGCGGCGGTGTTCGTGCTGCTGGGCGACATGCCCTTCGTGCCCGCAGCCATCTTCGCCGCCCTGGCCGCGCGGCTGGAAGACCCGGTCTCCATCGCCCGCCCGCGCACCCCGCAGGGGCCGGGCCATCCGGTGCTCTTCGCCCGCCGTCATTTCTCCGCCCTCGCAGGGCTGGAGGGCGACAGCGGGGCCGGGGCGGTGATCGCCGCCCATCGCGACCATCTGGACTGGGTGGACACCACCGAGACGGGGTGTATTGCCGATTTCGACACAACCGCCGCGCTGGCCGCCTGGCGCGGCTCGGTGTGACGCGGCACGGCAAAATCGGCCCGTCGCGGCTTCCGATTGCAACCTCTTGGCGCTTCATGCGTTAATAGCTTCGTCCCGATGGGGGACGACACATCGAAACGCTGTTGTGGGGTTACTATGGAAGACGCTGGAATCGGCTGGATCGCAGCCATTATCATCGGTGGTTTGGCCGGGTGGATCGCCTCGGCGATCATGAAGACCAATACCGGAATTTTTCTCAACATCATCCTCGGCATCATCGGCGCGGCCATTGCCAGCTTCCTGTTCGGGCTGATCGGCGTGTCGTTCGGCGGCTGGCTGGGCTATCTCATCGCCGGACTGATCGGCGCCTGCATCCTGATCGCCATCGTGAGAGCCGTGCGAAAATAGCGCCCCTCCCGATGCGTGCGTGAAAGGCCCGCCCCCCTCGCGGGCCTTTTTTCATGCGCAGTTCTGCCGATCGCAGTTTTCCGCATCCCGGCGATAACCCGGTCCTCGCCTTCCCCCGCCATGATGGCCCCGGTGCAATCGGCAAGCGGAGGGGGGACCATGACTCGGCGCGGCGATCGGCCCTTGCGGCAGGGGTTCAGGACGGCGTCGGACGGCGCCTCGGCGGTGGAGTTCGCCCTGATCGCCCCAGTATTCCTGCTCCTCGTCTTCGGCGCCATCGCCTATGGGCTTTATTTCGGCGCCGCCCATTCGGTGCAGCAACTGGCCGCCGACGCCGCCCGGGCGGCGGTGGCCGGGCTCAGCGACCCCGAGCGCGACGCCCTGGCCCGAAGGTTCATCGCCGCCAATGGCGACAGCTATGTGCTGATCCGGGGCGCGCTTTTGGACATAGACACCGTTCCGGGCACCGCCGATCCCGACCAGTTCATCGTCCGGCTGACCTATGACGCCAGCCATCTGCCGATCTGGAACCTTTACGCCCCGCTCCCCCTGCCGGGAGAAAGGACCATCACCTTTTCCTCCACCATCCGCCATGGCGGGGTGTGAGCCATGCCCGCCCGTCTCCTGCGTTTCGCCCGCGCCGAAGCCGCCAATGTGGCGACGCTGTTCGCCCTGGTGCTGCCGCTGCTGATCGGCGCCGCCGCCTTTGCCGTGGACGAGGCGGCGCTGCATCTGGAACGCCGTCAGCTCCAGCTCGTGGCCGACCTTGCCGCCATCCACGCGGCGGGCGACCCCGCCCGGGCCCGCGACCGCGTGCTCGCCGTCCTGGCCGATGCCGACTATGCCCTGCCCGCCGAGGCGGTGGTGATCACCAGGGGGCGCTACGCCGCCGACCCCGCCCTCGCCCCGGCCCAGCGCTTCGTCGCCAATGCCGACCCGGCCAATGCGGTGCGGGTCGAGCTCGCCGATCGCGGGCGCATCTATTTCGCCTCGATCTTCGGCATGGCCCCGCCCGATATCGGGGTTTCAGCCCTGGCCAGCGCCACCCCGCGCGCCGCCTATTCCATCGGCTCGCGCCTCGCCAGCCTCAATGACGGCATGCTCAACGCCGTGCTGGGCGGGCTTTTGGGGACCGAACTCTCGCTGTCGCTGCTCGACTACAACGCCATCGCCGACCTCGATGTCGGGCTGTTTGATTTCCTCGACGCACTGGCCGGCCGGATCGACCTCACCGCCGGGACCTATGGCGAGTTGCTGGCCGGCCGGGTGGCGCTGGCCGATATCGGCGCGGCGCTGGCCATCGCCTCGGGCGGCAATGCGGTGCTGCTGCATCTGGCCGGGCTGATCGACGATACCATCCATGTGGAAATGCTCAACCTCGTCGCCGGCGACGGGCTCGCCCATCTGGCGCTGGGGTCGGCCGCCGCGGCCGAGGCCCGGATTTCGGCGCTGCAGGTGCTGTCGGCGGCGGCGATGGTCGCCGATGGCCAGCGCCAGATCACCCTGGCGCTGGGGGCAGACCTGCCGGGGCTGGCGGGGATCGACGTGGCGCTGGTGGTGGGCGAAGTGCCCCAGGGCGGCTGGTTTACGCTCGCCGGCGAGGGCAGCTATGTGCGCACCGCCCAGGTGCGGCTGCGCCTCGACATCTCCATCCTGGGCAGCGCCGGGGCGCTGGGTCTCCTCGACATCACGCTGCCGGTCTATGCCGAGCTCGCTCCGGCCGAGGCACGCCTCGCCGCGCTCTCCTGCCCGCCGGGCCGGCCGCAGGCGGCAACGGCCACCGTGGCCGCCACCCCGGGCGTACTGCGCCTTGCGGTGGGCAAGACGGCGCCATCCGCCTTTCTCGACACCACCCGCCCCTTGCAGGTCGCCCGCACCCCGATCGTCTCGATCCTTGGTGGAGTGGCCGAGGTGACCGCCCATGCCGATATCGCCATGGCGCAAACGACGCCCATCCCGGTGGCGTTCACCCATGCCGATGTGGTCAACCGCAGCGTCAGGACGGTCTCCACCACCACCCCGGTGGCCTCCCTCACCGGCTCGCTCCTCTCGGGGCTCGACCTGCGGCTCGAAGTGCTCAAGCTCAACCTGCTGGGCGCCCTGCTCTCGGGGGCTACCGGCGCGGTCAGCGCTCTGGTCACCCCGGTCGCCCCGGTGCTCGACGCGACGCTGGTCGCCCTGTTCGACGCGCTGGGACTGGGGCTGGGCGAGGCCGATATCCGCATGCACGGCTTCGATTGCCGCAATGCGGCGCTGGTCGGCTGACCGCCGCGAGATCGGTTTTTTTCGGTGAACCCGATCTGAATCGGGTCTTCAGCATGGGTTGCGCATGGGGGGATTAGAACGGTCTCCATCATCGGCGCGGTCAGAGGGACCGGGCCACAACCCAAAGGGAGACCCATCATGATCCGCAAACTTCTCGTCGCCACCCTCGCCGCCACCGCGCTGGCCGGGGCCGCCATGCCCGCCATGGCCAACAATCTGTTCATCAACCAGTATGGCTTCGGCAATGCCGTCGGCGGTGGCCAGAGCGGCTGGAACAACACCTTCGGCGCCTTCCAGAACGGCAATTGGAACACCGGCATCGCCAACCAGCAGGGCGGCAACAACGTCACCGCCATCGGCCAGGACGGCAGCAACAATTATGGCGATGTCTGGCAGAATGGCTGGAACAATCAGGCCGGCACCGGCCAGTTCGGCTCCAATCACACCACCATCGTCACCCAGGACGGCAATGGCAATGTCGCCGCCGGCGTGCAGGTCGGCAATGGCTGCAACGCCAATGTGCTGCAGCAGGGCGCCAACAACGTCACCGCCTTCGTGCAGGTCTGCCCGTAAGACCCCGTCTCATCGCTCCGCGCGCCGGGGGCGGATCGCCGCCCCGGCGGCTCAGGAAAAAGGGAGGTTCACCATGGTTCGTTCAATCCTCTTCGGCGGGCTGGTGGCGCTCGGCGCGCTTGCCCTGGCCGGCGCGGCCGCGGCGTCGGGCGCGTCCGGCCCCGGCGGCGGCCTCGTCTGCGGCATCGACACCAGCACCGAGCGCGGGCTGATAACCATCTCAGGGGTGGCGCACAGCCCCATTGCGCTCAGCGGGCAGTACAGCCTGGCGCTCGAGAGCCGGGGCAGCGGCGGTTCGGCCAATATCAGCCAGGGCGGGGCATTCGCGCTCGATCCCGGCGCGGTCGGGACGCTGGGCGAGGTCACCGTCAATGCCGGCGCGAGCGTTACGATCGCCTTCACGATCACCAGCCAAGGCCGGCAGGTCGATTGCTCCGCCCCGATCGCCCGGGCGGCCTGACGCCCCCGGCCTTATCTCCCCCTACATCGCCCCGCTCCGGCGGGGCTTTTTTGTGCCGTGGCGCGGGCGGTGAATGCGGTGTGAACGGGGGGCTCCGGGGCGGTTCAGGGCGGCGGGCATAGGGTGGTTTGCAGCGCTGGAGCAACCGGCGCACGGGAACGCAAACACACGCATCGGAGACCGCGCATGTCCATTCGTTTTTCCAAGACCATCGCCACCACGATCACCGCCGCCCTCTTGGGCATCGCCCAGCCGGCCATGGCCGGGGGGCAGATCTCCATCGGCTTCAGCCCCAGCGATCCGCAGCAGGCCCAGGCGCTGGGCATGGGGCTGCAGATGTTTTCCCTGATGCAGGGGCTGTCGGCCAGCGGCGCCAATGCCTATCAGAACGGCTCGGGCAATGCCGCCGGCTTCTTCCAGGGCGGCGCGGGCAATCACGGCCTCATCTACCAGAACGGCAACGGCCATACGGACACCGTCACCCAGACCGGCAACGCCAATAGCTGCGGCCTGTTCCAGTTCGGCCAGGCCACCAATGCCCAATGCACGCAGACCGGAAACCAGACCGGCATCACCACGGTGTTCGGGTTCTAGGGTGAGATCGAGAAAATGGTGGAGCCAAGCGGGATCGAACCGCTGACCTCCTGCATGCCATGCAGGCGCTCTCCCAGCTGAGCTATGGCCCCATCAAGACGGGTCCGCCATGTGGCGGGCCTGGGTGGTTCGCGAAGGTTCCCCCCGCGAACGGCCGGAACCTAGTGAGAAGTGTTTGGGGAAGCAAGAGCAAATATCGCCTTGCATCGCAAATTTTTCACACCCCGCATAAAACCCGCGTGATCCGCGGGACGGGCCCCGCCGCACACACCGCGGCGCGGCCCGAAAAGCCGACGGACGAGGCCGAGCCGAGGACCCCGCGCGACGTTTCGCGCGCCCCGCCGGAGGGCCAGCGCCTGGCATAGCGCGGTTTCAGCGCGTCATGCCGGGCGCGGTACGGCCCGTGAGGCCAATAATTGGACGAGGCACAGCCGAGGACCCCGGCGAACGTTTTCGCCGCGCCGTCGCAGGCGCAACGAAGGCCATAGGCGCGGCTTTAGCGCCGTCATGGCCGGAGTGGTGCGCGCCGTGAGACAAAAAGAGTCTTAAATCTTACCGCTCGTCGTCGTCCACTTCGACGTCGAAGTCGATTTCCTCGTCGTCGTCATCGCTTTCGAGGAAGGTGTCGTCGTCGTCGCCACCCAGTTCCTCGTCGACTTCCACATCCTCGACATCGGGGATGGTGTCCTCGCCCTCATCCTCGTCGTCGCCATCGTCCTCGGCGTCGCTGAGCGAGATGACCTCGGCGCCGGCCGCCGCGGCGGCCTGGTCGATATCGGCCTCCTCGACTTCGTCCTCGTCCTCCTCGTCGCCCTTCTTGCGCTCCTTGGCGCCGAACTTGACGGCGGCCTTTTCCTGGGCGGCTTCGAAAAAGCTCAGGGGGTAGGATTTGCCGGTATAGGGCGAGACCACGGGGTCCTTGCCCAGATCGTAGAATTTCTTGCCCGTTACCGGGCAGGTCCGCTTGGTACCGCGTTCGTCACTGGCCAAGGCACTATCCCCATTGGTCTGAGAAGCTATCTGGTGGTCCATCGGCTGCATGTGGGCGGAAAACCCGTCCGGCGCAAGCGCGACAGGGCATAATCGAGGCGCGCCAGGCCCCCTTGGGAGAAAGCCGCCGCTTTGGCCGATCGGTTAGCGTGAAATTTTCGCCCCTGTCAAACCCAAAATGGCGCCGCCTCGCCGCCGTTGGCACGGGGGAGCGATCATGCTAAGCCCGGCCACGATCTCCAGCCGTCTCATTTCCGGTTTGCCAGCCATGTCCCACAGCCTGCCCCCGCGTCCCCGTTCCGCCCATAAGTCCGGACCGCTTTCCGGTTCCATCGCCGTTCCGGGAGACAAGTCCATCTCCCACCGCGCCATGATGTTCGGCGCCATGGCGCTGGGGCGCACCCGGGTATCGGGCCTGCTCGAGGGCGAGGACGTCCTGGCCACCGGCCGCGCCATGCAGGCGCTGGGCGCCAGGATCGAAAAGCGCGGCGACGTCTGGGAAATCGATGGCGTCGGGGTCGGCGGCTTCACCGCGCCCCAGACCGATCTCGATTTCGGCAATGCCGGCACCGGCGTGCGCCTCGCCATGGGCCTGGTGGGCGCCTATCCCTTCACCACGCGATTCGTGGGCGACGCCTCGCTCACCGCGCGTCCGATGAAGCGCGTGCTCGATCCCCTGCGGGCCATCGGGGTCGAGGTGGTCGAGCATCACGACGACCGCCTGCCCATCGCCCTCAAGGGCCCGACCGATCCGGTGCCGGTGCATTACCGCGTGCCCATGGCTTCGGCGCAGGTCAAATCCTGCGTGCTGCTGGCCGGGCTGGCCATTCCCGGCACCACCACGGTGATCGAGCCGGTGATGACCCGCGACCACACGGAAAAGATGCTCGAAGGCTTCGGCGCCGACATCCATATCGAAACCGATGCCGACGGGGTGCGCACCATCACCGTCCAGGGCCTGCCGGAACTGAAGGCGCAGGATCTGGTGGTTCCGGGCGATCCGTCCTCGGCCGGCTTCCCGCTGGTCGCGGCGCTGATCGTGCCGGGCTCGGACGTCCTTATCGAGAACGTCCTCATGAACCCCACCCGCACCGGGCTGATCGACACGCTGATCGAGATGGGCGGCGATATCACGATCGAAAACCGCCGCATCTCGGGGGGCGAGGACATCGCCGATCTGCGCGTCCGCCATTCGCGCCTCAGGGGCGTCCGGGTGCCGCCCGAACGCGCCCCCTCGATGATCGACGAATATCCGGTGCTCGCCGTCGCCGCCGCCTTCGCCCAAGGGGTGACCGAAATGCCCGGCATCGAGGAATTGCGCGTCAAGGAATGCGACCGGCTCTCCGCCGTGGCCCGCGGGCTCGAGGCCAATGGGGTGGCCTGCGAGGAAGGCGCGGACTATCTGATCGTCACCGGTGGGGCGCGGGTGCCGGGCGGCGGGACGGTGGCCACCCATCTCGACCATCGCATCGCCATGAGCTTCCTCGTCATGGGCATGGCGTCGGATAATCCGGTCACCGTCGACGACGACCGCATGATCGCCACGAGCTTCCCCAGCTTCATGGCGGATTTCACGCGCCTGGGGGCCGGCTTCTCGGCGGAGGCCGCGGCATGATCATCGCCGTCGATGGGCCTGCGGCTTCCGGCAAGGGCACCATCGCGGCGGCGCTGGCCCGCCGGTTCGGCCTGCCCCATCTCGATACCGGCCTGCTCTACCGGGCGGTGGGGCTGTCGGTCAAAGCCCATATCGAGGCCCCCGACATCGAGGCCCGCGCCACCCGCGCCGCCGAATTGCTCGATGTCACCGGGGTCGATCCCCAGGCCCTGCTCGGGGCCGATGTGGGCATCCTCGCCTCGCGCATCGCGGTGTTTGCCGGGGTGCGGCGGGCGCTGTTCGCCGTGCAGCGCGATTTCGCCCTGCAGCCCGCGGGGGCGGTGCTGGACGGGCGCGACATCGGCACGGTGATCGCGCCGGAGGCCGACGCCAAGCTGTTCATCGTCGCCGATGCGGCGGTGCGCGCCGGGCGCCGGGCCCGCCAGCTCGAGGCGCGCGGGCTCACCATCGACCGCACCCGGCTTTTGGCCGATATCGAGGCCCGCGACGCCCGCGACCGCGCCGCGCCGCATGGGGGATTCCACCCCGCCGACGATGCGGTCTTGCTCGATACCACCGATTTGGATATAGAAGCGGCCATTACGGCAGCCATCGCCGAAGTCGAGGCGGCCATCGCCCGCAAAACCACGTCTTGAAATCGAGCGCGTGAAATCCAAATTTGCGGGGATGGGCCGGCAACACTTTGCGCCGGGCACTCGATCGTCATCGCAAGCGCCGAGCCTGCTCGGCCCTGTCGCGCGGCGATCCATTCCCCTGCCCGACCCCATATCGTCAACCCTAACCAAGCATGTTCCGGACGCCGTCCGGAATGGAGATTGAATGGCTAACCAGACAGCATCCGCTGAAGATTTCGAACAGCTCTTGATGGAGAGCTTCCAGGACATCGATCCCGTCGAGGGCACCGTTGTCAAAGGCAAGGTCGTCGCGATCGAGAAGGACCTTGCGATCATCGATGTGGGCCTCAAGACCGAGGGCCGCGTGCCGATGAAGGAATTCGGCGCCGCCGGCCGCGACGGCACCATCGCCGTGGGCTCGGAAGTCGAGGTCTATGTCGACCGGGTCGAGAACGCCATGGGCGAAGCCGTCCTGTCGCGCGAAAAGGCCCGCCGCGAAGAGAGCTGGGTGCGTCTCGAAGCGCTCTATGAAAAGAACGAGAAGGTCGAAGGCCAGATCTTCAACCAGGTCAAGGGCGGCTTCACCGTCGATCTCGACGGCGCCGTGGCCTTCCTGCCGCGCTCCCAGGTCGATATCCGCCCCATCCGCGACATCGCGCCGCTGATGAACGTCGCCCAGCCCTTCCAGATCTTGAAGATGGACAAGCGCCGCGGCAATATCGTCGTCTCGCGCCGCGCCATCCTCGAAGAATCGCGCGCCGAACAGCGTTCGGAAATCGTCCAGCAGCTCGAAGAGGGCCAGGTGGTCGAAGGCGTGGTCAAGAACATCACCGATTACGGTGCGTTCGTCGACCTGGGCGGCATCGACGGCCTCCTGCACGTCACCGACATCGCATGGCGCCGGGTCAACCACCCCAATGAAGTGCTCTCGATCGGCGAGACCATCAAGGTGCAGATCATCCGCGTCAACCAGGAGAGCCACCGTATCTCGCTGGGTATGAAGCAGCTGCAGGCCGATCCGTGGGAAGGCATCGCGGCAAAGTATCCGGTCAACGCCAAGTTCACCGGCCGCGTCACCAACATCACCGACTACGGCGCGTTCGTGGAACTGGAGCCGGGCATCGAAGGCCTGATCCACGTCTCCGAAATGAGCTGGACCAAGAAGAACGTCCATCCGGGCAAGATCGTCTCGACCAGCCAGGAAGTCGAAGTGATGGTGCTCGAGGTCGATCCCGAGAAGCGCCGCATCTCGCTGGGTCTCAAGCAGACCCTGTCGAACCCGTGGGAAAGCTTTGCCGATCGCTTCCCGATCGGCGCCGAGATCGAGGGCGAAGTCAAGAACAAGACCGAATTCGGCCTGTTCATCGGTCTCGACGGCGATGTGGACGGCATGGTCCACCTCTCCGATCTCGACTGGAACCGTCCGGGCGAGGAAGCGCTCGAGGACTATAACCGCGGCGACATCGTCAAGGCCAAGGTTCTCGACGTCGATATCGAGAAGGAACGCATCTCGCTCGGCATCAAGCAACTGGGCACCGATAGCTTCGAAGCGGCCTCGGCCGGTTCGGACGGGGTGCGCAAGGGCGCCATCGTCACCACTGAAGTCACCGCGGTGACCGATGGCGGCATCGAGGTGCGCATCGCCGACACCGACCTCACGGCCTTCATCCGTCGCTCGGACCTCTCGCGCGACCGCGAAGACCAGCGCCCCGAGCGCTTCGCCGTTGGCGAGAAGGTCGACGCCCGCGTCACCCAGTTCGACAAGAAGACCCGCCGCATCGGCCTCTCCATCAAGGCGCTGGAAATCGCCGAGGAGAAGGAAGCCGTGGCGCAATACGGTTCGTCCGACTCCGGCGCGTCGCTGGGCGACATCCTCGGCGCCGCCCTCAAGGGCCAGGACAAGAAGTAAGCGCACGGGAGTGCTGCCAGGAAAAGTGGCTCCACTTTTCCGGTTCGGCAGCGCGACCACGAAAAACTGTGTTTGACTTTAGAAGGCTCGCGCGCAGGCGCGGGCCTTTTTTATGGGATGTGTTCAGGCTGTCAGCCGGCTGGCCTCTCCGGCCGCGTTGGCGGCGGAAGGCACCGGCAGGGTAGCCGGCAGGCGCAGGGCGGCAACGAGGCGGCGATATTCCTGCCGCGCATTGACATGGGACATGGAGGGCGTGCCGCCCAGCAACTCGGCGTCGAGGGGATCGAACACCGTCATGCCGAGCGGGAACAGCGAGCGGAAGATCACCCGCTCGGCAATGCCGGCGGCGACGCGGCAGCCCAGCCGGGAAGCGACCTTGTCGATGGTCGTCTGCACCTGGTCGGCATTGCGCGAGCCCAGATTGGAGATGCGGTTGCGCACCAGCACCCAGTCCATGCCTTCCCCGGTCCGCGCCAGGCGCTCGGAGCGCACCCGCTGCACATTGCGCGAATAGGGGCTGGTCTGGATCGGCTCCCCGCTCTGGTCGTCGATGCGCGCCAGGACGTCGAGATCGATCATGCTGTCATTGAGCGGGGTCACCAGCGTGTCGGCGGCCCCATGGGCGGCACGGGCCAGGTTGCAGTCGAAGCCCGGCGTGTCGATGACGATGAAATCCACCGCCGCGCGCAGCCCGTCCAGCGCGCGGGTGAAGACGTCAAGCTCGGCGCTGTGGTTCTCGCTGATCGAATCGCCCCAGGCGGTGGGGATATAGAGATGGCGGGGCAGCGGCACCGTCCTCTCCGTCGCCGCCATGGTGGCGCGGCGGTTGCGGACATAGCGCGTCAGGGTCTGCTGCCGGCTGTCGACATCGACGGTGCCGACGCGATGGCCCTGATGCAGGAGGTAGACGGCCAGGTGCAGCGCCGTCGTCGATTTTCCCGAACCGCCCTTTTCATTGCCCACCGCAATGACATGCGCGCCGTTTTGCGCCATCTCGCTTCCCCAAATCAGCCATGGATCGTCCGGCCCATCAGGTGGCAACAGGGTTAACAGAGGCTTAACGCCCCGCCCCTCGGGCGGCGCCGGGCGCGGGTTTTCAACACCCGCGCTTCAGACGATGCCGCGCTCCCTGAGCAGCGCCTCTTCGTCGCCCGAGATCCAGCCAAACACCTTCGCGTCTCCTTCCCGCACCTGCACGAGATAATGCACCTCGAAATCGATGCTGGTTTCGGGCAGGTCGTCGCGGGCATAGGTCGCGGTCCAGGCCACATGGGCGACGCAATGGAGGGCATCGATGGGGGAGAGGCGCAGATGGCGGATGCGCATTTCCCGGGTGCCGATCCGGCGATAATGCTCATAGCCCTGGAGCATCGTCTCGCCGAACCGCTCGTCGTTCTTGCCCGCCATCACCCCGAGCGGGGAGGCAGCGATGAACTCCGTGGCATAAAGCGCCGTCCGCTCGCCGGCATCGGGTTGCCCGGCGAGGGATTGGTTGAAAAACCGCTCATAGCGCTCGAACAGCGCCCGTATGATGGCCTCCATCCGCGTTTCCTTTTTTGCCGTGGGCGGAAAAGATAGCATTCCTGCGCTTGCCGCCCCACCCCACCCCACCCCGCCTCACCCGCCAGCCTCATCACCCTCCCCCTTGCGGGGAGGGGTTAGGGGTGGGGGTGCGAGCGAAAGCGAGCTCTTGCCGGTGGCGCGCATCGGTATTCTTCCTGTGCCGCATATGTGACACGGTTGGGTAAAATTGAGCAAAAACCTGCCGCTTCGGGGGTGCCATTAACGAAAGCCGTGTTAGGGTTGGCCGAAAATGGGTGCGTGCGGCTCGGGGGATCGTGCGCGGCCGCACCGGAATGGATCAGTGGAAGCGTACCAGCCGTGACCAGACACACACCCCAGAAATGGATGGCCGCCCTCCTCGCCGCCAGCGCCCTCGCCGCCCCGGCCCAGGGGTTCGAACTGTTCGGAATCCAGTTCTTCGGCTCCGAGGCCGAGGAGGCCGCCGAGGCGGTGATCGCCGATCCGCGCACCTATACGCTCACATTCGAGACCGGCGCCGAGGGCGAGCTGGACGGGGCCCTGCGCGGCGCGTCCAACCTCTGGGGCGATCGCGACGCACCGGCTTCCGGCGTGCCGGGGCTCCTGGCCAAGGCGCGCGGCGACTATGCGCGGCTGACCGGCGCGCTCTACAATCTGGGCTATTATGGCGGCGCGGTCTCCATCCTCGTCAACGGTCGCGAGGCCGCATCGCTGTCCCCCGACGCCAGCCTGCCCGAGCCGGCCACCATCGTGGTCACCGTCAATCCCGGCCCGCAATTCGTCTTCGGGCGGCTGGCCGTCGCCAATCGCGCCCCGGGCCCGGTGGCGCCCGAGGACATGGTGGACGCGCCCGAGGAGATCGGGTTCGTCTCCGGCCAGGTGGCGCGCGCCACCATCGTCGCCCAGGCCGAGCAGCGTCTGGTGCAGGCCTGGCGGCAACTGGGCTATCCCAAGGCCGAGATCGCCAGCCGCAATGTGGTGGCCGACCACCGCACCACGGCGCTCGACGTCACCATCACCGTCGATCCGGGCGCCCATGCGGCCATCGGCCCGATCGGCGTGGAGGGGACCCAGAACATGAGCCCGGCCTTCATCGTGCGCCAGACCGGGCTGGTCGCGGGGGCCGAATACGACCCCGACGACATCGAGCTGGCGCGCGAAAGGCTGACCCGGCTCGGAGTGTTCCGCTCCCTGCGCATCGAGGCGGCCGACGCGGTTCCGGCCAATGGGCTGTTGCCCTACCAGATCATCGTGCAGGAACAGGCGCTGCGCCGCTACGGCATCGGTGCTACCCTCGCCACCATCGACGGGCTCGGGGTCGAGGGCTATTGGCTGCACCGCAACCTCTTCGGCGAGGCCGAGCGCCTGCGGCTCGACGCCAAGGTGGCCGGCATCGGCTTTCCCATCGATACGGCCGAATTCGACTATTTCTTCGGCGGCACCTTCACCAAGCCGGGCATCTACACCCCCGACACCGACCTCGTCGCCGCCATCAGCGCCGAGCGCTCGGTGCTGCCGCTCTATACCGAAACCTCGCTGCGCGGCCGCATCGGCATCGAGCAATTGTTCACCGATACCATTTCGGGCGGGGTGGGCGTGCAGTTCCAGCACTCCTATTTCGAGGACGACGCCACCTTCGGCAACCGCAACTTCACCACCGTGGGGCTCTATGGCCAGGGGGTGTTCGACAATCGCGATTCCCAGCTCGATCCCACCGAGGGCTTTTACGTCGCGGCGACCATCGATCCGCTCTACGAGCTCGAATACGACAACGCCATCGTCCGCGCGACACTCGAGGGGCGCACCTATTTCGGCTTTGGCGAGGACGACAATTTCGTGCTCGCCGCCCGCGTCAGGGGCGGGGCGATCGCCGGGCCGTCGCTGTCGGAAATCCCGCCGGACCTCTTGTTCTTCGCCGGCGGCGGCGGATCGGTGCGCGGCTATGGCTATCGCTCCATCGGGGTCGATGACGGCACCGGCACGGTGACCGGCGGGCGCTATGTGCTCGAGGGCTCGCTCGAGGGGCGGGTCCGCTTCAACGACCAGTTCGGCGCGGTGGCCTTTGTCGATGGGGGCTATGTGGCCGCCGACCGCTTCCCGGGGCTCGACGAGCTCAGCCTCGGGGCCGGCATCGGGCTGCGCTACTATACGGCGCTCGGCCCCTTGCGGCTCGACGCCGCCATTCCCCTCAACAAGCGCCCGGGCGACCCCGATTACGCGCTCTATGTCGGCATAGGTCAATCGTTTTGAGAGCCCTTCTTTCCATAGCCCTCACGGGCGCCGCCCTGGCGCTGCCCCTGGCCGCCATCGGGCAGGAGGCCGCGCCCGAAAGCCTGATGGACGTCCTGGCCCGCGCCACCCAGCTCAACGAGACCGAGCAGCGCAACGGGCTGATCCAGTTCGTCGAGAACCAGATCTCCAGCCCCGACCGGCAGATCCGCTTGAGCGGCATCGACGGCGCGCTGTCGTCCAACGCCGCCATCGCCCAGATCACCGTCTCGGACACCGAGGGCATCTATCTCATCGTCGAGAACGCGGCGCTCACCTGGAACCAGGGCGCGCTCCTGTTCGGGCGGCTGGAGATCCAGTCGCTTTCCGCCGATTCCATCGCCTATATCCGCAACCCGGTGATCACCGAGACCCCCGGCGCGCCGCCGCCCGAGGCGGGCGGCTTCTCGGTGCCCGAACTGCCCGTGGCGGTGATCCTCGAAAACCTCTCCGTGCCCTCGGTGCGGTTCGGGGAACAGGTGTTCGGGCTGGGTTCGGAAATCTCCGTCGCGGGCGCCATGACCCTCGATGGCGGCGCGCTCGACGCGACGCTGGACATCGCCCGACTCGATGGCCCCGGCGGCACCCTCGACCTCGCCGTGCAATACGCCAATGACAGCCAGGAGATCGACCTCGATCTCAACCTCGTCGAGCCCGAAAACGGCATCATCGCCAATCTGCTCAATATCGAGGACCGGCCCGAGATCGCCCTTGGGGTGGCCGGGGCGGGCCGGCTCGACGACCTCGACGTGACGCTCAGCTTCGACGCCGCCGGCAACCGCATCCTTTCGGGCACCGGCGTGGTCGACCAGACCCCGCAGGGACTGGCCATCGCCGCCGATCTCCAAGGGCCGCTGGCGCAAATCCTCCCCGCCGCCTATCGCGAGTTCTTCGGCGCCAACACCGCGCTGTCGGTGCGCGCCCTGGCGCGGGAGGAAGGCGGGTTCGAGCTCTCCGACCTGGCGCTGACCGGCGGGCAACTCTCGCTGTTCGGCAATGCGGCGACCACCGGCGACGGCTTCCTCAACCGCCTCGACATCAATGGCGAGATCGCCGCCGCCGACGGCGCCAAGGTGATCCTGCCGGTGCCCGGCGCGCAGACGCTGCTCGAGCGGGCCCGCTTCGCGGTGGATTTCGGCGCCGAGGGCAGCGAGGACTGGACCGGGCGCTTCGAGATCCTCGGCTTCGAGACCCCCGACCTCGCCGCCCAGAGCCTCGTCATCGACGCCGGCGGCGTGGCCGCCGATCTGGAGAACCCGGCGGCGCGGCGCATCACCTTCAACGCCGATGGGGCGCTCGAGGGCGTGCAATCGTCCTCCGAGGAGATTTCCGAGGCCCTTGGCCCCTCGATCGGTCTGGGGCTGGCCGGGCTGTGGCAGGCCGGCGAGCCGGTGACCCTGGCGCAATTGCGGCTGGTGGCCGAGGCGCTGTCGGTGGAAGCGGCGGGGCAGATCGCCGACATGGTGTTCGATGGCGACATCATCGTCGAGACCGCCTCGATCGCGCCGTTTTCGGGGCTGGCCGGACGCGAGCTGTCCGGCGCCATTTCGCTCGTGACCCAGGGCACGATTTCGCCCCTTGTCGGCGGGTTCGACCTGACCCTGGACGGCAGCGGGGAAAATCTCTCCATCGACGACGCAATCGCCGACACTCTTCTGGCCGGCACCGCGGCGCTGTCGGGCCGCATCGCCCGCACCGAGGCCGGTCTGGTCGCCGACGATTTCCGCATCGAAAACGACCAGATCGCGCTGCTGGCCGATGGCACCTATGCCACCGGCGAGGCCGATTTCGCCTTCGACCTTTCGCTGGCCGATCTGGGGCTGCTGACCCCGGAGGCGAGCGGGCGGCTCACCGTCTCCGGCCGGGCGACCGGCAGCGAAGGGGTGATCGATCTTTCGGCCGAGGCTGCTGTGCCGCAGGGCACCCTTAACGGGCGCACTTTGCGCGAGGCGCGCATCGGCTTTGCCGGCACCTCCTCGGCGGAGGGACTGCTGGGCGACGTGACCGGCGAGGCCTTCCTCGACGGCTTCCGCGTCACGCTGGCCAGCGAAGTCGACAATACCGCCGAGCGGCTGCGTCTGGCCGGGCTGCGCTTCAACGCGCCGGGCACCGAGCTCACCGGCAATCTCACCCGCTATGCCGATGGGCTGCTCGAAGGCCGCGTGGTGCTCGACGCGCCCAATATCGAAACCGCGGCCGCGCTGGCCCTGCTTGAGGCGCGGGGCGCGGCGGAAGCCGACATCGTCCTCGACCGCGACGGCGAGACCCAGAGCGTCGAGGCGCGGGCCAGCCTTTCCAATGTGGTCATCAACGATATCTCCATCGCCAGCGCCGAAGCCGAAGCGGCGGTCGCCGACCTGTTTGGCGTGCCGGTGATCGACGGCTCCATCGCGGCGCGCGGCGTGGTGGCGGCGGGCACCGAGGTCGAGACCGTGTCGCTCACCGCCAATGCCAGCGGGCAATCGACCCGATTCGAAGGCAGCGCGGCGCTGGCCGGCAATACCGGCATTACCCTCGCCGGACTGCTCGAACCCATCGCCGATGGCTATCGCGTGGCGCTCGACCGCTTCCGGCTCGAACAGGGCGCGCTGGCTGCCGCCCTCGCCCGTCCGGCCGAACTGACCGTCGCGGGGGACCTTGTGTCGTTCTCGGGCATCGAACTGGGCGTGGGCTCGGGGCAGATCAGCGCCACCGGCAGCGCCGGCGAAGCGCTCGACATCGCGCTCACCATCACCGCCCTGCCGCTCGATATCGCCAACACCATCCTGCCCGATCTGCGGCTGGCCGGCACGGTCTCCGGGTCGGCAGAGGTTTCCGGCACCGCCGCCGATCCGCGCGCCAGCTTCGCGCTGGAGGGCTCGGGGATCAACGCCGCCGCCATCGCCGACTACGGCATCGCCCCCCTCTCGCTCTCGGCGCGCGGCAGCTTTGCCAATGAGACGGTGCGGCTGGACAGCGCCAGCGTGTCGGGTTCGGGCGGGCTCAGCGCCACGGCCCAGGGCACCATCCCGCTGGCCGGCGCGGGGCTCGACATCGCCGTCAACGGCTCGGCGCCGCTGGCCCTCGCCAACCAGTTCGTCGCCGATCGTGGCGGGCAGCTCTCGGGCACGGCGACGCTGGCCGCACGGGTCACCGGGCGGCTCGACGATCCGCAGTTTTCCGGCACGGTCTCGGTGGCCGATGGCCAATATATCGACCCCGGCCTCGCCCTGCGCCTCGTGGCGATCAATGGCAGCGCGGCCCTGTCGGCCGACCGGGTGACCATCAACAGCCTCTCGGCCAATCTCGCCACCGGCGGGTCGATCTCGGTCTCCGGTGCGGTGGGGCTCGACGCCAATTTCACCTCCAACCTCTCGGTGGCGCTCAACGCGGCGCGCTATGCCGACGGCAATCTGGTGGTGGCGACCCTCAACGGCACGGTGGGGCTTTCGGGTCCGTTGCTCAATGGCGGGCAGGTGACCGGCCGCATCGACGTCGACCGCGCCGACATCACGGTGCCCGAAGGCTTTGGCGGGGCGGTGAGCGTCATCGATGTCGACCATGTGAGCCCGCCCCCCGCCGTGCTGGCGACCCTCGCCCGGGCGCGCATCGACCAGCGCTCGTCCTCCTCCGCCGGCATGGGCGGCGGCGGCGCGCCGCTGGGCATCGATCTCACCATTTCGGCCCCCAATCAGGTGTTCATCCGCGGGCGCGGACTGGATGCGGAAGTGGGCGGGGATGTGCGGCTGATGGGCAATCTCAACGCCATCCAGCCGGTGGGCGGGCTGGAGCTGATCCGCGGGCGGCTGTCGATCCTCGGCCAGCGCATCGATTTCGACGAGGGCTCGGTGACCCTGATCGGGGACATGGACCCGTTCATCAACCTCGTGGCGCGTACGGAGGGTAACGACATCACGGTGATCGTCACCGTCTCGGGCCGCGCCTCGGCCCCCAGCGTCGCATTCACCTCCGATCCGCTGCTGCCCCAGGACGAGGTGCTGGCGCGGCTGATCTTCGATCGCGGCGTGGGCGAATTGTCGCCGCTGCAACTGGCGCAACTGGCCGCCGCCGCCGCCGAACTGGCCGGCGGGGGCAGCGGGGGCGGCTCGCTGCTGGGATCGCTGCGCGAGGCGGCCGGGCTCGACGATCTCGACATCATCACCGACGAAGCGGGCAATGCCGCGGTGCGGGCCGGGACCTATCTCGACGACAACATCTATCTGGGCGTGGAAGCGGGCGCGGGCGGCGACAGCCGCGTCACCATCGACCTCGACATCACCGACCAGCTCCGCGCCCGCGGCCAGACCGGCACCGACGGCAACAGCTCGGTGGGCCTGTTCTACGAGGATGATTATTAGGGCGGCCCCGAAGGCTCTCTGACGCCCGCCTCACCCACCACCCTCATCACCCTCCCCCTTGCGGGGAGGGGCTAGGGGTGGGGGGTGCGAGCGAAGCGAGCCCTCTTCCCCCTTGACCCGCCCGGCCCGAGCCCGCATGGCTCTCCGACTGCCCCTCTCGCCCCGGTCCCTCCCGATGCCTCTCTGGCGCCCGCTCCGCTCCACAGACCTCCCCGCCGTCTCGGCCATCGCCGCCGTGGTGCATCCGGCCTATCCCGAGGACGATGCAGTGTTCGCCGATCGCGCCGCCATCGCGCCCGAGGCCTGTTTCCTCCTCGAGGTCGACGGCGCCCCGGCGGGCTATGTCCTGGCCCATCCCTGGCGGCACGACAGCCTGCCGGCCCTCAATACGGTGCTCGGCGCCGTCCCCGCCGCGCCCGATACGCTCTATGTCCACGATCTGGCGCTGCTGCCCGCGGCGCGCGGCAGCGGGGCGGCGGCGGAAATCGTGGCGCGTCTCGCCCGGGTGGCCCAGCCCCATGGCGCCATGAGTCTCGTCGCGGTCAATGATTCGGTCCCCTTCTGGACCCGGATGGGGTTTTCACCCAGGGTCATGCCACCGCTTGCCGCCAAACTTGCATCCTATGGCGCCGATGCGTGCTATATGACCAGACCCATGGCGCCGCACAGCTGCTAATTACAGCGCGCAAGACGGCGCACAACGCCCATTTGGGAGCTTTTAATGCCCAATGTTGACGACGATCCGGTGAGAACCATCCCCGTCGCCCGCGCCCTTGTCCGGTCGCGCGGCCGCTGGCGGTTCTTCGCCTTCCTCGCCTTGGCGCTTGCGGTGCTGGTCGCCTTTCTGCGCTTCGGCCCGGCCATCGCTCCGGCGAGCCAAGCCATTGCACGGGTTGGCATTTCCGGGGTGATCTCCACCAGCGCCGAGCGCACCGCCCTGCTCGACCGCCTGGCCGAGGACGAGACGGTCGAGGCGGTGATCGTCGAGATCAACAGCCCCGGCGGCACCACGGCGGGCGGGGAGGAGCTTTACATGTCCCTGCGCCGAATCAGCGAGCGAAAACCGGTGGTTAGCACGATCGGCGAACTGGGCGCCTCGGCCGCCTATATGGCCGCCATCGGCACCGACCGCATCTTCGCCCGCAATCTCTCCATTGTCGGCTCGGTGGGCGTCTATGTGCAACATATTGACGCGCAAGGCTTTTTCGAAATGATCGGCGTCGATCTCGACAAGGTGGCCTCCGGGCCGCTCAAGGCGGCGCCCGACTATGACGAGCCGCTGACGCCCGAGGCGCGGCAACCCCTTGAAGACCTTGTGCAATCCTCCTTCGACTATTTCCTCGATCTCGTCGTCGAGCGGCGCGGGCTCACGGCCCAGGAGACCCGACAGATCGCCGATGGCCGGGTGTTCAGCGGCCTCGCCGCCCATGCGCTCGGCCTGGTCGACGCGGCCGGCGGCTATGAGGACGCCCGCGCCTGGCTCGAATCCGAGCACGACATTGCCGCCGATCTCCCGGTTTTCCGGGCCTGGCCGCGCGACGAAGGCTTCGATTGGGTGGATTTTATCCTCGGTCGGGCCGGCCATGCCATACTGGGCGATGGCAGGACGGTGGGCTTGCCGCTTGACGGTTTGGTCTCGCTTTGGCACCCTTCGGCGCAATAAAACCGACAAAGCCAAACAGGCATTGGGCTTTTGAGCGCCGGGGGCGTGCGATATCCATGATCAAATCCGAACTCATCGAGAAACTGGCGGCGGAAAACCCGCATCTTTTCCACCGCGATGTCGAAAACATCGTCAATGCCATCCTCGATGAGGTGGGTGACGCGCTGGCCCGGGGCGATCGCGTGGAGCTGCGCGGCTTCGGGGCGTTTTCGGTCAAGAACCGCCCGGCCCGGGTCGGCCGCAATCCGCGCACCGGCGAACAGGTCGATGTGGGGGAAAAATACGTGCCCCAGTTCAAGGCGGGCAAGGAAATCCGCGAGCGGCTGAACGGGCACTGAGCCCGATCGCCGCCGCTCAACAGGGATAGCTAGGCATCATGCGCAAACGCATCGTCGGATGGCTCGTGCTCGTGCCCTTGTGCCTGCTGGTCCTCGTCTTCGCCTTGGCCAACCGCCATCAGGTCGCGGTCAATTTCAACCCGCTGATCGCCGTGGACGAAGCGGCGCCCGGCTTCGGGGTGCCGCTGTTCCTCGTCATCTATGCCGTTCTTTTCCTTGGCATTTCCTTGGGCGGACTGGCGGTGTGGCTGACCCAGGGCGCCCATCGCCGGGCCGAGCGCCGCCTGCGCCGCGACAATGAGCGGCTCGCCGCCGAGCTCGACGCGGCCCGCCGCGCCCCGGCCCGCCCGGCCGATCCGGCCCTCCTCGCCGCCGACGACCTGGCATGAGCGGGCCGGTCATCAAGATCTGCGGGGTCACCACCCCCGACATCCTCGACCATGTGATCGCCGAGGGCGCCGACATGGTGGGGTTCGTCCATTTCGCCAGAAGCCCGCGCCATCTGGAGATCGAGCGCATCGCGGCCCTGGTCGAGCACGCCGGCGGCCGCATCGAGACCGTGGTGCTGCTGGTCGATCCCGACAATGACACCGTCGCCGCCGCGACCGGCACCGGAGCCGCGTGGCTGCAGCTGCATGGGAGCGAGCCCAAGGGCCGCGTGGCCGATATCCGCGAACGCTCGGGGCTGAAGATCATCAAGGCGCTGCCCATCGGGGACGCCAGCGACGTGCGCCAGGTGCCCTTCTACCGCCCGGTCTGCGACCGGCTGCTGGTCGATGCCCGCCCCCCCAAACAGGCCGATCGCCCCGGCGGGCTGGGCAAGGTGTTCGACTGGTCGCTGCTCGAAGCCCTTGACCCGGGCTTGCCCTTCATGCTTTCCGCTGGGCTCACCATCGACAATGTGGCCCGGGCGGTCGAGAGGGTACGTCCCTTTGGCCTCGACGTGTCCTCGGGGGTCGAGCGCGAGCGGGGGATCAAGGACGAGGGCCTCATCTCCCAATTCATCGCCCGCGCCCGGGCCGTCCGATAATCCGGGCAGAGTTTAAGGTTTTGAGCATTATGAGCCAGCACAGCGCCAATTCCCTGCGTCAGGGGCCCGACGAGAATGGCCGCTTCGGCCTCTATGGCGGCCGCTTCGTCGCCGAAACCCTGATGCCGCTGATCCTCGAACTGGAACAGGCCTATCATGCCGCCCGCGTCGATCCCGATTTCCTTGGTGAGATGGACGATCTGCGGGTCCATTTCGCCGGTCGGCCATCCCCGCTCTATTTCGCCGAGCGCATGAGCGGCGAACTGGGCGGGGCGAAAATCTATTTCAAGCGCGAGGACCTCAACCACACCGGCTCGCACAAGCTCAACAACTGCCTGGGGCAGATCCTGCTCGCCAAGCGCATGGGCAAGACGCGCATCATCGCCGAGACCGGAGCCGGCCAGCACGGGGTGGCCACCGCCACGGTCTGCGCGCGGTTCGGCCTGCCCTGCACGGTGTTCATGGGCGCCACCGACGTGGAGCGGCAGATGCCCAACGTGCTGCGCATGCGCATGCTGGGGGCCGAGGTGCGCCCGGTGACCGCCGGAGCGGGCACGCTCAAGGACGCCATGAACGAGGCCCTGCGCGACTGGGTGACCAATGTGGACACCACCTATTACCTGATCGGCACCGCCGCCGGCCCCCACCCCTATCCGCAGATGGTGCGCGACTTCCAGAAGGTGATCGGCGAGGAGATCCGCACCCAGATCACCGCGGCGGAAGGCCGGCTGCCCGATGCGATCGTGGCCTGTATCGGCGGCGGCTCGAACGCCATCGGCACCTTCTATGATTTCCTCGACGAGGGAAGCGTGAGGATTTTCGGCGCCGAGGCGGGCGGGCACGGGCTCGAGGTCGAGAACGGCCACGCCGCCTCGATGACCGGCGGGCGCCCGGGCGTGCTGCATGGCAACCGCACCTATCTGCTCCAGGACGACGACGGGCAGATCCTCGAGGGCCATTCGATCTCGGCCGGGCTCGACTATCCCGGCGTCGGCCCCGAGCACGCCTTCCTGCGCGATGCCGGCCGGGTCACCTATGTGCCGGTGACCGACGCCGAGGCGCTCGACGCCTTCATGGCCTGCACCAAGCTCGAAGGCATCATTCCCGCCCTTGAAAGCGCGCATGGGCTGGCCCATGTGATGAAGCTCGCCCCCACCATGGGCAAGGACGAGATCATCGTGCTGTGCCTTTCGGGCCGCGGCGACAAGGACGTGGAATCGGTGGGCCGGCATCTGGGCATGGCGCTGTAGCCGCCCCGGCGACCTCCCGCCCCAAAACCCCGATCAGCCCCGTGACCGGCCAGCTCCGCGTTTTATGCATGGCTGGTAGTCCCTTACAGGCGCTTGTCCTCTTGGCACTTCATGCCCATCTTCAGCGTAACGGAATAAGACGCTGGTCCAAGGAGAACGACAATGGCACACAATCGGGTTTTGAATTCCATCTCGGACTTTTTCGGCGACATCGGTCGCGCCCGCAACGCTTCGAGCATCTATAGCGAGCTGTCCCACCTTTCGGATGGCGCGCTCAAGGCTCGCGGCCTGACGCGTGAAGGCATTGCCTCGCATGCCTTCAACAAGGCTTTCCCCTCCAAGTAAGCCCGGCAGTCCGCTGGCGAGCGGCGCCTGCGACCGACCAAACCCCTCGACCGCCTCCGGCGGCGAGGGGTTTTTCGTTTTCCCTTCCCCGCAATCGCTTGCGGTTCGCGGTTAACCGCGCACAAACCATCTTCCAAACACGCGCCATTTGCTGCTATCAGCGGCGCCATGAAAGCTCCGCACAAGACCCCGCTGTCCCGCATCCGCAATTTTTCCATCGTGGCCCATATCGACCACGGGAAATCGACCCTGGCCGACCGCCTGATCCAGTCGACCGGCGGGCTCGACGACCGCGAGATGAAGGAGCAGATCCTCGACTCCATGGACATCGAGCGCGAGCGCGGCATCACCATCAAGGCCCAGACGGTGCGGCTCGAATATGAGCATACCGATGGCGAGCACTATGTGCTCAACCTGATCGACACCCCGGGGCATGTCGACTTCGCCTATGAGGTCAACCGCTCGCTGGCCGCCTGCGAGGGCTCGCTCCTCGTAGTCGACGCCGCGCAAGGGGTCGAGGCACAGACCCTCGCCAATGTCTATCACGCCATCGAGGTCAATCACGAGATCGTCCCCGTCCTCAACAAGATCGACCTGCCCGCCGCCGAGCCCGAGCGCGTCAAGCAGCAGATCGAGGACGTGATCGGCATCGACGCTTCGGACGCGGTGGAGATTTCCGCCAAGACCGGGCTGGGGATCGACAAGGTTCTGGCCGCCATCGTCGAGCGCCTGCCGGCCCCCAAGGGCGACGAGACCGCGCCCTTAAAGGCCATGCTGGTCGACAGCTGGTACGATCTCTATCTCGGCGTCGTGGTGCTGATCCGGGTGATCGACGGCCGCATCCGCAAGGGCCAGAAGATCCGTATGATGCAGGCCGGCGCCACCTATGAGCTCGACCGGGTCGGCGTCTTCACCCCCAAGCTGGTCGAGGTCGGCGAGCTCGGGCCGGGGGAGATCGGCTTTTTCACCGCCTCGATCAAGGAAGTGGCCGACACCAATGTCGGCGACACCATCACCGATGACCGCAAGCCCGCCGCCGAGCCGCTGCCCGGCTTCCGCCCGGCCCAGCCGGTGGTGTTCTGCGGCCTGTTTCCCGTCGACGCCTCCGATTTCGACGATCTGCGCGCCGCCATGGGCAAGCTCAGGCTCAACGATGCGAGCTTTTCCTTCGAGATGGAAACCTCGGCGGCGCTGGGCTTCGGCTTCCGCTGCGGCTTTCTGGGGCTGCTGCATCTGGAGATCATCCAGGAGCGGCTGAGCCGCGAATTTAATCTCGACCTCATCACCACCGCGCCCTCGGTGGTCTATGAGGTCAAGCTCACCGATGGCAGCGAGATCCTCCTGCACAACCCCGCGGACTTGCCCGACCCGGTCAAGATCGAGGAGATCCGCGAGCCCTGGATCAAGGCCACCATTCTCACCCCGGACGAATATCTCGGGGCGATCCTCAAGCTGTGCCAGGATCGCCGCGGCATGCAGACCAATCTCTCCTATGTCGGCCAGCGCGCCATGGTCGAATACGACCTGCCGCTGAACGAGGTGGTGTTCGACTTCTACGACCGGCTGAAATCGATCTCCAAGGGCTATGCAAGCTTCGACTATCAGCTCGACGACTACCGGGCCGGCGACCTGGTCAAGATGAGCATCCTCGTCAATGCCGAGCCGGTGGACGCGCTGTCCATGCTCGTCCACCGCACCCAGGCCGAGCATCGCGGCCGCCAGATGTGCGAAAAGCTCAAGGAGCTGATCCCGCCCCATCTCTTCGTCATTCCCATCCAGGCCGCCATTGGCGGGCGCATCATCGCCCGGGAGACCGTGCGCGCCATGCGCAAGGACGTGACCGCCAAATGCTATGGCGGCGACGCCACCCGCAAGCGCAAGCTTTTGGAAAAGCAGAAGGAGGGGAAAAAGAAGATGCGCCAGTTCGGCAAGGTCGAAATCCCCCAGGAAGCCTTCATCAAGGCGCTCAAGATGGACGACTGAGGGGAACCTATGGACGGGGGGCGGATTACCCCTCCTCCACAGCCATGAGCCGCCATGGGGGAGCGGCCCGGGAAGGAGCCCGGCATGAAGGGACCCCAGAACACCCCGCCCCAAGATAAACCTCCTCAGGACACCGGCGGCACCGCCGGCAAGCAGCAGGGCGCTCGCTTCCTCGTCGACACCTTGGGCGTCGCCACGCGGGATGCAGCCCAGGAGGGCGATGAGTCCATCGAGGACGTCCCTGCCCCCGACAGCCCGCCAAAGGCGCCGTGAGGCGCTACCAGACGACGGCATGAAACCATGAAAAAGGGCCGCGTGCTGCGCGGCCCTTTTGGACTTTGTTTTGTCGCCTTTCCGAACCGAATAGGCGGCGCCCGGCCGCGTCAGGCGGCGTGGGTGGCTTCGATCGGGGTGGTAAGGATTTCGCGGATCTTGGCTTCGTCCTTGGTCGCCCGCAGGCGATCGACCACGCCATCGGTGCGCAACAGGCGCGCCACGCGGCTGAGGGCCTTGAGGTGGTCGGCGCCCGACCCCTCGGGGGCGAGCAGCATCACCACGAGGTCAACCGGCTGGTCGTCCACCGCATCGAAATCGATGGGTTGGGCGAGGCGTGCGAAAACGGCGACCACCCGGGGCAGGCCCTTGATCTTGCCATGGGGGATGGCAATCCCGTTGCCCAGCCCGGTCGAGCCGAGCTGTTCGCGGTTCATCAGCGTTTCGAAGATCGTCTGAGCGTCGATGCCAACAAGGGCCGACGCGCGGTCGGCCAGTTGTTGGAGGAGTTGGCGTTTGCTCGCGACCTTGGCGCAGGCAATCACCGAGTCCTGCGACATGATGTCAGCAAGTTCCATTACAAAACCTTTGGATGTCGTTGTTCACGATGACGGCCGACCATCTCGTCTCAGCCCGCACCATGATCCATCGTCCAATACGATGGCATGGGGGCAACGCACGTCATGCTCCTGACAGGGCCGGATCAATCCATCCGATGTTCCCGTCGGCCCGGCGGTAAACCACATTCATGCCGCCATGTCCAGCGTGGCGGAAGACAATCACGTCCGATTGCGCCAGATCGAGCTCCATGACCGCCTCGCCCACGCTCATGGTGCGCAGGTTCTGCGTGGTCTCGGCGATGACGGGGGGCGCGAAATCCTCGGCCAGTTCCTCGTCGCCCGGCACGGCGAGCACATAGGCGGCGTAATCGTCGCCGGCTCCGTTGCCATTGGCATTGCGGCGGTGATTCTTGAGTTTGCGCTTGTAGCGGCGCAGGCGCTTCTCGATATGGGTGGCCATGTCCTCATAGGCCAGGGTCGCATCATTGGCCGAGGCGGTGGCCTGCAGCACGATGCCGGTATCGAGGTGAATCAGGCAGTCGGCCTTAAAACCGATCCCCTCGGGTTCGAGGGTGAGGTGTCCGTCATAGCCTCCATCGAAATATTTTCCCACGGCGGCGTCGATACGGTCCGAAGCCTTGCCCCGCAGGGCATCGCCGACATCCATATTCTTGCCAGAAACACGCAAGCTCATAATAGCCTCTCGATCTGGTTACGAACGCCCGGCCATGGGTCCAGGCCCAAGTGTCACCGGGCAGGGTGAGTCTAGCCCTCTTGGCCGATGCTTGGCAATCGCCATCGAGGCCCGGCCACCCGATTCCTTTGGGTGACGGTGGATAACATCTTGGCTATGATAGAGGTTCCGGCTCGGAGGGGAGGCCCGTTTTGATATTGTTTTCCAATGTCTTGGCAGGGGTGTCCCTTGCCGCGCTCGTCCTGGGTTTCGCCATTGTGGTGGGCCATGTCGCCTGGAGACAGACCGCCCTTATCCGTACGCGCAGGCTCAATCCCTTCTCGCTCTCCGATGCGCTGGACGTGCTTGGAGGCCGCCACCACCCGCCGGGGGCGCCGAGCTTCTTTCAGACCCGGCACGGGCGCTGGTCGCTGTGGCTGATGGTCGGCGGGCTGTTCGGCCTGCTCGCCGCCGCCGCGCTGTTCATCATCGCGTGAAAGCGCCGCATCGGCCCGGTTTCCCCGCTTATTGTCACGTCAGGCGACGGCAGGTATAGTCGGCGCAAACAGGCACTAACGGATCGAACCGACCGCAATGACCATTTCCTCACGGGCCGAAACGCAGTCCTCCCGCGGCCCCTGCCTCATGGCCGTGCTGCGCATGGCGGGCCTGCGTCCCACGCGGCAGCGCCTGGCTCTGGCCGAATTGCTGTTTTCCGGACCGCATCGCCACATCAATGCTGAGCAATTGGCCAGCGAGGCGGAACAGGCGGGCGTGCGGGTTTCCCTGGCCACCATCTACAATTCGCTGCACCAGTTCCGCCAGGCCGGGCTGCTGCGGGAAATCTCGGTGGACGCGGCGCGCTCCTATTTCGATACCGACACCACCGACCATCACCATTTCTTCATCGAGGACGAGCAGCGGATCGAGGACATTCCGTCCGATTCGATCCAGATCGCCGGCATCCCCGACGCGCCGACCGGCATGAAGGTGACTCACGTCGATGTGATCGTGCGGGTCAAGCGCACGCAATAGGCGCGCGTCCCGAAGCGGCGGGCACTATTTAGAAGCGCTGCGGTCCGGGCCTAGAGGTCGGGGTGCTGGAAGACCAGGCTCGCATTTGTGCCGCCAAAGCCGAAGCTGTTGGACAGCACCACGCCCAGATCGACGTCGTCGCGCCGCTGGCGCAGGATCGGCATATCGGCGAATTCGGGATCGAGCGTTTCGATATTGGCGCTTTCGCAGATGAAGCGGTTCTGCATCATCAGGAGCGAATAGATGCATTCCTGCACCCCCGTCGCCCCCAGCGAATGCCCGGTCAGCGACTTGGTGGCCGAGAGGGGTGGGCACTTGTCCTCATTGCCGAACACTTCGCGCAGCGCCTCGATCTCCTTGCGGTCCCCGACCGGGGTGGAGGTGGCGTGCGGGTTGATGTAGTCGACCGGCGCCTTGACGGTGTCGAGCGCCATGCGCATGCAGCGCACCGCGCCCTCGCCCGATGGGGCGACCATGTCATAGCCGTCCGAAGTGGCGCCATAGCCGACGATCTCGGCGATGATATTGGCGCCGCGCGCCTTGGCGTGCTCGTATTCCTCGAGCACCAGCACCCCGGCGCCGCCGGCGATCACGAAGCCGTCGCGGTCCTTGTCATAGGCGCGGGAGGCCTTTTGCGGCGTGTCGTTGAAATTGGAGCTCATGGCGCCCATGGCGTCGAACAGGTTCGACATCGACCAGTCGAGATCCTCGTGCCCGCCGGCGAACACGATGTCCTGCTTGCCGAGCTGGATCTGCTCATAGGCGTTGCCGATGCAATGCTTGGAGGTGGCACAGGCCGAGGAGATGGAATAGTTCACCCCCAGAATGCCATAGGCGGTGGCCAGCGTCGCCGAAGCGGTCGAGCTCATGGCCTTGGGTACGGCGAGCGGGCCGATGCGCTTGGGGCTTTTCTTTTCTCGGGTGATGTCGGCCGCCTCGACCACGGCGCGGGTCGATGGTCCGCCCGAGCCCATGACGATGCCGGTGCGCGGGTTCTTGATGTCGCCCTCTTCCAGCCCGGCCTGCTCGATGGCCTGCTGCATGGCGATATAGTTCCAGGCCGCGCCCTTGGCCATGAAGCGGGTGGTGCGCCGGTCGAGCACTTCGAAGGGATCGAGGTTGGGCGCGCCATGCACCTGGCAGCGAAAGCCCAGCTCGACGTAATCCTCGGCCCGGGAGATGCCGGGGCGGGCATTTCTGAGGCTGTCGAGCACCTCGTCGAGATTGTTCCCGATGGAGGAGACGATCCCCATGCCGGTGACGACAACGCGCTTCATGTGCTGTGCCTCATGGTCTTTTTCGCGGTTCGCACGGAAGGCTAAAGAGCGCCCATGTCCGTAAAAAGGCCGACCCGCAAATCCTTGGCCTCGTATATGGTCTTGCCATCGGCTTTTACAAAGCCGTCGGCAATCCCCAATGTCAGTTTCGAGCGCATGACGCGCTTGATGTCGATTCCGTATTCGACCTTCTTGACGTCATTGGTCACCTGACCGGTGAACTTGATCTCGCCGGCCAGGGCCCGCCCGCGGCCGGGGGAACCGCCCCAGCCGAGGAAGAACCCGGTCATCTGCCACAAGGCGTCAAGCCCCAGGCAGCCCGGCATCACCGGGTCGCCGTGGAAATGGCACTGGAAGAACCACAGGTCCGGCGTCACGTCGAGCTCGGCGCGCACCAGGCCCTTACCGAACGGCCCGCCGGTGTCCTCGATCTGGGTGATCCGGTCGAACATGAGCATGGGCGGGAGCGGCAATTGCGCGTTCCCGGGTCCGAAAAGCTCACCGCGCCCACAGGCCAGCAACTGGTCGTAGTCATAGAAATGAGCGCGTTCCGCCATGGACTCCCCTCAAAATGGTCATGGTCTGTGTAGAAGGCATTGCCACGGGGGGTCAATAGACCTTTTGGCAACACCGCCCGCAATTTGGGGCTTGCCGTCGATGCCCGGTCACGCCATCTGCGCCTTTTTGCGGCGCCGGCGCACCACCGAGGAGGGGATGTTCATGGCTTCGCGGTATTTGGCCACGGTGCGGCGGGCCACGTCGATGGCCTGCTCGCGCTTGAGGATCTCGGCGATGGTGTCGTCGGAGAGAATGGCGTCGGGCGCCTCGGCCTCGATCAGCTGCCTGATGCGGTGGCGCACCGCCTCGGCGGAATGGTCCTCGCCACCCGAGGCCGAGCCCAGCGCCGTGGTGAAGAAATATTTCATCTCGTAGAGCCCGCGCGGGGTAGCGATATATTTGTTCGCCGTCACGCGACTCACCGTGGATTCGTGCATCTCGATGGCATTGGCGACCATCTTGAGCGTCATGGGCCGCAGATGCGCCACCCCGTGGGTGAGGAAGCCGTCCTGCTGCCGGACGATCTCGGTCGCCACCTTGAGGATGGTCTGGGCCCGCTGGTCGAGGCTCTTGGCCAGCCAGTTGGCGGTGTTGAAGGCATCGACGAGGAAGCTCTTTTCCCCCGGATCGCGGGTGCGCCCGCTCACTGTGGCGTAATAGACCCGATTGACCAGCACGCGCGGCAGGATGTCGGTGTTGAGCTCGATCTGCCAATCGCCGCGCGGCGAGCGCCGCACAAGCACGTCGGGCACCACCGCCTGCACCGGTGCCCCGTCGAAGGCGCGGCCGGGCCGGGGGTCGAGGGCGCGCAATTCGGCCAGCATGTCGGAGAGGTCGTCCCGGTCGGCCCCGATGCGGCGGCCCAGCGCCATGAGGTCGTGGCTGGCCACCATGTCGAGATTGTCGAGCAGCGCCGCCATCATCGGGTCGAGACGGTCCTTGTCGCGCAGCTGGATGGCGAGGCATTCGGGGAGGGTGCGGGCGAAGACCCCGACCGGATCGCAGCCCTGCACCTTGAGGAGCACGGCCTCGACGGTTTCGGACGTGGTGCCGAGCTGTTCGGCGATCTGGCCGATCTCGGCGGCGAGATAGCCGCGCTCGTCGAGATTGTCGATGAGGTTCTGCGCGATCAGCCGCTCGGCGGGGGATTTGAGGATCATCCCCACCTGCTCGGCCAGATGGGCGCCCAGCGACACCACGCTTGGGACGTATTGATCGAGGTCGGGGGCTTCCCCGCCCAGCCCGCCGCCCTTGCCTTCGGGCCACATGCTGGCCTGGCTCACCGAATCCTGGCCGGTCTGTTCGGGGAACACATTGGCGACTTCGGTGTCGAGGCTGTTGGCGATGGTGACCGCGCTGCCGAGATGGGAGGCGTGGTCGACCACGTCGCGATAGGGATCGATCTCCTCGGGCCGCTCGCGCTCCAGGGGGGTGTCGGTCTCCGGCCCGTCCTCGCGCTCGAGCAGGGGATTGCGCAGCAATTCGGCGTCGACGAAGGCGCTCAGTTCAAGATGGCTCAATTGCAGCAGCCGGATCGACGCCATCAATTGCGGCGTCAGCGTCAGCGATTGCGTCTGCCGGATATCCAGCCTTGGCGTAAGGGCCATGCCTCCCCCGAAATTCTTCGCGCTTCTCGATTTCACCGGCACCCGGTTTCGGGGCGAATCCTAGCCAGTTTTGGCGCAAGGAACAAGGCGGCTATACAATTTCCATGCCAATCGCCGCTTGCCTACAGCGAGAAACTTTCGCCCAGATAGACACGGCGCGCCTCGGGATCGGCCATGATGGTCTCGGGCCGCCCCTGGATCATCACCTTGCCGCCATGGATGAGATAGGCGCGATCGACCAGCCCGAAGGTCTCGCGCACCTGATGGTCGGTGATCAGCACCCCGATGCCGCGCCGGGTCAGCTGCCGCACGAGGCCCTGGATATCGGCCACCGCGATGGGGTCGACGCCCGCGAAGGGCTCGTCGAGCAGCATGAATTTGGGGTCGGCGGCCAGCGCGCGGGCGATCTCGACCCGGCGCCGCTCGCCGCCCGAAAGGGCCAGCGCGTCGGCGTCGCGCAGATGGGAGACGGAGAATTCCTCCAGCAACTGGTCGAGGCGCCGGTGGCGCTCGGCGCGGTCCCTGATATGGCCCTCGAGCACGGCCAGCACATTGTCCTTGACCGAGAGCCCGCGAAAGATCGAGGCCTCCTGGGGCAGGTAGCCGATGCCCAGCCTTCCGCGCTGATAGAGGGGCAGATGGGTGATGGGCAGCCCGTCGAGCAGCACCTCGCCGCCATCGGGGCGCACCAGGCCCATGATCATGGTGAAGACCGTGGTCTTTCCGGCCCCATTGGGGCCCAGAAGCCCCACCGCCTCGCCGCGGCGCACGGCGAGCGAGACGTCGCGCACCACGGCGCGGCGCTTGAAGCTCTTGGCCAGCCCATGGGCCACGAGCCATCCGGTCTGGTCGATCTGGGCCATCAGTTCCCCGGGGTGAAGGTGGAGGTGACGCGCCCCCCGCTGCCCTGCGAACCGGTGAACGAGGACGTCCCGGCCCGTGTGTCGATCACCAGCCGCTCGGCATTGACCGTGCCGGTGGGATTGGTGACCAGCACATTGCCGGAAAAGGTCAGCACCCGCAGGGTAAAATCGTAAAACACCGAATCGGCCTCCACGGTCTGCTCGTCGGTGCTCATGGTCACCCGTCCGCCCGACGTGGAGAAGTTTTCGAGGTCCGAGGGCCCGCCCTCGCCATAGGCGGCCAGCAGCACCGGAGCGGTCAGGCGCATGGCGCCCTGGGTCACCACAACATCGCCGGTAAAAGTCGCCGTGCTCGCCTCCTCGTTGATTTCGAGGTCGTCGGCGGTGACGTTGACCGCGTCGCCGGCGGTTTCGGCCAGTCCGCCAAATCCGGCCGGGTCGGTGACGGTGGTCTGGGCCAGGACCGGGCCAGCAACCAGCCCGAGGGCGAGAACGAAGGCGAGGCTAGTTGGGCGCATCGGGGGCCTCCACGGCAAAGGGATCGCGTTGGGCGCCGCTGTCGGGCTGCGGCACCATGTCGAGCGAAACGCCCCCAAACTGCCAGAGCGCGGCGCCAATGTCATGAACCATCGTATCGGCGATCAGTTGCGCGCCGCCCTCGAAGGTGAAGCGCACCGGCCCGTCGCTGAGGATGCGCTGATTGGCCCAGTCGACCTCGACCCCGGCCAGGATGCCACGCGCCCCGGTGGAATCGGACACCACCACGTCCTCGTTGGAGGTGAGGTATTCGGTGCTCATCGACCAGGTGGCGGTGGAAAATTCGGCGTCGGCCACATAGCCGTCCTCGCCGGAGAGATCGATGCGCAGCCCGTAAAGGTCGATGGTGTCGAGATCGCCGACCCGCGTCTCGGCCCGTTCGGAGACCATGGAATAGACCGTGCCCGCCTCGGTGCGTCCCTCGAAGGCCGGGCCGTCGACCACCAGCGTGTCGTTTTCGAGCCGTATCCCCTCAATGGGGATGACGTCGCGCACCGCCGTCGCCGCCAATTGGAGGGCCGGCAGCGCCAGGATGGCCAGCCCCAGCACCGGCACCAGCCAGCGCAGGGTGGCGATGCGCCGGTTGTGCCGGGCGAAGCGGTTATAGCTGTCGAGCCTGACGCTGGCGCTGGGCGGGGTCATCGGCGCGAGGGGCCTCAGCTATGGGCGAAGATGTCGGTCTCGGGCCAGCCGGCCAGGTCGAGACGGGCCCGTGTGGGCAGGAAATCGAAGCACGACGCGGCAAAGCGCGCCCGGTCCTCGCGCGACAGCATGCGGTCGAGATGGCGGCGCAGGTCGTGGAGGTAGAGAACGTCGGAGGCGGCGTAGTCGAGCTGGGCCTGGCTGAGCGTTTCGGCGCCCCAGTCCGAGGATTGCTGCTGCTTGCTCATATCCACATTGAGCAGTTCGCGCGAAAGGTCCTTGAGCCCGTGGCGGTCGGTATAGGTGCGCACCAGCTTCGAGGCAATCTTGGTGCAATAGACCGGGGCGGGCATCACCCCGAAGGCGGCATAGAGCGCCGCCATGTCGAAACGGGCGAAGTGGAACAGCTTGGTCTTGGTCTCATCGGCCAGGAGCGCGGCGATATTGGGCGCTTCGGTCTGGCCGGGCAGGATCTGGACCACGTCGGCGGTGCCGTCGCCGGGGGAGAGCTGGACCACGCACAGCCGGTCGCGGCCGGGATTGAGCCCCATGGTTTCGGTATCGATGGCCACCTGGCGGCCGGTATAGCGGGAGAGATCGGGCAGGTCGCCCTTGTGCAGTCGAACGCTCATCTGTGGTCCTGTCTCAAGATTCGGGCGGCTGGATCCGCGTCGGCCCGCGCCGGACCGGGTTTGTCGCGCTTGATGCCACACCCCGCCCCGGGCTGCAAATGCAACGTTGACGCTCCCGGCCCCAGGCGGCAGTCTGCCGCTCGCCGGGCGGGGCGTCCTCCGTCCCCTCGCCAAAGGAGACACCATGCGCCGCGCAACCGGCCTGCTGGCCATAGGGCTTTCGCTGCTCCCCGGTGTTGCGGCCGCCCAGCCCGACGCCACCGCGCAGCGGTTTCTCGACGACAGCCCCTCGATGATGGATTTCGGCATCGACCGGCTGCAGACCCATCTGCAGCTTGCCGTCGATTACGACCCGGCGGAGAACGCCATCACCATCCGCCGGCTGGTCCTCGTGCAACATGACGACCCGCTCGATTTCGCCGAGGATTGCCGCCAATGGGCGATCACGATGCGCGGCAGGGCGGGGGTGCATGGCGGCGCGGTGGCCGGAGGTCTGGGCCATTCCGACTTCGCGCACTTCTTTGCCCATGCCGGCCCCGGCCGCACGCTGGACGGGGTGGCCGAAGCCGAGGCGCTGGCCGCGCTCGACCGCCGCCGTGTGACCTGGCCGGTCCTGCGCCGGGCCCGCCGGGGCAGGACCGCGCCTCCGATCACGACCCGCTCTGCCTTCGACTGCAACACCACCCCCACTCAGGCGCTGCCCCCCTGAACAGGGGGGTGAACGCACTGCCTTCGGCCTTTAGCCTGCCCCGCACTTTTTCATGGAGATGAATTGCACTCGGGTGCGTTCAGCTCAGTGATTTGGGGAGGGGGAGCTTTGGTGCCCATCGCGTTGGACAGTAGCAGCGAGAGTGCCCGTGTGGCGATCTGCGTCAAGGACCTGAAATCGCACCTTGAAACCGAGCAACCGCTTGAGCGCTCCAAGATACTGGCGATGGCGCACATCTTCAGGCGGGATTTGTTCGGGCCCGACGTGGCCCCAATGGAGATGCTGGATCGGCCCTTCAGCTTCGACCGCCAAACAGCGGCGAGCGTATATGGCGTACTGGAACAATTGCGCAATACCAATCTCCGGCAAATGGAGAGCACCCGGAAGTCGCTGGCACGAATGGATATGCCGCTTCCCGATTTCATCTTGAGCCACGTCAGGACCTCAGCACGGGCTCTCGAGGTGTGGATGGTGACGGTTGGCGTGGGGATATCGCCGGACATGCGCGCCGATGTCCGCGCCATATGGGGCCATCTGGAGGGGGCAAGCCCGGTCCTGCCGGTCGCGTTCGCGGCGCTGCGGGCCTTTGCGGATGCCAATGAAGAAGTGACCGGCATACGCGGCAAAGCGCTTTTCAACAGCCTCGATGATGGTTTGTGGGCGGAGGCCTGCCGGTATATTCCGGCCTTCACGCGGGCGCGCATCTCAACCCAATAGCGATGCCGCCAACCGGGACCAGCGGTGGTCACCAGGCGGGTGACTTCACCGATTCCCAAGTCATCGCAAGAGCTTAGGGAGATGATGGTGCCCAGAAGAAGACTCGAACTTCCACTCCCTTTCGGGAACTAGCACCTGAAGCTAGCGCGTCTACCAATTCCGCCATCTGGGCAACGGAGGCACGCAATAAGCTGCGGGCCGGGCTTTGTCAATGCACTCGCATGCAGCAAGCCGATCATTTTCTCACGCGCCGGCAAGCCCGCCGCGGGGCTCAGAAATCGGCGCCGTTGAAGCGGGTGATGGCGTCGGCGTCGTAATGGGGGTCCTCGAGACAGTTGACGTTGATCACATGCAGGCCATTGCCCTTGGCGTCGGTGCCCGAGGCGAAGGGCTGGATGCCGCATGTGGTGCAGAACTGATGCGCGATCCGGTGGCTGTTGAAGCGATAGGTGGCCAGCGCCTCCGCGCCGCTCTCGAGGGTGAAATCGGCATCGGGCACCGAAGCCATCACCGCGTTGAGGCGCCGGCAGCGCGAGCAATTGCACATGAAGGGGGCCTCCAGCGCCGTGCGCGCGGTAAACCGCACCGCGCCGCATTGGCAACTGCCCGCATAGGTCCGTGCTTGGGCCATTTCCGGCCTCCCGGTTCTTGCTGCAATAAGAACAAAGATAGAACGAAAAGCGCGGCGTCGTCAAGCGCTTCCAATTTGGCCGCAACCGCTCTAGAACGGGCCATCCTCATCGAGAACTTTGGCGACGGACAGGCTTTCCCATGACGGTCAAACCCAGCAAGCTGGCTACCATTTTCGGCGGTTCGGGCTTTATCGGCACGCAGGTCACCCAGGAGCTGGCGCGGCGCGGGTTTGCGGTGCGGGTCGCGGTGCGCCGCCCCGACCTCGCCGGGCATGTGCGCATGTTCGGCTTTCCCGGCCAGATCCAGCCGGTGCAGGCCAATCTGCGCTATTCCGATTCGGTCGCCGCGGCGGTGCGCGGGGCCGATGTGGTCGTCAATCTCGTCGGCATCCAGGTCGAGCGCGGCCGGCAGCGCTTCCGGTCCATCCAGGCGCAGGGGGCGAAAACCGTGGCGGAAGCCGCCCGGGCGGCCGGAGCGGCCCGGCTGGTGCATGTCTCGGCGCTGGGGGCCGATCCCAGATCGCCTTCGGCCTATGCCCGCGCCAAGGGGCTGGGAGAGGCGGAAGTGCGCAAGGCATTTCCCGATGCGGTGATCCTGCGCCCCTCCATCGTTTTCGGCAGGGATGACGGGTTCTTCAACCTATTTGGCACGCTGGCCCGCATGTTGCCGGTGATGCCGGTGATCGGCGGCAAGACGCGCTTCCAGCCGGTCTATGTCGGCGACGTCGCCGAAGCCATCGCCCAGGCCGCCGAGGGCGCGGTGGAGGGCGGCAAGATCTATGAGCTGGGCGGGCCGGAAATCCTCACCATGGAGGAGATCATCGACCGGGTGCTCGAGCAGACCCATCGCCGCCGGCCGCGCCTCGCCGTGCCCTTCGGGCTCGCAAAGCCGCTCGCGGCGCTGATGGCCCTGCTGCCCCAGCCGCTGCTCACCCCCGACCAGGTGGTCCAGCTCGGGCTCGACAATGTGGTCTCCCCCGAGGCGCTGCGTCAGAAGCGCACCCTCGCCGCCTTCGGGGTGACCCCGACCACGGTCGACGCCATACTGCCCACCTATCTGTGGCGGTTCCGCAAGCATGGCGAGTTCGACCGCCACGTCAATCCGCTGGCCGATGGCTGAGCCGCGCCGGGCCCGATCGGTTAACATCGTGTTGACCGCTTGGTGCAAATGGCGGGCAAGTTTGGCGCCCGAGGCACAAAAAGACCTTGATTGCCCGCCAGTTTGGGCGGCCTAATCCCCTTTTCGAGGCCCTGGGCGCCCCACATCGCCGGGCGCGCCGTTTTCATTGCGATTGGTTCATGCCCCAGCTTCTGCACCACAAGCTCGATCCCGCCAGCCGGCTGATCCGGCTCATGTTTGCCGAATACGGCATCGAGGTCTCCCTCGTCGACGTGGCGCCGTGGCGCCGCGATCCCGATTTTCTCGAGATCAATCCCGCCGCCACCGTGCCGGTGATGCTCGACGAGCCCTTCGGCCCGGTGGTGGGAGTGCTTGCCGCCATCGCCCATATCGAGGCCAATTTCGGCCCCGAAGGCCATATCGAGGCGCTGCTGCCCGAAAACGGCACCGAACGCAACGAAGTGTGGCGCCTGCTCGAATGGGTGCTTTTGAAGCTCGGGCCCGAGGTCACCTCCTATCTGCTGGAGGAAAAGCTCATCAAGCGCGACCTGCGCTCGGGCGCCCCCGAACCGTCGGTGATCCGCATCGCCAAGGCCAATCTCGCCGAGCACCTGGCCTATTTCTCCTGGCTCTTGGCCACGCGGCGCTGGCTGGCCGGCGATACGCTCACCCTGGCCGATTTCGGCCTCGCCGCCCATATCTCGGTGCTCGACTATATGGGCGACATCGCCTGGGAGAAGGCCGGGGAGATGAAGGACTGGTATGCGCGCATCAAGTCGCGTCCCGCCTTCCGGCCGCTGCTCGCCGACCGCATCGTCGGCATGCCGGCCTCCTCCACCTATGCGGATCTCGATTTTTGACGCCAGAGGGCGACAGGCTGGTGGCCGAATTGCGGGCCCGCGCCACCCAGCTCGGCTTTGACAGCCTCGGGATCGCCCGGGCCGATGCGCGGCCCGACCTCGCCGCCCGGCTCGGTTTCGCGCTCGATGCGGGCTGGCACGCCGGCATGGAATGGATGGAAACCACGCGCGACCGCCGCCAGCGCCCCAACGCCCTCTGGCCCGAAGCGCGCTCGATTCTGATGCTGGGCACCAGCTATGCGCCCGAGACCGATCCCCTCGCCCGCCTCGCCGATCCGGGGCTGGCCAATATCTCGGTCTATGCGCAGGGGCGCGACTATCACGAGGTGATCAAGGGGCGCCTCAAGGAACTGGCCGGACTGCTGGCCCGCCGGAGCGGCGCCGAGGTCAAGGTGTTCGTCGATACCGCGCCGGTGATGGAAAAGCCCCTGGCCGAGGCGGCCGGGCTGGGCTGGCAGGGCAAGCATTCGGTGCTGCTGTCGCGCCAGGCGGGGTCGTGGCTGTTCCTGGGGGCCATCTTCACCACCGCGGAATTGCCCCCCGACGCGCCCGAGACGGAGAAATGCGGCAGTTGCACGCGCTGCCTCGACATCTGCCCCACCGATGCCTTCCCGGCCCCCTTCCGGCTCGATGCGCGCAAATGCCTCGCCTATTATTCGGTCGAGCACAAGGGCCAGATCCCGCTGCGCTTCCGCAAGCCCATGGGCAATCGCGTCTTTGGCTGCGACGATTGCCTCGCCGTCTGCCCGTGGAACAAATTCGCCCGCCGCAGCCGGGACGACAAGCTCGCGGCGCGTCCGGCGCTGCGCGATGCGCGGCTCACAGACATGCTGGCGCTCGACGATACAGCGTTTCGCGGCATGTTCGCCCAGACGCCGGTCAAGCGCCTCGGCTCGGCCCGCTTCCTGCGCAATTGCCTCGTCGCGGCGGGCAATTCGGGCGATCGCGACCATCTGCCGGCCATCGCGCGGCTGCTGCGCCATGACAGCCCCCTGGTGCGCGGCATGGCGGTCTGGGCCGCGCGGCAACTGGCCGGGCCGCGAGAGGCCGCCGCGCTGCGGGCCGGCAATGACGAAACCGATCCGGAGGTGCTGGCCGAATGGACCCATTGACGCTTTTCGTCTTCGGCGCCGGCTATTCGGCCCGCGCCGCCATCAGGGCACTCGGCCCCGACGCCCGGGTCGCCGCCACCACCCGCACCCCCGAGACGGCGGCGGCGCTGCAGGCATCGGGGATCGCGGCCCATCTCTTCGAAGGGACCGCGCCGGGCGTCACATTGGCCGCCGATCTGCGCGCCGCCACCCATGTGCTGATCTCTATCGCTCCCGATGCGGCGGGGGACCGGGTGCTCGCCCACCACGCCGCCGACATTCTCGCCGCGCCGCATCTGGCCTGGATCGGCTATTTCTCCACCATCGGGGTCTATGGCGACGCCGGGGGCGCCTGGATCGACGAGACCGCGCCCACCGAGCCGCTTTCGGCCCGCAACCGCTACCGGCTCGATGCCGAAGCGGCGTGGCGCGATCTGGCGGCGCAAAAATCCGTTCCCCTTGCCATCCTGCGGCTGGCGGGCATTTATGGGCCGGGGCGCTCGCCGTTCGACAAACTCGCCGCCGGCACAGCGCGGCGCGTCAACAAGCCCGGCCAGGTGTTCAACCGCATCCATGTGGACGATATCGGGGCCATCACCGCCCATGCGGCGCGGGCGCGGCTCGACTGGGTGTTCAACATCGCCGATGACGCGCCCGCCCCGCCCCAGGAGGTCATCGCCCACGCCGCCGCTCTCATGGGAATGGCGCCGCCGCCCGAGATCGCCTTTGCGGAGGCTGACCTCTCCCCCATGGCCCGCAGCTTTTATGCCGGCAACCGCCGCGTCTCCAATGCCAGAATCAAAGCCGCCCTGGGCTATCGTCTCCTCTACCCCACCTATCGCGAGGGCCATGCGGCGCTCCTGACGCAACGCCACGATTGACGAAACCCTTTCCACCCCCTATCTCGCTGCGATGGTCAAGAAGGCAACAACATCGGCACCCTCCCAGCGCATGCTTCGCGTCGGCGAACGCGTGCGTCACGAGATTTCGGCATTGCTCGCACGCGGCGAGATCATCGATCCGCTGCTCGAAACGGTCACCATCACCGTGCCCGAAGTGCGCATGACGCCCGATCTCAAGCTCGCCAATGTCTATGTCATGCCGCTCGGGGGTGGTGATGCGGAGGAGGTGGCCGCGGCGCTCAACGCCCATGCCAAGTTCATCCGCGGCCGGGTCACCCCGGCGCTGGGCCTCAAATACGCGCCGCAGTTCCGCTTCTTCGTCGACGACACCTTCGACGAATTCGGCCGGATCGATGCCATTCTGCGGTCCGATCGCGTGCAGCGCGACCTGGGGCCGCGCGAGGACGAAGACGAATAGGGAATATTTCGGTTTGAGCGACGCTCCCAGGAAACGCGCCAGGCGCGATCTGTCCGGCTGGCTTGTGTTCAACAAGCCCTATGACATGAGCTCCACCGAGGCGGTGGGCAAGCTGCGCTGGCTGTTCGGCGCCAAAAAGGCCGGGCATGCGGGCACGCTCGATCCGCTGGCCACCGGGGTGCTGCCCATCGCCTTCGGGGAAGCGACCAAGACCGTGCCCGCCGTGCAGGACGGCACCAAGGTCTATCATTTCGACATCGTCTGGGGTGCCGCCACGGCGACCGACGACACCGAGGGCGAGGTCATCGCCACCTCCGACATCCGCCCCGACCACGCCGCCATCGCGGCGGTCCTCCCCCGCTTCCGAGGGGTGATCACCCAGATCCCGCCGGCCTTTTCGGCCATCAGGATCGGCGGCGAGCGCGCCTATGACCTGGCGCGGGCCGGCGAAAAGCTCGACATGCCGCCGCGCCAGGTGGAGATCGACGCCCTCGAGATCGTCACCCACACCGAGGCGCGGACCCGGCTGTCGGCCACCTGCTCGAAGGGCACCTATGTGCGGGCGCTGGCCCGCGACATCGCCGAGGCGCTGGGCACCAGGGGCCATGTGGGAGCGCTGCACCGCGCCCGGGTGGGCGGGTTCACCGATGCTGACGCCATCAGCCTCGACGCGGTCGAGGCGGTGGAAGGGCCGGCGCGCGACGCGCTGCTGCTGCCAGTGGCGGCGGGGCTGGCCGAACTGCCCGAGATCGTGATCGACGCCCGCCAGGCGGTGACCCTGAGGCTGGGCAATCCGGTGCTGCTCACCGGGCGCGACGCGCCGGTCCAGCTCGACGCGGCCTGGGCCAGCCTCAAGGGCGAGGCGGTGGCGCTGGGCATGGTCGAGAACGGCCAGTTCAAGCCGCGCCGGGTGATCCTTCCGTCCGGATAGAACGGGAGGAGCGTCTCGCGGCCGCTTTCTCTTTACCGTTCGGGCACGAAAGGCTAAAGGTTTGAGGGTCCACGAGGATTGGCCACATCCCGATGTCAAAGACAGCCCCGCAAACCGGAGCCGCCTCCGCCGATCCCGTCGCCGGGAAGCCCATCGATCACCCGGCCCGCTCGATTCCCATCATCTTCTACCTGGCCTTTCTGATCGCCGTGGTCGTGCTGCCGGCCACCGCCTTTACCGCGGTGCTGCTCGCCCGGCACAATGTGGTGCAGGAAGAAACCGTCGAGACCTTCACCGTGGCGACCACGCGCTCGGTGGTGCAGTCGGTGGAGCGCGAGATTTCGGGCATGATCACCACCCAGAGGGTGCTGATGAGCATCGAGGCCCTCGATGACGGCGCGCTCGCCGCCTTTCACGAACACGCCCAGACCGCGCTGTCGGGCACCGGATCGTTCCTCATCATCGCCGACGCCGATTTCAACCAGCTTCTCAACACCCGCGTGCCTTTCGGCGCGCCGCTGGGGCCGCTGTCGGAAACCGAAGCGGCCGGAAGGGCGCTGCAAACCCCAGACGCCGTGGTCTCCGACGTGTTTTTCGGGCGCACGGCCGAGGATTACGTTTTCAATGTGGTGCGCCAGCGGCCCGGCATCGAGCCGCCGCAACTGGCCATCCTCACCCAGAGCGCCGCGTCGCTGTCCAATGCGCTCCTGACGCGCGAACTGCCGGCCGGCTGGCATGTGGCGCTGGTCGATTCCGACAATAACGTCCTCGCCGCCTCCCAGGATTCGGCGCGGGTGGGCGAGCCGCTGTTCATTCCCTTGCATGAGGGGCCGGGCACCCCGACGCGCTGGCGCGACCAGCAGATCGGCAATGAGGATTACAAGACCATCACCCAGCATTCGATCCTCACCGGCTGGTATGTGGTGGTGTGGGCGCCCGAATCGGTGGTCTATGGCGCGCTGCGCACCACGCTCTCCTGGCTGTTGCTGGGGGCGCTGGCCATTGTGGGGCTGGCGTCGGCCGCCGCCGCGCTCATCGCCCGGCAGATCGCCCGCTCGGTGCGCGGGCTGGCGCGGCAGGCCCAGGCCATGGGGGCGGGCATCGACATCGTGCCGGTGGCCTATCCGGTGCACGAGCTCGCCGAGGTCTCCCAGGCCATGTCCGACGCGGCGGCCAAGCGCAGGGCGGCGGAAACCGAGGCCCGCTTCCTGATGCGCGAGGTGGCGCACCGCTCCAAGAACCAGCTCACCGTCATCTCGGCCATGGCCAAGCAGACGGCGCGGGGGGCCGACAATGTCGAGAAATTCGTCGAGAATTTCCAGAACCGGCTCTATGGCCTCGCCCGCTCCACCGACCTGCTGCTGGCCCATGGTACGCAGGGGATCGGCCTGCGCGACCTGTTCCGCACCCAGATCGATCCCTTCCGCCCCGAGGACCCGGCCCGGGTGGTCAAGACCGGGGTCAATGTCTATCTCAACGTGCAGGCCGCCCAGGTGATGGGCATGGCGGCGCACGAACTGGCCACCAATGCCTCCAAATACGGCGCCTTTTCGCGCGATGGCGGCAAGCTGACCGTCAACTGGAACCGGGCCGGGGGCGGGCGCCTGCACCTGGTGTGGCGCGAATACGTCCCCGACTTCACCCCGCCCTCCGAGCGCAAGGGGTTTGGCACGGTGGTGCTGGAGACCATGGTGGCCGGCGCCCTCAAGGCCGATGTGGAGCGCAAGGTGCACGCCGACGGCATCGAATGGGTGTTCTCCATCCCCCTGGACCAGATCGACCCCGACCGCGACTCCCCCACCCCCGAAGAGCTCCGGCCGGAGCTGTGATGTAGCCCTTGACGACAAGGGAGACCGGGACCACATTGCAGCATGAAGCCCATCACCTATACGCGTGACGCCCTGAGGTCGCTGCGCCGGATGCCGGTGAATACGTCACGGCGCATTCGGGACAAGATCGAGGCCTATGCCCGTGACCCGGAGAGTCAGGCCAACAATATACGCGCCCTCAGGGGCCGTGATGCCATTCGGCTGCGGGTGGGCGACTGGCGGGTGATCATGGAGGACGGCGCCGTGCTTGCCGTGCTCGAGGTCGGACCGAGAGGAAGTGTTTATGACCAATGACACGATCACCATTTCCCGCGCCGAGTATGAGCGCCTGGTCGAGATTGCGGAGGAAATGGACGACATCGCCGCTTTCGACCGCGCCATCGGGCGCATGGCGCGCGGCGAGGATGAACCCGTCCCGGCCGCCTTCGCCGACCGTATCCTTGCGGGCGAGAGCCCGGCGCGGGTTTTCCGCGAGCTTCGCGGGCTCACCCAGGCCGCCCTCGCCGAGCGCTCGGGGGTGAACCGCGTCCAGATCGCCGACATCGAGAGCGGGCGGAAATCGGGTTCGATCGCGACGATCCGCAAGCTGGCCCAGGCCCTGGGCGTCGCCATGGACGACCTTGCCTGACCGGTGCCCGGCGGCCCATCGCCGGCCCGGCAGAGAAAAAACTTCTCATTTGCGCGCCGATATCCTATAGGAGCGCCATTGTCGGGCCCCCGGCCCGGCGGCAGAACCGGCCATTCCTGGACGACATCCCGGTCATGGCGTCACCTTACTCCTTATCATCGAAAGGAAATTCCGATGTCGATTACGCCCGAGCGCAAGGCTGCGCTGATCAAGGAATATGCAACCAAGGACGGCGATACCGGCTCCCCGGAAGTCCAGGTCGCCATCCTCACCGAACGCATCACCAACCTGACCGAGCATTTCAAGATCCACGGCAAGGACAATCACTCCCGCCGCGGCCTGCTGAAGCTCGTCTCCACCCGCCGCTCGCTTCTCGACTATGTCAAGCGCGGCAACGAAGCGCGGTACCAGAGCCTCATCGAACGGCTCGGCATCCGCCGCTAGGTTCTGAGCATGGTGCGAGGCCGGCGGGATACGCTGGCCTCGCATCGCATGGTTCGCCGGCAATAGGGCTGGCGGATCGACTGCCGGAAGCGCCCTTCAAAGGGGCATGGCAGGATCGCCGGGGATTTCACGGGTCGGGAATCCCTCGCCATCTTGTCCATGTTCCGGAAACTTGAGGGCCGGTTTCGGCGCCATTGGCGGCAACCGCCGGCCGCGCCGTTCGCGCGCCGCGGCGTCACCGCCCAAGAAGGAATGTCTTGAGATGACCATCAATTTCGACCACCACAAAGTCGAGCTCGACTGGGGCGGCCAGCCCCTGACGCTCGAAACCGGCAAGATCGCCCGCCAGGCCGATGGCGCCGTGCTCGCCACCCTGGGCGACACCGTCGTCCTCGCCACCGTGGTCTCGGCCAAGGAGCCCAAGGCCGGGATCGACTTCTTCCCCCTGACCGTCAACTATCAGGAAAAATACTTCGCCGCCGGCAAGATCCCCGGAGGCTATTTCAAGCGCGAAGGGCGCCCGACCGAGGCTGAAACCCTCACCTCGCGCCTCATCGACCGCCCGATCCGTCCCTTGTTCCCCAATGGCTACAAGAACGAGACCCAGGTCATCATCACCGTGCTGCAGCACGACATGGAGAACCAGCCCGACGTGCTGGCCATGGTCGCCGCTTCCGCTGCGCTGACCATTTCCGGCGTGCCCTTCATGGGCCCGATCGGCGCGGCCCGCGTCGGCTATGTCGATGGCGAATACGTGCTCAACCTGCCCATCGACCGCCGCGACGATTCCAAGCTCGACCTCGTGATGGCCGGCACCGCCGATGCCGTCCTGATGGTGGAATCGGAAGCCAAGGAACTGTCCGAGGACGTGATGCTGGGCGCCGTGATGTTCGGCCACGCCCAGAGCCAGAAGGTGATCGACGCCATCATCAAGCTGGCCGAACTGGCCGCCAAGGAGCCGCGCGACTTCGACCCCGAGGACATGTCCGCCCTCGAAGGCGAAATGCTCGCGATGATCGAGACTGAGTTGCGCGACGCCTATAAGAACACCGACAAGCAGACGCGCTATGCCGCCGTCGACGCCGCCAAGGCCAAGGTGAAGGCGCATTTCCTCCCCCTTGAGGGCGAAGCTCGCTTCACCCCCGAACAGGTCGGATCGGTGTTCAAGTCGCTGCAGGCCAAGGTGGTGCGCTGGAACATCCTCGACACCAAGACCCGCATCGACGGCCGCGACCTCGAAACCGTGCGCCCCATCGAGGCCCAGGTGGGCATCCTGCCGCGCACCCATGGCTCGGCGCTGTTCACGCGCGGGGAAACCCAGGCGCTGGTGGTGGCGACGCTGGGCACCGCCGATGACGAGCAGTTCATCGATTCGCTCGAAGGCACCTACAAGCAGAACTTCCTGCTGCACTACAACTTCCCGCCCTATTCGGTGGGTGAAGCGGGCCGCATGGGTTCGCCCGGACGCCGCGAGATCGGCCATGGCAAGCTCGCCTGGCGCGCCGTCAATCCCGTCCGCCCCTCGGCCGAGGAATTCCCCTATACGCTGCGGGTCGTCGCCGAGATCACCGAATCCAACGGCTCGTCCTCCATGGCGACCGTGTGCGGCACCTCGCTGGCGCTGATGGATGCCGGCGTGCCCATGAAGAAGGCCGTGGCCGGCATCGCCATGGGGCTGATCCTCGAGGGCGACAAGTTCGCCGTGCTCTCGGACATCCTCGGCGACGAGGACCATCTGGGCGACATGGACTTCAAGGTGGCCGGTACCCAGGACGGGGTCACCAGCCTGCAGATGGACATCAAGATCGCCGGCATCACCGAGGAGATCATGAAGATCGCCCTGGCCCAGGCCGGCAATGGCCGCAAGCACATCCTCGCCGAGATGGCCAAGGCGCTCGACACGGCCCGTTCGGAAGTGGGCGAATTCGCCCCGCGCATCGAGACCATCAAGATCCCCACCGACAAGATCCGCGAAGTGATCGGCACCGGCGGCAAGGTGATCCGCGAGATCGTCGAAAAGACCGGCGCCAAGGTCAATATCGAGGATGACGGCACCGTGAAGATTTCGTCCTCGGACGGCAAGCAGATCGACGCGGCCATCAAGTGGATCAAGTCGATCACCGACGAGCCGGAAGTGGGCGAGATCTACCAGGGCACCGTGGTCAAGACCGCCGATTTCGGCGCCTTCGTCAATTTCTTCGGCGCCAAGGACGGGCTGGTGCACATCTCCCAGCTGGCCGACCAGCGCGTGGGCAAGACCACCGACGTGGTCAAGGAAGGCGACAAGGTCTGGGTGAAGCTTCTGGGCTTTGACGAGCGCGGCAAGGTCCGCCTCTCCATGAAGGTCGTCGACCAGGAGACCGGCACGGAACGCGCCAAGGGCGAAGACGACGACGCCTAGAGCGTTTCCAGCAAAAGTGGACACCACTTTTGCGGTTCGGAAACGCGACGGATCAAAGTCTTAGAGCTCCGGTTCTGATTCAATCAGAACAGGAAATGCTCTAAGCGCCGGTTCGCATCGTTCTGAGAAAATTCACCGGCGCCCCGCAAGGAGCGCCGGTTTTTTTCCGCTCGCGCGGGCGGTTTTTTTCTGCCTGCCTGTCGGGATCGATATTCCGCCAACGTCCTTATGGCTATGCAACCCAGGATGGGAGAGACAAAATGCGCTTTATGGTAATGATCAAGGCTTCCCCCGACAGCGAGGCCGATATCGACCCCGAGGAGGGTCTGCTGCTCAAGATGGGCCAGTACAATGAGGAGCTGGTCAAGGCCGGCATCATGATCGACGGGGCCGGGCTGATGTCGAGTGCCAAAGGCGCCCGCGTCACGGTGGACAATGGCAAGGCCATGGTCACCGACGGCCCCTTCTCCGAGATCAAGGAAGTGATCGCCGGCTTCTGGATCTGGAATTGCGCCTCGCTCGAGGAGGCCATCGCCTGGGTGGCCAAATGCCCCATCGCCCACGGGCAGAACCGCTTCGAGATCCGCCAGATGCACGAGCTCGAGGATTTCGGCACCGAGGGCGAGGGCTATGAGCAGCACAAGAAGGTCGAGGCCCAGCTCGCGGCGCAGAAGGGCACCTGACCGCCGGCTTTTTCAGAGCGGCCCCCGTCCCTCGGGCAGCACCCGGTGGGGCGGGGTGTGGCCATCGAGGAAGGTGCGGATGTTGACGATCACCGTCTCGCCCATCTCGATGCGGCCCTCCAGCGTCGCCGAGCCCATATGCGGGGTGAGGATCACCTTGTTGGCGCGGGCCAGCTCGAGCAGGCGCGCATTGACGCCGCGCTTGTGCTCGAAGACGTCGAGCGCCGCGCCCGAAAGATGCCCGCTCTCGACCAGTTCGGCCAGCGCCGCCTCGTCGAGCAGTTCCGGGCGCGAGAGATTGACGAGGAAGGCCCCCCGCTTCATCAGACCCAGCCGCTCGGCCGAGAGGATGTTGTAGGTGTCCCGCGTATGGGGGGTGTGCAGCGACACGATGTCCACATGGGCCAGCATCTCCTCGAGGGAGGGCCACCAGGTGGCGCCCAGCGCCTCCTCGATCTGCGGCGCCTTGCGGGCCCGGCCGCAATAGTGGATGGCGAGGCCGAACACCCGGGCCCGCCGCGCCACGGCGGTGCCGATCCGCCCCAGCCCGACGATCCCCAGCGCCTTGCCCCCCAGCCGCCGTCCCAGCATCCAGGTGGGCGACCAGCCCGGCCAGGTGCCGTCGCGCAGCAGCACATGGGCGCCCTCGGCCAGCCGGCGCGGCACCGAGAGGATCAGCGCCATGGCCATGTCGGCGGTGTCCTCGGTGAGGACCGAGGGGGTATTGGTGACGGTGATCCCCGCCGCATGGGCCGCCTCGACGTCGATATTGTCGAAGCCGTTGCCGAACTGGGCGATGAGCCGGAGGGAACCCGGCATGCGGGCGATCAGCCCGGCGTCGATGCGGTCGGTGATCGAGGTCACCAGCACCTCGGCCTCGCCGGCCGCCGCCAGCAGCGCCGCCGGATCGAAGGCGATGTCCTCGGGGTTGAAGCGCACGTCGAACAGCGCCGCCATACGGGTTTCGACCTGCTCGGGCAGGCGGCGGGTAACGACGATCTTGCCCTGCTGGCGTGTCACATGATCACCTTGTTTGCGCGCCAGGACAACACCGTCCGCCAGCGCCGTCCCGACCCGGTTTCCCATCCGTTTTCAGCGACCATTAAGATCGCGGCGCTAGTGTTAGGGAAAAACCGGTGCCCTGCAAAGTCCCGGCGCAAAACAAGACCCCCGAATCCCGATCGCGGTTTCCCCGGCCGCCCCCCGGGCGCCGGGCTTAGACAAGAAAAGAGTTCCTTCGTGCGTTTCGCTCACTGGCTTCGCGTCCTCCTCGCCGTTTCCGCCCTCGCCGCCGCCGGTTTCGTCCCGGTCGCGGTGATGGCGCAGCAGGTGGGGCAGTCGAGCGGCCTGCCCATTCCGCGATTCGTCTCGATCCGCAACGCCCCCACCAATGTGCGGGTCGGCCCCGGCACCAATTACGCCATCGCCTACACCTTCCTCCGGCCCGGCATGCCGGTGGAGATCACCGCCGAGTTCGACACCTGGCGGCGCATCCGCGACGTGGAGGGCGACGAGGGCTGGGTGCACCAGAACCTCGTGGTGGGCGACCGCATGGCGCTGGTCGCCCCCTGGCAGCAGGAGGGGGCCTTTGCGCTGCGGGCCTCGGCCTCGCCCGAATCGGGGGTGCGGGCCTGGCTGTCGCCCAAAATGCTGGTCTCGGTGCGCGGCTGCGACGGCGTGGCCTGCGAGGTGCGGCTCAACCATACCGGCGAGACCGGCCGCACCACCACCTATCAGGGCTATCTCGCCCAGGAGGTGCTGTGGGGGGTCTATGAGGGCGAGATTATCGACTAAAAAGGGATAGCGGGCCTTACCGGTAGCCCATGATCCGGCTTTCCCCGGTGCGGGCGGAGTAGACCAGCAGCTTGCCCAGAAGCGGGGTGCCATAGCCCGCGATCCATTTGACAGCCTCATTGGCCATCATGGTGCCCACCACGCCGGGCAGCACGTTGACGACGCCGACCAGTTCGCAGGGCGGACTGTCCTCGGGATTGGGATCGGCGGGATAGAGCCGCTCAAAGCCCGGCCAAGGGGTGCCGTCCTCGCGGCGGAGATGGGGGGCGAAGACGGTCACCGAACCGTCGAACGGGCCCAGCGCCCCCATGACCAGCGGGATCGAGCGGTCGCGACACACGCCCGCGACGAGGCGCTTGGCGGCAAAACTGTCGGTGCCCTCGATGACGAGGTCGGGCGCGCCCAGCAGCCGCTCGGCCGTGCCCTCGTCGAGCCGTTCGACGCGGGCGAAGGCCGCGATCTCGGGGTTGAGCGCCATGGCGAAGCGGGCGGCAGTCTCGGCCTTGGACTGCCCGATATCGGCGTCGCGATAGATCACCTGCCGGCCCAGATTGGAGACCGCTATGGTGTCGTCGTCGATGATGGTCAGCCGCCCGATGCCCGCCCCGGCCAGATAGGCGATGACCGGCGCCCCCAGCCCGCCGGCCCCGACCACCGCCACATGGGCGGCGCTGAGCCTTTGCTGGCCGGCCCCGCCCACATCCTTGAGCACGATATGGCGGGCATAGCGGGCCGACTGGCCCGGGGTCAGCGCCATGGGTCAGCGATCCCCCACCGGCAGGGCGAGGAAGCGCCGGTCGGGGCCCTCGAAGCCGTGCGACCAATAGGAGAGCACCGCCACCGCCGAGCCATTGTCGAAGGCGTTGAAGGGCAGCATGACCCCATAGAACTTGTAGGTGATGACGCAGCCGCGCGAGGCCGGCACCCGGCTGTCGCTATGGAGCTCGGCCCGCTCGCCGTCGATCTCGCGGATCAGGCGATAGCCCATGGGATCGCCCTCGAACCAGTCGCAATCCTGGGTCGAGGGGGCCTTGAAGATTTCCAGCGACAGGCGGTAGTCGCCCTCGGTGCCGTCCAGCCCCCAGATGGGGATGGCGTAGTCGAGGGCGAGGCCCTCGTCGCCCGCCGCCTCCCCGTCGCCGCGCAGGGCGATGGGGATGGCCGGCCGGTCGATGGCCAGTTCGGTCAGCGCCTTTTGCGCCGCCGCATGCGCCGCGTCGCGGGCTTCGCCCAGCGCGGCCATTTCGGTGTCGATGCGGGCCCGGAACGGGGAGCCGCCGGCGAAGCGGTCGGTGTCGAGATCGATGATGGCGATCTCGGAATAGGGAAAGCCCGAGCCGTCCTGGATGCCGAACTGTTCGAAGGCGAAATAGCGCCCGTCCTCAGAATAGCCGATGGCGTCGAACTGGGCCCGCTCCGCGGCCACCGCGCCGCCTGTCGCGCAGAGGCCGAGCGCCAGAACCGCGCTAGCCAGCCATCCCCGTCGATCCAAATCCGTTTGCGCCACGATCGGTCTCCTCAAGCTCCTGCACAGATTCGAGCGCCAGGTCCGGCACGGCGGCGAACACCATCTGGGCGATGCGGTCGCCGCGCCGTATGGCGAAGGGCTCGGCGCCGTGATTGACGAGGATCACCTTGACCTCGCCGCGATAGTCGGCGTCGACCGTTCCCGGCGCGTTGAGCACCGTGACGCCGAACCGGGCCGCCAGCCCCGAGCGGGGGCGCACCTGCGCCTCATAGCCCTCGGGCAGCGCCAGGGCGAAGCCGCAGGGCACCAGCGCCCGCTCGCCCGGCGCGAGCGTCATCACCTCATCTTCGCCCAGCGCCGCGGCGAGATCATGGCCAGCGGCGGCGCGGCTCTGGCGGACCGGCATGGGGAGCCCTTCCCCATGCGCGAGCCATTTGAAGCGGACCGCCATGCCTATTTCTGCACCACGGCGTAGAGTTCCGCCGGCAGGTCGAGATCGGAGGCGAAGAGATCGGTGAAGGGGATGGCATAGCTGGCCGACTGCCCGTCCGCCGCGATGGCCATATTGGTGTCGGTGATGGTGCCGCCGGCGACCGTCATGGTGATCGCGTGGCCCTCGAACATGGAGGTGATCATCGCCATCATCTGCGGGTCGTCGCGAGCGCCGGTGTCCTCGGCCATGGCCTCGGCGATGTCGCCGGTGGGGAAGGAGACGCGCACCTGCCCGCCGCCGATGGCCGCGATCACCGGCCCGCCGCCCTCGGCGTCGAGATCGAGCTCGGCGAAGGGGCCGCTCTGGACCACATGGCATTCCATCATGTCGCCGCGCTCGATGAGCTCGCCCTCAGCGCAGAATTCGTCCTCGCCCTCCACCGACTGGGCCATGATCATCTGGTACATGTCGGCGGCCATGGCGGTGACCATGGTGGCCTCGGCCTCGGTCTGGCTCTGGATGTCGATGGTCATCTCCACATCCATGCAGGCGGCGAGGGCCAGCGTCAGGAGCCCGGCTCCCGTCAGGCGGGCGGCGGCAGTGATCAGGGTCATTTCCTTGTCCTCAGCATTGGGCGCCCGCGGTCCCATGGGCGCGTTCCCGGATTTGCGGGCACAATGGGTGGAAACGGGCCGGCTGGCAAGCCGTCCGCTGGCCGGTTGCGGCCCTCAGGCCCGCAAATGCGCCGCGATGCGCTCGGCCAGCCTTTCGCCCACCGCCGCCTTGCTCAGCGCGCCCCAGTCCTCGGCCGAATCACCGGCCAGAAAGAGGATCGCCGTGTCCGCGCCGCCGAACACCCCGGTGCCGGGGCTGACATCGTTGGCCAGCAGCCAGTCGCAGCCCTTGCGGGCCAGTTTGGCGCGGGCATGGGTCTCCAGATTCCCCGTCTCGGCGGCAAAGCCGATGACGAGGGCCGGGCGGCGGTCGGCGGGGAGATGGGCGATGCCGGCGAGGATATCGGGATTGGCGATAAATTCGAGCGCCGGGGCGGTGCCCGCCGCGTCCTTCTTGAGCTTGGCCGGAGCCGGTTCGGCGATGCCCCAATCGGCCACCGCCGCGGCGAACACCGCGATATCGGCGGGAAGCGCCGCCGCGACCGCGCGCTCCATCTCGAGCGCGGTGGTGACGGGGACGATGGTGCAGCCCTTGGGCCGGGCGAATTCGGCCGGGCCGGTGATGAAGGTCACCGCGGCGCCCCTCGTGGACAGCGCCTCGGCGATCGCCACCCCCTGGCGGCCGGAGGAGGCGTTGGAGAGGTAGCGCACCGGATCGATGGGCTCGCGGGTCGGCCCGGAGGTGACGATGGCCCTTTTGCCCGCGAGGGGCAGCGCACCGCCTCTGCGGGCGAAATGGCCCTCCATGGCCTCGAGGATGGCCTCGGGCTCGGCCATGCGCCCGGGCCCGTATTCGCCGCAGGCCATGTCGCCTTCGTCGGGGCCGACCAGCGTCACCCCGTCACTGATCAGCGTCTCGATATTGCGGCGGGTGGCGGCGGCCTGCCACATGCGCACATTCATGGCCGGGGCGGCGAGGATGGGGGTGTCGGTGGCCAACAGGCACGTGGTGGCCAGGTCGTCGGCCAGCCCATGGGCGAGGCGGGCAAGCAGATGGGCGCTGGCCGGGGCGACGACGATCAGGTCCGCCGAGCGCGACAATTCGATATGGCCGATCTCGGTTTCCTGCGTCAGGTCGAAGAGTTCAGTGAGCGCCGGCCGGCCGGAAAGCGTCGACAGCGTCAAGGGGGTGACGAACTGGGTGGCGCTCTGGGTCAGCACCGGCTGCACGCTGCCGCCCGCCTTCTGGATCAGCCGGATCAGATGGATCGCCTTATAGGCGGCGATGCCGCCCGAGACGATGAGGAGGATATGCTTGCCGGCTAGGGTCACAGGGCACCTTTGATGACGATGACAAGGGCGATGATCGCCAGCCCCATGGCGACCAGCGTCCCCCATTTCAGCGTTTCGATCAATGGGTCGCGCCGCGACTGGCGGATCTGGTCGGCTTCGAGCCGCCCCAGCACGGTTTCGGCGCGGCGGGCGATGGAGGGCAGGCGCCGCACGAGGTCGAGGGCCTCCTCGGCCGCCTCGCGGGCCAGGTCGAGCTTGCCCTGCGGCCCCACGGCGCGGCGCACCCAGGCCGACACCACCGGCTCGGCGGCGGTCCACATGTTGAATCTGGGGTCGAGGATGCGGGCGGTGCCCTCGACCAGCACCATGTTCTTTTGCAGCAGCACCAGCTCGGGCCGCGCCTTCATGTCGAACAGCTCGGTGACCTCGATCAGTTGCGCCAGCACCCGCGCCATGGAGATCTCGTCGGCCCCGCGCCCCACCAGCGGCTCGCCGATGGCGCGGATCGCCTGGGCGAAATCGTCGATGGTGTGGGTGTCGGGCACATAGCCGATATCGAGATGGCGCTCGGCCACCCGCCGATAGTCGCGGGTGATGAAACCATAGAGGATTTCGGCCAGGAAGCGCTGCTCGCGCCGGCCGATCCGCCCCATGATGCCGAAATCGACCGCGACGATGCCGCGCCCGTTGCGGTCGGCGAACAGGTTCCCCGGATGCATGTCGGCGTGGAAATAGCCATGGCCGATGGCCTGGCGCAGGAAAGAGCGAATGAGCGTATTGGCGAGGGCCGGCCGGTCGATCCCGGCCGCGTCCAGCGCCTCGGTGTCGCGGACCGGGATGGCGTCGATCCAGCTCGTGGTCAGCACGGCGCGCGCGGTCTGCTCCCAGAACACTTCGGGCACGTGGAAATCGCCATCGTCCCGAAGCGTGTCCTTGAGCTCGGATATGGCCGCCGCTTCCATGCGCAGGTCCATTTCGAGCTGGGCCGAGCGGGCCAGCGCATCGACCACCTGCCGCCCGTTGAAGCGCCGGGCCGAGGGCAGGAAGCGCTCGGCCACCCCGGCCAGGACATAGAGCCCGTCGAGATCGCGCAGGAAGCGCTCCTTGATATGGGGGCGCAGGAGCTTGACGGCCACGATGCGCGGGCCATCGGGGGTGGCAAGCGTCGCCTTGTGCACCTGGGCGATGGAGGCGGCGGCCAGTGGCGGGGAAATCTCGGTGAGCGAAGCGGCCTTGTCCCCCAGCGCCTCGGCCAGCAGGCCCGGCACCAGCCGCGCGTCGAATGGCGGCAGCGCGTCCTGCAGCGCGGCGAGGTCGGAGGCCACCGCAAAGCCCACGATGTCGCGGCGGGTGGCCAGCACCTGGCCGAACTTGACATAGACCGGGCCGAGCCGGGTCAGGGCATTGGCCAGCCGGGTGACGCGACCGGTCTTGCGCACGTCGCGCTTCTCGATCAGCCGGGCCATGGCGACCAGCAGCCGCGCCGATGGCGGGATCGGCTGGCCCTCGGCCAGCGAGAACGCCCCTTCGCGCGCCAGCACATAGCCGGCCCGGGCGAGCCTCAGATAGGTGCCCAGCCCCATGTCAGACTTTCCAGCCCCCGTGCAGGGCCGCGATATTGCCGCTCATGGGCGTATGGGTGACGCGCCTGAACCCCGCCTCGGCGATCATCGCGGCAAAGCGCTCGGGATCGGGAAAATTGCGGATCGATTCGACCAGATAGCGGTAGGGCTCGGCGTCCCCGGTCACCATCTTGCCCATGGGCGGGATCAGCGTATCGGAAAAGAGATCATAGAGCCGGTCGAGGCCCGGCACGTCGACGTGCGAGAATTCGAGCACCAGCAGCCGCCCGCCGCGCCTGAGCACGCGATAGGCCTCGGCCAGCGCCTTTTCGATGCGCGGCACGTTGCGGATGCCGAAGGCGATGGTATAGGCGTCAAAGCTCTTATCGGGGAAGGGCAGCTCCTCGGCATTGGCCTCGACGAACTCCACATTGGAGGGATAGCGCCAGGTTCTGGCCCGTTCGGCGCCCACCGCCAGCATGTCGGGGTTGATGTCGGAGACGGTGACCTGGGCAAAGCCATGGCTGGCGTCGAGGATGCGCATGGCGATGTCGCCGGTGCCCCCGGCCATGTCGAGCACGCGATAGGGGCGCGCGCCGCCGCGCGGCGGGGCCAGCCGAGCCACCATCTGGTCCTTCCACAGCCGATGGATGCCGCCGCTCATCAGATCGTTCATCAGGTCGTAGCGCCGCGCCACCTTGTGGAACACATCGTTGACCAGGTCCTGCTTGTCGCCGATCGGCACGGTCCGGGTGCCGAAATGGGTGGTCTGGGCGGTCTCGGTCATTGCGTGCCTCTCTTGCTTGCGGGCGGCGGGTCCGGTTATGGGCTTGGCCGGTCCATAACGCAAGCGCAAGCCGCCTGCATAATCGTCCCGGAGCCGCGTCCATGCCCGAACTGCCCGAAGTCGAAACCGTGAGGCGTGGCCTTGCACCGTTTCTCGAAGGCGCGGTGATCGAGAGCGTCACCCTCAACCGCCCCGATCTGCGTTTTGCCTTCCCCGAGGGCTTTGCGGCGCGGCTGTCCGGCCAGCGCATCGAGCATCTGGGCCGGCGGGCCAAATATCTGCTCGCCACCCTCTCGGATGGCGGCACCTGGCTGTCGCATCTGGGGATGACCGGGGGTTTTCTCGTTTCGGGGCAAAGGCTCGACGAACCCAGTCGGCTCCTGTCGAGCAGCCCGGCCGGCAAGCACGTCCATTTCGAGGCCCGTCTCCTTCATCCCGAGCACGGGCCGGTGCGCCTCGCCTATACCGACCCCCGGCGCTTCGGCTTCATGGCGCTCTTTCCCCTCGGCGCCGCCAATCCCTATATCGATCCGCTCGGCCCCGAGCCGCTGGGCAATGCGCTCGACGCCCTCACCCTCGCCATGGCGCTCCAGGGCAAGCGCGGGCCGATCAAGACCGTGCTGCTCGACCAGCGGGTGATCGCCGGGCTGGGCAATATCTATGTGTGCGAGGCGTTGTTCGGAAGCGGTATCGACCCGCGCCGCCCGGCCGGCAGCCTTGCGGCCGAGGAGGTCGGGCGGCTGGTCGTCGCCATTCGCGACGTGCTCGACGCGGCCATCGCCGCCGGGGGCTCAACCCTGCGCGATTTCGCCAATAGCGAAGGCCAGCCGGGCTATTTCCAGCACAGCTTCGCCGTCTACGGCCATGAGGGCGATCCCTGCCCGCGTCCGGGCTGCGGCGGGCAGATCGCGCGCATCGTCCAGGCCGGGCGCTCGAGCTTTTTCTGCCCGGTCTGCCAGCGCTAGCGCGTTTCCAGCAAAAGACTTAGCACTCCCGGGCATGTATCGACGACGCATTGACTCTTGCCGGGGAGCTTTCTATAGAGCGGCCTTCGTCGGGGTGGACGGCTTGTCCGCCCCTTTCATTTCCGGTTGTGCTCGCCGCCTGAGGCGGAGTGAGCACGCAAGGCATACCGCCACGAGGAACCAGATGGCAAATACACCTTCGGCCAAGAAGGCCACCCGCAAGATCGAAACCCGCACCGCGATCAACACCGCGCGCCGCAGCCGCGTGCGCACCTTCCTGCGCAAGGTCGAGGAAGCGATCGCCTCGGGCGACAAGGACGCCGCCGCCGCCGCCCTGCGCGCCGCCGAGCCGGAATTGCAGCGCGCCGCCGGCAAGGGCGTGTTCCACAAGAACATGGCCGACCGCAAGGTCTCGCGCCTCGCCAAGCGGGTCAAGGCGCTGGGCTGAACCCGCCCGCTCACCCGATCGACCCGATAGGGTTTGTCCCTAGAGAACAAGTTTTCACGACCCCCGCCAGGGGGTCGTTTCGTATCCGGCGGCGGCTCGGAAATTGCGTAATATTTCCGTCATCCCGGCGTCATCAAATGGTCACGGAGGCGGCTGGGAGGCCGGGGGCGGAAAAAAAATTCATTGGGACTCAAAACGGACCCAACGTGAATCTGCAAGGAGTCCCATAGCCTTAATTTTTCCTCTCCGGGAGCAGACTCGCACCCCCGCCCGGCCGGGGGAGAGTCAAGAGCAATTTTGAGTAAAACAGCGGTTGTGCGCAAAAAAATGGCTGTCTAAAATGGCCTCGTTGGATCAGAAAGAGGGCGGCGAAAGACAAGTCTAGAGCCAACCTCGCCCGGTCGATCCGGGGCTTTTCGAAAAGATGCCAGGACGGGACAACCCCTTTGCGGGTCCGGTCAAGTTCTGCTGAAGTCGAACGGCCTCGCCGTCTCGGGTTCAACATCGAAAGACGCGTTTTCGTCTTTGTCAAAGGCACCGTCGTGCCGATTTCAATTTGGTTCAGGTAGGGAGCCGCATCCTTAAACCAGATGCGGAAAGCGTTTTTTTGTGCCCCATGGGGGCGTATCGGGGAAGCATGGGCGCCTCAGGGCGGGCGCCACGAAAAACAGAAAAGAGGCACGGGAATGGATTCGATCGCGGCTGCGGATCGCGTGACATGGGGACAGACTGGGGACCGGCTTGGGGCCCCGCAGAACGAGGACACCACCAAAGGGGATGAGGCGATGACTCCGGACGCCGAACAGGTCTGGCTGCGCACGCGGGCGCGGCTTCGGGCAGCGGTCGGGGAAGACGTGTTCACGTCCTGGTTCGCCCGGCTCGAGCTCGAGGAGGTCGTGGGCGACCTGGTCCATCTCTCGGTCCCGACGCGCTTCCTGTGCTCCTGGATTCAGTCCAATTACGTCGAAAAGATTCTCGATGCCTTACGCCAGGAAGACGACGGCATTGCCCGCCTGCACGTCACCGTGCGGGTCAACGGCCAGGCCCGGCCGCGCCTGGTGACGGCGAGCGAACCCCCGGTCGAGGCGGAGCTGCCGCTGCAGCCGGCCGCGCCGCGTCCGCTGCCCGCGCTGGTCAGCCCCGGCCCGGCCCAGCCGGCCGCGCCCGGCGACGCGCTCTCGGGATCGGCGCTCGACCGTAAGCTCACCTTCGACACCTTCGTGGCCGGTGGCGCCAACGAGATGGCGCTCGGGGTGGCGCGGCAGGTGGCCTCGGCGGCCGCCAACAATGTGGTGACCTTCAACCCGGTCTACATCCATTCCTCGGTGGGGCTGGGCAAGACGCATCTGCTCAACGCCATCGCCTGGGCGGCGGGGGCGTCCGACACCACCCGCAACATCGTCTATCTCACCGCCGATCATTTCATGTATCACTTCATCACGGCGGTGAAGAGCCAGTCGGCGCTGGCCTTCAAGGAATGGCTGCGGCGCATCGACCTCTTGCTCATCGACGACATGCAGTTCCTGCAGGGCAAGTCGGCCACCGAATTCGGCCACACGCTCTCGACCCTGATCTCGGGCACCAAGCAGGTGGTGGTGGCCGGCGACGCGCCGCCGCGCGATCTCGACATGCTCGACGACCGGGTGCGTTCGCGGCTGTCGGGCGGACTGGTCATCCCCATCGCCCCCTTCGATCCGGAACTGCGCCGCGCCATCGTGCAGAAGCGCGCCGACCAGGCGACCTCGCGCTTTGCCGGGCTGAGCTTTCCGCCCGCCGTCATCGACTATATCGCCCGCTCGATCGTCTCCCATGGGCGCGATCTCGACGGGGCGGTCAACCGGCTGGTCGCCGCCAACCAGCTGACCGGCGAGCCGATCACCGTGCCTCTGGCCGAAAAGACCCTGCAGGACCTCATTCGCAACCGCGAGACGCCGCGGGTGCGCATCGAGGACATCCTCAAGATCGTCTCGCGGCACTACAAGGTGGCGCGCACCGAATTGCTGTCCTCGCGCCGCTCGCGCGACGTGGTGCGACCGCGCCAGATCGCCATGTATCTGGCCAAGGCGCTGACCTCGCGCTCGCTGCCCGAGATCGGGCGCAAATTCGGCGGCCGCGACCACACCACCGTGCTCCATTCGGTGCGCAAGGTGGAGCAGCTGATGAGCCAGGACGGCGACCTCACCCAGGAAATCGAACTCCTCCGCCGCATGCTGGAGGAGTGAGCCTCTTCCGCCGCTAGGCGGTTCCCGGCCCCACCCCAACCCAACCCTCCCCGTCAAGGGGAGGGTGTTTCTTTGGGGCGCCCCCCTCACGCGCCCGGCCGCTGTTTGGCGCGGCTGGGCCCTTGCGTTTTTTCCCCGTCCGATGCAGGGTCTCCGCCCGGCGTTTCGGCCGGAAGCTAACACGGACGATCAGGGGTAGACGACGCGATGAAGGTCACGCTGGAGCGCAACCATCTGTTGAAATCGCTGGGCCATGTGCACCGCGTGGTGGAACGGCGCAACACCTATCCCATCCTCGCCAACGTCCTGATGAGCGCCACCGGGGACGGGCTCGACCTGCGCGCCACCGATCTCGATATCGAGGTGACCGAAACCGTCCCGGCCATGACCGGCACGCCCGGCACCACCACCGTGCCCGCCCACACGCTGTATGAGATCGTGCGCAAGCTCTCGGACGGGGCCGATGTGGTGCTGGAGACCGACGGCAACGACCAGATGCTGATCTCCTCGGGCCGCTCGCGCTTCCACCTCGCCTGCCTCAATCCCGACGGCTTCCCCGATCTCAAGTCCGGCGCCTTCACCCACAGCTTCACCATTGCTGTCGCCACCCTCAGGGATTTGATCGAGCGCACCCAGTTCGCCATCTCCAACGAGGAGACCCGCTATTATCTCAACGGCATCTTCGTCCACACGGTGGACGGGCCGGGCGGGGTGGTGATGCGGGCCGTGGCCACGGACGGGCACCGGCTGGCCCGGGTCGAGGCCGAGGCTCCCGCGGGCTCGGCGGGCATGCCGGGCATCATCATTCCGCGCAAGACCGTGGCGGAAGTTCTAAAACTCCTCGACGGGGTGGAAGAGGGGGTCGCGGTCGAACTTTCGGACACCAAGATCCGCTTCACCCTGGGAGGCGTCGTGCTGCTCTCCAAGCTCATCGAGGGGAGTTTCCCCGATTACGAGCGGGTGACGCCCAAGAACAACGACAAGCTGCTCACCGTCGACCGGGCCTCCCTGGCCCGCGCCGTCGACCGCGTCTCGACCATTGCGTCCGAGCGCGGCGGCAAGGCGGTCAAGCTCTCGCTCACCCCCGGCCAGCTCGAATTGTCGGTGACCAATCCCGACCACGGCACGGCCAATGAGGAATTGCCGGTGGATTTCGAGCTCGACAGTTTCGAGATCGGCTTCAACGCCCGCTACATGCTGGAGATCGTCTCCCAGATCCGCACCGAGAACGCGCTGTTCCTGTTCAACGACGCCGGCTCCCCCACGCTGGTCAAGGAAGAAGGCGACGCCCAGGCCCTGTTCGTCCTGATGCCGATGCGGGTGTGAGGGCTGGCATTGTCGGTGATGTCCCGCCGGCCGTCCCGATCCTCCACCGGCTCAGCGCCCCCCTCACCCCGACCCTCTCCCAGCAGGGGAGAGGGGGCTCTTTTGGGGAGCCCTGCGTTGCCCTCTTTCCTTCTCCCCTGGTGGGAGAAGGTGGATCGCCCGCAGGGCGAGACGGATGAGGGGGGCGCGGCGCCGGCGACCACCCCGATGGCATCGGACCTTGCGCAATGAGCGATGATCGCCGCCACATCTCCCGCCTGCGGCTCACCGGCTTCCGCAACTACGCCTCGGCGGCGCTCGATCTCGATGCCCGCCATGTGGTGCTGACCGGCGAGAACGGGGCCGGCAAGACCAATCTCATCGAGGCGATCTCGCTCCTGGCCCCCGGGCGCGGCCTGCGGCGGGCCGGGTTCGAGACCCTGGCCATCGCCGGGGGCGACGGGCTGTGGGCCGTGGCGGCCACCATCGAGACCCCCTATGGCCCGGTCGATATCGGCACCGGCGCCACCCCCGACGCCGCGGCCCGCCGGGTGCGCATCAACGGCGCCAATGCCAGAAGCGTCGAGCAGATGAGCGACCATGTGCGGGTGTTGTGGCTCACCCCGGCCATGGACGGGCTCTTTACCGGCCCGGCCGGCGAGCGGCGACGCTTCCTCGACCGGCTGGTGACCACGCTGCAGCCCGGCCATTCGCGCACGGTCAGCGATTTCGAATCCGCCATGCGCCAGCGCAACCGGCTCTTGGCCGAGGCGGGCGATCCGGCCTGGATCTCAGCCATCGAGGCGCAGATGGCGGAACTGGCCAGCGCGCTCTATTTCGCCCGCGCCGATTCCCTGGCCCATCTGCAGGCGCTGATGCGCGCCAATCTCGAGGAGACCGGCTTTCCGGAGGCGCAGCTGGCCCTCACCCCGGTGTTCGACGGCCCGGTGCCGGAAACCGCCGGCGCGCTCGAGGAGAGCCTTGCCGCCCAATGGCGGGGGCTCCGGGCCCTCGACAGGGCGGCCGGGCGCACCACGCTGGGGCCGCACCGGGTCGACCTCATGGTTACCCACGCGCCCAAATCCATGCCGGCCGGGCTGTGCTCGACCGGCGAGCAGAAGGCGCTCTTGATCGGGCTGGTGCTGGTGCATGCCCGGCTGGTGGGGCAGATGACCGGGATCACCCCGATCCTCCTGCTCGACGAGATCGCCGCCCATCTCGATCCGGCCCGCCGCCGGGCGCTGTTTTCCGCCCTCGACCGGCTCGGCACCCAATGCTGGATGACCGGCACCGACCCCATCCTGTTCGCCGATCTGGGCGCCCACGCCCAGCGTTTCACTGTCGCGGCCGGCGCGCTCCACCCGGGCCAGTAATCCTGCGCCCCTTTCCCCGCGCAATTGCCGAAAAAGCGGCAAATTGCTTGGGGATAACCGCCCTTTGCGCTACAAAGAAGCAATTCCCAACAAGGCTGATTCTATTCCTCGATGAGCGACACGCCCCCCATCCCCAATGATGCAGACTATGGCGCGGATTCGATCAAGGTCCTCAAGGGCCTCGATGCGGTGAGAAAGCGCCCCGGCATGTATATCGGGGACACCGATGACGGCACCGGCCTGCACCACATGGTCACCGAGGTGGTCGACAACGCCATCGACGAGGCGCTGGCCGGCCATGCGGACCTCGTCACCGTGACCCTCAATGCCGATGGCTCGGTCACCGTCACCGACAATGGGCGCGGCATCCCCACCGGCATCCACAAGGAGGAGGGGATTTCCGCCGCCGAAGTGATCATGACCCAGCTGCATGCGGGCGGCAAGTTCGACCAGAATTCCTACAAGGTCTCGGGCGGGCTGCACGGGGTGGGCGTCTCGGTGGTCAACGCACTCTCGGTCTGGCTGAAACTCTCGATCCGCCAGGGCGGCAAGGTCCACGCCATGAGCTTCACCCATGGGGTCGCCGACGCCCCGCTCGCCGTGGTGGGCGACTATGAGGGCCGCTCGGGCACCATGGTCACCTTCATGCCGTCGACCGAAACCTTCACCATGATCGAGTTCGACTACAAGACGCTCGAACATCGGCTGCGCGAACTGGCCTTCCTCAATTCCGGCGTGCACATCGTCTTGAAGGACCTGCGCCACCCCGAAGTGGTCGAGACCGATCTTTATTACGAGGGCGGGCTCGAGGCCTTCGTCAAATATCTCGACAAGAGCAAGACCCCGCTGCTCGACGCCCCGATCTCGCTCAGCGCGGAAAAGGACGGCATCACCGTCGAGGTGGCGCTGTGGTGGAACGACAGCTATCACGAAAACGTCCTGTGCTTCACCAACAACATCCCGCAGCGCGATGGCGGCACGCATCTGGCCGGCCTGCGCGGCGCGCTGACCCGGCAGGTGATCGGCTATGCGGAGAGTTCGGGGGTCACCAAGCGCGAAAAGGTCTCGCTGACCGGCGACGACACCCGCGAGGGGCTGACCTGCGTGCTTTCGGTCAAGGTGCCCGATCCCAAATTCTCCTCCCAGACCAAGGACAAGCTCGTTTCGTCCGAAGTCCGCCCCGTGGTCGAGAACGTGGTCAACGAAAAGCTCAACCAGTGGTTCGAGGAGCATCCCACCGAGAGCAAGGCCATCGTCACCAAGGTGGCCGAGGCCGCCGCGGCCCGCGAGGCGGCGCGCAAGGCGCGCGAATTGACCCGGCGCAAATCGGCGCTGGAAATCTCGTCGCTCCCCGGCAAGCTCGCCGACTGCCAGGAGCGTGACCCGGCCAAGGCGGAAATCTTCATCGTCGAGGGCGATTCGGCCGGCGGCTCGGCCAAGCAGGGCCGCGACCGCGCCACCCAGGCGGTGCTGCCGCTGCGCGGCAAGATCCTCAATGTCGAGCGGGCCCGGTTCGACCGCATGATCTCCTCCGATCAGGTGGGCACGCTGATCACCGCGCTGGGCACCGGCATCGGGCGCGAGGAGTTCAACCCCGACAAGCTGCGCTACCACAAGATCATCATCATGACCGACGCCGACGTGGACGGCGCCCATATCCGCACCCTGCTGCTGACCTTCTTCTACCGCCAGATGCGCGAGATCATCGAGCGCGGATATCTCTATATCGCCCAGCCGCCGCTCTATAAGGTGACGCGCGGGCGCTCCGAGCAATATCTCAAGGACGAGCGAGCCCATGAGGACTATCTCCTTGCCGGGGGCACCGACGACGCCATCCTCACCACGCGGGCTGGCTCGGCCCATAGCGGGCAGGACCTTCTGGGCATCGTCGAGCAGGCGCGCGACCTCAACCATCTGATCGAGAACCAGAATTCGCGCTACAACCGGCAGATGATCGAGCAGGCCGCCGTGGTCGGCGCCCTCGATCCCGAGGCCATGGAGGACCCGCAGGCGGCCCAGGCCCTGGCCGACCGGGTCGCCAACCGGCTCAACCGCATGTCCGAGGAGACCGAGCGGACCTGGGAGGGCCGGCTGGACGGCGAGGGGGGCTTTACCTTCTCGCGCGTGGTGCGCGGGGTCACCGAGACCCATACGCTGGACGCGGCGCTGCTCGGTTCGGCCGATGCGCGCAAGCTGCGCAACCTCGCGGGCAAGCTCGACGAGATCTATGGCGGCGTGCCGGCCCTCACCCGCAAGGACGTGACGAGCGAGGTCTATGGCCCGCGCTCGCTGTTCTCCATCGTCATGGCGGCCGGCTCCAAGGGCGTCTCCATGCAGCGCTACAAGGGGCTGGGGGAAATGAACGCCGAGCAGCTTTGGGAAACCACCATGGACCCCAATGGCCGCACGCTGCTCCAGGTGCAGATCAAGGAAAGCGACGACGCGGATTCCATTTTCACCCAGCTGATGGGTGATCTGGTCGAGCCGCGCCGCGATTTCATCCAGGACAACGCCCTTTCGGTCTCCAATCTCGACATCTGACGGGAGCCTCCTCAGGTGTTGCAGCCGCGACACAAGCAGCGAAAACTCTGGAAAATGCCACATAAACCGGCCACAATTGGCCGCGATAGCGTTGATGGTCGATGGGGTGGCGCTGGCACCGCCCCATGCCGCGCCCCGCACCGGCCGCGCCGCGCTTCGCCCGACCCTTGCAACCCGGCCTGAAAGTGACCCTTGATGGATCTTCGCCTCTCTCCCGATGATCGCGTCGACAGCCGGGCGCGCAAGCCCCGGGCCCAGGGCGCCAAGCCGCGCTCCAGTGGCGGCGGCAAGCCGCGCAAGCCCAAAAATCCCAAGCGCAAGCGCTCGGGCGGCATGAAGTTCATCGTCGGGCTGGCCTATTTCTGCTTCACCCTCCTGCTGATCGGCGGGGTCGCGGTGGCCGGCATCGTGGTCTATTACGGGGGCGACCTGGGCTCGTCCTCGACCTGGGAAGTGCCGCAGCGCCCGCCCAATATCCGCGTCCTGGCCTCGAATGGGCAATTGCTCACCAATCGCGGCCAGACCGGCGGCGAGGCGGTGGGCATCCACGAACTGCCCGAATATGTCGGCCAGGCGGTGGTGGCCAGCGAAGACCGGCGCTTCTATTCCCATTTCGGCGTCGACCCCATCGGCCTCGCTTCGGTGGCCGTCGAGATGGTCCGAGCGCGCGGGGTGACCCGCGGCGCCTCGACCATCACCCAGCAGGTGGCCAAGAACCTGTTCCTCACCCCCGACCAGACCCTGGGCCGCAAGGTGCAGGAAGCGCTGCTGGCCGTGTGGCTGGAGCAGAACTACACCAAGGACCAGATCCTCGAGCTCTATCTCAACCGGGTGCATTTCGGCTCGGGCGCCACCGGCATCGAGGCCGCCGCCCAGACCTATTTCGGCATTTCGGCCCGCAATCTTTCGCTGGGCCAGGCGGCGATGCTGGCCGGCATCCTGCCGGCGCCGAGCTATTACAATCCCAAATCCCATCCCGACCGGGCGCGGGCCCGCCAGCAGCTCGCCCTCGCCAATATGGTGCGGGCCGGCTACATCACCGAGGCGCAGGCCCAGGCCGCCCAGGCCGACATCAATGCCGAGATCACCACCCAGCGCGTGGCCGGGGCCGAATATTACGTCGCCGACTGGGTCGAGACGCTGATGAACGACTATCTCGGCGAGGTCAATTCGGACGTGGTGGTCGACACCACCATCGAGTGGGACCTGCAAAAGCACGCTGAATTCGTGGTCAAGGAAGCCATCGCCCAGCACGGGGCGGAGCGCGACTTCTCCCAGGCCGCCTTCGTGGCGCTCGATACCGACGGGCGGGTGCGGGCCCTGGTGGGCGGGGCCGACTATACCCAGTCGACCTATAACCGCGCGGTGACGGCGCGGCGCCAGCCCGGCTCGGCCTTCAAGCCCTTCATCTACCTCACCGCGCTGCAGATGGGCTATACGCCCGACACGCTGATGGTGGACGAGCCGCTCAACTACAATGGCTGGGCCCCCGAAAACGCCAATGGCCGCTATGTGGGCCCGATCCTGTTGCGCGACGCGCTGGCCTTTTCCGTCAACACGGTGGCGGCGCGGCTGGCCATCGATGTGGGCCCGGAAAACGTGGTGGAAACCGCCTATCGCATGGGCTTTTCCTCCAATTTCCAGGCGGTGCCGGCCATCGCCCTGGGCACGCAGGAGGTCTCGCTGCTGGAATTGACCGCCGGCTACACCCCGTTTGCCAATGGCGGCTATGGGGTGGTGCCCAATGTCATCACCCGCATCAGCACCGTGGATGGCGAAGTGCTCTACGAAGCCTCCGATGCCGGGCCGGGGCGCGTCCTCACCGACGAGCAGGTGGGGATGATGAACGACATGCTGCAGACCGGCGTGCAGGCGGGCACGGGCCGCGCCGCCCAGCTCGGCAACTGGCCGATGGCGGGCAAGACCGGCACCTCGCAGCGCAATCGCGACGCGGTGTTCGTGGGCTATACCGCCAATTATGTCGGCGGGGTATGGCTGGGCAATGACGACGATTCCCCGACGCGGGGCCTGTCGGGGGGCGCCATCCCGGCCCAGATCTGGCGCGACATCATGACCGAGGCGCATCAGGGGCTCACGGTCGCCAACCTGCCGGGCCATTATGTCCGCCTGCAGGATCGCGTCGCGGTGCCTATGCAGGATACGGTGCCGGCCACCGGCATCCCGGTGACCATCGACCAGATCCAGGGCCAGCCCGGCCAGCAGCCCCAGCCGATGCCGCAACAGCAACAGCAGCAGCCGCAATTGCTCGGCCCGGCCGATGACGGGATCGGCAACCTGCTCAACGGCTTGTTCGGCGGATAAATTCAGCAGCTATCGACGATAAAAGGCCCGGAGCGATCCGGGCCTTTTGTCGTTTCAGAGCGCCATCAGCTTGGCGCCATGGGCCTTGAGCCAGGCCTGGCCGCGCCCATAATCGGGCAGGGCGCGCGCCAATGTGCGCCAGAAGGCCGGGCTGTGGTTCATCTCGACGCGATGGGCCACCTCATGGGCCGCCACATAATCGAGCACGAAATCGGGGGCGAGGATCAGGCGCCAATTGTAGTTGAGCGTGCCGCTCGACGAGCACGACCCCCAGCGCGTCGTCTGGTCGCGCAGCTTGATGGCGGCGATGCTCACCCCCAGCGCCGCCGCGTGGCGCGCCGAGGCCCGCTCCAGATCGGCACGGGCCTCCGCCTTCAGCCAGTCGAGCAGCCGGCGTCGGAAGTGATCGGGCCCGCCGGGCACATGGAGCTTTGGCCCCCCTTCGCCCGCCTCCACCCACACCCGCCCACGCGCACTGTCCGAGACGATTATGGCGTGATCGACCCCGCGCAGGGGCACCAGCCCGTCCGGCGCAAGGCGCCAGGGGGTGGCGAGCCGGGCCAGCCGGGCATCGAGCCAGCCGCGATTGCGCTCGAGGAAGGCTTCGGCCTCGCTCCAGTGCCCGCCGCGCGGCAGGGTCAGCACCGGTTCGCCCCGGGCCGAAACGCTCAGCCGATAGGACCGGGCCCGCGGATTGACCCGCACGCCGACCGCCACCGGCCCGGAAGCGGTCACCACCTCGACGGTCTGGGGGATCGGGGCGCGGCGGAGCAGGCGGGTCAGTCCCAAGGCATATCTCGCGAAAGAAGGCGGCGGGGGTCGGCCGAGTTTATGCGATTCGGAGAAACGCCGGCCCGAAAACAAGAAAGCGGCGCGGCCGGAGCCGCACCGCTTTCCATAGGTGCCTTGGGTGGAGGGAACCCAAGGCGGGCTTACGGGATCAAGGGAGGGGGAACGTCCCGCAAGCCGGTCACAGGAGCCGCCGGCCGCAGCCGGCGATTCGCTCGTGTCAGGGGATAGATGGGGAGCTTCGCAGCGGTTCGCAAGTGCGACCGAATGAAGCTGGCCGGCCCGCGGAAATCCCCGGGCCGGCCGGTGTGTGTCAATAGCCCTGGCGATCGCCTTCGGGCTCGCCGCGCTGGGCGTTGCGCTCGCGCATGAAGCGGTCGAACTCTTCGCGGTCGCGGGCCTTGTGCAGATTGGCCAGGTGCTCCTCGAAGGCCGCACGGTCTTCATCGAGCTTGCGGCGCTCCTCGTCGAGGCGGCGGAGCTGCTCTTCGCGGTATTCGTCGAAGGCGGCATTGCCGGTCGAGGTCGAGGCGAAGCCGCGCGGGGCGGAGCGGCAGGAACGGCGCGACTTGAAGCCTTCCGCCTGCCGTTTCACCCAGGCATCGGCCTTTTCCTGGCTGCCGCCCATATACTCGCCCCACAGGATGTAGGCGAGCACCGCCATGCCAAGCGGCCAGAAGACGATGAAGCCCAGCACCATCAAGGCGATCGTAAGCGGGGACCAGGCAGGTTTGATCAGTGCAGTGTTCATTGGTTCAGTCTCTCCAGTCTCGAACACGCTACATTTGGGAAGCCCCCCGGCGCCATCAAGACGCAAGGTCGCAATTTTTGCCTCTTGAAATCTGCTATAATTTTCCCATACGCCCGGCCTGTCGGCCGCACCCAAGGGGATTTTCCGCCATGCCAGAGCTCGCCTCCGCCACCATGCCGCCTTCGCCATCGGTCCATACCATGCGGCTGGAAACCCTCGTGCTGCTGCGCTGGCTGGCGGTGGCGGGGCAGGCGAGCGCGGTGATCTTCGTCGCCTTCGGCCTCGGCTATGCGCTGCCGCTCGGCCCGTGCCTGTTGCTGATCGGGCTCTCCATGCTGCTCAATGTGGGGCTGCTGGTGCGCTATGGCCCGGCCCACCGGCCCTCGCCGCGCCTCGCCTTCTACCAGCTCGTCTATGACAGCCTGCAACTGGGCGGGCTGCTGTTCCTCACCGGCGGGCTGGGCAATCCCTTCGCGCTGCTGCTGCTCGCCCCGGTCTCGGTCTCGGCCTCGACGCTCTCGACCCGCAACACCATCTGGCTGGGGACGCTGGTGGTCAGCGTCGCCAGCATCCTGGCCCTCTTCCACCTGCCCCTGCCCTGGAACGAGGAGCTGCCGTTCTTCCCGCCGCAGATCTATCTCACCGGGGTGTGGGTCGCGCTGGTCGCCGGAGTGGTGTTCGTGGCCGGCTATACCAACCGGGTGGCGCATGAGGCGCGCCAGCTGGTCGATGCACTCACCATCACCGAACTGGCCCTGTCGCGCCAGCAGCAGCTCTCGGCGCTGGACGGGCTGGCGGCCGCCGCCGCCCATGAGCTGGGCACCCCGCTGGCCACCATCGCGCTGGCCGCCAAGGAGATCCGCCGCGAGGCCGGGGAGGGGGAGCTGGCCGACGATCTCGACCTCATCATCGGGCAGGTGGCGCGCTGCCGGGCCATTCTGGGCAAGCTGCGCAGCCTGCGCCCCGGCGGCTCGGACATTTTCGACACCGCCACCCTCTCGGACATCGTCGCCGAGCTGGCCAAGCCCCATGAGGGCCCGGCCCTGGTGGCTGGCAAGTCCATCGTGCTCGATACCGGATCGAACGCCCATGAGCCGGTGATCGCGCGCAATGTGGGGCTGCTCTACGGGCTGGGGAACCTCATCGAGAACGCGGTGCAGTTCGCGCGCGAAACCGTGACCATCTCCGCCGATTGGGACGGCAAAAGGGTGATGATCGCCATTACCGATGACGGGCCGGGCTTCCCGCCCGACCTTCTCAGCCGGCTGGGCGAACCCTATCTCACCACCAAGTTCCGGGGGCGGGACGATCCGCGCAATCCCGATGCCGGGGGCGGGCTGGGCCTGGGGGTGTTCATCGCCAAGACGCTGCTGGAGCGCACCGGCGCCTCGCTGCGCTTTTTCAACGCCCGCGCCAATGGCTATGCCAGCGTCGAGATTCGCTGGCCGCGCGACGTGCTGGCCGAGGAAGCCTCGCGAACCGCATGAAAAATGCAACTCTAGATTTTGACCTTTGGCCCGATTGGTCATAAACCGTTGCGCGAGAGGAATTATCCATGACCGATATCAACGATCTCCCCGAAGCCGAACGCACCCTGCTGCTGGTCGATGACGACAAGCCGTTCCTGACCCGGTTGGAGCGCGCCATGGACAAGCGCGGCTTCATCGTGACCAGCGCCGACAGCGTGGCGGGAGGGCTGGCGGCGCTCGGCGCCGCGCCCCCGGCCTTCGCGGTGATCGACCTGCGGCTCGAGGACGGCAACGGGCTCGAAGTGGTCTCGGCGCTGCACGAAAAGCGCCCCGATGCGCGGGTGGTGGTGCTGACCGGCTATGGCAATATCGCCACCGCGGTCACTGCGGTGAAGCTGGGGGCCGTCGACTATCTCGCCAAGCCCGCCGATGCCGACGATATCGTCAAGGCGCTGCTGGCCAGCGAGGAGATCAAGCCCGAGCCGCCGGAAAACCCCATGTCGGCCGACCGGGTGCGCTGGGAGCATATCCAGCGGGTCTATGAATTGTGCGACCGCAACGTCTCGGAAACCGCGCGCCGGCTCAACATGCACCGGCGCACCTTGCAGCGCATCCTCGCCAAGCGCGCCCCGCGATAGATCGGGGCCTTATCTGCGGAAAAACTGCCGCCGATCACTCGGCGGCGTGCTGGTTGCCGTCCTCGGGCTTTGCGGCCGCGTCCGGCCGCGCCTCGGGCTTGGGACCAGCGATCATCAGCCGCGGCTTGCGCCGTTTGCGCGAGATGCGCACCTGCTTGATGCGCCGCGCATCGGCGCGGGTGATTTCGAGCTCGAAGCCCTTGAGCCTGGAGATCACCTCCCCGCGCACCGGAACCCGTCCGGCCAGCGCAAAGACCAGCCCGCCCAGGGTGTCGACCTCCTCGGCATAGTCGCCGGGATCGAAATCGCTGCCGATGGTCTCGACGAGATCGGCCAGTTCCACCCGCGCATCGGCGATATAGACGTCATCGCCCACGGCGCGCAGCATGGAGGCCTCGCCCTCGTCGTGCTCGTCCTCGATATTGCCGACCACGGCTTCGAGCAGGTCCTCGATGGTGGCCAGGCCGTCGGTGCCGCCATATTCGTCGATCACCACCGCCATGTGGATATGGGTGGCCTGCATCTGGGCCAGGAGGTCGGTGACCGGCATGGAGGGGGGCACGAACAGCATCTTGCGCACCAGGTCGAGCTTGCCGATGCGCTGCTTGAGCACGGGAGAGAGGAATTTCACCGGGCTCTGGTTGTTGTGCCCGTTGGCGCCGTTGCCGGCGGTGGGGGCGGCCGATTTGGCCGGCTCGGTCACCGCTTCGAGCACGTCCTTGATGTGGATCATGCCCACGACCTTGTCGAGGCTCTCCTCATAGACCGGCATGCGCGAATGGCCGACCTGGCGGAAGCGGTCGATCACATAGCCGACATTGACGCCGGTCTCCACCGCCTCGATATCAGCGCGGGGGACCATGACGTCCTCCACCCGCAATTCGCCCAGCTTGAGCACGTTTTGCAGGATGGTGCGCTCGGACGCGGAAAAGCTCGTATCCGAGGGCAGGACCGGGGCTTCGAGAGCCTCCCGCAGGTCGGTCCGCAGCGAAGCCGTCTTGCCGGGCAGGAGCGCGCGCACGCGCGTCCACAGCGATGGCTTTTTCTCGCTCGATGTCGGGGAAAGGGAATCGTCGCCCGAAGGGCGATGCGGCCGGCGCGCCGCGGCGCTAGATTGATCGTTATCGGTCATCTGGGGTGCGGTGGGCGTCGTCATGGGGCCCGGCCGCGGCACTCCGTATCTCGTTGCGCGAAAAGGGGGGTCACACCCCCACGATGAGATCCTGCCCGTCATAGGGGTCGGGATAGCCCATCAGGGCCATAATATCGGTTTCCTTTGCCTCCATGGCAAGGGCTTCTTCTTCGGTTTGATGATCATGGCCGAGAAGGTGCAGCAGGCCGTGCACGAGCAGATGCACGAAATGGGCCTCGAAGGGCTTGTCCAGCGCCTCGGCCTCGCGGCCAAGTGTCTCATAGGCCAGCGAAATATCGCCCAGCAGCCCCTCGACCGCGTCCTCGGGGCCGATGGCGGGGAAGGAGAGCACATTGGTCGGCTGGTCCTTGCCGCGCCATTGGCGGTTGAGCGCCTGCTGGCCCGCATCCCCGGTCAGCAGCAGCGAGACCTCGCATGGCCCCTCGATCGCAAAGCCGCAATTGGCGAGGGCCACCGAGAGGGCGCGCTCGGCCAGGGGGGCGAGGGTATCCGGCCAGTCGCCGGCCTCGACGGCGATTTCGACGGTGAGTTCGGGGGTCACGCGCCGGGCTTTCCGTCCGCCGCCGGGGTGGCGCCGCCCTCATAGGCGCGCACGATGCGGGCCACCAGCGCGTGGCGCACCACGTCCTTGTCGGAAAACCGCGTGATGTGGATGCCCTCGATATCGCTGAGCAGGCCCAGCGCCTCGACCAGCCCCGAGCGCTCCCCGCGCGGCAGATCGACCTGGGTGGGATCGCCGGTGACGATCATTTTCGAGTTTTCGCCCAGCCGGGTCAGGAACATCTTCATCTGCATGGAGGTGGTGTTCTGCGCCTCGTCGAGGATCACCGCCGCGTTGGAGAGGGTGCGCCCGCGCATGAAGGCGAGCGGGGCCACCTCGATGGTCCCCGCCGCGAGGCAGCGTTCGACCACTTCGGGCTGCATCATGTCGTAGAGCGCGTCATAGAGCGGGCGCAGATAGGGATCGACCTTTTCCTTCAGATCCCCCGGCAGGAAGCCCAGCCGCTCGCCGGCCTCCACCGCCGGGCGCGACAGGATGATGCGCGAGATCTCGCCGCGTTCGAGCAGCGTCGCCGCATGCGCCACGGCGAGATAGGTCTTGCCGGTGCCGGCCGGACCGACCCCGAACACCAGCTCGAACCGGTCCATGGCGCGGATATAGCCGTCCTGGGCCGGGTTGCGGGCCACGATGGTCGCCTTGCGCGTGGCAATCTGGGCCATGCGCACCTTGCCCTTCTTTTCCAGCGTCGGGAGGGACAGCTGGTTGTCCTCGGTCTGCACCATGCGGATGACCCCGTCCACATCCCCCGGGCCGACGGGCTTGCCCTCTTCGAGCATATCGTAGAGCGATTCGAGCACCCGGCGCGCCTGGTCCACCGCATTGGCGCCGCCGCGCAGCATGACGTGATTGCCGCGCGAATTGGCCTCGACGCCCATGCGCTGCTCGATCAGCGCCAGGTTCTGGTCGAACTCGCCGTAGAGCTGGGAGACGAGCCGGTTGTCCTCGAAGGCCAGTTCGAGATGGGCGGCGGCGGCGTGGTCGGTCTGCGACCTCAGATTGCGTGTCAAGCGCGAGGGCTCCGGAAGGGCGTGGCGACTCTGGTGCCCGGCGAGCCTATCAGACCGCCCTGCGCTCGGCTGTGACAATTGTGCCTTCGAGCGAATTTTTTGCCCGCCCGACGATCTCCACCGGCAGGATCTGGCCGATCAGGCCGGGGTCGGCGGCGATGTGCACGGGCTGCAGATAGGGCGAGCGCCCGGCCACCTGGCCGGGATTGCGCCCCGGCTTTTCGATCAGCACCGGCAGGACGAGCCCCACGCAGCCGGCGTTGAAGGCCTGCTGGTGCACGGTGATCTCGACCTGCAGCGCCTCGAGCCGCTCGGCCTTCACATGCTCTTCGATCTGATTGTCCATGGTGGCGCCCGGGGTGCCGGGGCGGGTGGAATATTTGAACGAGAAGGCCGAGGCGTAGCCGACTGCTTTCACCATATCGAGGGTAGCCTCGAAATCGGCATCGGTCTCGCCGGGAAAGCCGACGATGAAATCCCCCGACAGCGCCATGTCGGGGCGCGCGGCGCGGATCTTTTCGATCAGTTCGAGATAATGGGCCGCCGTGTGCTTGCGGTTCATGGCCTTCAAAATGGCGTCGGAGCCCGACTGCACCGGCAGGTGCAGATAGGGCATCAGCTTGTCGAGATCGCGATGGGCGGCGATCAGCTCGTCATCCATGTCGCGCGGATGCGAGGTGGTGTAGCGGATGCGCTCTATGCCCTCGATTTCGGCCAGCCTGTGGCACAGGGCCCCCAGGCTCACCGGACGGCCGGCATCGTCGCGCCCGTGATAGGCGTTGACGTTCTGGCCCAGAAGCGTCACCTCCTTCACCCCGCCCTCGGCCAGGGCCCGGGCTTCGGCCAGCACCTGGGCCACCGGGCGCGACACCTCCGTTCCCCGCGTATAGGGCACCACGCAGAAGGAGCAGAACTTGTCGCAGCCTTCCTGCACGGTGAGGAAGGCGGTGAGCCCGCGCGAAATGGTCACCTCGCGCCGGGGCGCGGGCAGATGGGCGAACTTGTCCTCTTCGGGGAATTCGGTGTCGACCACCCGTTCGGTCCCGGCCCGCGCCACCAGCTCGGGCAGGCGGTGATAGGATTGCGGCCCGAACACCAGGTCGACGGCGGGCGCGCGCGCCATGATCTCCTCGCCCTCGGCCTGGGCGACGCAGCCGGCCACCCCGATCAGCATCTTCTTGGCGTCCGGCCCGCGCTCGTCGCGGAAATCGCGGATGCGGCCCAGTTCGGAATAGACCTTTTCCGCCGCCTTTTCGCGGATATGGCAGGTGTTCAGAAGCACCAGGTCGGCCTCGCCCATCTCCTGGGTCGGCTCATAGCCATGCGGCGCCAGCGCGTCGGTCATCCGATCGCTGTCATAGACGTTCATCTGGCAGCCATAGGTCTTGATGAAGACCTTCTTGGCGTTGGGGAGGGTCCGGTTCTCGCTCATGAGGCGCGGTTTACCACTTCCCCCGGCTTTGGCAAAGGGTGTCCGCGATTGAGCGCCCCCAGCATGGAGCGCACCGCGGCCTCGGCCGTCCGGGCCACCCTCTTGCGGTCGCCGGCGCCATCGAGCGGGGCGCCCAGCGCCAGCACCACCTGTTTGGGCCCCGAGGAGAGGATCGCCCCCAGATTGTCGCCCACCCCCATATCCCCGATCCAGGCCACGGTGCGGCGGTCGGCCCGCGACAGGGGCAGGCCGGAGATTTTGGTATAGGCGATGGCGAGGGGCTGCACCGGCACCGCGCCCTCGCCTTCGCCCATGGCATCGCGCGCCGCCCCCAGCAGGGCCGAGCGGAAGGGCAGCACGTGGGTGCCGATATCGGAGGTGCCTTCGGCAAACAGCAGCACCGGCCCGCCCTCGGCGATGCGGGCCCGCATTTCCCGCGCCGTGCGCCCGGCATCGGTGCGCTTGCGGCGGTCGACGAAAATGGTCCTTTGCAGCCGCGCCATGGGGCCGACCAGCGGCCAGCCCGCCACCTCGGACTTGGCGACGAAGCTCACCGGCAGGACGGCGCCGATGGCGACGATATCGAGCCAGCCGATATGGTTGGCGACCAGCAGCACCGGCCCCTTGGCCAGCCTCTCCCCTTCGAGCCGCACCCGCAGGCCGAGCCCCACGGCCAGCAGGCGGTAGAAGGCCAGCGGCAACAGGCGCCAGAGCGGCACGTTCAGCGCCCGCAGCGCCAGTTGCAGCGGCAGGGCGAGGAGGGTGAAGGGCAGGACGACGAGGCCGAGAAAGCAAAGGCGCGCGATCATCGTCGGGCGGTCAGCTCTCCGGATCGGTCAAGGGCACCGCATAGAGCTCGAGCCGGTGGTCGATGAGCTTGTAGCCGAGTTTTTTGGCGATCAGCTCCTGGATGGCCTCGATCTCCTCATTGCGGAATTCGATGACCTTGCCCGAGCGGATATCGATCAGGTGATCGTGGTGCTCGTCGGGGATCTGCTCGAAGCGGGCCCGCCCGTCCTTGAAATCGTGCTTGGTGACCAGCCCCGCCTCCTCGAAGAGGTTGACGGTGCGATAGACCGTCGAGAGCGAGATTTTCGGGTCGATGGCCGAGGCGCGGCGATAGAGCTCTTCCACATCGGGGTGGTCGGTGGCCGCCTCGAGCACGCGGGCGATCACCCGGCGCTGCTCGGTCATGCGCATATTGCGCGCCACGCATTGCTCTTCGAGAGTTGGGTCGACCGACTGGCCTGCCATGGCGCATCTCCATACCGCCGCTTTGCGAAAGCGATCCCGCTTGCGGTTAGCCGATCGCCGCGCGCATGACAAGGGCGGTGGCCGCGCTGCCATCGGGCTTGGGATAATAGCCGCGCCGCCGCCCGATCTCGGCAAAGCCGAAGCGGCGATAGAGCCTTTGCGCCGCCAGATTGGTCTCGTCCACCTCGAGCACCATGGAGGTGACCGGGCTCATGGCCAGGTCGGCGAAGGCCGCTTCGAGCAGCGCCCGTCCCATGCCCTTGCCGCGCAGCCTGGGATCAACGGCGATGGTCAGCAATTCGCATTCCGCGCCGGCGCAGCGCAGCATGGCGAAGCCGGCCAGGGTGCGCCGGGCGTCGACCGCCACATAGGCGGGGGTGGTTTGCGGATCGGCCAGATAGGCCTCGAAATCGGAGGCCGGCCAGCCGCGGAAGAACCCGGCGGCGTGCAGCCGCGCCATGGCGGCGGCGTCCCGCGTCTCGCCCCGCGTCACGTGCCGCCCGGCCGGTGCAAGCCAGTAATTCATTGCCGCGCCACCCCGAACCCGGTCTGCGGCTTGGCGTCGGCGGCCCTTATATAGCTTGGCGCGGGGGGGAAATCCTCCGGCCGCGTCACCCGGGCCGCAAAGCCCGCCATGGCGGCGATGTCGATCACCGGATCGTCGGGGGCACCGCGCCCCGCCCGGGCCAACGCCGCTTCGAGCGCCACCAGTTCAGCCGGTCCGGACGGCACTCCGGGGGCCGAAAAACTCTGGCGATAGGCCTCGCCGCGTTTGGCGTCGACGACGATGTCGCCGGCCCCGCTCCTGCCCAGCGACAGGGCAAGGAACGAGGGGATGCCGATGACGGGAATGTCGAGGGCCAGCCCCAGCCCGCGCGCCGCGGAAAGCCCGATGCGCAGCCCGGTGAACGAGCCCGGCCCGGTCGACACCGCAAGGCGGTCGAGATTGGCATAGGCGAGGCCCTGCCGGGCCAGAAGCGCCGCGATGGCGTCGAAGATCACTTCGGCGTGACCCTTGGCGATGACGCGGATTTCGGTCGCTGTCGCGCCGTCGCCCATGACCAGCGCCAGTTGCAGGCGGTCGCGCGTCGTGTCGATGGCAAGGGTTGCGGGCGTCGTCATTGACGATGCTCTAATCAGAAAACCGATGCGCCGCAAGGGTTTCAGGGCTTGTCGGACGGCTGGTCCCTGTCGGCGGGCTGGTCGGGCTGGTCCTCCTCGGCCATACCCTTGCGGAAGCTCCTGAGCCCCTGGCCCAGATCGCCCATCACCCCGGCGATGCGGCCGGGGCCGAACACCACGAGCACCACGGCGAGGACGATGAGCCAATGGGGAAGGCTGAATGCACCCATGTCGCTGAAAACTCCGAACCCGTCGGCCGGCGCGCGGGGTGCGTGCGGCGGGCGGACCCTTGGGGTCTGCGCCCGGCTCGTGGCGATTGTGGGGCCGAATAGTCGGCACCCCGCGGCCGGTCTGGCGCGCGGGGTCCCGGTTCAAGGCGTGAGGCCTATCTCTGTTATTTCTTTAGATCTGCTGCACCTGTTCCACGCCGGGAACGAAGTGGCGCAAGAGGTTCTCGATGCCCGATTTGAGCGTCGCGGTGGAGGAGGGACAGCCGGCGCAGGCGCCCTGCATGTGCAGGAACACCGTGCCTTCCTTGTAGCCCTTGAAGGTGATGTCGCCGCCATCCATGGCGACGGCGGGGCGCACGCGGGTGGCGAGCAGTTCCTTGATCACCTCGACGGTCTCGGCATCCTCGGTGTCGAAGAATTCATCTCCGCCCGAATCGGTCGCCGTGGCGGCTGCGCCCTCAAGCAGGATCGGCTTGCCGCTCATGAAGTGCTCCATGACCACCCCGAGGATGGCGGGCTTGATATGCGCCCACTCCACGGCGTCGTCCTTGGTCACCGAGACGAAGTCCGCGCCCAGGAAGACGCCGCGCACGCCGTCGATGGAAAACACCGCCGAGGCGAGGGGGGACAGCCGGGCGGTGTCCGCATCGCGGAAGTCGCGGGGTTCGCCGGCCAGCACGTCGCGGCCGGGAAGGAATTTCAGCGTCGCCGGATTCGGCGTCGCTTCGGTCTGAATGAACATGATCGAGCCTCACATCGTGTCGGAATGTTCTTTAGAACCATTCCAAGTTCACACAACATAGGCTCATTGCGGCAATTTGCAAGCGCACAATAGCTAATTACAACGCCTGTGCGCCGAACTTCGACGCTTGTTCGGGGCCGATCAGCAGAGCGCGGCGAGGTCGGCATCGGAGATCGAGCCGGGCACCACGGTCACCGGCACCCGGAAGGCATTGTGCCCGCGGGCCGCGATCTGGGTCACCAGCGGCCCCGGCCCTTCCGAGGAATCAGCCGCCGCCAGCACCAGGATGGCGATGTCGGGGTCCTCGGCCAGAAGCGCCTCGATCACGTCGGTCTTCTTGCCCTCGCGCACCAGTTTCTCGGTCTTTATCGAGCCGAAGGCGGCGATGTTGGCGGCGTGCCGGGCCTGCAGATTCTGGCAGGTTTCATAGGCTTCGGTGCGCATCACCTCCTCGACGCCGAGCCAGTGCTGGAACTGGTCGGGCTCGATGATCGAGAGCAGCACCACGGTGCCGCCGGTGCGGCGCACGCGCAGGGCGGCAAAGGTCACCGCCTTGGCGCATTCGGGCGTATCGTCGACGATGACAAGGAATTTACGCTTGTATTCGTCGTCGATCAAGTCTTTGTTTTCGCTCAAGAAAACCGTCCGTCTGTCGTTGCGGGCAGCCGGTATTTTCGCACGGCCCGCAACTGGGACGCAAGCGTCAGCGAATAAAGCCGACGATATCGTGCACTTCGGTCATGGTGCGGGCGGCGAGTTCGCGGGCCCGGTCGGCCCCCTGGCGCAGGATGGCCTCGATCTCGCCCGGATCGGCCACCAGCCGGCGCATTTCCGCCGCCTGCGGGCCGAGCACCGAGACGGCGAGCTCGGCCAGGGCCGGCTTGAAGGTCCCGAAGCCCTGGCCGCCGAATTCGGCCAGCACCGCCTCCACCGACCGGTCGGACAGCGCCGCGTAGATGCCGACCAGATTGGCGGCTTCGGCCCGGTTTTCCAGGCCCTTGGCCTCCGAGGGGAGGGCGTCGGCGTCGGTCTTGGCCTTCTTGATCTTCCTGGTGATCGTATCGGCATCGTCCATCAGATAGATGGTGGCCATGTCCGAGCCGGACTCCGATTTGCTCATCTTCTTGGTGCCGTCGCGCAGGCTCATCACCCGGGTCGCCGGGCCGGTGATCACCGGTTCGGGCTGGGGGAAGAATTCCTCCCCATACCCGTTGGCGGCGATTGAGGGCGCGAAGTCGTGGTTGAACTTGGCGGCGATGTCACGAGCCAGTTCCAGATGCTGCTTCTGGTCCTCACCCACCGGCACATGAGTGGCCTTGTAAAGGAGGATATCGGCCGCCATCAGCGATGGGTAGGCGAAGAGCCCCAGCGAGACGTTCTCGGAATTCTTGCCCGCCTTGTCCTTGAACTGGGTCATGCGCGCCATCCATCCCATGCGGGCGACGCAGTTGAACACCCAGGCCAGTTCGGCGTGCTCGGCCACCTGGGACTGATTGAAAATGATGTGGTTTTTCGGATCGACCCCGGCCGCGATATAGGCGGCGGCAATCTCATAGGTTCGGCGCCTCAAATCGGCGGGGTCCTGCCAGACGGTGATCGCGTGCATGTCGACGACGCAATAGATGCACTCGTACTGCTGCTGCAGGGGCACGAAGCGGCGGATGGCGCCGAGATAATTGCCCAGATGCAGATCGCCCGAAGGCTTGATGCCGGAAAAGACGCGATTGGTGAAAGCCATGGATGGGACCGTCCCTAAAATGTGCGGGAAATGCTCCAGCGGTTTAGCCGCTTACCCCCGGCGCCGCAAGCGCGCCAGAAGCGGTCCCAGCGGCTGGACGCCGGTGACATGGAGAAGCGCGAAATAGAGCCCCGCTCCGAAGCTGCAGAGGGCCAGCAGCAGCAGCGCCTGCAGCGCAAAGCCGGCGCCCGGGGCAAAGATCGGCGCGGCCCAGCCGGCCAGGAGCCACAGCAAGGCCGCCATGACGAGGGCGATGGCCGAGGTCCCTGCCAGCCTGGCGATTTCGCTCCCCTGCATGCGGAAATGGCCACGCCGGGCAAGCAATAGCGCGAGCAGCACCACATTGACCCAGGCGGCGACCGAGGTGGCGAGCGCGATGCCGATATGTTCGAGCGAGGGGAACAGGGCCAGCGAAACGGCGATATTGACCACCAGCGACACCCCGGCGATCACGGTCGGGGTCTTGGTATCCTTGCGCGAGAAAAAGCCCGGCTGCAGGACACGCACGAGGACGAAGGCCGGCAGCCCGATGGCAAAGCCCATCAGCGCCTCGGAGACCGCGATGGTCGCCGCAGCGTCGAAGGCGCCGCGCTCGAACAGCACGCGCACGATGGGCACGGCCAGCGCGACCAGCGCGGTGGCGGCGGGGAGGGTGAGGGTCATCGAGAGCAGCAGGGCCTGGCTCTGGCTGGCCCGGGCCTCGACGTCGCGTCCGGCCGAGAGGTGGCGCGAGAGTTCGGGCAGCAGCACGGTGCCGATGGCGATGCCGATGATGCCCAGGGGAAGCTGGTAGAGCCGGTCGGCATTGGCGATGATGGCGATGGCGGCGTCGGCCTGACTGGCGATCACCGTGCCCACGAAGACGTTGATCTGCACGATTCCCCCCGCCGCGATGGCCGGCAGCGCCAGGAGCCAGAAGCGCTTGACGTCCGCATTGTAGCGCGGCCAGGAGAGGGCCGGGGCGAAGCCGGCCCGGTGGATGGCGCCCCAGACCAGCGCCAGTTGCGCCACGCCCCCCGCCATGGCGGCGATGCCCAGCCAGAAGGCGACATCGGCGGGGTTCTCGATGGTGAGGATGGCCAGCGGCACCAGCACGGCGATGTTGACGAGGTTGAGCAGCACCGGGGCGAAGGCGGCGGCGAAGAACCTGCCCAGGGAATTGAGGATCGCGCCATAGGCCGCCATCAGCGACATGCAGGCGAGATAGGGGAACATGATGCGCGAGAGGAAGACGGTGAGGTCGAATTTTTCCGCGTCGCCCACGAAGCCCGGGACGAACACGGTCATCAGCGGCTCCATGAAGAGCTCGGCGAGGAGGGTGACGACGAGGATGGCGGCGACCAGCCAGCTCATGATGCGCCCGGCCAGGCGCTTGGCCGCTTCGGGCCCCTCGGTTTCCAGCGCGCCCGAGAACATGGGGACGAAGGCGGTGTTGAAGGCCCCTTCGGCGAACAGCCGCCGGAACAGATTGGGGAAGCGGAAGGCGGCCTGGAAGGCGTCGGCGGCCGGTCCGATGCCGAGCACGGCGGCAATCAGCGCGTCGCGGATGAAGCCGAAAATGCGCGAGACGAGCGTCAGCCCGCCCACCGACAGCGTGTTGCGGAAAAGACTCATGGGCGGGACGGACGGCTCACGCCGAGGCCTTTTCGCGGCGGGCCGGGGAGAAAACCGCGGTCAGCGCGTCGCGGATGCGCTTCTGGCGCGGTTTCGAGGTGATCTTTCCCCCCGCCAGATCGGTGACATAGAACACGTCGACGGCCTTTTCCCCGTAGGTGCCGATATGGGCCGAACCGATGGTGAGGTTGAGGTCGGCCAGGGCGCGGGTGAGGTGGTAGAGCAGGCCCGTGCGGTCGAGCCCGGAAATCTCGATCACCGTGAACTTGCTGGACAGGGCGTTGGAGATGATGATCTCGGTGGGCACCGAAAAGGGCTTGAGCCGCCGGTTGTGCCGCGAATCGACGCCCAGATCGGCCGGGAGATATCGCCGTCCCTCGAGCAGGGACCGCACCGTATCGGTGATGCGGGAGGCGCGCACCTTCTCGTCCTCGTCCGAGGTGAAGGCCCGGCGCAGGCGGAAGGTGTCGAGGGCGTGGCCGTCGCGGGTGTTGAACACCTGAGCGCCGATAATCGAGGCATCGGCCATGGTGCACGCCCCGGCGATCAGCGAGAGCAGTCGCGGGTGGTCGGGGGTGTAGAAGGTGACCTCGGTGATCCCCTCGAAGGCCTTGATGGTGGTCGACCCGGCAAAAGCGGAGCGTTTCGCTTCGGCGGCGTCGATCATGCGGGCATGGGCCAGTTGCAGCTCGGGCTCGGCGCGCAGCCAGTAGTTGGAGAAGTGGCGCTCGATATAGGCGTCGAGCCTGGGCGCTCCCCAATCGGCGAGGCCGGATCGCAGCGCGTCCTGCGCCTCGGCGATGCGGTCGCGCTGGGAGACCTGGGAATGGCCGCCCGACAAGAGCGGCTCGGTGGCATAATAGAGCGCGCGCAGCAGCGAGCCCTTCCAGCCCGTCCAGGTGCCCGGCCCCACGGCGCGGATATCGCAGGCGGTGAGGATCATCAGCATGGTGAGGCGCTGCGGGCTGTGGACGATGGCGGCGAAATTGCGCGCCGTCTCGGGGTCCTGGATGTCGCGCGACTGGGCGATCTCGCTCATCACCAGATGGTGGCGCACCAGCCAGACGACGGTGTCGGTCTCGGCCGCGGACAGTCCGAGACGCGGACAGAACCGACGCGCAATAGTCGCCCCCGCCTCGGAATGGTCGTCGGGCCGCCCCTTGGCGATGTCGTGCAGGAACAGGGCGACATAGAGCAGGCGCACATCGGAGAGATGGGGCAGCAATTCATGGGTGAGGGGCAGTTCGGCCGTCAGCTCGCCATTGGCGATGTCGGCCATCACCCCCACGGCGCGGATCAGGTGCTCGTCCACCGTATAATGGTGGTACATGTTGAACTGCATCAGGGCGACGATCTTGCCGAATTCGGGCACGAACTTGCCCAGCACCCCGGATTCGTTCATGCGGCGCAGGATGCGCTCGACCGATTTGGGGCTGGTCAGGATGTCGAGGAAATAGGCATTGGCGCGGGGATCGTTGCGCAGGGCCTTGTCGATCAGCCGCATGGAGCGGGTCAGGAGCTTGAGCGCATCGGGGTGGAACATCACCCCCTCGCGGCCGGCTACCCAGAAGATCTTGATGATGTTGACCGGATCGCGTTGGAAGGCCTCCGCATCGGCGACGGTCAGCCGCCCGTGCTCGAGGACGAAATCGGGCTCGCCGCGAATCTGGCGGCGCGTCCGGCGGAAGCCCGCCAGGGCCTTGCCATAGCTGTCCACCGTCTTGGCGTGGGCGAATTCGAGGCTGGTGCAGAAGATACGGGTCAGGTCCCCCACATCCTTGGCGACGAGGAAATAGCGCTTCATGAAGCGCTCGACCCCCAGCATGCCGGCCCGGTTGTTGTAACCCAGCCGCTCGGCCATGTCCTGCTGCACCTCGAAGGCCAGCCGGTCGTCGGCTCGCCCGACCAGGAAATGGAGGTTGCAGCGCACCGCCCAGAGGAAATCCTCGGCGCGCTGGAAGGCGCGGTATTCGGTCTTCGAGAACACCCCCTTCTCGATCAGTTCGGCCGGGGTCTGGACGCGGTAGAAATACTTGCCGATCCAGTAGAGCGTATTGAGGTCGCGCAGCCCGCCCTTGCCATCCTTGACATTGGGTTCGACCACATAGCGGGTATTGCCCTGGGCGTCGTGGCGGGCATCGCGCTCGGCCATCTTGGCGGCGATGAACTGGGGGCCGGTGCGCTCGACGATCTCGGTCTCGAAGCGGGTGCGCATCTGGTCGAACAAGACCCGGTCTCCGACCAGGAACCGGCTTTCCAGCGTCGCGGTCCGCACGGTCATGTCGGACTTGGCCATGCGGATGGAATCCTCGACCGAGCGCACGGCGTGGCCGACCTTCTGGCCCAGATCCCACAGCATATAGAGCACATATTCGGTGACGCTCTCCCCCCAGGGGGTCTGCTTGCGCGGCAGGATGAACAGGAGATCGATATCGGAGCCCGGCGCCAGCGTGCCGCGGCCATAGCCGCCCACGGCGGCGATGGCGAGGGTCTCGCCCTCGATAGCGGCATCGCGGGGAAAGACATGGCGGGTGGCCCACAAATGCACTGCCCGGATGATCTCGTCCTGGGCGCTGGCAAGCGCCTGGGCGCAGCGCGTGCCCTTATGGGTCTCGATCAGCTCGCGCTCGGCCGATTTGCGCGCCGTCTTGAGCGCACCGCGTATGGTGGCCAGCAGGAGGGCCCGCGCCTCGGGGCCAGCCGGCGATCCGGTCCCGATCGCTTCGCGCACCTGGGCGACCAGCGCCTCGGCATCGGGCTGGGCAGCCTTTCTGCGCGCAATCGGTTCAATGGTCGCCGTCGGCATGGGCAGCCTTCTTGAGTTCATAGATCCAGTCGAGCGCAGCCCGGGGCGTAAGGTCGTCGGGCCGCACGGCCTCGACCATAGCGGCAACGGGGTTATCACGAGGTTGCGGCGGCGGCGAGGCCGGGGCTGGCATATGGGCAAACAGCGGCAGATCCGCAAGGGCCGAGCCGGGATTGGACTGGCCCTGCGCCTCCAGGAGGTCGAGGACCTGGCGAGCGCGGGCAATGACCGGGGCGGGAAGCCCGGCCAGCCTGGCCACCTGGATGCCATAGGAGCGGTCGGCGGCCCCCGGCACGACCTCGTGGAGGAAGATGACATCACCCCGGTATTCGCGGACGCTCATGGTGTGGTTCGAAACGCGGGCCAGCGGGCCGGCCAGGGCGGTCAGCTCGTGATAATGGGTGGCGAACAGGGCGCGGCAGCCGGTCGTCTCGTGCAGGGTCTCGACACAGGCCCAGGCGATGGACAGCCCGTCATAGGTCGCCGTGCCCCGGCCGATCTCGTCGAGGATGACCAGGGATTGGCGCGAGGCGCGGTTGAGGATGGCGGCGGTCTCGACCATCTCGACCATGAAGGTCGAGCGGCCCTGCGCGATATCGTCGGAGGCGCCCACCCGGGAGAACACCCGGTCCACCACCCCGATATGGGCCGCGACGGCCGGCACGAAGCCGCCCATCTGCGCCATGATGGCGATCAGCGCGTTCTGGCGCAGAAAGGTCGACTTACCGCCCATATTGGGGCCGGTCACCAGCCAGAGCTGGCCGCCATCTCCGGTCTCGGGGGCCGAAAGGGTGCAGTCATTGGCGACGAAGGATTTCCCGCCGGCCTGCAGGGTCTTTTCCACCACAGGATGGCGGCCGCCCTCTATGGCGAAGGCCAGCGACTGGTCGACCACCGGGCGGGCATAGCCTCGTTCGGCAGCCAGGGTCGCCAGCGCGGCGGCGACGTCGAGCCCGGCCATGGCGTCGGCGGCGGCGACGAGGGCCCGGCTCTCGCGCAGCACCGCGTCGCGCAGCCGGGCGAAGATCGCCGTCTCGATCTCGACGGCGGTTTCCTGGGCGCGGGCGATGCGGCCCTCGAGTTCGGCCAGTTCCCCGGTGGTAAACCGCATGGCATTGGCGAGGGTCTGGCGGTGAATGAAGCGCTCATGCTCGAGCAGCTTATTCCCATGGGAGGCGGGAACCTCGACGAAAAAGCCCAGCACATTGTTGTGCTTGATCTTGAGCGCCTTGACGCCGGTCAAATCGACCAGCTCGGCCTGCAACTCGGCGACCACCTTGCGGCTTTCGCTGCCCAGCCGGCGCTGGGTGTCGAGCTCGGCCTCATAGCCGGCGGCAACGAAGCCGCCATCGCGGGCCAGCAGCGGCGGCTCCTCGACCAGCGCCACCGCGAATTCGTCGGCCAGGATCTGCGGCGCGCGTTCGAGCCCGGCGGCGATATCCTTGAGGCCCTCGGGGCAATCGGGGAAGGTCGCGAGGGTGGCGGCCAGCGCCCGGGCCTGCACGATCCCTCTGCCGATGGCGGCGAGGTCGCGCGGACCGCCGCGCTCCAGGGTCAGGCGGGTCAGGGCGCGGGCCATGTCGGGGGCGGAACGCAGCGCCTTGCGGATGGAATCGGTCTCGATGGAGCGCTCGAGCAGGGCGGAAACGGTGTCGAGCCGGGCATTGATCGCGGCCGGGTCGTTGAGGGGGGCGGCGAGGCGGGCGGCAAAGAGGCGCGCCCCGGCCCCGGTCATGGTGAGGTCGATGGTGGACCGGAGCGAGCCGCGGCTCTCGCCGCGCTGGGTGACCAGCAATTCGAGCGAGGCGCGGGTCGCCGCGTCGATCTGCATATGGGCCGAGAGCGCTTCGAGCCGGGGGGGCCGCAGGGAGACCGAAATCCCCTTCTGGGTATCGGCCACATAGGCGATCAGCGCCCCCAGCGCCGCCCGCGCCGTGCGGGAAAAGGCGGTGGGGTCGACATCGCCGCGGAAGGTTTCGCGCAGCAGCCCCGCGCCGGCTTCGCTGTCGAACAGGCTATGGGGAAGGCGGCTGATCGTCGCCAGCCGCTCGGCGGAAAGGGCGCGAGTTTCCAGAAACTGGTCGGCGAGCCGGTCAGAAACCGCCAGTTCGGCGGGATCGATGCGGGCGATCTCGTCGGCGAGGATATCCGCGGAAATATCTGCGACTAGCAGGTCGCCGGTGGAGATATCGGCCCAGGCGAGGGCGAAGCCGTCGCCATCGGCCCCCAGCCGGGCGAGGCAGGCAAGAAAATTATTGCCCCTGGCCGGCAGCAGATCGTCCTCGGTGAGCGTGCCGGGGGTCACCAGCCGCACCACGTCGCGCTTGACCACCGATTTCGAGCCGCGCTTTTTCGCTTCGGCCGGGTCCTCGACCTGCTCGCATACGGCCACCCGATGGCCCAGCCCGATCAGTTTGCGCAGATAATCCTGGGCGGCATGGATCGGCACCCCGCACATGGGGATGTCCTCGCCCATATGCCGGCCGCGCTTGGTGAGGGTGATGCCCAGCGCCGCCGAGGCGATCTCGGCGTCCTCGAAGAACAATTCATAGAAATCGCCCATGCGGTAGAACAGCAGATAGCCGGGATTGACCGCCTTGATCTCGAAGAACTGGGCCATCATCGGCGTCATGCCCTGGGTGTCGGGCACGGCATACGGGGCCTGGGATGCTGTCTGGGTCATCTAGGTCGAGAAAACTTCTGCCAAAGCCTTGAAAATCATGGCACATGCTAAGGGAAATCCCCGGCGATTCCAACCGGTCATGCCAACCGCTCATGCAATGTGGGGATGGCGTATGCCGGTGACCCGCTCGATGCGCTGCCGATAGGCTTTCGGCGCGGCGGCGAGGGGGGCGGCGACCAATACATCGGTGGTGCCGAAAGCGTGGTCGATGAAGGCTTCGCTCGAGAACCGCGCATTGAGGCGCAGATAGCCACGCACCAGAGGCGGCATGGCGCGCAAAGCCGCATGGCGGTCGATGGACGTCCTGGGCAGGATGTCCATCGCCACACCGGCTCCGCCGCGCACCGGAACCGACCAGTCCGGTCCGGCGGCGGCGAAATGGCGCAGATAGGAAAGGGCGAGGGCGTGCCGGCGTGGATCGGTGCCGGCAAAACTCGCCGCCCCGATATAGGCGTCGATGCCATGGCGCGCGGCATAGGCCCACAGCCCGCACCATAGCGCCTCTATGGTGCGCATGGAGCGATAGGCCGGGGCGACGCAGGACCGCCCCACCTCGCAGAAGCGCATATGCCTGTGGCGGGCGAACAGCGCGTCCAGCGCGAATTCACCATCGGCGTAATAGCCCAGGCCGGGGGCCGGCTCGCGCATCACCCGATAGGTGCCCACGATGGCCGGGGATTCGTCGGGAGTTTCCGCCGCGCTGTCGATGACGATCACATGCTCGCAAAACCCGTCGAAGCGGTCGGCCTCGATATGAGCATCGTGATCCATCCAGGGAGCGTCGGCGCCGCGCTCGCGGTAAAACACCTCATAGCGCAGGCGCCAGGCCGCGTGACGCTCGGCGGCCGTCCGGGCGAGCCGCACCTCGAACTGGCCCAGCCGCGCCAGGGGCGCGGGAGCATCGGGGATGCGGGCTGACAAAAGGGCCGGGGTCTGGATCATGGCATGGTGTTTACCCCAGTTGGTCGGGCGTGGGAATGTTTTCGCGCTGCGAGGCCGGGTCGAGCCGGCTTGACGCGGCCGGCAAAGCGGGAGATGATTTACGTACCTCAAAGATCGATGGAGGCGTGGACTTGCAGATTCCCGGCCGGGTAACGGTGCGCGATCTGGCGCAGGCGGCGGGCGTGTCGCTGGCGACGGTGGATCGCGTGCTCAATGGCCGCCCCGGGGTGCGGCCGGCCACCATCGCAAAGGTCGAGGCGGCCATCGCGCGCCTGGGGTTCAGGCGCGATCTCACCGCCTCCATGCTGGCGCGGGCGCGTGATATCGGCCTTGCGGTCATCATCCCCGAGGGCAGCAACCAGTTCATGAACCGATTGGCCGAAGCGGCGCAGGCGGTCGGCCAGCAGGTGCGCGGCGAAAGGCTGCGGCTCGATCTCCTGCGCATAAGGGCCCTCGACCCAGGGGCGCTGGCCGGGGCGCTCGACGGGCTTTCGCCGGACATCCACGACTGCGCGGCGATCATCGCCATCGACATGGCGGAGGTGCACGCCGCCGTCGAGCGGGCCATAGGGCGGGGGATCAGGATCATCACTCTGGTTTCCGACCTGCCCCACTCGGCGCGGCATGGCTTTGTCGGCATCGACAATGTGGCGGCGGGCCGCACGGCCGCGTCGCTCATGGGGCGCTTCTGCCGCATGGGCAAGGTGGGGCTGGTGGCCGGGTCTCTGGACCTGCGCGACCACGCTGAGCGCATCGCCGGCTTTCGCGCCGTGGCCGACGCCGAATATCCCCGGCTCGAGATCGTGGGACCAGTGGAGGGCCAGGACGCCTTCACCGCCACCTATGAAAAGACCCTCGCCCTTCTCCGGACCCATCCCGGCCTTATGGGAGTGTACAATGTCGGCGCCGGCAATGCGGGCATGCTGACGGCGCTCGCCGAAATGGGGATGAACCACACCGTGGCGGTGATCGCCCACGAACTGACCGGGCCGACCCGGGCCGGCCTCGCCTCGGGCGCGGTCGACGCGGTGATCGACCAGGGCCCGGAAGCGGAAATCCGCGCCGTCTGCGCCATGGCGCGGCGGCTGGTGCTGGGAGCCGACGCGGCGCCGCCCGAACGCCCGTTGGAGATCAGGATCTTTTTGCGCGACAATCTGCCCTAGCGGCACGCGCCACCCAAAAGGACAGGATTTGCATGCATTATTTTGAGGTACGCACATCAAACTTTGCCGGAAGCGCGACGGGATGACCTATCTCGGCATCGATATCGGCACCTCGGGGATCAAGGCCGTGCTGATCGACGCGGCGGGACAGGCGTTGACCGAAGCGCGCGCGCCGCTCACCCTTTCGCGCCCCAAGCCGGGGTTTTCCGAGCAAGACCCGGCCGATTGGTGGACTGGTGTGCTGCATGTGCTCGATGCGATACGCGACAGCCATCCCGAGTTGATGGCGCGCGTCGAGGGGATCGGCCTTTCGGGGCAGATGCACGGGGCGGTGCTGCTCGATGCCAGCGACGCGGTCATCCGCCCGGCCATTCTGTGGAACGACGTCCGCGCCGCGGCGGAATGCCGGGAGATGGAAGAGCGCCTGCCCGACCTGCGCCGCATCGCCGGCAATATCGCCATGCCCGGCTTCACCGCGCCGAAAATCCTCTGGCTGCAAAAGCACGAACCGGAAAACCATGCGAGGATCGCCAAGGTCTTGTTGCCCAAGGACTATATCCGGCTGTTGCTGACCGGCGAGCATGTGTCGGACATGTCGGACGCCTCGGGAACCCTGTGGCTCGATGTCGCGCACCGGCGCTGGTCCGAGGCGCTTCTGGCGGTGACCGGGCTCACCGCCGACGCCATGCCGGATCTCGTCGAAGGCAGCGCGGTCTCCGGGCGGCTCAAGGAGGCGCTGTGCCGGCGCTGGGGCATCGCCCATGCTCCGGTGGTCGCCGGGGGCGGGGGCGACAACGCCGCCTCGGCCTGCGGCATCGGCGCGGTGGAGCCGGGCACCGGCTTTGTCTCCCTTGGCACGTCGGGGGTGCTGTTCGTGTCCAACGAACGCTTCTCGCCCAATACCGAAGGGGCCGTGCACGCCTTCTGCCACGCCATCCCCGACACCTGGCACCAGATGGGAGTGTTCCTCTCGGCCACCGACAGTCTCAACTGGTTCGCAAGGCTGGTGGGCCAGGACGCGGCGCATCTTTCGCAGACCGTGGCCGAGGGGTTCACGGGCCCGGGGACGGAAATCTTCCTTCCCTATCTTTCCGGCGAGCGCACCCCGCACAACAATGCCGAAGCGCGGGGGTCGTTTGTCGGCCTCTCCCATCTTTCCGACCCCCGCGCCATGGGGCAGGCGGTGATGGAGGGGGTGGCCTTCGCGGTGCGCGATTGCCAGCGGGTCCTCGTCGAAGCGGGAACGACCATCGACACGCTGATGGCGGTGGGCGGGGGGTCGAAATCAGAGCTGTGGCTGGAGATGATCGCCACGGTGCTCGACATGGCGATCGCGGTGCCCGAGGACGGCGATTTCGGCGGCGCGTTCGGCGCGGCGCGGCTGGGGCTGATTGCCGCCACCGGGGCCGATCCGAAATCGGTCTGCACCCGGCCCAAAATCAGCAGGACCATCACGCCAAGGGCGGAATTCAAATCCGCCTATGACGATCAGTATCAGCGCTATCGCGCGCTCTATCGGGGAATCGAGGAGGCCCGTTCGCAAGCATGAGTGATTTTTTCAAGGGCCTGGATAAGGTCCGCTATGAAGGGCCCGACAGCACCAATCCACTGGCCTTCCGCCATTACGATCCCGACGCCATCGTTTTGGGCAAGCGCATGGATGATCATTTGCGCTTTGCCGTCGCCTATTGGCATTCCTTTGCCTGGGAAGGCGGCGACCCGTTCGGCGGACGCACGTTCGAGCGCCCCTGGTTCGATGGCGGGATGGACGCGGCCCGGCAGAAGGCCGATGCGGCGTTCGATCTCTTCACCCTGCTGGGCGTGCCGTATTTCTGCTTCCATGACGCCGATGTGCGGCCGGAGGGCGAAAGCTATGCCGAAAGCACCAGGCGGCTCGGTGCCTTGGCCGACATCTTCGAGACGAAGATGGCCGAGACGGGCGTCAAACTGCTCTGGGGCACGGCCAATCTCTTTTCCAACCGGCGCTTCATGGCCGGCGCGGCCACCAATCCCGACCCCGAAATCTTCGCCTATGCGGCGGCGACCATCAAGGCGAACATGGACGTCACCCACCGGCTGGGCGGGGAGAACTACGTGCTGTGGGGCGGGCGCGAGGGCTATGAAACCCTGCTCAACACCAATCTCGGCCAGGAGATGGACCAGATGGCGCGCATGCTCGCCATGGTGATCGACTACAAGCACAAGATCGGGTTCAAGGGCACCATCCTGGTCGAGCCCAAGCCGCAGGAACCCACCAAGCACCAATATGACTACGACGTGGCGACGGTTTACGGCTTTCTCAAAAAATACGGGCTCGAACAGGAGGTGAAGGTCAATATCGAGGTGGGGCATGCCATTCTGGCCGGACACACCTTCGAGCACGAAGTGGCCATGGCGGCCGCTCATGGCATTCTGGGCTCCATCGACATGAACCGCAACGACATGCAATCGGGCTGGGACACCGACCAGTTCCCCAACAATGCGCCCGAGGTGGCGCTGGCCTACTACCACATCCTCAAGGCCGGAGGTTTTACAACCGGCGGCACCAATTTCGACGCCAAGCTACGGCGCCAGTCGATCGACCCCGAGGATCTGCTGCACGGCCATATCGGCGGGATGGACATCTGCGCCCGTGGCCTCAAGGCGGCGGCGGCGATCATCGAGGACGGAACCTATGAGCGCCTGCTCGCCGAACGCTATGCCGGCTGGGACGGTGCTGAAGCACAGGCCATGCTCAGGGGCGAACGCACGCTGGAGGAGATCGCGGCGCGGGTGGAGCGGGAGGCGCTCGACCCGCAACCCCGCTCCGGACGCCAGGAATATCTGGAAAACCTGATCAACCGCTTCGTGTGATCGGCGCCGGTTCAGAGCGCGGCTGGTTTCACGTGAATCCAGCCGCACCGTATCGGAATATTGCCCCGCTCAGGCGGTGCGGAGCTCGACCTCGATATTGCCCTTGGTGGCGTGGGAATAGGGGCACACGATATGGGCCGCGTCCATCACGCCCTTGAGGGCCTCGGCCTCCATGCCCGGCGCATCGGCGGTGAGGATGACCTTGAGGCCGAAACCCTGGCCATCATCGCGCTTGCCGAAGCCCACCTGGGCGTTGACCGTCGTCTCGGCCGGCAGGTCGACCTTGTCACGCTTGGCGGCAAAGCGCATGGCGCCGAGAAAGCACGCAGCATAGCCGGTGGCGAAAAGCTGTTCGGGATTGGTGCCCGCGCCCCCGGACCCGCCCATTTCCTTGGGCGTCGAGAGCCTGACATCCACCTTGCCGTCATCGGTTCTGGACTGTCCGTCCTCGCGGCCCCCGCCACTGGCCGTTGCGTGCGCGGTGTAGAGAATCTCCATGATGAACTCCCGTAGAGTGAACGATTGGCTGCAGCGAGATCGAAAAAAAGCCGCCGGCTTTTAGGCTTCGATCTCACCGTCAACGCGAAAGGTCCCGGCCCGGTTCGCATCGGGCATCGGCCCCCTATCCCATATACAGATTTTCCATGCGTTGCGCATCATTGGCCTCGAAGCGGTGGTCGGCGGGCGGATGGGCGCGCTGGCCGCATTCGCGGCGGGGGCAGATGCGGCAGCCCACCCCGATGGGCACGGCGCCACCGGGCCCTTGCAGATCGATGCCATCGGCATAGACCAGCCCCTGGGCGTGGTTGATGTGGCACCCCAGCCCGATGGAGATGTGGCGGCGCGGCGCGTTATAGGCGTGGGTGCCCTTGGCGATGGCCTTGGCGATGCAGAAATAGCGCTGGCCATCGGGCATCTGGGAGAGCTGGATATTGATCTGACCGGAATTGAGAAAGGCCGAATAGACGTTCCAGCGCGGGCAGGCGCCGGAATGGCGCGGAATGTGGATGCCCGAGAGGGAGAACCGTTTCGAGATGTTTCCGGCGATATCGGTGCGCACCAGATGCAGGGGAATCCCGCTCATGCCCGGGCGCTGGAGCGTCGTCATGCGGTGGGCGACCTGCTCGAAGCTCATGCGGAACCGCCGCCCGATGCGCTCGATATCGTAGCGGGTGTCGCGGCAGGCCCTGAAAAACGGCTCATAAGGCATGATCAGCGCCGCGGCGGTATAGGACGCCAGCACATTACGGGCGAGGCCGGTCGAATCGGGCTGCGGCATGGTGCTGGCCTCGATCAGCCGGGTGATCTCCGGGTCAGCGACCAGAAGCGCCAGATGCTGGGCGATGGCGAACAGCGCGGATTCGGGTTCGAGCGTGTCGGAAATGGCCAGCACCTGCCCATTGTCCTCTAGCCGGCGCACCACCCCATGGGGCAGGGAGGCGAGGCGGGTCTCCATGCCGAAGACATTGAACAGATAGTCCCGCAGCCCGGATTCGACATCCTCCTCGCGGGCGTCGATGTCGAGCCGCACCCGCTCGGCGGCCGCTTCGAGAGTGGGGAAATGATTGGCGCTTTCCTGCAGGAAATCAGAGACCGCCTCGCTGACCACATTGTGCCCGGTGGCGGGCACCTCGGTTCCCGGGCCGGCGCGGCGCCCCTCGAGATGGCGGAACTGGTCGAACAGCTTGAGGACGGCCCGGCCAACCGCCGGGTGCTGGGTGGCAAGATCGCGGATATCGGTATTGGTGAGATCGGAATCGACAAAAATGTCGTCGCCGAACATCTCCATGAGGTCTCCGGCCAACCTTCCGTCGTCGCTTTCCGCCAGCTCCCCCGCCTCGACGCCGAAATAGCCGGCGATGCGGAACAGGAGCGGCACGGTGATGCGACGGCGATTGTGCTCGATAAGGTTGAGATAGGAGGCGGAGATCTCCAGCGCCTCCGCCAGTTGCGCCTGGCTGATCTTCTTGTTGCGCCGCAACCGCCTGACGCGGCCGCCGATCTGCAACTGGTCCTGTTCCATCGGGCTCCTCCACCCTCGTCTTGGGGCCGAACTGTACACGCTTTACAGAATTTCAGCCGATTCTTTTCAGCGCTTTACACACTAACGCGCTGATTTCATTTCTAATCTTGCCTTTGCGCAGCTTCTTGTCAATTCTTTACCTACAACCTGACAGGAGACAGGCCATGAGCACCCCGATCGACACCACCAGCGAAGACTTCATCACCATCATCGCACCGTCGATGGCGGAGGTGATGGCCAGCTACAAGGCGCAGCGGCTCGCCGAGCGCCAGTATTCCATCGTCCACCGCGCCGGAAAGCACAGCTTCACCATGGCGGACGGCGAGCCCCTGTTCGAGGGCACCCCCATGATCGCCGCCACCTTCGCCCGACGCGGCTGAGCCAATCCAGATTTCCAAGGAGGACTATTTTATGCTCGACAAATCATCCGAACCGCAGAGCTTTGCCGCTCCCGACTGGGCGCCGGACCGCTGGACGCATATCCGGCGCGACTATACGCCCGACGACGTCGCGCGGCTGGCCGGTTCGCTGCCCATCCGGCACACGCTGGCCGAGAACGGCGCCAGGCGGCTGTGGGAATTGCTGCATCGGGAAGACTACCTGCCGACGCTCGGCACCTTCACCGGCAACCAGGCGGTCCAGCAGGTCAAGGCCGGGCTGAAGGCCATCTATCTCTCCGGCTGGCAGGTGGCGGCGGATGCCAACAGCTCGGGCAATATGTATCCTGACCAGTCGCTCTATCCGGTCGATTCCGTTCCCGCCGTCGTCAAGCGCATCAACAAGGCGCTGCAACGGGCCGACCAGATCCAGACCATGGAGCGGTTCGAGGGCGCGTCCGACGCCGATATCGACTATTTCGTCCCCATCATCGCCGATGCGGAAGCCGGGTTCGGCGGGGCGCTCAACGTGTTCGAACTGATGAAGGCGATGATCGAGGCCGGCGCGGCGGCCGTCCATTTCGAGGACCAGTTGGCCAGCGAGAAGAAATGCGGGCATCTGGGCGGCAAGGTGCTGGTGCCGACCCGCAGCTTCATCCGCACCCTCAACGCCGCGCGGCTGGCCGCCGACGTCCTGGGCGTGCCGACCCTGATCATGGCCCGCACTGACGCCGAGGCGGCCCAGTTGATCACCTCCGACGTCGACGAGTATGACGCGCCCTTCATCACCGGCGAGCGCACCGAAGAGGGCTTTTATCGCCTCCGTGGCGGGTTCGAGGCGGCGATCGCGCGCGGGCTGGCCTATGCGCCCTATGCCGATCTCATCTGGTGCGAGACCTCGACCCCCAGCCTTGAGGACGCCCGCCGGTTCGCCGAGGCGATCCGCAAGCAATATCCCGAGCAGATGCTGGCCTATAATTGCTCGCCCTCGTTCAACTGGGCCAAATATATGGGTGAGGCCGAGATGGCCGCCTTCCAGCGCGAGCTGGGCGCCATGGGCTACAAATACCAGTTCATCACCCTGGCGGGCTTCCACAACCTTTCGCTCACCACCTTCAACCTGGCGCGGGGCTACAAGGAGCGCGGCATGGCCGCCTATTCCGAGCTGCAGCAGGCTGAATTCGCGGCGGAATCCAGCGGATTTTCGGCAACCCGGCACCAGCGCGAAGTGGGCACCTCCTATTTCGATGCCGTCGCCACCGCGGTGAGCGGGGGAACCAGCTCGACCACCGCCATGGCCGGTTCGACCGAAACGGCCCAGTTCCACTGATAGCGGACAAGCCGGGGAAGGCGACGCCAAACGGTTTTCCCCGGCTTTTTGATTCACGTGAAGCATTTTCCGCCCCTCGGGGCCGCGGCGCCACCGCTCTCGGCGCCGTGCCGCTTCACGTGAATCATCCCCCGGGCTTTTGTCGGGCGGGGAATTGGTATAGTCAGGCGCGGCTTCATGACCATTTGCCGGAGACCAGACGCGTGAGCGCTTCCGCCCCCACGGGTTACCAGACCCGCCGCACCTTTGCGATCATCTCGCACCCGGACGCCGGCAAGACGACGCTGACCGAAAAGCTGCTGCTCAATTCGGGCGCCATCCATCTGGCCGGCGAGGTCAAGGAACGCGGCGAGCGCCGCCGCACCCGTTCGGACTGGATGGAGATCGAGCAGAAGCGCGGCATTTCCATCACCTCCTCGGTGATGACCTTCGAGCATGACGGGCTGACCCTCAACCTGCTCGACACCCCGGGTCACGCCGACTTTTCCGAAGACACCTACCGCACGCTGACGGCGGTGGATTCGGCGATCATGGTGCTCGACGCGGCCAAGGGCATCGAGGCGCAGACGCGCAAGCTGTTCGAAGTGTGCCGGATGCGCGACATTCCCATCATCACCTTCGTCAACAAGATCGACCGCGAGGCGCGCGACACCCTGGAAATCCTCGACGAGATCATGGAGACCCTGGCGCTCGACACCGTGCCCATGATGTGGCCGGTGGGGGCGGGTGTGGATTTTTCCGGCATGATCGATCTCGAACGGGGCCGCTTCGTCGCCCCGGACGGCCAGCCCGAAGCCCAGGCGCCCGGCGTGGACGCCATCGCCTCCCGCTACGCCAATTCGCAGAACCGGCAGATCGCCCTCGCCATGGAAGGGCTGGAACTGGCCAGCGGTTCATTGCCGCAATTCGACCGGGCCGCTTATGAGGAGGGCACGCTCACCCCGGTCTATTTCGGCTCGGCGCTCAAGTCGATCGGGGTGCGCGAACTGCTCGAGGCGGTGTGCCGCTTCGCGCCGCCGCCCCGCATCCAGCCCGCCGCGCCCACGCCGGTCGATCCGGGCGACCCTGCCTGCACCGGCTTCGTCTTCAAGGTGCAGGCCAATATGGACCCCAATCACCGCGACCGGGTGGCCTTTGTCCGGGTGGCGTCGGGCACCCTCAAGCGCGGCATGCGGCTCAAGAACGTGCGGTCGGGCAAGGACCTCAAGGTCGCCAACCCCATGTTCTTTTTCGCCCGCGAGCGCGAACTGGCCGACGAGGCGGTGGCCGGCGACGTGGTCGGCATCCCCAATCACGGCACGCTCTCGGTCGGCGACACGCTGACCGACGGGGCGGACGTGACGGTGACCGGGATCCCCAATTTCGCCCCCGAATTGCTGCGGCGGGTGCACCTGTCGGATGCCTCCAAGACCAAGCAATTGGCCAAGGCGCTCAACGATCTGGCCGAGGAGGGCGTGGTGCAGGTGTTCAAGCCCACCCTGGGCGCCGGCTATTATGTCGGCGCGGTGGGCCCCTTGCAGCTCGAAGTGCTGACCAGCCGCGCCCAGGCCGAATACGGGGTGCAGATCCGCATCGAGCCGGCGCAATATGTGACGGCGCGCTGGGTCAAGGTGAAGGACAAGACCCAGTTCGAGAAATTCTCGGCCATCCATCGGCTCAACGTCGCCGAGGACCGCTATGGCGATCCGGTCTTTCTCGCCCCCAGCCAGTGGGAAATCGACCGCTGCGCCAAGGACTATCCCGAGCTGACCTTCCTTGCCACCAAGGACCGCGGCATCACGGCATAGCCCGGCGATCGCGACCGGCCGGCTTCAATGTCCGGCCATGGCGATGCGATAGCTCAGCGCCTCGGCGATATGGGGCCGCGCCACCGTGTCGCCGCCTTCGAGGTCGGCGAGGGTGCGGGCGACCTTGAGCACCCGGTGATAGGCGCGCGCCGAAAGCGAGAAGGCTTCGGCCGCCTTAAGCAGCAGGGCACTGCTTTCCGCGTCGGGAGCCACGATCTCCTCGATGAGATGGGCCGGAGCGTCGGCATTGGTGCGGACCGCATCGAGCCCGTGGCCGGCATAGCGGCGGCGCTGGATGTCCCGGGCCCGCGCCACGCGCCCGGCGACCATGGTGCTCGCCTCCCCCGGTTTCGACCCGATCATGTCGGAGGCCGAGACCGCCGGCACGTCGATGCGGATATCGATGCGGTCGAGGAACGGCCCCGATACCCGCCCCTGGTAATCGGCCGCGCATTTGTCGCCGCGGCGGCAGGTATGGCCCGGCGTCCCGGCCAGCCCGCATTTGCAAGGATTCATGGCCGCCACGAGCTGGAAGCGGGCCGGATAGACCACCCGCGCATTGGCGCGGGCGATCATCGTTTCTCCCGATTCGAGCGGCTGGCGCAGGCTGTCGAGGGCCTGGGGCTGGAATTCGGGCAATTCGTCGAGAAACAGCACCCCGTTATGGGCCAGCGACACCTCGCCCGGCCGCACCCTGACCCCGCCGCCGACCAGCGCGGCCATGGAGGCGGAATGGTGCGGGGCGCGGAACGGCCGGCGGTCGGAAATCTGCCCGCCGCGCAATTCCCCGGCGATCGAGGCGATCATCGAGACGTCGAGTAGTTCGCGCGCATCGAGCGGCGGCAGGATCGAGGGGAGGCGCTGGGCCAGCATGGATTTGCCCGCCCCCGGCGGCCCGACCATCAAATGTGCATGTAACGTTTTGAGGCATCAGGGACCGGAATTTTCAAACGTAACACGCACACAGTCGTGCATGTAACGTTTGAATCGCCGGCGTTCGGGCACTTTTATGGGGTTTCACTGCAAACACGCATTGTTGCTCCGGGAAGGGCGAAAAAGGGGTGGATTGCTGAATGACAGCTTTGGCGCCGGAAGCACGGATAGTTGCCGTTACTACGGGCGCACCTCTTCGCCTCCATCAGCCGTTCTTCCATCCGGAAGACATTGTCCGCAGATAAAAGCGGCGGTTGGCTAAAGCGCAATAGCCGTTAACCCGCGCCGCCTCGCACGTCTCTGCCTAAGGCGTCACTTCCACACGTTCGAAGAGCTTGTGACCAAGCCATGACTATCAACGCGCAGCTGTGCCTGGAACCCGCTGGACAATCCCAGATCACGATAACGAAAATGGCCCGCGCCCAGGTGGTCATACGCTTGCCGGGAGCGTGAAACGTCCAATGTGTCGCCATCGAGATAGACGAGGTCGAAAGCAGCGGTTTTCAGTTTTCCATTCAACATGCGGAAAATTGGGAAGGTGTTGCAAAACGGCGTGAACGAAAGATCAACCAGCTCAGCTCCATCGAGGTCTTGCCGCTCCTTCCCGTTCACGGTCCACCCCTGTCCTTGCCGCGCGATCTGCACTTGGTAATCACCTTTGCTGTCGCATCGCTGCATGGTCAGCTTGAGAACCTGCCAGCAATCGGTGAATTGCCAATGGTGTCGGACTTCGGCCCCTCCATTTTCTACGTTGATTATCACACCTTTGGCCGTGTCTCGTGTCGGAGAGATAGAAAGACGCTCAAGACCGGAAACGTCGGTGCGCCTCCAGTAGATAGTAACCGGCTGCATGTGGGCCTCCTTCTATGTCAGCACACGCTCAAGACATTGCTCTCCTGCTGGTTCCTGAATTGTTGGACGACCAGGTGAGTGGCCACACCATTTTCCCTAAGAACGGGGCTGATATGCCATTACTCGTCACCGTTCCATCGATAGGGGGCAGCAACTGGACTGCATGGAAACAGAGATGTCGTTCCCCCGCACCGATCAGGCTCTATGGCCTAATCGCGCCGAACGGCCTTGCGCCGCATCCGGTGCATGAAAACAAGCCCAACCAGGACCACCAGCACGGCGACGCCTAAGGCAACCAGAAGGCGTTGGTGCCTTGCCAGTTCCGAACCGATGATCTGTTCCGCGGCCGTGCCGAACACATAGCCCATACCGGTGAAGATGCTGGCCCAGATCAGGGTCGCAACGGCGTTGAGCAGCAGGAATTTCATCGTCCCGATCCCGGCCAGTCCCGCGACGACCCCGCCGATCATGCGCAGGCCATAGACATAGCGATTGAGCAGGACATAGAGCGTAGGATATTTGCGCACCATGCGTTGCGCATAGGCAAAGGCGGGTTTGTCCTCGAGCCGGTGCACGAAGGCGGCGCCGGAGAAATGCTTCCCGACCAGAAAGAGCAATGCATCGCCGCAGAACGCACCGACATAGACCGTCGCAAACACCTGCCAGGGCACGAGAACGTCCTGATGGGCGAAGAAGCCGCCCAGGATCGCCACCGTCTCTCCTTCGAGGAGACAGCCGATGAAAATCGCCACAAGTCCGAACTGCTCTATGAAATGATGAAGAGTATCCGCCACGATTCAGGGCACCGGAGTTAGAGAAATTCGAAAAGGGTGAGACTCCAGACGATCTGAAGGATGACCGCGAACACGACGAACACGGCGTGATATTTTTCCGATTTCCAGATCATGGCCCCAATGGCGCCCAGCGCCAGGACACCCTGACGTAAAGGGTAATCCCAATTGTAGTGTTTGCTGAAATATTCGGGGCCCTTAATGACGGTATCCACGCTGTCGAGCACGATCATTAAAAGCAGGATGCCGAAAAACCATCGCCGACGTTCCTGAAAATAGATTTTGAACGTTCCGTACTCGTCGATGCGATCGGGGAACAACAGCGAAGCCAGCATCGCGAAAATACCGGCATAGCAGATCAGGAAGAGATAGATGGAAAACGACCATTGGTGGAGCATCGAGAGGGCAATCTCGAACCACCAGAAATGGACGATGAACAGAAAGGTGAACAGGACCCAGCCCATATGGATCGGATACATTTGCTCGCGGCCAGGATGCTGCACGTACCGCATCACTCCGTTCACCAGCCGCGCCAGGCTTATCCCGAGCACCATGCCGACAATGATGCGGATATGAACGAAGACCATCTCGCTCGGCAAAACCTCAGGAGCAGCATCCATATGTTGAACCTTTTCTAGCCCTCAAAGACTGCGGAGCGCATCCGGTCCTGTTTTGGGCAGATTATCACTGTCCGGAGCCGAAATAGCGCTGTTTCAGGGCTTCCAGCGCTCCCGATTCCTGGGCAGCGAGGATTTCCAACGTTACCGCACGCGTCAGTTCGCTCCCTAAGGGAAAGGCAAAACCATATTTGTCGGGATGAAAGATATTGCCGACAACGGCGAGCTGATCCTGGGGATTGTTGAGCACATAATGTTCGAGGATCGGCGCATCGCCCACGATGGCGTCCACCTCGCCGGCCTCCAGGGCCGCAACCGAAAGCGCGATATTGTCATAGGCCCGCGCAGAGAGTCCCAATTCGCGCATATAGTCTTCCGCCACGCTGCCGGTGAAGACGGCCGCTGTCTTGTCAGACATATCCGAGAGCGAATTGATTCCGCGTGTCAATGAAACGGTGGTCATTACGCTCGTTACCGATGAGGTGACATAAGCAATGACCGCGACCCCAACCACCAACCACAAAGCCTGCCAGATCCGCCCGACCCATCCGAACAGGTTCTTGCGCGCCGTTTTCCCGGACGTTGCAATGGACATGACGTGATGGAAGCTTTCGGCCACTCCTTCCCGCCAGCGTTTGGGGAAATCGGGATCGAACTTCCTGTCGAACAATGTCAGGCCCAGGGTGGCGAGAAGGATAACGATGGCCAGCCAGGCATAGGCGCGCAGATGCCCTGCATCGCCAAGCCCGGAAATGACGTCCCATCCGCTCGCGCCGCCTTCTTCTGGGACCATGAGCCGTAGGCCTGCGTCATACCAGGGTTGGGTGAAGGACACGACCTCGGCCCGATTGTGGGTAATGGTGAGATTTGTTACCGCCGCATCGACTGTGCCGTCGGCGGTGGCCTGCAAGAGATGGCGAAAAGTGGGATATTCTTCGTACTCAAAGGTAACACCGAGGCGTTGTGCGATCTGGGTCCAAAGATCGATGGCCATGCCGGTGTAGGCCGTCTCTCCGACGGTGTCGACAAAGGGCGGACTGACATAGACTCCAACCCGGAGCGGCCCTGCTTCGCCTCCCTCTTGCGCGTGTGTCGACCCGCAGATCAACAAGCCGAGCAAGATGATCAGAAAACCCAAAATCCTTCCGCCGGCGAAAGATCCGTGCGGGGATGAATCCAAATAATTATTCATGCCTTCCATTCGCCTGGGACTACTCCGAGATCCTGGCCAGATGCACTCAATCCGTGCCCATGGCGCGCGCGGACACAACAAGTTTGCGGAGCCGGACGTCTTCCTCTTCGGTGTGGTCTATTTGATTTTTCGCCATCAACGCCTTCTCCCTGTTGAGCGCCAGCAGGGTCTGGGCGGCAAAAAGGAGACGGACGGCTTGCCGGCGCAGCGCAGGCATGCGGCGTGTTCGCTTGACGGCAGCTCGTCTTGCTTTGGGATCGGCGACCGACGCGATTTCCTCGGCACTGAACCAGCCGGCCTCGGCGTATTCTGCAAGACGGGCCGTCAGCATTTTATCCTCGCGGCGCCGCAGGATACTCAACCCGACGATGGCGATAGCGGCATATACGGCGCCCTGGATGATCGGCTCAAAAAGCATGACGGTCTCGCCAGACGGCAGTACGGCCGTGCTGGTGTCCCACATGGCATGCAACGCGAACGCTGCGAGAAAACCCAGCCCAATCCAGACCAGGCCATGGCCCATCGAAAGCCCGTGCCGCGCGGCAAGACCGGCAGCCAGCCCCGTGCAGGCGGTAAACACGAGATGGGCATGCGCCGTAAATACCTCCCGCAGAACATAGTTCACGATCAGGCCGATGACGCCGCCATCGCTGAAGGCATTGGCCAGATAGCCAATGTCCTCGGCAAATCCGAACCCCGCGCCGACCAATGCGCCCACGAAGAGGCCGTCCCACGGCCCGCGCAAATGCCGCCGGCCGAAAATATAGACGAGGACGACGAACAGCCCCTTGGCCAACTCCTCGGAAAATGGAGCCACCACCATTAGACCCAGACTGGCCTCTCCCAATTCGGTCACCACTCCGTCGAGTTCGGTTTCCATGAAAACCGAAGCGAGTACCGCGGGAATGCAGCCCCAGAGGATGGCCAGAAAGACAAGCTTGCGCGCTCTGGGGATCCAGGGATCGAACCTGACCAGCAGCCGCATCCAAAGGAGATAGGGAACCAGTGTGGTCAGCCCGATCGCCACGTAGAGATCGAGTTGGGAAAATCCGGCATCTCCCAACACCATCATCACGAGGATGGTGATTGCGAAAACGACGATCAGCGAAATGACAGTCGACCAGACCCCGGCCGGACTTGTCCACGCGTCGGGCGTTACTCGATCCATAGCGGGCGTGGCCGCTGGAGCCGGTTGAACGCTCCAAAGTGTGGCTGTCATCGAAAGTCCCCCATTCTGCCCTCAACGGCGTCGGCCAATAATTCGGGGAGGCAGTGGTCCGCCCGGATGTTCAGGTTTTGCGATCGAAGTGATTTTGTTCAGGCCATTCCCCCTTTGCTCGAAACGAGCAAAGGGGCCGGCTCTTAGCGTACGCAATTAATTGTTGATCGCAGTGATCCTTGGCGCATCGTCCACAATGGAGAACCAGACTTCGCCATCCCCGATCATGACGCCCTGCCAATTGGCAAACAGCGTCTCGTAGCTCTGGCTCGTTACCGCGTCTTTGACATCGGACGTGAATATCTGGTCGAAATCGGTAACGAATTCGCTTTCGCCGGCGATCTCCACGCTCTCTCCATCGATCGTTACCGAAATCGGATAGGCAACCATCTGGGCCAGTGCATCCGCATCATCATTGGTCACGGCCTGCTGGAGTTCGGTAAAAAAGGTTTCGGGGCGCTCGTGCTCGCCAAAGAGCGTGTCGAGCGTTTCGTTCACTTCGGTAGCCGACTGCGCGACTGCCGGAGGCATTCCCCATGCCATGGCGCAGGCCAAAACAATGACAACGGAACGCATACCCATCCCAGCCTCCTATTGCTTCATTCTTCGATGATCGCGGTGTGATCGGCAAAGCAGGCGGCCAGATCGGCAGGAGCGCCGAGGCCTTCGGCAAAGGCGATCTGCTCATCGCGCTCGGAAGCGTCGGCAACTCCACCCCAAACGTCCTTGAACTGGTTTTGTCCGTCCACATCTTCGAAAAAGAAGTAGCCCGGATCGGCAGTCGGAACTGCGGCATAGACCGCGCTCCAATTGTCGCTTCTCATGAACGAGAGAAACTCCACTTCCTCCGGCGTCGTTCCGGCGGTCTCGGCGACCAGCGGTGCGTATTCCTGCGCGACCGCGAGGGTAATCGCGGTATCGAGCGAATCGCAGGCATCATCTTGCGCGATCGCTGCCGAGGAAGCAAACATCAGGGATAGGACGGCAGCACTCTGGCAAAATCGAATTGTCTTCAACATAGCTAAATCCTTACGTAAAACCTTCAGACCCTGAAGACGGCCCGATATCAGTCTAGGAGGAGCGGTTTTTGGCCGCAACCAGCTTCAAGCATTATTATGCATGGAATATGACAGGGTTGTTTTCCACAATCAGCGCCGCGCACCGTCAAAACTACTGTTCAAGGGCTTGAGCGAGCACGGCTCTGAGACTGGTCCGGCCATCTTCGCCATAGCGAATATCTTCCAGATGCCATTTCTCCCCATCTTGAGTCAGTATGAGCTTGTCGGACCAGCCCTCGCCGGGAGCATCGGCATAGCTGTAGCGCACGGCAACTTCTGCGCTCGCAGACGTTTCCACGATCGCGCCCGCCGTGCAGTCCGACGCGGCATCCTGAACCGATGTCCAGGGCACGCCATCGCCCAGCAGACCCTTGCCCCCGGTTTCGTTCTCGAACGCTGCATTATGGGCGAGCGCATTTTCGATCATGGCCGCCAGATCGGCGGTCACCAAAGGGCCGAAAACCGCGGGGTCGTCCGGCGGCCAGGCGCCTGACGCATTGGGATCGTAGTCCGCTACCGCCGGAACGAGCGTCTCGCAGAACCGGTCAACGAAGCCGGCGGCCTGTCCAGGGACCAGGTCTTGAGCGGGGGCGCTCGTGCTGTGACCGAGGGCGATTGCAGCCAGGGCCACCGGAAGAAGTTGCTTCATTATCTTGCCTCCTTGGTCGAAAAGGGCGGTATCGGTTAATGCCCTTCTCGATGATCAAACCAGGAGTATTATTCGAAAATCGTTTGCCCCGGTTCGGGAATGGCATCATCACCACCCTGCATCGTGGTCTGCCCGGGTTCGGGCGGGCCATCGTTGGGGCCCGTGAACGTCGTTTGGCCCGGCTCGGGCGGTGCGTCAAAAACGACATTTTCCGACGTGCTGCTGCACGCAGCAAGAGCAAGGATTGCCACGACGGCGGCCAGAGCATGGAAATGTTTTGCCATCAATCTCGATCCTGAATTTGTTGCAAGAGCGCGGAATTTGCGCGTGTTGATTGCCGCTGGCGACCCGCGTGCCGGTCGCAAACATGCGGTCAGTGCAAATGATCCATCCGAATATCGAACAAGCCAATACGAACTCTGTCAGAATCGAAGCTTTTATGCGCCGATCGTGACAATCGGCGATTCTTTGCTAGTCTGTCCGCGGCGCGACAATTTGGGAGGTGTCAGACCAGTTATATCTGCTTTTGTCGGGGAGGCGCGAAGAAATGCTGTCGAGTATACCGGAGGCATGGGGTCCTAAGTTTCAACATGACGGGGGTGCGGTCACCCGCACGCATACCGGCCCCGACACGATCGAGTTTAAAGCGCCAGCACACATGATGATCATCATGTTCAATCCTCAGCCTGGCCGCGAGATTGGGCTCAACAGCGATCGCAGAGCCATAGGCATGGCGCCTATGGGTTCACTCGAGATTGTCCCGGACCAATCGGAGCTCTTCGCGCGCTGGCGCAAGGAAAAGCAAAGCCTTTTGGTCGCCGTCCAACCAGAGCGGCTCCGTGATCTGGCCGGCATGGAATTCGATAACGAGACGTTCGAGCTTCATCCGCCCACGCTCGGTCATACCGACCGCAAGGCGCATAAACTGGCCTGCAACATGCGGTATGAAATCGAAAATCGCGAGCTGGCCTGGCGTGAAAATCTCGACGCCCTGATCACCGCATTCAGCATTCACCTCCTGCGCAATTATTCGTCGTTGCGACCCAGTCCACCCCGCCGGTTTACCGGCGGAATGGCTCCCTCGACCTGGCGCAGGATCAACGACTTTATTCATGGCCACCTGAATGAAACCTTGACGTTGAAACAGCTGGCCATCATTGCCGGGCTGTCGCCAAGCCAACTCGCGCGGGCCTTCAGGCAGACTGCCGGCCAATCGCCGCATCAGTACATCATCGGCTGCCGCCTCATGCTTGCCCGCCATTTGATCGTCAGTACCGACATGCCGCTGGAAAAAATTTCACGGACCGTTGGCTTCTCAAGCAATAGCCATATGACCGCTACGATGCGGCGGGCGTGGCACAAGACCCCTACCGACTTGCGCAACGAGCCCTGAGTACGAGATTTCTGCCGACACAATCTGCTCGGGCGGTCGTGTCCGATCTCATTGCCTCGGAAACCGATGATTCAAACCATCATAGTAGGGGGGTGTTTTGCGCATTTAATGCAACCATGGATGAATGACGGCTTTCGGGTCCTATCAGGAAGAGTTGCTACGTCCGAAAAGGCGTCGAAACCAGAATGTCCGGTATAAGTCGTTGGTGGACTGATCGGAGGCGTCGACCAAGCGAACATCACATAATGCGTATTTTATTTGGTCCCCAAAATCGCTGAAACGCCCGCATTTCTTGGCGTTTCGGGAGATTTCAATTCTTCGGTCGCGGGGGCGGGGCAACGACATCATCATGGTTTGTAACAGACCGCAACAAACCATGAGCTTCCCATGCGCCAAGCCCGAGTGCTCACCGATCCCGAATTCAAACGCCTGCTGGCCGTGGTAGCGCAGCGCAAACATGCAGCACGTGATCGCATGACGTTAATGCTGTCGCACCTCGCAGGTTTGCGGGTTGGGGAAATCGCCGGGTTGATCCTGCGGGACGTATTCGAGCCCAATGGCGATGTGCGCGAGCAGCTTCGGGTTCGCGCCGGAATCGCGAAGGGCGGGCATGAACGCGTCGTGTTCATGAGCGAACGCCTGCGTCGGGAGGTGATCCGTTACCGCGAGGCCATAATTAGTAATCATGGGGATCGGGATCGTCCGTTCCTGCTCACCCAGAAGCGCACCGCGTTCTCCCCGAATACGCTCTGTCAGCTGATGGGCCAGCTCTATCGGGCCGCTGGCCTCGATGGTGCATCATCCCATTCTGGCCGTCGCTGGTTCATCACCCAGCTTGCGCACTCAGGGGTGTCACCGAAAGTGATCATGACATTGGCTGGGCATCGAAACCTGACCACGACCCAGCGCTATATTGACGTGCGCGATGACATGATGCGGGCAGCAGTCGAACTGTTATAGCCGAGCACGTGGAAAGCAATTATCTCCCATGATTAGTAATTATGGGAGAAACCGATTCTTGTTAACCATAATTATACAGTATCGTTGCACGCTGTGGAATTCGTGATATTTCCTCTCTCGTGGCGTGACCTGATGCTGGTCACGGGAATAGCGCGGTCTATTATGCTGCGCTATTTCAGTCAGAAGGGGTGGCTCAACCCCGAATCCAACCTATGGGTCCGCTCGCGGACATGGTTTCTTCAGACGCCGATGGGCTCTGGGGAGTAATGATCTCGGTCACCAACCATAGGGCAAGCACAGGTGCAACCCGAGAGGGTGGCGTTCGATAAGAAGCGGCTTCGGCCCTCCCCAGACATGGGGCTGCTGTTGAAACAGTAGGAACGCTCAGTATGGAGGCGGCACCAAACGAGATCGCTCCGCAAGCGGCTCACCTAAGTCCCGACATGTCGTCGGGCGGGTGAGCCGTTTCGCGTTGAGAGCAACGGCCCACCTTTCAAACCTACGTTTTGAAAGGACTCAAAATGAGCCAGAAAAAGAGCGACAAGACCACCACTGCTGCCTCCCCGACACTCGATGAGACTGTCCGCAAATTCAGCGATTACGACGATTTCCGCCAATTCGTTGACACGTTCAGCGGAGAGGTCCTGCGGCAGGAGACCGAGCACAAGGAAGCCGTGGAGGCCCTGAAGGTCCAGAAACGCGTTGCAACCTACATTACCTTGGGCCAAGCCCTCGGGATGTGCACCGTGCTTGGGTCAGACGAGAACCGCCCCTTCCTCTTGCGTTTGTTGGCCGATCGCGGGATTGCGTGGGCCAAGGACGAGCAGAACGAGTTTCTGCCGTTCTGCAAGCTTTTGTTCGGCCATTTCGATGACAAGGGAAAGTTTGTCGTTGACCCGACCGCCAACGCCTACGCCCCTGTGTTGCGCTATCTTGATGAGCACAATATCCCACCTGCGGACGTAGCGCAGTTCATCGAGACCTTCTCGGGCAAATACGGCAAGAAGCTCGACGGCATCCGCAAGCAGGACCAGCAGAACCATGGAACTGGTCCCGACCACACGGCGGCACAAGCCGCTCTTGATCTGCTGTTGTCGGAGCCCGCACCCGCCGAGATTTCCCTGAAGCCGGAGAACCTGTTGGGCACGCCCGTGGAGGGCAAGCTGGCCGCCATGTGGGGGGAATGGAACGAAGGTCGTTTCATCCCTCGCGGGTTCATCAACTCCACTGCGGGACAGGTGGAGAAGCTGGCCCGGAAGCAGGCGGTCGCCAATGAGGGGGCCCTTCGTCGCCGACAACTAGCGCGTCAGGATGCCAAGATCATTCAGCTGGAAGCCCAGCTGAAGGCCAAAGCCTCCAACTAACAGCAACCACGCCCACGATAGCGACGGGGCGCGAATGTGCCTCGTCGCGCGGTTTCTCAAGGAAAATCTATTATGACGAATGACCTCTGGCGTCAGCAGGTGGAATCCCTGCTGATTACCCTCAAGAATGGCGGGAATCCCCTTGCCAATGATGCTTTGCTCGAACTGCTAGGACCTGATCTCTATGCGCGGTTCTGGGAGACCCAGCTCGAAGCGGAAGATGAGGATATCGCCCGCTTCGACGCGGTCAATAAGGCGGGCCTACCCGGCCCGGTCAAGGGCTACCTCTCCACCCGCGAAAGCGCCCTCACAGCTCTGAAGAAGTTGCGGCAGCTTCAAAAGCGTCAGGCCGCTCAAACCGCGCTAAAGCGGAAGCACATCGACGAAATCGTAAAGATGGCACGGAAAGCACTTGAACGGCTTTCCGACCACGACAGGGCGTTTTTGTGGCTCGACGAGATAGTCAGGGACGAGCCCGCTGAACGCCTTCCTCCTCTCCTGCCACTTCACCTCGTTGGCGATCCCTACAGGCAGCCATTCGAAGTCCGAGCCCAAATTGCAATTCTGGAAGCCGCACTGGCCGCCGAAGCGCAGAAGCTTTGATCCCCATGAGAACGGCGGTGCAAAATTAGTCCACGGTAGCGGCTGGATTGTCCTGCTGCGGGCGGCTTAAAAGTCGTCCACCTAT
>NZ_QQNH01000060.1 GCF_003345525.1 Pelagibacterium lacus
AGAACGGCGGTGCAAAATTAGTCCACGGTAGCGGCTGGATTGTCCTGCTGCGGGCGGCTTAAAAGTCGTCCACCTATTTTCCTTCTGCAATTTGTGCGGGAGGGACGAGGGATCTACACCGTGGACTTATATTTGAAGGTTCGTCTGGCTTGCGATGGCGGCATGAGCCAGCGCGAAGCAGCCAGGCATTTCGGCATCTCGCGCGATACGGTTCGCAAGATGATGGCGTATTCTATTCCGCCGGGCTATCGGCGGCAGGCGCCGGTGCGACGCCCGAAGCTGGACGCGTTCATCGCGATCATTGATCGGTGGCTTGACGAGGACCGGGCGGTCCCGCGCAAGCAGCGTCATACGGCCAAACGCGTTTTTGATCGCCTTCGTGACGAACATGGGTTTGCCGGCGGCTACACGATCATCAAGGACTACATGCGCGAGCGGGACCGGCGCGGTCAGGAAGTATTTGTGCCGCTGGCCCATCCTGCCGGACATGGACAGGCCGATTTCGGGGAGGCTGTGGTTATCATCGGCGGGGTGGAACAGAAGGCGCACTTTTTCGTGCTCGATCTGCCCCACAGCGACGCCTGCTATGTCCGGGCTTATCCGGCAGCTGTGGCTGAAGCATGGGTGGACGGCCATATCCACGCGTTCGCCTTTCTGGGCGCAGTGCCGCAATCGATCGTCTACGACAACGACCGCTGCCTGGTGGCAAAAATTCTTCCTGACGGCACGCGCAAGCGGGCAACGCTGTTCAGCGGGTTTTTGTCCCACTACCTGATCCGGGACCGTTATGGCCGCCCCGGCAAGGGCAATGACAAGGGCAGTGTTGAAGGACTTGTGGGCTATGCCCGCCGCAACTTCATGGTGCCGATCCCCCGGTTTGCAACCTGGGACGCGTTCAACCTGTGGCTCGAGGAGCAGTGCCGCAGGCGCCAGGGCGATCGGCTACGCGGGGAGAGCGAGACGATCGGCGAACGGCTGCAACGCGATCTGGCGGCGATGCGGCCGCTGCCGGCATCGCCCTTCGAGGCCTGCGACCAGGCCAGCGGCCGGGTCTCCTCCCAGGCGCTGGTGCGCTACAGAACCAACGACTATTCCGTCCCTGTTGCCTATGGCCATCAGGACGCCTGGATCCGTGGCTATGTCGATGAGGTGGTGATCGGCTGCGGCGGGGAGACCATCGCCCGTCATCCGCGCAGTTATGGGCGCGAAGACATCGTCTTTGACCCACTGCATTACCTGCCGCTGATCGAGCACAAGATCAATGCGCTCGACCAGGCGGCCCCGCTCCAGGGCTGGGAACTTCCCGAGGCGTTCGCCACACTGCGTCGCCTGATGGAAGCGCGGATGGGCAAGCAGGGCCGGCGCGCCTATGTGCAAGTGTTGCGTCTTCTGGAAAGCTTCGATCTGGCCGACCTGCATGCGGCCATAAAGCAGGCGCTGCACCTGGGCGCCATAAGCTTCGATGCCATCAAGCATCTCGTCCTGTGCCGGGCCGAACGCCGGCCACCCAGGCTCGACCTTGCCATCTACCCCTATCTGCCCAGAGCCAGTGTCGAGACGACCTCGGCCAAGGCCTATATGGGTCTGCTGGACCGCGAGGAGGAACTGGCATGAGCAGCGATGCTCCCGAACTCCTGCTTGCCAGCCACCTCAAAGCGCTCAAGCTGCCGACCTTCCTGCGCGAGCACCACAAGCTTGCCCGCCAATGCGCGCTCGAGGACGTGGATCATGTCCGCTATCTTGCCCGACTTGTCGAACTCGAACTGATCGACCGGGAACGGCGCATGGTCGAGCGTCGCATCAAGGCCGCCCGGTTCCCGGCCGCCAAAAGCCTCGACAGCTTCGAGTTTGCCGCCATCCCCAAGCTTAACAAGATGCTGGTGCTGGAACTGGCGCGCTGCGAATGGATCGAAAGGCGCGAGAATGTTATCGCGCTCGGACCCAGTGGCACGGGCAAGACCCATGTTGCGATCGGTCTTGGCCTGGCAGCCTGCCAGAGGGGATTGTCCGTCGGCTTTACCACCGCAGCCGCCCTGGTCAGCGAGATGA
>NZ_QQNH01000061.1 GCF_003345525.1 Pelagibacterium lacus
GGAAAGACGATTGGGATCATGATCATGGCTGCGGTGAAGACGACGACGTTCATCACCGCGCCGATGCGGACGAAATCGAAGAACTTGTATCCGCCGGCGCTGTAGACCAGCGTGTTGGTCTGGTAACCGATGGGGGTGAGGAAGCTGGCGCTGGCCGCAAACATCACCGCCACCACGAAGGGGCGCGGATCGACCCCGAGCCCGCTCGCCAGCCCGATGGCCACCGGGGTGACGATGACGGCCACCGCATTGTTGGTCACCACCTCGGTGAGCGCCGAGGAGAGAAGATAGACCACCCCCAGCGCAAAGAGCGGGGAGGCGGTGATCAGCACCGGGGCCAGGGCGTCGACGATATCGTCGACCAGCCCCACATTGTCCATGGCCACCCCGACGGCCAGCATGGCAATGATCAGCCCGAGCACCCGCCAGTCGACCGCCTGCACGGCCTCGTCGACCTCGACGCAGCGCGACACGAGGACGGCGGCCGCCCCGATGACCGCCAGCCCGGCAATGGGCATCAGACCCAGCGCGGCACCGACCACCACGGCCAGCATGACCCCGATGGCGATGGGCGCCTTGGCGCGGCGGAACCCGCGCTCGGTGGGTTCGGAGACGTTGACCAGGTCGTAATCCTCCACGAGACGCTGCAGGTCTTCGGACGCCCCCTCGATCATCAGCGTGTCGCCGACTTCGAGCGGGGCGGTCTCGAAGCGCTCGGACAGGATGGAGCCGCGCCGATGCAGCGCGATTGGGTAGACGCCATAGCGGCGGCGCAGCCGCAAATGGCGCAGGGTCTTGCCCAAAACGCCGGTATTGGGGCTGATGAGGACCTCGACCACCGAGGAGGGGCGGGTGCCCAGCGACTGCATGTGCTGGGCCTCGCGCATGGTGAGGTCGCCCTCCTCCTTCATGGAGAGCAGTTCGGCAACCGAAGTGCGCAGCACCACCACGTCGCCGGGTTGCAGCACCACCTCATTCATGTGCCGCCGCAGCGAGATGTTGGCGCGGATGACGTCGATCAACTGCCGGTCGGCGCGGCTGAAGGCCGCGACGTCGCGGGTCTTCTTGCCCACATGGGGGGAATCGTCCTCGATCATCGCCTCGAGCACGTATTTCTTGTTGGCATCGGGGGCGGTGAGCTGGGCATTGCCATTGCGGTCGGGCAGCAGGCCGCGAAACAGCAGCAGGGTGACGATGCCGGCCGCCGCCACCACGATCCCCACCGGGGCGATCTCGAAGATGTGGAAGGGCGCCAGCCCACGCTGCTGGGCAACACTGTCGACGAGGATATTGGTCGAGGTGCCGATCAGCGTTCCCGTGCCGCCGAGAATGGCGGCGAACGAGACCGGGATGAGGAGCTTGGAGGCCGAGGTCTCCATGACCCGCGCCATGGAAACGGCCACCGGGATCATCAGCATGACCAGGGGGGTATTGTTCATGAAGGCCGACATCACCGCGATGGCGATGAGAAAGACCATCATGGTGAGATAGGGGTGGGTCTGGGCGCGGGCGGTCACCAGCCGGGCGAAGGCCTCCAGCGCGCCGGTGCGCATGAGCGCCGCCGATATGACGAACATGGCGGCGATGGTGACCGGGGCGCTGTTGGACATGACGCCCAGCACGTCCTCGACCGAGATCAGCCCCAGAACCATGAACACCGAGACGGCGACCGAGGCGCTGACTTCGGGCGAGCGCCATTCGCGGGCGAAGGCGACGAGCAGCAGCGCAATGCCCCCCGCGACGATCGGCGTACCGAAAGGCTGCACGAGGTCGGCGATCAACACGGAACTCCGTCGAGGGCCGCGGGGCCGTCATGGCCGATCCGGGCCGAAGCCAAATCGCAAACGATCATGCGCTGGGC
>NZ_QQNH01000062.1 GCF_003345525.1 Pelagibacterium lacus
ATAGGTGGACGACTTTTAAGCCGCCCGCAGCAGGACAATCCAGCCGCTACCGTGGACTAATTTTGCACCGCCGTTCTAACCCAGGACGCTCAACTGCCGGAATTCTGGAAGCGCCGCCCTGTCATCGTTCTTTCCTTCAGGTCCACGCTATATGGAGCCGTGACGGTGGTGCCTTGCTCCACGCAGGCCCAGCCGGACAACCGGGCGGCTTTCCCGCTACGCACGACGATCGACGGCCGGGCAGCTTGGGCGATTTGCGATAAGCCGACCACGGTAGCCGTCAGTCGTCTTCTCCCTGATAAGAAGGGCATCGTCCGAATGCCGGAAGACGAGTTTCACGAGATGCTGGCGAAGGTGCTGGACTGGCTGCCCAAGTTGCCATCTGGAACGGAATGAATCGGATTCCGTTGAAATCAGAGTGGCCCGCTGCTATATAGAGATCACATGCGGCCCTGAGAGGGTGTCCGTTGCCCCGCAAGGGGCACTACGTGCCAAGGGAGCTTCGCGGCTCCCTTTGGTCGTCTATGGCCCTGCCACGCATCCATGCACAAATCCAGAACATTACCTGCCCTTCCGTGTGCCAACCGTGTGACATGGAAGATATAGGAACGCTTGGGAATGGCAGGTGGAAACAGTGGAAACCGTTGGAATCACTTGGCTTTGCCTGTCATGCCCGGACTACCGTTGTCGGCACATGAAAAAGCCCGGCATAACCGGGCTAATCACATGAAATCATTACTGATTTTTGGTTGCGGGGGCTCGCAACTACCGATACCGACATTCGCTGATGGTTTCTGTGTGACGCTTGGCGCCACCGCCGTACCCAGTCTCGTCATTCGGGTTTGAGTACGCGACTTTGCACGCTTCCACATACACCTTTTCACTTTCGCGCAATGACCGCTTCGCGCCCCCATTCCCGCCGTTCAGACCGCACTTTTGATTTCCCGAAACCTGCCAGTCCGCTTTGGCCGCCGTCAAAGGCCATCTGGGTGGTTTCCTGCCGGTCCGCTTGCGGCGCGAAAGGTGGTTATATGGACGCGCAGACAGTCAACCCGCGCCGGCCATTGCGCCCCAAATCGCTGTTCAGCCAGAGGGGGCGACACGTTTCTGCTGGCTACTCCTGTACCATGAATCCCGCCGGTGTCTCACTCTGGAGGTATGGCTCGATAAAGCTGTGCAAGAGGTCAACCTGATTGATCACCGCGGTGTGCGAGGTCGCCGGCAGGATCGCAAGGCGCGATCCAGGGAGCGGTTGGCCCATGTCTCCCATCACGCCTCCTCCCAAAAGCCGGAACATCGAAACGCTATGCTCGAGTGTTGAGACATCGGCATCGCCCGCGATAATGAGCACCGGTGCTTGAAGTGCCCTGACATCGGCTTCCCAGGCCATAGGCTCTTTTTCCAGCGCGATTAGCTTCTCGACGAGATCATTAAACCCATCCTTGTTTGGCGCGAGCTTTTGCCATTCGGCCTCCATCGGGCCGCCAACGAACATCTCCGGAGACATGGTGGGGATCATCTCCCGGAAAGCTGGCTGCCAGCCGGTCGCATCATAGGCAATCGAGGCACCGATGAGTTGATCGACCTTTTCCGGATGGCGGATGGCTAGCTGGAGCCCGGCGGCAGCCCCCATCGAGTAGCCGAATACATCAGCCCTCTCGACGCCGACTGCATCCATAAAGGCGGCCGCGTCGTCGGCAAGATTGGGATACGTGATTGGTCGGTTGTGAGAACGGCGGTGCAAAATTAGTCCACGGTAGCGGCTGGATTGTCCTGCTGCGGGCGGCTTAAAAGTCGTCCACCTAT
>NZ_QQNH01000063.1 GCF_003345525.1 Pelagibacterium lacus
TCTTCCACCAGGCTCAGCAGGGCCAAAACAACTCCAGGAGTCTACGTCACGCTGGATAAAAGTTGGGGGCAACGTCACGGCCAAAATAGGGTGCGCTCCAGCGCATGCGGAACGTGCAATCGATTTTCTAACGTACTATTGGTGGCTCAAGGCTGGCAATTTATCACCAAAGGTGCTCAAGTTCACCTAAACGCCAAATAGACTCGATACTACGACACGATCCGCAGAAGAAACTTGACCGCTCAAACGTTAATTGCGATTGAGGCCGAAAAGCCCAGCAAGCTGGGTAGTATCGACGACAAGCGCCAAGGCGATGAAGCCGCATGGAGACGAGTATGAATGAATGCCTTTCAGGCAACACCGGCGGGCCCGCTACTTCTGATATCATGGCCCTGGCCGCTATCGCAATCGAAGCTGGGGCAGCCATACTCGAAGTTTATAGTCGCGGCCCAATAGCTGTGGAGGAAAAGGCCGACTCCTCTCCCCTGACCGAAGCCGACCTTTTGGCTGAGGCGATCATTCTCGAGCGGCTTGCTAATCTGTTTCCGGATATTCCGGTAATCGCTGAAGAAGCTGTTGCCAATGGGCATCTACCGGAAGTGACAGATACGTTCTTTCTGGTCGACCCGCTTGACGGATCCAAGGAATTTATCTCTCGCAATGGTGAGTTTACCGTCAATATTGCGCGCATTGACAATGGAATACCCACGCTTGGGATTGTTTACGCCCCGGCGCTTAAGCGCATCTGGTGGGGTAATATGGAGGCAGGATCGTTTGTGTCGACGGTCGAGGAAGAGAGAATTGCCTCGCCTCTGAAAATTTCGACTAGATCGCTTCATCGCCAAGGCCTGACACTTGTCGGAAGCAGGTCCCACGGATCTGGCGAAGGGGACCCACGTCTTGAGGGGCTTGCAATCATTGATCACGCCAGCATGGGGTCATCGCTGAAATTCTGTCTTGTTGCTGAAGGCAACGCCGATCTCTACCCTCGATTTGGTCGTACCATGGAGTGGGACACAGCGGCCGGTGATGCAGTGTTGCGAGCCGCGGGCGGTGCAGTAGTCGACTGTGAGGCACAGCCTCTCCAATACGGGAAGTGCAACCAGGTTCATGACAGCGACTATGCTAACCCGCAGTTTTGGGCTTTGGGCGACGATGCCCTCCTGGATCATATTTCGAAAGTCGGCCTAGGAGCTGCGGCACAATGAATTCGGCCGTCACCCATCTCTCCCGTCTTGAGTCTGAGAGCATTGAGATTTTCCGGGAGGTTGCGGCGAGTTTCGAGCGTCCTGTGATGATGTATTCGATCGGCAAGGATTCCTCGGTTCTGCTGCATCTGGCGCGCAAGGCGTTCTATCCCAGCCGCATTCCGTTCCCGCTGCTCCATATCGACACCACGTGGAAGTTCGCCGAGATGATCGCCTTCCGCGACCGGATGGCCGAGGAATACGGGTTCGAGCTGCGCGTCCACACCAATCCCGAGGGCCGGGCGCAGGGGATCAACCCCTTCGACCACGGCCCGGCCTATACCGACATCATGAAGACCCAGGCGCTGCGCCAGGCGCTGTCG
>NZ_QQNH01000064.1 GCF_003345525.1 Pelagibacterium lacus
CGGGCCGTCCGCAATTTCATCGAGATCGTTGGCGACAAGTCGATCGTCGATATTACTCGGGACGACGCACATAAATTCTATCGCTATTGGCTGGCCCGCATTGCGCCGGCCGAACACGGAAAAAAGCCGACGCACACCGCCTCGTCAGGCAATCGTCAGATTGGAGAGCTCCGAAAAATCTATCGCGAATATCACGCGTTCATGGGTGAGGAGAATAAGCTCAACCCGTTTGCCGGCTTGAGTTTCGAGGAGCGCAAGAAGGGCAAGCGGCCCGCATTCCCGACATCGTGGCTCCGCGACAAGATTTTGAATGCACACGCTCTCAAGGGGCTGAACGAAGAGGCGCGGGCGATCCTTCTGGCCACCATCGAAACCGGCGCGCGTCCGAGTGAGACGTGCAACCTTGATGCAAGCAATATTCATCTGGATGCGCCGGTGCCCTATATCAGCTTCGTCGAGCGCGATGACCCCGAGGCACCGCGGGAACTGAAAACGGCTGCATCCGAGCGCGAAATCCCGCTGGTCGGTGCAGCATTGCTCGCGTTCCAGAAATTTCCCAATGGCTTTCCCCGGTACCGGGAAAAGGAGGAAGCGGCCTGTGCGGCGATCAACAAGTATCTCCGCGAAAACAAATTGGTTCCGTCACAAAAACATACGCTCTACAGCATCCGCCATTCATTCGAGGATCGCATGAAAGAGGCGGGCATCGACGGCGAGATGCGCGAGATTTTCTTCGGTCACCGCCGGTCGCGTCAGGAATATGGTTCCGGAGGCGCATTGGAGTGGCGGCGGTCGCTGCTTGAGCGGATGGTGCTGCCGTTCGATGGTGACATCCTGTAGGATCGCAACTCACGGAATGACGCTGATATAGGGCTTGGTTTCGACAATGCTGTCGATCTCGGCCTGGAGCTGAACCATTGCCCTGCGGCGGGCACGCTCTCGACGGGCCGGACCAAAGCAATACCAGGGAATTTTGAAACGGCGCTGCTGCCAAGTCAGGGCCGCTGCCCTGAAGCCAGTCAACCGCAAGTACTGTTCGGTTCCAGCAGGAACAAAAACGCGGTGCGGCATCTGATCAAAAAGAACATTGGGCGCCGATCCTGGACCAATCTCGACCGGCCCCGACCATTCGAAAAAGAGCCTGACGCCGATGCCGGTGAAATACTGTTCATTCCAACCAATCCTGCCCGACTGCAATCCGTTCAGCCCCGCGTCGGCGAGCGTCCCCCGGACCGGATGAAAATGCCCGCTGCGCAGGATGGACAGCGCAGAGTCCAGGCTGGTGATGTGCATGAATTCGATCATGATGATCTCCTATTCGTCAGGTGTCGAGGATGAGAGTGAGTTAGCCTTGGCCTTGTCCCGCCGCTTGCGCATGCGCTCGAGGATTTCTTGCTCGGCTTTCGCCTCGGCAAGCTCGCGTTCGAGGCGGCGCACGATCGGCAGGAAGGCCGACGCATTGTC
>NZ_QQNH01000065.1 GCF_003345525.1 Pelagibacterium lacus
GCTAAGAACACCAGGATAATGGAAGGAGACTGCACCACTGAATTTCACAGGCATTCCACCACAGAAGTTCACACCATAAAACCAGGGGGTCAGAACATACAACTTTAGAAGCAGAGACTAACAAGAAGAGTCTCAAACAATGGGAAGACAAGAAACAATCCCCAAATCAAACAAAAAGCAGAAACTTCAGAAAGAATGTTAGATGAAATAGAGGCTAATCAACTATCAGATAGTGAATTCAAAGCACTGGTTATTATGAAGTTCAAAGAGCTCACAATCAGCTACCAGAAACTACAGGGAAGTTACAATGATCTCACTGTGAACTATATCAACATGAAAAAGGAAATGGAAACTATCAGCAAGGGACAAGAGGAAATGAAGAATACAATTTCCGAATTGAAGAACACAGTAGAAAGTTTCTAAAGTAGGATAGATGAAGCGGAGGATAGGATTAGTGAGTTGGAGGACAAGGTAGAAAGCATCTCACAGAAAGAGCAAGAAAAGGAAAAGAGGCTCAGAAAGAATGAAGAGGGATTAAGAGAAATGCAAGACAATATGAAACGTAATAATATACGAATAATAGGAATACCAGAAGGAGAAGAAGAAGAACAAGGGATAGAACACGTATTTGAACGAGTAATGAGAGAAAATTTTCCTAATTTGATAAGAGAAAAAGTCTCACAAATCCAGGAATCACAGAGAGTCCCAATCAAGAGGAACCCAAGGAGGCCCACTTCAAGACACATCATCAAAATGGCAAAATTCCAAGACAAAGAGAGAATCTTAAAGGCAGCAAGGGAGAAAAAAGAAGTAACATACAAGGGAGCCCCAATAAGGTTAGCTACTGACTTCTCAATGGAAACACTCCAAGCAAGAAGAGAATGGCAAGAAATATTCCAAGTAATGAGAACCAGAGGATTACAACCAAGGCTACTTTACCCAGCAAGGCTCTCAATCAAGATAGAAGGCCAAATAAAGAGCTTCCAAGACAAAAGAAATCTAAAGGAATTTGCTGCCACCAAACCAGTCCTACAAGAAATACTAAAAGGACTGCTTTAAGGAAAGGAAGGAAAAGAGAGAGACAGAGAGGAACACAGGTACAAAAATGGCAATGAATAAGTACCTATCAATAATAACCTTAAATGTAAATGGATTAAATGCTCCAATCAAAAGACACAGAATAGCTCAATGGATAGGAAAGCATGACCCACACATATGCTGCCTACAAGAGACCCACCTCAGGACAAAAGACCATCACAGACTAAAAGTGAAAGGCTGGAAACAAATTTACCAAGCAAACGAACAAGAAAAAAAAGCTGGGGTAGCAATACTCATATCAGACAAAATAGACTTCAAAAAGAGGGCCA
>NZ_QQNH01000066.1 GCF_003345525.1 Pelagibacterium lacus
TGTGAGGTAAGGGTCTTGTTTATTTCTGTTTTTCTATTGCCTAGCACATTGCATAGATCAGTAAGTATTATTTGGATAAACTGAACATTTTTTTAAAAAGCAGCGCTAAACAGAGCACAGTAATTTCTGAATTGTATGACAAATAATTTTAGTTTAATTTTTTAATAAAGATTTTATTTATTTATTTTTAGAGAGAGGGGAAGGGAAGGAGAAAGAGAGGGAGAGAAACATCAATGTGTGGTTGCCTCTTGTGCATCCCCTGCTGGGAACTGGCCTGCAACCCAGGCATGTGCCCTGACAGGGAATTGAACCGCGATTGTGTATTTTGGAAGGCCCACGGAAAATGTACCACAATTTTTTGATCCATTCATTTACTGATGGGCACTTAGGTTGCTTCCAGCACTTGGCTATTGTAAATTGTGCTGCTATGAACATTGGGGTGCATAGGTTCTTTGAAATTAATGTTTTAGGATTCTTAGGATATAATCCTAGCAGTGGAATTGCTGGGTCAAAAGGCAGATCAATTTTTATTTTTCTGAGAAAATTCCATACTGTTTTCCATAATGGTTGTACCAGTCTGCAATCCCACCAACAGTGCACTAGGGTTCCCTTTTCTCCACAACCTCTCCAGCACTTGTTGTTTGTTGATTTGTTTATGATGGCCATTCTGACTGGTGTAAAGTGGTATCTCATTGTGGTTTTAATTTGCATCTCTCTGATAGCTAGTGATATTGAGCATCTTTTCATGTGTCTCTGAATGTTCTGTATGTCCTCCTTGGAGAAGTGTCTGTTCAAGTCCTTTTCCCATTTTTTAATTGGGTTGGGTGTCTTCTTAGAGTGGAGTCGTGTAAGTTCTTTGTATATTTTGGAGATTAAACCTTTGTCTGAGGTATCATTGGCAAATATGTTTTCCCATACAGTTGGTTGTCTTTTTAATTTAATACTGTTTTCTTTAGCCATGCAGAAGCTTTTTATTTTGATGAGATCCCATTTGTTTATTCTTTCCTTTATATTCCTTGCTCTAGGGGACATATCAGTAAAAATGTTGCTGCGTGAAATATCTGAGATTTTCCTGCCAATGTTCTCCTCTAGGACTTTAATGGTGTCACGGCTTATATTTAAGTCTTTTATCCACCTTGAATTTATTTTGGTGTATGGTGTAAGTTGGTGCTCAAGTTTCATTTTTTTGCATGTAGCTGTCCAGTTCTCCCAACACCATTTGCTGAAGAGGCTATCTTTACTCCATTTTATGTTACTGCCCCCTTTGTCGAATATTAATTGACTGTA
>NZ_QQNH01000067.1 GCF_003345525.1 Pelagibacterium lacus
TCTTCCACCAGGCTCAGCAGGGCCAAAACAACTCCAGGAGTCTACGTCACGCTGGATAAAAGTTGGGGGCAACGTCAAGACGACGGAGCAATTCCATGACCGCGAACGACCTCGAACCACATTACGCCTCATCTTCGACCGGTCACCTCCTGACCGAACTTCAGCTCTATGGCTGGCGTCCATTCCAGGACGAGCCCGATCCGCGGCCACTGCCTGATGGTGACGATATTGCTGGCGCCATAACCGAGATCTTCGACATTCTTACCGGAACGCTTGCCGACACGCGTCTCGAACCCGATCTCGATGATCTGCTCTGGTCGATGGTCAACGTCTTTCATCGATCCACCCTGCGCATTGAGCGGCAACTCGACGACAACGAACAGGGCCAGCGCCGACTCTCAGGTCAGCAGGACGGATCTGAGGTCAAGGCGGGCGAACTCGAGCGCCTGACCGCGGAAGGACAAACCTTGATCGAACGCAGGGACGCGTTCGAATTGATGCGTGACCTGGCGGCCGAGCATTACGAGCACCAAACCGGGACCGCCTGGCGCCCACGTGCAGGATCACGGGTCAATCACCGTCACCTGACGTCCGCGCTGGTCGACAGTCGCGATTTTCTTGCCGCTAGGCAGAAGGCAGAATCCGAAGTCATGATGCCGGCCGGTCCCAAGATTGCATTTTCCGGGGGCCTCGACTTCAACGACCATCGCCTCATCTGGAACGTGCTGGACAAGGTCCATGCCAAATATCCCGATATGGTGTTGATGCACGGGAAATCCTCAAAGGGTGCCGAGCTCATTGCCGCGAAATGGGCCGAAAGCCGAAAGGTCGCCCAGATCGGTTTCGTACCAGATTGGGCCCGGCATGGGCGCGCCGCACCGTTCAAGCGCAACGACGTCATCCTCGACGTGCTGCCGATCGGCGTCATTGTATTCCCCGGAACAGGCATACAGGACAATTTCGCCGACAAGGCCCGCAAGCTCGGCATTAAAATCCATGATTTTCGGAATCGGGATGGCGCGTAAGCGCCCCTTAGGTGTCCCAACCGTGCCGAATTTTCCAGACACAACAATATCCCGAAGGGGAGGTGAGAACGGCGGTGCAAAATTAGTCCACGGTAGCGGCTGGATTGTCCTGCTGCGGGCGGCTTAAAAGTCGTCCACCTAT
>NZ_QQNH01000007.1 GCF_003345525.1 Pelagibacterium lacus
GACACCCCGCTGGCGATCTGCGAGGCGCGGGACCCCAAGGGGCTCTATGCAAAAGCCCGGGCCGGCCAGATCACCAACTTCACCGGCATCGACAGCCCCTTCGAAGCGCCCGAGCGCGCCGCCATCACCCTGCATGGGGAAACGGAAAAGCCCGAGCAGATGGCCGAAAGCCTTTACGCGCGCCTCACGCTTTAGGGTCGCGCCCTATTCCAGCAGGTCGGCGAGTTCTCCGAGCGCGGCGTCCCAGGCTTCCATGGCGAAAATCCGCGATTGCGGATCGGCATGGGCGGCGGCGATCTCGACCAGCGACAGGCGCGTCCGCGCGGCGCCCAGGGATTCGAAGGTGACGATGAGCGTGCTGTCCTCGTCCGGCGCGCCCCCTTCCGGGTGCCAGAGCTCGACCAGCTTATGGTCCTCTTCGAAGCTCACCACGGTGCCGGTGACCACCAGGGACCGGCCCGGCTGCGCGTCGTCCTCGGTTTCTAAGCGGAAGCTGCCGCCCTCGAAGGGCTCGAACTCCACATGGTCGGCCTGCCATTGCTCGAGCAGCGCCGGATCGGTCCAGGCCGCGAAAATCTCCTCGACCGGCGCATCGATGGTGCGGGCGAGGGTGATGGTGTTTTCGGTCGCGTCGGACATCGGTCAGTCTCCGGTATCGGGAAGCAGAGCGGTCAGCAGCCCGGCCAGCGGCAGGAAGGCGCAGAGCCGGAACACGAATTCGATGCTGGTGCGGTCGGCGACCACCCCCATCAGCGAAGCGCCGAGCGCGCCGATCCCGAAGGCGAAGCCGAACATCAGCCCGGCGATCATGCCGACCCGGCCCGGCAGCAATTCCTGCGCATAGACCACGATGGCCGAGAAGGCCGAGGCGAGGATGAAGCCGATCAGCGCGGTGAAGACGATCGCCGTCTCCAGACCCACATAGGGCAGGGCCAGGGTGAAGGGCAGGGGACCGAGAATGGAAACCCAGATCACCATCTTGCGCCCCACGCGGTCGCCGATCGGCCCGCCGATAAAGGTGCCGGCCGCCGCCGCGCCGAGGAAGACGAAGAGATAGAGCTGCGCCGTCGAGGCGTCGAGGCTGAAGCGTTCGATGAGAAAGAAGGCGTAAAAGCTCGTCATCGTGGCCATATAGACGTTCTTGCTCATGATCAGCACGGCGATGACCGCGAAGGCGCCGACGAGGCGCTGGCGCGAGATCGCCGCGCTGCGCCGCAGGACCGGGGCCGGGCCGGCATTGGCATTCTGCCCGGCGTACCAGGTGCTGACCGCGAGCAGGACGGCGATGGCCAGGATGGCGACGCCCGCGAACCAGGCCACCGGGCCCTGGCCGCGCGGCAGGATGATGAAGGCGGCGAGCAGCGGCCCGATGGCCGTCCCCACATTGCCGCCCACCTGGAACAGCGATTGCGCAAAGCCCAGACGGCCGCCCGACGCCATGCGCGAGACCCGCGACGCCTCGGGGTGGAAGATCGACGAGCCGAGGCCGATCAGCGCCGCGGCGACCAGCAGCATGGGAAAGCTGTCGGCAACCGACAGCAGCAAAAGACCGGCCAGGGTCGAGCACATGGCGATCGGCAGCGAGAAGGGTTTTGGGTATTTGTCGGTATAGAGCCCGACCAGCGGCTGGAAAAACGACGCCGTCAGCTGGTTGACCAGGGTGATGAGCCCGATTTGGGTGAAATCGAGGGCATAGAGTTCGCGCAGCAGCGGATAGACCGCCGGCAGCAGGGCCTGCATCAGGTCGTTGAGCAGATGGGAGAAGCTGACGGCGAACAGCACCCAAAGGGAGGTCGCCTGCCGGACAGGTTGGGGAGTCGCTGTGGCGGTGGAAGTCATGACATACTCTAAAAAATAGACGCGGCGCAGAAGCCTGCGCCGCGCTGAGTTTTCCAGATGTACGTCCGGCTTACGGACCCGTCAAGCCGCCGTCAGGGATGCGGCGCGTCGGTGCTCTCGAGATCCTTGGCCGCGACGGGCTTGTCCTGCACCTCCAGCGGCGGATCGTTGCGGGTCTTCCAGAGGGAATAGAGCACCCCCAGGACCAGCGTGCCGATGGTGAAGATCAGCGACAGCAGCGTGTCGATATGGATGCCGAGCGGCACCAGCGAGATCTTGATGCCCACATAGACCAAGATGATGGCCAGCGCGGTCTGCAGATAGCGGAAGCGCGCCATGGCGGCGGAAAGGGCGAAGAACAGCGCCCGCAGGCCGAGCACGGCAAACACGTTGGACGTGTAGACGATGAACGGGTCCTGGGTGATGGCGAAGATCGCCGGCACGGAATCGACCGCGAAGATCACGTCGACGATCTCGACCATGATCAGCGCAACGGCCAGCGGGGTCAGCCACAGGACCAGCTTGCCGGTCTGGGGATGGGGCTGCTGCACCAGGAACTTGGTGCCGTGGAACTGCGGCGTTATGCGGAAGCGCTTGCGCAGGAATTTGAGGATCTTGTTGTTCTCGATGTCGTCGTCCTCGTCGACCTTGCGGAACATGCGGATGCCGGTGAAGATGAGGAAGGCGCCGAAAACGAAGAGGATCGGCTCGAAGGCGTTGACCAGGGCCACGCCCGCGCCGATCAGGATGGCGCGGAACACCAGAACGCCGATAATGCCCCAGAACAGCACGCGGTACTGATAGAGCCGCGGCACGCCCAGAAAGGCGAAGATGGTCGCGATGACGAAGATGTTGTCCATCGCGAGCGACTGCTCGATGATGTAGCCGGTAAAGAATTCGAGCCCCGACTCGGCGCCGCGCACGAACCAGACCCAGGCGCCGAACGCACAGGCCACGAGCACGTACATGCCGTAGAGCAGGAAGCTCTCCCGGGCGCTGATCTCTTTCTGCTCCTTGTGCAGAAAGCCGAGATCGAACACCAGGATTGCGGTGACGACGCCGATAAAGGCGAGCCAGAACCAGACAGGCGTGTCCAGAAACTCTGAGAACAGAAATGATGCGAAATCCATCGCCGGACCTTCTCCATGTTAAGTTGGAACAGTTCCGACATCACGTAGCGATCAAGAGCGCTGCGCCAGAGGGGCCCGGACTGCGCGACGATATATAGGTATTGCTATCGGCGATGCAAAGGGGCTGGGAGAAAACTCTGAATCAAATTTGGCGCAGCGCCTGTGTTCTTGTCTTGTCGCGTTTCCGAACCGGATAAGTGGTGCCCACTTATCCTGGAAACACTCCTCAGGCGTCCCGCGGCAGGACCTGCAGCACGCGGGCGATGAAGATCTTGAACTCCGCCATGTAGTTGCGCAGGAACTCCTCGGTCGAGGCCACGGTCACTTCGCCGCTGTCGGTGATGAGATCGGGCGTGAAATGGATATAGGCTTCCGGCGCGTTCATCTGCGGCGAATTGCAGAAGCTGAGCACGCTGCGCAGGCTCTGCTGGGCCACCGCGGTGCCGATGGCGCCGATCGAGGCCCCGATCACCGCCGACGGCTTGCGGGCGAAGGAATTCTGCCCCCAGGGCCGGCTGGCCCAGTCGATGGCGTTCTTGAGCCCGCCGGGGATCGAGCGATTATATTCGGGGGTGACGAACAGAACCGCATCGACCGAGGCGATGGCGTGCTTGAGCGCGCGGGCGGCCGGCGGATAGTCGGCGTCATAGTCATAGCTGTAGAGGGGAAGGTCCCGGAAGGGAATCTCCTCCATGTCGAGTTCGGGCGGCGCCAGCCGTACCAGCGCCTGGGCGAGCTTGCGGTTGATGGACTCCTTGGCGAGGCTGCCGATAAAATAACCGACCTTGTGCGTGGTCATGGTCTGCTCCTGTCGCGGTGATCGGGGGAAGCGCCCCCGAATCCGCTAAACAGCGGCGAGGGCGTCTTGGTTCCAGCGGCCGGTCAGGCGAGCCCGTCATGGGCCGGGCGGGAAAGCACCACTTCCGGGCCCTTGCCGCCCATCATGGCGAGGATGGTCTGGGTGAGGTCGTCGCTGCCCTCGCGTTCGAGCAGGGCGGCGGCGGTGCCGTCATAGATGACGCGGCCCTTGTCCAGCATCACCATGCGGTCGGCGTGCTGCACCTCGTCGATCAGATGCGTCGTCCACAGGACGCTGATCCGTTCCTCGGTGGTGAGGCGCTTCACTTCTTCGAGCAGCGCGCGCCGGCTGTTGGGATCGAGCCCCACCGTCGCCTCATCCATGAGCAGCACGCTGGGGCGGTGGAGGCGGGCGCGGGCCAGTTCGACGCGCCGGCGATTGCCCCCGCTCAGGGTGCGGGCCCGCGCCGAGGCGACGTCACTCAGCCCGTATTCCTCGAGAATGGCGGCAATGCGCTCCCGGGCCAGCGCGCGGCCAAGGCCGTGCAGGTCGGCGTGAAACAGCAGATTGGCCCGCACGGTCAGTTCGAGGTCGAGGGTCTGCTGCTGGAAGACCACCCCGATATCTGCCAGCGCCTGAGTCGCCTGCCGGCTCATGTCCTTGCCGAGCACGGCGATATGGCCGCTATCGGGGACGAAAAGCCCGGTGAGCAATTGCAGCAGGGTGGATTTTCCGGCCCCGTTCGGCCCCAGAAGCGCCACGAATTCCCCGCGTCGCACCGAGAGGGAAACGTCTTGGAGGGCTTTCACCTCGCCATAGGATTTGCTGACGTTTTCCACGAGGAGCGCGGTTTCGAAATGACTCATGTCCATCCAGGTCCTTCCCGCGCCGTTCTCAAGAAACGATGCCCGATCCGTGACTTGATTGTCTCGCTCGAATTATCGTGCTACTCAAGTTTTGGCAATTATAGCAGAAATGGGGAGGACATTTTCATGCGAAATTGGCTCGTGGCCGCCTGTGCGGCAGGTATGGTGCTTGGGAGCGTGGCCAGCGTTCAGGCCGAAGGCAATCTGGCCTCGCAACCCGAGCGGCTCGAACTCTCCATCGATTCCCGCGACCTGAGTTTTTCCAACACCGAATTCCAGCTGGAAACCGGCAAATATTATATCTGGGAAATCACCCATGACGGCCTGGAGGAAGTGATGATCCAGGCGCCGGACCTGTTCCGCAATTCCTGGATCAACCAGGTGGTGATCAACGATCTGGAAGTGCACACCTCCGGCGCCATCTACGGCGTCGAGTTCGACGACGAGGGCACGCTGGCCATTTCTTTCGTTCCCATTCGTCCGGGCAACTACCAGTTCTTCGCGCCGGGCTTCCAGGACAGGGGCCTCTCGGGCACGTTCGTGGTGCGTTGAGTTTCGCGCCTTTCGGGGCGCGTCGGTCCATTTGACTTGGGAGAACCGTCATGGTCGTTCAAAGGCTCAACAGATACATGCTGTCGTCTGCGGCGGCAGGGCTGGCGCTTGCGCTGGCCTTCACGGCCCCGGCCGAAGCGGCCGGTACGGGCTATGTCTTCGTCAGCAATGAGCGCAGCAACAATATCCTCGTGTTCGATCCGGCCCGCGATTTCGAGCTGATCTCGGAAATTCCCACATCGAGCCGTCCGCGCGACATGAAGCTCAACGCGGACCATACCCTGCTCTATGTGGCCTGCGGGCAGGACGACGTCATCGACGTCATCGACATCGCGACGCTCAGCGTGGTGGACTACATCCCCACCGGCCGCAGCCCGGAAATGTTCGTCCTCAACGCCGATGAATCGCTGATCTACGTGTCCAACGAAGAAAATTCGACGGCCCAGATCATCGACGTCGAGACCAAGGTCATCGTGCACGAAATCCCGACCGGGGCCGAGCCGGAAGGCGTGCTGCTGACCGATGACGAGCAGACCCTCTACGTGACCTCGGAAATCGCCGACATGGTGCATGTCATCGATACGGTCTCGGGCACGGTGGTGGACAATGTGATCGTCGGCACACGCCCGCGCCGCTTCGAGATCGCGGCGGACGGGGCCGAGCTGTGGGTGAGCGACGAGCTTTCCGGCTCGGTGACCATCATCGACCGCGAGACCAACATGGTCATCGACCAGCTCGAATTCCTGCCGCCCGGCTTCCGCGCCGTGGACGTCACCCCGGTGGGCATCCTGCTCTCGGAAGACGGCAGCACCATGTATGTGACGCTGGGCCGCGCCAACCACATCGCCTATGTCAATGTCGCGACGCGGGAGATCGAGGGCTATACGCTGGTGGGGGCCCGCGCGTGGAGCCTGGCGCTCAGCGCCGACGGCACCCAGCTCTACGTCACCAACGGGCTGAGCGACGATATGTCGATCATCGACCTGGACACCCGCACCAATATAAGATCGATCCAGACCGGACGGGTTCCGCATTCGATCGTGGTGGATTATGACCCCGCGTAACCTCACCCTGGCCCTGATGCTGGCCGTGGCGCCGGTGCCGGTGCCGGTCCTTGCCCAGGACGCGGCCCCGGCCGAGATGGCCATCGGCTATCTCGACCTCGCGGAGGACCCGCGCTACGACCTCACCCTGGCGCGCTTCCTCGTGCCGGCCCGGCCCTGGGGCCGCAGCATCGACGGCGCGCAACTGGGCATCGTCGATGCCGAGCAAATCGGGCGGGTGATCAATGTCGACTTCACCCTGCGCGAAGCGAGCGGCGATTCCGTAGAAAGCCTCGCCGATACGGTCGGGGGCTGGGTGGAGGAGGGCGTGCATTTCGTCGTCGCGGACCTGCCGGCCGACATGCTGGTGGCGCTGGCCGACGCGGTGGAGGGGCAGCCGGTGACGCTGTTCAACGTCTCGGCGGAACAGGACAGCCTCCGGGCCGAGCAGTGCAGGTTCAACGTGGTGCACACCATCCCCAGCTACCGCATGATGACCGACGCCGTGGTGCAATACCTGGTCTCCAAGCGCTGGACCAATATCCTCGTCCTGCAGGGCCCGCTTGCCGACGACGCGGCGATCGCCGACGCGGTGCGGGAATCGGCGGGCTTTTTCGGCGCCAATATCGTCGATGTCCGCCCCTTCGTCCTCGGCGCCGATCCCCGGATGCGCGAGCAGAACAATGTGGCGCTGATGACCGAGGGCGGCAATTACGACGCGGTGTTCGTCGCCGACAGTTCCGGCGAATTCGCTCACGACGTGCCTTATCACACCAATCTGCCCCGGCCGGTGGTCGGCGGGGCAGGGCTGGTCGGCGAGGCCTGGCACTGGGCGTGGTGGCGCCAGGGCGCACCGCAGGTCAATGCCCGTTTCGAGGCCATGGCCGACCGCTACATGCACCGCTTCGATTGGGCGGCCTGGGCCGCGGTGCGGGCGGTGACCCAATCGGTGCTGCGCTCGGAATCGACCGAATACGAGCCGGTGCGCGACTATCTCCTCGGCGAGCGCATGAATCTCGACGGCTCCAAGGGCAATCCCATGAGCGTGCGCCCCTGGGACCATCAATTGCGCCAGGGCATGCTGCTGGCGGCCGGTAATGTGGTGGTCGAACTGGCGCCCATCGAGGGCTTCCTGCACGAGACCAACGATCTGGATACGCTGGGCGTCGATGAGCCGCGCTCCCAATGCCAGTTCTGACCTCGTGCCGACCCCCCACGCCAACCGGACGGCGCGGGCCGGAACGATAATGCATGCCGCGCGGGCCATGCGCGGCATCGTCTTTCGCGAGCTGACCAAGTTCCTGCATCAATACGGACGGCTGGCCTCGGCGGTGGTGCGGCCGGCCCTGTGGCTGGTGGTGTTCGCCGCCGGCATGCAGAACCTGTTCGGCGTCTCGCCCATCGAGCCCTACAACACCTATATCCCCTATCAGGTCTATATCGTGCCGGGCCTGCTGGGCATCGTGCTGCTGTTCAACGGGATGCAGTCCTCGCTGTCGCTGGTCTATGACCGCGAGGTGGGCACCATGCGGCTGCTGCTGACCGCGCCGCTGCCGCGATGGTATCTGCTGCTGTGCAAGCTGATCGCCGGGACGCTGCTCTCGATCGTGCAATGCTACGCCTTCCTCGCGGTGGCGCATATGATGGGCATCTCCATCCCGTGGAGCGGCTGGCTCTATATGCTGCCGGCGCTGCTGATCTCGGGGCTGATGCTGGGCTCGATCGGCCTGCTGCTCTCGATCGCCGTGCGGCAGCTGGAAAATTTCGCCGGGACGATGAACTTCGTCATCTTCCCCATGTTCTTCCTCTCCTCGGCGCTCTACCCCCTGTGGCGCCTGCGCGAGAGCGGGGCGAGCTATCTCTACGTGCTGTCGAACGGTAACCCCTTCACCCATGCGGTGGAACTGGTGCGCTATGCCGCCTATGGCAAGTTCAACGGCACGGCGCTGCTCGTGGTCATCGGGACGGCGATCGTCTGTTTTCTGCTGGCCGCGCGGGCCTATGACCCGCAGCGCGGCTTCATCCGCCGCCGCGCGCGGCCCTGATCCGAACAGCTGCAAGCCCCCGTAAACCGTCGGTTGCAAGCAGACGCCAAGTTGCGGCCGGATCTCTATAAACATGAGGAAAGTAGTCAGCAAATAGGCAGCTAGAAAAGTTTTAGCAAATTGGCTTGCCCGCCATTTGGGAGAGGTATAGCGTGTTGTCGAGCTGAGGGAGCAAGTCACGAAAACTGCCCCGTTGGCGCCACAAAAAGGCGACCTCACCCAACACGAAACCAGGATCAGTTCAGTTGAAAAAGAATTCCGATTCCTCACAATCTTCACCCGTCCTGTGCCGCTTCCAGGTCGACAGGCGGACTGTTCTCGGCGGCATGGCCGGGCTGGCCGGTCTTTCCGTCCTGCCTGCATCCGCCCAGGACGATATTGCGACGGCGCCTCCCGCACCGGGCGACTATCTGGTCTTTGCCGGCGGGGAGGATCGCACGACGCCCCTGACCCCGGACAGCCTCGTGCCCAATGCGGGCCAGGTGCAGGCATGGCCCGTGGACCCGGCCACCGATACGGTGCGCAACGGGACGCTTTACAATCTTCTGGTCCTGACGCGGTGGGACCCGGCGGTGCTCAGCCCCGAGGGGCAGGAATACGCCGCCGAGGGCGTGGTGGCGCAGACCGCCATCTGCACCCATGCCGCCTGCGAAGTGACCGACTGGATCGCCGACTCTTTCCATATGGAATGTCCCTGCCATTTCTCGCGCTTCGATCCGCGCCAGAACGGGGCCGTCATTCAAGGCCCCGCCACCCGCAAATTGCCGGCCCTCGCGCTGGCGATGGAAGACGGGAGAATCGTGGTGAAGGCACCATTCGACGGGAGAGTGGGCGGCGACACCGCATAGGGCCCGGAACGGGCGCGGCCTATAGGGCCAGCGTCAGGGGTTCATGCGGTTCATACGCGCAGATCATATGCGCAATGAGGCAAGAGGAGGATTTTTGCCGTGTTAAGAAAATTGGCTGCATCTCATCTGATCGGCATGGGTATTGCCGCTTTGCTGGCCTCGACCAGCCTGGCGCAGGCCCCGGCGGGGCCGGCCGCACCTCCGGGACCTCCTGCCGCTCCATCCGCGGCGCCGACCGCAGCCGGCGCTCCCCAGGCCCCGGCCAAGCCGGTGGTCATTTCCGACTATACGCCGGTAACCGCCGAAATGCTGACCAACCCCGCGCCCGAGGACTGGCCCGGCTATCGCCGCACCTATGACGGCTGGGGCTACAGCCCGCTCGACCAGGTCACGGCCGAAAACGTGCAGGAGCTTCAGCCCGTCTGGACCATCTCGACCGGATACGCCGAAGGCCACGAAGCGCCGCCCATGGTCATCGACGGCAAGATGTTCGTCTCGACGGCCGGCAACCAGGTGCTCGCCATCGACGCGGCGTCGGGCGAAATCCTGTGGCGCTATCAGCGTCCGCTGCCCGCCGACATGCTCGGTTCCCACCCCACCAACCGTGGCGTGGGCTTCTGGGACGACAAGATCTACTTCATCTCGCGCGATTCCGTGCTGGTGGCGATCGACGCGGCTTCCGGTTCGGAAGTCTGGAGCGCCACCATGGAGAACTACCGCAACGGCTATTATGCCAACCTCGCCCCGCTGGTGGTGGATGGCAAGGTGGTCGTGGGCACCTCGGGCGGTGAACGCGGCATTCGCGGCTATATCGCCGCCTATGACGCCGAGACTGGCGAAGAGGCCTGGCGGACCCATCTCGTTCCCGCTCCCGGCGAGCCGGGTTCGGAAACCTGGCCGCAGCCGGGCGACGAGTTCGAGGACGCCTGGATAACCGGCGGTGCATCGAGCTGGGTCACCGGCCAGTACGACCCCGAGACCAATCTCATCTATTGGGGCACCGGCAATGGCGGCCCATGGATGGGCGACCAGCGGCCCGGCGACAACCTCTATGTCACCTCGGTCGTGGCGCTCGATCCGGAAACCGGCGAGATCAAGGGGCACTTCCAGTATCATCCCAACGACTCCTTCGACTGGGACGAAGTGGCGGCGCCCATTCTCGTCGACCTGCCCGGACGGGACGGCGAACTGGTGCCGGGCCTCGTGCATGCGGCGCGCAACGGCGTGCTGTGGGAGCTCGAGCGCACGGCCGAAGGCCCGATCAACTTCATCAAGGGCACGCCCTATGTGGCCGAAAACTGGATCGGCAATATGGATCCGGACACCGGCTATGTGGAATACGCCGAAGGCACCAAGCCGGGCACCGGCATCATGGGCGATTTCTGTCCGTCCTTCTGGGGCGGCAAGGACTGGCCTCCGATCGCCTACAGCCCCGACACCAATTACGTCTACATCCCTGCCAACGAGAATCTGTGCACCCGCATGCAGGGCGGCACGGTCGTTGAATACCAGCCGGGCGCCAGCTTCACGCGCGGCACGCAGGGCGACGTATCCGAGCTCTATATGGTCGAGGGTGCGACCCATATCGGTGAAGTGCAGGCCTGGGACCTCTCGACTGGCGAGCAGGTCTGGAGCCACGAGTTCCCCGACTCGCAGAACTGGGGCCCGCTGATGGCTACGGCCGGCGGTCTCGTGTTCGGCGGCGGCACCAATGACTCCATGTTCCGCGCCTTCGACGCCGAAACCGGCGACGTGGTCTGGGAGCAGCGGCTCAATTCCGGCGTGATCGGCGTGCCGAGCTCGTTCGCGGTCGACGGCAAGCAGTATATCGCCGTCCAGGCCGGCTGGGGCATCGACGCGGCGGGCATGCAGAGCCGGCTCGCAGCCTCCTATCCGGATCGGTTCGCCCCCGGCGATACCGTTCCCACCGGCGGCGTGATCTGGGTGTTCGCGCTTCCTGACTCCTAATATGGTATAGTGCATGCGCCGCCTTCGGTTTTCCCGGAGGCGGCGCATGATCGTTCGCAGCCGAAAGACGCGCAGCATGGTTTCACTCCCCGCTCCTGTGCGGTGCCTTGGACTTGCTATTGTGCTGTGCGCGGCCGTGGCGAACGCAGGGGCCCGCGAGGTGACGGCCGACCGGCTCCTTCATGCCCGGGACGAGCCGCAGAACTGGCTCATGCATCTGGGCTCCTATGACGGCGCGCGCTATTCCGGGCTCGACGCCATCAATGCCGAAACCGTCTCGCAACTGGTCGAGCTCTACAGCGTGCCCCTGGGCGGGCTGTTGCAGGGCGGCGGCAGTTTCCAGGATGCCCTGCCCATCAGCCCGCTGGTCGAGGACGGCTTCCTCTATATCGTGGACGGCAATGGGCGGGTGAACAAGCTCGATGCCCATCGGCGCGGCGCGGTGGTCTGGCGCAACGATGCCGGCCAGCGCGACCTCGACAGCTGGCTCGAGCCCAGCCGGGGACTGGCCTTCCACGGCGATTACGTGATCGCCACCTCCGCCGACGGGCACCTGCACTGGATCGACAAGGAGACGGGCGAGACGGCCCGCTCGGTCGCTATCGGCGATCCGACCGAGGGCTATACCATCGTCGCGCCGCCGCTGGTGGCCGGCGACCGCATCATCGTCGGGGGCGGGGGCTTTGATCGCGGCGCTGCCGGCCGCATCGACGCCATCGACGCGGAGACCGGCGACCATCTGTGGCGGGTCGATACCCTCGCCGAGGGTGGCGCGCCCGGCCCGATCGGCGGCGGCACGATTTTCCAGACCGGGGTCTATGACCCCGCCACCGGGCTGACCGTGTGGGGGACGGGGGCTCCGGTCCCGCGCTTCGCCCCCTTTGCAGGCGATGCCGGGGCGAGCCGATCCAACAGCGCCATCGCCATCGACGTCGAGACGGGCGCGGTCCGCTGGCACTTCCAATATGTGCCCGGGAGCGATCCGAACGGCTTTTCCGAGGCCGGAACGCATCAATTGGCCGCTCTCGACGGCGCCGATCCCGTCCTCATGCATTTCGGCAATAATGGCTATGCCTATGCCCTCGATATGGCGGATGGCAGCTTGCGCAGCGCCACCGGCCATGTGCTCGGCCCGCTCTGGCCGGGGGTCGATCCGCTCGACGGCCGGCCGGAGACGGGCGAGGGGGGCGGACTGGACACCGCCTGGGCCAACCGGGCCGATTGCCCCAATATCCTCGGCGATCCGGCCTATGTCGCGGCGTTCAGCCCGCGCACCGGCCTGGCCTATGGCGCCGGCGCCGATGGATGCCTCACGGAAAACCTGCCCGTCATCAAGACCTATTCGGCCCCCGGCTGGCTCGGGGCCTATTATGCCGGCGCGGCGGGCAATCTGGGCATGCTCTCGGCCATCGATCCGCAGACCGGGGCCCTCGTGGCGCAGCGCCTGTTCGATTTCCCCGTGCATGGCGGCGCGCTCGCCACGGCGGGCGGGCTTGTCTTCGCCATGACTGCCGAGGGAACGCTCCACGCGCTGGACGAGGAAACCCTCGAACCGGTATGGAGCCGCAAATTCGGTTCGCTCGCCCCGATCCCGCCGGTGACCTTCGAGGTCGACGGCCAGCAGCGCATCGCCATCGTGGTCGGCGGCAATGCCTTTACGCCGGACCTCTCCTACCGGCCGCCGGAAATGGGCATTTCCGAGCCGATTTTCGTGCTCGTGGTTCTGGGGCTTCGCTCATGACAACGCGTTTCGCGCGCATCGCCGCCCTGTCCCTGGGCCTTTTCGCCGCCATCGGCGCCGAGGCCGCCATGGCGTGTGCCGGCCGGCCGACCGTCTGGGATATTTCCCTCGGCGCGGCGGTGTCGGACTTGCCCACCGGCTTCGGGGACTATGCCTGCGGCAGCAATGGCGGCCCGCCGGGCCGTCCGTTGCAGGGGTTCGGCGATTACCTGCAATGCAACCCCGATCAGCGCGGCTGGCACGAAGTCTATTTCCGCTATGACGACGAAGAGGAATTCGTCGCCCGCGCGCTGGAACAGCAGCGCCGCATCGCCATGTGCGAGGGCACGCAGGTGTTCGGCATTCCCGTCGTGGCCTCGGTGCTGCTGGACGAAGGCGGCACGGTGCAGGGGATACGGATCGTCTCGGACCCGCGCGGCACCGAGCCGGCCCAGCGCGACGACCATTGGGCCCTGGGCAATATGCTGCGCCGGCACTTTCCCGGCGATTGGGAATGCAGCCCGCTGGCGCTCGGCCCCGGCAGCACCCCGGTCGGCAGCTTCCAGCCGGACCAGGAATGCGTGCTCTCGGCCGATGGGGTCGAAATGACCATCCGCCAGCATTATCACCATCGCATCGGTCAGGCCTTCGTCGACGATTTCGACGTGGTGCAGCCGGGGCTGTTCGTCAGCGATGCCTATTTCGAGATGATCCGAAAATAGTCCTTGTTAGAACTGCACCCGGCCCAGGATGGCGTTCTGGAACTCGACGCAGGTGAGGATCGCGCCGTCGAAGCGGACATTGCGCAGATCGGCATTGGCCATGCGCGCATTGAGGAAATCGGCGTCGAGGAAGTCGGCGTTGAAGGCCGAAACCTGCGCGAGATTGGCCGAGGAGAAATTTGCGCCGATGAAGCCGCCATTGGTGAGGCTGGCGTCGCGCAGGTCGCTGCGCTGGAAATCGGCGCCCTGGAAATTGGCCAGTTGCAGATCGGCGCCGCGCAGATTGGCGGCCGAGAGATTGGTGGCCATGGCCAGCGCGCCGGTGAACCGCGTGCGCCACATCTCGGCCTGGCCGAGGCGGGCGTTCTGCAACCGCGCCCCGCTGAGGTCCGCGTCGCCCAGATGGGCGCGGCTGAGATCGGCGCGATAGAGCAGCGCCCCGCGCAGATCGGCGGCGAGGAGGGACGCCCCCTTGAGATCGGCGAGGTTGAGATTGGCACCCGCAAGGTTGGCGCCGTCGAGCTGCGTCTCGAGCAGGCGGGCGCGATGCAGCGAGGCGCCGGAAAGATCGGCCCCGCGCAGATCGGCCCCCGACAGGTCGCGCCGCTGCAATTGCGCGCCCTTGAGGTCGCATTGCGGGCAATCATCGGTCTCACCGGCGAGGAACGCCGCCGCATCCCCCTGCGGCAGGTCTCCGGGCACATAGGCGGCGGGCAGGGCGACGGAGGCGCCCGTAACCACGGGGCGGCAAAGCTGCATCAGGGGCTGGGCGACGGCGGGGGACGCAACGCCGACCACCGCACAGAACGCGAAAAGTCTTGCGAGCCTGATCATCGTGCTCTCCGGCGGAAAGGTCCCCTGACTATGCCGCATGCCGGTATGGGGTTCAAGCGGCGGGCCCGGTTTGCACATGGCGAAGTCGGGCGCGCCGTCATGGACTCCGCCATCGCCATCCTGCAATATTGCCCGGTCTGGTTTTGGAGGAAACATGTACAAGCACATTCTCATCGCCACCGATGGATCCGAACTCGCGCAAAAAGGGCTCGATCACGGCCTCGCCCTCGCCAAGAGCCTGGGCGCCGCGGTGACCGTGGTCACGGTGACCGCCAATGAACTCATGTCCTATCGCGAGATCGCCGAAGAGGTGAACCGGGGCCACAATCCTTTCGAGACGTTCCGCGCCGCCATGGAAAAGGAGGCGAACCGCATCCTCGAATCGGCGAGCGAGAAGGCTCGTACGGCCGGGGTGACGATCAGGACCGAGCACGTCGCCGAACGCCCGCCGGCCGAGGGAATCATCGAGGCCGCGACGGAAAACCAGGCCGACCTGATCATCATGTCCTCGCATGGCCGCCGCGGCATCCAGCGCCTGATGCTGGGCAGCCAGACGGCCGAAGTGGTGGCCACCAGCAAGATCCCCGTGCTGGTCATCCGCTAGGCCGGAGGCTTTCCCCCTGGGCCCTGCTTCGGGCCGAGGGGGTAGCCAACGGCTGGAGGATCAGGGGCTTACGGCCCGCAATTGCCGTGCTGCATCCACGAGCTGGACCAGCGACGCCCTGGTCTCCGGCCAGTCGCGGGTCTTGAGGCCGCAATCGGGATTGATCCAGAGGCGCTGGGCAGGAATGGTTTCCAGCGCCTTGTCCAGCAGGGCCCGCATGGCCTGGGTGTCCGGCACCCGGGGCGAGTGGATATCCCAGACGCCGGGGCCGATGGCGTTGGGATAATTGAAGGTGCCGAAGGCTTCGAGCAGCTCCATGTCCGAGCGCGAAGTCTCGATGGAGATCACGTCGGCGTCGAGGGCGGCGATCGCGTCCATGATGTCGTTGAATTCGGCATAGCACATATGGGTGTGGATCTGCGTCCGGTCGGAGACGCCGGCGGCCGAAAGCCTGAAGCAATCGACGGCCCAGGCGAGATAGGCGGCCCAATCGGCCTTGCGCAGCGGCAGGCCCTCGCGCAGGGCCGGCTCGTCGATCTGGATCATGCCGATGCCGGAATTTTCGAGGTCGAGCACCTCGTCGCGGATCGCCAGCGCGATCTGACGGCAGGTTTCGGCGCGCTGCTGGTCGTCGCGCACGAAGCTCCATTGCAGGATGGTGACCGGGCCGGTGAGCATGCCTTTCATGGGTTTGTCGGTCAGCGACTGGGCGTAGGCGGACCATGCCACCGTCATGGGCCGGGGCGGGAGACGTCGCCGAAGATCACCGGCGGCTTGACGCAGCGCGAGCCATAGGACTGCACCCAGCCATTGCGGGTGAAGGCAAACCCCTCCAATTGCTCGCCGAAATATTCCACCATGTCGTTGCGCTCGAACTCGCCATGGACGAGCACGTCGAGGCCCAATTCCTCCTGAATGGCGACGCATTCCCTGGTCTTGTCCTTGAGGAAGGCATCGTAACCGGCGGCATCGAGGTCGCCGCGCTTGCTGGCGGCGCGGGCCTGGCGCACATCCCTGGTCTGGGGGAACGAGCCGATGGTGGTGGTGGGAAAGAGCGGCAGGTTGAACCGCTTCTTCTGAATGGCATCGCGGACCGCAAAAGAGCTGGTGCGCTCGAGCTGGTCGGGGGTGATGGAGGCGACCCGTTCGCGCACATGGGCATTGTGGGTGCGTTCGGAGGCTTTGCGGCTCGCGAGGGCCTTGCTGCTTGCCGTGAAGGCCTCGCGAGCCGCGCCTTCGCCATGTTGAATGGCGAGGGTGAGGGCCTGGACCTCTTCGAGTTTCTGCCGGGAAAAGGCGAGCCAGGATTTCAGTTCCGGATCGAGATCGGTTTCGAAGTCGAGATCGATCGGGGTGTGCAGCAGCGAGCAGGAGGGCGCGATCTGCAGGCGGTCGGGGCCGACAAGGTCCCAGGCGCGGCGCACAAAGGCGAATTTTGCCGCCAGATCAGCGCGCCAGATGTTGCGGCCATCGATCAGCCCCAGCGAGATGTGGGTCGGCTTGTCGCGCAAAGCCGCCAGCACGGGCTCGAACTGTTCCGGCGCGCGCACCAGATCGACATGCAGCCCGGCCACCGGCAGCCCGGCGGCGAGGTCGAGATTGTCGCCAAGCGCACCGAAATAGCTGGTGAGCATGATGCTGGGCGCAATGGGCGCCGGCGTGCGAAGCGAAAATTCCAGCGCCGCCTTCTGCCGCTCGTCCAGATCGAGCACCAGAACGGGTTCGTCGATCTGCACCCATTGGGCGCCGATGGCCTTGAGCGTGGCGAGGATTTCCGCATAGACCGGAAGGACCTTGTCGATCAGCGCTATGGGCGAGACATCGCCCTTGGCCTTGCCCAGCGAGAGCAGGGTGACCGGGCCGAGCAGCACGGGCCGCGTTGCGATGCCGAGCGCCTGAGCCTCGCGGAACTCGTCGATGATCTTGGTCGAGGACAAGCTGAAGGCCTGATCGGGGGCGAATTCAGGGACGATATAGTGATAATTGGTATCGAACCACTTGGTCATCTCCATGGCCGGGGCGGTGTCGGTGCCGCGCGCGCAGGCGAAATAGAGATCGAGCGGATCGCCCCCGCGCAGATCGGCGAAACGCTCGGGAATCACGCCCAAGGCGAGGGCCATGTCGAGGACGTGGTCGTAAAGGGTGAAGTCGTTGGAGGGGATGACATCGATGCCGGCGGCCTGTTGCAGCTGCCAGTGGCGGGCGCGCAATTGCGCGGCGGTCGCCAGAAGGTCGGATTTGGGCGTCGCGTCCTTCCAGCAGGATTCAAGCGCGAATTTGAGCTCGCGATGCGCGCCGATGCGGGGAAAGCCGAGATTGGCGGAAACGGTCATGGATTTGCCTCATGCGGAAACGGGCCGCGCGCCTGGCGTAAGGCGGCGCAGACAGAAACGGGAAATGCGTGGGAAATGAAGGGCCTGCAGTCAGGCCACGCGCATTCGCATGCGGCAATGAGGGCGCGAAAGGAGGGAGCGTGCGTCGATCATCATCATGTCCTCGAACCGATCCACCCCGATCGGCCAAAAGGGAAAACACCATCCACGGTAGGTCTCCTGGCTCGCGGTTCGAACGAGGCGCCCGCCTTCCCGGAACATTCCAGTGGCCTTTGGGCGCCCATCACCGCCTACAGTTGCGGGGGCAGCTCCGGACTGGGGCCAAGACCCTTGCCGGATTCCCTGTTATCCCCTCGCGGGGACCGTGGACGAGGGCAGACTGCCGCAATCGCCGCACCATGTCAACGGGGATATAAAGATATCTTTATGTCTTTTGCGGACGCGTTGCGGCGGCCATGATCATATACGCGGCCACGCGCGCACCGCGCAGAGACTGCGGGTGTGACGCTTGAGCGGGTGAAAATGTTGATTGTGTTGGATGTCCTGCGCTTCAGGCAGGAATGGCTCCCCGGGCCGGATTCGAACCAGCGACCAACCGGTTAACAGCCGGTTGCTCTACCACTGAGCTACCGGGGAACGTGTAGCCTGCTCGGCAGGTGGCGATCATCTAGCCAATTTGACGGCGCTTGCCAACCCCTAATTGCGTCGCCGATCCAGTTCCCGCGCCCGGCTCAGAAGCTCGGGCAGGGTGTTGATGCCGGCAAAGGGATTCAGCGGCGTCAGATTCGCATAATCGAGATGACGGACTCCCAGCGCCTGCTGGATATCGCGCACCCGCGGGCCGCGGGGGGCATGGGGCAGGGCCTCGAGGGCCTGCCGCAGCGCCGCGGGGTTCCACAGCGCGCTGGTGGGGTAATCGCGCCCCTCATAGGCCCCGGTGACGCACCCGATGCCGTCCGCGAGAAGGGCCGCCGCCCGAATCGGGAAATCGGCTGGAAAGAAGGGGGAATCGACCGGCACCGAAACCATGGGCGCCCCGGGGAATTGCACCGTGCACCAGCGCGCGCCGGCCAAAAGCCCGGCGGCCGGCCCCTGCACGGCGGCGGGGTCGTCGGGAAGGTTGGGGAGATCGGCGGCAAACAGGGCGTCGGCGCCGGTGGAGACGATCACCGCCGCGCAGCCCGGTTCGAGGATGGCCCGAACCCGATCGAGAAGGGCAATGTTGCCGAGGCGCAGCTGATCCTTGCGCACGCGCCCCAGGCGCCGGCCCGCGCCGCCCGCGAGGATGAGGCCGATCGGTCGGGGCGCGTTCATCGGGTAGCCATGGGATGGCCGAGGCGGGATGGAAACGTCGAATCGTGCATCAATCCCCCGGGCGCTGCGCGCCGATGAAAAAGGGAGGCAGCCGTGACTGCCCCCCTTCGGGCTATTTCGCCACCATCTTGTTCTTGATGAAGCCGACGATCACTTGAAGAACGACGCCACCGACGCCGCCGCCGACCAGTTGAGCGGCCAGCGCGCCGATATCGCCACTCCCGGCCGCGCCGCCCAGCAGCGCTCCGGTGATGCCGCCGCCGCCGAGCCCGCCGATTGCGCCGACAATGGCGTTGACGACGGTGCCCATATCGGCGTCCTTGATGGCCTTGCCGGAACCGGCGCCCCCCGCCGCCCCGCCGATAAGTTGTGCGATTATTGCCGTGATATCCATGGGCATCCCCTCCTTGTTGAGTCCCGGAAGCAAGAATAGCTCATCGCGCGGGCTTCGTCAGTATCGTGCTTGAAGCGGCGGAACGGCTGTCTGCGCGCAAAACGATCCCTTGACAGAAGAGGCCGAACCTAGGAGAAACCGCGCCAGAGGCGTCGTGGCGGAGTGGTTACGCAGCGGATTGCAAATCCGTGTATACCGGTTCGATTCCGGTCGACGCCTCCATCGAATTTGCCTTTGATATCAAAGGTTAGGGCTTCATCAGTGTTCTGGTGAAGCCTTTTTCTTGTCACGAGTGGGCGCAACGCGCATCGACGCGACAAAAAATGGATCAAGGTCTCGGCCCCTAATCTCTCCTGACGCCAGAGCAGATAGAGGAAGGTCTTCTCGCCTCGCCCGCTCTTTTTCGCGCCAAGGCGTTGGTCGAAAACCGGAACAAATAAAAATCCTCATCCCGAAGAGCAGCCGGTATCCAAACCACGGCCTTCAGATCGAAGGGCTGAGCGCGGTCGAGACATCGCACGTATATACGATCGAACGTGGCCAGGTCCGCACTATTCAGACCGACCAGGATATCCTCGACCTGCCAGCCGCTAGCGGCCTGTCTATGGGGACCTTCGACTAACTGGCCCACATGACGCCGCCGCGATATCACCGACAAACAGAAACGGCCGGAGAGGGCAGGTGTGGCGGGCAATCCAAGTGTCGTCGTCGACAAGATTTTGAACAGCGCGTGGGCCGATCACTTGTTCAGCGTAATGAAAACGGCTGAACGCGAAGGGCAGTTCAGCGCGCATTCGATTTATCCCGGCCGCACCCGAGCGCTGCTTGCTTTCTCCGGCCAGGGGAGAGATCCTGCGGATCTTGTCGGGTTCCTGACCTACATTTTGGGGGAGGATGACATTCCCCCCGCATTCATGGTGAATGTTCTCTACGTTCTTCCCGAACACCGCCGAAAGGGCGTCGCCGAGCAGCTAATGCGATCTGCGATAGCTATGGCCGTGAACGTGAGAAGTAGCGATTTCAGCCTACACGTGAAGCAAGATAACTCGCCAATGAGGGGGTTGCTGAAGAAGATGAACCAGAACCTCAATGCGCAACCGTTCAGGTACAATCTAGCGGTAGTTCCAAAGTACGCCGCTTGAATCCTGTATCAGAGGAGCTGACAGAGGTCGAGAAGCAACCAAACTTTTCCTGCTAGCACTGAGAGAATAAAGAGAACGCATGCGCTGCCCGCTTTCGAGCGGGCTTTTTCATGTCAGTCACGTTCGGGGCGGATGCTGCTGGAAATGAATGGCCCGGCCAGGAGGTGGAAACTCCGACCGGGCCAAATCCCCTGATCGGCGAGACCAAGGAATGCCGACAGCGATAGGCTAGGTGGCCCAAAGAGGCAAGGGTGTTAATTCGAGGAGCAATCGCAGGAGAAGGTGATGATCTGGTGGATCGTAGCCGCATACTTCGCTGTGGCCCTCGTCGTGTTCATCAGCTTTGCCTGCTGGGCCGAGCCGCTGGACGGTCGCGTGTGGCTGATTGTGTTTTTGGCGGCGCTGTTCTCGCCCATTGCTGGGCTAATGATTGCGTTCGGGTGAGCCATGTTCACGCTCGATTGGAAGCTGCAGGCAGACAGGCGAACCCCGGGCTCTCATCCTCGGTGAGGCGGCGCAATTTTGAAAGCGATCTTGAAGGCGATCGGGTTAATGATGCGGGTATAAATGAAGGCAATGGGCCAGGCGATGAGGAATGTCTGCAGCCACAGCCCTCCAAACTCCCAGCCAAGGCTGATGAACCCGAGCGTGCCGGACATGGCGAGAGCCATCATGAAAGTCATGGCGATCTGAAGAACGAGGGTGGTCTTTTTCGGCAAGGCGGCCTCCATGGCGCGAAGGCTGGCGGACACCACGTCCACGCCAGCACCATCCGCGCAAATTGCGATTGGTGCCGATGGGACGCGAGAGCGACGAGTACCAAAGCTGGAGCTATGGCGCCGGGATACCAACCGGCCACCTCTTATCGGCTTGGCGCTAAGTAGCTGTGAATCTCTCGCTAAGCGCAACAGGCCGATTGGAATGTCAGCCATGCGAAAATTTAAGTATGCATAGAGCGCAAATTACTATCGAGCGATGTTTCGTTCGCAGCGGTTGCCTTTATTTACCGATCGCCAGCCAACGATGAAGATCGCAACCGACACGATTCTATTGGGCGACCGGCTCGGGGCCGGAGCGGAACATGGTCAGCGTGCCCGACCACATCAGCTTGACCGGATCGGCGCTTTCGTTCGACCAGCTATGGCTGCGATTGCCGCGGAAATGGAAACTGTCGCCGGCGCCCAGCACGGTGACCTCGTCCTCGATGCGCACGGTCAGCCGGCCTTCGAGCACATAGACGATCTCCTCGCCCTCGTGATGGGCGGTCTCCGAGCGATAGCCGGGACCGATGGTGATGAGGAAGGCGGAGAGCACGCTGCCGGGAAACTCCGCATGCAGCCGCTCATAGGACACCGACGAGCGGTCCACCGAAAACCGCATGCGCCGGCCGGCGCGGGTCAGCGCATCCTGGGCCCTGGGCGCGGCGATGAAATAATCCACCCCCACATCGAGGGCGCGCGCAATGGCGGTCAGGGTGCTCAGCGAAGGCGAGGCCTGGTCCCGCTCGACCTGGCTGAGATAGCCCACCGAAACGCCGGAAAGATCGCCCAGCGACTGCAGGGTCAGCCGCAGATTGTGCCGCCGTGCCCGAATCAACGCGCCCACTTTGGCCTCATCGAGAGACTCTGCCATCGTGTCCGCATCACCCATGGCCGGTCCCCTTTGCCGCTCTGCCAAGGGGGCGAGTTTATCCAGTCCGTTTTCAATCTCCAACCCCGCTGTGAAGGCTCGGGAACGGCTTTGCTTCGGTTTGGAATTCGATAGAATTTACCATGGCTTAACCATGATTGCGTGGCATTTGAGCAACATATTTCCCTTGCCGCATTCCTGCCACTTGCCGGCCCCACTTCGTCCGCAGTCGGAACCGATTGTCCGGCTCATCGCATCGGTATCGTTCCGTCCGACACGCGTTGTGGCAGCAGGGCAACACTCCCGGCCCTGGCTGCGTAGCGGCCCGGAACCGATGCACACCGGCATCCATTTGTTGCACACCAGCCGGTAAAAAGGAGAATACGATGAAAACCCTCAAGACGCTGGCCCTTGCCGCCGCCGTTTCCACTGCCGCCGCCGGTGGTGCCCTCGCTGCCGACGCCATTGGCGTCCCCGCTCCCATCATTCCGCCTGCTCCCGTCGTCGACATGGGCAGCGGCTTCGACTGGAACGGCTTTTATGCCGGTATCAGCGGTGGCGTGCAGAACGAAACCGTGCCGGGCGACACCAGCTGGGCCCTCGGCGCCCAGGCCGGTGTGAACAGCCAGTTCGACTTCTTCCTGGTCGGTGCTGAAGTCTCCATCGAAGGCGTCTTCGATGATCCCGACACCTATGCCTACGGTTCGGCTCTGGCCCGTGGCGGTGTTCTCGTGACCGACGAACTGCTCGCCTATGGCGCCATCGGCTACGGCACGGACTTTGATGCGGCCACCGGCCCGGGCGACCACGTCCTCGCTGGCGGCGGTCTCGAATTCGCGGCCACCGACGACGTCTCGGTCCGCGGCCAGTACCTCTATGGTTGGGAACAGAGCGGCGCCGCCGGTGCCAGCGACGTTCACAAGTTCACCATCGGCGCGAACTTCCACTTCTGATCGCGCCCGGCGAATTTGCCTTCGGGGCGGCTTCCCAACCGGGGAGCCGCCCTTTTCGCGTATGGGTTTCCAAGGGTTAGGCGATAAACCTGTGTTCCAAAAGTCACACGGGATGCCCATTTAAGGCAGCATTGTGCAATTATGGCGAGGAGGGGATTGGAATCGGTCGAGACTTGGGCAATATGGATTCCAAGCTAACCCCCCGCGCATTTGAGGTGCTGTTATGAACTTCCTGAAGACCACTCTTCTCGCTGCCGCCGCAACGGTGGCCGTCGCGTCCGCCGCCCAGGCCGCCGACCCGATCATGCCCGTGCCGGTCACCCCGGTCGCTCCGGCTCCGTCCATCTTCGATTGGAACGGCCTCTATGCCGGTGTCCGCGTCGGCGTCGAAAACAACACCGCCACCACCGACAGCTATGGCCTCGTGGGTCTCGAAATCGGTGCCAACGCCGCTTTCGACATGTTCGTCCTCGGTGGCGAGCTGGCCGTCGACTATCTCTTCGCGACCTCTGACTTCGCCTATGTCGAAGGCACCGTCCGCGCCGGTGTGGCCCTGGCCCCCCAAGTGCTGCTCTACGGCACCGTCGGTTACGGTTCGGACCTCGACAGCGTTGGTTCGGGCGATCACATCCTGGCCGGTCTCGGCGCCGAATTCGCCGTTGCCGACAGCGTGTCGCTGGACGCCCGCTATGTCCATGGCTGGGAGCAGGGCAGCGGTTCGGTCAACGCCGGCGACATCCACAAGTTCACCATCGGCGCGAACTTCCACTTCTAAGATCGGACTTCGGCCAATCGGGGGTGCGGCCGAATTTGAACGATCTCAAGGGCGGCTCCGCATTGCGGGGCCGCTTTTTTATGCGCCGCCGATGGGCGCAATTTTAGTAAAGTCTTATCCACGTTGGTAAGCTTCGCTTGAGCTCGCACGGCTTGGGCCAATAATGGGCGTCAATTAACCTTAATGGAGTGACGTTCATGTGGGCAGCTACGCGCATCGCGGCAGTCGTCGTCGCGGCCGCAGGCTTGACGTTCCCGGCGGCCGCCCAGGATTATGGGCCATATGGCTATGGCGGCACGGGCTATGGGTTCGACTGGAACGGGTTTTACGCCGGCGTCTATGGCGGCGGCGTTCCGCTCGGGACGACATCGGCCAGTGCGGGCATCTTCACCGGCGTCAATGTCGCCATCGACAGCGCGGTGTTCGGCGTCGAAGCCCAGCTCGGGGCGGACTTTGCGGCGTCCCCCAGCCTCGATGCCCTGATCCTGGGCAAGGGCGGCATGTCGTTCGGGCAGGCGCTGGCTTACGCGACGGCCGGTACGGGCCTCGTCTCGGGGTCCATGGGCTACGCCTTGGGCGGCGGTGTCGAATACGGCATGACCGACTATCTCACCGTGCGCGGCGAAGCCCTGGGCACCGGCAAATGGGGGGCAGGGATGAACGATCTGAGGCTGGCCGCCGGCCTTGCCCTGCACCTCTAGAGTGTTTCCAGGATAAGTGGGCACCACTTATCCGGTTCGGAAACGCGACAAAACAAGGACTTCGGGCAAAAGTGAACACCGCTCGGAGGCGCGGCGCGCATCCGGACCGTCGCTTCTGATTCCATTGTGACGGCAGCGCCCGCCGGCGGGCCGGGATCACGGGCATGTGTTGTGGCGAAAGAGAGCAGGGGCCGGGTGCGTATCGGTGCGCGCCAGGCCCCTTTTTCGTCGAAATCGGCGCGGATAACTGGTGGTTGTTCGATATCCTGGGAGCAGGTCGCAGACAGCCTGCTTACCTGAGCGGATCAGTCATGTTTATGCCCCCTTGAAACCACGGGGGGGCTGGTTTAAGCCCTGTCCCGACTCTTGGACCCGCGCCTCGCCGCGAGTCCTCTCGCCCGGCAACCATCGGGCCGAACAAGGCATGGCTGTCTTATGAACCAACTGCTCAGCGACTATCTGCCCATTCTGATTTTTGTCGGTCTGGCCGGTGTGATCGGCCTGGCGCTGCTCGTCGCTCCCTTCCTCATCGCCATCCGGCGTCCCGATCCTGAAAAAGTCTCGGCATTCGAATGCGGGTTCGAGCCCTTCGAGGATTCGCGGATGAAGTTCGACGTCAGATTCTATCTGGTGGCGATCCTCTTCATCATTTTCGATCTGGAAGTGGCCTTCCTGTTCCCCTGGGCCGTGGCGTTCGGGGAGCTGGGTTGGTACGGCTTCTGGTCCATGACGGTGTTTCTGGGCATCCTCACCATCGGCTTCATCTATGAATGGCGTAAGGGAGCACTCGAATGGGATTGAGTCAGTCTGGCCCTCTCGTCGCCCCTGCACCAGTGGGCGCCGTCGATTCCGCGACCGGCTTGCCGATCGGCGCCACCGACCCGTATTTCGTCGACGTCAACAACCAGCTTGCCGACAAGGGTTTTCTGGTCACGGCGACCGACGAGCTTATCAACTGGGCCCGCACGGGGTCCCTGATGTGGATGCAGACCGGTCTGGCCTGCTGCGCCGTCGAGATGATGCAGATGTCGATGCCGCGCTATGACATCGAGCGCTTCGGAACCGCGCCGCGTGCCTCCCCGCGGACGTCCGACGTCCTGATCGTCGCCGGCACGCTGACCAACAAGATGGCCCCGGCATTGCGCAAGGTTTACGATCAGATGCCGGAACCGCGCTACGTCATTTCCATGGGCAGCTGTGCCAATGGAGGCGGTTACTATCACTATTCCTATTCCGTGGTGCGTGGTTGCGACCGCATCTTGCCGGTCGATGTCTATGTGCCCGGCTGCCCGCCGACCGCCGAAGCGCTTCTGTACGGCATCCTGCTCCTGCAGAAGAAAATCCGGCGAACCGGCACCATCGAGCGATAAGGCCCAAGAGATGGACAACGCTCTTTCCGAACTCGGCGAGTATATTGCGCTCAAGCTGGGTGAAGCGGTCGACGGGTTCAACGTCGCCTATGGCGAATTGACTCTCGATGCCAAGCCTGATGCGATCGTCAATGTCATGCGCGTATTGCGGGACGATCCCCGCTGTCAGTTCGTATGCTTCATCGATGCATGTGGCGTGGACTATCCCGACAGGGCACAGCGCTTCGACATTGTCTACCACCTGCTCAGCCCCACCCAGAACACGCGTATTCGCGTGCGCATCGTAACCGATGAAATGACGCCGGTACCCTCGATCTGCGGCGTCTTCTCCGGCGCGGACTGGTTCGAGCGCGAGGCGTATGACCTTTATGGAATCCTGTTCTCCGGTCATCCTGATCTGCGCCGTATCCTCACCGATTACGGTTTTGACGGCCATCCGCTGCGCAAGGATTTCCCGCTGACGGGCTTTGTCGAAGTCCGTTACGACAATGAGCGGCAGCGCGTGGTCTACGAGCCGGTCCAACTCGCTCAGGAGTTCCGGAATTTCGATTATCTCTCGCCCTGGGAAGGCACGGACTATGTGTTGCCGGGCGATGAAAAGGCCAAGCAATGACGCAAGCTGTTTCTGAAGTCGACGTCAGGACCTTCACAGTCAATTTTGGTCCTGTGCACCCTTCGGCGCACGGGGTTCTGCGTCTGGTGCTCGAACTCGACGGCGAGATCGTCGAGCGCGTCGACCCCCATATCGGACTGCTGCACCGCGGCACCGAAAAGCTGATCGAGCATAAGACATACCTCCAGGCGGTGCCTTATTTCGACCGGCTCGATTATGTCGCTCCGATGAATCAGGAACATGCCTTCGCGCTCGCCGTCGAAAAGCTGTTGGGCATCACCGTTCCCATGCGCGGCCAGTTGATCCGCGTGCTGTTCTCCGAAATCGGGCGCATTTCCAACCACATTCTCAACGTCACGACCCAGGCCATGGACATCGGTGCGTTGACGCCGCCGCTCTGGGGGCTGGAGCAGCGCGAAAGCCTCATGATATTTTATGAGCGCGCATCGGGCTCGCGCATGCACGCGGCCTATTTCCGTCCCGGCGGCGTGCATCAGGACCTGCCGCAGGATATGATCGACGACATCGGCACGTTTTGCGGCACGTTTCTCAAGGCACTCGACGATATCGATGCGCTGCTGACCGAAAATCGCATCTTCAAACAGCGCAATGCCGATATCGGGGTCGTGACTGCCGACGAGGTTTGGGCGCGCGGTTTCTCCGGCGTCATGGTGCGCGGTTCGGGCATTGCGTGGGATCTGCGCAAGAGCCAGCCCTATGAGTGCTATGACCGTTTCGATTTCGACATTCCGGTCGGCAAGCACGGCGATTGCTATGACCGCTATCTCGTGCGCATGGAAGAGATGCGCCAGTCGGTTCACATCATCCGCCAGTGCATCGATCTGCTCAATTCGCCGGAGGGCAAGGGCCCGGTTTCGACAACCGACGGCAAGATCGCGCCGCCCAGGCGAGCCGAAATGAAGCGCTCGATGGAAGCGCTGATCCATCATTTCAAGCTCTACACCGAGGGCTATCGCGTGCCGGCGGGTGAAGTTTACGCCGCGGTCGAAGCGCCCAAGGGCGAGTTCGGCGTCTATCTGGTATCGGACGGCAGCAACAAGCCGTATCGCTGCAAGATACGCGCGCCAGGTTTCGCGCACCTCCAGGCCATGGATGTGCTCACTCGGGGGCATATGCTGGCCGACGTGGCCGCTATTCTTGGCTCCCTCGACATCGTGTTCGGAGAGGTTGATCGCTGATGAGCGTGCGTCGCCTTGCAGATGAGAGCGTCCAACCCGCCAGCTTCGCGTTTTCCGAGGAGAACGCGGCCTGGGCGGAAAAGCGCATCGCCATGTATCCAGAAGGCCGCCAGCAATCGGCGGTCATCCCGCTGCTGATGCGGGCGCAGGAGCAGGATGGCTGGGTATCGCGGGCGACGATCGAGTCGGTCGCCGACATGCTCGGCATGCCCTATATCCGCGTTCTGGAAGTGGCGACCTTCTACAGCCAGTTCCAGCTCCAGCCGGTAGGAACGCGCGCCCATATCCAGGTCTGCGGCACGACCCCCTGCATGCTGCGCGGGGCCGAGGACATCCGCGCCGTGTGTCAGAAGCACATCCACCCCGAGCCCCATCACCTCAATGAAGAGGGGACGATGAGCTGGGAGGAGGTCGAATGCGCCGGCGCCTGCGTCAACGCCCCCATGGTGACCATCGGCTTCGACACCTATGAAGACCTGACCCCGCAGCGCTTCGAGGAAATCCTTGTCGCCTTCCGCGACGGCAAGGGCGACACCATCGCGCCCGGCCCGCAGAACGGGCGGCGCTTCTCGGCCCCGGTCGAAGGCCGGACGACGCTGCTCGAAGACCCCAGGCCGCGCCACGCCGCCCCCGAGAGCGGCCCGGTGGAGGGCGATGCCGATGCGACTGCGCCCGGCCGCAAGCGCGAGGTGACCGAAGAGGCTGCCCCCGCCATCAAGGGGCCCTCGGAAGACGGCAAGGTTTCGCAGGCCGAGGCGGAAGCCGAGCACCGCAAGGCGGCCGGACCTGCCACGCGCAAGCCGTCGCAAGCCGGACGGGAAGGGGCCACCGGCGCGGAATCGCCCGCGATCGAAAAGACCGCCAGCAAGACCGGCGAGAAGACCAAGACCACCGGCCGCAGCGCTGATGAGATCCGGACGCCCGAGGCCGGCGACGCGCCCATGTTCGCGCGGCCGGAGGGCGTGCCCGACGATCTCAAGCTCATTTCCGGGATCGGGCCGGGGATCGAGGCCAAGCTCAACGCCCTGGGCATCACGCAATACGCCCAGATCGCTGGCCTTTCCGCCACGGACCGGGAACGGGTCGAGGCCGTGCTCAATTTCAGGGGCCGCATGGACCGCGACAACTGGGCCGGCCAGGCCAAGGCGCTCGCCGAGGGCGGGGTCGATGGATATGTCCGCGTCTTCGGCAAGAAGCCGCGATAGGGGATTTGAACGATGCTGAGCGATCAAGACCGCATTTTCACAAATCTCTACGGCCAGAACGATTGGGGCCTCGAAGGAGCGCGCAAGCGCGGCTCCTGGCACGGCACCAAGGACTTGCTCGACAAGGGACGGGACTGGCTGACCAATGAGGTCAAGGCCTCCGGCCTGCGCGGGCGTGGCGGCGCGGGCTTCTCGACCGGCCTCAAATGGTCGTTCATGCCCAAGGTCAATGACGGGCGTCCGCATTATCTCGTGGTCAACGCCGACGAATCCGAGCCGGGCACCTGCAAGGACCGCGAAATCCTGCGGCACGATCCCCATCACCTGATCGAGGGGTGCCTGATCGCCGGGCGCGCCATGGATGCCCATGCCGCCTATATCTATGTGCGCGGCGAATTCATGCGCGAGCGCCACCGGCTCGAAGCCGCCGTGCAGCAGGCCTATGACGCGCGGCTGATCGGCAAGAACAATATCCATGGCTGGGATTTCGACGTCATCGTCCACCATGGGGCCGGCGCCTATATCTGCGGCGAGGAAACCGCCCTGCTGGAATCGCTCGAGGGCAAGAAGGGCCAGCCCCGCCTCAAGCCGCCGTTCCCGGCCGGCATGGGCCTTTATGGCTGCCCGACCACGGTCAACAATGTCGAATCCATCGCCGTGGTGCCGGAAATCCTGCGGCGCGGCGCGGCCTGGTTCGCCGGCCTCGGGCGGGAGAACAACACCGGCACCAAGCTGTTCTGCGTTTCCGGACACGTCAACCAGCCCGCGACCTTCGAGGAAGAGATGGGCACGCCCTTCGAGACGCTGATCGAAAAGCATTGCGGCGGCATTCGCGGCGGCTGGGACAATCTGCTCGCGGTGATCCCGGGCGGTTCCTCGGTCCCTTGCGTCCCCGGCGAGACCATCCGCTCGGCGCATATGGATTTCGACGGCCTGCGCGAAGTGGGCTCCTCGCTGGGCACGGCGGCGGTGATTGTCATGGACAAGTCCACCGACATCATCAAGGCCATCTGGCGCCTGTCGGCCTTCTACAAGCACGAAAGCTGCGGCCAGTGCACGCCCTGCCGCGAAGGCACCGGCTGGATGATGCGGGTGATGGAGCGCATGGTGCGCGGCGAAGCGCAAAAGCGCGAGATCGACATGCTGTTCGCCGTGACCAAGCAGGTCGAAGGGCACACCATCTGCGCGCTCGGCGACGCGGCGGCCTGGCCGATCCAGGGCCTGATCAAGAATTTCCGCCACGTGATCGAAGAGCGGATCGACGCTTATACCTACAAGTCCACCTCGGACGGCGCCGTGCCGTCCGTCGCGGCGGAGTGAGGCGACATGGCCGACGAACCTCAGAACCTTGTTCTGGAAATGCTGCGACGCATCGATGATCGGTTGACGCGAATCGACCAGCGGCTCGATCACATCGAGTTCGATATGCATGAGATAAAGGTACGTATGACCGCTCAGGAAGAGCGCATGAGCAGTCTCGACCGCCGCATGGACAGATTGGAAGACCGGATAGCTCGGATCGAGAAGCGTATCGATCTGGTGGGAGCCGGGGAGTAAACCGATGGCGCAAATCAAGGTCGATGGCGAGCTGATCGAAGTTCCCGATCACTTCACGCTGATGCAGGCCGCCGAGGCGGCGGGCGCGGAAATCCCGCGCTTCTGCTATCATGAGCGTCTGTCGGTGGCGGGCAATTGCCGCATGTGCCTCGTCGAGGTGAAGGGCGGGCCTCCAAAGCCCCAGGCGAGCTGCGCCATGAGCGTGCGCGACCTGCGCCCCGGCCCCAATGGCGAGCCGCCGGAAATGTTCACCAACACGCCCATGGTCAAGAAGGCCCGCGAAGGCGTGATGGAATTCCTGCTGATCAACCATCCGCTCGATTGCCCCATCTGCGACCAGGGCGGCGAATGCGACCTGCAGGACCAGGCCATGGCCTATGGTGTCGACAGCTCGCGCTTCTGGGAGAACAAGCGCGCCGTCGAGGACAAGTATATGGGGCCGCTGGTCAAGACGGTGATGACCCGCTGCATCCAATGCACCCGCTGCGTGCGCTTCATCACAGAAGTGGGGGGCACTGCCGAGCTCGGCGCCACCGGGCGCGGCGAGGACATGGAGATCACCACCTATCTCGAAAAGGCGCTGACCAGCGAATTGCAGGGCAACGTCATCGATTTGTGTCCGGTTGGGGCGCTGACCTCCAAGCCCTATGCCTTCCAGGCGCGCCCGTGGGAGTTGAACAAGACCGAATCCATCGACGTCATGGACGCCATCGGCTCCAATATCCGCGTCGACGCGCGCGGCAAGGAAGTCATGCGCATCCTGCCGCGCATCCATGAAGGCGTGAACGAGGAATGGATTTCCGACAAGACGCGCTTCGTCTGGGACGGGCTGCGCACCCAGCGCCTCGACCGCCCCTATGTCCGCAAGGGCCGGAAGCTGCAGGCCGTCAATTGGGGTGAGGCCTTCGCCGCCATCGCGGCGCTGCTCAAGGATGCCGACCCCAAGCGTATCGGCGCCATTGCCGGCGATCTGGCGGGGGTCGAGGAGCTCTATGCGCTCAAGGCCCTGATGACCGGGCTCGGCTCGCCCAATATCGACGCGCGTCCGGCCGGTTCGGCGCTGGACCCGAAAAAGGGCAGGGCATCCTATCTCTTCAACCCGACCATTGCGGGCATCGAACAGGCCGACGCCATCCTCATCATTGGCGCCAATCCGCGCCGGGAAGCGAGTGTGCTCAACGCCCGCATCCGCAAGGCCTGGCGCGCCGGCGATGTCGCCATCGGCCTTGTCGGGGAAGCGGCGGACCTGACATATGATTACGCTTATCTTGGCGCCGGCATCGATACGCTGGTCGATCTCGCTGCGGGCCGCAACGATTTCGCCAAAGTGCTGGCCGCGGCCGAGCGCCCGATGATCATCCTCGGCGAAGGCGCGGTGACCGGCGCTTCGGCCAAGGACGTGCTGGCGCTGGCCGCACAGGTCGCGGTTTCGGCCGGTGCGCTGGCCGAGGGCTGGAACGGCTTTGCCGTGCTGCACAATGGCGCGTCCCGCGTCGGTGCGCTCGATATCGGCTTCGTCCCCGGACGCGGCGGGCTGGACACCGCCGGCATGATCAAGGCGGCCGGTTCGGGCAAGCTCGACGTGCTGTTCGTGCTCGGCGCCGACGAGATCGAGATGGCCGGACTGGGCGATACTCAGGTCATCTATATCGGCAGCCATGGCGACCGCGGCGCCCATCGCGCCGACGTCATCCTGCCCGGCGCCGCCTATACGGAAAAGTCCGCCACTTACGTCAATACCGAGGGCCGGGTGCAGATGACCAACCGGGCGGTGTTCCCTCCCGGCGAGGCCAAGGAAGACTGGGCGATTTTCCGGGCGCTGTCGGGGGTGCTGGGCGCGGCTTTGCCCTTCGATTCCCTCAGTGGCTTGCGCGCCGAGCTCTATGGGCGCCATCCGCATCTGTCGCGGATCGATGCCATCGAGCCCGGCAAGGCCGCCGACATCAGGGCCCTGGCCGGCGATACGGCGCCCAAGGCCTCCTACGGGCTCGTCTCCCCGGTCGCCGATTTCTATCTCACCAACCCGATCGCGCGCGCCTCGGCCGTCATGGCCGAATGTTCGCAGATGATGTCGGGACTCAAAGAGGCCGCAGAGTAAGGCAGCGATATGGATGGGTTTGTTTACGCGCTGGACTATCTCATCGGGGCCCCGATCCTTGGATTGGGGACCATGGTGGGATTCGTCTGGAAGGCGCTGCTGCTGCTGGTGACCCTCTTGGTCTTCACCGCCTTTATCCTGCTTGCCGACCGCAAGATCTGGGCCGCCGTGCAGATCCGCCGTGGCCCCAACGTGGTGGGCGCCTTCGGCCTGTTGCAGAGCTTTGCCGACCTCCTGAAATTCGTCTTCAAGGAGCCGGTGATCCCGGCCGGGGCCGACAAGGCGGTGTTCCTGCTCGCCCCGCTGGTGACCGTGCTGCTGGCGCTTTCCGCCTGGGCCGTGGTGCCGGTGGCCGAGGGCTGGGCCATGGCCGACATCAATATCGGCATCCTCTATATATTCGCGATCTCCTCGCTCGGCGTCTATGGCATCATCATGGGCGGCTGGGCGTCGAACTCGAAATACCCCTTCCTCGGGGCGCTGCGCTCGGCGGCGCAGATGGTCTCCTACGAGGTGTCCATCGGCCTCGTGATCATCACCGTGCTGCTCTGCGTGGGTTCGCTCAACCTGACCCATATCGTGCAGGCGCAGGAGCAGGGGGGGCTGGCCCACATGCTGGGCGTGCCGTGGCTGACCATCCTCAACTGGTACTGGCTGCCGCTGTTTCCCATGTTCATCGTGTTCTTCATCTCGGCCCTGGCCGAAACCAACCGGCCGCCCTTCGACCTTCCGGAGGCCGAATCCGAGCTGGTGGCCGGCTTCATGGTGGAATATGGCTCGACGCCGTACATGATGTTCATGCTCGGCGAGTATGTCGCGATCATCCTGATGTGCGCGCTGACCACCATCCTGTTCCTGGGCGGCTGGACGGCGCCGATCGACTTGCCGCCCTTCACCTGGATTCCGGGCGTGGTCTGGTTCGTGCTCAAACTCAGCCTGGTCTTTTTCATGTTCGCCATGGTCAAGGCCATCGTCCCCCGTTACCGCTATGACCAGCTGATGCGGCTGGGCTGGAAAGTCTTCCTGCCGCTCTCGCTCGCCATGGTGGTCATCGTCGCCGCCGTCCTCCAGCTCACGGGCTGGGGCTGGCATGGCGGCATGGCTTAAGGAGAGAACCGATGAAAGCCCTGCGGTTTCTCGATGCAATGCTGCTGCGCGAATTCGTGTCGACCATGTTCCTGGCGATGCGCTATTTCTTCGCGCCCAAGCCCACCATCAACTATCCCTTCGAGAAGGGGCCGGTGAGCCCGCGCTTTCGCGGCGAGCACGCCCTGCGCCGTTATCCCAATGGCGAGGAGCGCTGCATCGCGTGCAAGCTGTGCGAGGCGATCTGCCCGGCCCAGGCCATCACCATCGAGGCCGGCCCGCGCCAGAACGACGGCACGCGGCGCACGGTCCGTTACGATATCGACATGGTCAAATGCATCTATTGCGGCTTCTGCCAGGAAGCCTGCCCGGTCGATGCCATCGTCGAGGGTCCGAACTTCGAATTTGCAACCGAGACGCGCGAGGAACTCTATTTCTCCAAGGAGCGCCTGCTCGCCAATGGCGACCGCTGGGAGCGCGAGCTTGCCGCCAACATCGCGCTCGACGCGCCGTACCGCTAGGAGCGACAGGTGACCTTGCCGCTATTTTTCTTCTACCTGTTCTCGGCCATAGTGATCGCCTCGGCGATCATGGTGATTTCCTCGCGCAACCCCGTGCATTCGGTGCTGTTCCTGATCCTCGCCTTCGTCAACGCCGCCGGCATCTTCATGCTGGCGGGAGCCGAATTCCTGGCGCTGATCCTGATCGTCGTCTATGTGGGCGCCGTGGCCGTGCTGTTCCTGTTCGTCGTCATGATGCTCGACGTGGATTTCGGCGAATTGCGGCGCGGCATGCTGCAATATGCGCCGATCGGCATCGTGGTCGGGCTCATCCTGCTGCTCGAATTGCTGCTGGTGGCCGGATCGGCCTGGCTGGTTCCAGAGGCCGCCGGATCGGGGGCGCTGCCGATTTCCGGCGACGTCGACAATATCCGCGCCATCGGGCGGGTGCTCTATACGCGCTACATCTATCTGTTCCAGGCGTGCGGCCTCGTGCTTCTGGTGGCGATGATCGGGGCGATCGTCCTGACCCTGCGCCACAAGCCCAATGTCAAGCGCCAGGACGTTGCCGCCCAGGTGGCGCGCACCAAGGCAACGGGCGTCGAGATCGTCAAGGTCGAGAGCGGAAAAGGGCTGTAAGGGGATTATGATGACACCGGTTATCGGGCTCGGTCACTTCCTGACCGTCGCGGCCATTCTGTTCACCATCGGGGTGTTCGGGATTTTTCTCAATCGCAAGAACATCATCATCATCCTGATGTCGGTGGAGCTGATCCTGCTCGCCGTCAACATCAACCTCGTGGCGTTCTCGTCCCATCTGGGGGACCTGGTGGGCCAGATATTCGCGTTGCTGATCCTGACGGTGGCGGCGGCGGAAGCGGCCATCGGGCTGGCCATCCTCGTGGTCTTCTTCCGTAACCGCGGCTCCATCGCGGTCGACGACGTCAACATGATGAAGGGCTAGGGCAGCCATGATCCAGGCAATCGTATTCCTGCCGCTGATCGGCGCGCTGGTGGCTGGCCTTTTCGGCCGCGTCATCGGCCACAAGCCCGCGGAAGTCCTCACCACGGCGCTTCTGATCGCCGCCGCCGCCCTGTCCTGGGTGGTGTTCCTCCCCTTCTTTCTCGGCGATGGCGAAGCCTATAAGGTCTCGGTGCTGAGCTGGATCCATGCGGGCGACCTGCAACTGGACTGGGTGCTGCGGGTCGATACGCTGACGGCGATCATGCTGGTGGTGGTCAACACCGTCTCCTCGCTCGTCCATCTCTATTCGATCGGCTACATGCACGAGGACCCGCACCGGGCGCGGTTCTTCGCCTACCTCTCGCTGTTCACCTTCGCCATGCTCATGCTGGTGACGGCCGACAATTTCATCCAGATGTTCTTCGGCTGGGAAGGGGTGGGCCTCGCATCCTACCTGCTGATCGGCTTCTGGTATCAAAAGGAATCGGCGCGTGCCGCGGCGATGAAGGCCTTCGTCGTCAACCGGGTCGGCGATTTCGGCTTCCTCTTGGGCATTTTCGGGACCTTCTTCCTCATCGGCACGCTGGGCTTCGACGAGACCTTCGCGGCCCTGCCGGGCGTGGCCGACGCCACCATGCCGTTCCTCGGCTGGCAGGCCCACGCCCTGACGGTGATCTGCCTCCTCCTCTTCATGGGGGCCATGGGCAAGTCGGCGCAGTTCCTGCTCCACACCTGGCTGCCCGACGCCATGGAGGGCCCGACCCCGGTCTCGGCCCTCATCCACGCCGCGACCATGGTCACCGCCGGGGTCTTCATGGTGGCCCGCCTCTCGCCCATGTTCGAGCTGAGCGAGACGGCGACGCTGTTCATCATCTATATCGGCGCCATCACGGCCTTCTTCGCCGCGACGGTCGGCCTGGTCCAGAACGACATCAAGCGCGTCATCGCCTATTCGACCTGCTCGCAGCTCGGCTACATGTTCGTGGCGCTGGGGGTAGGGGCCTATTCGGCGGGCGTGTTCCACCTCTTCACCCACGCCTTCTTCAAGGCCCTGTTGTTCCTTGGCGCCGGCTCGGTGATCCACGCCATGCACCACGAGCAGGACATGCGCAATATGGGCGGCATCCGCAAGAAGGTGCCGATCACCTATGCCATGATGATGATCGGGACGCTGGCGCTGACCGGCGTCGGCATTCCGGGGACCTCGCTGGGCTTTGCCGGCTTCTTTTCCAAGGATGCCATCGTCGAGGCCGCCTATGCCTTTGGCGGCACCGCCGGCTCGTTGGCCTTCTGGCTGCTGGTCATCGCCGCCATGTTCACGAGCTTCTATTCCTGGCGCCTGGTGCACCTGACCTTCCACGGCCCGACCCGCGCCGATCCCCACACGTTCGAGCACGCCCATGAGAGCCCGAACGTGATGCTGATCCCGCTCTACGTCCTGGCCATCGGGGCCGTGGTGGCCGGCGTCATCTTCTACGATTCCTTCTTCGGCCATGCCGAGCATGTGGAGCACTTCTTCCAGGGCTCGGTCGTGGTCGATGCGGCGATCATCGACGCGGCGCACCACGTGCCGACCTGGGTGAAATGGTCGGCGACCATCGCGATGCTGCTCGGTTTCGTGACCGCCTGGTACATGTATATCCGCAACCCCGACGCCCCCAAGCAGTTGGCGGCCGAGCATCGCGGCCTGTACCAGTTCCTCCTCAACAAGTGGTATTTCGACGAGCTCTACGACCGCATCTTCGTGCGGCCGGCGCGCTGGATCGGGACCGCCCTGTGGAAGGGGTTCGATGACTGGCTGGTCGATGAAACCCTCGTCGAGGGGCTGGGCCGCAGGGTCCGGCAGGTGACCGGCTTCGCCACCCGCCTGCAATCGGGCTACCTCTATCACTACGCCTTCGCCATGCTCATCGGCGTGGCCGCTCTCATCACCTGGGCCATCGCCGCCGGGGGACTTCTGGGATGATCCTGACAAACAACATCCTGACCATCGTGACGTTTCTGCCGCTGGTCGGGGCTCTTTTCATTCTGCTGACTCCCGGGCGGGACGAGACCGCGGCGCGCAATATCCGCTGGATCGCGCTGGCGACCACGCTGGTCACCTTCGCCTTCACGCTGGTCATGTGGGCGATGTTCGACCCCAGCACCGCCGACTTCCAGTTCGTGCAGAACCAGCTCTGGCTGGGTGACGTGATCGGCTACCGCATGGGCGTCGACGGCATTTCGGTGCTGTTCATCGTCCTCACGGGCCTGTTGATGCCCATGTGCATTCTCGCGAGCTGGGAATCGATCACCTATCGCGTGCGCGAATACATGCTGCTGTTCCTCGTCCTCGAAATGCTGATGATCGGCGTGTTCGCGACGCTGGACCTCGCCATGTTCTACGTCTTCTTCGAAGGCACGCTGCTGCCGATGTTCCTCATCATCGGCATCTGGGGCGGCCAGCGGCGCATCCAGGCGAGCTACAAATTCTTCTTCTACACCTTCACCGGCTCGGTGCTGATGCTGCTGGCCATCATGGCGATGTACTGGCAGGCCGGAACCCTCGACATCGCCCGGCTGCTCAGTTTCGAATTCTCCGAGGATGCGCAGTTCTGGCTGTGGCTGGCCTTCTTCGCCTCGCTGGCAGTCAAGATGCCCATGTGGCCGCTGCACCGCTGGCTGCCCGAGGCGCACGTGGAAGCGCCGACCGCCGGCTCGGTGATCCTGGCGGCGATCCTCCTGAAGCTGGGCGGCTACGGCTTCCTGCGCTTCTCGCTGCCCATGTTTCCCGATGCATCGGCCTATTTCTCCAACTTCGTGTTCTTCCTCTCGGTCGCGGCGATCATCATCACCTCGCTGGTGGCGTTCGTGCAGACCGACATCAAGAAGCTGATCGCCTATTCCTCGGTGGCCCATATGGGCTTCGTCACCATGGGGATCTTCGCCGGCAACGTCTATGGCGTGCAGGGCGCCATTTTCCAGATGATCAGCCACGGCATCGTATCGGGTGCGCTGTTCCTTTCGATCGGCGTCATCTACGACCGCATGCACACCCGCGACATCAACGCCTATGGCGGCCTCGTCGAGCGCATGCCGCGCTATGCCTTCGCCTTCATGGTGTTCACGATGGCCAATGTCGGCCTGCCGGGAACCTCGGGCTTCGTGGGCGAATTCCTGACGCTGTTCGCCATGTATCAGGTCAATACCTGGTTCGCCGTGCTGGCAACGACCGGGGTCATCCTGTCGGCCTGCTATGCGCTGTGGCTCTATCGCAAGATCATCTGGGGCGCGCTGGAAAAGGAGAGCCTCAAGTCGATCCTCGATCTCAACACCCGCGAAATGGTGACCATCGTTCCCCTGGTCGTCCTGACCATCTTCTTCGGCGTCTATCCCGCGCCGCTGATGGATGCGATGGCGGTTTCGGTGCAGGCGCTGGTCGACCACTATCAGGCGGCGGTCGGGCTCGAACCCATGTCGGCGCTGATCGACCTGGGAACGGCCGGCAATGTCCAGGCGGCAGCATCCGCTGCGGCCAGTCACTAGGAGGTGAATATGGTAACCGAATTTGCCGGCTTCGCCTCGCTGGCGCCTGCCTATCCCGAAATGCTGGTCGCGGTCGGCGCGCTGGTGCTGCTGCTGATCGGCGTTCTGGCCCGAAAGGAAATCTCAACCGCGGTCACGGGCATCGCCATCGGGCTGATGGTGGTTGCGGCGGTGCTGATCGTCGCCCAGCCCAATGAGGGCGTGATCTTTGCCGGCGGCTTCATCAATGACGGCTTCGCCCGCTTCATGAAGGTGCTGGTGATCACCGGATCGGCCTTCGCGCTCATCCTTGCCGTGTCCAATTCCGCCGATCACGGGCTGAACAAGTTCGAATATCCGGTGCTGGTCGTCCTCGCGACGCTGGGCATGATGATGATGGTTTCGGCCAACGATCTCATGAGCCTTTATGTCGGCCTCGAATTGCAGTCGCTGGCGCTCTATGTGGTGGCCGCCTTTCGGCGCGACAGCGTCAAGGCGACCGAAGCGGGGCTCAAATATTTCGTCCTCGGCGCACTCTCCTCAGGCATGCTGCTTTATGGCGCCTCGCTGGTCTATGGCTTTACCGGCCACACCCAGCTCGACCAGATCGCCCAGGCCGTGGCGCTGACGGACCGCAATCCGGGCATCATCTTCGGGCTGGTCTTCCTCCTGGCCGGCATCGCCTTCAAGATTTCCGCCGTGCCCTTCCATATGTGGACGCCGGACGTCTATGAGGGCGCGCCGACCCCGGTGACCGCCTTTTTCGCCTCGGCGCCCAAGGTCGCCGCCATGGCGCTGCTGATCCGCGTGGTGTTCGACGCCTTCGAGCCCATCGCCCGCGACTGGCAGCAGGTGGTGATCTTCATCTCGATCGCCTCCATGGTGCTGGCCTCCTTCGCGGCCATCGGCCAGAACAACCTCAAGCGCCTCCTCGCCTATTCCTCCATCGGCCATGTGGGCTTCGCGCTGGTCGGGCTGTCGGCGGGCAATCTCGTCGGCGTCGAGGGCGTTGCCATCTATATGGCGATCTATCTCTTCATGACCATCGGCACCTTTGCCTGCATCCTGGCGCTCAAGAACGATGACGGCTATGTCGAAACCATCGACGACCTGGCCGGGCTCGCCAAAAACCGGCCCTTCGTCGCCGCCATCATGGCGCTGTTCATGTTCTCGCTGGTCGGCCTGCCGCCGCTGGCCGGGTTCTTTGCCAAATGGCAGGTGTTCCTCGCCGCCATGGAGGCGCAATTGTTCGTCCTCGCGGTGATCGGCATGCTGGCGAGCGCCGTGAGCGCGTTCTACTACCTGCGGATCATCAAGGTGATGTATTTCGACGAGCCGGTGAACTCCTATGCCGCGCCCGCCATCGAGCTCAATATCGTCCTCGCCGTAACCGGCTTTCTGATCCTGAGCTATTATTTCACCATCGGTGCCCCGCTGACCGCCTGGGCGCATATGGCGGCCAATTCCCTGTTCTAGGCGCGGAAGGGAACGCCCATGGCAGGAGCCTTGACGATCACGGGACGGGCGGCGGGCTTGTGGTAGCCTTTCCGCTTCCTCCACGCGCCGCCGCGGCCGGCTATCGCGTTATCGGCTTCGATAGCGTCGGCTCGACCAATGCGCTGGCCATCGACGCCGCAAAGGCCGGCGATGGGGGAAAGGTGTGGTTTGCCGCCTTGCAGCAGACCGAAGGGCGCGGGCGGCGTGGCCGGGCCTGGGAAAGCCCCTATGGCAATCTCGCCGCTTCGCTGATGATCGTCCCCGACGCCCCGGCCTCGGCGCTGCCAGGGCTCGGCTTCGTGGCCGGCGTGGCGTTCGACGCGGCGCTGGCCCGGCTGCTGCCCGATCTGGCCCTGCGCTCGGGAATCGACGGGGCGGACGGCACCAGCGACGGGCAGCGCGCCCGCATCGCGCTGAAATGGCCCAATGATCTTCTGGCCGATGGCGCCAAGATCGCCGGCATCCTGCTCGAGGCCTTTCCGCGGCCGGCCGGGGGCACGGCGATCATCATCGGCATCGGCGTCAATGTGGTGGCGGCGCCCGAAGGGCTGCCCTATCCCGCCTCGGCGCTGTCGGCCTTCAATCCGGCCATCGACGCGGCAACCGTATTCGAGGCACTGGCCGAAAGCTGGGTTGAGTGGTACGAAATCTGGAACGGCGGGCAGGGGACGCCACGTGTGATCGAGCGCTGGCGGGAGAACGCGGCCGGCGTCGGTGCCGAGGTCGCGGTGCAGCGGCCCGGCGGCGTGCTGCGCGGCATATTCGAAACGATTGATGATGCGGGCCATCTGATAGTCCGCGATGACGAAGGGCATCGGATCGCCATCACGGCGGGCGACGTCCATTTTGGAACCACGGCAACGCTGCGCTGAGAGGGCGGGCCGGACAGAGCTGGGAGTACGCCGCGGCAGGCCGCCGGCGCAAATGATCTATGGCGAAAAGCACGACAAGCGATCAGATGGTCTTCGTCCCCCTGGGCGGGGTGGGAGAAATCGGCATGAATATGGGGCTGTATGGCTATGGTCCCGAGCATGGCCGCAAATGGCTGGTCGTCGATTGCGGGGTGAGCTTCGGCGGGCCGGAACTGCCCGGCATCGAACTGGTCATGCCCGACCCCTATTTCCTCGAGGACCAGGCCGAGAACGTGGTGGGGCTGGTGTTGACCCACGCCCATGAAGACCATTATGGCGCCATCCTCGATCTCTGGCCGACCTTCGACAGGCCGGTATTCGCCGGCCGGTTCGGAGCGGCGATGCTCAAGGCCAAGCGGATCTCCAACCATATCGAGGACGATGTGGAGATCCAGCTCTTCGAGCCCGGCGTGCCGTTCCACGCAGGACCCTTCAAGGTCGAGGCCATCGAGGTGTCCCACTCGATCCCCGAATCCAACGCATTGCTGATCGAGACCCCGGCCGGGCGCGTGCTCCACACCGGCGACTGGAAGATCGATCCCTCGCCGGTCGGCACTCCGGCCACCAATATCCAGCGCTTCAAGGAACTGGGCGCGGACGACAAGCCACTGACCCTTATCTGCGACTCCACCAACGCCATGAAGGAAGGCGACAGCCCCTCGGAAACCGAAGTGGGCGTCAATCTCGAGCGCCTGATCGCCACGGCCAAGCACCGGGTCGCGGTGACGATCTTCGCCTCCAATCTGGGCCGCATGATCTCGATTGCCCGCGCGGCGGCCAAGGCCGACCGGCAGGTGGTGGCCGCGGGCCGCGCCGTGCACCGGATCGCCGGCATCGCGCGGGAGCTCGGCCTCATGGAGGGCGTTCCTGATTTCCTCGATCAGGACGCCTTTGGCTATCTGCCGCGCGAGAAGGTGGTGCTGATCTGCACAGGCAGCCAAGGCGAGTCGCGGGCCGCCATGGCCCGCATCGCCGATGGCAGCCATCCGGTCATCGACCTCTCGCCGGGCGATATGGCGATCTTTTCCTCCTGGGCGATTCCGGGCAATGAAAAGGCCGTGCTCGACATCCAGAACAAGCTGGTCGACAAGGGCGTGGTCGTGGTGACCGGGCGCGAGGAGATGATCCACGTTTCCGGCCATCCCCGCCGCCATGAACTGGCGCAGCTCTATGACTGGCTCAAGCCCGACGTGCTCATCCCCGTGCATGGCGAGCCCATGCACCTGGAAGCGCACGCCACCTTCGGGCGCGAAAAGGGCATCGAGACGGTGTTCTCCATCCGCAATGGCGACATGGTGCAGCTCTATCCCCAGCCCAGGCACATGCCGGGCGAGGTGCGCACCGGCGTGCTCTATCTTGATGGCAACCTGCTGTGCACGCCCGAGGAATCCAATGTCCGCGACCGGCGCCGGCTGGCCTTTGGCGGGGTAGTGATCGTCTCGCTGGTGGTCAACGGCAAGGGACAGATCGTCTCAGGCCCGGTGTTCGATCTGGACGGTATCCCGGATTTGGCCGACGATGACGATCCGTTGAGCGCGGTCGCCCATTCCGCCGCCCAGGGAGCGATCAAGAGTTTCCCGGAAAAGCGCCGCACCGATACCGGCCGTTTCGGCGAGGCGATCCGCAGGGCCGTGCGCTCCGAGCTCAATGCGGCCTGGGGCCGCAAGCCGCTGGTCAAGGTGTTCGTTCACAAGGTTTGAACCGATGCAGCTTTTCACCTATGCCGCCGTCTATTTCGTCGTCTGGTGGACGGTGCTCTTCATCACGCTCCCCTTCGGGGTGCGCGGGCAGCACGAGGACGGAGAGGTGACCGACGGCACCGACCCGGGCGCGCCGGTCAAGGCGCATCTGGTGCCCAAATTGATCGCGACCACCATCCTCGCGGCCATCGTAACGGTCCTGATTGGGATCGGCATGTCCAATCCCTGGCTGCAGGCCTACTGGAGCTGAGAACGAAAGAGGCCGGGAAACCCCGGCCTCTTTTTTGCGCTGGATCAGAAGGCCCATTCGCCCTTGCGGAACACCGGGACGCGGTCGCCGTCATGGGTGATGCCGTCGATATCGATTTCGGCGGACCCGATCATCCAGTCGATATGGATCAGGCTGGCATTGCCGCCCTTTTCGGCGATCTGCTCCTCGGTGAGCTTGTCGCCACCCGCGATGCATTCGCTGTAGCACTGGCCCATGGCGATGTGGCAGGCGGCGTTCTCGTCGAACAGGGTGTTGTAAAAGAGGATGCCCGACTGGCTGATCGGCGAGGAATTGGGCACCAGGGCCACTTCGCCCAGCCGGCGGCCGCCCTCGTCGGTATCGAGCACCTTGTTCCAGATCTCCTCGCCCCTGGAGGCGCGCACTTCGACCGCGAGGCCATCCTTGAACACCATTTCGATGTTCTCGATCACCGAGCCGTTATGGGCGAGGGGCTTGGTGGCGCGCACATGGCCGTCGACGCGGCGGGCATGCGGGGTCGTGAACACTTCCTCGCTCGGGATATTGGGATTGCAGGTGATGCCGTTCTTGGCCAGTGAGGCCCCGCCGGCCCATTTGTGATCGTCGGCCAGCCCGATCACCAGGTCGGTGCCCGGGCCGGTGAAATGCAGGTCGCGGAAATTTTTGGCGTTGAGCCAGTCGCGGCGGGCATGGATGTCGGCATTATGGGCCGTCCAGGCCGCGACCGGATCGGCATTGTCGGAACGCGAGGCGGCAAAGATCGCCTCGGAGAGCTTTGCGACGGCCGCGTCCTCGCTCAGATCGGGGAAAACCAGCGTGGCCCATTTGGGCGTGGGATAGGCCACGATGTTCCAGTTGGTTTCGAAGCTGGTGATCTTCTTGGAGGCGGGCTTATAGGCCCTGGAGGTGGCGCGCTGGGCGCGGGACACCCTGTCGGGGTCTTCCTCGGCCAACATCATCGGATTGTCCCCGGCGATGGCGAGGCGGGCCGTATTGTTGCTGAAGGCTTTGGCCATGCCCTCGAACAGCCAATCGGCCGCGTGGTCGAAGGCCTCGTCATTGCCGTGGCGATAGCGGGAGAGGGTGGTCTGCTCATCCGAATAGATGGTGGTGACGAGACCCGCCCCGGCCTTGTAGGCGTGCTCGGTGATCTTGCGCACCAGCGGCAGGGCCGTGAGGGGAGCAGTCATGATCAGGTCCTGTCCGGGCCGGAGGCCGAGACCGGTCTGGACGGCCAACTGGGCCAGCTTGTCGAGCTTTTCGGCGTTGATCGGAGCGGCGGAGGATGAGTCGGACATGATGGAACTTCTTTGCTTTCGACAAGGACTCGGATGAACGGCGAATCTATCGGTTTGACAGCCGGTGCGAAAGGGTGTTCGGGGCAGGCCATGACCAAGCGTATCGCGATCATCGGGGGCGGACCCGCCGGGCTTATGGCCGCCGAAACCATCTCGGCGGCGGGCTGCGCTGTGACGGTGTATGAGGGCATGCCGACCCTGGGGCGCAAATTGCTGATGGCGGGTAAATCCGGGCTCAACCTGACCCATGCCGAACCCATGGAGGATTTCCTCCCCCGGTTTGGCGCGGCGCGCGAGCGGCTGGAACCGAGCCTCCGGCAATTTGACAACCGCGCCGTGCGGGCCTGGGCCGAGGGGCTGGGGAGCCTGACCTTTGTCGGCTCGTCCGGCCGGGTCTTTCCCATGGCGATGAAGGCCTCGCCGTTGTTGCGGGCCTGGATCGCCCGTCTGGACGGGCAGGGCGTCACCATCCGCACGCGGCATCGCTGGATGGGGTTCGACGAGGACGCGTTGGTCTTCGAGACGCCGGATGGACGCCGCACCGATCGCTTCGACGCCGTGGTGCTGGCCCTGGGCGGCGCAAGTTGGCCGAGGCTGGGGTCCGACGCGGCCTTCATGCCCTGGCTGGCTGCTAAGGGCGTGGAAATCGCGCCGTTCCGCCCGGCCAATTGTGGCTTCGAGGTCGCCTGGAGCGCGCCGTTCATCGCGCGATTCGCCGGCCAGCCCGTGAAGGCGATTGCGGCACATTCGGATGCGGGAACCATTCGCGGCGAATTCGTCGTGTCGCGGCAGGGCATCGAAGGCTCGCTGGTCTATGCCCATGCGGCGGCGCTGCGCGACGGGCTGGAGCGCGGCCCGACCGCGCTGGTGCTGGACCTCGCTCCCGATCGCAGCCGCGACCGCCTCGAACGCGATCTCGGGCGGCAGCCGGGCAAGGCCAGCTTTGCCAATCGGCTGCGCAAGGGAGCTGGGCTGGATGGCGTCAAGGCCGGGCTGGTGCGGGAGCTGACCACCGAAGCGGTGCGGCGGGACCCGCTGGCCCTGGCGGGGGCCATCAAGGCGCTCGCCGTGCCGCTTGTGCGTCCGCGCCCCATCGCCGAGGCGATCTCGTCGGCCGGCGGCGTGTGCTGGAGCGGGGTGGATGCCGGCCTGATGCTGACCCGGCTTCCCGGCGTGTTCGTGGCCGGCGAAATGCTCGACTGGGAGGCGCCGACCGGGGGCTATCTGCTGACCGCGTGCCTGGCGACGGGCAAACGCGCCGGCGCCGGGGCAGCGGAATGGGTGAAGGCGCAGGCGGCGCACCCGGCCTGACCCGACACGAAAAAGGCCCGTCGGTGACGGGCCTTTCTCTTTTTCGGTCAGACGACGATCAGCTGCAGCCGGTGGTCGAGCCGCAGGTGTCGCATTTGAGGCAGGTGCCGTTGCGCACCAGCGTGAAATTCTGGCACTCCGAGCAGGACTCGCCCACATAGCCCTTCATCTGCGCTTCGAGCCGCAGGGTGGTGGTGTCCTTGGCCTGGGCCTCGTCCACCAGCCTGGCGGCTTCGATTTCCGGCTGGGCCTTGAGGGCCGTGCCCTGACGCAGCGCGGTTACCGTCTGCGCCTGAAGGGCCTGAACGGGGCTAGCGGCCTTGTAGTCGGGCGAGGAGACCAGCATGAGGTTCTTGTCCTTCACCCGCCCCCGGGTCATGCCGCGCGAGACGAAGGTGTCGGCGGGCATGGGAGCAGGGGCGGTGCGCTCCTTGACGGCATTGTCCTCGGAGACGCCCTTGCCGATCGAGGTGGCGCCGGCATCGGGAGTGACATGGGCCAGATCGGTGCGGTCGAGATAGGAAATGGCCAGTTCACGGAACACATAGTCGAGGATCGAGGTCGCGTTCTTGATGTGGTCATTGCCCATGACGAGGCCGGCCGGCTCGAAGCGGGTAAAGGTGAAGGCCTCGACGAATTCATCGAGCGGCACGCCATATTGCAGGCCGATCGAGATGGCGATGGCGAAATTGTTCATCATGGCGCGGAAGGCGGCGCCTTCCTTGTGCATGTCGATGAAGATCTCGCCCAGGCGCCCGTCGCCATATTCGCCGGTGTGGATATAGACCTTGTGGCCGCCCACGATGGCCTTCTGGGTATAGCCCTTGCGACGGTCGGGCATGCGCTCGCGGTCGCGAGTCACCCTTTCGACGATGCGCTCGACGATCTTCTCGGCTACGGCCGGCACGCGCTCGGTGAGCGGGGCGGCGGCGAGTTCCTCGACCAGATCGTCCTCGTCATCCTCATCGGCAAGGAGGGAGGCGTTGAGGGGCTGGCTGAGCTTGGAGCCGTCGCGATAAAGCGCATTGGCCTTGAGGGCCAGCTTCCAGGACAGCATATAGGCCTGCTTGGCGTCCTCGACGGTGGCGTCGTTGGGCATGTTGATGGTCTTGGAAATGGCGCCCGAAATGAAGGGCTGCGCCGCGGCCATCATGCGGATGTGCGATTCCACCGAAAGATAGCGCTTGCCCAGCTTGCCGCAGGGAGTGGCGCAATCGAAGACCGGCAGATGCTCGGCCTTGAGGAACGGGGCGCCCTCCAGGGTCATGGCACCGCAGACATGGATATTGGCCGCCTCGATCTCCTTCTTCGAGAAGCCGAGGAACGGCAGGAGCTCGAAGGCCGGGTCGGAAAGCTGCTGGTCGGTGACGCCGAGTTCCTTAAGGAAATCAGCACCCAGCGTCCACTGGTTGAAGACGAACTTGATGTCGAAGGCCGATTTCATCGCCGCGTTGAGCGCGCCGATCTTGTCGGCGGGGAAGCCCTTGGCGGAAAGGGTGGCCGGATTGACCCCGGGCGCCTGGTTCATATTGCCATGGCCGACCGCATAGGCCTCGATCTCGGCGATCTGGTCCTCCGAATAGCCCAGCGTGCGCAGGGCCTGCGGCACGGCGCGGTTGATGATCTTGAAGTAGCCGCCGCCGGCCAGCTTCTTGAACTTGACCAGCGCGAAGTCCGGTTCGATGCCGGTCGTGTCGCAATCCATGACGAGGCCAATGGTGCCCGTGGGGGCGATCACCGACACCTGCGCGTTGCGATAGCCGTGCTTCTCGCCAAGTTCGAGCGCCGCGTCCCAGGCCGCTATGGCGCGGGCGACGAGGTTCTGATCGGGGCAGGCGGCATGGTCGAGGGGCACCGGGGCAATCGAGAGCCCTTCATAGCCATCGGCCTTGCCATGGGCGGCATTGCGGTGATTGCGGATGACGCGCAGCATGTGCTTGGCGTTGCGCTTGTAGTCCTTGAATGCCCCAAGCTCGGAGGCGATCTCGGCCGAGGTGGCGTAGGATACGCCGGTCATGATGGCGGTCAGAGCGCCGGCGATGGCCCGGCCTTCCTCGGAATCATAGGGGATGCCCGAGGTCATCAGCAGCCCGCCGATATTGGCGTAGCCGAGGCCCAGAGTGCGGTATTCATAGGACCGCTCGGCGATGGCGCGGCTGGGGAACTGGGCCATCATCACCGAGATTTCGAGAACCAGGGTCCAGAGGCGGACGGTGTGCTCGTAATCGGCGGTGTTGAACGCCCCGTCCTTGCCGCGATAGGGCAGGAGGTTGATCGAGGCCAGATTGCAGGCCGTATCGTCGAGGAACATGTATTCCGAGCACGGGTTCGACGCGTTGATCGGGCCGGCCGCCGGGGAGGTGTGCCACTCATTGATCGTCGTGTGGTACTGGATGCCGGGGTCCGCCGACGCCCAGGCGGCATAGCCGACCTGCTCCCAGAGATCACGGGCCTGGAGGGTCCTGGTGATTTTGCCGGTCTGCCGGGCGGTCAGGTTCCACTCGCCATCGGTTTCCACGGCGCGCAGGAAATCATCGGTGACGCGCACCGAATTGTTCGAATTCTGGCCCGAAACCGTGAGATAGGCCTCGCTGTCCCAATCGGTGTCGTAGACCGGGAAGTCGATGTCGGTGTAGCCCTGCCGCGCGAACTGGATGACGCGGAAGATGTAGTTCTCCGGCACCAGCGCCTTCTTGGCGGCCTTCACTTCGCGCTTGAGCGCGGGATTCTTGTTGGGATCGAAGCAGTCGTCCCCATGGCCCTCGCAATTTACGGCGGCCTTCATGATCAGCTTGAGGTGGCGGGACACGGTCTTGGAGCCGGTGACCAGCGCGGCGACCTTCTGCTCTTCCTTGACCTTCCAGTTGATATATTCCTCGACATCGGGATGGTCGATATCGATCACCACCATCTTGGCGGCGCGGCGGGTGGTGCCGCCGGACTTGATGGCGCCGGCCGCCCGGTCGCCGATCTTGAGAAAGCTCATCAGCCCCGAGGACTTGCCGCCGCCTGAGAGCCGTTCACCGGCGCCTCGCAGCGCGGAGAAATTGGTGCCGGTGCCCGAACCGTACTTGAACAGGCGCGCCTCGCGGACCCACAGATCCATGATGCCGTTCTCGTTGACGAGGTCGTCATCGACCGACTGGATGAAGCAGGCATGGGGCTGGGGGTGCTCATAGGCCGATTTGGACTGGACGAGCTTGCCGGTGAAGGGATCGACATAGAAATGGCCCTGGCCGGGGCCGTCGATGCCATAGGCCCAATGCAGGCCCGTGTTGAACCATTGCGGGGAATTGGGGGCGACGCGCTGGGTGGCCAGCATGTAGCGCAATTCGTCATAGAAGGTGCGGGCGTCGTCCTCGGAGGTGAAATAGCCGCCCTTCCAGCCCCAATAGGTCCAGGTGCCGGCCAGCCGGTCGAAGACCTGCCGCGAATCCATCTCCGAGCCGTAGCGCTCGTCCTCGGGCAATTTGGCGAGGGCCTTCTCGTCGGGAACCGAACGCCACAGCCAGGAGGGGACGTCGTTTTCCTCGACCTTCTTGAAGGCCCTGGCCACGCCGGCCTTGCGGAAATATTTCTGGGCGATGATGTCGGCGGCGACCTGGCTCCACTGGGCCGGCACGGCGATGTCCTCGAGCTTGAAGACGACTGATCCGTCTGGGTTGCGGATTTCGCTCGTGGCCGAGCGGAATTCGATGCCTTCGTAGGCTGATTGGCCAGCCGTGGTGAAGCGCCGTTCAAAGTGCATTGGTTTTCTATCCCCAAACTGGAGTCTTGCGCCGGCTCGATGCCCTCGCGAGTCGATGCCCGCGCATTGCTGCCTTGCAAGTGGATTGCCGATCATGAGTGTGACCGGGACGCATGCGGCCCGTTGAAGCCGACTTTTTTCGATTCTCATGCGAACCGTCAATCGGGCGAAATCGACTATCCCTAGTGCTCAAGAATTCATCACAGGCTAAATATAGTGGTTTTCGCTGTGGATAGCGAGGATATCGTGCAAAAAACTCGATGTGGGTCACGAGGGCGTCACAGAGCCCGATGGCCGCAGGGTTAATGAAGTCTTGTTGCCGCTTGCGGTGCTAAGTGCCCGTGGACACTGGCTTTGCGCGCCGGACCGGAATCGCCCGACTCTTCCCGAACCGTGTCAAGTACGTTATTTTGGGGGCGGCGGCGAATTTCCCCAGCCGGATGGACTGCACAAGATGTGGTGTGGGCCACCCTGCGGAGGCACAAGCAGCGTGCGGCAATTGCGCGGGAACATTCTGCTCCTTTTGCCCCTGTCGCGCTAGGCTTTTCCTCGGCATGTGTGCTAAAGCCCAACCGATCGAGTGCAGTTCCCGGGATTTCGACGTGGCAAACGGCGGCTTCAAGCAATTGGTTTTCGAGCTTTTCGGCTGGTGGCACGGCCAAACCTTTTCGACACGCATCTTTACCGCCCTGCGCGGTCGGCGCGTGGGCGAGGACGAATTGGGCAATGTCTATTACGAAAGCAAGAAGAACGGCCGCCGCTGGGTGATCTACAATGGTCCGGCCGAAGCGTCCGCCATTCCGCCGGGCTGGCACGGCTGGATGCATCGCCGCACCGACGTGCCCCCGACCCAGACGGGCTACACGCCGCGTGCCTGGGAGACCGGGCACCAGCCCAACCTCACCGGCACGGCCATGGCCTATCGCCCGGACGGATCGATCCTCAATCCCCAGACGCGGCCGCGGGTGACCGGCGATTACGACGCCTGGTCGCCTGAATAGACCGCGCTTGGCCATGGCTCGCCTGCTGCGGGGCGTCGCGGCGGCCCTGGGCGCCCTTGTCTGCCTTGTGGGCACTGCCGGGCCCGGCCTGGCCCAGCAATCGATCGCCAATCCGGTCGCGGTCTTTTCCGGGCTCGACAAGATCACTGGGCGGATCACCGTATTCGACGTCTATATCGACGAGACGGTGCAATTCGGCTCGCTGCAACTGACCCCGCGCGCCTGCCACACGCGTCCGGCCAGCGGGGCCCAGAGCGCGGTTGCCTTCATCCAGGTCGACGAGGTTTCCTTGCAGGCGACGCTGACCCGGGCGTTCTCGGGCTGGATGTTCGCCGATTCCCCGGCGCTCAACGCCATCGACAACGCGGTCTACGATATATGGCTGCTCGATTGCCGCCAGACGTCCGACGTGCCGCCACCCAGTCAACGCTAGAAAACAGGGCAGGGGTGCCGTGACAGCAGAGGCCGAAATCGTCGAGCGTTCGCTCCAAGCCGATGGCGGAAAGACCCAGCGCGTGCTGATTCCCAGCCTCCCTATGCTGGAACGACAGATCCGGGCGGTTGCGCCGGCCGCCTTTCGCGACCTTGCCGCGATCGGGGCCGAACTGGCCCGCGAGCACGGGGCCGACAGCATGTGCATGACGACCGCCGAACGCCACCTTAAGGTCATCGCCGTCATCGCCCATTCGGCGGTGACCCTGCGCGACCCCGATGCGGTGCCGTTCTGGCGCGTGGTCGATACCCAACGGCCGGGCTCCGACCGGCTGGCCGGGGGCAGGGGCTTCATCGTGGCGCAGCGGGCCCGGGAAGCGAAAAACCGGGCCTGATCACCCTGCCTTCAGCCGGTCATAGGCATGGAAATCGCCTTCGATTTCCAGCGCGCCCGAAAGCCTGATCTCGTAGATGGCGCGGGGAATCTCGATGGCGCCGAGCGAGGCGAGGTGGTCGGTGAGGAACTGGGTGTCGAGCAGCACATAGCCGCCGACCCGCAGCCTTTCGACCAGATGGGCAAGGGCGATCTTCGAAGCATCGGTCCGGCGGTGGAACATGGATTCCCCGAAAAACGCCCCGCCGATGGCGAGGCCGTACAGGCCCCCGACCAATGCGTCGCCCTCATAGACCTCCACCGTGTGGCAGAAGCCCATGGCGAACAGCTCGCCATAAAGGGCGCGGATGGTGGGATTGATCCAGGTGCTGTCGCGGTCGCTGCCGGCGGTGGCGCAGCCTGCGATCACCGCCTCGAAATCCCTGTCCACCGCGATCGAAAAGGGATTCTTCTTCAAGCGCTTGGCGAGGCTTTTGGAGATATGAAATCCATCGAGCGGGATCACCCCGCGCAATTGCGGGCTGACCCAGAAGATCTCCGGGTCCTCGGCGCTTTCCGACATGGGGAATATCCCGGCGCGATAGGCGCGCAGGATCAGGTCCGGCGTCAGTTCGATGTCGAAGGGGTCGGTCTTGCGGGCCATGGGTGCCGAAATGGAAAGGCGGCCGCAACGGCCGCCCTTGTCTATTGCTTGTTGGTTTCGAGATAGTGCTCGAGCCAGTGGATGTCGTAGTTGCCCGACTGGATATCGGGCTCCTTGATCAGGCGCCGGAAGAGCGGCAGCGTGGTCTTGATGCCATCGACGATGAATTCGTCGAGCGCCCGGTTGAGGCGCTGCAGGCATTCGGGCCGCGTGCGCCCATGGACGATCAGCTTGCCGATCAGGCTGTCGTAATAGGGCGGGATATTATAGCCCTGATAGACGGCGGAATCGACGCGCACGCCCACGCCGCCGGCCGGATGGTAATAGGTGATCCTGCCGGGCGAGGGGGCGAAGGTCTGCGGGTCCTCGGCGTTGATGCGCACCTCGATGGCATGGCCGTAGAACTTGACCTCGTCCTGGGTGAGCGAGAGCTTTTCGCCCGCCGCGACGCGGATCTGCTCATAAACGATGTCGAAATTGGTGATGCGCTCGGTGACCGGGTGCTCGACCTGCAGGCGGGTGTTCATCTCGATGAAATAGAACTCGCCGTCCTCGTAGAGGAATTCGACCGTGCCGGCGCCGGAATATTTGAGCTTGCGCATGGCGGCGGCGCAGATCTCGCCGATCTCGTTCTGCTTGTCCATGGGCACGGTGGGCGCTGCGGCTTCTTCCCAGACCTTCTGGTGCCGGCGCTGCAGCGAGCAATCGCGCGTGCCCAGATGCACCGCATTGCCCTGGCCGTCGCCGATCACCTGCACCTCGATATGGCGCGGCTTGCCGAGATATTTTTCCATATAGACTGCATCGTCGCCAAAGGCGGCCTTGGCTTCGGTGCGGGCGGTCGAGAAGGCGACCGAGAGATCGGCTTCGGACTTGGCGACCTTCATGCCGCGTCCGCCGCCCCCCGCCGCGGCCTTGATGAGCACCGGGTAGCCGATATCGGCGGCGATCCGCTTGGCGTCGGCCTCGCTTGTGACGGCGCCGGGCGAGCCGGGAACGCAGGGAATGCCCAGTTCCAGCGCAGTCTTCTTGGCCTGGATCTTGTCGCCCATGATTTCGATGTGATGGGCGGAGGGGCCGATAAAGGCGATCTTGTGCTCGGCGAGGATGCGGGCGAAGCGGGCGTTCTCGGAGAGGAACCCATAGCCCGGATGCACCGCCTCGGCGCCCGTGATCTCGCAGGCGGCGAGAATCGAGGGAATGTTGAGATAGCTGTCCTTGGCCGCGTTCGGCCCCACGCAGACGCTCTCATCGGCCAGGCGCACATGCATGGCATTGGCGTCGGCCTGGGAATGGATGGCAACCGTCTGGATGCCCAGCTCCTTGCAGGCGCGCAGGATGCGCAGTGCGATTTCGCCACGATTGGCTATGAGGACCTTGGAGAACATCGCTCTGGCCTTATTCGATGACGACGAGGGGTTCGCCGTATTCGACCGGCGAGGCGTCATCGACCAGAATGCGGGTGACGGTACCCGATTTGTGCGCCGGGATCTGGTTCATGGTCTTCATGGCTTCGACGATCAGCACCGTCTGGCCCTCGGCGATCCTGGCGCCGACCTCGACGAAGGGCCGCGCGCCGGGTTCGGGCGCCAGATAGGCGGTGCCGACCATGGGCGAGGTGAGCGTATTGGGGTTGGCGGCCAGGTCCTCGGGGGCCGCAGCAGCAGGCGTAGCGACGGGCGCGGCGGCCGGGACGGGCGCGGCTGGCGCCGGCGCGGCGGCATAGCCGGGCGCGGCCACATGCACGACGTCCTTGGCAAAGGTCCGCGTGACCCGGATGCGGAAATCATCCTGTTCGAGTTCGATTTCGGCCAGATTGGCGTCGTTGACCAATTCGGCGATGGTGCGGATCAGGTCCTGATCGACCTGGGAAATCTTTGCCATTGTTATCGTGTCTCCACGGGCCGGCAGGCCCATTTTTCTCAATTCAGGATGTCGGCTGCGGCCTCGATGGCCAGTGTATAACCCTTGGGGCCGAAGCCGCAAATGACGCCCACGGCCACCGCCGACACATAGGAATGGTGCCGGAAGGCCTCGCGCTGGTGAATATTGGACAGATGCACCTCGACGACCGGCTTTTCCGCCGCGCGCAGCGCATCGTGGATGGCCACCGAGGTGTGGGAATAGGCGGCCGGGTTGATGATGATGGCATCGGCGGTGCGGCGCGCCGACTGAATCCAGTCGACCAGCTCGCCCTCGTGATTGGACTGGCGGAAATCGCAGGCGAGACCGGCCTTCTCACAGGCGGCGCGGCAGAGGGCCTCGATATCGGCGAGGGTGTCGGCGCCATAGATGCTCTTCTCCCGCGTGCCCAGGAGATTGAGGTTTGGTCCGTTGAGGATCAGTACGCGTTTGGCCATGGTCTTTCAAGGTTTTCCACAAGGGGGTGGGGGGCGCAAGCTGGCGTTATACGAATTGCACCGAAAACGCAAAGAAAGATGGCGGTTATGGGGTGCTGTCGGCGATGCGTGCGTTTCCGGCCATCAGCCCTCCTCGGGCCCGCAAACCGTCGATCCGCATTCGCGCATGCTGGCGATGCGGCGGGTCAGCTCCGCCTTCGGCACCGCGCCGGGGATCACCTCATTGCCGATGATGAAGGTCGGCGTGCCCGACACCCCGAGGCCCTGGGCGATCTGGTAGGTGCGCTGGAGGGCAGCCGTCACGTCCTGGGCGTTCATGTCGAGTTCGAGGAGGACGCGATTGAGCCCCACCGACTCGGCGGCGGCCAGCGCCGCTTCCGTATCCACGGTGCCGCGGCCCGAATAGAGCGCGGTATGGAATGCCTGGTAGTCGGCATCCTCGCGATTGACCAGAATGCCGATGCGGGCGGCGTCGATCGACGCTTGCGAAAGAATGGGGAATTCCTTGAGGATGACCCGCAGGTTTGGATCTTCGTCCACAAGCGCCATGACATCGGCGACCACCTGGCGGCAATAGCCGCAATTGTAGTCGAACATCTCGACCAGCGTCACATCCCCATCGGGATTGCCGAGAACGACATTGAAGGGGTCGTTGTAGATATCGTCATGCAAGGCGTCGAGCGCTATGCGCGACCGCTCCGCCTCCTCGGTCCGCCGCTCGGTTTCAAGCGCGATCGACATGGTTTCGAGCAGGCCCGGATTGGCAAGCAGATAGTCCTTGATCATCGGGCCGAGCGTTGCGCCATCAAACTGGGCCGTAGCCGTCCCGGCGGTTTGCGCGACGGCGGTGTCGGCCATGGCCTGTGCGACAAGGCTGCGGATTTGCGCCGCGTCGGGGCCGGGGGCAGGGCGCGTCGCAATGGCATAGCCAAGGCCGGCGGCCAGCACCACGACCGCCAGACCAAGAGCGATATTGATGGCCTTTTGCATTTCTCACTCCGATTCGCGATGGATCGGGTGTAGCGCACTCCAGGGAGCGCGGCCAGTGCGGCATTCTGCAACGACGATGGCGTGGCCTATTTATGGACTCACGCTTTGGCCTTTTCGGGAGAAGGTCGATATAAGCCCGTCGACGCCATGAGAATTCGAACGGGATCGCAATGAGCTCCGACGCCATCCAGCCTTTCTATGCCATGGAAATCCTTGCCCGCGCGCAAGCGCTGGAGGCCCAGGGGCGCGAGGTGTGTCATCTCGAAATCGGCGAGCCGGGTGGTCGCCCGGCCCCTCGGGTGCTCGCAGCGGTCGCCGACTGTCTCGAGCGCCCCATGGGTTATACCTCCGCCAAGGGCATGCCCGAACTGCGCCAGCGGCTGGCGCGCTATTATGCCGAGCAGCACGGGGTGGAGCTATCCCCCGAGCGCATCATGGTCACCATGGGCTCCTCGTCGGGCTTCATCCTCAGCTTCCTGGCCGGGTTCGGGCCGGGCGCGCGGATCGCGGTGACGCGTCCGGGCTATCCCGCCTATCTCAATATCCTCGCCTCGCTCAACCTCGCCAGCGTCGAAATCCCCGTTTCCCCCGCCAATGGCTGGCGGCTGACTGTGGGCGACATCGAGGCGGCTCATGCCAGGGCACCTTTCGACGGCCTGTTGCTGGCCAGCCCGGCCAATCCCACCGGGGCGGTGCTGGCGCGCGAGGACCTGGCGGCGATCATCGCCTGCTGCGACCGCCTGGGCGTGCGGTTCATTTCCGACGAGATCTATCACAACCTCAACTATGTCGGCGGGGACGCCAGCGCGCTCGAATTCAGCGACGGCCATATCGTCATCAACTCGTTCTCGAAATATTACTGCATGACCGGCTGGCGCATCGGTTGGCTGGTAATGCCCGAGGACCTGATCCGTAGGGCCGAGATGATGGCGCAGAGCCTGTTCATCTCCGCCTCGAGCGTTTCCCAATACGCCGCCCTGGCGGCGCTCGATGCCCGCGCCGATTACGATGCGCGCCGCGATGAGTATGCCACCAACCGGCTGATCCTCGCAGAAGGCCTGCAGGCCCTCGGCTTCAAGGCCGCCCAGCCTGCGGACGGGGCCTTCTACGCCTATGTCGATGCGTCGGCCTTCACCAATGACACGATGGATTTCTGTTTCCGCATGCTCGATTCCGCCGGCGTCGCCGCCACTCCCGGCATCGATTTCGACCGCACCGACGGGCACAAATATGTGCGGTTTTCCTATGCGGGAACGCGCGAGACCATCGAACGCGGCCTCGAGCGCCTGGGCGCATTCCTCAAGGCATGAAAAAAGGCGGCTCACGGGCCGCCTTTTCCTTGTTCGCTATGGGCGCGCAACTCAGCCCAGGCCGAGCCGCCTCTGCCACCAGCCGGCCTTCTTGGGCTTGGCCTCGCCTTCCTGCTCGCCCGACGACGAAACCACGATCTCGTCGGCCGGCACGGATTTCTTGGCCCGTGCGGGGGCGGCTTCGGGCTCCGGCTCGGCGACGGTGCTGTCTGCCGCAGGCGCGGGTTCGACGGCAGCAGCCGCTTCGGGGGCAGGGGCCGGCTCGGGCTCGGCCGGCGCGGCAGGGATGGCCTCCGCTATGGCTTCGGGCTCGGCCTTGACCACCTTCTTGCGCGGCGCGCGGGTCCGCTTGACCGGAGCCTTGGCTTCGGTTTCCTCGGCCTTCTCCGGCTCGGACTGGGCCGGCGCTTCGCTCACGGCTTCCGCTTCGACCTCCTTGGCGGCGGCGGGTTTGCGGGTGCGGCGCCGGCGCGGTTTTTCCTCGGGCTCGGGCGCGTCCGCAATAACGGCCTCTGGCTCGGACGCAACCGGCTCGGCTTCGATGGCCGCTGCCTCGGCCGGAGCTTCGGGCGCGCTTTCCTCGACCGCCGTCATGGCATCGGTATCGCTGACAGCGACATCGTCGGCGCTTTCGCTGTCGGATTCGTCCGCCTCGGCGCCGGCTTCGACCATGTCCTGCGGGCGCTTGTTGCGGCGGCCGCCGCGGCGCCCACGCCGCCTGCGCTTGCGCGGCTGGTCGTCGTCATCCTCGGACTCGGCGGTGGCATCGGCGTGCAACTCGTCCTCGGTATCGCCCGATTCCGCATCCGGCGTCGCGACTTCGCTGGCTTCCACCGGCTGCTCGCTGCCATTGCCGCCCCGCCGCCGGCGCCGGCGGCGCCTGTTGCGTCCGTTCTCGCGCTCGCCCGATGCCTCCTCTACGGTTTCGGGTTCGGAATCGGCTTCCTCTTCTTCCACCTCGACTTCGGGCTCGTCATAATCGTCCATCGAGGCGGCGTCGGCGCGAATATGCTGGACCGGCGCTGCAACGACCGGCGCGCGCGTCTCGCCACGCTCGATATTGAACTGGTTGCCCACCAATCCCGACTGCGCCGAAACGGTGATCGACAGCCCGTATTTGGCTTCGAGCGCCGTCAGCGTATCGCGCTTGGTGTTGAGGATATAGAGCGCCACATCGGTCGGCATGTTGACGTTGATCGACTGGCCGGGCTTGCGAAGCACATGATCCTCGACGGCGCGCATGATCATCAGCGCCAGAGAGGAAACCGAACGCACCAGCCCCGTGCCCGCGCAGGTGGGGCAGGTATGGGTCGAGCTTTCCAGAACGCCGAAACGGATGCGCTGGCGGCTCATTTCCAAGAGGCCGAAATGGCTGATATGGCCGACCTGGATGCGCGCGCGGTCGTTCTTGAGGCAATCCTTGAGCTTGCGCTCCACCGCCCTGTTGTTGCGCTTCTCCTCCATGTCGATGAAGTCGATAACGATGAGGCCGGCGAGGTCGCGCAGGCGCAACTGGCGCGAGATTTCCTCCGCCGCTTCCAGGTTGGTCTGGAGCGCGGTGTCCTCGATATTGTGTTCCTTGGTGGCGCGGCCCGAGTTCACGTCGATGGAGACCAGGGCCTCGGTCGGATTGATCACGATATAGCCGCCCGAGGGCAGGGTGACCTGCGGATGGAACATCGAATCGAGCTGGGATTCGACATTGAAGCGCGAGAAGATCGGCGCATCATCGCGATAAGCCTGCACATTCTTGGAATGGCTCGGCATGATCATGCGCATGAAGTCCTTGGCTTCGCGATACCCAGCATCGCCGGCGACGAGAACTTCGTTGATGTCCTTGTTGTAGAGATCGCGGATCGTGCGCTTGATCAGGCTGCCTTCCTCATAAACGAGGCAGGGGGCAGAGGATTCCAGCGTCAGCGTGCGCACGTTCTCCCACAGGCGCATCAGATATTCGAAGTCGCGCTTGACCTCGGCCTTGGTGCGCGAGGCGCCGGCCGTGCGCAGGATGACGCCCATGCCCTGCGGCACCTCGAGGTCGGTGGCGATTTCCCGCAGCCGCTTGCGGTCGGCGGCGCTGGTGATCTTGCGCGAAATGCCGCCGCCCCGGGCGGTGTTGGGCATCAGCACCGAATAGCGGCCGGCCAGAGACAGATAGGTGGTGAGCGCGGCGCCCTTGTTGCCGCGTTCTTCCTTGACGACCTGGACCAGCAGCACCTGGCGGCGCTTGATCACTTCCTGGATCTTGTAGCGGCGCTGATTGCGGCGCGGGCGCTCCTGCAGGTCTTCGAGGGCATCGCCCTCGCCGATCTGCTCGACCTTCTTGGTCTCGCGCGGCGCGCCATTGTCACCGTTATCGCCGTTGTCTTCGCCGTCCTCGTCCTCGCCATCGGCGGAATCGTCGAGGGCGCTGTCCTCCTGCTCTTCCTCCTCGGCCTCTTCCATCTGCGCCTCTTCTTCGGCGCGCATCAGGGCCTCGCGGTCGGCGACAGGGATCTGGTAGTAGTCGGGATGGATTTCGGAGAAGGCGAGGAAGCCGTGGCGGTTGCCGCCATATTCGACGAAGGCGGCCTGCAATGAGGGCTCGACCCGCGTCACCTTGGCGAGATAGATATTCCCCCGCAATTGCCGCCGTTCGGCGGATTCGAAATCGAATTCCTCGAGTTTGTTGCCGCTAGTGACAACGATCCGTGTTTCTTCCGGGTGGGTGGCATCCACCAACATTCTTTTTGTGGCCATAAAAAATTACTCCGCGCACTCGCGCGCCGCGTCCGAACCGCCATTCGGGCGGTTGGCCAGCGCCATGCGAGGCGAATGACAGTATGGGATCGACGCCGCAGGCGTCGGGTACGGAGGGGAAAGGGGCCGAGAGGAGATTGCTGCCCAACCCGCGGCGTGCCGGACGATCCATGCTGCCGCTTGTCAGAGAAGAACCCATTCGACCTCGTCCTTGCGGACGCGCGCTGTCGCCGCGTCCAATCGGATCGCCGAAAACGCGGTGATCCGAAGATTCCTAGTCGGTGCAGTCGCGCGTCATGTGTCCTTGTCACCGCTGGCCGTTTCCAAAGGGCCGGGTGGACATCGCCGCAGACTCTAAAGAGCACCGCATTACAGTCCTTACGAGTGTTGCCAGGACTTGGCAAGAGTCAATGTCGCAGACCCACCGTGCCGCAGATGTGGCGGGCGTCCTCTATAAGTTCAAGCTGTCCCTTGCCTATTTTCGCCCAAGAATCGCATAAGGTGCGCGACAACTGGAGTATTCGATGACCTTTCTGGCTGCCCGCGCCCGGCTGATCGTGCCATTCCTGATCGTGGTTTTCCTGACCGCTGGCCTCGCCGCGGCCCAGGAGGTTCCGCCCGAGCCCGAGGCGACTCTGGTGGAGGCCGGCGACATCCCCACGCTGCTCGACTCGCGCGTGACGACGACGCAGGACCGGGCAAGGCTGGTGCTCGATCTCACGGGGACAACCGAGTTCGGCGTGCACACACTTGCCGATCCCATGCGGGTCGTCGTCGAGTTGCGGGCGCAGAGCGAGGATGACGCCACCCCGACCGCGCCCAGCGGCGAGGGGCTGGTCTCGGGCTATTCGAAAGGCCCCGCTGGCACCGATCGCGTGCGGGTGGAACTGGCCCTCGCCGCCCCGGTCCAGGTGCAGCAATCCTATATCCTGGAGGCCTTCGAGGACCAGCCGGCGCGGCTGGTGATCGATCTCGTGCCCGATAGCGAGGCGAACTTCCTCGCCAATGTGCAGCGGCCCGACGCGGAGACCACAGTGTCGACGGCGGAACTGGCGACCCCCGAGACTGCGCCCGGGGAGACGACCACGGCGGCCTCCGATGTGCGGCCGCTCATCGTCATCGATCCGGGGCATGGTGGGGTGGATGGTGGCGCGCGGGCCTCCAACGGGCTGGAAGAAAAAAATATCGTCCTCGCCTTCGCCCTGAAACTCCAGAGCCTGCTGGTGGAGACCGGACAGTTCGACGTGGCCCTGACCCGGGACACCGATGTTTTCCTGACCCTCTCGGAAAGGGTCAGCCTGGCGCGGCAGAACCGGGCCGATCTCTTCATCTCGCTGCATGCGGATTCCTTCGACCAGCCGGACGTACGCGGCGCGAGCATCTATACGCGCGGCGACCTGGCAACTAGCGAGATCGATCGGGTTCTGGCCGAAAACGAGAACCGCGCCGACCTCATCGCGGGCTTCAATCCGCCCGAGGAGGCGGCGGCCGTCAGCGCGCTGCTCGATCTCATGAGCCGCACGACGCGGCGGCAGTCCTATCTGGCCGGCCAGGCCCTCATCGACCAGCTCGAACCTTCGGTGCAATTGCGCCGGTTCCCGCTGCGCCAGGCGGATTTCTTCGTGCTCAATTCGCCTGATGTGCCCTCGGTGCTGATCGAGCTCGGTTTCCTTTCCAACGCCGACGATACCGAAAACCTCACCACCGACGCCTGGCTCGACCGGGTGGCGGCGGCGCTGGCGCGCGGCATCGCGGTTTACGTCGACGGACAGAGCTAGAAGGCCGGCGCAGCGCCGGCACACGGCGTTTTGACACGGCGAAGCGGGTTTGCCGCCACAATCGGCGCCAAGTCTGCTATTTTCAGGATTCGGCAGATTCACTTCGCGGCGGGGCGTCTCGGCAAGGTGAGACCTTTATGTTTCGACTACTGAGCTGGCTGTTCGGTCTCGGCGCCTTTGCGGGCCTCGTCGCATTGGGTGGCGTGTCCTATTATGTCTGGATGGTCAGCCGCGATCTGCCCGACTACACGGTGCTGCAGGATTACCAGCCCGCCGTCACCACGCGCGTGCATGCGGCCGATGGCACGCTGCTGGCGGAATATGCGATCGAGCGCCGCCTGTTCCAGCCCATCGGAACCATCCCGCCCAAGGTGATCGATGCCTTCCTCGCCGCGGAAGACGCCAATTTCTACGACCATTTCGGGATCGATCTGGGCGGCGTGGTGCGCGCCATGCGCGATAACGTCCTCGAGGCGGTCGATGGCGGCTCGGGGCTGGTGGGCGCGTCGACCATCACCCAGCAGGTGGCCAAGAACTTCCTCCTCACCTCCGACCAGACCTGGGATCGCAAGATTCGCGAAGCCATCCTGGCGCTGCGCATCGAGGACACGCTGTCCAAGGACGAGATTCTCGAGCTCTATCTCAACGAGATCTATCTCGGCATGGGGTCCTACGGCGTCGCGGCGGCGGCGCTCAACTATTTCGACAAGGCGCTTTACGAGCTCGACTATGCCGAGATCGCCTATCTCGCCGCCCTGCCCAAGGGGCCGACCAACTACCATCCTTTCCGCCGCCCTGAAGCGGCGATCGAGCGGCGCAACTGGGTGCTCGACCGCATGGTGGAGACGGGCGCGCTGACCGCCCAGGCGGCGAGCGCCTACAAGGCGGAAAACCTCAACGTCATCCCCCGGCAGGCGGGCTCGCAACTCTATTCGGCGGAATATTTCACCGAGGAAGTGCGCCGCCAGATCGCCTCGCTCTATGGCAGCAGCGAACTCTATGAGGGCGGGCTGTCGGTGCGGACCTCGCTCGATCCCCAGATGCAGCTTCATGCGCGCCGGGCGCTGATGGAGGGGCTGATCGCCTTCGACCAGCGCCGGGGCTTCCATGGCGTCGAGGCGACCATCGAACTGGGCGAGGACTGGGGGCTGAACCTGGCGCAGATCCAGCCGCTCACCGACGTGCCCGAATGGACCCTCGCCGTCATACTGGCGACGGAAAGCAACAGCGCCCGCATCGGCCTGCGGCCGATCATCGATGTCGATGGACGCGTCGACAGCGCGCGGATAACGGGTCAGGTGCCCGGTTCCGCCGTCTCATGGATCAGCCAGCCGCTCGGGCAGGTGCTGAGCGTCGGCGACGTGGTCTATGTCGAGCCGGTGGCCGGGCAGGAGGGCATCTATACCCTGCGCCAGGTGCCCGAGATCGAGGGCGGCATCGTCGCCATGGACCCGCGCACCGGCCGCGTCCTCGCGCTGGTCGGGGGGTTTTCCTTTGCCGAAAGCGAATTCAACCGCGCCACCCAGGCCATGCGCCAGCCGGGCTCGGCCTTCAAGCCGCTGGTCTATGCCGCCGCGCTCGACAATGGCTATACCCCGGCCTCGGTGGTGCTCGACGCCCCGCTCCGGGTGGTCAATGCGGACGGCTCGGTGTGGCAGCCGGAAAACTATGCCCGGCAGTTCTATGGCCCGCAGACCCTGCGGCGCGGCATCGAATTGTCGCGCAACGTGATGACGGTGCGGCTGGCCCAGGACCTGGGCATGCCGATGATCGAGGAATATGCGCGCCTGTTCGGGGTTTATGAAGACATGCCCCACGTGCTCGCCATGGCGCTGGGGGCGGGGGAAACCACCGTGCTCCGCCTCACCGCCGCCTATGCGACCATGGCCAATGGCGGGCGCAGGATCACCCCCACGCTGATCGACCGCATCCAGGACCGCTATGGGGACACCATCTATCGCCATGACGAGCGCATATGCGATGGCTGCGACCAGCCCGATTGGCACGGGCAGGGGGCGCCTCTGCTGATCGACAGCCGCCAGCAGGTTCTCGATCCAATGACGGCCTATCAGATCACCTCGATGATGGAAGGCGTCGTCCAGCGCGGCACCGGCACCGCCCTGCGGGCCCTGGGACGCCCGGTGGCGGGCAAGACCGGCACCACCAACGACTACAAGGACGCATGGTTCGTGGGGTTCACCCCCGAACTGGCGGTGGGCGTCTATGTCGGCTACGATACGCCGCGCTCCATGGGCAGTTCCTCGACCGGGGGCGAACTGGCGGCGCCCGTCGTGGCCGATTTCCTCGCTGCGGCGCTCGAAGGAGTGCCGGCCTCGCAGTTCACCATGCCGCAGGGCATGCACCGGGACTGGATCGATCCGCGCTCTGGCGTCGAGATCGTCGCCGGCGGGTCGGGCATCCAGGAGGCCTTCAAGCCGGGGACCGGCCCCAATGCCAGGACATCGGTGATCGGCCTCGATTCGGCAGCCTTCGACAATATCCAGACCGGGGCGACCGGGCAGCCCAGCTTCGGCACCGGAGGGCTGTTCTGAGCAGCCGGCAGTTGATTGTGGCGGCCAATGCCTTTAAGTCAGCGCCAAGAAAGAACAATGAGCCAAGAGAGTTATGCGCGCAGACGTTCAGAAGACGGTTGACGAAATCAAGCAGGCCCTAAGCCTGCTGAGGAGGCATCTTTGACTGGGATACAGCCGAAAGACGCCTCGACGCTCTAAACGCCCAGTCCGAGTCGGGGGATCTGTGGAACGATCCCGAAGCGGCGCGCAAGGTGATGAGCGAGCGCCAGGCGCTTGAAGACGCGATCGTCGCCGTGCGCACCCTCGAGGGCGGGCTGGCCGACAATCTCGAACTGATCGAACTGGGCGAAGCCGAAGGCGATGACGAGATCGTCGCCGAGGCGGTGGAGGCACTGACCGAACTCAAGGCGAGCGCGGCCCGCCAGCGGATCGAGACGCTGCTGTCCGGCGAGGCCGATTCCAACGATTGCTATCTCGAAGTCCATTCCGGGGCCGGGGGCACCGAGAGCCAGGACTGGGCGCAGATGCTGTTCCGCATGTATACGCGGTGGGCCGAGCGGCGCGGGTTCAAGGTCGAGACCATTGAATACAGCGCCGGCGAAGAGGCCGGGATCAAGGGCGCGACCATTCTGGTCAAGGGCCATAACGCCTATGGCTGGCTCAAGACCGAAAGCGGCGTGCACCGGCTGGTGCGGATTTCGCCCTATGACAGCCAGGCTCGCCGCCATACGAGCTTTTCGAGCGTCTGGGTCTATCCGATGATCGACGATTCGATCGACATCGATGTCAGCGAATCCGATGTCCGCATCGACACCTATCGCGCCTCCGGCGCGGGCGGGCAGCACGTCAACACCACCGATTCCGCGGTGCGCATCACCCATATCGCGACCGGGATCGTGGTGCAGTGCCAGAACGAACGCTCCCAGCACAAGAACCGGGCCCAGGCCTGGGACATGCTGCGGGCGCGTCTCTACGAGCTCGAGCTGCAAAAGCGCGAGGAAGCGGCCAATGCCGAGGCGGCCTCCAAGACCGATATCGGCTGGGGCCATCAAATCCGCTCCTACGTCCTGCAGCCCTATCAGCTCGTGAAGGACCTGCGCACCCAGGTGGAAAGCACCGCACCCTCCGATGTGCTCGACGGCGATCTCGATGCCTTCATGGAAGCCTCGCTCTCCCAGCGTGTCGGGGCCGAGACGGCAGACGACGCCTAGAACGCATGCTTTGTCGCGCTTCCGGCTGTTGCAGGTAGCGTGACAGAGCCCGGCCCGCGCTGAGAAAGTGGGCCGGCTCTATGGCCGCCCCGTTGCGGCGCACCTCGAAATGCAGATGCGGGCCGGTGGACCGCCCCGTCGAGCCCGAAAGCCCGACCCGTTCGCCGCCAGTGACCTTCTGGCCCTTGCCGACGAGGATCTGGCTGAGATGGGCATAGCGGGTGATCAGCCCGCCGCCATGGTCGATTTCGACCATCTTGCCATAGCCGCCATTGGTGCCGGCGAAGGTGACGACGCCATGCGCGGCCGAAAGGACGGCCGTGCCTGTGGTTGCGCGGAAATCCATACCCGAATGAAACGCGGTGCGTTTGAGAAACGGGTCCATGCGATTGCCGAAGTTCGACGAAACGCTGGAGGCCCCGGCGATCGGGGAGCGAACGGGAGCCGTCAGCAGGATCTGCCGCGCCGTCTGGTAGCGGCCCAGGGCATCGGCGACGGCGTTGGCTTCCTCGACGATGGAGATGCCGGAGCCGCGCGCCGGAAGGAAGGGACCGCCGATCCCGCTTGATTCCAGGGGAGCGGCGATGCCGATGGTGTCGAGTTCGGCGGCGATTTCATTGGCCGAGAGGGTTGCCGCGTCGGACAGCGAAACCAGCGCCATCCTCGTTTCCTCCTGCATGGCGAGAAGCGAGGCGGCCAGTTGCGCGGTGTCGGTCGGGGGCGTGGCGGGGGCCGAGGAGATGCTCGAGGTCACCAGCGGATCGGTCTCGGCGTGCTGGGTAATGCCCAGTTCGCGCGCCATTTCGGTGAGGGCACGCACATATTCGTGCTGCTCGAACAGCACTTCCTGCTGATTGACCAGATCATGCATTTGCAGGTTCATGTCGCCCATTTGCGCATATTGGCGCGAATGCAGGCGATCCACTTCCAGGCGCAATTGCGTGATGCGCTGCTCATAGGCAGTCACCAGCGTGCCATTGTCCTCGCGGAACAGCGAATTGATCTCAGGCGCGAAATAAAGCGCGATCCCGGTCGTGACATTGCTGGCCAGCAAGAGGCCGACGACGCAAAAGAGCATGGCGATGGCGGTACGCGGATGCCGGGCAGGGCGCGAATTCGCCCGCCTTCCCAGCGAAATGGCGCTTTCGCTCGCCTGCACCGCTTTGCCCCCAAGATACACTATCAATGGAGCAAGTATGGCCGGTCATGGTTAATGCGCGGCTAACCGAGGGCTTTCATCACCCGTTCGACGTGCCCTTTGGCGCGGATATTGGGCCAGACCTGGCCGATGGTGCCATCGGGCTCGACCACGATGGTGCTGCGGATCAGGCCCATATAGGTGCGGCCGTAATTGCGCTTTTCGCCCCAGGCGCCATAGGGACCGATCGCCTTGTGGTCCGGATCGGAAAGCAGGATGGGGCTCAGATCGTACTTTGAGCGGAACCTGGCGAGCTTTTCGATGCTGTCGGGGCTGATGCCGACCAGAGTGATGCCCTTGGCCTCGAACCAGGCCGCATTGGCGGTGAAGGCGAGGTTCTGATCGGTGCAGGCCGGCGTATCGGCCTGGGGGTAGAAATAAAGCAGCACCCGGCGCCCGCGATAGTTGGACAATGTAAACGCTTCGTCCCTATCGTCGCTCAGCGTGAAATCCGGTGCGGGGTCTCCGATCTTGAGAACTGCCATTGGGCAACCTTTGCTGAACCAACCGCCGACGCAGACGCCGAAACCGGTTTTGGTGCCATATTCCAGCCGATATGGTCGGCAACAGACATCGCCTATAGCCGATTCTCAACCTTGTGGACGCACGGCGCTTGCATGGGACCCGCGACAAACTGTGACTGATACGCCGCCGTCCAAGGCGTCCGGGAGCCGGACGAAACGTCTGGCCGTCCGCCTCTTCGCCTGGGTGGGCCTCGGCGTGCTCGTCCTGTTGGCGCTCTTTTACGTGCGTCTGCTGTTCGGACCCATATCGCTCAATTTCCTTTCCGAGCGCGCTCAGGCGGCGGTGGCGGGGATCGTCGAGGACAGCTACGACATCGCCTGGACCGATTTCGGCCTGTCACTGACCGGCCCCGTCAGCCTCGGCTTCCACCTTTCCGACGTCACCCTCACCGATCGCGCCGCCAATGCGGCGATCACCATGGAAGCGCTGGAAATCGGCGTCTCCCCGTTCAGCGCCCTGGTGGGACGGCCCGACGCGCGCGTCGTCCTGATCCGTCCGGAAATCCGCATGCTGCAGGACCTGCTGGGCCCGAGGCTGGCGCGATTCCAGTTCATCGAGGCCGAAGGCACCGGGGAAACCGTGGTCCACATCTTCGAAGGCGAGACGGCCGCGCACAATGTGCGGATCGGCGACGACGGGCTGTCCCTCGGATCGGAGGCCGGCGGCACCGCCATCGGGCTGCGGTCGGACAATGACTGGATGGTGCTCAATATCGAGGCCTTGGACCAGGCGCTCGCCCAATTGGCCGACCAGGCGATTCGCGGGCAGGTGCGCCGCCTCGAAATCCGCGACGGCACGGTGGACGTGCTCGATACCGTCTACGGGCTCTACAAATCGTTCGATTCGGTCGACCTCGAGGTGCGGTCGGGGCGGCTGAATGGCCGGGTCGCCGCCGATTTTTCCGCGACCATCGCCGGCGAGACCATGACCGGCTCCATCGTGCGCCAGATCGAGGACGACGCGGCGCGGATCGAGGCCGATATCGACAATATCGATTTCTCGACCATCGTTCCCTTTCTCGACGACGCGACGGGTATTGCCGCCCTGCGAGGCCGGGGAGCGCTGAAACTGGCCGTGACCCTCGACAGCGCGACCGGGCGGGTGGAAAGCGGCGCGTTCTCGGTCGATCTCGCCGGCACCTATCTTCGCCTCAACGAGGACCGCTTCGCTATAGCCGCCGAGCCCATCATCGTCGACTGGATTCCGTCGCAATCGCGTTTCTCCATCGCCAATGCCGAAGTGACCATCGGCCAGAGCCGGGGCGCCCTGAGCGGCGATATCGTCATGGGTTTCGACGAGCAGTTCGGTCCGACCCTGGGCCTCTCGATCCGCGCCGAGGAGGTGTGGCTGCATCCCGACGATCTCGACGCGCCGACCGAGCCCTTCGACTTCAGCTTCGACGGCTGGTCGGCGCCGCTTTATGGCGCCGTGGGCATCGACCGCCTAGTGGGTGGGCGCGACGGCGTCTCGGTACTCATGCGGGGACGGCTCGACATGGTGCGCGAAGGCATAGGCCTCGATATGCACGTCTCGGGCCGCGGCGCGTCGGCCGACGACATCAAGCGGCTCTGGCCCTATCTGTTCGCGCCCGAAGGCCGCGACTGGTTTACGCACTATGTGAACGATGGCAGCGTCTCGACCGCCGAGATGCATCTCGCTTTCCCGGTCGGCAGCATTGACATGGCCGGAGCGCCGGGCCCGGTGCCCGAAGGCGCGCTGACCATCGACCTCGTCGGGGACAGCGTGGAAATGCTGGCGTTCGATGGGTTGCCGGAATTCCAGGTCGAGGGCCAGACCCGCCTCACCATGCGCGACAACCAATTGACCGTCGCGGCCGAACGGGCCCATCTGCCCGAATTCGGTGAGATCGCCATCGAGAACGCGGCCTATATCAACCAGGACACTTCGGCGGAAGCGCAGATCTTCGAGATTTCCGGCGACGTGACCGGCAGCGCCGACGCCCTTTTGCGGCTGGCGGACAGCGAGGCGCTGAACCTTCTGGAGGACGTCGATTTCGGCATCGACCTCGATGAGATCGTCACGGCGATCGACGGGCGGGTGGAGACCACGGTCATCGCGACCATCGCCACCGACGAGGCGGGAGACCTGGCCCGGACCGACTATGTCCTCAACGGCTCGATCGGTGACCTGGCGACGAAAAAGCCGATCGCCGGGCTCAACCTCGCCGGCGGCACGGTCAGTTTCACCGCCTCGCAGGAAGGATTCCGGGTGCTGGGCAGCGGCGCGGTCGAGGACATCGACGTCAATGTGCAGGCCATCCAGGCACGCGGCCGCGATCCGGAAATCCTCGTCGGGGCCACGCTGGGGGTGGCCGATGCGGCGCGATTCGGCATCGACCTGTCGGAATTCGTGGAGGGCACGGTGCGGGTGGCGGCCCGGCCGGGCACGGATGGCACGTTCGCCATCAATACCGATCTCACCGACGCGGCATTGACCATTCGCGATATCGGCATTACCAAGGCGCAGGGGGCGCCGGGCCTGCTGACGGCGAATGTCGCCATGGGCGAAGAGGGGGTGGCGGTGTCCGATATCCAGCTTGCCTTCGGCACCGTGCAACTGGCCGGCGCCATGAGCCTTGCGCCGGGAGGAGAGGTCCGCTCGGCGGATTTTTCGACCTTCCGCATCAGCAATGGCGACGACGCCCGGGTTTCGATGACCCCGATCGAGGGCGGATACGCCTTTGCCGTCACCGGCCGCCAGCTCGATATCAAGCCGGTCCTCAAGCGCTTCTTCAATCTCGAAGGCGATTCCAGCAGCGGCGCGAGCGAGGACCTGCAGAACCAGCTTTTCGCCGTCAGCGTCAATCTCGACCGGGCCATGGGCTATTACGGCGAGGCGATTCTCAACCTCGATCTCGACCTTGCGGTGCGCGGCGACCAGCTCCAGACCGTCGACCTCTCGGCGCAGTTTGCCGGCAACCGCTCGGCATCGGCGACCACGAACGCCCTGCCTTCGGGCCGGGTCATCACCTACGCCACCAACGATCTGGGCGCCATGCTGCGGTTCATTGGCATCTATCCCCGGCTGCTGGGCGGCACGGGCAGCATGGTCATGCGCTATGACGAGGGGAGCGGCAGCGATACCGGCGTGTTCGAGGTGCGCAATTTCGCCGTTGCGGACGAGCAGAACCTCGAGGCGATCGTCGGCGAGCACGAACAGTCCCGGCGCTTGGTCGGCAGCGCATCGACCCTCGAATTCGATTATGGCCGCGCCGAGTTCATCCGCTATCCCGATCGGGTCGAAGTGGTGGAGGCCGCCGTCTATGGCGATACGGTGGGGGGCACGATTCGCGGCAATGTGCTGACCGAGGGCGGGCGCTACGATCTGGCCGGCACCTATGTGCCGCTGTTCGGGCTCAATAATTTCTTTCAGCAGATTCCCCTGCTGGGGCCCATTTTCGGCGGGCGTGAGGGGGAAGGGCTGATCGGCGTCACCTTCGCGGTGCGTGGGCCGCTGGACAAGCCGGACCTCCTCATCAACCCCGTGTCGATCCTCGCGCCCGGCGTGTTCCGCACCCTGTTCGAGTACAAGGCGCAGAACCAGGCCAATTGAGGAGGCCGAAGCCGCGGGACGCGCCGCGGCTTCGGTTTTCCGGGGTCAGACCGGCTTGAGCAGGACGTGGCGCTTCTTGCCGATGGAGAGCTTGATCACCCCTTCGGACAGCACGTCGGCTTCGCCCAGGCTGAGCTTTTCGTCGGTGACGGTCTCGTCATTGACCTTGAGGGCGCCGGCCTGGATGTGGCGGCGGGCTTCGCCGTTCGAGCCGGCCAGCCCGGCCGTGACGGTGGCGGCGAGGATGCCCAGCCCCCCGCGCAGCGCCGACCAGCCGATCTGGATGGTGGGCAGCGAAAGGTCGATCTGGCCGGCCTCGAACACCGCAACGGCCGTCGCGGCGGCGTCCTGGGCCGCTTCGCGGCCATGGACGATGGCGGTGACTTCGGTGGCGAGGATCTTCTTGGCCTCGTTGATATCCGAGCCATTGCCCGCCACGATCCGGGCGATCTCGTCCAGCGGCAGGGTGGTGAAGAGCTTGAAGAAGCGCTCGACGTCCGCATCCTCGGTGTTGCGCCAGTACTGCCAGAAATCATAGACCGAGAGCATGTCGGCATTGAGCCAGACGGCACCGGTGGCCGACTTGCCCATCTTCTGACCGGACGCCGTGGTGAGCAGCGGCGAGGTGAGGGCATAGAACTGGGTATCGAGCATGCGGTGCCCGAGATCGAGCCCGTTGACGATATTGCCCCACTGATCCGAACCGCCCATCTGCAGCGTGCAGCCATAGCGCTGGTTGAGCTCGACGAAGTCGTAGGCCTGCAGGATCATGTAGTTGAATTCGAGGAAGGACAGCGACTGTTCGCGATCCAGCCGCAGCTTCACCGAATCGAAGCTGAGCATGCGGTTGACGGAGAAATGCCGGCCCACGTCGCGCAGGAAGGCGATATAGCCCAGCTCGAGCAGCCAATCGGCGTTGTTGGCCATCACGGCGTCCTGCGGACCGTCCCCGAAGGTGAGGAAGTTCGAGAACTTCTGCTTGATGCCCTCGATATTGGCTGCGATGCCCTCGACGGTCAGCAGCTTGCGCGCCTCGTCCTTGAAGGAGGGATCGCCGATCATGCCGGTTCCGCCGCCCATCAGGGTGATGGGCCGATGGCCGGTCTTCTGCATCCAGTGCAGCATCATGATCTGCATCAGATGCCCCACATGCAGGCTCGCGGCCGTGGGATCGTAGCCGATATAGCCCGAGACGATCTCGGTGGAGAACTTCTTGTCCAGCCTCTCGGGGTCGGAAATCTGATGGATGAAGCCGCGCTCGGAGAGCGTGTGGAGGAATTCGGATTTGAACTGAGTCATTGGTCTTGATTCCAGAGCGATGAAACGACCCGGCCGGAACCGGGCAGGCTTGGCTCGAAATCATCCCGTTGTGCAGGCGCCCTTGACGCCCAGGATGAGCTTCGCCGGAGGCTGGCTCGACCGCCTCCGGATCGATCGCAAGGGTTAACGTCCGCCGCCGGCGGCGATCTCGGCCCGGCGACGGTCGAGATATTCGCCGCAGGCCTCGATCAATTCGTCCACCTTGTTCTCATAGAAATGGTTGGCACCCTCGACGATCTGCTGCTCGATGGTGATGCCCTTCTGGGTCTTGAGCTTGTCCACGAGCTTCTGCACCGATTCAGGGGGCGCCACGCGATCGCGGTCGCCGTGAATGATGAGGCCCGAGGAGGGGCAGGGGGCGAGGAAGGAGAAATCGTAGAGGTTTTCCGGAGGGGAAACCGAAATGAAGCCCTCGACTTCCGGCCGGCGCATCAGGAGCTGCATGCCGATCCAGGCGCCGAACGAAAAGCCCGCGATCCAGCAGCCCTTGCTCTCGCGGTTGAGCGCCTGCAGCCAGTCGAGCGCGGCGGCGGCGTCCGAAAGCTCGCCAATGCCATGGTCGAACACGCCCTGGGACCGTCCGACCCCGCGCGAGTTGAAGCGGAGCACGGCGAAGCCGCGCTGCACGAACATGTAAAAGAGATTGTAGACGATCTGATTGTTCATCGTCCCGCCGAACTGGGGATGAGGATGCAGAACGATCGCCACCGGAGCGTTGGGTTCCTTGCCGGGCTGGTAGCGTCCCTCGATCCGCCCTTCGGGACCATTGAAAATCACTTCAGGCATCGACACAGACCTTTACACTTGAAATCGCGCAACGCATGGGTGCCATGCAAGCGGGGAGCCCGGCTTGACGAATGGTCCGGGTGTCCATAAAACTGACCAATAAACCAGTTTAGAATAATTCCAAACGGGTTTGCCGGGTTCTGGCCCGGCTTGTGAGCGCTCCTTTTACTTAAGGAGCGAGTCGGATTTCAAGGATTGTTTGCTTCGGCAGGGCCCCGCCTGGGTCTTGCCAATGCGAGTTGACGGATCGATGACGGTTTACCTCGATCATAACGCTTCGGCGCCGCTTCTCCCGCAAGCGCGGGATGCGATCCTGCACGCGCTGGATCTGGTTGGCAACCCGTCTTCGGTGCATGGCCAGGGCCGGGCGCTGCGCGCCGTGATCGATGGCGCCCGCGAACAGGTGGCGGCCCTGGCCGGGGCCGAAGCCAGGCAGGTGGTGTTTACCGGTTCGGCGACCGAGGCGATCACCCAGGCGATCGTCGGCGGGGTCAAGGCCTTCGGCATCGACCGCGTGCTGGTGTGCGCCACCGACCACGCCGCGACCCTCAAGGCGGCGGACGCCAGCGGGGTTCCCGTGCAGGTGATCGGGGTCGATGCGCAGGGAACGATCGATCTGGACGTCCTGCGGCAGCAGATCGACAGGGCCGGCGAGGCCGGCGAAAAGCTGCTGGTGGCCGTCTCCTGGGTCAACAATGAGACGGGGCTGGTGCAGCCGCGCGCGCGGATCGAGGCGATGGTGGGGCCGACGCCTCATATTCTCGTCATCGATGCGGTGCAGGCTTTCGGCAAGCGCAGTCTGGACTTTGCCGCTTCGGCTACCGATATGATGGCGGTGTCCGCCCACAAGATCGGTGGCCCGGCCGGAATCGGCGCGCTGCTGGTCAAGGGGCACGCCGATGTCGTGCGGCTCGTGCCCGGTGGCGGGCAGGAGCAGGGCCGGCGGGGCGGCACCGAATCGGCGGCCCTGATTGCAGGCTTCGGCGCGGCATGCGCCGAGATCGGCAGGGCGCTGGATTTCAAGGGTGCATGCGCGCTGGCCAGCGATTTCGAAACGCGACTGCGGGCGCTGGCTCCCGATGTGGTGGTTTTCTCCCAGGGTGCGGAACGGATCGGCACGGTGGTCAATTTCGCGGTTCCGGGGATCAGGAACACTGTCGCGATGATGAGCCTCGACCTGGCGGGGATCGCGGTTTCGTCGGGTTCGGCGTGCTCCTCGGGCAAGGTGGGACGCTCTCACGTGCTTGCCGCGATGGGCGTCGCGCCCGACTTAAGTGAATGCGGCCTTCGGGTCAGCCTGGGCTGGAGTTCCACCGCCCGGGATATCGATGCCTTTTTCGAGGCCTATGAAACGGTGCTGAGTCGCCACCGCCGCAAAGGCGCGGCTGCTTAGAGTTTTGGAGACGACCATGTCAGATTATGCCGACATCCCGACGCTGAAGGAAAATATCGACCGCGCAACGGTCGACAAGGTACGGGCGCTCGACGTCGATAAGTACAAATACGGCTTCGAGACGGTGATCGAAACCGAAAAGGCGCCCAAGGGCCTGGACGAGGATACCGTCCGGTTCATCTCAGCCAAGAAGAACGAGCCGGAATGGATGCTCGAATGGCGGCTGGAAGCCTTCCGGCGCTGGCAGACGCTGCAGGAGCCTACCTGGGCGCGCGTCTCCTATCCTGCCATCGATTTCCAGGACCAGCATTATTATGCCGCGCCCAAGAACGTCACCGGCCCCAAGTCGCTCGACGAGGTCGATCCCGAACTGCTGCGCACCTATGAGAAGCTGGGCATTCCCCTCTCGGAACAGAAGATCCTGGCCGGCGTCCAGGACGAGGACAGCGCAACGGGAACCCCGTTCAGCGGCAATGTCGCCGTCGATGCCGTGTTCGACTCGGTCTCGGTCGTCACGACCTTCCGCGAGGAATTGGCCAAGTACGGCATCATCTTCTGCTCGATTTCCGAAGCGGTGCGTGAGCATCCCGAACTGGTGAAGAAGTATCTGGGCACCGTGGTTCCGGTGACCGATAACTTCTACGCCACGCTCAATTCGGCGGTCTTCACCGACGGTTCGTTCGTCTATATTCCCAAGGGCGTGCGTTGCCCGATGGAGCTCTCCACCTATTTCCGCATCAATGAGCGCAATACCGGCCAGTTCGAGCGCACGCTGATCATCGCCGAGGAAGGCTCCTATGTGAGCTATCTCGAGGGCTGCACGGCGCCCATGCGCGACGAGCACCAGCTCCACGCCGCCGTGGTGGAACTGATCGCGCTCGACGACGCCGAGATCAAGTATTCGACGGTGCAGAACTGGTATCCGGGCGACAAGGACGGCAAGGGCGGCATCTACAATTTCGTCACCAAGCGTGGCGATTGCCGCGGCAAGAATTCCAAGATCTCCTGGACCCAGGTCGAGACCGGCTCGGCGATCACCTGGAAATATCCGAGCTGCATCCTGCGCGGCGACGGCTCGCGTGGCGAGTTCTATTCGATTGCCATTTCCAACGGCAAGCAGCAGGTCGATTCCGGCACCAAGATGATCCATCTGGGCAAGAACACGTCCTCGCGGATCATCGCCAAGGGCATCGCCGCCGGCCGGTCCGACAACACCTATCGCGGCCAGGTCTCGGCGCACCGCCGGGCCACCAATGCGCGCAATTTCACCCAGTGCGACAGCCTGCTGATCGGCGACCGCTGCGGCGCGCACACCATCCCCTATATCGAGAGCCGCAATTCCTCGGCGGTGTTCGAGCACGAGGCGACCACCTCGAAGATTTCCGACGACCAGATGTTCTACTGCCTGCAGCGCGGATTGTCGGACGAAGAAGCCGTGGCGCTGATCGTCAACGGTTTCGTGCGGGACGTGCTGCAGCACCTGCCCATGGAATTCATGGTCGAGACGCAGAAGCTCATCAACATTTCGCTCGAAGGCAGCGTCGGCTGATGAATTTCCCGCTGCGTTCCATCGTCAACAACGCCGAGAATCTCGGGCACGGAGAAGAGGAATGACCGACATTTCCTACACTCCCGTCGCCCGGATTTCCGAACTCGCGCTGGAGCCGTCCAGCGAGGGCGGGATGGCGTCGATGGATGCAGCGATCGGCACCCTGTTGCAGCTCACGCGATTGGGCTGCGTCTATACCGAGGTGGCACCGGGCGAGACCGCCTGTCCCTATCACGTGCACCATGCCGAGGACGAAGTGCTGGTCATTCTGGCCGGCGAAGGTGAATACCGGTTCGGCGGACGCCTGCATGCGGTGCGGGCGGGGGACGTGCTGGGGGCGCCGCTGGGCGGGCCGGACTATGCGCACCAACTGTTCAATACCGGGCCGGAGACGCTGAAATATCTCGTGGTGTCCTCCAAGGCCGATCTCGACGTCCTGGAATTTCCCGACAGCGGCAAGTTCCTCGTCTCGAGCCGGCTGATCCCCGGGACGGCCAGGTCGCGCTTCTTCTTCAAGGGTCGCACGGCCGACATGGCCGATGATTACGACGGGGAAGTCACGGAGCGCCGCCCATGACGCAAGCGCACTACAATCCCGTTCTACGGCTGTCGGACGCCGCGCTCGACCGCAATGCCGATCGCGGCTGGTTCGAATCCTACGACGCCTATGTCGGCAACATCCTCCAGCTCACCCGGCTGGGGTGCTCTTATACCGAGGTTGCCCCGGGCAAGACCGCCTGCCCGCACCATGTGCACCACGGCGAGGACGAAATGCTGGTGATCCTCTCGGGCGAGGGCGACTACCGGTTCGGGGACAAGACATACAAGGTGCGGGGCGGCGACGTGCTCGGCGCACCGGTGGGCGGCCCCGCCTATGCCCACCAATTGATCAATACGGGGACGGAAACGCTGAAATATCTGGTGTTTTCGTCCAAGGCGGACATCGACGTCTGCGAATATCCCGATAGCGGGAAGTTCATGGTGTCGAGCCGTCCGGTCCAAGGCACAGCGCGGCACCGCCTGCGCTATATCGGAAGAGAAGAAACGAGCCTCGATTATCTCGACGGCGAAAATATTGGAGACGAGACATGAGCACTCCGTTGCTTGAGATCAAGAACCTGCACGTTCGCGTCGAGGACAATGAAATCCTCAAGGGCGTGAACCTGACGCTCAATCGCGGTGAAGTGCACGCCATCATGGGACGCAACGGCTCTGGCAAGTCGACCCTGTCCTACGTGCTGGCCGGCAAGGAAGACTATGAAGTGACCGAAGGACAGGTGCTGTTCAACGGCGAGGACCTGCTGGAGATGGGCCCCGACGAGCGCGCCGCGGCCGGGCTGTTCCTTGCCTTCCAGTATCCCATCGAAATCCCCGGCGTCGCCACCATGACCTTCCTCAAGGCGGCGATGAATGCCCAGCGCAAGGCGCGCGGCGAAGCGGAATTGACGACGCCCGAGTTCATGAAGGCCGTCAAGGACGCGTCCAACCTGCTTGAGATCAAGCAGGAATTCCTGCGGCGTCCGCTCAATGTCGGGTTCTCCGGTGGCGAGAAGAAGCGCGCCGAAATCCTGCAGATGGCGCTGCTCGAGCCGCAGCTCTGCATCCTCGACGAGACCGATTCCGGCCTCGATATCGATGCGCTCAAGGTGGTGTCCGAGGGCGTCAACAAGCTGCGCTCGGCGGATCGCTCCATGCTGGTCATCACGCACTACCAGCGCCTGCTCAACTATATCGTGCCCGACGTGGTGCACGTGTTCTCGGCCGGCCGGGTGGTGGAAACCGGCGACAAATCCCTGGCGCTGGAACTGGAAGCCAAGGGCTATGCCGATTTCGACGAGACCCACGCGGCATAAGGACGGTTATCCATGCATGTTGAAACTCCTGTACGGCTGAGCGCGGCCGAGGAAAGCCTCGTCGCCCAGCTCGAAAACGCCGGAGCCCGGGACGCCGCAGAGCGGTTGCGGGTGGCCGGGCTGCCGACCCGCCGGGTCGAGAGCTATCACTATACCGACCTCAAGACGCTGCTGAGCGCCGTGCCGCCGCTGGCGGCGCCGGCCAATGACGTCAGCGCCCCGGCCATCGATATTGCCGGCGCCTACCGCATCGTGATCGCCAATGGCGTGGTCCAGCCGGCGGGAACGGCCCCGGCGGGCATCATCGTGGGCAAGGCCACCGGTTCGGTGTTGACGACGCGCGACGATGTGCTGGTGCGTCTCAACGCGGCACTGGTCAAGGAATCGCTCAATCTCGAACTGTCCGGCTCGGTCGATCCGGTGATCCATGTGGACCGGCGCATGGAAGGCCCCGGTGCCCATGTGCAGTCGGGCGCCAAGATCAATATCGGATCCGGCACGACCGCCACGATCATCGAGACGATTTCGGGCAGCGATGCGGCCCATATCGGCAATGCCGGCAGCTATGTGTCCGTGGGCGCCGGCGCCGAGGTAACCCATATCGTGGTCGATCTCTCGGCGCGCCAGGCGGTCAATTTCGCCACGCTCGAATATCGGCTCGCGGCTGACGCCAGGCTGAAATCGATCGTCGTCAATGCCGGCGCGCATCTGGCGCGGGTCAATGTGTTCGCCGATTTCGTGGGCGAGGGCGCCCATGGCGATTTCCTCGGCCTCAACGTCGTGGATACGGAGGAGCACCGCGACATCACCCTCGACGTGACGCACGGGGTGCCCCACACGACCTCGGCCGAGCTCTACAAGCAGATCGCGCGCGGGCGCGGCAAGGCCGTGTTCCAGGGCAAGATCAATGTCGCCCAGGACGCGCAGAAGACCGACGCCAAGATGATGACCCAGGGTCTGATGCTGTCGGACGAGGCGGAAATTCTCGCCAAGCCGGAGCTTGAGATCTTTGCCGACGACGTGGTGTGCGGCCACGGTGCGACCTGCGGCGATCTCGACGAGAGCTCGCTGTTCTACCTCATGAGCCGCGGCATTCCGTGCGCGGAAGCCGAGACGCTGCTGATCCGGGCCTTCCTCGAGGAGATCACCGAGGCCGTGGAGAACGAATATGTGGCCGAGGCCCTGTCCGGGGTCGTCGAGCGCTGGCTGCAGAAAGGCGCCTGATGGCATTCGATCTCGCCACGGTCCGCGCCGACTTTCCGATCCTCAGTGAGGACATCCACGGTCAGCGGCTGGTCTATCTCGATTCCGGTGCCTCGGCGCAAAAGCCGGTGCAGGTGCTGGACCGGATGGACCACGCCTATCGGCATGAATATGCCAATGTGCATCGCGGCCTGCATACGCTCGCCAACCGGGCGACGGCGGCCTATGAAGGCGCGCGCGAGAAGGTCAGGGCCTTTCTGAACGCCCGGCGGGTCGAGGAAATCATCTTCACCCGTTCGGCGACCGAGGCGATGAATCTGGTCGCCGCTGCCTTTGGCGGGCCGCGCATCGGGGAGGGGGACGAGATCGTCATCTCCCTCGCCGAGCATCACTCCAATATCGTGCCCTGGCATTTTCACCGCGAGCGCAAGGGCGCCGTCATCAAATGGGTGGACGTCCAGCCGGACGGCACCTTCGATCTCGATGCCTTTGCCGCGGCGCTTTCCGACCGCACCCGCATGGTGGCGATCACGCATATGTCCAACGTGCTGGGGACGATCAATCCGGCCCGGGAGATCGTCGAGATCGCCCATGCGCGTGGCATCCCCGTTCTCCTCGACGGGAGCCAGGCAGCGGTTCATACCAGGGTCGACGTGCAGGAGATCGGCGCCGATTTCTACGTCTTTACCGGCCACAAGCTCTATGGGCCCACCGGCATCGGCGTGCTGTACGGCAAGCATGATCTGCTGGCGGAGATGCAGCCCTATATGGGCGGCGGCGAGATGATCGAGGAGGTGACCGAGGACATGGTCACCTATAACGAGCCCCCGCACCGCTTCGAGGCGGGAACGCCGCCCATCGTGCAGGCCATCGGGCTCGGCGCGGCGATCGACTATGTCGAGGGCCTTGGGCGCGGCGCGATCGAAGCCCATGAGCGCGAGGTCGCGGCCTATGCGCTCGAGCGCCTGTCGGCCATCAATTCCCTGCGGCTGATCGGCGATGCGGCGGGCAAGGGGGGCATCTTCTCGTTCACCCTCGAAAACGCCCATGCCCACGATGTGGCGACCATCCTGGACCGCTACGGAGTTGCGGTGCGGGCCGGGACCCATTGCGCCATGCCGCTGCTCAACAGATTTGGCGCGAGCTCTACATGTCGGGCTTCGTTTGCCCTATATAGTGGCAAGGACGATGTGGACGTGCTGGTCGAGGCGATCGAAAAGGCGCGCTCATTCTTTTGAAACGGGACTGTCATGACTGATACCGCAACCAATGGCTTTGTCGAGAGCGGCAGCGCATTGCCGCCCGAAGAGGTCGAACGCATCACCGCCGACCTGATCGCCGCGTTCAAGACGGTCTACGACCCGGAAATCCCGGTCGATATCTACGAGCTCGGCCTGATCTACAAGGTCGATCTTGATGATGACCGCAACCTCAAGATCGACATGACGCTGACCGCGCCCGGTTGCCCGGTGGCCGGCGAAATGCCCGGCTGGGTGGAAAATGCCGCCCGCTCGGTGGAAGGCATCCAGGACGTGGACGTCAATATGGTGTTCGATCCCCCCTGGGGACCGGATCGGATGAGCGAGGAAGCGCAGGTTGCGCTCAACTGGTGGTGACGGAATGGCTTTCGCGATCATGCAACTGACCGACGCTGCGGCGGAACGGATCAGGGAGATCATCGAAGACAGCGACAAGCCGGTGTCCGGCGTGCGCGTCGGCGTCAAGAACGCCGGCTGCGCCGGCATGGCCTATACGCTCGACTATGTCAGCGAGCCCGTGCCGGGCGACGACCATGTGCGCGACAAGGGCGTCGATGTCTGGGTCGAGCCCAAGGCGACCCTGTTCCTTCTGGGGACGGTCATGGATTTCGAGGAAACCAAGATGTCCTCGGGCTTCACCTTCAACAATCCCAATCAGGAAGGCGCCTGCGGGTGCGGCGAGAGCGTGCAGCTCAAGCCCGCCGATCTCGCCGAACTGGCGCGCGCGCGGTCGGAAGCGACCGCCTGAGCGCTCCCGCCGGGCCCGGTCTGGACTTCAGGCCCGCTTGACGGCCGAGCGCAGCAGGAAGGCGGGGATATGCCCCTCGCTCTCAAAGCTCGCCGGACCATCGTCATGGCTCGAATGGCGGCGTTCCTGACGGGGCTGGCTGGGCTTTCTCTCCTGGCGGGGCGCTTTGGGCGCCGCTGCTTGGGGAGCCGCCGCCTGCTGGGGAGCGGCCTCCGGCTCTGACGGCTTTTCGCGCCTTGGCCTGCGGTTCCCGCCGCGATTGCTTTCCGCCTTTTCAGCGCTCTGCGCCGGGGCGGTCTCGGATTTCAGCCACTCGATATCGCGCTGGATCAGCTTGGTGATGGCGTCGACATATTTGTCCTCGCCCGAACTCACCAGGGTGACGGCGACGCCCGAACGGCCGGCGCGGCCGGTGCGCCCGATGCGGTGGACATAGTCCTCGGCATGGGTGGGTATGTCGAAATTGAACACATGGCTCACCGCCGGAATATCGAGGCCGCGCGCCGCCACGTCCGAAGCGACGAGGATCGGAAGGTCGCCGGCGCGGAAACGGTCGAGGGTGTCCATGCGGCTCTTTTGGTCCATGTCCCCATGCAGGGCACCGGCGGAAAAGCCGTGGCGTTCGAGCGAGCGCGCCACGGTCGCCACGTCGCGCTTGCGATTGCAGAACACGATGGCGTTCCTCAGCTCGCTGGCGGCGCGAATCTGGTCGCGCAGGGCGGCCCGCTTCTCGGCCGGTGTCCTGCCGACCCGCAGGAGACCCTGGGTGATGGTCTCGGCGGTCGAATTCTGCCGGGCGACCTCCACTTTCACGGGATCGCGCAGGAAGCGCTTGGTGAGCTTCTGGATTTCCGGCGGCATGGTGGCGGAAAAGAACAGCGTCTGGCGCCGCGACGGCAACAGGCCGCAAATCCGCTCGATATCGGGAATGAAGCCCATGTCGAGCATGCGGTCGGCCTCGTCGATGACGAGGATGTCGACGCCGGTGAGCAGCAGGCGTCCGCGCTCGAAATGGTCGAGCAGGCGCCCGGGCGTGGCGATCAGCACGTCGGCGCCGCGATCGAGCTTCTTGTTCTGGTCCTCGAAGGACACGCCGCCGATCAGCAATGCGACGGTCAGCCGGTGATTTTTGCCGTATTTCTCGAAATTCTCATGCACCTGCGCCGCGAGTTCGCGGGTGGGCTCGAGAATGAGCGTGCGCGGCATGCGCGCGCGGGCCCGGCCCTTTTCCAGCAGCGTCAGCATCGGCAGCACGAAGGAGGCCGTCTTGCCGGTGCCGGTCTGGGCGATGCCGATCAGGTCCTTTTTCTGAAGGACTTCGGGGATGGCCTGGGCCTGGATTTCGGTAGGTGTCGTATAGCCAGCCGCGGCGACCGCATCGGTTACCTTGTCGCCCAAGCCGAGCTGGGAAAATTCAATCGTCAAATTAGATGTCCATCATCTTTGGTCAGAGAGTTCTGGTGCAGGTGACAGATCGCGATGATCGAGGTCTGTCGAAACGCCAATCGATATTCGGTACGCGACTAGTCCAAACACTGTTAGGGCCGGTTGGTCGGTGATCGATATCCGGCAAAGGGTGGCCTCTGACGAGCGGGACCATAAACCACTCAAGGTTCGAGTCAATCTCGATTTGGCCGTAAAGATTAATGGGCCCGCCAAATAGAGGGTTCAAACGTCCACATCGGTGACGAAGGCTGCTTTTTCGGAGATGAACTCGAAACGCGCCTCAGGTTTGTTGCCCATCAGCCGGTCGACGGTGTCGGACGTCGCGCCCCGGTCACTGGCCACGCGCACCTGCAGCAATGTCCTGGATTTGGGGTTCATGGTGGTTTCTTTCAAGTGGGCATGGGGCATTTCCCCCAGGCCCTTGAAGCGGGTGATCTCCACCTTGCCGCGGCCAGTGAATTCCTCCTCGAGCAGCCTGATCCGGTGCGCGTCGTCCATGGCGTAGGCGGTCTTGGCGCCCTGGGAGATGCGGTAGAGCGGGGGCAGGGCGAGATAAAGATGCCCGCCCTCGATCAATTGCGGCAGTTCCTGGAAGAAGAAGGTCATCAGCAGCGAGGCGATATGGGCCCCGTCGACGTCCGCGTCGGTCATGATGATGATCTTGTCATAGCGTAGATCGTCCTCGCGATACCTGTCGCGGGTGCCGCAGCCCAGGGCCTGCACGAGATCGGCGATCTGCTGGTTGGCGGCGAGCTTGTCGCGGCTGGCCCCGGCCACGTTGAGCACCTTGCCGCGCAAGGGGAGGACGGCCTGGCTCGCGCGGTCGCGGGCCTGCTTGGCGCTGCCGCCGGCGCTGTCGCCTTCGACGATGAACAGTTCGGCGCCCTGGGCGGCCCCCTGGCTGCAATCGGCGAGCTTGCCGGGTAGGCGCAGCTTGCGGGTCGCCGACTTGCGGTCGATCTCTTTTTCCTTGCGGCGACGCACGCGCTCTTCCGCGCGCTCGATCGTCCAGTCCAGCAGCTTGTTGGCCTGGTTGGGCGCCGCGGTCAGCCAATGGTCGAAGGCGTCGCGGATGGCAGTATCGACGATGCGCGTGGCTTCGCCGGACGCCAGCTTGTCCTTGGTCTGGCCGACGAATTCGGGCTCGCGGATGAAGACCGAAAGCATGGCGCCGCAATAGCTCAGCACGTCCTCGGAGGTGATCACCGAGGCCCGCTTGTTGCCGACCAGGTCGGCATAGTTCTTGAGGCCGCGCAGAAGCGCGGTGCGCAGCCCGGCCTCATGGGTGCCGCCATCCGGCGTGGGCACGGTGTTGCAATAAGAGGAGGTGAAGCTGTCGCCCAGATACCAGGAGATCGCCCATTCGACCGAGCCGCGCCCCCCGGGGCGTCCGGTCTTGCCCGCGAACACCTCGTCTACGACGCGGGTCTTGCCCTCGATGCGGCGCTCGATGAAGTCCTTGAGCCCGCCGGGGAAATGGAAGACGGCCTTGGCCGGGACCGCGTCACCGGCCAGTTCCTCGTCGCAGGACCAGCGCAACTCGACCCCGCCGAACAGATAGGCCTTGGCCCGCGTCATGCGGAAAATCCGGTCCGGGGTGAACTTGGCCGTGCCAAAGATCTGCGGATCGGGATGGAACCGCACCGTCGTGCCGCGCCGGTTGTTGACGCGGCCGACAGTTTCCAGCGCGGACGCCGATTTTCCGCGCGAATAGGATTGCCGGTAAAGCGTCTGTTCGAGGGCCACCTCGACGATCAGGTCGTCGGAGAGGGCGTTGACCACCGACACGCCCACCCCATGCAGGCCCCCCGAGGTCTCATAGGCTTTGGAATCGAACTTTCCGCCCGCATGCAGCGTCGTCATGATCACTTCGAGCGCCGAAAGATGCGGCCGCTTGGGATGGCTGTCGACGGGGATGCCGCGGCCATTGTCGGCCACCGAGACATAGCCGTCGGCGCCCAGATGCACCTCGATGCGCGTGGCATGCCCGCCGATCGCCTCGTCCATCGCATTGTCGATGACCTCGGCAAAGAGGTGATGCAGCGCATTGATGTCCGTGCCGCCGATATACATGCCGGGGCGGCGGCGAACGGGCTCGAGGCCTTCCAGCACTTCGATATCGGCCGCCGAATACGACCCTGTCGGCTGTACGGTCTCGCGCACCGGCTCCGGCCGCGCGGGCCGTGCCACAGAGGGGGAGGTGTCGCCGAAGAGATCGCTATCGTCTGTCATATGACCTTGAATTTTTTTCCGACGCGAATCAGAAAGCCGTCCGCGCCGATCATAGAATGTCCGTATGCCGCGAAACACCACAGAACCCAAGGTTTTTCAATAGTTCCGGGCGGGCACCCCGGCGCGGCGGCGGCGAATGCGATCCCGATATGGAACAGTTGCGGCGGGATGGAGCGGGGTGGGGTTTACCTTCGGTTTGCCACTCGTCAGCACTTTCTTAAACGCCATGGGATAGTGGTTTGTGCATACGGTTCATGTGTTTGGAGTTGCCGTATGCGCGAGATACCGGACGTTTCGGCTGCGTATTGCCGGGCTGGATCTTCTCGCGACCCGTTCAGGTGGGTGCAAGCCGGATTGAAGAGTTCTGCGTACCGGCTTGCCCACCTTTCGCTCCCGAAACCCCTGATGGTTTCCCTGCTCTCCGCCCTGTTTTTCGTCATCTAACTCTTTTCGGGCGGTTGCGCGGGCTGGCGCCGGGCGATAACTAGAGCGCTCCAAGCCGGAGTTCTCAGCGTGTCCGACCCGCAGCAAAAACCCATTCGCCCGCTCTATTTCGTTGCCTCCTATCCGCGCTCGGGCAGCCAGTGGGTCCGGGCCGGCGTTTTCCTGATGGTGGCGCTGAGCCAGCCCAATCCGCCCAAGCAGATCGATATGCGCAATATCGACAACATCATCCCGCTCGATTCCATGGGACGCTACTATGCCGAGGTGACCGGCAAGGACGCCAAGGCGCTCGATGAGGAAGAGATCGCGGCGGCGCGCCCCCAGGTGCATGAATATCTGGCGCGCAATCCCAAGGGCTTTCCGGTGGTGCGGACCCACGCGGTGCGCGGGACGTTTTACGGCCATCCCACGTTCAACACCAAGGTTTCGGCCGGCGGCACCTATATCGTGCGGTCCCCGCTCGACGTGGCGGCGGCGCTGGTCGAGGCGACGGGACTGCCGCCCATGCGGATCATTGAGGCGATGATGACGGTGGACCGGCGCGTCAAGGCCGGGCCGGCCTTCGTGTCCGAGCCGCAGGGCTCGTGGAGCCAGAATGTGGCGAGTTGGACGGCGCAGCGCCAACCGCAGGTGCATGTGATCAGGTTCGAGGAACTGCGCGACGATCCAGCCGGCCAGTTCAAGGGGCTGGCGGCCCATATGCGCATTCCGGCCGGCGACAAGGCCATCGCCACGGCGGCCGGCCTGCTCGCCGAAACCCACAAGAAGCAGGCGCGCACGACGACGCCGCGCGACTATCGCGCCACGCTGCAGCCCGTCCATGCGCGGGCGATCATCGAGGCCCATGGGGTGCAGATGGACGCGCATGGCTATCTCACCAAGCGGGTGCTGGATTATGCCAATATCGATCGCGAGGCGGCGCTGACCCTGGCGCAACGCTATGCGCCGAGGCTGACGAGCTGATCCGGCCGGAGACGTGAAAAAGGGGTCGCCGAGGCGACCCCTTTTCGTATGGGATGGAGCCGGTCTCAGGCCGAATAATACATTTCGTATTCGACCGGGTGCGGCGTGTGCTCGAAGCGGATCACTTCCTCCATCTTGACCGCGATATAGGCGTCGATGAAATCGTCGTCCATCACGCCGCCGGCCTTGAGGAAGTCGCGGTCCTTGTCGAGGCTGTCGAGCGCTTCGCGCAGCGAGGCGGCCACGGTCGGGATGTTCTTGAGCTCTTCCTTGGGCAGTTCATAGAGATCCTTGTCCATGGGCTCGCCCGGATGGATCTTGTTCTTGATCCCGTCGAGACCGGCCATCAGCAAGGCGGAAAAGGCGAGATAGGGATTGGCCAGCGGATCGGGGAAGCGGACTTCCACCCGCTTGGACTTGGGGCTCTGGCCGAACGGAATGCGGCATGAGGCCGAGCGATTGCGGGCCGAATAGGCCAGCAGCACCGGCGCCTCGAACCCGGGAACCAGGCGCTTGTAGGAATTGGTGGTCGGGTTGGTGAAGGCGTTGACGGCCTTGGCGTGCTTGATGACGCCGCCGATGTAATAGAGGCATTCCATCGAGAGCCCGGCATATTCGTCGCCGGCGAAGAGCGGCTTGCCGTCCTTCCAGATCGACTGGTGCACATGCATGCCCGATCCGTTGTCGCCATAGACCGGCTTGGGCATGAAGGTCGCCGTCTTGCCATAGGACTGGGCGACCTGCTGCACGCCGTATTTGTAGAGCAGCACATGGTCGGCGGCGGTGATCATCGGCGCGAACTTGATGCCGAGTTCGTGCTGGGCCGACGCCACCTCGTGGTGGTGCTTTTCCACGACGACGCCCATCGCGGCCAGCGCTTCGAGCATTTCACCCCGGATATCCTGGGCGCTGTCGATCGGCGGGACCGGAAAATACCCCTTCTTGAGCGGGATATGATGGCCGCTATTGCCGCCTTCATATTCGGAGTCCGAATTGGTGCCCAGTTCGGACGCATCGACCTGGAAGCCGACCTTGTAGGTCGAGGTCGAATAGCGGACGTCGTCGAACAGGAAGAATTCGGGTTCGGGACCGAAGCCCACGGAATCGCCAGCGCCACAGGTGCCGACATAGGCCTCGGCCTTCTTGGCGATGGAGCGCGGGTCGCGGTTATAGGGCTGGTAGTCGGCCGGTTCGAGAATGTCGCAATTGACGCACAGGGTCGGGGCCGAGAAGAACGGATCGATATAGGCCGAGGCGGTATCGGGCATCAGCACCATGTCGGATTCGTTGATGGCCTTCCAGCCGGCGATCGAGGAGCCGTCGAACATGACGCCTTCCTCGAACATGTCCAGATCGACGACCGATGCGTCCATGGTGACGTGCTGCAGCTTGCCGCGCATGTCGGTGAAGCGCAGGTCCACATACCTGATGCCCTCGTCCTTGATCCGCTTTATCAGGTCTTCCGATGAATTCATTTCTGGGGGTCCATATAATGGTGTTGGGATTTTTGACGGCGTCCGGAAACGGGCTCTAGAGAGCCTCGTCCCCGCTTTCGCCGGTGCGGATGCGAATGGCCTGCTCGACCGTGGAGACGAAAATCTTGCCATCCCCGATGCGGCCGGTCTGGGCGGCGTTGCGAATGGCTTCGATCGCCTTGTCGGCCAACTGGTCGGGCACGACCACCTCGACTTTGACCTTGGGAAGGAAATCCACCACATATTCGGCGCCGCGATAGAGTTCGGTGTGCCCCTTCTGGCGGCCGAATCCCTTGGCTTCGGTCACCGTAATGCCTTGCAAGCCGACCTCCTGCAGGGCCTCCTTGACCTCATCGAGCTTGAACGGTTTGACGATGGCTTCGATCTTCTTCATCTCCATGTCTCCTCATGGTTGGGACTGGCTGCGCATTGGAAAGCACGGCGCGTGCCACTTGAGGGAAAAATAGAAATATGAATATATTTCATATGGTTGGAGCGTAGAGATCATGGCGTCGCCGGGAGGGGCATCGGAGTGGATGTCTAAAATTTAGGCATGGCGGTCAATATTGCGCCGCGCGCCTGCGCCCGCAACTACGCTTTGACTGGCGGGCCGGTTTGAGCTAGGGAGCACGCGTTCCGCGCAAGCGGGAAATTGAATATCTAGTGCTGAAAGATGTAACGAAAGCGGTGACAAATTGTGGCAAAGCCACCGTCACCGTGACAATCGGGAACTAGAACGGTAGAATTGAAATTGGTAGGATAATCAGTATCTTACCTGGTATGCGGGTGTGGCGGAACTGGTAGACGCACTGGATTTAGGTTCCAGCGCCGCAAGGCGTGGAGGTTCGACTCCTCTCACCCGCACCATTTTGTCAGCGATGCAGGATTCATGACCGCTTCAGGATCGGCCGAACCCCTTGCCACATTGCCCGCGGCCATATTGCGGCCCTTGCCGAAGGACTATCAGTTCGCCGTCTGGCGCTGGATTCTGTTGCCGGCGGTGACCTATATGATCAGGCGCAATGGGGGCACCTGGGCCAGCGGCACGATCCATCTCTTTGCCCAGGAGCTTCGCTTCACCTTTTCGGGGCGCAATGGGGGAACGGTGTCGGTCCCGATCGACCAGCATCTCACGATTTGCCTGCGTAAGGCGATGGCCTCGGAGCGCCTGATCCTCGAACGCGACGGCACCACCTATACCTTCATGGTCGTGCGCCCGACCGCCTTTGTCGAGACGCTGGGCGGCATTGCCGACAAAGAAGGTGCGGGGTTCGTGGAGGGGCGGGCCTGAGGCGCCGGAGCGCCTGTGGCCGCAACCGCCGCGCTGCCGGGCAATTCGGGGTTGTTTAGGACCTGCAAATGCCTTAGGAAGTGCCGCCAAAGCGGCGCGACCGGTATCTTTCGAGGATGTCACGCAGGACCGCAAACCGGACCAGCTGATTCGATGGCGGTCGACGGGGCAGGGTGCCAGACGCACTCCACCCCTTCGGGCCAGAGTTCCGCGCCGGATTCCAGACATGTTTTATGAAAGACGGGATCGACAAGCAAATGAACGTGACTGAAACTCTGAACGAAGGGCTGCGTCGCAAGCTCGATGTGACCATTCCGGCGACGGTGCTCGCATCCAGGCTCGACGAAAAGCTCGACGAGGTTCGGGGCAAGGTGCAGCTCAAGGGCTTCCGCCCGGGCAAAGTGCCGACCAGCCATCTCAAGAAGGTCTATGGCCGGTCGCTGATGAGCGAAGTTCTTCAGGACTCGATCAACGACACCGTCTCCAAGACCCTCGAGGACCGCTCCGAGAAGGCTGCGACCCAGCCTGAGATCGATCTGTCCGAGGATCAGGCGGTGATCAACCGCGTGCTGGACGGCGAAGGCGACCTGCAGTTCTCCGTTTCCTATGAGATCCTGCCGCCGGTTGACCTGATGGACTTCAAGACCATCAAGCTCGAAAAGCCCGTGGTTGAAGTCTCCGACGCCCAGGTCGAGGAAGAAGTCGAGAAGTTCTTCAAGCAGAACCGCGGCTATGAGGACAAGGGCGACGGCGGCAAGGTCGAGGACGGCGATCGGGTCGGCCTCTCCTTCGTCGGCAAGATCGACGGCGAGCCCTTCGAGGGCGGTTCGGCCGACCACACCCACCTCGTCGTGGGATCGGGCCAGTTCATTCCCGGTTTCGAGGAACAGCTCGTCGGCATCGAGAAGGGCGGCGAAGAGACCATCAAGGTCACCTTCCCCGAGGACTACCAGAACGCCGAACTGGCCGGCAAGGAAGCCGAGTTCGACGTCAAGATGCTGCATGTGGACGGCCCCAAGAAGGATGTCGAGCTCAATGACGAGTTCGCCAAGACCCTGGGTCTCGAAGACCTCGCGGCCCTCAAGAAGGCGATCCGCGACCAGATCGAAGCCCAGAACAAGGACCTGTCCCAGCAGCGCCTCAAGCGCCTGGTGCTCGATGCGCTGGATGAAGGCCACAAGTTCGACGTGCCCGAAAAGCTGGTCACCGCCGAGTTCGATGCTATCTGGAATCGCGTCAAGCACGAGGTCGAGCACCACGGCAAGACCTTCGAATCCGAAGGCACGACCGAGGAAAAGGCCCGGGAGGACTATCAGAAGATCGCCGAGCGCCGCGTGCGCCTGGGGCTCGTCGTTGCCGAGATCGGCAACAAGAACGAGATCAATGTCAGCGACGAAGAGCATCAGCAGGCGCTGATCGCCGAAGTGCGCCGCTTCCCGGGGCAGGAGCAGCAGGTCTACGACTTCTACCGCAAGAACCCCAACGCTCTTGCCGGCCTGCGCGCGCCGATCTTCGAAAACAAGGTCATCGACTATGTCGTCGAACTCGCCGATGTGGCCGAGAAGCCCATCAGCCGCGAGGACCTGGTCAAGCTCGTTCGCGAAGGCGAGGACAGCTTCGATATCGACAACGATCACGAGCACTGATCACGGCCACGTTATCGACACAGACCTGATTATTTGAATGGGTCCCGCAACGTTGCGGGACCCTTTTTGTTTTATCCTGGCGGGACGCGGGGGGGGGGCTCCGTCGGGACGATCAGTTTTGGAGTGGCCGGTGCAGGATCTCTTGACCCCCAGGCAAATGGCGCTGGCCGACAGGCTGGCCGTGGACGGCGGCATCGCATCCCTGACCCTCATGGAAAATGCAGGGCAGGCCGTTGCCTATGAGGTGACCCAGCGCTTCCCGCTGCAGCCGGTTCTGGTTCTGTGCGGGCCGGGGAACAATGGCGGCGACGGGTTCGTGGTGGCGCGCCTCCTGTCCGAACGTGGCTGGCCGGTGCGGGTGGGGGCGACCTGCGCCAAATCCGACCTGTCCGGCGATGCCGCCATGATGGCGCGCATGTGGACCGGCCCGGTCGAACGGATCGGCTCGGAGACCTGGGGCGATTTCGGGATCATCGTCGATGCCCTGTTCGGCTCGGGTCTGTCCCGCGACATCGAGGGCGAACTGGCCGATCTGGTGGCGGCCATCAATGCGTCGGCGGGCCACGTGGTGGCAATCGATATCCCCAGCGGGATCGACGGCGAAACCGGCGCCGTGCGCGGAACCGCGATCGAGGCCGACCTCACCGTCACCTTCTTCCGGCACAAGCCGGGCCATCTTCTCTATCCCGGCGCCCGGTTCTGCGGCGATGTCCTATTGGCCGATATCGGCATTCCCGACAGTGTGCTGGACGAGCTCAACATCACGCTCCACGAAAACGACCCGCATCTGTGGTCGCTGCCGCGCCGGCGCGCCGATGGGCACAAATTCGATGCCGGCAATTGCGTGGTGATCTCGGGGGACAATCTGCATACGGGCGCCGCGCGCCTCTCCGCCTGGGGCGCCGTGCGGGCCGGTGCCGGCCTCGTGACGCTGGCCGGGAACGCGCCGGCCCTCATGGTTCACGCGGCCCATGTGACGGCGATCATGCTCGAGACATGCGACGATGGCGCGGCGCTTGCCGAAATGCTGGAGGACCGGCGCAAGAATTGCGTGGTGCTGGGGCCGGGGCTGGGGGTCGGTGAGCCGGCTCGGCAGATGGTCCTCGCGGCGCTGGCGAGCGCGGCGGCGGTTGTGCTTGACGCCGATGCCCTGACCAGCTTCGCCGAACGGCCGACGGCGCTTTTCGAGGCCATAAGGCAGCGGGACGGACGTTCCACCGTGATGACCCCGCATATGGGCGAATTCGCCAGGCTGTTCGGCGCGGGCGGCGGCGCCAAGACGGAAAAGGCCATCTCGGCCGCAGGGATTTCGGGCGCCGTCATTCTGCTCAAGGGGGCCGATACGGTGATCGCCCATCCCGAGGGCAGGGCGGTGATCAACACCACCGGCACGCCCCTGCTGGCCACGGCCGGAGCCGGGGATGTGCTGGCCGGCCTCATCGGCGGATTGCTGGCGCAGCACATGCCGGCCTTCGAGGCGGCATGCGCCGCCGCTTACATTCACGGGCGCGCCGCGCAGGCCCATGGCAGGCCGGGGATGATCGCCGACGACCTGCCGGCCATGGTGCCGGCCATCCTCGCCGACCTGGCCGTGGCCTTCGACTGAGCGGGCGCCGCCTACCAGGCGACGTCGAGCCGCTCCAGGCCGTGGAAATGATAGACGTCGGCATAGCGGGGCCTGGACGCGAGGCGCAATTTGGGCAGGCGATCGAACAGGACCCCGAGCGCGATCTGCATCTCGATCCGCGCCAGCGGGGCGCCGATGCAGAAATGGATTCCGGCCCCAAAGCTCACATGTGCGCCATCGGTCCGGAACGGGTCGAATGTATTGGGGTTGAGGAAGCGCTTGGGATCGCGATTGGCGGCCCCGAGCATGAGGCCGATCACGTCGCCTTTTCGCAGCGCGATGCCATCGATTTCGGTATCGGCGAGGGCGTAGCGGGTGAAGAGGTGCAGGGGTCCGTCGAAGCGCAGCGCCTCCTCCACGGTGGCCGCGGTCTGCTCTGGCGACCCGAACAGGCTGCGCGGATCGAAGCCGCTTTCGAGAACGGCCTTGACGGCATTGCCGGTGGTGTGGACCGTCGCTTCATGGCCGGCATTGAGCAGGAGAATGGCCGTCGACAGCACCTCGTCTTCCGTCAGCCGCTGGCCATCCTGCTCGGCGCCCAGCATATGGCTGAGCAGGTCCTCGCGCGGAGCCCGGCGCCGTTCGGCGATCACCGCGCGCAGATAGGCAGTGAAATCGGCCGCGGCCTGGTTGGCGTCACGCTCGGTTTCGGGCGTGACGCTGAACATGTACATGGTCACCATGCGGTTCGACCAGTCGAGCAGTTGCGGGGCCATTTCGGCCGGAAGGCCGATCATCTCGGCAATGACGATGGCCGGGAGCGGCGCCGCATAGGATTTGATGAGCTCGGCTTCTCCCTCATTTTCGAATTTGTCGATCAGCCCGTTGGCCAGCATCGCGATGCGGGGCCGGAGCTGCTCGACCTGCCGCGACACGAAGGCGCGATTGACCAGGGTCCGCAGGCGGGTATGGGCCGGAGGCTCGAGATTGAGCAGGGAATATTTTTCGGTGAGATCGAAATCGGCCGTGTGCGGCTTGGGCTCGGGCAGGCCGATCTCCTCGCGGGTCGCCACATGCAGGATGTCGCGGCCGAAACGGCGATCGCGCAGCAGCGCGCTCACCGCCCCGAAATCGGCAAAGCACCAATGGCCGTACTCCTCCCAGAAAAAGGCCGGCTGGCTGGTGTTGCGCTCGGCGTAGAAGGGATAGGGGTCCTGGTAGAAGGTGGGGTCGGACGGGCGGGCGCTGGCGCGCATGGCGTCGGGGACGCCGGTTATCGGTCTCACCTGGAGAATGGCTGCCATTGGTCCTGCCCCGCAACATGGTCTTGACGCGGCCCAGCCTATGTCGGGAAAATCGTGCTGCCTATGGTCGAGCCTTGCCCACGCGCCAAAATTCTTTAGGGAAGGGCGCAGAAGAACCGGAGTTTGCCATCGTGAGCGATTTGACCGTTCCCCAGGCCATCGAGGCCATCTACACTTCCATCCGCAACGACAATGAGGAACTCGACCTCCATATCGCCAATCTCAAGGCCGCGATGGCACGCGAGGGCGTCAAGGTGGCCGAGTTCGAAAACGCCAAGCTCGCCCAGCCAAACCGGCAGGGGCGCAAGCTCATGCAGTCCTATTTCCGCAAGAAGGGCGTGGCCGTCGACTTCGTGTGACGGCCCCCTCGGCGTTAAGCATGCGCCATAATTGGGCCATGCCGGGCTTGCTATTGAATGCGAACGCCGCCAAGCCTATGTGAGCCTTTACCATCCTTTAAGCAGCGATCGCCTGCAATCTGATCGATCCAAATGATTCGATTCCCCGAGGGAGAAAAACAATGCGGGATCCCGTAGATCTGTACATGAATACCCTCGTGCCCATGGTGGTCGAGCAATCCAATCGGGGCGAGCGGGCCTTCGATATCTATTCGCGCCTGTTGCGCGAGCGCATCATCTTCGTCACCGGGGTGGTCGAAGACAACATGGCCTCGGTGATCGTGGCGCAATTGCTGTTCCTTGAATCGGAGAATCCGAAAAAGGAAATCGCCATGTACATCAACTCGCCCGGCGGGGTGGTCACTTCTGGCCTCTCGATCTACGACACGATGCAGTTTATCCGGCCCAAGGTGCAGACCTTGTGCATGGGGCAGGCGGCGTCGATGGGCTCGCTGCTGCTGGCGGCCGGCGAGAAGGATATGCGCGGATGCCTGCCCAATTCCCGCGTCATGGTGCACCAGCCTTCGGGCGGCTACCAGGGCCAGGTGACCGACATCATGATCCACGCCCGCGAGGCGGAAGACCTCAAGCGCCGGCTCAATGAAATCTACGTGAAGCATACCGGGCTGGAATACGCCAAGGTCGAGGAACTGCTGGAACGCGATCGGTTCCTCAGCCCGCAACAGGCCAAGGAACTCGGCCTGATCGACCACGTTCATGAGAAGCGGGACGTGCCCGATACGGGCGCGTAACGCCATACCAATGCAAGCAAAAGCGGGCGCTGGACAAGCGCCCGTGCCGATTGCACGCTAGCGAATCGATCATTATGGTCGAAGAGGATTACAATTTTTTCACGCGCCTTCGGCTAGCGTTTGAAATCGGCGAAAAAGAACCAAGCGTTTGCAACGCTTCTGGAGTTGCTAGATGTCCAAGGAAAATTCGAGCGGAGAATCCTCCAAGAACACGCTTTACTGCTCGTTCTGCGGGAAATCCCAACACGAAGTCCGCAAGCTGATCGCCGGACCCACCGTATTCATCTGCGATGAATGCGTGGAACTTTGCATGGACATCATCCGCGAGGAATCCAAAACCTCGATGGTCAAGTCCGCAGATGGCGTGCCGAGCCCGGCCGATATCTGCAAAGTGCTCGACGATTACGTCATCGGCCAGCGCCGCGCCAAGCGGGTGCTCTCGGTGGCGGTGCACAATCACTACAAGCGCCTGCACCACGCGACCAAGAACCAGGATGTGGAACTCTCCAAGTCCAACATCCTGCTGATCGGTCCGACCGGCTGCGGCAAGACGCTGCTGGCCCAGACGCTGGCACGCATCCTCGACGTGCCGTTCACCATGGCCGACGCCACGACGCTCACCGAAGCGGGCTATGTCGGCGAGGATGTCGAGAACATCATATTGAAGCTCTTGCAGGCCGCCGACTACAATGTGGACAAGGCGCAGCGCGGCATCGTCTATATCGACGAGGTCGACAAGATTTCCCGCAAGTCCGACAACCCCTCGATCACCCGCGACGTGTCGGGCGAGGGCGTGCAGCAGGCGCTTCTGAAGATCATGGAAGGCACCGTCGCTTCGGTTCCGCCCCAGGGCGGCCGCAAGCATCCGCAGCAGGAATTCCTGCAGGTGGACACCACCAATATCCTCTTCATCTGCGGTGGTGCGTTCGCGGGGCTGGAAAAGGTCATCGCCGCGCGCGGTGAAGGGTCGTCCATCGGCTTTACGGCGGCGGTCAAGGACCCGCAGGACCGGCGCGTGGGCGATGTGCTGGCCGAGGTCGAGCCCGAGGACATGGTCCGCTTCGGCCTGATCCCGGAATTCATCGGCCGCCTGCCGGTGATCGCGACCCTCGAAGACCTCGACGAGGATGCGCTGGTGCAGATCCTGTCCGAACCCAAGAACGCGCTGGTGCGCCAGTATGCCCGGCTGTTCGAGATGGAAGACGTCAAGCTGACCTTCCACGAGGACGCGCTCAAGGCTATCGCCCGCCAGGCGATCGCCCGCAAGACCGGCGCGCGCGGATTGCGTTCCATCCTCGAGGCCATCCTGCTCGACACCATGTATGACCTGCCCATGCTGGAAGGCGTGGAGGAAGTGGTGATCAGCCAGGAAGTGGTCGAGAACCGGGACGTGCGACCGCTCTACATCTACTCCGAGCGCGCCAAGGAAGACATGAAGTCCGGAGCCTGAGGCTTCGGATCGGCAAAAACGGGGCCCGGCGGAAACGCCGGGCTTTTTTGTTGCGGCCGGGATGTGGAACGGGTGCGGCGAGGGCGCTTCTGCACATTGTTTGCCGTCCCGTCCCTTGCTAAGCTGGAAAAGGCCCGGGCGCCAAAAGGGGATGGAAATCGATGAGACGTTTGACCGTGACGCTGCCTCTCGTGTTCGCAATGGCAATGGGAGCGGCATCTCCCATCGCGGCCCAGCCCCAGTCCAAGCTGGTGTCGGGCCTCGACAAGCAGACCGTCCAGGCAATCTGGTGCAGCTCGCTGTTCTTCGAGAACTCGTTCTTCTTTGACGAAGGCAGCGACGAAGCCCTCAATTATGAGGACATGGCCTTCGATCTCGGGGAGCGCATCGACACCATATTGCGCGACGATCACAATCTCCGCAAGGAAGAGATCGACGAGATCTGGTCCCTGTTCGACGACGGAGCCTATGCCCTCAACGTCGACGACCAGGCGAGCTTCGACGCGCAGTTGCAGACCTGCGAGAATGGCTATGCCGCGCTGCTTTAGGCCGCAGGCAGCACGCCCGATCCTCGTGGCCGCCCTGCTTGTCGGGGCGACGTGGCCCGCCGCCGCGTTCGGCCAGCCCGAGAGCAAGCTCGTCCGCGGGCTGGACAAGCCGACCATTGCCGCCATGTGGTGTAGCGCGCTGTTCTTCGAGGAGTCGTTCTGGCACGACGAGGGATCGGACTGGTCGTATTACTATGACGATCTGGCCTATATCCTCGAAAACGACCTCCATGACGGCCTCATGGAGGCCGGGCTCGGCGAGGCCGAGATCGACGAGGCCTGGGCGATTTTCGACGATGCCGCCATGGCCTTGAGCGAAAGCGACGAGGCCGGTTTCCTGGCCCAGCTCGAAGCCTGCGAGGACGCACACGGCCACCTGACCCCCGCTCCCAAGAGCTGACCCGAGGCCAAGGCGCCGCCTCTGCCGCCTTCGGTGGAGGAAATCGGGGATGCCGAGCTTGTGGTGCAGCGATATTGCCCTATCTTAGAGAGCGAAGAGTCGCTTCGGTTAGCCAATCCCTAACGGACTGGGCGCACACTGAACGACAACACTACTAGAGTTGCCGGCCTCCTCCTCCCCCGTTCCGGCAACGCGAAAGGATAATACATGTCCGAGACACCCAACCAGGCCGTCGAATTTGACCGTGAAAAGGTGTATCCGGTTCTGCCGCTTCGCGACATCGTGGTTTTCCCCTCGATGATCGTCCCGCTGTTCGTGGGCCGCGAAAAGTCCGTGCGGGCGCTCGAAGAGGTCATGCGCGAGGACAAGCATATTCTGGTCGTCACCCAGAAGAACGCCCAGGAAGACGATCCGGCGCCTGACGCCATCTACGAGATCGGGACCATCGCGTCCGTGCTCCAACTCCTCAAGCTGCCGGACGGGACCGTCAAGGTTCTGGTTGAGGGCCTGCATCGCGCCAGGATCGATCAATACGTTCAGACCGAGAACTATTTCGAGGCGCAGGCCGAGCCCCTGCCTGTCGAGGGGCACGATGCCGTCGAGGCCGAGGCCTTGGCGCGTTCGGCGATGAACGAGTTCGAAAACTACGTCAAGCTCAACAAGAAGATCTCGTCCGAGGTCGTGGCGGCCGTTACCCAGATCGAGGATCATTCCAAGCTGGCCGACACCATCGCCAGCCATCTGGCGGTGAAGATTGCCGACAAGCAGGACGTTTTATCGACGCCTTCGGTGACCGAGCGGCTGGAACGCGTGCTCGGCCTGATGGAAGGCGAGATCGGCGTGTTGCAGGTGGAAAAGCGCATCCGCAGCCGTGTCAAGCGACAGATGGAGAAGACCCAGCGCGAATATTACCTCAACGAGCAGATGAAGGCGATCCAGAAGGAGCTGGGCGACGGCGAGGACGGCACCAACGAGCTGCAGGAGCTCGAGGAGCGCATCGCCAAGACCCGGCTGTCCAAGGAAGCCCGGACCAAGGCCGATGCCGAGCTCAAGAAGCTCAAGCAGATGAGCCCCATGTCGGCGGAAGCGACCGTGGTGCGCAACTATCTCGACTGGATGCTCAACCTGCCCTGGGGCAAGAAGACCAAGGTCAAGCGCGATCTCAAATATGCCGAGGACGTGCTCGAGACCGATCACTACGGGCTCGAGAAGGTCAAGGAGCGCATCATCGAGTATCTCGCCGTGCAGAGCCGCACCGGCAAGCTCAAGGGCCCGATCCTGTGCCTGGTCGGCCCTCCGGGCGTCGGCAAGACCTCGCTGGCCCGTTCGATCGCCAAGGCGACCGGGCGCGAATATGTGCGCATGAGCCTGGGCGGGGTTCGGGACGAAGCGGAAATCCGCGGCCACCGGCGGACCTATATCGGGTCGATGCCCGGCAAGGTCATCCAGTCGCTCAAGAAGGCAGGCAAAGCCAATCCCCTGTTCCTGCTCGACGAGATCGACAAGATGGGCCAGGACTTCCGTGGCGATCCGTCTTCGGCGTTGCTCGAAGTGCTCGATCCCGAGCAGAATTCGAGCTTCAACGACCATTACCTCGAGGTCGATTTCGACCTGTCCGACGTGATGTTCGTGACCACGGCCAATACGCTCAATATTCCGGGCCCGTTGCTCGACCGCATGGAGATCATCCGTCTCTCGGGCTATACGGACGAGGAAAAGTGGGAAATCGCCCGCCGTCACCTCATCCCGGAAAGCCTCAAGGAGCACGGTCTGCGCGCCGAGGAGTTCGAACTGCCGGACGAAAGCCTGCAATTGCTCACGCGGCGCTATACGCGTGAGGCGGGCGTCCGCAGCCTCAAGCGCGAGATCGCCAATCTGATGCGCAAGGCGGTCAAGGAGATCCTCCTGACCGACAAGAAGAAGATCGTCGTGACCCAGGATGTGGTCGAAGACTATCTCGGTGCGCCACGCTTCCGCTATGGCGAAAGCGAGACCGAGCCGCAGGTGGGCGTCGTCACGGGGCTGGCCTGGACCTCGGTCGGGGGCGAGTTGTTGACCATCGAAGGCATCATGAGCCCCGGCAAGGGCAAGATGACCGTCACGGGCAACCTCAAGGACGTGATGAAGGAGTCGATTTCCGCGGCCGCGACCTATGTCCGCGCCCGTGCCATCGAGTTCGGCATCAAGCCGCCCCTGTTCGAGAAGCGGGACATTCACGTCCACGTTCCCGAGGGAGCGACCCCCAAGGACGGCCCCTCGGCCGGCATCGGGATGGCTACGGCCATCGTCTCGGTGATGACCGGCATCGCGGTTCGCAACGATGTTGCCATGACCGGCGAGATCACGCTGCGGGGCAGGGTGCTGCCCATCGGCGGGCTGAAGGAAAAGCTGCTGGCGGCTTTGCGCGGCGGGATCAAGAAGGTCCTGATCCCCGAAGAGAACGTCAAGGATCTCAAGGAGATCCCCGACAACGTCAAGCAGGGGCTGGAGATCGTCCCGGTGAGCCGCATGGGCGAGGTGCTCAAGCACGCCCTTGTGGAAATGCCCGAGCCGATCGAATGGAACTTCGAGGAAGCCGACGCCAAGGCCCTGGCCGAAAAGCCTGCCGAAGGCGACGACGCCGGCGCGGCTCTGCCGCACTGACGGCGCGCAGCGCCCAAGCGCGTGAACGCTCACACCATACGGCGCCCCTCGGGGCGCCGTATTTGTTTGCAGGGGATCGCCTGCTGATTCGCCCCGGATATCGGCGGGCGCCGTGCGTGGAATCGTCAAAGAAGGCGAAGGGGACTCATTGCCGCCGCAATTGCCTTCAGCGAGCGGAATTATCCCCAATTTGGTACGGGGAACCGCGCAAAACCGGCGGTTTTCCTTGCTTTTGCGCCGGAATCGTAAAAGGGTGGTGCCGCTTCCGCTCGTCCCTTATTTCCGGATGGGCATATCATTGTGAGGAAACGCTATGAACAAGAACGATCTGAGCGCGGCTGTCGCCGAGAAGGCCGATCTCACCAAGGCCCAGGCGGCAGCGGCTGTGGATGCGGTTTTTGATGCCATCACATCGGCACTCAAGAATGGCGATGAAGTGCGCCTGGTGGGTTTCGGCACGTTCGCTGCCTCCCAGCGCAAGGCCACCAAAGGTCGCAACCCGGCAACCGGCGCCGAAATCGACATCCCGGCTTCGACCCAGCCCAAGTTCAAGGCCGGCAAGGGTCTCAAGGATGCTTTGAACTAAGCATTCTGCTTGGTTTTCGGACCGGCCCCGGATCGGATCCGGGGTCTTTCCATTTCCGGCCTCGGGGCGGGCCTGCTATTGACGGGGCCGAGGTTTGCCCCTAATCAGGCCCCTCATTCGCACCCTGACGCTGGGCTGTGCGAGGGCGATTAGCTCAGTTGGTAGAGCGCCTCGTTTACACCGAGGATGTCGGCAGTTCGAGTCTGTCATCGCCCACCATTTTTCCTGCTGTGTGGCCCTCGGCGGCCCGCGGTTGCAAAGCCGTCGCCTACCTGCGATATGGGGGCATGGCAAACTCAGATGATGAATATGTGTACGACGACGCCACCGGCGAGTGGCGTCCGGCTTCGGAACTTGCTGTGCAAAGCGCGGCCGGGAACGAGGTCCGCGACGCGTCGGGCAATGTGCTCGCTGATGGCGACTCGGTTGTTCTGATCAAGGACCTCAAGGTCAAGGGCGCGGGTCAGACCCTCAAGCAAGGCACGGTGATCCGGTCTATCCGCCTCACCGACAATCCCGATGAGATCGACTGTCGCCACGACACCATCAAGGGCCTGGTCCTCCGCACCGAGTTTGTCCGCAAGCGTTAGGCCCCCCACGCCCGGTCAATGGGAATGACCGAGCGTGTGCATGAGGCGATTGGCCCAGCCGAAAATGGCGGCGGAGTGGGCGAGGTCTAGAATCTGCGCATCGTCCAGGCCTTCCCGGCGCAGGGCGGCCACGTGCTCGGGGGTTGCCGAAGGCGGGGTGATCGACAGCGCCTCGCAGAAATCGATGATGGCCCGGACCCTGGGGCTGTCGGGTTCGTGCAGCCCGAAGCGATAGATGCGCTCTATCGTGTCGCTGTTGCCGGTCAACTGGATGAAACGCCGCGCATGGACCGAGGCGCAATAAACGCAGCCATTGATGCACGACGCGATCAGCGCGCCCAGTTCCCGCTCCGCCCGGTCGAGACCGCCTTCGACATACATGATGTCGTTGAACAGCCGTGTGCGCGTCACATAGGAATCCGGATCGTGCGCCAGCGTGCGGACATAGGGGGAAACCTTGCCGCTCGACGGCGTTACCTGCATGGCGGCCAATTGCTCGGGGGTTGCGTCGGCCAGTTCGACCGGCGGCATATAGGGCTCCCAGACCAGGGTTTTGACCTTGAAATTGCTGACCTTGCTCATTGTCCAGCCTCCAGCAGCCGCAGCGTTGCGGCGATGCGAACCTCGAAATTGACGAATCCGATCAGTTCGGACAGAGCCACCACCTCGGGCACGCTGACCCCGGCCGCGTTGAGCCGCAGCGTGTCGGCCCGGGTGCAGGCGCGCGGGGCGACGGTGATGAAATCCACATGCCTGAGGATGGCCCGCAGCCGGGGATCGTCCGAGGGATATCCGCCGGCGACGATCAGATCGAGATCATCGCTGCCGCCCGCTTCCGCGAGGTGCTGGCGGTAATGGGCGGCAAGCGGCTCGTCGCCGTTCAGCCGCGCCATCCGCGCCGCAAGGGCGGCGCGCAAGGGCCGGCCCAGGCCGACATCGACCTCCGGCGCTAGCACCGCCGCGCGGCAGTCCTCGGTGCCGCCCACGAATTCGGGGCGCCGGGCGCGAAGCTCGGCCAGCGCCGGTCCCACCTCCAGCACCGCATTCAGCGTATCGGTTGCCATTTCTAACTGTTCCTCATATAATAGAACTGTGATCTTTTATTGTGCTGAAACTTAGCATGATATGCTCATATGTGGCAAATATGTAGAATGATGGTGCGAATGAGCTGCGCGATACCTTGCAGGACCCGCTCGGCGGATCGGCGCTGGGCCCAGCGGGCGATTGCCCTTTTGGAAGCCGAAGGGCGGCGCTCCGCCGACACCCATCTGGTGTCCGTGCCGATGCCGGCCTTTCCCGACCTCGGCTTTTATTTCAAGGATGAATCGGCCCATCCGACCGGCAGCCTCAAGCACCGGCTGGCACGGTCGCTGTTTCTCTACGGCATCTGCAACGGCAAGATTACCGAAGGGATCACCCTGACGGAAGCCTCGTCCGGGTCGACGGCGGTGAGCGAGGCCTATTACGCGCGGCTGCTGGGTCTGCGCTTCGTCGCGGTGCTGCCGGCGACGACCAGCCGCAGCAAGATCGAGGCGATCGAGCAGCAGGGCGGCACGTGCCATTTCGTCGAGGATGGCGCCACCATCTATCACGAGGCGGCCCGCATCGCGGCGGAGACGGGCGGCTATTATCTCGACCAGTTCACCTTCGCCGAGCGTGCCACCGATTGGCGCGGCAACAACAACATCGCCGAGTCGATCTTCCGGCAGATGGAGAGCGAGCCCTTCCATACCCCGAGCTGGATCGTGGTCGGCGCCGGCACCGGCGGAACCTCGGCCACCATCGGCCGCTATATCCGCTATCGCAGCTATGCGACGCGCCTGCTGGTGCCGGACGTGGAGCATTCGGCCTTTTTCGAGGGCTGGATATCGGGCAATGCCGAGGCCCGCTGTCCGACGCCGACCCGCATCGAGGGGGTCGGGCGCCCGCAGGTGGAAAAATCCTTCGTCCCGGAAGTGGTCGATGAAATGATCAAGGTGCCGGACGCGGCCTCGCTTGCCGCCATGCGGGTGCTTTCGCGGCTGCTCGGCCGGCGCGTGGGCGGCTCGAGCGGCACCAATTTCTTCGGCATGTGCTGGGCCGCCGACGGCATGCGCGCTCGGGGCGAAAGCGGCTCGCTCGTCACCCTGATCTGCGACAGTGGCGAGCGCTATGAACAGACCTATTACAACGACGCCTGGCTCATCGAGAACGGTCTCGACATCGCCCCTTTCGAGGCGATGATCGAAGATTTCCTGAAAGGCGGCGCGTTCCGGGAGCATTTACGGGCCCAGTGACGGCCGGATGGCCACGAGGCATGAATTGGGCGCCGTGGCCTGGGAAAGGGTCGATGTGGGGCGGATGGAGGTGAGCGTATTGGGATTGCTGCCGCGATCCACACGGCCCCGATTGTCCTCATGCGGCTCGAACCACGAGCCGGTGGGCAGCACCAGAACCTTCCGCATCAGATGGGAAGCGAAGCGCGCCGTGGCGAGGATACGCCCGCGCTCATTGTGGATTTCGACGATTGCCCCGTCCGCGATGCCGTAGTGAGCCGCGTCGCCGGGATTGATCTCCACCACTTCGAGCCCATGGCGCTTGCTCCCCTGGCTGGGGCCGGCATGCTGGAGCTGGCTGTGCAGGCGCGTCGCCGGTTGCGGCGACAGCAGATGGAAGGGATAGGCCGCCGCGGCGTCGCTCAGAAGGCATTCCTCAGGCTCCATCCAGCTCGGATGGCCGGGGTGGTCGTTGTAGCCGAACCCCGCGATGGCCGGCGAGCTCAGCACGATGCGCCCGGAAGGCGTGCGCAGGGGATGGGCGGCGGGATCGGCGACGAAGGCGCGGAAGTGATCGGCCGGCGCCGGCGCGGCGTCGAAGAGGTCGAGCCCGGCATAGCCGTACTCGAAAAAGGTCTCGGCATCGGGCAGTTCCGGATAGCGGGCGCGATAGCCCTCATAGAGATGCGCGATCCATTCGCTTTCGCTGCGGCCTTCGGTGAAGGCGGCGTCCAGCCCCATTGCGCTTGCCACATGACGAAGGCCGTCGTGATCGGTCAGGACGCCCGGCGGAGGCGCCATGATCCGGCGCGAATGGATGAGCCAGTTGTCGCGCGAGGAGGCGGCGATATCGCTGCGCTCGAAGGGCAGGGCGGCGGGCAGCACGATATCGGCGTGCCGGGCCGTCGCCGTCCACAGGGAATCGGTGACGATGATGGTTTCGGGGCGGCGAAACGCATCGGCGAGGCGATTGAGATCCTGATGATGGTGGAACGGATTGCCGCCCGCCCACCAGACCAGCCCGATTTTCGGCAGGAGCAGAACTTGCCCGTCATAATCCATCGTCTCGTGCTCGCCCTCTAGCAATTCGGTGATGCGGGCCACCGGGATATGGTGGCGGACGGGGTTCCTGCCCTGGTCGAAGGCCGGGCCCTTGAGGCGCCGCACCGGCTGCCCGGCCGAATTGACCGCGGTGAGCCCGAACGCAAAGCCGCAGCCGGGCTTGCCGACATGCCCCGCCATGCAGCCAAGGGCGATCGCCGCCCAATAGGGCTGTTCGCCGAACCGGGCCCGCTGCAGCGACCAGCTCACATGGACAAGGCTGGGGCTGGCGACCAGCGACCGGGCGAGGGCCTGAATGGCGTCTTCGGAGACGCCGGAGATCGCCGCGGCCCAGGCCGCCGACTTGACGATTCCATCCGTCGAGCCGGTGAGATAGTCGGCAAATGCGTCAAAGCCGCTGGTGCAGCGGTCGACGAGGCCGCGATCGAGGGCGCCCGAGGCGAGAATGGTGTGGCAGAGGCCCAGCATCACCGCCGCATCGGTGTTGGGGCGCACGAAATGATGCGTCACATTGGGGCCGGCGGGGGCGTCGGCGGCGCTGGGGGAGAAGACCACGATCCGCTTGCCCTTCGCCGCCATCGCCCGCAAGGCGGGGCCGGCGCGATGGGCGCCCGTGCCGCCCGCCTCGACCTGGGCGTTGCTGAGCCGGAAGCCGCCAAACCCCACCAGCAGCTCGCAGCCCTGGTCGATGTCGCTCCAGGACGGTGCCGTGTCGCAGGCGTCCTTGTAGTCGGGCCCGAGCACATGGGGCAGCAGCACCGCGGCGGCGCCGTAGCTATAGGTATTGACCGCCGAGGTGAACCCGCCCGAGAGGTTGAGCAGGCGCTTGAGCTGGCTTTGCGCGTGGTGGAACCGGCCGGCGCTGGCCCAGCCATAGGAGCCGCCGAATATGCCCTGATTGCCGTATTGGTCGCGGGTGCGGACGAGGGTATCGGCAATGAGGCTGGCGACTTCGGGCCACGGCATGGGGACGAACCGGTCCCGTCCGCGCAGGCGGCGCGCCTGCGGATCGTGGGGATTTTCCAGCCAGCCCGCCCGCACCATGGGGGAGAGCACGCGGGCAGGGTGACGCACCAGGTCCAGATAGGCCAATCCGACCGGAGAGGGGTCGGGATCGTGCCGGAACGGAAGAAGCCGCGGGCCATCGGCGCCGTATTCAACCTCGAAAGTGCCCAGATGGCTCGCAAAAAGATGCATTGTCGGACCCGTGGGAAAGGAGGGCGGCGAACCGCCCTCCTGAAGTAATCACTCGGCCGGGTGCATATCGAATGCACGCACCCAGTCGTCGCCGCGCGGCGTCCAGGTCACGTCATTGGAATAGGCATAGGTCGCCGGCTGGGTATAGAGGAAGATCGCCGGAGCCTGCTCGCACATGACTTCCGTGGCGGTCTTGTAGGCCGCCTCGCGCACCGCAGGGTCGGTGCTCGACCGCCCTTCGTCGAGCGCCGCGCCGAAATCGGCATCGTCCCAATAGGCGTAGTTGTTGCCGGGGGCGAAGAGCGTCAACAGGCCATCGGCGTCGATGGTTGGCCAGGCCTGGGCCAGCAGCGACAGGGGGGCCAGTTCGCGGGACTGGAGGTATTTGTTCATGTACACCGAGAATTCGAGTTCGGTGATCTGAATGTTGAGTCCGATATCGGTGAGCTGGGACGCGACGACCTGCGCCACTTCCGTGCCCTGCAGATAGACGCCTGCCGGGACGTCGAAGACGATCGGCTGGCTGAGATCGGCGCCCGATTCCGCGAGCAACTGGATGGCCCGTTCCGGATCGTAGGGATAGGGCTCGAGATCGGGATTGAAGCCGAAATAGTTGGACGACAGCACCTGGCACTGGGCCGGCTGGGCGAGGCCGTTGAACAGGGCCTGGGCGATGCCCTCCTTGTCGATGGCATAGTTGAGCGCCTGCCGCACGGTGACGTTATCGAGCGGGGGGACGGTGGTGTTGAACTTGATCATCACGTTGCGGGTCGAATCCACCGCACCGGCCGTGGCATTGCCCGACTGGTTGATGCGGTCGACTTCCGTCACCGGAATGCCGGTCACGAGATCGACGTCGCCGGCCAGAAGCGCGGCGATGCGCCCGCCGGTCTCGGGGATGACCTGGAAGGTCACAGTGTCGAATTCGGCCGGATCGCCGAAATATTCGGGATTGGGCTCGAGGATCACCGATTCACCGGGCACGATGTTGCGCACCTGATAGGGGCCGCCGGCCATGGTGGCGGTCACCGGGTTGTTCTCCTCGGTCCATTGCGGCGGCAGCAGCAGGAACATGGAGAGCTGGTCGGCAAAGGCCGGATAGGGCGAACTGGTCTTGACCTCGAGCTCGGTCGGGGAAATGACGTTCACCTCCGACACCAGCGAGAACCAGCTCGCCACGCGGGCCTGCAATTCGGGATCGCGCACCCGGTCGAGGTTCCACTTCACCGCTTCGGCGTCGAGCGCCTCGCCATTGGCGAAGGTCGCCCCTTCGCGCAGGGTGAAGTGCCAGGTGGTGTCGTCAACGAGGGTCCACTCGGTGGCGAGATTGCCCTGCAGGGCGAGATCGGGCCCGCGCAGGATCAGCGAGGGATAGATATGGCTGAGGACCGAAAGGTCGCTGCCGACCGACGCCGTCATATGCGGGTCGAAGGTATTGACCGGATTGGACAGCGCGATCGTCAGATCGGCCGCACTTGCGGCGAGCGAGAAGGACAATCCTGCAAGGACCGTCGTTCCGGCAAGCGCCGATTTCATGAGCTTCATCATTTTGAGTGTTCCTCCTGTGGATATGGCTGATCAAGCCAGAACGTAGTGATCTGGCCCGACGGGGCGCATTTCGGCCCCATCGGGGGATTTCTGGGTTTCGTAGTCGAAGGCGATGGCGTGCCGCTGGCTCTCGACATCCGGATCGGGAACGGGAATGGCCGACAGCAAGGCCCGCGTATAGGCGTGTTGCGGATTGGCGAAAATCGCCTCGGTCGGGCCGATCTCGACGATCTTGCCCCGCAGCATCACCGCCACGCGGTGGCAGAGATAGCGGATCATCGACAGGTCGTGCGCGATGAACAGATAGGTCAGCCCCAGGCGCTCTTGCAGGTCCTGGAACAGGTTGACGATCTGCGCCTGGATCGAGACGTCGAGCGCGGTGATGGGCTCGTCCGCGACGATGAAGGACGGTTCGAGCGCCAGGGCGCGGGCAATATTGATACGCTGGCGCTGGCCACCGGAGAATTCGTGCGGGTAGCGCCGGGCAAAGCTGGGGTCGAGCCCCACCAGGTCGAACAGTTCGGCGACCCGGGCCCGCCGTTCGGCGCGGCCGCCGACCAGCCGATGAACGATCATCGGCTCCTCGACGAAATCGCCGACCGTCATGCGCGGATTGAGCGAGGCATAGGGGTCCTGGAAGATGATCTGCATCTTGCGGCGGAAGGGCTTCAGGGCCGATTTCGACAATCCGGTCAGCCGGTTGCCCTCAAATTCGATTTCGCCTCCCGTGGGGTGTTCGAGTTGCAGCAATACGCGGCCGGTGGTGCTTTTCCCCGAGCCCGACTCGCCCACAAGGCCCAGCGTCTCGCCTTGCCGGACCTCGAAACTCACATGGTCCACGGCCCGGACCTCCGGGCGGCCCCGGCCCAGCAGTCCGCCCTTGCCGCCGAACGTCTTTTGCAGGTCGCTGACCTTTAGCAGGGTGGTGGCGCTCATCATGCATACCCCTTGTTTTCGAGGGCGGCGGGCAGGTCGTACCAGGCGGCGGCCATGTGGCCGGGCGCGCCGGCTCCCACCTGCAGCAAGGGAGGGACCTCCCGCAGGCAACGTTCGGTGGCGAATTCGTTGCGCGGGGCGAAGGGGTCTCCGGCCGGCGGATGGATCATGTTGGGCGGACTGCCCGGGATCTGGTAAAGTCGCTGGTCCGCCGCGGTGAGCTTGCCGGGGAGGGAGCGCAGCAGGCCCCATGTATAGGCGCTGCGCGGGTCCTTGAAGACCGAGCGCACCGGGCCGCGTTCCATGATCCGCCCGCCATACATGACCTGGATGGTGTCGGCGAGCCCGGCCACCACGCCCATGTCATGGGTGATCCAGATCACCGTGGTGCCGATCTTCTTCTTGAGGTCGCGGACCAGTTCCAGGATCTGGGCCTGCACGGTGACGTCGAGCGCCGTGGTCGCCTCGTCGGCGATGAGCAGTTTCGGGTCGCAGGCGATCCCGATGGCGATCATCACCCGCTGGCGCATGCCGCCCGAGAATTCGAAGGGGAACTGGTCGATCCGGCGGGCCGGATCGACGATGCCGACCAGATCGAGCAGTTCGATCGCCCGCGCCCGTGCCTTGGCCGCCGACAGCCCCAGATGCCGCCGCAGCGGCTCCATGATCTGCCGCCCGACCGTAAGGACGGGATTGAGGCTGGTCATCGGGTCCTGGAACACAAAGCCGATCTTGCGGCCGCGGATGTCGCGCAGCTCGCGTTCGGGGAGCTTGAGCAGGTCGACGCCCTCGAACAGGACCTCGCCCGATACGATCCGCCCCGGTGGGGTGGGGATGAGGCCGACCATGGCCAGGGCATGGACGGATTTGCCCGAGCCGGACTCCCCCACAATGCCGAGGGTTTCCCCGGCCTCGAGCGCATAGGACACGTCATTGACCGCGTGCAGCGTGCCCGCCCGCGTGGAAAATTCCACCGTCAGATTCCTGATCTGCAACAGCGGTGCCATGACTAGACCTCTATATAGCCGCCACGGGATTGCGTGAGATATTCGCAGCCCGTGTCCGTGATCAGGATGGTGTCGGAGATCTGCGTCGCGCAAACCCCCGGCACGCGCAGATTCGGTTCGAGCGTGAACATCATGCCCGGCTCGAGCACCAGTTCGCTTTTCGCATCGAGCGAGGAGTGCTCATGGGCGCCCAGCCCGATGCCGTGGCCGATGCGGCCGGGGATATTGTCGGGATAGCCCGCCTTTTCCAGCCCCGCCTTGGTGGCCAGGAACAGATCGGCATAGCGGGTGCCCGGGCGCAGCATGGGGCGCAGGGTCTCGCGGATGTCGAGAATGGTATCGAGGGCCCGGCGATTGACATCGGGGAGCGGACCGAAGGCCACCGTGCGTTCGTTCTCGGCATGGATGCCATTGGCATTGGCCCAGATGAACACGCTTACGGCTTCTCCCCGTTGCGGTCTGCGCAGGGTGGGGTTGTCGCAGTTGAAGAACATGCGGTCGCCGACCAGCGTCCAGGTCCACAACCCGTTTTGGGCACCGCCTTCCAGCGTGCCGAAATCGGCCACCTCGATATCGGGAAGGTTCTCGGTCCAGTATCGGTTCATCGCATGCATGGACTGGATGGAGATTTCCCGCTCGCTGACCCCCTGGGCGATCTGGCGCACCGCTTCGTCCATGCCCGTATCGGCGAGCTTGGCGGCGAGCCGCGCCATTTCGATCTGGTCGGGGTCCTTGATCAGGCGCACCGTGTCGATGAAATGACTCGCATCGACGAAATCGGCGTCCGAAAGGCGCTCGGTGATCTGGCGATAGCGCTGCAGCGGCACGAATTCCTCTTCGAGCGCCAGCCGCCCGGAGGCGACGCCGAGCTCGCCGAGGATCGAAACCAGTGCGTCGAGCCAGTTGGGGCCCATGGTGACCTTGGTGGACCAGGCACCATAAAGGCGGATATCGCTGACAAAGGCGCTGGCCCGCCCGTGGTCGTCGCGCAGGGCGTGGACCAGCATCATCGGCTCGCCCTCGGCCGGCACGATGGCGATGACCGGGTGCGAATAGATGATGGGGTTGAAGCCCGTCAGCAGGAAGCTGTTCTCGGGCTTGAAGACGATGGTCGCGTCGATGCCGCGTTCGGCCATTTCGGCCTGGATGCGGCGGACACGGTCGGGCAGGGGGCGGGCGGCGTTCATCGTGAAGTCCTCAATTTCGGGTCGAAATAATCCCGCAGCCAGTCGCCCAGAAGGTTTACCGACAGGACGGTGAGCAGGATGGTGAGGCCGGGGAAGGTGACGATCCACCAGGCCGTGGAGATATAGACGCGGCCATCGGCCAGCATGCGGCCCCAGCTCGGGCTGGGCGGCTGAACCCCCAGGCCGAGGAAGGACAGGGCCGCATCCATGATGATGATGCGGGCCAGCTCCAGCGTGGCCACGACCAGCGCGGGCGTGAGCACGTTGGGCAGGATGTGCCGGAGCATGATGCGCACGGTCGACGCGCCGATGGCATGCGCTGATTGCACGAATTCGCGCTCGCGCAGCGACAGCACTTGCCCGCGGATGATGCGCGCATAGCGAATCCAGCTGGTGAGCGCGAGGACGATGATCAGATTGTTGAACGAGGGCCCAAGCGCCGCCACGACCAGCAGCGCCAGCAGCATGAGCGGCAGGGCGAGCTGGATGTCGACCAGGCGCATCAGCACGCGATCGACGATGCCGCCGTAAAAGCCGGCCGCGATGCCCAGGAGCGTGCCTACGACGCCGCCCAGCACCACCGCCGTCGCGGCGATCATCAGCGTCAGGCGGCTGCCATGGACGATGCGGGACAGCACGTCCCGGCCCACTTCGTCGGTCCCCAGCGGGTGCGGGCCCGGGTTGAACGGGCCGGTCCATGTGGGAGGCGACAGGCGGGCCAGCAGGTCGCCGCGAATGGGGCTAGCAAGGCCGAGCAGCGGCGCGAAGATCGCCACGAGCACCAGCAGCGTCAGCAGCACGAAGCCGAACAGGCCCGACCGGCTTTTGACCAGCGACGCGAAGAAGTCTCCCATGTCAGCGCTCCCCCCTGATGCGTGGATCGAGGACGCCGTAGAGCAGGTCGATCGCCAGATTGATGAAGACGAAGATGATGGCCACTACCGCGACGCCGGCCTGGATCACCGGAAAATCCTGGTTCTGGATGGCCTGCACGATGAGTCGGCCCACGCCGGGCCAGCCGAACACGGTTTCGGTGACCACTGAGCCTCCCAGCAGTTCGCCGGCGATGATGCCGATCATGGTGACGACGGGGATGAGCGCGTTGCGCGCCACGTGCCAGGTAAAGATGGTTTGCGGCAGGAGCCCCTTGGCCCGCGCGGTGCGCACATAGTCCTCGCCGAGGATTTCCAGCAGCGACGAGCGCAGCAGCCGCGCGATCGAGGCGGAAACGAAGACGGCGAGGGTGATGGCGGGCAGGATGAGATGCCACCAGGTGCCCGAGCCTGCCGAGGGCAGCCAGCCCAGTTGCACCGAAAAGAACAGGATCAGCATGAGCCCGAGCCAGAAGACTGGCGTGGCCTGGCCGAGCAGGGCGGCGGACATGACGATCAGCTCGGCCAGCTTGCCGCGATTGAGCGCGGCGATGGTTCCGGCGACGGCCCCGATCAGCACCCCCAGCACCAGGGCCGAGAAGGCCAGTATGGCGGTGGCGGGCATGCGTTCGAGCACAACGTCAAGGGCAGGGCGCATGTGCTGGAAGGATATGCCGAAATCGCCGCGCAGCATGGCGCCCAGGCTCGAGAAATACTGGACGAGGATGGGCTGGTCGAGCCCGAGCGAGGCACGCAGCGCCTCGAGCTGGGCATCGGTGGCGCCCAGCGGCAGCAGCAGCACGGCCGGATCGCCAAGGACGCGCGAGACGAAGAACACGATGGTGACCACGCCCCAGATGGCGATTGCCGCCTCCAGCAGCTTTCCGGCCATGAAGCGGATCATGGGGCTCTCCGCGCGATGAAGTCGCGAATGGCCGGCAGCACGATTTCCGGCTTTTCGGCGTGCACCGGATGGTTGGCGCCCTCGACCTCCAGATATTCGGCACCCGGAACGGTCTCGGCGATAATGCGCGACTGGGAGGGTGGGCAGATCCAGTCATTGCCGCCGCACACCACGAAAGTGGGAACCTTTATGGCCTCGAGCTTGTCGAGCAAATCATAGCTCTTGTCCTTGAAGAGGGCATTGTGGGTCTCGGCGTGCAGCTTGAGCGTGCGGGTCTTTTCCAGCGCCGCGTCGGGGTCGAAATCCTCGTAGTAGAGCGGTTGCAGGGCCAGCCAGATGAGGCGCAGCTCGGTATCATCGACCACCTTGTCCGAAAACAGCTTGTCGATCATGCCGATCGAGGCCGACGATGCCTTGTGGATGCGTGCGTTGAAATTGGCGATCGCCTCGGCTTCGTGATGGTGGCTGGCGGCCGTCCCGCGCAGGATCAGGTGGCTGAGCTTGTCGCCATATTTGACCGCATAGGTCAGGGCGATCATGCCGCCGAACGAGCCGCCGATCAGGATCAGCTTGCGATCGCCCAGGAAATGCTGGCGAAACGCCTCCAGATCGTCGGCGAACTGGTCGAAGGTAAAGGGCGGGGTGAGCGAGGACGACCCGCAGCCGCGCTGATCGTAGGCGATCAGCCGATAGCGGTCGGCGAGGGGCCGGAACACCGCGAAATCGCCGCGATGGTCGCCGATGCCGCGTCCACCATGCAGGCAGATGATCGTCTGGTCATGATCCTCGCCGGCGATGTCGTAGACGAACTCGGCGCCGTTCAACTGGATGGATTTCATGCGCTTTGCTCCTCGGCGGCTGATGCATCAAAATCGACCCATTCATCCCCCTGAAGCTCGGGGACGTCATAGGCGACCAGGTTCTGGAAGTGAATTTCCCGATCCTCCACGAACAGGTTCCGCGCGATGGCGCGCGCCAGGCGCTTGCCACCATCGCTGACCGCCGGAATATCGCCCGAGAGCTTGCCATGGCTCAGCGTCGCCGGATAGTTGAAGGAATGGATATGGTTCAGCCCGGGCGTCGCTCCGGGCACCTTTTCCTGGAACTCGAATCCGGGCCCCAGATAGGGCGAGCTGCTCAGTTCGAGATTTTCCGTGCCCGGCTCCGGCGCGTAGCGGTCCGACCAATAGGCGATGTTGTCGGCAAAACTTTCAAGTTCGGCCCGCGCTTCGAGCGAAACGTTAAAACCCGTGGCAAAGATCACGAAATCGAGCGTGTACGTACCCTTGGGGGTGGTGAGCTGGACCTCGTCCCCCGCCGCTTCGAATGCGAGCACCGGGCTGGCCAGGTGGAAGCGCGCATTGGCATGGCTCGACACGCGCAGGGTCGAATCGCGCGGGGGCGGGGTCTGCGCGCCGATCGTATGGTGCAGGAAACGCCACTTCCATTCGTCCGGCAGGCCGGCGAACCCGTTGACCACACCCTGGCTGGAAATGCCGGTGAACTTGTTGATGCGCGGCAGATCGGCCCGTCGGACGAACATGTCGAGCGAGCCGCAGCCCGCTTCCAGCGCCGTCGCGGCATTGTCCATCGCCGATGCGCCGGCCCCGACCACGCCGACGCGCTTGCCCTTGAGGGCTTCGAAGTCGATGTTTTCAGCCGAATGGGCCCAGAACTTCCTGTCGACCGACTGGACGAAGGGCGGCACGAAGGGCGCGCCGAGGCCGTCGCGGCCGGTCGCCAGAACCACGTGGCGAGCATAGACCGTTTCTTCCCCGTCCTGGCCATGGCGGGCAATCCGCAGGGCGAGAATACCCTCGGCGTGATGGGTCACCGACAGCACTTCGGTGCGGTTCTGCACCGGCAGATCGAGCACCTTGCGATACCAGACGAGATAATCCATCCACATGATGCGGGGGATCTTGTTGAGCTTTTCCCACTCCTCCTCGCCGAACTGGGCCTCGAACCAGGCCCGGAAGGTCAGAGCGGGCAGGCCCAGGGCCGGACCGGTGAGCTGCTTGGGAGAGCGCAGGGTGCGCATGCGCGCAAAAGTCACCCAGGGGCCTTCCCGGCCTTCCTCGGCGCGGTCGAAGGCGATGATGTTATCGATTCCCAGCAGTTTGAGGCAGGCGAGCGCGACAAGGCCGCACATGCCGCCCCCGACCACCACCGTGTCATAGACCGGGCGACCGTCCACCATGCGTTGGGGCACCCAGCTCTTGCTCGGCAGTTCAAGCAGGCTGAGGTCGTGGTTGAGCTTGTGTTCGAGCGCAGACAGTCCTGCGGCGGTTGAAGTCATCTTCGGCTCGCGGGTTGGGAAACGCTTTCGCTCGCCTCGGCGAGGCGCTGCGGATCGTTTCCGGGATCAAGGATTTCCGCATCGGGCAGCAGGTCGCGCGTCGCCGCATCGAGACTGGCGAGCAGCGCGAACACGGTTTCCGAGCGCGGTGCGTGAAGGGCGGTGACCGCCCCCCAGAGAAAGGGAATGCCGACATCGAGCGGCCGGATGACGACGCCGTCCAGCGGCAGGCCGAGGGCCGTCACCGGCTCGACGACGGCGACGCCTACCCCGTTCCGGACCAGTTGGAGCGCGGTGACCGTGGCGTTGGTACTGATGACCCGTCCGACGCTGACCGATGCCTCCGCCAGGGCCGCTTCGACCCTATGGCGCAGGCGGAACGGGTTGGCCATGCCGATCAGCGTCAGGCCGCCCAGATCGGAGATGGCGATGACATCGCGCCGGGCCAGCGGATGGGAGGCCGGTATGGCGGCGACGCAATTTGCCTTGTAAAGGCGGATGATCTCGATGCCGGGGTGATCGAGCGGCAGCGAGGCGACCCCAAGGTCGGCATTGCGCGCCAGGACCGATTGCACGACCTGTTCGGCGGGCGCAGAGCGGATATGGGCCGTCTGCGGCATCAGGCTATCATGGACGCAGGAAAAGGCGCGGGGCAGCAGCCCGGTGGCGAGGGCCGGGATGGCGGCGACCTCGATGGCCAGCGGCGCGGAATTGGCAATGGCCGCAGCCCGTTCCGAGAGCTGCTTCATCCCGGTGATCAGCCGCTCGACCTCGGCGTGGAAGCGCAGGCCGCGCTCCGTCGGCGTGATCCGGGGACCGTTGCGGGTGAACAGGTCAAAGCCGATTTCCGCCTCGAGCTCCTGGATATGCCGCGTCACCACGGGCTGGGACCGCCCGATGGCGCGGGCCGCAGCGGTCACGCTGCCGGCCGAAATGACGGCGAGAAAGGATTCGAGAGGCCGCAGTTCCATCGCATCGATCCGATATTAGAATGTTGAGCTAAGCATAATTCTAAATCAGAATAAAGCCCCAAATCAGCGCGCGCCACGCCGGGCGTCCGGGCGCGCGTCAGATTGCTCAGCAATGAGATGGATCGGGGAGTGGTTCCGCGCGGCTACCAGATATCGAAGGCGAGCGGGGAAAAGCGCATGGAATCGCCGGCGCATTCGTGCCAGCTCATATCGGCATTGGCTTCGGTTTCTCGCCCGTAGCACCATCCTCGTTCATTGAGGGCGGCGCCATAGAGGGAGCGGGCATGGCACGCGGCGGCGATCTGCACGTCCCGGTTCATCGAGAGCCTGCACTGGTCGTCCTCTTGTTCATAGAGGTCGATCAGTTCCGGGACGGTTTCGGTGGCGTCGGGAAAAAGCATCGTCTCCTGACCCGGGACGGGCGATGCGGCCAGCCCCAGAAGGGCGGCGAGCAGCAGGTGTCTCACGGGGTTTCTCCTTGGGGCAGATCGGCCGGCGCGCATCGGTGGCCCATGGCGACGTGCCAGCCATTGGCGAGGTAGAGAACCGCTTCCTCGCAGGAGAAATGCGTCCGGCCATCGGAGGCTGCGGCCTTCATGGCATCGAGCTGGAAGGCGCTGATGGGCTCGATCAGCTCCAGCTCGATGAGGATCGGGGCGCCGGAGAGAAATTGCGTCGTGCCCCCGAACACCGAATCGGAAGGATCTTCTGGCCGGAGGAAATCCGCATCGATGAGCTCGACCTCCATATGCGGACGCGCTTCCACGACCTCGACCTCATCCCCCTGTTGCGCACTGGCCGCATGGGGCATGGCGGCGAGGATCAGGGCAATCGGCAGGCTCATGCATTTCATCATGGATTCCCTCCTCCGCGGCCGACCGTGGGCAGCGAATGGGACGAAGACGAGACGATTTGATGACCCTTTTGTGCGGCTCCCGCCACGATGCGGGTCCGCTGGCGATGGATCATTGCTCGTCGGGATAATGGCCCTTGGTCTGGCCTACCATCCTGGCCAGTTCCGAGAACGAACCGGTTTCGGTTTCCGATGCGGTCGTATTGGCCAGGATGAGCAGGCGGGCCGGGAAGGCCACGGCGTCCCGGCTGGCGGGGCTCATGTCCTCGGCCAGCCGATCGTCGCCCAGCGCGATCTGCTCGGCGCGCTGGAGCGCGATGGTGATCTCATCCCGGGTCATCACCCCCTTGGCGACCAGCGCGTTGTTGATCGACGCGATGGCCAGATAGAGGCCTTGGAGCTGCAGATTGGAGACGTTCATGGGGTCCTCCTCGGTTTTCCGCGCGAGTCTATACTGAAATGACCGATATGGCTTGAGGTTGCGGCGGATCGCTATGGACGGCCGAGAAACCCCGAAACGGCCTGCAGCATCTGCGGATCGTTCCAGAGCACCCACGCGCCGATGACCACGGCCAGCACGACGATCAGCCCCAGCACCTTGCGGGCCAGCGAAAAGACCAGCCAGAAGACGAAAAGCGCCGCGAATGCGATCCCGATAAAGGCGTAGGTGTCGGTAGGAATGGCAGCACCGGAAGACGAGGAAAACGAGTATTGCCTATGCCGTCTCCGGGTGGCTTTTTGATGTCGGCGCCGTGTCGTTAGTCCAGTCCGGGCCGCGTCTGGCGCAGCGTCTTGATGGCGCCGCGCCGCGATTTGGCATCGAGGCGCTTGCGCTTGGACGCCAGCGTCGGCTTGGTGGGGCGCCGCTTGCGCTGCACCCGCGTCGCGCTGCGGACCAGTTCGGCAAGCCGGGACAGCGCATCGTCGCGATTGAGGGGCTGCGAGCGGTGCCGGTCGGCAAAGAGCACGATGGCCCCGTCCTTGGTGGCGCGCGAGCCGGCCAGGGCCAGCAGCCGGGCCTTGACCGCCTCGGTGAGCACCGTGGAGTTCTGCACGTCAAAGCGTAGCTGGACGGCCGAGGCCACCTTGTTGACGTTCTGGCCGCCCGGTCCCGATGCCCGCACGAAACTCAGTTCGATCTCCGAGAGGGGGATGGAGAGGCCGGGCTTGATGTCCAGATATTCGACCATTGGCAAACCTCTATCGCCGATCCGATTCCTTCAGGCGGACAGCCGGCCTGTGGATAACCCCGGCCAATCTATCAGGGGCGACGTCAAAGAAACAGCTTGGGGCCGCCATGGGAATTAATACACGTATAATCAAGGATTTAGGCGAATCGCCATCGCCAGGTCGGCTTTAAAAACCGTCCGGGCGAAAAAACTTCGGAAGCGCCGGATGATGTCGCTTGACTTGCTTGGGGGACCCCTATAAACGGAGCCCACCTTGCCGGGGCGGAACGCTTCGGAGCACGAGGGGGTGTAGCTCAGTTGGTTAGAGCGCCGGCCTGTCACGCCGGAGGTCGCGGGTTCGAGTCCCGTCACTCCCGCCATTTTTTCTAAATATTTTCAGTATGTTTGAGCGTTTCCGACTGGAGGCGCTTTTTGGTTGTGGCCGGCCCATGGCGGCCGCGCTCATGCGGCCGGGGCCGCACGAGTCCAATGGCTTTGGGGGAGGGGTTTGGCTCTTAGTCCCGGTAGTCGGTATAGTCCGAAGTGACCGGCTTGCCGCGGAAGGTGACGGCGAAGAAATTCAGCGTATAGGTCAATCCGGTGCGCACGACGCCCTGCTTTTGCAGGCGCCGGCCGGAGGTGAGCATCCGCAGCTTGAAGGTCCATTTGACCCCGCCCACGCGCGAGAGCCGCACGGCGATATCGGTGTCCTCGCCGTAAAAGGTGATCGACTGGTTGTAGCCGCCGGCCTTCAGCCAGGCATCGCGCCTGAACACGAAATTGCCGCCCTGGACCACCGATCCCACTTTCAGGACGTAGCGGTTGATCAGGTAGATGGCCTTGGTCAGCCAGTAGAATCCTTCCGTGATGGCCCGGCTCGTCCAGGGAAGGTCGTGATAGATATAGGGACCGCTGACGCAGACGAGGCCCTCGTCCTTCTTGAATTCGGAGAGGGCGGTGTCGAGCCAGCCGGGGGGCACGATGGTGTCGGCGTCGATATTGGCGACATAGAGCCCGGTGGAATTCTCGAAGCCCGCCGAGCGGGCATAGCCGAGCCCCTTGCGGGTTTCCAGCACCACCTTCACGCGGTCGAAGGCGCCGGCCACGGCGCTCGTGCCGTCCGTGGAGGCATTGTCCACGACGACGACCTCGGCTCGAGAACACAGTGCGCTGCGATCGATCTCTTCGAGGACCGATTTCAGGCAATCGCCCAGCAGGGCTTCTTCATTGTGGGCCGGAATGACAAACGCGACGTCCATGGTCTCCCTCGAGCGTGCTGCTTTGCCCGTTTACGTGCAGACGCGGCAAGAAGCAAACCTATTCAGGCCGGGGAAAGGCGGCATGGGGAAAACGTGGCAGAAACGCCGCGCCTGCCGCGGTCAGCCGCAGGAAGCGCGCACCAGCGTGCGGGCGACGCTCACCTCGAGGTTGAGGCGATTGGGGTTGTAGTCCTGGGTGACCGGCTGCCCCGACTGGTAGATGCGCACCGTTCCGGTGCTCCTGACAGGCTGCCCGTCGATTCGGACGTCCTGCGCCGTGCTGCCCGTAACCACCCCGCCGGCCTTGTTGGCCAGGGCGCTGGCGCCGCAGTCGATCGGCGGCGGCATGGAGGTGTCCGGGGGCGTCGTGGTGCTGGAGCAGGCGCCCACGGCGAGAAGCGCTGCCGAGGCGATGCTAAGAAGGGAAATCTGGCGTATGGGCATGCAACCGGCTCCTTTCGGGGCGGATATTATCCGTTGCGCGGGCCGAACACCCTGCGCACGCCTGCGCGCACGCCGCGGCGGAAGTGATAGAATCCGTCCTGCAGATCGCCGCGCAGATCCTGGTAGATGCCCGAGAGCATCAGCCCGACGTCGCGCATGTTCTCGCGCCATTCGGGTTCGGGGGCGGTCAGGGCCGATTGGGGGCGGCGCAGTTTCAGCCGGGTGAAGATCGAATCGTCTCTGTAGGCCATTCAAACCTCCATCATGGTTACGGAATTCTTGTCGCTATAACTATGGCAATTGCATGAACAATGTAAACGCAAGGCGATCGTTCCATGCTGCGTTTGCCGGCACATGCCAGACGGATCGCACAGGAAAGGCGATTGCTATAAGGTCTCGCCGGGAATCGCAATGGAAGCGGCAGGCAGGGAGTGGCATATGCGGCACGGCGGATCGTTGGTTTTGGCTTCACTGGCCCTCGTGCTCGCCATGACGGCACCGGGAGCGGCGCAGAGGACCGATGTGGTGGTCGGCCTGGTGCTCGAGCCGCCCCATCTCGACCCCACCTCGAATGCGGCGGCGGCCATAGACGAGGTGGTCTATGCTAATCTCTTCGAGGGGCTGACCCGCTTCGGGGCCAATGGGGATATCCTGCCGGCGCTGGCGGAAAGCTGGGACATTTCGCCCGATGGGCTCACCTACCGCTTTACCCTGCACGACGGCGTGACGTTCCATGACGGTGCGGCGCTGACGGCGGCGGATGTGGTTTTCAGCCTCGACCGGGCGCGGGCCGGCGATTCGGTCAACGCGCAGAAATTCCTCTTCGCCGATATCGAGGCTGTCGTGGCCGAGGACGACCGCACGGTGGTCGTGACCCTTGCCCGCCCCAACGGCAATTTCCTCTTCAACATGGCCTGGGGCGATGCGGTGATCGTCGCGGAGGCCAGCGCCGGGACCAATGCGACGCAGCCGATCGGGACCGGACCGTTCCGGTTCGAAACCTGGCGGCAGGGCGACAGCGTCACTCTGGTGCGCAACCCGTCCTATTGGGGAGAGCCGGCCCGGCTCGAAAGGGCGACGTTCCGGTTCATTTCCGATCCCACCGCCGCCTTCGCCGCCATGATGGCCGAGGATGTCGATACCTTCCCGGTGTTTCCCGCCCCGGAAACCCTCTCCATCCTCGACGCCGATCCGCGCTTCGAAACCGTTGTCGGGACCACCGAGGGCGAGACCATCCTCGCCATGAACAATCGCCGCGAACCGCTCGACGACATCCGGGTGCGCGAGGCGATCGCCCACGCCATCGACCGGCAGACCATCATCGATGGGGCGATGTTCGGCTATGGCACGCCCATCGGCACCCATTTCGCGCCGCATCACCCGGCTTATGTCGACCTGACCGGGCTTTCGGCCCATGATCCGGCGCGCGCGCGGGATTTGCTGTCCGAAGCCGGCGTCGAGGGCCTGCGCCTGTCGCTGGCCCTGCCGCCGCCGGTCTATGCGCGCCGGGGGGGCGAGATCATCGCGGCGCAATTGCGCGACGTGGGCATAGAGACCGACATCGTCAATCTCGAATGGGCCCAATGGCTGGAACAGGTTTTCGGCAATGCCGATTTCGACCTGACGGTGATTTCCCATACCGAGCCCATGGATATCGAGATCTACGGGCGCGAAGACTATTATTTCGGCTATGGAGCGCCGGAATTCCAGGCATTGTGGGACGAGCTCAACCTCACCCTGGACCCCGACCGGCGCAATGCGTTGTTGGGCGATCTTCAACGCAACATCTCGGAAAATTTCGTCAACGCCTATATTTTCCAGCTCGCCAAGGCGGGCGTGCAGAATGTCGACCTCGAAGGCATGTGGATCAACGCGCCGACCCAGGCGACCGACCTCACCCAGGTCTATTGGGCCGACTGAGCGGCCCCTGACATGAGGGCGGCAAGGGCATGACCCGCTTCGTGCTGGGCAGGGTGACGATGATGCTGGCCAGCCTGCTGGTGGCCAGCATCGTCATATTCCTCGTGCTCGAAGTGCTGCCCGGCGATCCTGCCGCTTTCATGCTCGGCCTCAACAGCTCCGCCGAGGCGTTGCAGGCCCTGCGCGAGCAATTGGGGCTCAACCAGCCGGTTCTCGCCCGTTACGGGGCGTGGCTGTCGGGCATGGTGCGGGGCGATTTCGGGATCAGCTACACCTATCGGGTTCCGGTAGCCGGGCTGATCGCCGATCGCCTCTGGGTTTCCCTGCCGCTGGCCATATATGCGCTCACCCTGTCGACACTGATCGCCATTCCCGTCGGGCTGCTCGCGGCGGCCAACCGCAATGGCGCGGTCGATCTGGGCGCCATGGGCCTGGCGCAGATCGGCATCGCGCTGCCCAATTTCTGGTTCGCCATGCTGCTGGTGCTGGTGTTCTCGGTGGGCCTGCGCTGGTTTTCCTCCGGAGGGTTTCCCGGCTGGGAGGACCCAGGGGCCGCCATGGCCGCCCTGACGCTGCCCGCCATCGCCCTTGCCCTGCCGCAGGCCTCGATCCTGGCCCGCATCATGCGCTCCAGCCTCATCGACGCCCTGGAAGAGGATTATGTGCGGACCGCGCGGGCCAAGGGGCTGACGCGGACGCAAGCTCTCATCCGCCATGCCCTGCGCAATGCGCTGATCCCGGTGATCACCATCATGGGCCTGCAGTTTTCCTTCCTGCTGGCCGGGGCGATCATCATCGAGAACGTCTTCTACCTGCCCGGCCTGGGCAGGCTGGCCTTCCAGGCCATATCGGCGCGCGACCTGATCGTGGTGCGCTCGGTGGTGATGATCCTGGTCTTTGCCGTGATCGTCGTGACCTTCCTCGTCGACATCGCCTATGCTCTTGTCGATCCGCGCCTGCGGCAGGGCCGGCCATGAAGAAAGGGACGAGGCTCCAGCCCAACCTCCTGATCGGCGCCGCCATCTCGCTGCTGGTTCTCGCCATGGCGCTGCTGTCGCTCGTCTGGACGCCGTTCGACGTGACGGTCCTCGTGGTGGGCGACCGCCTGCAACCGCCCAACGGAACCCATTGGCTGGGGACCGATCATTTCGGCCGCGACATCTTCTCGATGATCCTGGTGGGCGCCCGGACCTCGATCGCGGTGGCCGTGGTGGCGGTGGGGCTGGGCATCGGCCTGGGCGTCCCGCTCGGACTTGCCGCGGCCGCCAATGCGGGATCGCTGCTCGACGATCTGGTCATGCGCGGCAACGACATTGTCTTTGCCTTTCCGGCCCTGATCATAGCGATTCTCATCACCGCCATCTTCGGCCCGGGCGCCATCAATGCGATCGTCGCCATCGGCATTTTCAACATCCCGGTCTTCGCCCGCCTGACCCGCGGCTCGGCGCTGGCCCTGTGGCCGCGCGATTTCATCAAGGCGGCGCGGCTGGCGGGCAAGGGGCGCGTGCTGATCTCCATCGAGCACATCCTGCCCAATGTGGCCAATACGCTGATCGTCCAGGCCACGATCCAGTTTTCCCTCGCCATCCTGGCCGAGGCGGGGCTGGCCTATGTGGGGCTCGGCGCGCAACCGCCCATGCCGAGCTGGGGGCGGATGCTGGCCGAGGCCCAGACCATGATCGCCCTCGCGCCGCATGTGGCGATCATTCCCGGCCTCGCCATCGTCGTCACCGTCCTGGGGCTCAACCTGCTGGGCGACGGTCTTCGCGATATTTTCGATCCCCGCATGCGGGGACGTCGGCCATGAGCCTGCTCACCCTCGACCATGCCGGCCTCACGATCGACGATCACCGGATTCTCGATGGCGTCTCCCTGTCCGTCGCGCAAGGGGAGGTTCTCGGACTGGTCGGGGAATCGGGGTCGGGCAAGTCGCTCACGGCGCTGTCGATCCTGAACCTCTTGCCGCGCGGCGCGCGGCTGTCGGGCCGGATCGATTTCGACGGCACGGCGCTTTCGGCCCTCTCCGAGCGGGAGATGACCCGGCGGCGCGGCGCCGAGATCGGCATGATCTTCCAGGAGCCCATGACGGCGCTCAACCCGCTGATGACCATAGGCGACCAGGTGGCCGAAACCATCCGCATCCACAAGGGCTGGGGCCGGGGCAGGGCGCTTCGATCGGCCGGCGATATCCTCGCACAGGTGGGACTACCGAGCGAAAAGGTGTCCCCCTCGCGCTACCCGCACGAATTGTCCGGTGGCCAGCGGCAGCGGGTCGGGATCGCCATGGCGGTGGCGCTCGGTCCGAAACTCCTGATCGCCGACGAGCCGACCACCGCGCTCGACGTGACGACCCAGGCGCAGATTCTCGCGCTGCTGGCCGAACTGACCAAAACCCTCGACATGGCCCTGCTGCTCATCACCCACGATCTGGGCATCGTCAGCAGCATGGCCGACCGGGTCGCCGTGCTGCATGCGGGGCGTGTGGTGGAGACCGGACCGACCGGGGCGGTCCTTGCGGCGCCACGGCAAGCCTATACGCGCCAGCTTCTGGCCGCGACCCTGCACCGCCCCCAGCGCATCGCGCGGGCCGGAAGCGATGTCCTGCTGTCGGTCGAGCATGTGGTGCGCGACTATGCCTTGCCCCGGCGCGGCCTTTTCGCGCCGCCGCAAAGCGTCCGGGCCGTCGACGATGTGAGCTTCGTCATCCGGCGTGGCGAAAGCGTCGGACTGGTAGGCGAGAGCGGAAGCGGCAAATCCTCGCTGGCCCGCGCCATTGTCGGGCTGGACCGCCCGCAGGCGGGGCGGGTGCGGATGGGCGCGGTCGAGATCGGTCCGGCCGGCGGGGGGACGACCGCCATCCTGCGCGACATGCAGATGGTGTTTCAGGACCCCTATGGGTCGTTCAACCCGCGCCATCGCGTGGACCGGCTCGTCGCCGAGCCACTGCATCTGTTGGGCCGCGACCGACCCGGGGCGGACGAGCGCAGCCGCAGGGTCGCTGCGGCGCTGGAGGCGGTGGGAATATCGCCCCGGATGGCCGACCGCTACATCCACGAATTTTCCGGCGGCCAGCGCCAGCGGATCGCCCTGGCGCGGGCCTTGATCGTCGAGCCGGAGCTGATCGTGCTCGATGAAGCTGTGTCGGCGCTCGACGTCTCCATCCGCGCCCAGATCCTCGACCTTCTGGCCGATATCTCCAATACGCGAGGCGTGGCGCTGCTCTTTATCGCGCACGACCTGCATGTGGTCCGCGCCATCACCGACCGGGTATTGGTGATGAAGGATGGGCGGATCGTTGAGGAGGGGGAGACCGGCGACGTTCTGTCCCGCCCCCGGCATCCCTATACGCAGGCCCTCGTCGCCGCCACGCCGACCCTTGCCCGCGCTGCGGGCGGGGAGGCGGGCTAGGCCCTTGCTTCGGTTCCGTGGCGGCGCTATGGAGCCGAGTACGGCACCTGGACAGGACGAGGCTTGAAAATGGTCGATTTCGCACGCGCGCGCCGCACGATGGTAGACAACCAGTTGCGGACCAGCGGGATTACCGACTGGCGGATTCTCGATGCGATGAACCGTGTTCCGCGCGAACGCTTCGTCCCCGAAAACCAGGTCGCCTTCGCCTATAGCGAGGAGGCGATACAGCTCTCGCCGCTCCGTGCGATGATGGTTCCCTCGGCCTTGGCCCGTCTGATCCAGCTGGCCGAGATCGGCAGCCAGGACGTGGTGCTCGATGTCGGTTGCGGCACCGGCTATTCTACGGCGGTCATCGCCGGCCTGGCCAATGCGGTCGTGGCGCTCGAGAGCGAGGAAGCCCTGGCGGCCAGGGGCAATGATATCCTCGCGCATCTCGATATCGGCAATGCGGGGATCGTCACCGGACCGATCGAGCGGGGCGTGCCCCGCGAGGCCCCCTTCGGTGCCGTCATCCTCCAGGGCGCCGTCGACGCCGTGCCGCCGGCCCTGTTCGAGCAATTGAGCGACGGCGGAAAGCTCGTGGCGGTGATCGGCAGCGGCCACGCGGCGGTGGCCCATCTCTATGTCAAGACGGGCGACGACGTGGCGTCGACCCCGACGTTCAACCTGAGCCTGCCCATGCTGGGGCAGTTCGCGCCGAAGCCCGAATTCGTGTTCTGATCCGGCAGGGGAACGCTTTTCGCCCGTCGCGCCCTGTGGCACACTGCTACAGTGTTGCCGACTCAGCACGGATGGCATCTTACCGACATTAAAACTTGGTTAGATCGGCATTTGCGATTGAACGCCGTCCCGCCGGCACGTACCCTGCGCGGACGCTGGAGGCTGACAGTTTATGTTTGTATTTAGAGTATTGCGGCTTGGAGCGACGGCGCTTCTCGGGTTCTCGGCGTTGATATCGGCGGCGCAGGCGGAAACACTGACGTCGGCTCTTGCCTATGCCTATGAGAACAACCCCGATATTGCATCATCCTTTCTTTCCGTCAGGGCCGCAAGGCAGGGCATCCGCGCCGCGGAAGGCGCCCATCTTCCCACCATCGGTGCGGAAGGCACGCTCGGCGCGTCCTGGAACAGCGCCACCAATGCCTGGACCTCCAGCGACAGCATCGGCATTGGCTATAACCAGAATCTTTTCGACAACAATGCCAGCAGCGCCGCAATCAAGGGTGCGCAGGCGCAGTATGATGCGGCCATCTACGGCGCGCAGAACGCCGAGCAGAACGTGCTGCTCGCCGTGGTTCAGGCCTATGTGCAGGTGGTGACCACGCGGCGGATCGTGGAAATCCGTAATGAAAGCATTGGCTTCGTCGAGGCTCAGGTGCAGGCGGCGCGCGACCGTCTCGATCTCGGCGAAGGCACAAGGCTCGACGTGGCGCAGGCGGGAGCGAGCCTCGCCCAGTCGCAGGCTTCCTATCAGGCGGCGGTCAACAATCTGCGGGTCGCGGAAGCCAATTACCAGCGCTATGTGGGGCGCGCGCCGTCGAGCCTCGAAGGCGGATACAATTATCAACACCTGATGCCGCCCTCGCTCGAGGCAGCGATCGCACAGGCCACGACCTCCCATCCGGCCCTGCTGGCCACCGCGTCCCAGTTGCAGGCGGCGCAATATGGCTATGAGGAAACCATCGCCAGCTTCGGCCCCAGCCTGTCCTTCTCGGGCAATGTCGGGGCAGGTGGTTTTACCGGCAATACTGTGACGACCCAGGCCAGCGTCAGCCTCCGCCTCTCGGTGCCCATCTATACGCCGCAGCGCGACCCTGCCATCGAGCAGGCCAATATATCCCAGATCCAGAGCCAGCTTCAGGGCCTGGCCACCCGCGACCAGATCGTCGAGGCCGTGCGTCAGGGGTGGTCCGGCATCCAGGCGACCACCGCACAGATCGAGGCGGCGACCGCCGCCGTGGCGGCCAGCCGCATCGCGCTGCAGGCGGTGATGGACCAGAACGAGGTGGGCCAGGCCACGACCAATGACGTGCTCGACGCCCGCGCCTCGGTGGCGACCGTGGAGGAGGCCCTGATCACGGCGCAATCCCAGCGGACCCTCGCCGCCTATTCGCTGATCGCCGCCATCGGCCAACTCAGCGCGGCCGACCTGCGACTTCCCGTCCAGGCACGCACGGTGGAAGGCGAGGTGATCGTCAGCGTCCCCGCGCCCACGACCGATGCCTGGGGTAATCTCCGCTAGCCCAGCGGTCCTGCTTTTCCGTGGAGAACCCGTTCTCGCCCACGGCGCGGGCTTTTCGGGTGCGAACGTCTCGCGTTAAGGTGCTGTAAAGCGAATCGCCCGCGCGTGCCGGCGATCCGCACAGTGCAGCGTACCGGCCCCATGGGCCATCGACAGCGGGGCGAACATGAACCAGCCGGCATCCAAAGAACCCACAATGGATGAAATCCTCTCATCGATCCGGCAGATCATCGCCGATGACGACGAGGCGGCCGCCCAGAAGATGCCGTCGCCCCGCGCCGCCGCGCCGATGGCGCCCAAGCCGGTCCCCGTGCCCGACCCCGAGCCACAGACCTTTAAGGCGGCTCTGATCGATCCCTTCAGCGACGACGATGAGGACGAGGTCGCGCCGCTCGCCCTCTCGCCCGAGCAGATCGTCGCCGAGCCCGAGCCCGAGGAGCCGGTCGAGATGGAAATGCCGTCCCCGGCTGGCCTGGATGCAGTTGCCGAGCCGGTGGTGCCGGACCATGTCACCTTTGCCGAGGATCGGGACGAGGGGCCCGCGCTGCGCGCCGAGCCGGTGCGCATCGAGCGGCCCGTCGAATCCGCCAGGACGCAGCCCAACATCTCCCAGGCGGCGCCCATGCCCGATTCCCGGCTTTCCAGCGATCTGGCCGACCAATTGCTCGAACCGGCGACCTCGGCGGCCGTGCGTAGCGCCTTCTCCCGGCTTGACACGCCCAGGCTGTCGCCCGACATGGCGCTCGGGGCCAATGGGCTGACCATCGAGGCCATGATCCGCGAGATGCTGCGCCCCATGCTCAAGGACTGGCTGGATGAAAACCTGCCCTCCATGGTCGAGCGCATCGTGACCCAGGAAATCGAGCGGGTTTCGCGCGGCGGTTGACTTGGGCCCCCGGCTCGGTTTTAGACAGTGAACCCATTCTTTTTGCGGCCCGTCCCAGGCATTGGGGCGGGTTGTCGTTGTGACAGCAGGTATCGGCAAACATGATCGACAAGACCTACGAACCGGCTTTGGTCGAGGGGCGAATTTATGAGGCCTGGGAAGGGGCGGGCGCCTTTGCCGCCGGCGCGGGCAGCAAGCCCGGCGCCGAGAGCTATTCCATCGTCATCCCGCCCCCCAACGTCACGGGCTCGCTCCATATCGGCCATGCGCTCAACAACACCATCCAGGACGTGCTGGTGCGGTTCCAGCGCATGCGGGGCAAGAACGTGCTCTGGCAACCGGGCATGGATCACGCCGGCATCGCGACGCAGATGGTGGTCGAGCGCCGGCTGAGGGAGGCCCAGCAACCGGGCCGCCGCGAGTTGGGACGGGAAAAATTCATCGAGAAGGTCTGGGAATGGAAGGCCGAGAGCGGCGGAACCATCCTCAATCAGCTCAAGCGCCTTGGCGCCTCATGCGACTGGTCGCGTGAGCGGTTCACCATGGACGAGGGCCTGTCGCGGGCGGTGCTCAAGGCCTTTGTCCGGCTCCACAAGGAAGGGCTGATCTATCGCGACAAGCGCCTCGTCAACTGGGACCCCAAGCTCCAGACGGCGATTTCCGACATCGAGGTCGAACAGCGCGAGCTCGACGGCAATCTGTGGCATTTCCGCTATCCCCTCGACGGCGTGCGATACGACCCGGAGGATTCCTCGACCTATATCGTCGTGGCGACGACCCGGCCCGAAACCATGCTGGGCGATACCGGCGTGGCCGTTCATCCCGAGGACGAACGATACGCGCATCTTGTGGGCACATTCGTGCATATGCCGGTCACTGGACGCCGCATACCCATCGTGGCGGACGAATATGCGGACCCGGAAGCGGGTTCGGGCGCGGTCAAGATCACTCCGGCCCATGATTTCAACGACTTCGAAGTCGGCAGGCGCAACGCGCTGCGCGTCATCAACGTCATGTATCCCGATGCCTCTATCTGGTTGCGCGATAACGAAGATTTCCGCGAGGGACTGACCCCGTCCGCCATGCAGGAGCAGGTCTGGGAACAGCTCGAGGGGATGGATCGCTTCGCGGCGCGCAAGCTGATCGTCCAGATCATGGAAGAGGGCGGCATGCTCGACAAGATCGACGCCCACCGCCACGCCGTGCCCCATGGCGATCGCGGCGGCGTGCCCGTTGAGCCCTATCTCACCGACCAGTGGTTCGTGAACGCCGAAGTTCTGGCCCAGCCGGCGCTTGCCGCGGTGCGCGAGGGGCGGACCAAATTCGTTCCCAGGAACTGGGAAAATACCTTCTTTGCCTGGCTGGAAAACATCCAGCCCTGGTGCATTTCCCGCCAGCTCTGGTGGGGACACCAGATTCCCGCCTGGTACGGGCCGGATGGCACGATCTTCGTCGAGGAGACCGAGGCGGCTGCGCTCGCGGCAGCCAGGAGCCATTATGGTTCGGACACCGCGCTGGAGCGCGATCCCGACGTGCTCGACACCTGGTTTTCCTCGGCCCTCTGGCCGTTCTCGACCATGGGGTGGCCGGACGAGACCGACGAACTCAAGACCTACTATCCGACCAGCGATCTGGTCACTGGCTTCGACATCATCTTTTTCTGGGTCGCACGGATGATGATGTTCGGCCTCCATTTCATGGAGACCGAGCCCTTCGAGCACGTCTACGTCCATGCTCTCGTCCGTGACGAGAAGGGGCAGAAGATGAGCAAGTCCAAGGGGAACGTCATTGATCCTCTAAAACTGGTTGAAGAATACGGCGCCGATGCCACCCGCTTCACGCTGGCGGCCATGGCGGCGCAGGGGCGCGATATCAAGCTCGCCATGGGCCGCGTTGAGGGTTACCGCAACTTCGTCACCAAGCTCTGGAACGCGGCGCGCTTCCTCGAAATGAACGAATGCGTCCGCGTGGAAGGGTTCGACCCCGCTTCGGTCGAAAACTCCCTCAACCGCTGGATCGTCGGACGAACCGCCAAGGCGGCCGAAATCGTGACCAGGGCGATCGGGGACTACAAGTTCAACGAAGCGGCCAATGGCGCTTATGATTTCGTCTGGGGCACGTTCTGCGACTGGTTCGTGGAACTGGCCAAGCCCCTGTTCTCGGGCAGCGACGAAGCCGCCAAGGCCGAGACGCGCGCCACGGCGGCCTGGGCACTCGATCAGATCCTGAAGCTTCTCCACCCCTTCATGCCCTTCGTGACCGAGGAGTTGTGGGCCGAGACCGGCAAAAGCGGCCCCCGTCGCGACGGCTATCTGATGCTTTCGGCCTGGCCCGACCTTTCGGGCCTGTCGTTCCCCAAGGCGGAGGCGGAGCTCAACTGGCTGGTCGAGGTGATTTCGGCCATACGCTCGGTCCGGACTGAAATGAACGTGCCGGCCGGTGCCAAGGTGCCGCTCGTCGTCATCGGCGGCAATGGCGAAACCACCAACCGCATCACCGTTCACCAGCCGGCCATAGAGCGTCTGGCGCGGGTGTCCGATATTTCGGCGGCCGAGGCCGTGCCCGCCAGCTCGGCGCAATTCATCGTCGGCGAGGCGACCTGGGCCCTGCCGCTGGCGGAGTTGATCGACCTCGACGCCGAACGGCAGCGTCTGGCCAAGGAGGTCAAGAAGCTGGACGGCGAGATCGCCGGGCTCGGCAAGAAACTCGGCAATGAGCAGTTCCTCGCCAAGGCTCCCGAAGAGGTCGTCGAGGAGCAGCGCGAACGCCTCGCCGAGGCCCAGACGCGGCGCGAAAAACTGCAATCGGCGCTCGCCGGGCTGTAAGAGCACCGGCCGGCGCGGGCGATGTGACATTATTGGCACAAAGGGTTTGTGATTCGTCCGCTGGCGGGGCGAGTCACGATTCCCTAACACCACACGCCACAATCTTACCCTAAACCAGCCGGACAAACGCTGGTGGTGGGCGGATTATGATCGGCGAGCGGCGTGTGATGGCCGCTCTGCGATAGCCGCCTGCCGAAAACCTTCCCATGCGTAAAATCGGCGAAGGCAAGGAGCAGGGATAGATGGCGATTTTTGCGTCAATGGCAGGTCTTGGGAGCGGGGCATTTCCCGGCCATGGGTCTGTGCAGCGCGGCATTCGCTTTAATGCGGACACAATGGACCGCTATTTTCCCGATCATCAAAGGCTGTCGGCAAAGACAGCGGGGGCCGGCCGGACATTTGCTCGGCTCGGACGGCTCTATAATAAAAATAGCAGGTTGGCGGCAGACTCGTCTGTCGTTCTCGATGAGACGGTAGCGCTTTCCGCGGCTGTGGAACGGACGCACTTTTGCGTGCCGATCTCCGCGCGGCGGGAAACGAGAAGGTGTACCATGGCGATTGTTCGTAGCGCCGCGCTGGTTCTGGCAGCGGCCATGACTCCGGTTTTCGTTGCCGGCGGCGTTCAGGCCCAGACGGCCCTGGATGCGGCGCAGGAACTGGCCCAGATGCTCGATGGCGCGTCCCGGGCCGAGCTCGACGGCAGCAATCTCGTTTCCGCGCTCGAGGGCGCCGCGGATGCCGGCCAGCCCATCGCGCTGTGGCAACTGGGCGTCATGTATGAGACCGGCGCCGGCGTGGAAAAGGACCCCGCCAAGGCCTTCCAGTATTTTTCGCAGATCGCCAACGACAATGCCGATGCGCCGCCCAGTTCGGTCGATGCCGATATCGTGGCGCAGTCCTTTATCAAGATCGGCGACTATTTCCTCAACGGCGCCCCCGATGCGGGCATTGCCGAGGACAATGCCCGCGGCCGCACGCTGATCATGCATGCCGCGTCCTATTTCGGCGACGCGGATGCGCAATATCGGGTCGGCCTGTTGTATCTCGATCCGCAGGAACTCGGCCCCAACCCGCTGCAGAGCGCGCGCTGGTTTTCGCTCGCTGCCCGCAAGGGCCATCCGGGCGCGCAGGCCCGACTCGGCGACATCCTCGTGCATGGCTATGGCATCGAGGCCCAGCCGACCGAAGGGCTGATGTGGCTCAACATCGCCTATCGCAGGGCGCTGGGAACCAGCGACGAAGGCTGGATTCGCGAGTTGATCGAATCGGCAATGGCCGGTGCCAGCCCCGAAATCGCCGAGGCGGCGGTTCGGGCCGCCGACACGGTCGGCATGCAATTCGCCGAGTACTGATCGCCCGATCCGTTAGAGCGCTGCCAGCAAAGATGGGGAGCGCGACGAGGTGAAAGCTCTAAGCAGTGCGGCGCGACACACCCACCAGAGCGAAATCGCCCTCGACCGGCACGTGGTCGGAAGGCTTATCCCAGCCCCTCGTATCCTTGTGCACGGTGACGGCGTTGAGCCGGTCGGCGGCCTGGGGCGAGAGCAGCAGATGGTCGATGCGAATCCCCGCATTGCGGCGCCACGCCCCGGCCTGAAAATCCCAGAAGGTGAAGGCCTGCTCGTCGGTGGTGGCCCGCAAGGCGTCCGTCATCCCCAGATTGAGGATTCGGCGCCATTTCTCGAGGCTTTCGGGCCGGAACAGGGCATCTCCCCACCAGACTTTGGGATCATGGCAGTCGAAACCGGTCGGGATGAGATTGAAATCGCCCATGAGGACGAAAGGCTCCTCCAGTGCCAGCCGCTCCTCGACAAAGGCGTAGAGGCGGTCCATCCAGCTCAGCTTGTAGGGAAATTTTTCGCTCTCGACCGGATTGCCGTTGGGAAGATAGATGTTGCAAACCCGGACGATGCCGCCGTCCTCGGTCGAAAACACGCCCTCGATCAGGCGCGATTGCGTGTCCTCGTCACCACCCGCCAGGCCGCGATGGACCTCGTCGAACGGAATTTTCGACAGCAGGGCCACGCCGTTAAAGCTTTTCTGGCCATGGGTCTCGATATTGTAGCCGCGGGCTTCGAACTCGGCCCGCGGGAAATTCTCATCGAGGCATTTGATTTCCTGCAGGCCGACGATATCGGGCTTGGATTCGTCGAGCCAGGTGAGCACGGCCGGCAGCCGTGCGTTGATGCCGTTGATGTTCCAGGTCGCGATTCTCATGGGCCGTCCTTATGATGGACGGCCAGATTACCCGCGCGGGGGAGAGGGATCAAACGGCAAAACTGGTGCCGCAGCCGCAGGACGCGACGGCATTGGGGTTCTTGATCTGGAAGGATTGCCCGATGAGATCATCGACGAAATCGATCTCGGCCCCGCCCATGAATTCGAGGCTCATGGAATCGACCAGCACCGTGGCGTCGCCCTTGCGCAGCACGATATCGTCCGCGCCGGGTTCTTCCTTGACCAGATTGTATTCATACTGGAAACCGGAGCAGCCGCCGCCGGCGACCGCAATGCGCAGCACGGTCCCCGGTTCTTCTTTGGAAAGAATCCGGCTAATCCGCTTGGCGGCCCGGTCCGTCAGAACGACGTCATGCGATGCGAGTTCGGTCTCAACCATTTTCCAGCCGATCGGTTCGGAAGTGATGTCTGCGTCTAGAACATAATATCGTAAGGCTACGATGAAAAGAGGGGGCACGTCATGCCTGACATGCAGAAATCGATGCCAGCGCCTTACGCCGCCGATCCCGCTCATACGCGAGGCAGGCTGTACAAGCCCTCTGCCAGCCCCACGCGGTCCGAGTTCCAGCGCGATCGCGACCGGATTATCCATTCGACCGCCTTTCGCCGCCTGCAGCACAAGACCCAGGTCTTTCTCCATCATGAGGGGCATCATTATCGCACGCGGCTGACCCATACGCTGGAGGTGAGCCAGATCGCCCGATCGATCGCCCGGGCACTGCATCTCAATGAGGATCTGGCCGAGGCGGTCGCGCTGGCGCACGATCTCGGGCACACCCCATTCGGCCACGCCGGCGAGCGCGTCATGGCGACAAAAATGGCGCCCTGGGGCGGCTTCGACCACAATATACAGGCGCTGCGCGTGGTGACCCTGATCGAGAATCGCTATGCCGAGCACGACGGGCTCAACCTCACCTGGGAAACCCTGGAAGGCATCCTCAAGCATAACGGCCCGGTGGTGGGCGATGGCCTCTCGCTGCACGGGCAGGACATTGCCATCGCGCTCCGGGAGATCGTGGCCAGCGCCGATCTGGAGCCCGGCACCTATGCCTCGCTGGAGGCCCAGGCGGCCGCGATCGCCGACGACATCGCCTATAACGCGCATGATATCGACGATGCGGCCCGGGCCGGGCTCATCTCGATCGGCGATCTCTCCGCCTTGCCTCTGGTGGGGCCGATCGCCGGCGAGGTGCTCGACATGTGGCCCGAGGCCGAGCGCGGCCGGCAGATTCACGAAGTGCAACGGCGGCTGATCACCCGCCTGATCGAAAACGTCATCGCCGAGAGCGCAGAGGCCATCATCGCGGCGGCCCCCGCCAATGCCGATGCCGTGAGGGCCATGGGCCGCTTCCTTATCGGGTTTTCGCCCGATGTGGTCGATGCGGAGGTCGAGCTCAAGCAATTCCTCTTCGCCAAGGTCTATCGGCATCCTCTCGTCATGACCCCGGTGAAGGTGGGCGAGGGCGTCGTGAGTCGGCTTTTCGACCGCTATATGGAAGAGGGCGACATGCCCGGCCGCTGGGGCATGGCCTTCGGCGCGGCCCGCAGCGACGCGGCGCGGGCCAGGGTGGTGTGCGACTTCATCGCCGGAATGACCGATCCGTTCGCCCTGGACGAATATGCCCGCCTGTTTGACGAAAGACCGGATTTCCGGTAACCGGCTTGCCCTGTTCCCAAGGTTACCCACAGGCCCTTATCCCATGGATGTCTTCGCCCTCTACGAGGGGCGCGTCGCCGACGCGCTGAAAGCCAGCTTCCCGCAACTGGCGGAAAATGACGAACTTCTCGCCCGCGTGGTCGTCGAGCCGCCGCGCGATCCGGCGCATGGGGACCTGTCGACCAACGCCGCCATGGTGGTCGCCAAGCCGCTCGGGAAGAACCCGCGCGAGATCGCCGCGGCGCTGGTCAGCCATTTCGAGACCGACGCGGACGTGGCCGGCGTCGAGATCGCCGGGCCGGGCTTTCTCAATTTCCGCCTCAAGCCGACCGTCTGGCACAACGTGCTGACCGCCATTGCCGATCTGGGCGATGCCTATGGGCGCTCCGATATCGGCCGGGGCGAGAAGGTCAATGTCGAATATGTCTCGGCAAACCCCACCGGCCCCATGCATGTGGGCCATACGCGCGGCGCCGTCTATGGCGACGCCCTGGCTTCGCTGCTCGCCTATACCGGCTTCGACGTCACGCGCGAATATTACATCAATGACGCCGGCTCCCAGGTCGATACCCTGGCCCGGTCCGCCTATCTGCGCTACCGCGAGGCCCTGGGGGAAACCATCGAGATTCCCGCCGGATACTATCCCGGCGACTATCTGGTCGCCGTGGGGCAGGCGCTGGTCGCCGAATTCGGCAATTCGCTCCTCGCCATGGACGAAGCCGCCTGGTTGCCGCCGGTCAAGCAGCACGCCCTCGCGGCGATGATGGAATTGATCAAGGCGGACCTCAAAAAGCTCAATATCGAGCATGAGGTGTTTTTCTCCGAAAAGACGCTGCACGGCCCCGGAGGCGATATCGAAAACACCCTGGCCTGGCTGCGCCAGGAGGGGCTGGTCTATGAGGGCCGCCTCGAGCCTCCGAAGGGCAAGACGCCCGAGGATTGGGAGGACCGGGAGCAGACCCTGTTCCGGGCCAGCGATTTCGGTGACGATGTGGATCGGCCGCTGGTCAAGTCCGATGGCAGCTACACCTATTTCGCCGCCGACATCGCCTATCACCGCAACAAGGTGCTGCGCGGGTTCAATACGCTTATCGACGTGCTGGGCGCCGACCATGCGGGCTATGCCTCGCGCATCCAGGCCGCGGTCAAGGCGGTTTCGGGCGGCAAGGCCAGCGTCGATGTGCGCTTCTGCCAGCTTGTCAAACTGCTCCGCGATGGCGAGCCCGTAAAAATGAGCAAGCGGTCCGGGGACTTGGTGACGCTTGCCGATGTGGTGGATGAAGTCGGTGTCGATGCTACCCGCTTCATGCTGCTGTTCCGGCGCAACGACGCCCCGCTCGATTTCGACTTCGCGCTGGTCAAGGAGCAGACCAAGGACAATCCGGTGTTCTATGTGCAATATGCCCATGCCCGGACCTATTCGGTGTTCCGCAACGCAAATCGCGACATGCCGGACCTCGATGTTTCGCCTGGCGCGCTGGCCCGGGCCAATCTCGGTCTGCTCGACAATGGCGACGAAATGGAGATCGTGCGGCTGCTGGGTTCCTGGCCCCGCCAGGTGAGCGCGGCGGCGCGGGCGCATGAGCCGCACCGCATAGCCTTCTACCTCTACGAGCTCGCTGCGGCCTTCCATGCCTTCTGGGGCAAGGGCAAGGAAAATCCGGCCTTACGTTTTGTTAACGACAGTGACCCGAAACTGACGCTAGCCCGACTCGCGCTTGTGGACCGCGTGCGCCAGGTGCTCAGCAACGGACTTGCCCTTCTGGGTGTGTCGGCCCCGCAAGAGCTTTCATAATTAAGGCGCATTGCTGTGAGCAGTTGGTGGGCGGGCCGATAATGAAGGGCAAAACAAAGCCAAAGAATATTGGGGCACTGCTCTATGACTTCAAACCGGCAGGACTCGTCGCCAGAGACGCAGGATTCCGATGACCTGATTGCCGAACTGGCGCGGCTGGTAGCCAAAGACGCCAGAACGACATCGGCACAAAGCGAAGCCTATGCGCGGGCGGAGCCGAGCTTCGTGCCGGAGCCTTCGCGCGCCGACGAACCGGCCGCGCGGGACGAGGAGTCTCAGGTTCAGCAGCCCGAGCCCGACCACTACCGTGTCGAGGATTACGACAGCGACCGAATGGAGGCCTTCGATTTCGGGTTCGAGCAGGCTCCTGAGAGCCCGGTCGACGAGAGCGATGACCCCATCGCCGGCCTCATCGCCGATGCCGAGGTGGAAGCCTATGCAAGGGACGTCGACGAAGAGGCCGCCTGGCAGGACGATGCGCAGGATATCCCGTACTCTGCCTATGAGCCCGAGCCGATCCCATCTTATGCGGCGGCTCCCGCTGAGCAGTATGCACCACCGTCCCCTGCTGAACGCGACACCGATCCGCTGCGCGAGATCGAGGCGCTGATCGGCGACGTGGCGCGGGCCAGTACCGCTGCCACAACCGATTCAGCCATGCCGGGCCGCAGGGTCAAGTCGATCTTCCTCGAGGACGACGCGACCAATTCTGCGGTCGATGCGGCGGAATCGGCGATTCTTGCGGCAGCCGCCGCAACCGGTGCGTCGGTGCGCCGGGTGGAATCGGCACCCGAGCCCGCCGCACCCGCAAGCCAGTGGGCCGGGCAGGAGGAACCGCCGCAGGCGCGCAACGAATCCATCCCCGACCCGCTTTTCGCGGCCCCGCCGCAACCGCCTTATGATGATCGGGTGGACGCCGCTGCCCTGGACGACGACGAATTTTATGCCGAGGAGGAGATGGAGCGCCCGCGTCGGTCGCGAAACCTCTTGGCCGGCTACCTGATCCCCATCGCTGCCGGGGCCGTGCTGGTCGCGCTGATCGGCGGCGCCTATGTGATGTTCTTTGCCGGCCAGTCTGAGCCCGGTGAAGCGCCCGTGCTGACCGCCGACGCCTCGCCCGTCAAGGAAGAGGCGGCTCCGCCGGCGCAGAGCGCTGCGGCCGATTCCGTGGTGTTCAACGAGATTGAGGGCAATTCCAACCCGGTTGCCGAGGAACTGGTTTCGCGGGATCAGACCGGCGGCGTCAGCGGCAGCGACGTTGCCAGCGCTATTGCTATCGATGAGGGCGAAATCGCCCTGGCAAACCGGCCCGTGCGGACGGTGACGGTGCGCCCGGATGGCACCATCGTTCCCGCCGACGACAGCGTCGCCGGCTCCAACGTGCTGCCGGTCGACCGTCCCAATGTCCCCGAAGTGCCCAACAGCACCATGACCTCGGACCCGATCGGCGCGGCCATTGCCGAAGCGATGGCCGGCGCGGGCGGGGAACTCTCCTTCGAAAGCCCTGCCGCCCCAGACGTTGGCGAAGAGGGCGACGGCGTCGTCGCGACAGGCAATTCCGCGGAGGCTGCGGACGTCCAGCCGGTCAGTGTGCCCATGCCGGTGGCCCGCCCCGAAACCATTGCCGTCGCCGCTGCGCCCGAGAGTGCCAGCCAGCCGACGCCCTCCACGCAGGCGCCGGCCACGTCGAACCCTGCGGCATGGGTGCAGCTTTCCTCGCAGCGCACAGAAGAGGCGGCGCGGGCCGGGATTCCCGATCTGGAGCGTCGCTACGGCTCCCTGTTCAACGGCGCGGCACCCGAGGTCAACCGCGTCGATCTCGGCGAGCGTGGCATCTATTATCGCGTCCGCCTGCCGCAACCGACCCTTGCGGATGCCAATGCGGTTTGCGGCGCCATCCAGGGGCAGGGCGGCGACTGCTTCGTGCTGAATAACTAGCCGGCGCCACCCAGCCTGCCTTGACGTTCGGACGGGGAGTGGCAATGCTGCTCCCCCAATTGTCTGGCACCGCACCATTATGATCGAACACGCCGAGGTCTGGCCCGAAGAAGGGGCCGAACGCGCAGCAAGCGATGCCGTTCTGCGCGTGGATGTCGGTGGCTATGAGGGCCCGCTCGACCTGCTGCTCGACATGGCGCGCAGGCAGAAGGTGGACCTCTCGCGCATCTCCGTCTTGGCTCTGGCCGAACAATATCTCGCCTTCATCGAGACGATCAGGAAGCACCGCATCGAGGTCGCCGCGGATTATCTGGTGATGGCGGCCTGGCTGGCCTATCTCAAGAGCCGGCTCATGGTGCCCCAGCACGATGACGACGAGGAGCCCAGCGGGGAGGAAATGGCCGCTCTCCTGCAGTTCCGGCTGGCCCGGCTCGAGGCCATGCGGGACGCCGCAAGCCGGCTTATGAATCGCTCCCTACTCGGGCGCGACGTCTTTGCCCGCGGCATGCCCGAACCGGTCTCGATCACCCGGCACGCTTTGTGGGAGGCCGATCTCTATCAATTGCTGCGGGCCTATGCCGCCCAGCGTGAGCGGGGCATTCCGGCGGAATATTCCCTGCATCAGCGAACCGTCTGGGGGCTGCAGGAAGCGCGCGACATTCTGGAGCGGCTGATTGGGCAAAGTTTCGAATGGGTCTCCCTCGATACCTATCTCGCCGCCTATCTGTCGCGTCCCGAGGAGCGGGCAACGGCTCTCGCATCGAGTTTTTCCGCCTCGCTCGAACTCGTCCGTCTCGGCCAGGTCGAACTGCGCCAGAACACCGCCTTTGCCCCGCTGCTGATGCGCCGCCGAAAGGGCGGGAACGACCAATGAGCCGGACCTTGGACGACGACCGACCGGAAATCGAGGCTCGAAACCTGCGCATCCTGGAAGCGCTGATCTTCGCGTCCAGCGAGCCGGTGGACCTTGAGGATGTGCGTCCCTTCCTGTCGGATGATGCCGATCCCGATATTTTGATCGACCGCTTGCAGGCGCAATATGCGGGCAGGGGGATCGAACTCGTGCAGCGTGGCCGCCGCTGGGCGTTCCGCACGGCCGAGGATCTCAATTTCCTGCTCAGGCGGGAGGAATCCGATACGCGGCCGCTCTCGCGTGCCGCCCTCGAGACCCTGGCCATCATCGCCTATCACCAGCCGGCCACCCGTGCGGAAATCGAGGAGGTGCGCGGGGTGAGCATTTCCAAGGGCACGCTCGACGTTCTCATGGAGGCCGGGTGGGTGCGGATGCGGGGACGGCGCCGCACGCCGGGGCGTCCGGTCACCTATGGCACGACCGAAGGATTTCTCGACCATTTCGGCCTCGAGAACCTGTCCGATCTGCCTGGGCTCGAGGAATTGAAGGGTTCCGGCCTGCTGTCCAGCCGCGTGCCGTCAGGGTTTCAGGTGCCGATGCCCTTCGATGGCGGGCTGCGGGACGACGAGGACCCGCTGGACGCCGATGACCAGGGAGATGCCGACCCGGAAGGCGAGGGCGATCACACTACGCACTCTTAACCTTGTTTTCCCGGCGATTAATCAATATCTGTGGGCGTGAATTTTGTTCGCCGCTCCGCGTTGTCGACCGGCGGCGATTTGCAGGAGGTTACACAATGAATCCCGGACCTTGGGGACTTTTGATCATCGCAGTGGTGGTTTTGCTGCTGTTCGGTCGCGGCAAGATTTCCGGCCTCATGGGCGAAGTCGCCGGCGGCATCAAGGCGTTCCGCAAGGGCATGGCCGAGGAGGACACGCCCGACGACAAGCCCGTGGCGTCCATCGACCAGAAGCCCGGCCTGGCCGAGCCCACCATGAGCAACACTGCCAAGGATGCAGACCGCTCCAAGGATGCCTGACCGCATCCCGTTCGTTGTTTTCGCTAGTGAAGGTATGTCCTGATGCTTGGCCTTGGCTGGAGCGAGATGCTCGTCATCGCCGTCGTGGTGCTCATCGTCGTGGGCCCGAAGGACCTGCCTGTGATGCTGCGCAATCTCGGGCGGATGATGGGAACCGTGCGGCGCATGAGCAATGAATTCCGCCGCGAGATCGACCGGGCGATCGCGGCCGAGGAGTTCCGCGAGGCCAAAAAGTCGATTTCCGATCCGCTGAAGCAAACCAGCGCCGACATCGCCCGCGAGTTCAACACGATCCGCGACGGCAAGGTTGAGCCGTCCGGGAAGCTGGCTCCGGCCGAGCCCGGCAAGGAAAGCGTGGTGGACGAGATCAAGGCCCAGGCCGGAATGGCCCAGCTTCCGGCCGCGACGGCGACCTTGCAGGCCCAGCCTGCGGGGCCCGTTGAGCCCCCCGCTGCTCCGTCCGAGCCGCCCGCCAAGGCCAGGGTGAAAGCCGCTCCGCGCAAGGCGGCCGCAACGACCACCGCCGCGCCGGCGAAAAGGAAGGCTCCGGCCAAGAAGGCGGCGGCGGCGGAAGCCGCTGCGTCGCCGGCCAAAAAGACCACGCGCAAGACCACGGCAGCGAAGACCAGTCCTGCTGATGCCGCTTCGGCAGAGAAGGAATAGGCCATGCTGGGGTCGAAAAAGGGCAGCGCCGACGAAGACGAACTCAAGGGCAGCGAGGCGCCGCTCATCGAGCATCTGACCGAACTGAGGACGCGGCTGATCTATTCAGTCGTGGCCATCGCCATCCTGTTCGTCATCTGTTTTTTCTTTGCCGACGGCATCTACACCTTCCTGCTCGGCCCCTATGTCTCGGCGGCCGGAAGCCCCGAGGCGGTGCGGCTGATCTACACCGCGCCGCAGGAATTCTTCTTCACCAAATTGTCGGTGGCCCTGTTCGCGGCGATCTTCCTTGCCTTCCCCGTCCTCGCCAGCCAGGTCTATGCCTTTGTCGCGCCGGGCCTCTACAAGAACGAACGCATGGCGTTCCTGCCCTATCTAATCGCGACGCCCATCTGCTTCCTGATCGGCGCTGCCGTCGTTTACTATGGCGTCATGCCCCTCGCGCTGGCCTTCTTCCTCGGCATGCAGCAGACCGACCCCAATGGCGTCACCATCGAGATGATGACCCGGGTCTCGGAATATCTCAGCCTGGTCATGACCCTGCTCTTGGCCTTCGGTATCTGCTTCCAGCTTCCCGTCATCCTGACGCTCCTGGCCCAGATCGGGCTGATCGGGGTCGACAATCTCAAGGCCTGGAGGCGCTATGCCATCGTCATCATCGTCATCATCGCCGCTTTCCTCACGCCCCCCGATCCGATCTCGCAGATCGGCCTCGCGATCCCCCTGCTGCTGCTCTACGAATTGTCGGTCTTCTCGGTCCGCATCGTCGAAAAGCGCCGTCTCGAGCGCGAGGCGCAGATCCTCAAGGACCTAGAGAGCTAGCGCCGGGCCGGCGCATTCTTGTGTTTCCGCCGCCGCTCGGCTAGGCACGTCTGCCCAAACCCAATTCTAGCGGACCAGCCAATCATGTTCGACATCAAGTGGATCAGTGCCAATCCCGAGGCGTTCGATGCAGCGCTCGCAACGCGCGGCGCGGAGCCCCTGGCCGCCTCCCTGATCGCCCTTGACGACGACCGGCGCTCGGTCGTGGCAGAGATGAACGCCGCGCAGGAAAAGCGCAATGGCGCGTCCAAGCTCATCGGACAGGCCAAGGCCCAGAAGGATGAGGCCAGGGCGCAGGAGCTGATGGCGGAAGTGGCCGGGCTCAAGGAAACCCTGGGCCAGCTCGAAGCGCGCGAGCGCCAGCTCACCGAGGACCTTCGCGCCGCCTTGTCGGTGATCCCGAACCTGCCCGCCCAAGGCGTTCCGGTCGGCGAGGACGAAACCGGCAATGTGCCGTATTTCCGGACCGGCGAATCGGCCGAGACGCGCCCGGCCAAGCCCAACCTCGCTTTCGCGCCCAAGGAGCATTACGAACTCGGCGAAGCCATGGGCGGCATGGATTTCGAGACGGCGGCGAAGCTGTCCGGCAGCCGCTTCGTGGTGCTGAAGGGGCAGATCGCCCGGCTCGAGCGGGCGATCGGGCAATTCATGCTCGATCTTCACGTCAACGAGCATGGCTATACCGAGGTCGTCCCGCCCTATCTCGTCCGCGACGAGGCGATGTACGGCACCAGCCAGCTTCCCAAATTCGATGGGGATTTCTTCTTTACCCCGCATGGCGAGGGCCGGCTGGCGCTGATCCCCACCGCCGAGGTTCCCCTGACCAATCTGGTGCGGGAAGCGCTTCTCACCCAGGACGAGTTGCCGCTGCGCTTTGCCGCGCTCACCCCGTGCTTCCGCTCCGAAGCCGGATCGGCCGGCCGGGACACGCGCGGCATGCTGCGCCAGCACCAGTTCAACAAGGTTGAGATGGTGTCGATCACCACGCCCGACCAGTCGGACGCGGAGCATGAACGCATGCTGGCCTGCGCCGAGGAGGTTCTCAAACGCCTTGGCATCCACTACCGCGTCATGCAGCTATGCACCGGCGATATGGGCTTTGGCGCGCGGCGCACCTATGACATCGAGGCCTGGCTGCCGGGCCAGAACACCTATCGCGAGATTTCCTCGGTTTCGGTCTGCGGCGACTTCCAGGCCCGCCGCATGGATGCGCGCTATCGCGATGCCAATGGCAAGCCGCAATATGTGCACACGCTGAATGGCTCGGGCGTCGCCGTGGGGCGCGCCCTGATCGCCGTCATGGAAAATTACCAGAACGAGGATGGGTCGATTTCCATTCCCGCCGCGCTGCAACCTTATATGGGCGCCATCGAAAAGATTGGCGGATGAAGGCAAAGCCGCGCATCCTGCTGACCAATGACGATGGCGTCGACGCGCCGGGGCTGGCTGTCCTTGTCGAGATCGCCCGTCAGCTTTCCGACGATGTCTGGGTGGTGGCGCCGGCCGCCAATCAGAGCGGAACGGGCCATCGCTTCACCCTGGGCTATGAGATCGCCCTGGAGGAACGCGGCGAGCGCGTCTTCGCCCTCGATGGAACGCCGGCCGATTGCGTAGTCGCCGGCGTGACCCATGTGCTCAAGGACCGCAAACCCGATATCGTCCTCTCCGGCGTCAATCGCGGACAGAATCTGGGCGACATCATGCATTGTTCGGGCACGGCGGCCGGGGCGCGGGAAGGGGCCCTGCACGGCGCGGTCGGCATCGCGCTGAGCCAGGCCATGGATTACGACCATGGACGCGACGAAATCGACTGGGCCTGCGCCAGCCGCTACGGGGCCGACGTGGTTGCGGCGATCGTCGACGCTTTCAGCGGTGAGGATACCTATTTCAACGTCAACTTTCCCATCGCCGATCCGGCGGATGTGACCGGCATCCGGGTGGTTCCCCATCAGCGATTCGCCCATTCGCCTTTCGAGCTCTATCCGAGCGACAATGCCGGCAAGCATTTCGTCACCATCCTGCAAACGCCCAAACCGCTGGACGAAAGCGCCGATTTCCATATTCTGCATGAAGACAACGCGATTACGGTAACGCCTTTGCTGCTGCAGCAGACGGATATGGACTTCGTGCGGCGCTTGGGAGGGAGATTGCCATTTGAGAGGCCCGAGGGCAGATGACTGAGGACGGCTCGGGCGTGACCGCTTACTGGGAAGCGCGAGCCGGGCTGATCCTCAACCTTCGGCAGGTCGGCGTGACCGACCCCGATATCCTGCGTGCCTTCGAGGAGGTCCCGCACGAAAATTTCGTGCCCGAGGCCTATGCCGAATATGCCTATCGCGAATCATCGCTGCCCATCGAATGCGGGCAATCGATCACTTCGCCCACCATCCTTGCCCAGATGCTGGTTCATCTCGCGCCGCAGGGTGTGAACAAGGTCATGGAGGTGGGGTCGGGCTCCGGCTATTCGGCGGCGCTGCTCTCGCGCATGGCGCGCCGGGTGTTCTCGATCGAAAAATATCGCACGCTGGCCGGCCTGGCCCTGTCGCGCTGGCAGCAATGCGGCTTCACCAACATCGTCGGCCTGCACGATGACGGGCTCAACGGCCTCGAACAGCAGGCCCCCTTCGATCGCATATTGCTCACCGGCTCCGTGCCTGAAATGCCGGGCGATCTGTTCGATCAGCTGACCGATGGCGGCGTCGCGGTTCTCGCCGTGGGAGCGCCCGCCGAGCGGCAAATCATCCTGCGTGTCGAGCGCGAGGACGACACCTTCATCGAAACCGAGGTCGGCCAGGTTCGGCTTGCCCCGCTCTCCCCAGGCCGATCCCGCACGCTATAATTCGCTACTTTAAGGTCGTCTTTACCTTAACAAGTTTACTCTGCTTGCATCGAGTAGATGAGTTGACAGGCATTCCCATGACCTTGCGTATCACTGGTCCCAAACTGCGCGGCACGGCCTCTGCACTGTCCATCGGTGTGGCAGCGCTGGTTCTGGCAGGTTGCTCTTCCATGGGATCGTTCGGCAGCGACCCGACGGTCACCAATTCGACGGCGCGTTCGGGTGGGGCCGTGGTGGGGCAGGCGATGCCCGCGTTTCTGCCGCCGGCCAATGTCGGCGGCGGCGGAATGTTTGCCGCGTCCAACCAGCCCGCGATCATCGACAGGACCACGGCGAGCCCGGCTGGCATGCAGACCGCCGTCATCTCTCAAGATCTTCCCGCTTTGCAGTCGTCTTCAGTAACGAGTACCCAAGCCATGCCTGCACAAACCGCCATCGCGACTACTGCGTCTCCCCCGCTCACCCAGCCCGCGACGAGTTCGGCGCCGCAGCTGGGCGTGGTGCAGGGTGATACCTATACCCACACCATCGCTTCGGGTGAATCGCTCTATACGATCGCCCGCCGCTATGACGTCTCGGCCACCGATATCATCGCAGCCAACAATATTTCTGCACCCGACAGGATCGTCGTCGGCCAGTCGCTGGTCATCCCCGGCCGGCCCGACCTTCTCGCCCAGCGCAGCCAGCAGCCCCAGCAGGTCGCTTCCGCCAATTCCAACCAGACGCTGACCACGCCGTCGGGAACCCCGGCGACGACCGCAACCCCTGCCGCAGTTCCGGCCCCCCAGGCACAGGCTCCGAGCCAGGAGCCGACGCAGGTCGCGTCCCTTCCCAGCCAGTCCGCTCCTGCTGCGACCCAGCCTGCGGCGGCGAGCTCGGGCGACAAGTTTCGCTGGCCGCTCTCCGGCCGCGTGATCACCGATTTCGCCGCCTCGCGCGGAACCGGTATCAACATCGAATCGCCCGAAGGCACGGCGGTACGGGCCGCGGAGAACGGCGAAGTGATCTATGTGGGCAATGCCGTCGAGGGCTACGGCAATCTGATCCTCATCAAGCACGACAACGGCTATGTCTCGGCCTATGCCCATTTGGCCAACATCAGTGTCAGCAAAGGCGCGACAGTGGCCAGGGGCGACAGCATCGGCACCGTGGGGATGACCGGATCGGTCAACCGTCCGCAGCTTCATTTCGAACTGCGGCGCGGGGCGACCCCGGTCGATCCCATGCCGCTTCTCGCCGGTTGATGCTTGCGAATTTGAGGCCGATCCGAAAGGGTCGGCCTCCTTCTTTCTAGTCGATTGCCTTGCCGTGCTCGCCGGCCAGTTGGCGCACGAACTGGATGGCGACCCGGCCGGAGCGCGATCCGCGCGTCGCGGCCCACTCGATGGCGCGAGCGCGCAACTCCTCTTCGGAAATCGCGATCCCGTAGTGCCGGACATAATTGCGCACCATGGCGAGATATGTGTCCTGGTCGCAATTGTGGAAGCCAAGCCAAAGCCCGAAGCGATCCGATAGCGAGACCTTTTCTTCTACCGCCTCGCCGGGATTGATGGCGCTCGAGCGCTCATTGTCGATCATGTCGCGCGGCATCAGATGCCGGCGGTTCGAGGTGGCATAGAAGACCGTATTGCCCGGCCGGCCCTCAAGGCCTCCATCCAGCACCGATTTGAGCGCCTTGTAGCTGGTTTCGTCCCTGTCGAAGCTCAGGTCGTCGCAATAGATGATGAAGCGTTCTGGCCGTGCCACGACGAATCTGAGCAGCGCGGGGAGGGTGGCGATATCCTCGCGCGCGATCTCGATCAGGACAAGCCGGCCGATCCCGGGATCGGCGAGGGCTTCGATATGGGCATGAACCGCCTTGACCATGGAGCTCTTGCCCATGCCCCGCGCCCCCCAGAGCAGAGCATTGTTGGCGCCATGGCCGCGGGCGAAGGCCAGCGTATTGTCGAGAAGGATGTCGCGCAGATGCGCCACCCCCTCGAGGAGGTCGAGCGGCACGCGATTGACATGGGGAACCGGCAGCAGGATCTTGCGCTCGCCATCCCAGAGATAGGCGTTGATTCCGTCTTCGAGATCGAGAGGGTGGGGCTCGGTTCCTGACAGGCGATCAAGAGCCTTGGCGATGCTTTCGAGGGCGGTTGTCATGCGGAGAAGCTGGTCTGAATTTTCCACGGTAGAATGATCCTCGAAGGCGCCTGATAGGCTTTGCGTTTGTGAGGGCTCGCTTGTATAGTCCGCGCGATTTATCGGGCGGCGGGACCGTCCGTATTGAGCAGGCGCCCCCTTATGGGCAACCCGCCCTGCTTTGACAAGCAGACCGCTATTTGGAGTGACTTAATGTTCGTAACCCCTGCCTATGCCCAGACTGGCGCAGCGCCGTCCGGGATGGATTTCATTTCCAGCTTTATTCCGATCATATTGCTGATCGTGATCTTCTGGTTCCTGATCTTCCGTCCCCAGCAGAAGCGGATGAAGGCGCACCAGGCCATGCTGGCTTCGGTCAAGCGGGGCGATACCATCGTCACCAATGGCGGCGTCGTGGGCAAGGTCACCAAGGCGGTCGAAGGCGAGGATCTGGAAGTCGAGATCGCGCAGGGCGTCAAGATCAAGGTCGTGCGGACGATGATTGCCGATGTCCGCACCAAGACCGAACCGGTGAACGACAACAAATAGTCGTTCTCGCGGTCGATATAGCGGGACCACGCGCCCCGCTCGCTAATCGCAATAGCGCCCGGACCCCATGCGGCCCGGCGCTATTGGCATCAAGGACAGCATAAATGAAGTTTCCGTCTTTCCGGACAATCGCCGTCATTCTCGTGACGCTGGTCAGCATCGTCGCGGTGCTCCCGAACTTTCTCGACGATGATACGGTCGCCGGATGGCCGGACATACTTCCCAAGCAGGAACTGGTGCTGGGCCTCGACCTGCAGGGGGGCTCTCACCTTCTGCTGCAGGTCAACCGCGAGGATATCGTCGAAGGGCGGCTGGGCGACATCCGCCGCGAGGCGCGCGCGCTTTTGATCGATGCCGGCATCGGCAGCATCATTGCCACCAACGGCACCGCGCTTGATGTCGAACTTACCGATCCAAGCCAGTTGCAGCAGGCGCGCGATGTGCTGGCGCCGCTCGCACGTTCGCTCGATGCGGGCCTCTTCCAGACCGCCGCCGTCCCCGAGACCACGATCACCACAACCGGCGGCCGCGTTCGTATCACCTTGACCGATGACGCGATTTCCAGCCGCATGTCGTCGCTGGTCGCCCAGTCGCTCGAAGTCATCCGGTCGCGTATCGACGAGGTGGGCACCACCGAACCGATCATTCAGCGCCAGGGCGACAGCCGCATTCTGGTGCAGGTGCCCGGCTTCGGCGATTCGGAGCGCTTGAAGGACCTGATCAGCCAGACGGCGCGCCTGACCTTCCATCTGGTCTATCCCACGATGACCGCCCCCCAGGCACAGGCGCAAGGCCTGCCCACGGGCACCATCATCGTGCCGAGTGCCGATGGATTCGATGAATTGCTGTATGAGGACGTGGCCCTGGGCGGCGAGCAGCTCGTCGACGCCCAGCCTTCCTTCGACCAGAACGGCCGTCCGGTGGTGACCTTCCGCTTCAACACCCAGGGCGCGCTCGCCTTCGGTGAGATCACCTCGGGCAATGTCGGCCGGCGCTTCGCCATCGTTCTCGACAACCAGGTGATCACCGCCCCGACCATCCAGCAGCCGATCACCGGCGGCACCGGTCAGATTTCGGGCAATTTCAGCGCCGAATCCGCCAGCGACCTGGCGGTGCTGCTGCGGGCCGGTGCCTTGCCGGCGACCCTCGACGTGGTCGAGGAGCGCACGGTGGGGCCGAGCCTTGGCGCGGATTCCATCACCTCGGGCATCACCGCCGGCGTCATTGCCACGGTGGGCGTCATCATCTTCATGTTCGCCGCCTATGGCACGTTCGGGCTGTTCGCCAACATAGCGCTATTGATCAATATCGTGATGATGCTGGCCGTCCTCTCGATCCTCGGGGCGACGCTCACCTTGCCCGGCATTGCCGGCATCGTGCTCACCATCGGCGTTGCGGTCGACTCAAACGTGATCATCTTCGAACGAATACGCGAGGAGTTCGCCGCCGGGCGATCGGCGGCGCAGTCGATCAGCCTGGGTTTCCAGCGTGCCATGCTGACGGTGGTGGACGCCAATATCACCACCCTGATCGCCGCCGGCGTCCTGTTCTTCCTCGGCTCCGGCCCGGTACAGGGCTTCGCCGTGACCCTCGCCATCGGCGTGGTGACCACCATGTTTACCGCCTACACGGTGACCCAGATTCTGGTCGAAGGCTGGTTCCGCCTCCGCCGTCCCAAGACGCTGCGCGTCAACGTCCTGGAAAAGCTCCTGCCGCTCGAGCCCAAGATTCCCTTCATGAGCTGGCGCATTCCGGCCCTGGTCATCAGTGCGCTGCTCACCATCGGCGCCATCGCCGCACCCTTCATCAGTGGGCTCAATCTCGGTATCGATTTTACCGGCGGCACGGCGATCGAATTGCAGGCGCGCGAAGGCGACGCCGATATCGGAAACCTGCGCGAGCGCCTGAACGCGCTCGGGCTGGGCGAGGTGCAGGTGCAGGAATTCGGTTCGCCCCAGGACGTCCTGGTGCGCATCGGCATCCAGGAAGGCGGGGATTCCGAGCAGCAGGTCGCGGTGACACAGGTGATGGACGCCGTGGCGGAGGACTACGAAGTGCGCCGCACCGAGGCGGTCAGCGGCACGGTTTCGGGCGAACTGGCCATCAGCGGCACCATCGGCATCATCGTCGCGGTGATCGGCATCGTCATCTATATCTGGCTGCGTTTCGAGTGGCAGTTCGGGCTCGGCGCCATGGCGGCTATCATTCATGATGCCGTGATGACCCTGGGGTTGTTCGCGGTGCTCAATCTCGAGTTCAACCTGACCAGTATCGCGGCCATCCTCACGGTGATCGGCTATTCGCTCAACGATACGGTGGTGATCTACGACCGCATTCGCGAGAACCTCGTCAAATACAAACGGGTATCGCTGGCCGACATCATCAACATGTCGCTGAACCAGACCTTGGCGCGGACCATCCTCACCGGCGGCACATCGGCGCTGGCGCTGCTCGCGCTGGTCTTTTTCGGCGGCGAGGTCATCCGCGACTTCACCATCGCCATGGCCTGGGGCGTTCTGGTCGGCACCTATTCGTCGATCTTCGTCTCCGCGCCGCTGCTGCTCTATCTCGGCGTCAAGACCCGCTCCGAAGTCGAAAGCGACAAGCCCAAGCCTGAGCGCCGGGCGGATGGTGCGGCTGTTTGATAGGGGCTAACCCCCTGATCGGGGTTTGCATGAGAAGGTGGTCATAGGCATGGATTGGGAAGCGGGACAGGGTCATTACCCCTACCAGGCCGCCATCGATGCCTATGGCGATGGCGGTTTTCGCTTCGCCGAAATGTCCCATCGCGGCTCTCTGATCGCGCTGCCCACGGGCATGTATGCCTGGGATGTGTCGGCGGCCGCGGAGATCACCTTGTCGACCCTCGCGCGCGTCATCGACCAGGCGCGTGATATCGATGTGCTCCTCGTCGGAACCGGGCCCGATATCGTGCCCATTCCGTCCGAGATTCGCACCGCCTTGCGGGAACAGGGCGTGATCGTCGAAGCCGTGTCCACCGGCAGTGCCGTGCGCACCTATAACGTACTCTTCGCCGAAAAGCGGGCGATTGCCCTCGCCGCCCTCGCCGTCGAAAAGGCACGCTAGATGAGCGACAGCTTTACGCTCGCCGCCGCCCGGCTGCGGGAGCTCGACCGCGACCGCTACACGGCCAGCCTGGTCATCACGCCGGACCGGCGGCGCTACGTGCAGGCGATCTTCGCCTTCGCGGCGGAGGTGGCGACCATTCGCGAGCGCGTCTCGGAGCCCGGGCCGGGCGAAATCCGCCTGCAATGGTGGCACGATGCCATCGAAGGGCAGGAGGGCCATGGCGCCATCGCGCAAAATCCCGTTGCTGACGCGCTGCTGCAGACCCTCGATCGGTTGCAACTCCCGGCCGGTCCCCTGTTGCGGCTCCTGGCCGCCCGGCGCTTCGACCTTTATCACGACCCCATGCCGGATCTGGCCCAGTTCGAGGGCTATGCCGGCGAGACCGTCTCGGTTCTCTACCAATATGCCACCATGATCCTGGCCAATGGCCCGGCCGTCGAGGCTGCCGACGCGGCTGGTCATCTGGGCGTCGCCCAGGCCCTGACCGGGCATCTGCGCGCCTTTGCCTATAATGCGGCGCGGGGGCAGCTCTTTTTGCCCCTTGCGATCTTCACCGCTCATGGCGTGCGGGAAGCCGACATCCATGCCGGCGCCGACTCGGCGGAACTGAGGGCGGCGTTGCTGCAGGTCGGCGAACTTGCCCTCGATCACCAGCAGCGGGCGCGCGATGCGATCGCAAACCTGCCCAGGCCCTGGCGGCCCGGCTTCGCCAGCATCGCCCTCGTGGGGCAGGACATCAAGGCGCTGAGCCCCGCGCTGCGGCGTGGCGCTTTTGTGCAGCCGCCGGCTCTTTCGCCGATGCGGCGCCTCTGGGGCGTCATGCTTTGGACCCTGCGCAACGGCTGACGGTCTATTGCAACCAGGCCTCGAGATCGGCCAGCGCCCGCGCCGTAATGGCCTTTTTCTTGGCCTTCGCTTTGTCCGGCCCCCGCCAGCGCCCCTTCAAATCCTCGGGTTTCTTGATCTCGACCGGTGGAAACAGGCCGAAATTGACGTTCATCGGCTGGAAGCTCCGCGCCCCGGAATAGGCCTCGGCCTCAAGATGGCCGCCAGTGATATGGGCGATCAGGGCCCCGAAAGCGGTCGTGGCAGGCGGCAGGGAAGGGTGCTCGCCCTTCGCTTCGGCGGCGGTCAACCGGCCGCAGATCAGTCCCATCGCCGCGCTCTCCACATAGCCCTCGACGCCGGTCACCTGTCCGGCGAACCGCAGGCGCGGATCGGCCTTGAGCCGGAGGTCGGGCCGCAGGAGTTTGGGGGAGTTGAGGAAGGTGTTGCGGTGCAGGCCACCCAGCCGGGCAAACTGGGCATTCTCCAGTCCCGGGATCATGCGGAAGATTTCCGTCTGCACACCATAGCGCATCTTGGTCTGGAAGCCGACCATGTTCCACAGCGTGCCCAGGGCATTATCCTGCCGCAACTGCACCACGGCATAGGGCTTGGTTTCAGGGTCGCGCGGATTGGTAAGGCCGATCGGCTTCATCGGGCCGTAGCGCAGGGTTTCCCGGCCGCGTTCGGCCATCACCTCGATGGGCAGGCACCCATCGAAATACGGTACCATCTCCCAATCCTTGAACTCGTGCAGCGGCGCCGAAAGCAGGGCATCGATGAAACGGTTATACTGCTCTTCGGTCAGGGGACAGTTGAGATAATCCGCCCCCGTTCCGGCCGGCCCGGGCTTGTCGTAGCGCGACTGGGCCCAGACCACGTCCATGTCGATGCTGTCATATTGGATGATCGGCGCGATGGCGTCGAAAAAAGCGAGAGAGTCTTCGCCCGTCAGATGCTGCAGCGCCGAAGCGAGGGCCGGGGATGTGAGAGGGCCGGTTGCGACGATGACGTGCTCCCACTCGGCCGGCGGGAGCCCGGAAACTTCCTCGCGCGCGATGGTGATACGCGGATGGCCCTCGATGGCTTCGGTCACGGCTTGCGAGAACGCGTCCCGGTCGACGGCCAGCGCGCCCCCCGCCGGCAAGGCGTGCTTGTCGGCACAGGCCATGATCAGCCCCCCCGCGCGGCGCATCTCCTCATGCAGCAGCCCCACGGCGTTATGCTCGTGGTCGTCGGAGCGGAAGCTGTTGGAGCAGACGAGTTCGGCAAACCCATCGGTATGGTGCGCGTCGGTGGGACGAACCGGGCGCATTTCGTGGAGCACCACGTCCACGCCGGCCTCCGCCGCCTGCCAGGCCGCTTCCGACCCCGCCAATCCGCCTCCGATGACATGCACCACCGCCATGGTCGTTCCTGCTCAAATGTCGCGTGAGCGACCGCTATAGACGAAAACCGCGCAGCTTCCAATTTATCACCGCGCTGCGTTTGGTCACAGCGTGCCGAACAGCAAAAGGGCGCCGGCAAGGGGCGCCCTTTAAAGCTCTGCGGCGGATTGAGCTTTACAGCAGGCTGGCATGATCGCGGGCGATGCGTTCGATGTCGGAACGGGCGATGCCCAGATCGTTCAGCTCGCGATTGCCCAGCGCATTCAGCTCCCGCACGGTCTGCTTGTAAGCCGACCAGCGCTTGAAGGTCTTGCGAATATCCATCTTTCTTCTCCTTTCGTCTTGCCGCTCACAGATAGAGGCAAGATACGGCGAGGAGGAGGGGCGGTTTGGTCATTCCCGCCTTGCAAAATGTGCATGTCTGTTCATTCGACCATTCATATGCGGTTAACACATATGCTCATTCGGCCACCATGCAAGTTCCGAAATGAAAAAAGGCATCCGATCAGGGATGCCTTTTTCGTGCTTGGATCTCGGAGGCCGGCTGAAGCTTACAGCTGAGCGGCATGGTCGCGGGCGATGCGTTCGATGTCGCCGCGGGTAATTCCGAGGTCGTTCAGCTCACGCGAGCCGAGGGAATTGAGTTCGCGAACGGTCTGCTGGTAGGCCGACCAACGCTTGAGAGTCTTGCGGATACCCATGTCATTGCTCCTTTCGTTTGATGATCCCAATATAGGGTTTAAACTCGACTTGTGTACTAGAGATTTGGTCAACTCGGCTATGCGGCGGGTGCATGGCTTGGCGGTCAGTCCTGCCGGTCGAACAGCGAGCGCGTCATCTTCTCGAAATCGCGGACGCAGATGCCGAGATCGTCGAGTTGCCGCCGGGGAGGACTCATGGGCCGCCGCAGGCCCCGCAGGGCGCCGCCAGCCTTCCAGACAATGCGAATGAACATGGAAATCTCCATGCGAGGTCAGCACGTTTCGAGTGTACCCACGAATCGTGACGGCCGGATATCCGCCGGGACGCATGACGCCGATGCGCGCCCTGCATGGGCCGGGGCTATTGCGCGGCGGTCATGCGCATGGGGCGACGCTCCAGCACAGCTTTGAGGAAACGGCCCGTATGCGAGCGGGAGCTTTCCGCAACCTGCTCGGGGGTACCGACCGCCACGATCTCCCCGCCGCCATCGCCGCCCTCTGGGCCCAGGTCGACGATCCAGTCCGCGGTCTTGATCACTTCGAGATTGTGCTCGATGACGATTACCGTATTGCCGCTGTCCACCAGTTCCTGCAGCACTTCGAGCAGTTTGGCCACGTCATGGAAATGCAGGCCCGTCGTCGGCTCGTCAAGGACATAGAGCGTCCGTCCGGTGGCGCGCTTGGACAATTCCTTGGCGAGCTTGACGCGCTGTGCCTCGCCCCCCGAAAGCGTCGTCGCCTGCTGCCCGATCTTGACATAGCCCAGCCCCACCCGCTGCAGCGTCACCAGCTTGTCGCGGATCACCGGGACGGCGGAAAAGAACTCCGCGCCCTCGTCAACCGTCATGTCCAGCACGTCCGAGATCGACTTGCCCTTGAACTGCACTTCGAGGGTTTCGCGGTTGTAGCGATGGCCCTTGCAGACGTCGCAGGTGACATAGACGTCGGGCAGGAAATGCATCTCGATCTTGATCACGCCGTCGCCCTGGCAGGCCTCGCACCGACCGCCCTTGACGTTGAACGAGAAGCGCCCCGGCCCATAGCCGCGCGCCTTGGATTCCGGCATATTGGCGAACCACTCTCGGATATGGGTGAAGGCGCCGGTATAGGTGGCCGGGTTGGAGCGAGGCGTGCGGCCGATCGGGCTCTGGTCGATGTCGATCACCTTGTCCAGGAATTCGAGCCCGGTAAGGCTTTCATACGGCGCCGGATTGACCCGCGCCCCGTTCAGCCGCCGTGCGATCGCCTGGTAGAGCGTGTCGACGGTAAGCGTCGACTTTCCGCCGCCCGACACCCCGGTGATGGCGACGAAGGTTCCGAGCGGGATATCGACCGAAACATTCTTGAGATTGTTGCCCGTCGCGCCCTTGAGCGAAATCTGGCGGCCCTTCTTGGCGGGCCGCCGCTCCGCCGGCACGCCGATGCCCATGCGGCCGGATAGATATTGCCCGGTGAGACTGTCCGGATGCTCCAGGATTTCCTGCGCGGTGCCCTGGGCGACGATATGCCCGCCATGCACCCCAGCGCCCGGGCCGATATCGAGCACGTGATCGGCGGTCATGATGGCGTCCTCGTCATGCTCGACGACGATCACCGTGTTTCCCAGGTCGCGCAGGCGCCGCAGGGTTTCCAGCAGCCGCTCATTGTCGCGCTGGTGCAGGCCGATCGAGGGCTCATCCAGCACATACAGCACTCCCGTCAGCCCCGAACCGATCTGGCTTGCCAGGCGAATCCGCTGGCTTTCGCCGCCCGACAGCGTGCCCGAATTGCGCGACAGCGACAGATATTGCAGTCCGACATCGTTGAGGAAGGTCAGCCTTTCGCGAATCTCCTTGAGCACCCGCTCGCCGATGGCGATCTGGGTTTCGCTCAGATGGTTGGGCAGGTCCGAGAACCATTCCGCGGCGGCGCTGATCGACAGGTCGGCGACCTGGCCGATGTGGCAATCGTTGATCTTGACCGCAAGAGCTTCGGGCTTGAGCCGGAAGCCGCCGCAGGCGGGGCAGGGGGCGGCCGACATATAGCGCTCTATATCTTCGCGGGCCGCCGAGGATTCCGTCTCGCGATAGCGCCGCTCGAGATTGCCGATCACCCCCTCGAAGGGCTTCCGCGTGGTATATTTGCGCAGCCCGTCATCATAGACGAATTCGATGGGCGTCTTGTCGGTGCCGTACAGCACCCCATGCTGCACCTCGAAGGGCAGGTCCTGCCAGGCCGTGCCGGTCGAAGCCTTGAAGTGCCGGGTAACGGCCTGCAACGTCTGCATGTAATAGGGCGAGGAGGTCTTCGACCACGGGAGGACGGCCCCGTCGCGCAGCGAGAGCGAGGCGTCCGGCACCACCAGCATGGGGTCGATCTTGGCTTCGGTGCCCAGCCCCGAACAGACGGGGCAGGCGCCGAACGGGTTGTTGAAGGAAAACAGTCGCGGCTCGATCTCGGCGATCGTGAAGCCGGACACCGGACAGGCGAATTTCTCCGAAAAGGTCAGCCGTCTGGGCTGGCCATTCGCGTCGGCCTGGTCGGCGAACTCGGCAAAAGCGATGCCATCGGCGAGACGCAGGGCAGTTTCGAAGCTCTCGGCCAGCCGGCTGCCGATATCGTCGCGAACCACCAGGCGGTCGACCACCACCTCGATGTCGTGCTTCAGCTTCTTGTCGAGCGCCGGGGCGTCCTCGATCTCGTGGAACTCCCCGTCGATCTTGACGCGCTGGAAGCCCTTTTTCTGCAGTTCGGCCAGTTCCTTGCGATATTCTCCCTTTCGCCCGCGCACGATCGGCGCCAGGAGATAAAGCCGCGTACCCTCCTCGAGCGCCAGCACCTTGTCGACCATCTGCGACACCGTCTGGCTCTCGATGGGCAGGCCGGTGGCCGGCGAATAGGGAATGCCGACCCGTGCGAACAGCAGGCGCAGATAGTCATAGATCTCGGTGACGGTGCCCACCGTCGAGCGCGGATTGCGCGAGGTGGTCTTCTGCTCGATGGAGATGGCCGGCGAGAGGCCTTCGATGCTCTCCACATCGGGCTTCTGCATCATCTCGAGGAACTGCCGGGCATAGGCCGAAAGGCTTTCCACATATCGCCGCTGCCCTTCGGCATAGATGGTGTCGAAGGCGAGCGACGATTTGCCCGACCCGGATAGGCCGGTCATCACGATCAGCTTGTCCCGCGGCAGCCGGACGTCGATATTCTTGAGATTGTGTTCCTTGGCACCACGGATGATGATGTCGCGATTGGGATTGGCTGTGTCGCTCATGATATCGAAAAGTCCAGGGCAAGGGGGCCGGCAGGCAGCACTATAACGGGGGTGGAATGCATCCGGTTCACTTAAGCGTCCCAACGGCCGACCGCAAGGCAACGATTCGCAACTCAGCCATTCATGCGAACATAATAAGAACAAATGCCGCGCGTCAAGCTTAACATCGCGATGTCCGCATGAGAACAAAGAGAGTACTAGGCGCTGGGCACGAAGGTGCATGAAGTTGTGAACAGCCGCGGCAGGGGCATGCCTTTGAGAACCGGATGTCGCTATAGTGCGCCACTTCGAATGTGACTGGCCGGAAGCAATCCGGCGGATGAGAGACAGGAAGGCACGATCATGTCGGGAAGCGTCAACAAGGTCATTCTGATCGGCAATCTGGGCGCCGACCCCGAGGTGCGCTCGCTGCCCAGCGGCAGCCCGGTGGTCAATCTGCGCATCGCGACTTCGGAACGCTGGCGCGACCGCAACACCGGCGAGCAGCGCGAGCGAACCGAATGGCACCGCGTGGTGATCTTCAACGAAGGGCTGGCCAAGGTCGCGCAGAATTATCTGCGCAAGGGGTCGAAGGTCTATATCGAAGGCCAGCTCCAGACACGCAAATGGGAAAAGGACGGGCAGGACCAGTATACGACCGAGATCGTCCTGCAGGGCTTCAACTCGACCCTGACCATGCTCGACGGACGCGGCGAAGGCAGCGGCGAGAGCGGCAGCTATGGCAATCAGGGGAGCTATGGCGGCAGCCGGCAGGTCGAGAACCGTCAGCGTCCCTCCAGCGCCCCGGCGTTCGAGCCCGGCGGCATGGACGACGATATCCCGTTCTGATCGGCGGCCATCGGTAGGGGGATGCACGGGGCCCGTCCATCCGGTCCGATCAGCGCTGCAAGCGCGGGGCCAGGAGGATGCTGGTTTCGGTGAGGCTGATCCCGTCGATCAGGCGTATGGCCCGCAGCACGTCGTCGAACTCGGCAAGCGTGTCCGTTTCGATTTCGGCCACCATGTCCCATTTCCCGTTCGTCGAATGGAGCGATCGGACCTGGGGAAGGCCCGCCATGTGCCGCGCGACCCGATCGGTGCCACGCCCTTCCACTTCGATCATCGCGATGGCCCGCACGCCTGCGCCCTCCCCCGGGGCACCCAGCCGCACCGCATAGCCGGTGATCGTCCCGGCCGCCTCCATCTTGGCGATGCGGGCTTTTATCGTCGCACGAGTGACCCCCAGCGCCGCAGCCATGCTGGCAATCGGCGCCCGGGCGTCGTCGCGCAGAATGGCGATGATCTTGCGATCGATGTCGTCGAGATTTGCCATTATGCTCAGTCATCCTGATCAGATTGGCTGAAGTTATGCCTGTTGTGAGCACAATTGCAACTTTCCCTTGCCGGCGGGCTTGTCCAAGCTTGGCGAATTGGGGAGGCAATCCATGCGCGGAAATCCACGGACCATAGGCCTTATCGGCGTTCCCATCGAGGAAGGGGCGGGCCGGCAGGGCTGTTCCATGGGCCCCAAGGCCCTGCGCATCGCCGGCATCGCCGAAGCGCTCGCCAGCCTGGGTCATAGCGTCACCGATTTTGGCGACGTCTCCCCCGATGCCGGAGAGTTGGCACTGCCCGGAACGGCGCATAACGCGGCGGTCGTCGCCGGCTTTGCCGCGGCCCTCGCCGACTTGGGCGAGACGGCGCTGGCCGAGGGCGCGGCGGTCTATCTCGGGGGCGACCATGCGCTTTCCTTCGGCAGCGTTGCCGCCGCGCTCCGTTTCGCCGAGCGGCAAAGAAGGGCGTTGCATGTTCTCTGGCTGGATGCCCATGCGGATTTCAACACCCCGCACACTTCGACCAGCGGCAATATGCACGGCATGCCGGCGGCGTTCTTCTGCGGCGAGCCGGGTTTCGACGGCATGCTCGCATGCCCGAAAATGCCTGCCACCCGCTTTCATCTGGTCGGTGCCCGCTCCATCGACCGCGCCGAGGTCGACCTGCTGGAAGCGCGCGGCGCCGATGTCAACGACATGGCCGCCATCGACGAATTCGGCATCGGGGCCATTTTGCGGCGCATCCTGGGGGAGGTGGAGCGCGACGACGCGCTTCTGCATGTCAGTCTCGACGTCGATTTCATCGAGCCCGAGACCGCGCCCGGCGTGGGGACCACCGTGCCGGGCGGCGCGACCTTCCGCGAAGCGCATCTGGCCATGGAGATGATCCATCGCAGCGCGCGCATGATCAGCCTCGATCTCGTCGAGCTCAATCCCTTCCTCGATGATCGCGGGCGCAGCGCGCGGCTGATGGTGGAACTGGCCGCGAGCGCCTTCGGCCGCCGCATTTTCGACCGTCCCACCCAGCCCGCCTGATTTTGGAGAGCCACATGACCACCACCAAAGATCTCATCGCGCTGGAATCCACCCTTGGGGCGCACAATTACCAGCCATTGGATGTGGTGCTGGAGCGCGGTGAGGGCGTTTATGTCTATGATACCGATGGAAAGCGTTATCTCGATTGCCTTTCGGCCTATTCCGCCGTCAATCAGGGCCACTGCCACCCGCGCATCCTCGAGGCGATGATCGCGCAGGCCCGGAAGCTGACCCTCACCTCGCGCGCCTTTCGCAACGATCAGCTTGGCTATTTCTACGAGGAACTGGCGGCGTTGACCGGTTCGCATAAGGTGCTGCCGATGAACACCGGCGCCGAGGCGGTCGAAAGCGCCATAAAGGCCGTGCGCAAATGGGGCTACGAGGTCAAGGGCGTCGAGAAGAACGCCGCCGAGATCATCGTCTGCGCCAACAATTTCCATGGCCGCACCATGGGCATCGTCGGATTTTCCACGGACCCCGCGGCACGCAACAATTTCGGGCCGTTCGCGCCCGGCTTCAAGGTCATTCCCTTTGGCGACGCCGCCGCCTTCGAGCATGCGATCGGCCCCAACACCGTGGGCTTTCTCGTCGAGCCGATCCAGGGCGAGGCGGGAGTCATCATCCCGCCCGCCGGCTATTTCACACGCGTGCGGGAGCTGTGCAGCCGAAACAACGTCATGCTCATACTCGACGAAATCCAGACCGGGCTGGGGCGGACGGGACGGTTGTTGGCCGAAGAGCATGAGGGGATCGAGGCCGATGTAACCCTATTGGGCAAGGCACTCTCCGGCGGCTTTTATCCCGTCTCCGCGGTGCTCTCGAACACCGATGTGCTTGGCGTGCTTCAGCCTGGGCAGCACGGCTCGACTTTTGGCGGCAATCCTCTGGCCTGTGCCGTTGCACGCATGGCCCTCAAGGTGCTCTCGGAAGAGGGTATGATCGACAACGCGGCCCGGCTCGGGCCCTATTTCCTCGACGGCCTCGGATCGATCCGCTCGAACCACGTGAAGGGCGTCCGGGGCCGGGGGCTGATGCTGGCCATCGACCTCTATCCCGAAGCCGGCGGCGCGCGGAAATTCTGCTATGCGTTGCGTGACTTGGGCATCCTCGCCAAGGATACCCACACCGATACCATCCGCATTGCTCCGCCCCTGGTGATCACCCGGGACGAGATCGACGGCGCGCTGGAACAGTTCGCAGCCGTTCTGGAGGCCTAGTCGACCACGTGATCGGCGACATAGGCGCCGCGCTGGCCCATCGGCCGGTCGGGGCCGATCGTCGTGTCGCGGGTCGTCTGCAATTCGATCTCGGCATTGAAGGCGGCGCCGAGGACGAAGATCAGGGCCGAGATATAGAGCCAGAACAGCAGCACCACGGCTGCGGCGAGGGAGCCGAAGCTCGCTTCGAACTCGCCGAAATTCTCCACATAGAGCGAGAACAACAGGCACACACCCATCCACAACAGCGAGGCCAGTACCGAACCAGGCCAGATCCAGCGGATGCGCGCCGAACGCCGGTCGATGGTGAAGCGATAGAGGAGCGCGAAGGCGAGGATGGCCAGCGCCATCAAGGCCGGCCAGCGCAGCAGCAGCGCCAGCCGTTCCGCGGTGCCCGGTATGGGCGAGAACGAGGTGATGATGGGAATTGCGGCGACCAGCGACAGAGCCACGATCATGAAGGCCGCCGAAGCGATGGTCACCGTGAAGGACAGCGCCGCCGCAATGAAGAAATTGCGCTGAGGCCGCTCGTAATAGGCCGCCGATGCGGCATAGATCAGCGCGTCCACCCCGCGCGAGCCGCTCCACAGCGCCGCGACGACCGAAACCGCAAGCCCGATGCCCAAGCCGCTACGCGGCTGGTTCAAAAGCGAATCGAGCTGGTCGACGATGACCGTCAGGGCGATCTCGGGCATGAAATCGGAGAGGCGCTCGATCTGGTCGATGAGGAAACCGCGATCGCCGAGGATGCCGACCAGCAGCACCACGATGGCGATCGCCGGGAAGATCGAGACGAAGCTGAAAAACGCCACCCCGGCGCAGCGCAGCGACGTGTCGGGCTGCGCCATGGTCTTGAAGGTCCGCAGCACCACCGTCTTCCAGTCGCCGGCGCCCAGATGACGCGGACTGGCGATCTGATCCTTCTCAGGCACGGCCAATCAACCCGCGCTGAGGATTTTCTCGATCTGCTCGACGGGATGGTTGGTGAGTGTCTTGGGCACTTCCCCGATCACCCGGTCACTGACCTCCTGGTGCAATTCTTTGCGCAACTCGCCCAGTACGCGTGGGGCGGCGCACAGGACGATCTCCGTGAAGCGGTTTTGATGGGCATATTTATACAGCAACTCGGCGGCATCCTTGGCGAACCGCTCCTCGGCCAGCCGATGCCAGTCGGTCTGCTCCATGGCGCTTCTCTGGTTGGGGCCAGGATCGCTCATCCGGCCCGGCGCGTCGGTGCCCTGTTCGCGGGTGGGCGGATTGTCCTGCTCCATTTCGCGCACGACATGAAAATCGGGCCTTGTGCGGCTGCCCCTGTTCACGAAGAACAGGGCCTTTTCCCCATCGGCGACCAGAACCCAGGCCTTATGGTCGAGCTTGAAATCCATGTCCTGCATCGGGGCAACTCCTTGTCTGGCGAGGTATCCGGTCAACTCATCGACCCGATGCCGGGTTCCCGCTCACTCGATGGAGAAGTTCCCGTATCGCGCCAGTCGCGACAGGGCCAGCGTGACCAGCACCAGCAGGGCCGTGCCGAACAATACCGGCGAGAACCCGGTCCGCTCGGCGATGAACCCGATCGCCGAGGGTGCGACGAGAATACCCGAATAGCCGGTGACCGTCACGATCGAGAGCCCAATGCCAGACGGCACGCCGGGCAGGTTGCCCGCCGCGGAAAAGGCGATGGGCACCATATTGGAGATGCCGATCCCCGCCAGGGCGAAGCCGGCAATGGCCAGTTCGGCCGAAGGGGCGAGCGCGCCGAGCATCATGCCGACGAGGGCGAAGCATCCGCAGATGCGCAAGGTGCGCACTGCGCCCAGCCGCTGGCGAATGGCGTCGCCGGCAAATCGCATGATCGCCATGGTGGCGGAGAACGCCGCGAAACCCAGCGCCGCCAGTTCGATGCTGGCCCCATGGTCCCGCTGCAGGTAGAGCGCGCCCCAGTCGAGGATGGCGCCTTCGGGGATCATCGAGAACAGCGCCATGATGCCGACGAGATAGGGCAGGGGCGAGGAGGGGAAGCGTAATCTGGTCTTCGACCTCTCTTCCGCGCTGGGCTGGTCCTCGGCCAGCATGGGCAGGGCGAAGAACACCGCCGCTGCCGCCAGCATGGTCAGGATGACAGCATGGCCCAGTTCCCCCACCGATCCCAGGAGCAGCCCGCCCAGGGCGGAGCCCAGCAGCGCTCCGAGGCTCCAGAAACCGTGGCAGGACGACATGATCGCCCGCCCCATGCGCTTTTCCACCGCGACGGCATTGGTGTTCATGGCGACGTCCATGCCGCCGGTGAACCCGCCAAAGGCGGCGATGGCGATCGCCGTGGTGACGATATCGGGCGCCAGCGTTACCAGCAGCAGGAACGGCACGACCAGGGCCGAAGCGACTTTGAGCACCAGCGCCGAGCCGTTCCTGGCCGTCAGCGCTCCCATGATCGGCATCATGACGATCGATCCCAGCCCGAACACCAGGATGAACATGCCCATCGTCGATTCCGAGATGCCGAGCCGCCCCATGAGCACGGGAATTTTGGGCGCCCAACTGCCGATCAGGAATCCATTGGTCAGAAACAGCAGCGAAATCGCGATGCGATCGGGGCGCACGCCGAAACGAAGCGGCGCTGCGCTCCGGGAGGAACTTATGCCGGACATGGGGATCACTCGTAAAAAGGCAAAAAGGCTGGCCGTCATTCAACCGATTGCCGGCGCCTTCGCAAGAGACATTGTGTAATCGATATCAATGGGCGCCATTTGCGGAATAAGTGTGGTTTGGGAACACCACAATCGGGCGCCAAACTGGCTTCTTTCATCGGAATCGCATAAACCGATGTCCAGAAGAATCAGTCTCAGAAACGAGCATCGTGACCGATACGCCAGAAGACAATTCGGGTGACATCCTGCCCTCGGGCATAAATGCCGTCTCGATTTCCGACGAAATGCGCCAGTCCTATCTCGATTACGCCATGAGCGTGATCGTTTCGCGCGCGCTTCCCGACGTTCGCGACGGATTGAAACCCGTGCATCGCCGCATCCTGTTCTCCATGCATGAGCAGGGCTATGAACACAACAAGCCCTATCGCAAGTCGGCACGCGTGGTCGGCGACGTGATCGGTAAATATCATCCGCACTCCGATGATGCCGTCTATATGTCGTTGGTCCGCATGGCACAGACCTTCTCCATGCGGGTGCCCCTGATCGACGGGCAGGGCAATTTCGGCTCGGTCGACGGCGATATGCCCGCCGCCATGCGGTACACCGAAGCGCGCATGGAAAAGGTCACCAACTCCCTGCTCGACGACCTCGACAAGGATACGGTCGATTTCCGCGACAACTACGATGCGAGCGAAAGGGAGCCCACCGTGCTTCCGGCCCGCTTCCCCAACCTGCTGGTCAATGGCGGCGGCGGCATCGCCGTGGGCATGGCCACCAATATCCCCAGCCACAATCTGGGCGAGGTGATCGACGCCTGTCTGGCGCTGATGGACAATGCCGCCATCACCGTCGATGAACTGATGGAAATCATGCCGGGGCCGGATTTTCCCACCGCCGGCATCATCATCGGCAAGTCCGGCATCCGCTCGGCCTATGAGACCGGCCGGGGGTCGGTGCTCATGCGTGGGCGCGTCACCGTTGAGGAGGTGCGCAAGGAGCGCGAAGCCCTGATCGTTCACGAGATTCCCTATCAGGTGAACAAGGCCACGATGATCGAGAAGATCGCCGAGATGGTGCGCGACAAGCGCATCGAGGGGATCGCCGACATCCGAGACGAATCCGACCGCCAGGGCATGCGGGTGGTCATCGAGATCAAGCGCGACGCCGTCGCCGATGTGGTGCTCAACCAGCTCTACCGCTACTCGATGCTCCAAACCTCCTTCGGGTGCAATTTCGTGGCGCTCAACGGCGGCAAGCCCGAACTGATGCCGCTCAAGAACATCCTCGAGGCGTTTCTCGACTTCCGCGAGGAAGTGATCACGCGTCGGACCCGGTTCCTGCTCAACAAGGCCCGTGACCGTGCCCATGTGCTGGTCGGGCTTCTGGTGGCCGTCAACAATGTCGACGAGGTGATCCGCCTGATCCGTTCCTCGCCTGATCCGGCGACGGCGCGCGAAAAGCTGCTTGAGCGCGATTGGCCGGCGGCCGATGTGATCGATCTGATCAGCCTGATCGACGATCCCCGGCACAAGACCAATGCGGACGGGACCTTCCGGCTGTCCGACGAACAGGCCCGCGCCATTCTTGCCCTCACCCTGTCGCGCCTCACGGCCCTGGGCCGCAACGAGATCGGCGATGAACTCAACGCCCTGGGCGAGCAGATCAAGGACTATCTCGACATCCTGCGGTCGCGCGAGCGCGTTCTCGGCATCATCCGTGCCGAGCTCTCCGAAATCAGGGAGCAATACGCCACCCCGCGTCTCACCACGATCGACGAATTCGCCGGCGATCTGGACGATGAGGACCTGATCGCGCGTGAAGACATGGTGGTGACGGTTTCCCACGCCGGCTACATCAAGCGCGTTCCGCTTTCGACCTATCGCGCCCAGCGGCGTGGGGGCAAGGGACGTTCGGGCATGTCGACCCGCGACGAGGATTTCGTGTCGCGGCTGTTCGTGGCCAATACCCACACCCCGGTGCTGTTCTTCTCGTCCCGCGGCATCGTCTACAAGATGAAGGTCTGGCGGCTTCCGGTCGCGGCGCCGCAGGCGCGCGGCAAGGCCCTGATCAACATGCTTCCGCTCGAGGAAGGGGAGCGCATCACCTCGATCATGCCGCTGCCGGAGGACGAGGAAAGCTGGGCCAGCCTCGACGTCATGTTCGTGACGCGATCGGGCAATGTGCGCCGCAACAAGCTTTCCGATTTCGTCGAGGTTCGCCAGAACGGCAAGATCGCCATGAAGCTCGATGAGGGCGACGGCATTGTCGGCGTCGAGACGGCGTCCGAGACCGACGATATTCTCATCACCACCGCCAACGGCCAGTGCATTCGCTTTGCCATCACCGATGTGCGCGTGTTCAAGGGCCGGGATTCGACGGGCGTGCGGGGCATCAATCTCGCCGAGGGCGATGACGTGATCGCCATGTCGATCCTGCGGCATTTCGAGGCGACCGCCGACGAACGCGCCGCCTATCTCAAGATGAGCCGCGCGGTTCGCGGCGAGGCCGACGATGGCGGGGAGACGGACGATGAAGGGTCCGGCGATGCGCCGCTGGAACAGGAACGCTATGCGGCCATGAGCGCGGCGGAGCAATTCGTCCTCACCATCTCCGAAAAGGGCTTCGGCAAGCGCACCTCGTCCTTCGAGTATCGGGTGACCGGGCGCGGCGGCAAGGGCATCGTCGCCATGGCGGTCAACGCCCGCAACGGCAAGCTCGTCGGCTCCTTCCCCGTCGAGGACGAGAACCAGCTCATGCTGGTGACCGATGGCGGGCAGGTGATCCGCGTTCCGGTCGAGGGCATCCGGATCGTCGGGCGCTCGAGCCAGGGCGTTACCGTCTTCCGCACCGCCGCCGATGAGAAGGTGGTCTCGGTTGAGCGGATCAGCGAACCCGAGCACGGCGACGACCCGGAAGCCGAAACCGACAGCGATCCGGCCTGATCAACGAGCGGCATGGTCCTCCATGCCGCTTGCGCTCTTTCCCCACCCATGAGAAAACCCGGCACATGAGCGAACGCGTAGGCTTTTATCCTGGGTCCTTCGATCCGGTCACCAATGGCCATCTCGATGTAATCGAGCGGGCCTGCAAACTCGTCGACAGGCTGGTGGTCGGCATCGGCATGCACGCCGCCAAGCAGCCCATGCTCTCGGTCGATCAGCGGCGCAGCCTGCTCGTCGAGACGGCGGGAGCGATCGGGACGCGCAAGGGTGTCGCCATCGAGATCGTCGAATTCGACGGGCTTATGGTGCAGGCGGCCCAGCGGTTCGGCGCCGGCATCGTCATTCGCGGCCTGCGCGATACGACCGACTACAATTATGAAATGCAGATGGTGGGCATGAATGCCCAGATGGCGCCCGACATCCAGACGGTCTTTGTTCCGGCCAGTCCTTATGTGCGCCATATTTCCGCAACGCTGGTGCGCCAGATCTCGCAGATGGGCGGGGATATAACGCCCTTCGTCCCGCGCGCCGTCCTCAAACTTCTGGAGCAATGATGGCAAGACACGCCCAAAAAACCGCCAGCCGTCCAATCGGCGCGCTGGTCTTTGCCCTGGTGGGCCTTTTCGCGGTCATGCTGGCATGGCCCTATCTGCCGTTTGGGCAAACGCCCGCCAATGCGCAAGCGCCTGCAGCGGAAATTCCCGCCGACGCGCCGATCGCGATCCTCACCCTGGAGACCGGCGAGGTCACCATCGCCCTGCGGCCCGACCTGGCGCCCCAGCACGTGGCGCGGATGACAGAATTGGCCAATTCCGGCTTTTACGACGGGCTGAAATTCCATCGCGTCATCGATGGTTTCATGGCCCAGACCGGCGATCCCCGCGGCAATGGCACCGGCGGATCGGACCTGCCCGATCTGGCGGCGGAGTTCTCCAATGAATCCTTCGTTCGCGGAACGCTCGGCATGGCTCGTTCCATGGATCCCAATTCCGCCAACTCGCAGTTCTTCATCGTCACCGCCGACTCTCCTCACCTCAACGGCCAGTACACCCTGTTCGGCAATGTCATCGAGGGGATGGATCTGGTCGACGGCCTCAAGAAAGGCCCGGCCAGCGCCAATGGCGCTGTCACCGACCCCGACATAATGGTGTCGCTTCGCGTCACACAAGCCCAATAATCGACAATAAGGAACCAAACATGGCCGATATCAAGGATCCGGAAAACACCATCATAATGGAGACGACCAAGGGCACGGTCACCATCGAACTGCGCCCCGACCTCGCACCCGAACATGTCAACCGCATCAAGGAGTTGACCCGCGAAGGCTTCTATGACGGCATCGTCTTCCACCGCGTGATCGACGGCTTCATGGCCCAGGTCGGCTGCCCCAAGGGCAACGGCACCGGCGGTTCGGACAAGCCCGATCTCAAGGCCGAATTCAGCCAGGAAAAGCATGTGCGTGGCACCGTTTCCGCGGCTCGCGCGGCCAATCCCAACTCGGCCAATTCGCAGTTCTTCATCTGCTTCGACGAAGCCTCCTGGCTCAATGGCCAGTATTCGGTGTTCGGCAAGGTCATCGAAGGCATGGATGTTGTCGATCAGCTCGAAAAAGGCGAACCCGTGCGCAATCCGGACAAGATCGTCTCGATGAAAGTCGCGGCCGACGCGGCCTGATATTTGCCGCGCCAATGATTTTGCATTCCCTGTATTGGCAGGCTAGAACCCCGGCGATGGCCGGGGTTCATTTTTTGAGTGTAGCGTAATGAAAGTCGATCTTTTCGATTTCGAACTGCCCGAGGACCGCATCGCGCTGCATCCGGCTTCGCCGCGCGACAGTGCAAAACTGCTCGTGGTGGACGAAAAAGGCATGCTGTCGGATCGCACAGTGTCCAATCTCGATGGTCTTCTTCGACCCGGGGATGTTCTCGTAGTCAATGACACGCGGGTCATCCCTGCGGAATTGAAAGGCATCCGCCATCGGGAGGCGTTTTCGGCCTCGGTTTCCGTCAATCTGCATAAGCGCGTCGACGGCAATACCTGGCTTGCCTTTGCCCGACCAGCCAAGCGCCTGAAAGCGGGTGATCGTATCGCTTTCGGCGCGACGTCCGAAATCGACGGCCTCGATGAGATGATGGCTACGGTGACGGCGATCGAAGAGGGCCAGGTCACCCTCGCTTTCGATCTGTCGGATGCCCGGCTCGATGAGGCCATCAAGGCGCGCGGCGCCATGCCATTGCCGCCCTATATCGGGGCCAAGCGGGCGCTGGAAGATCGCGACAAGACCGATTATCAGACCGTTTATGCCGAGCATGACGGCGCCGTCGCCGCGCCTACAGCGGGCTTGCACTTTACGCCTGAACTTCTGAAAAGACTGGAAGAGATCGGCGTAAGCATCGAATATATAACGCTTCATGTTGGGGCCGGCACCTTCCTGCCCATGAAGGCAGACGATACCGAAGACCACAGGATGCACGCGGAATGGGGCGTCGTTTCTGCCGAGGTGGTCGCGCGGGTCACGGCGGCGAAACAGCGGGGCGGCCGCATCGTCGCCGTCGGCACCACCAGCCTGCGGCTTCTCGAGAGCGCGGCCCAAAAGACCGGTACGCTCGAACCGTTTGCCGGCGAAACGGATATCTTCATCACCCCCGGCTTCCCGTTTCGGGTCGTCGATGTGCTGATGACCAATTTTCACCTGCCGCGCTCGACGCTGTTCATGCTGGTTTCCGCATTTTGCGGCTTGGAGACCATGCACAAAGCCTATAGGCACGCGATCGATACCCAATATCGCTTCTATTCCTACGGCGACTCCTCGCTTCTTTTTCGGCCGGACCAATGACACAGGATTTTCGGTTTACCCTTCAAGCCACCGATGGCCGGGCCCGTCGCGGGCAGATCGACACGCCGCGCGGCGACATCAGGACACCGGCCTTCATGCCGGTGGGAACCGCCGGGACCGTCAAGGCCATGTATCCCGAGCAGGTGCGGGACACCGGGGCCGATATCGTTCTGGGCAACACCTATCACCTCATGCTGCGCCCCGGCGCCGAGCGGGTGGCCCGCATGGGCGGATTGCACGACTTCATGGATTGGCCCCGTCCGATCCTCACCGATTCCGGCGGCTTTCAGGTGATGAGCCTCGCCAAACTGCGCAAGCTCGACGAGCAGGGGGTCACCTTCAAGTCCCATATTGACGGCTCGTCCCACAGCCTGACGCCCGAGCGCTCCATCGAAATCCAGAAGCTGCTCGATTCCGATATCATCATGCAGCTTGACGAATGTGTGAGCCTGCCGGCCGAAGAGGACGAGCTTAACCGGGCGATGGAACTCTCCGTGCGCTGGGCGGAACGCTCGAAGCAGGCCTTCAACGACGCCAAGGGCAGGGCGCTGTTCGGCATCGTCCAGGGCGGCGACAATCACCATCTCCGCGCCCGCTCAGCGCGACACCTCATCGAGATCGGCTTTCATGGCTACGCCGTTGGCGGGCTTGCCGTCGGCGAACCCCAGGACGTGATGTTTTCCGTTCTCGATGAGATCACCCCCCATCTGCCGACCGAGAAGCCGCGCTACCTGATGGGCGTGGGCAAGCCCGACGATTTGCTCGGCGCGGTCGCGCGGGGCATCGACATGTTCGATTGTGTCCATCCCACGAGGGCCGGGCGCCACGGGCATGCCTATACGCGCTTTGGCGTGGTCAATCTCAAGAATGCACGGCACAAGGACGATCCCCGCCCCTTGGACGAGACGTCGCCCAATCCGACCGCCCGCCGCTTTTCCCGCGCCTACCTGCACCATCTCGTGCGGTGCGAGGAGATATTGGGCGCCATGATTTTGAGCCAGATCAACCTTTCCTATTATCAGGAGTTGATGGCGGGCATGCGAAATGCGATTGAATATTCGACTTTCGATCAATATTGCGCATCGGTCCGCGAAGGCTGGATCAAGGGCGATTTGCCGGCGCTTGAATAGGGATTTAAGCATGTCGAACAAAGCGCGCAAAGCCGCTTTCGAGGGCCTGAAACAGCAGAAAAAGCGGCTCATGCGCACGACAATGCGCGAACTGTTCGTACATGATCCCGACCGCTTCTCGACATATTCCGTCAGCGCCGGCGATCTCCTGCTCGATTATTCCAAAAATCGCATCGACAGCCAGTCGATGCGGGCCCTGTTCGACCTTGCGCGCGATGTGGATATCGAGGCGCGTCGCGATGCCATGTGGGCGGGCGAGCCGATCAACAGCACCGAGCACCGCTCCGTGCTGCATATGGCGCTGCGCTATTTTGGGGACGACCCGGTGCTGGTGGATGGCGCCGATGTCATGGCCGGCGTGCGGGACGTTCTGGCTCGCATCGAGGGCTTTTCCAACGACATCCGCGACGGCGCGATCCGGGGCGCCCTGGGCGACCAGTTCACCGATATCGTCAATATCGGCATCGGCGGATCGGATCTGGGGCCGGCCATGGTCACGCTGGCGCTGGCGCCCTATATGCGTCCGAACCTGCACGCCCACTACGTTTCCAATGTCGACGGCGCCCATATCCACGACACACTGAAGACCCTCGACCCCGCGCGCACGCTGTTCATCGTGGCGTCCAAGACCTTTACCACCGACGAGACGATGACCAACGCGCATTCGGCTCGCAAATGGCTGGCCGACGCGCTGGGCGAACAGGCCGTCAACGACCATTTCGCCGCGGTGTCGACCAATATCGAGGGCTGCCAGGCCTTCGGCATTCGTGAGGATCGTATTTTCGGGTTCTGGGACTGGGTCGGCGGGCGCTATTCGGTCTGGTCGGCCATCGGCCTGCCGGTGGCCATTGCCGTCGGCTACGACAATTTCGAGGCCTTCCTGCGCGGCGCCTATGAAATGGACCAGCATTTCCGCACCGCACCGCTCGAAGAGAACCTGCCGGTGATCATGGGCCTGCTTGGCGTCTGGTATCGCAATGCCTGGGGCTTCGCGACCCATGCGGTGCTGCCCTATGATCAGCGCCTGTCGCGGTTTCCGGCCTATCTGCAGCAGCAGGACATGGAATCCAATGGCAAGTCGGTGACCCTCAATGGCAAATCGGCGCGCTGGGAAACCGGGCCGATCATCTGGGGCGAGCCGGGGACCAACGGCCAGCACGCCTTCTATCAGCTGATCCACCAGGGCACCTCGGTGATCCCGTGCGATTTCCTCGTTGCCGCCAATCCGCACGAGGCGATGCCGCCCCATCACGCCAAGCTGGTGGCCAATTGCTTCGCGCAGTCCGAAGCCCTGATGCTGGGCAAGACCAAGGAGGAAGCGGCGGCCGATCTCAAGGGAACCGGTCTCTCCAAGGAAGAGATCAAGGCGCTCGTCCCGCACAAGGTCTTTCCCGGCAATCGCCCGTCCAACACCATACTCTATTCCCAGCTCGACCCGGCCACCCTGGGCAAGCTGGTAGCGCTTTACGAGCACAAGGTGTTCGTTCAGGGCGTGATCTGGAACGTCAATTCCTACGATCAGTGGGGGGTCGAACTGGGCAAGCAACTGGCAAAGGCCTTGTTGCCCGAGGTGGAGGACACCGCGTCCTCTGGCGAACATGACAGCTCGACTCTGGGCCTGCTGGCGCGCTTCCACGCGCTCAAGCACTAGGATGACCATCACCACCGAGGAAGAACTGGTCCGTCTCAAGGCCATCGGGCGCATCTGCGCGATTGCGCGTGACACCATGACGGCGGCCCTCGAGCCGGGGATGACCACCAGGGAACTCGACGATATCGGCCGCAAGGTCCTCGAGGAGCAGGGCGCAAGATCGGCGCCCGAGGTGACGTATCAGTTCCCCGGCGCCACCTGCATCTCGGTCAATGAGGAAGTCGCCCACGGCATTCCGGGCGAGCGGGTCATTGCGGCCGGCGATTTGATCAATATCGATGTGTCGGCCGAAAAGGACGGTATTTTCGCCGATACGGGCGCGTCCTATATCGTCCCGCCGGGTGGCAACCGGCAGCTCGAAAAACTCTGCCGCGACGGCAAGAAGGCCATGTGGGCGGGCATTCGGGCCGTGCGGGCAGGGGGGCGGTTGGCCGACATCGGCAACGCCATCGGCAAATTTGCCGGCAGCAATGGCTATACGCTGCTTCGCAACCTGGCCAGCCATGGAATCGGCTACGGCCTGCATGACGATCCGGGCGAAATTCCGACCTGGCCCGACCGCTCAGAGCGGCGGCGCATCGCCGATGGGCTCGTCTTCACGGTGGAACCCTTCCTGTCCCTGGGCGGCCAGATGGCGGAAGAAAAATCCTCCGACGATCCCTGGACGCTGGTCAGCTTTCCCCAGGCGCCATGCGTGCAGTACGAACATACGATCGTCGCGACGCGAAGCGGTGCCGTCGTGGTGACGCTGGCCGCCTGAGCCGAGAGAGCCGAGGCCGTGCCATACGCGGGGAGCCGACCGCCCTGCCGCCAATGGCTTTGCATGCTTGACATTTCTGGCGTCACATGCGCTTTTCGCCCACGAATTCCCACTCCGTTTCGAAAGTTTGTTCGTGATGCATCGCTATCGTTCGCACACCTGCGCCCAGCTCACCAAGGCAGATGTCGGCTCGACTGCCCGGCTCTCGGGATGGGTGCATCGCATTCGCGACCATGGCGGATTGCTGTTCATCGATCTGCGCGATCACTACGGCATGACGCAATGCGTCATCGATCCGGATTCGCCGGCCTTCTCCCTTGCGGAAACCGTGCGCGCCGAATGGGTGATCCGGGTGGATGGCGAGGTGAAGTCGCGCACCCCCGAAACCATCAACAAGAACCTGCCGACCGGTGAGGTCGAGGTGTTCATTCGCGATATCGAAATCCTGGGCAAGTCGGCCGAACTGCCGCTTCCCGTCTTCGGCGAGCCCGACTATCCCGAGGATATCCGGCTGCGCTATCGCTTCCTCGATCTGCGGCGGGAAACCCTGCATGCCAATATCGTCAAGCGGTCCAGAATCATCGCCGACATGCGCCGCCGGATGACGGATATCGGCTTTGGCGAATATTCGACCCCCATCCTGACCGCCTCGTCGCCGGAAGGCGCTCGCGACTTCCTCGTTCCGAGCCGCATTCATCCGGGCAAGTTCTTCGCCCTGCCGCAAGCGCCGCAGCAATATAAGCAACTGCTGATGGTGGCCGGGTTCGACCGCTATTTCCAGATCGCGCCATGCTTTCGCGACGAGGACCCGCGCGCCGATCGCCTGCCGGGCGAGTTCTATCAGCTCGACGTGGAAATGAGCTTCGTCACCCAGGAGGAAATCTGGGAAACCATGGAGCCCGTGCTGCGCGGCGTGTTCGAACAGTTCGCCGACGGCAAGAAAGTAACGCAGGATTTCCCGCGCATTCCCTATGACGTCGCGCTGCGCAAATACGGCTCGGACAAGCCCGACCTGCGCAACCCGATCGAGATGCAGGACGTGACCGAGCATTTCCGCGGGTCCGGCTTCAAGGTCTTCGCCAACCAGATCGCCGGAGATCCGAAGGTCGAAGTCTGGGCGATCCCCGCGCCGACCGGCGGAAGCCGCGCCTTTTGCGACCGCATGAATGCCTGGGCCCAGTCCGAAGGCCAGCCGGGTCTTGGCTACATCTTCTTCAAGGACGGTGCGGGCTCGGGACCGATCGCCAAGAATATCGGCGAGGAGCGGACCGATGCCATCCGCACCCAGCTCGGGCTCGCCGATGGCGATGCGGTCTTCTTCGTGTGTGGCGTTCCGTCCAAATTCCATAGCTTTGCCGGCGCGGCGCGCACCAAGGTCGGAACCGATCTGGATCTCATCGATCTGGACAGCTTCGCGCTGTGCTGGATCGTCGATTTCCCGTTCTACGAATGGGATGAGGACGAAAAGAAGCTCGAATTTGCCCACAACCCGTTCTCCATGCCGCAGGGCGGCAAGGAAGCGCTGTCGGGCGACGATCCGTTGTCGATCAAGGCCTATCAGTACGATGCGGTCTGCAATGGGTATGAAATCGCCTCCGGCTCCATCCGTAACCAGGAGCCCGACACGATGATCGCCGCCTTCGAGAAGGTGGGGCTCTCGCGCCAGGACGTCGAGGACCGGTTCGGCGGGCTCTATCGGGCCTTCCAGTACGGGGCGCCGCCGCATGGCGGCATGGCGGCTGGCGTCGATCGTATCGTCATGCTGCTGTGCGGCGTGCAGAACCTGCGCGAAATCACGCTCTTCCCGATGAATCAGCAGGCCGAAGACCTCCTGATGGGCGCCCCCAGCGAAGCCAGCCCGAGGCAATTGCGCGAGTTGCATCTGCGGCTGAACCTGCCGGCGGACAAGAAAAGCTCGTAACGCGCTTGGTGGGCAGTATTAATGCCCACTTAAAGCCTTGACCCTAAAGTGGTTTGAGAGTTTCAAACCATCGGGCAGGGCGTGCGACCCAGGATCTCGCAAATATTGCTGGTCTTGACCGCGCTGCTGGCCCTTCTGCCGGTGGTGGCAGTCGACTTTGTGCTCGACGGATATGTCAGGGCACGGGAGACCAGCGAATTGCGGCGCATAGCGGCGGCCGTCACCCATGATTCCCAGCTTTCCGTGCAGGACGGCCTGCAATCGCTGCGCAACATCGTCGCCAACAGCCCCTCGCTTTGCGCCGCGACCTTCATGGACAATGTCAACGCCGAACTGATGGGCAATCCCTTCCTGCGCCAGATCGTGGTCGAGAACCGCGATGGCATCCAATATTGCTCCGCATTCGGCCAGGCCGTCAGCTACCGGGTGCATTCTGAAAACCTGACCATCCCCGGCGCCACGGAATCCCTGAGCGTCGTGACGCTGGACGGCAATGCGGCCCCCTTGCTCAAGCTCACGCAATCCTTCGGCCCCGACCGCAGCATTTCGGCCTTCGTCCTCGCCTCGCCCATCCTGATGCGGACCGACATGCCCCAGCTCGGCGCGGCCGAACTGCTGCAACTCTCGCTCACCAATGGAACGACGATACTGGTGCGCGGCAATGAGCACGGCCGGCCCGTGACGGGGAACGAAAACTACCTCGTCGCCCGATCCTTCGCGGACGCCATTCCCCTGCGCGCCGAAGCCAGCGTGCCGTTCGCCGAGGTGCGGGCCCAATATGCGCAACTCGATGTCGGCTTCACCATAGGCGGGTGCCTGCTGGGCGCCCTGATCCTGGTCCTGGCCCTGCAGTTTGCGCGCCGGACCAAGATCCGCTCCTTCGATCTCGAACGCGGCATAATGGCCGGTGAATTGAAGCCCTACTACCAGCCGGTGATCAATCTGCGGACCGGCAAGCTGACCGGCTGCGAAGTCCTGATCCGCTGGGTCAAGCGCAATGGCGAGATCGTGCCGCCGGGCGCCTTCATCGACTATGCGGAAGTGAGCGGCCTCGCCATCCCCATGACGCTGAGCCTGATGGAGCAGGTGCGGGGCGACCTCGAAACCCTGTGCAGCGAGGTGCCCGACTTCAAGGTGTCGATCAATCTCTTCGAAGGGCACTTCCGCGACGGCTCGGTCGTCGACGACATTCAATCGGTGTTCGGCGGCAGCGGCATCTCCTACAGGCAGTTGGTGTTCGAGATCACCGAGCGCCGTCCGCTCGACGACCGCAATGCCGCCAACCGCGTGATGACGGCCATGCACAAGCTGGGCGTGCGAATCGCCATGGACGACGCCGGGACGGGCCACTCCAACCTGGCCTATCTCCAGACGCTTGGCATCGACATCATCAAGATCGACAAGATCTTCATCGACATGATCAAGGACCCATCCGAGCCCGTCCCCGTGGTCGATGGATTGATCGCTATGGCGCGCGAACTCGATATCGACATCATTGCCGAGGGCGTCGAGACGCAGGAACAGGCGCTGTACCTGCGGGCCAAGGGGGTGGTGAACGCCCAGGGCTATCTCTTTGCGCGCCCCATGCCCCTCGCGCCGTTCCTCACCCTCGCCAACGCCCTCAAGCCCCAGGATCGGCAGAGCAATCTCGCCCGCGACGTGGCCGCCTGAGCCTGGCTCCCGGCCCCGAAATCATCGATGTGAAAGATTGACGCCAAGCCTTTCATTTTGCCCGGTTTGGTGGCAGTAAAAGGCCGCAATTCGAGGAGATGGCATGACCGACGAACCGCGTGATCCGCAGAAGGCGCTCAAAGAAGCCGCGCTGCATTTCCATGAGTATCCAAAGCCCGGCAAGATCGAGATCGCGCCCATAAAGCCGCTCGCCAATCAGCGCGACCTGGCCCTGGCTTATTCGCCCGGCGTGGCGGCCCCTTGCCTCGAGATTGCGGAGAACCCGGACCTTGCCGCGCGCTATACCTCGCGCGCCAACATGGTGGCGGTGATCTCGAACGGCACGGCCGTCCTCGGCTTGGGCAATATCGGCGCGCTGGCCTCCAAGCCGGTGATGGAAGGCAAGGCCGTCCTGTTCAAGAAATTTGCCGGCATCGATTCGATCGACATCGAGATCGACGAGCTCGATCCGGCCAAGTTCATCGAGACCGTGGCCCCCCTGTGGCCCAGCTTCGGCGGCATCAACCTCGAGGACATCAAAGCCCCGGACTGCTTCGAGATCGAAGAGGCCCTCCGGGAGCGCATGCCGATCCCGGTCTTCCATGACGACCAGCACGGCACCGCCATCATCGTCGCCGCCGCCGTCCTCAATGGGCTGCAGCTGGCGGGCAAGGATATCGCCAAGGCCAAGATCTGCACCTCCGGCGCCGGCGCGGCGGCCATCGCCTGCCTCAACATGCTGATGACCGTCGGGGCCAAGCGCGAAAATATCTGGATCGCCGACCGGGAAGGGCTGGTCACCACAAAGCGCGACAATCTGGTCGACCGCTGGCGGGGCGCCTTCGCCCAGGACAGCGACAAGACGTCCCTGGCCGAGGTCATGGACGGCGCCGACATCTTCCTCGGCCTTTCGGCAGCCGGTGCGCTGAAGCCCGAGATGCTGAAGGACATGGCCGAGAATCCCCTGATTCTGGCGCTGTCCAATCCGGTGCCCGAGATCATGCCGGAGATCGCGCAGGAAGTGCGCCCCGACGCCATGATCTGCACCGGGCGTTCGGACTATCCGAACCAGGTCAACAACGTGCTGTGCTTCCCCTTCATCTTCCGTGGCGCGCTCGATGTGGGCGCCACGCAGATCAACGAGGAAATGAAGGCCGCGGCCGCGCATGCGATCGCCAGGCTGGCGCATGAGCCGGTGCTGGAAGCCATCCCCAGCGGCGCTTCCACCTTCGGGCGCGATTATCTCATCCCCAATCCGTTCGACCAGCGCCTCATCCTGCGCATTGCCCCGGCGGTCGCCAAGGCGGCCATGGAGTCCGGCGTTGCACGGCGTCCCATCGAGGATTTCGAAGCCTATAAGGACAGCCTCAACCGCTTCGTCTTCCGCTCCGGCATGGTGATGAAGCCGATGATGGAGAGGGCAAGGGAGCAGGGCCAGCGCATCGCCTTCGCGGATGGCGAGGACGAGCGCGTGCTGCGGGCCACTCAGGTCATCCTCGAAGAGAAAATGGCGCAGCCCATTCTTATCGGCCGGCCCTATGTGATCGAGCAGCGCATCGAGCGCATGGGCCTGCAATTGTCGCCGGGCAAGGATTTCGAGATCATCAATCCCGAGGACGATCCCCGCTACAAGGAATATGTCGCCGAGTTCCATACCCTTGTCGGGCGTTCGGGCGTCACCCCCGACACCGCCCGCACCATCGTGCGCACCAATACGACGGTCATCGGGGCCCTCGCGGTCAATCGCGGCGATGCCGATGGCCTGATCTGCGGTCTCCAGGGCCGGTATATCAAGCATGTGCGCGATATCAAGTCGGTCATCGGCCTCTCCGATGGCGTTTCCGACGTGTCCGCACTTTCCATGCTGATCATGCCGCGCGGGGTGTTCTTCCTCGCCGACACCTATGTCAACATGGACCCGAGCGCCGACGAGATCGTCGCAATTACGCTCCAGGCGCGCGACCATCTCAAGCGCTTCAACATCGAAGCCAAGGCGGCCTTGCTGTCATATTCGAACTTCGGATCGCGCGACGGCACCTCTTCGGCCAAGATGCAGGAGGCGTATCAGAAGCTGAAGGACGTGGCCCCAGACCTGATCGCCGAAGGCGAGATGCAGGGCGACCTCGCCCTGAACCAGACGCTGCGCGAGCGCTACATCCCGGACTCCGTCCTCAAGGGCGAAGCGAACCTGTTGATCTTCCCCAACCTCGAAAGCGCCAATCTCTCCCTGACCCTGCTCAAGGAGATGAACAACGCGCTGCCGGTCGGCCCGATCCTGATGGGAACGCGGCACCCGGCCCATATTCTGGCGCCCTCGGTGACCAGCCGCGGTATCGTCAATATGACGGCGGTGACCGTCAACGAGAGCTTGGCGCTCAAATAGGAACGACAAAGGGCGCCGTCAGCGGCGCCCTTTTCTATTGGAAGGCGGTTTCGGCGAAGCTGCGCAATTTGCGCGAATGCAAGCGCTCGATCGGCTGGTTGCGCAGGATTTCCATTGCCTTCAACCCGATCAGCAGGTGGCGATTGACCTGGGTGCGGTAGAAGTCGGAGGCCATGCCCGGCAGCTTCAATTCCCCATGCAGGGGCTTGTCCGACACGCAGAGCAGGGTGCCATACGGCACCCGGAACCGGAAACCGTTGGCAGCGATCGTCGCACTTTCCATATCGAGGGCGATGGCGCGCGATTGGCTCAGGCGCCGGATGATTTCGCTCTGGTCACGCAACTCCCAGTTGCGGTTGTCGATGGTGAACACCGTGCCCGTGCGCATGATCGCCTTGGCTTCCAACCCCTCGAGATGGGTAATTTCCTCGACGGCTTCCTGCAGGGCCACCTGAATTTCGGCCAGCGCCGGGATGGGCACCGTCACCGGCAGGTCGTCATCGAGGACGTGGTCCTCCCGGACATAGCCATGGGCCAGGACATAGTCGCCCAGTGACTGGGAATTGCGCAGACCGGCGCAGTGGCCCAGCATCAGCCAGGCATGGGGGCGCAGCACCGCGATATGGTCCGTCGCCGTCTTGGCGTTGGACGGCCCGACCCCGATATTGATCATCGTGATCCCGCGCCCATTGGGAGCGGTCAGATGATAGGCGGGCATTTGCGGCTGGCGCACCGGATGAACGCCCTCTGTCGCGCCGCCGATGCGCGCGTTGTTGGTGATCACATTGCCCGGCTCGATGAAACTTTCGTAGAACTCGTGCCCATCCGCCATCCACTGATGCGCCAGGCGGGTGAATTCCTCGATATAGAACTGGTAATTGGTGAAGATCACGAAATTCTGGAAGTGCTCCGGAGTGGTCCCGGTATAGTGGTTGAGCCGGTGCAGCGAATAGTCGACCCGAGGCCCGGTGAACGCGGCAAGCGGGTAGGGGCCGCCGGCGGGCGGGATGAAGGTACCATTGGCGATCTCGTCGTCCACATGCGCCAGATCGGGCACGTCGAACAGATCGCGCAGGGGCACGCCGATATCGAGCAGCGTGTCGCCTTCAACGCGCTCCTTGGGGTCGACGGCGAAGTGCAGCGGTATGGGCGTATCGGATTGCCCAACCTCGATCTGCGCGCCGTGGTTCTTCAAAATCAGCGAGAAATTCTCGATAAGATATTTGTGGAACAGCTTGGGCTGGGTCAGCGTCGTCTGGTACAGCCCAGGGCTGTGCAGGAACCCGTAGGCCAGCCGGGAACTGGCGTTTTGCTGGAAACTGGTCGAGAGAACCTGCACTTTCGGATAGAGCGCCCGGATCTTGCCCGGCGGGACTTTTCCGCGGGTCAGATTGAGCAGATGGTCGCGGATGAAACTCGTATTGCGATCATAGATTTCGCACACATATTCCCAAGCCTGCACGGGATCGGAGAAAGACTTGAGGGGAAGCGGATCGGGCATAATGAGTTTCATCGGGGCATCCTGTTCTTGTTCTTGATTTTTATCTCAGACTTGCCAGTTTAGCGCGAACGGCGCAATGGCTCGCCATGGTAGCGCCGAAAAATCACAGTTCGGTGATTGGGCCTTTTGTCGCCGCAATATGCGCCGATATTGGAAGCGTCTGTCGGACTGGCAAACGAGCCCATGCACCGGCGGACATGCTTCCGCTGTAGTCCCCCAAGCCCTCAACAGCGCGGCGGAAGTTATATGGAGACCGCAGTCGTCCGCCCGGCGCTGCGGTCTCTTGCTATCTGGTCGGATAGGTTTCGCGCATATAGGCGACCGATGCCGTGACGAGGTCTTCGAGCACGCCCGGATCGATATCGGACAGCCGCTTGATATAGAGGCAGGATTTTCCGGTGGTGTGCTTCCCCAAACGCTGCATCAGTTCGGCATGGCGGCGGAAGCCGGGGACGATATAGAGCGTGAGATTGGCCTTGCGCGGGGAAAACCCGACCAGCGGCCAGTCGGCGGATTTGTTTGCCGAGTTGGTATATGTATAGGCTCCAAAGCCGATGATGGACGAGCCCCACAGAACGGGCTTGGACCCCGTGTGAGAACGGCGGTGCAAAATTAGTCCACGGTAGCGGCTGGATTGTCCTGCTGCGGGCGGCTTAAAAGTCGTCCACCTAT
>NZ_QQNH01000068.1 GCF_003345525.1 Pelagibacterium lacus
CCTCCAGATCATTGAATCTGGAAACCCATGAATCACACTCCCCGACAGAATTGAATCCTGAATGTCGATTGAACCTAGAGCACCTGATCTGATGGAATCAGATCAGGTGCTCTAACTTCTTGTTTTGTCGCGTTTCCGAACCGCAAAACCGGTTCCACTTTTCCTGGAAACGCTCTAGAAAAGAAGATCGAGGATGGGCTCGGTGACGTCCGCATCGAGCCAGTCGATCGGCCCCTGCTTGCGGTAGAGAACGGCGCCGTCGGCATCGACGACCACGGTGCTGGGATAGCCGAGAAAGCCGAACAGGGTGCCGGCATTGCCCACGGCGATCTGGTGGCTTTGCAGCTCCACGCCCAGATCGGCGAGGAAGGAAACGACCCGCTCATAGGAAGATGTATCCACCGAGACGAGCAGCAGCGCTTCGGGGCGTTGCAAGGAGTCTGAAAAAGCTTGCAGCTCGGGGAGCTCTTCCCGGCAGGGGGCGCACCAGGTCGCCCAGAAGTGCAGGATGACCGGGCCCTGCACGGCCTCGGCAAGCGTCAGCGTTTGCCCTTGCGGGGTGGCGATGGAGAGGCTGGCCAGATCGACCGCTTGCGCCGTCGCCGCGCCGGAAGCGGCGAGTAGGGCCGCTCCCGCAAGGCAAAGCCGCGCGATCCTGCCGCGCAAGGGGAACCGGGGACTGGCCTGCAAGACTGCGCTCCGTGGCTATTGTCCCCGGAGGCTAGCATAGCGATTGCGACATCGGTGCGACACGAAAGGCGGCTCTACCCCAGGCTTTCGATCCATTCTCTGATGTCTTTTTGCGTTGTGACGTCACCGTATTTCTGGTCGATGTCGTAGAGGGCGGCGTCGTGGGGAGGCTGGGCGCGGTCGGCGCAGCATTGGGCGGGGACGAGGACATTGAAGCCCGCCTGCACCGCATCGACGGCGGTGGCGCGGACGCAGCCCGAGGTGGTGGCGCCGGTGACCACCAGCGTATCGACCCCATGGGAAGCAAGGAGGCCGGCCAGATTGGTGCCGAAGAAGGCCGAGGCGCCCTTCTTGACGATGACGGGATCGCCGGGCTGCATCCCGGTCGCTGCGTCGATCTCGACGAGGCGCGAGCCTTCGACCAGCGCCGCCAGCCCTTTGGACTTGCGCAGCCAGGCGAGGGTTTC
>NZ_QQNH01000069.1 GCF_003345525.1 Pelagibacterium lacus
CGACATGGGCGCGCAGGGCTTGCCTACAACAATTCTGGCCACGGTTTTCCTCGTCTCGCTGGGCATAACCGCCCTGCTGGTGCTCACCGCCCGGCACCATCTCGCCTTCACAAGCCGCCATGGCGACAGCAATGCCGTGCAGGCCGCCCATCACCGCCCAACCCCCAGGATCGGCGGCGTCGCCATCTTCGGCGCCATCTGCATCGGCTTCGTCCTCTGGTTCGGCTCGATCAGCGCCCATACCCTGATGCTGTTCGCCGTCTCGGTCATCCCCGTCTTCGTCGTCGGCCTCTTCGAGGATATCGGCATCCATATGCGGCCCCGCAACCGACTGCTGGCCGCCGCCGCCTCCAGCGTGCTGGCCATCGCGCTGATGGGGCTGCACCTACCGCGCCTCGACCTGCCCGGGCTCGACGCGGCCCTGGCCATTCCGGCCGTGGCCATGCTGTTCACAGTCTTTGCGGCCACCGGGGTGTGCCATGCCATGAACCTCATCGACGGCCTCAACGGGCTGGCCGGCAGCGTCGCGGTGATCATCGCCGGGGCGCTCTCGGCCATCGCGTTCACCGCCGGCGATCCGGTGATGGGGGTGGCGGCCTTGTGCATCCTGCCGGCGCTTCTGGGCTTTCTCGCCTTCAACTTCCCCCGCGGGACGATCTTTCTCGGCGATGCCGGCGCCTACAGCATCGGCCATGTGCTGGCCTGGCTGGGCATCATCATCGTGTGGCGCAATCCCGACGTCTCGCCCTGGGCGGTGCTGCTGGTGTTCTTCTGGCCGGTCTGCGACACCCTGTTCGCCATCTATCGGCGCAAGCGGCTGGGCAAGCCCACCGACCAGCCCGACCGCATGCATTTCCACCAGATCGTCATGCGCTTCATCGAGATCACCTTTGTGGGCAAGAACCGGCGCCAGTTCGCCAATCCCCTCGCCACGGCGCTGATCCTCCCCATGGCCGGCCTGCCCGCCTTCGCTGCCGTGCTGGTCTGGGACGACACTGCGCTGGCCGCCCTGCTGGTGCTGGTCTTTGCCGTGCTGTTCATCGCCAGCTATGTCGGCAGCGTACGGTTCCTGCGCCGCTCGCGCGCCATCTTCCCCTATCGAAGGG
>NZ_QQNH01000070.1 GCF_003345525.1 Pelagibacterium lacus
AGTGATGTTCTACAGAGTCCATGAATATACAACAGTTTTTCTTTGGATACAAGAAATACTTTGGTGGAGCGTGTATGCATTGGGTAATTCACTGCATGGCGCTGCAGGTTTAAGCTTCTATTCACCTATCCTGATGGCAGAACTGAATGTCCAATGGCTTTCTATATCAATCTATCCTCCAAACACATATTTCTGAAAGGTATTCCAAGAGACTTCAGAAAACAGTACATTCCCGCTCAGGAAAAGCTCATTTCTTCCTCTAGTAAAGAGAGCTCTCTCTGAAGTAGATAAATGGTGAAGACAACTTTGGTGAGAAACTCACTATGTATGAAGTGATTTGACTTCAGAGGAATATAGAAAACTTCAGATTATTCACTGATTACTAAGAGAGCGTGATGCGCTAAAAGTGTTCAACCGTGATTTCACATTCATATTGACTTAGACTATTTCAATTCACTTTAAAACTCCATTGGAGCATTTGAATGCATCTTTCTTCAGGCTGAGCATTTCTCCTGTAATAGTGCTTTGAGTAAAACTACAACATTCTATCTTACTCTGGTGGATAAGGATATATTGGTGCCTGCTTCTTCACTCATTGTCTGACCGAAAGTTCATTTACGTAGTCTTTGCTAAGAAACAGTCCCAAAGGAGATATTTTAGAAAAATACTTCAAAAAGATGGGTGAAAACACTATGTTTCCAGGGACATTGTGCCTCTCCACCTTTCAGTAGTAATGAACATTGAAAGAGCGCTGAAAGTGCTCCAGTCAGAGTTAGATTAAAACACGCCTTTTACAAAACATGCTATTCCACAGTGATTTCAAGGAATTCTTTACGCGTATACAAAAGAGAAAGGTATTTGGTGATGAACACTCAAACTCTAGATTCACATTGTTTGGGACTTTCAAGAAACTGCTTCATTTCCACCGATATTCTACAGAATCCATGAATATACAACTGTTTTTCTTTGGATAGAAGAAATACTTTGTTGGAGCGTGTCCGCATTGGGTAATTCACTGCATCGGGCTGTAGATTTAAGCTTCTATTC
>NZ_QQNH01000071.1 GCF_003345525.1 Pelagibacterium lacus
AATTCACTGGAGAGACCCACAGGGTCCTAGAACATACACAAGCCCACCCACCTGGGAACCAGCATCAGAAGGGCCCAATTTGCTTGTGGGAAGCAGCAGAAGGGACTGAAATCCAAGAGAGAGCAGAACAAATGCCATTGTTCTCTCTCTGACCCCACCCCCACATACAGTGTCACAACCCAGTGACCTGGGTCGCCCCACCCTGGTGAACACCTAAGGCTCCGCTCCTCATAATTAACAGGCTTGAACAGACCAAAAATGGCTCAAGAACAACTCAGAGCCCCAGAGCCGATAAATCTAAGTGATGAAGAAATAGCCAAACTTTCAGATGCACAGTTCAAAACACTGGTGATCAGGATCCTCACAGAACTGGTTGATTTTAGTCACAAATTAGAGGAACATATGAAGGCTAAACTAATTGAAATGAAGGGAAATGCACAGGAAACCAATAGTGATGGGAAGGAAACTGGGACTCAAATCAATGGAGTGGACCAGAAGGAAGAAAGAAACAACCAAACAGAAAAGAATGAAGAAACAAGAATTCAAAAAAATGAGGAGAGGCTTAGGAACCTCCAGGACATCTTTAAACGTTCCAACATCCGAATTATAGGGGTACCAGAAGGGGAAGAGGAACAGCCACCAGTGGAAAACTTATTTGAACAAATAATAAAGGAGAACTTCCCCAATCTGGCAAAGGAAATAGACTTCCAGGAAATCCAGGAAGCTCAGAGAGTCCCAAAGAAGTTGGACCCAAGAAGGAACACACCAAGGCACATCATCATTACATTAGCCAAGATTAAAATGAAGGAGAGAATCCTAGAAGCAGCAAGAGATAAGGGGACAGTCACCTACAAAGGAGTTCCCATCAGACTGTCAGCTGATTTCTCAAAAGAGACCTTACAGGCAAGAAGGGGCTGGAAAGAGGTATTCCAAGTCATGAAATCCAAAGACCTACAACCAAGATTGCTCTATCCAGCAAAGCTTTCATTTAGAATGGAAGGACAGATAAAGTGCTTCTCAGATAAGACCAAATTCAAGGAGTTCAT
>NZ_QQNH01000072.1 GCF_003345525.1 Pelagibacterium lacus
AAAAGCATGGGTGAAAACAGTATATTTCCAGGGACATTACGCCTCTCAAACTTTCAATAGTAATGAACATTGAAAGAGCGTTGAAAGTGCCCCAGTCAGAGTTAGATTAACACACGTCTTTTACAAACCATGTTATCGCGCAGTGATTTCAAGGAATTCTTATCATGTATACAAAGGAGAAAGGAACTTGGTGATGAACACTCAAACTCTAGCTTCAATTCTGTTGCACTTTCAAGAAACAGCCTCATTTCACGTGATGTTCCACAGAGTCCATGGATCTAAACGTGTTTTTCTCTTGGATACAAGAAATACTTTGGTGGAGCGTGTACGCGTTGGGTAATTCACTGCTGGGCGCTGCAGGTTTAAGCATCTATTCACTTATCCTGATGGCAGAACTGTATGTCCAGTGGCTTTCTCTATCAATCTGTCCTCCAAACACATACTTTTGAAAGATACTCTAACAGAGTTCAGAAAACAGTACATTCCCGCTGAGGAAAACCTCATTTCTTCCTCTAGTAAAGAGAGCCCTCGCATAAGTAGCTACATGGTGAAGGCAACTTTGTGAGAAACTCACTACTTATGAAGTGATTTTACTTCGGAGGAACTTAGAAAACTTCAGATTTGTCACTGTTTACTAATAGAGAGTGATGCGCTAAGAGTCTTCAAATGTGATTTCACATTCATATTCACTTAGACTATTTCAGTTCAGTTTAAAACTCCTTTGGAGCCTTGGAACGCAGTGCTTCTTTGGGCTACACTTTCCTCCTGTAATAAAGCTCTGGGGAAAACTACAACATTCTGGCTTACTCTGCTGGGTAAGCATGGATTGGTGCCTGGGCCTTCACTCATTGTCTGGCAGAAAGCTCATTTACCTAGTCTTTGCTAAGAAACAGACCCAAAAGAGACATTTTTGAAAAATACTTGAAAAGCATGGGTGAAAACAGTATATTTCCAGGGACATTACGCCTCTCAAACTTTCAATAGTAATGAACATTGAAAGA
>NZ_QQNH01000073.1 GCF_003345525.1 Pelagibacterium lacus
ACCCGCTGGCACGCAGTGGCCCAGACCTATGCCGACGTCAACCAGATGTTCGGCGACATCGTCAAGGTGACCCCGTCCTCGAAAGTGGTGGGGGACATGGCGCTGGCCATGGTGTCGTCCGGTCTCACCCGGTCGGACGTCGAAAACCCCGACAAGGAGATCGCCTTCCCCGATTCGGTGGTGGGGTTCTTTGCCGGCGATCTCGGCCAGCCCCCCGGCGGCTTCCCCCAAAAGCTGCAAAAGAAGGTCCTCAAGGGCAAGACCCCGCTGACCGCGCGCCCCGGCTCCTATCTGGCCCCGGCCGATCTCGAAGCCGAGCGCAGGACGGCGGAAGAAGCGACGGGGATGGAGATCGACGATTACCGCCTCGCCTCCTATCTCATGTACCCGAAGGTGTTCACCGAGTTCGCCCGGGCGCAGGACCTTTACGGCCCGACCGAAGTGCTGCCCACCCCGGTCTATTTCTATGGGCTGAGCCCGTCCGACGAGATCCTGGTCGATCTCGAACCGGGCAAGACCATGGTGGTGCAATTCCTCAGCCGGTCCGAGACCAATGACAAGGGCATGGTGCGGGTGTTCTTCGATCTCAACGGCCAGCCGCGCACCATCGCGGTGCCCGACCGGCTGACCTCGGGCACACTCCAGGCCCGCCCCAAGGCCGACCCAAACGACCCCAAACAGGTCGGCGCCCCCATGCCCGGGGTGATCTCCACCCTCGCCGTGCAACCCGGCCAGACCATCGCGCCCGGCGACGTGCTGCTCAGTATCGAAGCCATGAAAATGGAAACCGCACTCCACGCCGAAACCGGCGGAACCATCGCCGAAATCCTCGTCAGACCCGGAGACCAGATCGACGCAAAAGACCTCCTCATAACAATCGGGTAG
>NZ_QQNH01000074.1 GCF_003345525.1 Pelagibacterium lacus
CTAGGCTGAATCGACATTCATCGCATCCACAGCATTGCTGCGGCGAGTTGCAAGAAGCTTAGGAAGTGGGTCGCGCGGCGGTCGAAGCGTGTTGCGATGCGCCTGAAGTGCTTGAGCTTGTTGAAACAGCGCTCGATGGTGTTACGGACCTTGTAGGCCTTGAAGTCGTAAGGGATCGGCGTCTTTCGGGTTGGGTTGCAGGGGATGACCGCTTCGGCGCCCATGCTGGCGATAAGGCCGCGAAGAGCATTGGAATCATAGGCCTTGTCGGCCAATACGCGGCGCGGCGAGAGGCCTTCGAGCAGAGCCGGGGCGAGAGGTGCGTCGCCGCGCTGGCCGGGTGTGAGGATCAGCTTCAGCGGTCGGCCGAGTGCATCCACGGCCATGTGGATTTTGGTCGTCAGTCCTCCTCGGGAACGCCCCAGAGCCTGATCCCCCCTTTTTGGCCGCCGCCCTTTCCGGTGGCTGCCTGTTGATGGGCGCGCACGAGGCTTGAGTCGAGACTGACATAATCGTTCTTGGGATCGTCAATGAGCTCGGCGAAGACGCGCTCCCATACACCGGCCTTAGCCCATCGCGTGAAGCGCTTATGGGCGGTCTTCCACTTGCCGTAGCGCTCGGGAAGATCGTGCCAATGCGCGCCCGAGCGCAGCACCCAAAGCACGCCGTTGACGAAGGTGAGATTATCGCTCCCCGAACGGCCCGGATCGCTAGGCTTGCCGGGTAGCAAATCCCCGATCCGTCGCCATTGTTCAGGCGTCAGTTCGTATCGCTTGGGCTTCGACATTATGGGCCTCCAGATCATTGAATCTGGAAACCCATGAATCACACTCCCCGACAGAATTGAATCCTGAATGTCGATTGAACCTA
>NZ_QQNH01000075.1 GCF_003345525.1 Pelagibacterium lacus
ATAGTTCATTTATGGTTCTATATAAATTTTTCAAGTGTTTTTTCTATGTCTGTGAAACATGCCATTATTACTTTAATAGGTATTGCATTGAATCTGTAAATTGCTTTGGGTAGTATGGACATTTTGATGATGTTAATTCTTCCAATCCATGAACATGGTATATGTTTCCTTTGTTTGTGTCTTCCTTGATTTCTTTCTTCAGTGTTGTGTAGTTTTCTGCATACAGGTCTTTTACCTCCTTGGTTAGGTTTATTCCCAGATATTTTATTTTTCTTTTTGCTATATCAAATGGGATTTTTTTCTTTATTTCTGCTTCTGCTGATTCACTGTTGGTATACAAAAATGCCTTTGATTTCTGGATATTGACTTTATAACCAGCTGTTTTGCCAAACTCATCAATTAGTTTGAGGAGTTTTTGGGTAGAGTCTATAGGATTTTCCATGTACACTATCATGTCATCTGCAAAAAGTGACAGTTTTGTTTCCTCCTTTCCTATTTGGATGCCTTTTATTTCCTTTTCTTGTCTGATCACTGTGGCTAAAACTTCCAATACTATATTGAATAGAAGTGGTGAAAGTGGACAACCTTGTCTTGTTCCTGATCTTAAATATAAAGATTTTAACTTTTGCCCATTGAGTATGATGTTGGCTGTAGGTCTCTCATAAATGGCCTTTATTATATTGAGGAATGCTCCCTCTATTCCCACTTTGCTGAGTGTTTTTATCATAAATGGGTGTTGTACCTTATCAAAAGCTTTTTCTGCATCTATTGATATGATCATGTGGTTTTTGTCTTTGCTTTTTGTTTATGTGATGTATTACATTTACTGATTTG
>NZ_QQNH01000076.1 GCF_003345525.1 Pelagibacterium lacus
CGCGCGACCCACTTCCTAAGCTTCTTGCAACTCGCCGCAGCAATGCTGTGGATGCGATGAATGTCGATTCAGCCTAGGGTGCGCCTCGGATCTATCCAGGGCATGCAGGCCTGCTAACGCCTTTAATTCGTAATCTTTTTTCCAGTTGGGAATCCGCTATGCCGCGTTTAGTTTCGTTCGGCAGGTGCTTGACCGCGCTTGCCCTGTTGGCCAGTCTGCCTGCCTATTCGCAGACCATCTCCATTTTCCCCGATGACGAGGAAACCATCCTCGCGACGCTGATGGTGCTGGCGGCTTCCGAGGAATTGCGTCAGGCTCTCGGCACCTCGACCATCACGCTGGAAGACCTGCAGCGGTTGCCGGTGGGACGCGATCTCGCCGAGATCATCCGGACCATGCCCGGCGTCAATCTGAGCGGCAACACCTCGACCGGCCAGCGCGGCAACCAGCGTCAGATCGACCTGCGCGGCATGGGCCCGGAAAATACCCTCATCCTCATCGATGGCCGCCCGGTCCTGTCGCGCAATGCGGTGCGCCCGGGCCGCTGGGGCGAGCGCGACACGCGCGGCGACGCCAACTGGGTGCCCGCCGAACTCATCGAGCGCATCGAGGTGATCCTGGGTTAGAACGGCGGTGCAAAATTAGTCCACGGTAGCGGCTGGATTGTCCTGCTGCGGGCGGCTTAAAAGTCGTCCACCTAT
>NZ_QQNH01000008.1 GCF_003345525.1 Pelagibacterium lacus
CGCGCGACCCACTTCCTAAGCTTCTTGCAACTCGCCGCAGCAATGCTGTGGATGCGATGAATGTCGATTCAGCCTAGAGCGTTTCCAGCAAAAGTGGACACCACTTTTGCGGTTCGGAAACGCCCAAATCAAAAAACTTAGAGCTCCTGTTCTGATTAAATCAGAACAGGAGCTCTAGGGCCGCCTCCTGCTCCCGATCAGAAGGTCGAATCGGGGAAGTAATAGGTCTCCGCATTGTCTGGGGTGATCAGCGGCGCCCCGAGGATATATTCGCCCGAGACTGGCCCGTTCGAGGTGAAATGGTTGACGGTGATGTCCATGGCCGTCGCGATCATCGCCGGCGGATAGAGCACATCGACCGGCACCAGTTCCGAGCCCTCCATCACCATCTGGATGATTTCCTTCATCCCCGCGCCGCCGACGATGAACATCTCGTCCTCGCGGTTCGCCTGGCGTACCGCCTCGATCACGCCGAGCGCGATGTCGTCGTCCTGCGCCCACACCCCGTCGATGTCGGGGAAGCGCGACAGGAAGTCCTGCATCACCTCGAATCCGTCATCGCGGTTCCAGTTGGCATATTGGTTGTCGAGCACGGTGATGCCCGATCCCTCGATGGTCTCCATGAAGGCGTTGAAGCGCTCGTCGTCGATCACCGTGGGGATGCCACGCAGCACCACGATATTGTCGCCCTCGCCGAGGCGCTCGCGGAAATACTCGCCGGACACCGCGCCCAGCGCCGTATTGTTGCCCGCCACATAGACGTCCTCGATCCCCTCCTGGGCGAGCCCGCGATCGACCACGGTGATGAACGCTCCCGATTGCTTGACCATGCGCACCGGATCGGTCAGCGGCTCGGATTCGAACGGCAGCACCACCAGCGCGTCGATCTGGTGGATGGAGACCAGGTCTTCGAGGTCGTTGGCCTGCTGCGCCGGGCCGTCCGCCGCCATGAGGATGATGTCAATATTGGGATTGGCCGCTTCCAGCCGGGCCATGGCCTGCTCGGCGTGCCAGTTGACCCCGCCGGTCCAGCCATGGGTGGCGGCCGGGATCGAGACGCCGATCTTGATCTCCTGGGCCGTGGCCGCCGTCGCCGCCAGGGCGGTGCCGCACAGGGCCGCCGCCGCGATAAGCCTCAGTTTCGATTGCATGCTAGTTCCTCCTTTGGGTTTTGGCAGTCTGCGCCTGTTTTGCGCGGCGCCCGCCCGCCGGCCCCTTGGGGGCGCGGCGGAATGCGTTCGGCTAGGAGCCGGCCTTCCGGAAGATGTTGATCCGCCCCAGATTGCCCCGCTGCAGCCAGACGGCGGCGATGATGATCACCCCTTGCACCGCGCCGTTGAGATAGTTGGAGATGATATCGGTGAGGTTGAGGATATTGCCGATGGTGGTGAGCATGATCGCCCCGATCACCGTCCCCCCGATCCGCCCATAGCCGCCCTTGAGCATGGTGCCGCCGATGATCACCGCCGCGATCGCCTCCAACTCCCACAGCACGCCGGTCGAGGACGAGGCCGAGCCCAGCCGGGGCACGTAGATGATGGTGGCCACCGAGACGCACAGCCCCTGGATCACATAGGTCAGCGTGCGCACCCGATCCACCTTGATCGCCGAATAGCGCGCCACGGTCTCGTTCGAGCCGATCGCCATGCAATAGCGGCCGAACGCCGTGCGATTGAGCACGATCCACCCGGCGATGGCCACCAGCCCGAACACCACCACCGGAATGGGCACCCCGAACAGATTGCCATAGTAGACCGGCCGATAGGCGTCCCGGATGTCGAAGGCCAGCGACAGCGTGCCCCCATCGGCGAGATAGGTGACCAGCGAGCGGAAGATGCCCATGGTCCCCAGCGTCACGATGAAGGCCTCGATCTTGCCCTTCGTGGTCATGAACCCGTTGACGAAGCCGGCCAGCAGCCCCAGCGCCACCGAAGCGAGGCACCCGACAAGCACCGTCGCCACCCCCGTGCCCGTGGTGCCGATCATCGTATTCATCACAATGATCATCACCCCCGAGATCACCGCCGCCATCGAGCCCACTGAGAGATCGATGCCCCCCGCCGTGATGACGAAGGTGGCGCCCACCGCGATGATGCCGATAAAGGCCGAGCGGGTCAGCAGATTGGCGATATTGCCTTCCGACGCGAAGGCCGGGTTGAGCGCAAAGCCCAATATGCACAGCGCCACCAGCGCCACGAAGGGCCCGAATGTGTGGTAGTCGATCCGGAACCGCTTCTTGGCGGGTTTTACGCCCTCATGCGCTTGCGCGGTGGACATCGTCCTCTTCTCCCTTCAGTCCTGCGGCATAGCGCATGATTTCGCCTTCGGTGATCTCGGCCCCTTCCAGCGTGCCGGTCCGCCGCCCCTCGCGCATCACCACCACCCGGTGCGACAGCCCGATCACCTCCTGCATCTCGGACGAGACGACGATGATCGATTTGCCCTCTTTGGCCAGCGCCGCGATGATGTGATAGATTTGCTGCTTGGTGCCCACGTCGATGCCGCGGGTCGGCTCGTCGATGATGACGATGTCGGGGTCGGTTTCCATCGCCTTGCCCAGCATCAGCTTCTGCTGGTTGCCGCCCGAGAGCTGCCCCACCTTGACCGAGGCGTCGCGGGCCCGGATGTCGAAGCGCCGCGTCGCGCGCTCCATGGCCTCGACTTCACTCGCCTCGTTGAGAAACCCGTGCCGTATATGGCGCTTGATGGTCAAAAGCGTCAGATTGGGCTGCAGGCCGATATTGAGCAGCAGCCCTTTCCCCTTGCGGTCCTTGGTCATATAGACCAGCCCCGCATCGATGGCCTCGCCGATACCGGAGAACCGCACCGGCTTGCCGCGCACCCGAATCTGGCCCGCATGCACATCGCTCAGCCCCACGATCGCTTCCATCACCGCCGTGCGGCCCGAGCCGATCAGCCCGGCAAAGCCGAGGATTTCCCCCTGGCGCAGCGCAAAGCTCACCCCGCGCACCCCCAGCGCCACGAGACCGTCGACTTCGAGCACCAGCGGCGCGTCCACGTCCGGCTCGTGCTTGGGCGGGTAGAGATTGGACAATTCCCGCCCCACCATCATCTCCGCGATAGCGTCCGGGGTGAGGTCGCCGGTTTCCACCGTGGCGATCAGTTGCCCGTCGCGCAGCACCGTGATGCGGTCGGACAGCGTCATCACCTCGTCCAGCTTGTGCGAAATGAAGACGATCGCCACACCCTTGGCCTTGAGACGCCGCACCTGCTCGAAGAAGGTCTTGGTTTCCGCCGGGGTTAAAACGGCGGTCGGCTCGTCCATGATCAGCACCCGCGCCTCGCGGCTGATGGCCTTGGCGATTTCCACCATCTGCTTGTCGGCCACCGAGAGCGTATTGATACGCCGGTTGGTGTCTATGGCCACGTCGAGACTGTCGAGGATGCGCTGCGCCTCGTTCTGCATGTCGCCCCGCCGCAGGAAGCCGAACCGCGTCCATTCCCGCCCGAGAAAGATCGATTCCGCCACCGTCAAATGCTCGGCGAGGTTGAGTTCCTGGTGGATGACGACGATCCCCATCGCCTCCGCCTCCCCATGCGGGGGCAGGCGGACCGGCGCGCCGTCGAGGATGATGGTGCCCGAGGTCGGCGCCTCGAGGCCCGAAAGGATTTTGATGAGGGTGGATTTTCCGGCGCCGTTTTCGCCGATCAGGGCATGCACTTCCCCGGCCCGCACGTCGAAATCGACGCTGAACAGCACCGGCACTTCCCCAAAACTCTTCGAAATCCGGCTGGCCGCCAGAATCGCCTGTGAGGCGAACTCCGCCATCACCGTCTCCCCCATTCCGAACCGGCCATCCCGGCCAGTCTCTCCTCTTTCGGGTTGTGTAAACCTTTTCATTCGGCATGTAAAGGTTTACATTCTTGACCGGCAGTATACATCTTGAAGCCTGTGGACAGCCGATGGGGCGCGGTTCATAAGCATTGGCCGGCGCCGTCCGCTTCCAGACATCGCCGCCGGCACGGGGGAGCCTTGAGCGCGGTCAAACCAGCAACGATCGAGGATGTGGCGGTGATTGCCGGCGTCTCCATCGCCACGGTTTCCCGGGCGCTCAACGAGCCCGGCAAGGTCGCCGATTCCACGCGCCGCAAGGTCATCGAGGCCGTGGCGCGCACCGGCTACACGACCAATGCCATGGCGCGGAACCTGCGCACCCGCAAATCCAACATGATCCTCATCCTCGCCCCCGATGTGGGCGATCCCAATTTCTCCAACATCCTCGTGGGGCTGGAAACCGCCGCCTCCCGCCGCGGCTATGGCGTCCTTATCGGCAATACCCGCAACGACCCCGAGCGCGAGACCGACTATCTGCGCTTCATCAGCTCCAACCAGGCCGATGGCATCATTCTTTTGACCGGGCACCTGCCCTTTGGCCTCAGCGCCCATCCCGGCATGCGGCTGCCGCCCATGGTGGCCATCAACGAGCCGGTGCCCGATGCGGGCATTCCCTTTGTCGGGGTCGACAATGCCGAGGGCGCGCGCGTCGCCACCGATCACCTGATCAGCCAGGGCCATCGCGACATCGCCTTTATCGGCCATGCGCCGGGGCGCCTCGTCGCCGGCCTGCGCGAGACCGGCTATCGCACCGCCATGGCCGGGGCCGGGCTCGAGATCGATCCCCGTTTCGTCCTCGAAGCGGATGGCACCACCGAGAGCGGGCGCGCCGCCACCGAGCGCATGTTCGTCCGCGACCGCCTGCCCACCGCCTTTTTCTGCGTCAACGACGCCACCGCGCTCGGGGTGATCATCGCCCTCACCGCCCGCAGCTACAATCTGCCCCACGATTTTTCCATCATGGGCTTCGACGACATTTCCTATGCCAGTTTCGTCAGCCCCTCGCTGACCACCATGAAGCAGCCCCGCCTGCAGATCGGCGAGGCGAGCATGGACCTGCTGCTGGCCATGCTGGAGGGCGAGCCCGCCGGGCACCGCCATCACCTGCATCGCGCCGAGCTGATCCTGCGCAATTCCGTGGCGCTCAACCGCAAGCACCGGCCCTGAGGGCCGGCGCTCCTTGTCTCCAGCCAGCGATCAGGGTGTGGTGACCGGGGGCGTGTCCGCTTCGGGCGCTGGCTCCTCGGCCGCCGGGGGCTCGACGGCGGGTGTCTCGGCCGCAGGCTCTTCGGCGGCCGGGGGTTCCGCCGCGGGCGCTTCGACCGCCGGCACGTCGACCACCGGAGGCGCGGTCTCGGTTTCCGGCACCGGCGCGGGGGTCGGCAGTTCGTCGAGCGCGTCCTCGGCCGGGCTCTCCACCGCGTCGCTGTTCTCGATAGTCGCCCCGCCATCGGTGGTGGTGGCGGTCTGGTCGCTATTAGCGGTGAAATACCAGATGGCCAGCGCGAACAGGATCACGATGGCGATGAGGCCGTAGATCAGCGCCCGCGAATTTTCCTTGCGGCTGTTGCCCTGGCGCATTTCGGTCTTGTTGAGATGGGGATCAGGATCGGTCATGTGTCTCTCGAAAGCAAATGGGGTGTTGAAAACATTGAAATATAAACGGCGCATTCGGCGCCGAAATGATAACGCTGACCGCCCGACAGTGTTCCCGAGGCCGTGATCCTTTGATGTCGAGCCGAAGCGGATTTGCGTTCGATAACCCCCTCTTGCCCCTGCAATCGCCCTTGCATGGGGCCAATTGTGACGACATAGTGTTTTTGTCCAATTGGTTAAATTTGGAACGCCATGTCCCTGAACGGCCCTGAACCATTGCTGACCCTGCGGGGCCTCACCAAATCATTCGGCAGCTTCAAGGCCAATGACGGCGTCGATCTCGACATCTATCCGGGCGAGATTCACGCGCTTCTGGGCGAGAACGGCGCCGGCAAGTCGACCTTCGTCAAGATGCTCTACGGCGCCTTGCAGCCCGATGCGGGCGCGATCGTCTGGCGCGGGCAGGAGACGGTCATTCCCAGCCCCGCCCATGCCCGCCAATTGGGCATCGGCATGGTCTTCCAGCACTTTTCGCTGTTCGAAGCCCTGACCGTGGCCGAGAACGTCGCCGTGGCGCTCTCGGGCGACGAACCGCTGAGGAAGGTCGCCGCCGATCTCGAGGCGGTGTCCCGGCAATACGGCCTGCCGCTCAAGGCCAATGCCCGCGTGCACGACCTGTCGGTCGGCGAGCGCCAGCGGATCGAGATCGTGCGCTGCCTGCTCGGCCATCCCGACCTGATCATCATGGACGAGCCGACCTCGGTCCTCACCCCGCAGGAGGTCGAGGACCTGTTCGCCGTGCTGCGCCAGCTCGCCGCCGAGGGCAAGGCGATCCTCTATATCTCCCACAAGCTCGAAGAGGTCCGGGCGCTGTGCGAGCGCGCCACCATATTGCGCCATGGCAAGGTTGTGGGCACCTGCGTGCCGCGCGAGGAGACCGCCGCCTCCATCGCCCGCATGATGGTGGGCGCCGACATCCACCAGATCCGCCCCGCCAAACCGGCCAGCACCGCCACCGCTCCGCTCCTCACCCTGCGCGATCTCTCCATGCCGGCCCGCGACGTCTTCGGCACCGCACTCAAGCACATTTCCCTCGATCTGCACCCGGGCGAAATCCTCGGCATCGCCGGCATTGCCGGCAATGGCCAGTCCGAGCTGTTCGACGTCATCTCCGGCGAACGCCTGGCCAGCCGGCCCGACGAGGTGACCCTGTTCGGCGCGCCGGTCGGCCATGTGGACATTTCCGCCCGCCGCGCCAAGGGGGCGGTGTTCATCTCCGAGGAACGGCTCGGCCACGCCACCGTGCCCGGCCTGGCGCTGAGCGAAAACGTCATCCTCACCCGCCACCGGGTCAATCCGGGCCTCAAATCGGGCCTGTTCCTCAATCGGGGCCGGGCCCGCAGCCTGCTCGACACCATCAGCGAAAAGCTCGACGTGCGCAAAAGCACCCCCGACCCCGCCGCCCAGGCGCTATCGGGCGGCAATCTGCAGAAATTCATCATCGGGCGCGAAGTGCTCGAGAACCCCAGGGTCATCGTCGTCAACCAGCCCACCTGGGGGGTCGATGCCGGCTCGGCCGCCCTCATCCGTCAGGCGCTGGTCGACCTGGCCCAGGGCGGCGCCGCCATCCTGGTCATCAGCCAGGACCTCGACGAACTGTTCGAATTCACCGACCGCATCGCCGCCATCGCCGAAGGCCGCCTGTCGGACTTCACCCCCGTCGCCGAGACCGACCGCCGCGCCATCGGGCTGAAGATGTCGGGCATTTTCGAGGGAGTCCCCGCATGAGGCTCGAACTCATCAAGCGCGGCAATCCCTCGCAAGTCCTGCGCTTTCTGTCCCCGCTGATCGGGCTGGCGCTCGCCATCCTCACCGGGGCCATCATGTTCGCCGTGCTCGGCAAGAACCCGTTCCAGGCGCTCTATGTCTATTTTGTCGAACCGCTGACCGAGCTCTGGTCGGTGCATGAGCTGCTGATCAAGGCCGCCCCGCTCATCCTCATGGGCGCCGGCCTGTCGGTCTGCTACCTCTCCAACAACTGGAACATCGGCGCCGAGGGCCAGTTCATCATGGGCGCCCTGGCCGGATCGATCTTCCCGGTGCTGTTCACCGACGTCCAGGGCTTTTTCGTCCTGCCGCTGATGCTGGGCTTTGCCATTATCGGCGGCGCCCTCTGGGCCCTGATCCCTGCCCTGCTCAAGGCGCGGTTCAACACCAATGAGATTCTGGTCAGCCTGATGCTGGTCTATGTGGCCGAGCTGATCCTCGATTATCTGGTGCGCGGTCCGTGGCGCAATCCGCAGGGGATGAACTTCCCCGAATCCGTGCGCTTCCCCTCCTTCGCCCGCATCCCCGAGCTGATGCCCGTCGATGGCCGCGCCAATTGGGGCATCGTCATCGCCATCCTGGTGGCCATCGGCATCTGGGTCATGCTCAGCCGCACCCTGAAAGGCTTCGAGATCAAGGTGCTGGGCTCGAGCCCGCGCGCTGGCAAGTTCGCCGGGTTCGACGCGAAGAAAATGGTGTTCTTCGCCTTCCTGCTCGCCGGCGGCTGCGCCGGGCTGGCCGGCATCATCGAGGTGGCTGGGGCCTCGGCGCAATTGCGCCCCACCATTTCGCCCGGCTATGGCTTTGCCGCCATCATCGTTGCCTTTCTCGGCCGTCTCAATCCGCTCGGCGTCATCGTCGCCGGGCTGGTGCTCGCCCTCACCTATCTGGGCGGCGAGGCAGCACAGATCACCCTGGGGCTTTCCGACAAGGTGGCCCGCGTCTTCCAGGGCGCCTTGTTGCTCTATATCCTCGCCTGCGACACCCTGATTCACTATCGCATCCGCTTCGTGCGCACACCGAAGGCCGTGGGGAGCGCTGCCGATGCTTGAATCCATCCTGCTCACCATCGCCACCGCCGCCACCCCGCTCCTTCTCGCCGCCTTGGGCGAACTGGTCGTCGAACGCTCCGGCGTCCTCAATCTCGGCGTCGAGGGCATGATGATCATGGGTGCCGTGGGCGGCTTTGCCGGCATGATCCTCACCGGCAACCCCTTCATCGGCGTCCTCGTGGGGGTCGCGCTGGGGGTGGCCCTCTCGCTGCTGTTCGGCTTCCTCGTCCTCACCCTCGCCACCAATCAATACGCCACCGGTCTGGCGCTGACCATTTTCGGCCTCGGCCTCTCCGGCCTGCTTGGCGAATCCTTTATCGGCCGCTCCTCGGTGCGCATGCCGGTGCTCAACATTCCCGGCCTGTCCGACCTGCCCGTTATCGGCCGGCTGCTGTTCGGCCAGGACATCATCTTCTACCTTTCCATCCTCATCGTGATCGGGGTCACCTGGTTCCTGTTCTCGACCCGGCAGGGGCTGAAATTGCGCGCCATCGGCGACAATCCGCAATCGGCCCACGCGCTCGGCATCAAGGTGCTGCGCTATCGCTATCTCGCCGTCATGTTCGGGGGGGCCTGCGCCGGGCTGGCCGGGGCGCATCTGTCGCTGGTCTATACCCCGCAATGGACCGAGAACATGACCGCCGGGCGCGGCTGGATCGCGCTGGCGCTGGTGGTCTTTGCCTCCTGGCGCCCCTTCCGCGTGCTGGCCGGGGCCTATTTCTTCGGCGCGGTGTCCATCGGCCAGTTGCACGCCCAGGCCCTGGGGCTGGGCATCCCGTCCCAACTGCTCTCCGCGCTCCCCTATCTCGCCACCATCCTCGTTCTGGTTATCATCTCCCAGAACAGGCGGCTGACGCTGATCAATACCCCGGCCTCGCTCGGCAAGAGCTTTGTGCCAGATCGCTAACTTAATGTAGAAAACGGAAGGAACATCATCATGAAACCTCTCCTCACGACCCTGGCGGCGGCCACCGCCCTGTCCATGACCATGGTCCCTGCCGCCTTCGCGCAGCAGGAGCACGTGGACGCCTGCTTCGTCTATGTCGGCCCGGCCAATGACGGCGGCTGGAGCCAGGCCCATGACGTGGCCCGCCAGAAGGTGGAAGAGCATTTCGGCGACGCCGTCTCCACCCGCTTCGTCGAATCCATCCCCGAAGCCAGCTCCGAAGGCGCCATCGAGCGCATGGCGCGTTCGGGCTGCGACGTGGTCTTCACCACCTCCTTCGGCTTCATGGACCCCACCCTCGCCGTGGCCGAGCGTTTCCCGGACGTCAAGTTCGAGCACGCCACCGGCTACAAGACCGCGCCCAATATGAGCGCCTACAATGCGCGCTTCCATGAGGGCCGCTATATCCAGGGCGTCATCGCCGCCTCGGTGTCGGAAACCGGCACGGCCGGCTACATCGCCTCGGTGCCGATCCCCGAAGTGGTTCTGGGCATCAACGCCTTCATCCTTGGCGCGCAGTCGGTCAATCCCGACTTCTCGCTCAAAGTCGTGTGGGTCAACGATTGGCACAATCCGGGCCTCGAGGCCGACGCCGCCAAGGTGCTGCTCGACCAGGGCGTCGACATCCTGACCCAGCACACCGACTCCACCGCCCCCGTGCAGGAAGCCGCCGCCCGCGGCGTCAAGGCGTTCGGCCAGGCCTTCGACATGATCGAGGCAGGCCCGGAAACCCAGCTTACGGCCATCATGGACACCTGGGACGCCTATTATATCGACCGTGTCCAGACCATTCTCGACGGCACCTGGGAGGAACAGAACGTCTGGCTCGGCCTCGAGGACGGCATCCTCTCCATGGCGCCCTATACCAACATGCCCGACGACGTGAAGGCGCTGGCCGAGGAAACCGAAGCGGCCATCCGCTCGGGCGACCTCGTGGTCTATGAAGGCCCGATCACCCGCCAGGACGGCTCGGTCTGGCTCGAAGACGGCCAGATCGCCGAAATCGGCGAACTGCTCGGCCTCAATTTCTACGTCGAAGGCGTCGACGACCAGCTCCCGCAATAAGCCGGGCGCATTTCCCCGATCACCCAACGGCGGCAGCAATGCCGCCGTTTTTGTTCCTTGACCGTAGCGCACGGTCCCGTCACCCTTCCCTGAAACAAGGACCCGCCCCATGACCGACGCCGCCCGCCTCGCCCGCATGATCCGCGCCGGACGCGGGGACGAACCGGCCGATCTGGTCATCCGCGACGTCCGCCGCCTCGACATCATCACCGGCGAGATCACAGCGACCGACATCGCCATCGTCGCCGACCGCATCGTGGGCACCCATGGCCGTTATGAGGGCAGGGCCGAGATCGACGGCGCCGGGCGCTTCGCCGTCCCCGGCTTCATCGATACCCATCTCCACATCGAATCTTCCCTCGTCACCCCGCACGAATTCGACCGCTGCGTCCTCCCCCATGGGATCACCACCGCCATCTGCGATCCCCATGAGATCGCCAATGTGCTGGGAACGGTCGGGCTGCGCTATTTCCTCGACAGCGCCGAGCGCACCATCATGGATATCCGCGTCAACCTCTCGTCCTGCGTGCCCGCCACCCCGTTCGAAACCGCCGGTGCGCGGCTCGAGATCGCCGACCTCCTGCCCTTCCGCGACCATCCCAAGGTCATCGGCCTCGCCGAGATGATGAATTTCCCCGGCGTCATCGCCTGCGATCCGGGCATCCTCGAAAAGCTCGCCGCCTTCCAGTCCGGGCATATGGACGGCCATGCGCCGCTGCTCTCGGGGTTCGATCTCAACGCCTATCTCGCCGCCGGCATCCGCACCGACCACGAGGCGACCTCCAGCGCCGAGGCGCGCGAAAAGCTCGCCAAAGGCATGGCGATCCTCATCCGCGAGGGCTCGGTCTCAAAGGACCTCGACGCCCTCGCCGAAATCCTCGACGAAAACACCTCCGCTTTCGTCGCCCTGTGCACCGACGACCGCAACCCCCTCGACATCGAGGAGGAGGGCCATCTCGATTCCTCGATCCGCCGCCTCATCGCCCATGGGCGGCCCCTGCACCATGTCTATCGCGCCGCCTCCCATTCCGCCGCCCGCATTTTCGGCCTCGCCGATCGCGGTCACATCGCCCCCGGCTGGCGCGCCGACATCGCCCTGCTCGACAGTCTTGAGGCGTGCCGCGTCTCCGATGTCATTTCCGCCGGCCGCCATGTCACCCCCGAAATCTGGGCCACCCGCGCGCCCGTCGCCCCGGTCGGCCTCAAGTCGATGAAGGCACGGCCGGTCACGCCCGAGGCCTTCGTCACCCCGCCCCTCCCCGGCCGCAACGAGGTGCCGGTCATCGGCGTCAGGCCCGGCCTCATCCTCACCTTCCGCGAATCCGCCGCCCTCGCCAGCACCGAAGCCGGCCTGCAGCCCGATATCGGCGCCGATGTCATCAAGCTCGCTGTCATCGAACGCCACGGCATCAACGGCAATATCGGCCGCAGCTTCGTCAAGGGGTTTGGCCTCGAGCGCGGCGCCATCGCCTCCTCGGTCGGCCATGACAGCCACAACATCACCGTGATCGGGGTCGCCGATGCCGACATGGCCCTGGCCGTCAACCGTCTCATCGCAATGGGCGGCGGTTTCGCCGTCGCCTGCGAGGGCGCCATTCTCGCCGAACTGGCCCTGCCCATCGCCGGGCTGATGAGCGACCAGCCCTTCGAAACGGTGACCGAACGCCTCAAGACCCTGCGCGAAGCGGCCCGCTCAATCGGCTGCACACTGCCCGAACCCTTCCTCCAGGCCGCCTTCCTCGCCCTGCCGGTCATCCCCCATCTCAAGATGACCGATCGCGGCCTGTTCGACGTCGACGCGTTCGATTTTATTTAGGAGACTCCCCAGCTTGATAATATCGCTGGTCCCACTATCTCTAGTCCAATGATGGACAAAGAGCGGACTCGCCTCGAACGCCTGTTTCTCCGCCTCGAAGCGCGTTTCCCGCGCTTTGCGATGGTGATCTATATCCTGCGCCAGCCCTGGGCCATGCTGATCCGCGTTCCGCTCGGCATCCTGCTGGTCATCGGCGGCGTGCTGTCCTTCCTGCCGGTGCTCGGCCTGTGGATGCTGCCGCTCGGCCTTTTGCTCCTCGCCATCGACCTGCCCTTCCTGCAACGCCCCATGAGCGGGCTGGTGCTGCGCGGCGAGCGCCAGTTCAAGCTCTGGCGCCGCAATCGCCGCGACCGCAAATCCCCACCCCCCGCAGGGTAGCAGCCGCACCTCGGCGCCCCCCTCATCCGTCTCGCCCTGCGGGCGATCCACCTTCTCCCACCAGGGGAGAAGGAAAGAGTGAGGCAGCGGCAAGCCTTCCTTCTCCCCTGGTGGGAGAAGGTGGGCTTTCGCGTCAGCGAAAGGTCGGATGAGGGGGGGGGACGCTGAGGTGGCCAGGGACAAAACAGCCAATGACTATTCCCTTGGCTCCGCCCCCTACCCCGCCGCCTTCTTCTCCACCCGCTTGGCATGAAGGATCGGCTCGGTATAGCCCGAGGGCTGCTGCGTGCCCTCCAGCGCCAGCGCCAGCGCCGCCTGGAAGGCGATCGAGGCCTCAGGGTCGGTGCTCATCTTCTCATAGCCCGGATCGCCCGCATTCTGCGCGTCGACCACTTTCGCCATGCGCGTGAAGGTCGCCACCACCTCGTCCTGGGTCACCAGCCCGTGCCACAGCCAGTTGGCGATGGCCTGAGAGGAAATCCGGCACGTCGCCCGGTCTTCCATCAACCCCACATCGTTGATATCGGGCACTTTCGAGCAGCCCACCCCCGCATCCACCCAGCGCACCACATAGCCCAGTATGCCCTGCGCATTGTTGTCGAGCTCGCGGGCGATCGCCTCGGGCGAGAGCGTCGCCGGGTCCAGCGCCGGCATCGAGAACAAGTCCCCGAGACCGGGGATCGGCTCGTTGTGCCGGCGTTTCTGCGCCTCGAACACGTCCACGGCGTGATAATGCAGCGCATGCAGCGTCGCCGCCGTCGGCGAGGGCACCCAGGCGCAATTGGCCCCGGCCCTGGGGTGGCCGATCTTCTGCTCCAGCATCGCCGCCATCTCGTCGGGCTTGGCCCACATGCCCTTGCCGATCTGCGCCCGCCCGGTAAAGCCGCAAGCAATGCCGATGGTGACGTTGCGGTCCTCATAAGCCTCGAGCCAGCGCTCGGACCGCACCCGGTCCTTGGGCAGCACGGGCCCGGCCTCCATCGCGGTGTGGATCTCGTCCCCCGTCCGGTCGAGAAAGCCGGTATTGATGAAGAACACTCGCTCCCGTGCCGCAAAGATCGCCGCCTTGAGATTGGCCGAGGTCCGCCGCTCCTCGTCCATGATGCCGATCTTGATCGTATTGAGCGGCAGGCCGAGCATCTTTTCCACCGCGCCGAACACATTGCAGGCGAACAGCACTTCGGTCGGCCCGTGCATCTTGGGCTTGACGATATAGACGGCGCCCGTCGCCGAATTGGCCCGGCGCCCCAGATCGTGCATGGCGCAGAGCGTGGTGATCGCCGCATCCATCAGCCCTTCGCCGATCGGCTGCCCCGACGCGTCGCGCACCGCGTCCGTGGTCATCAGATGCCCCACATTGCGCACCAGCATCAGCGCCCGTCCCTTGAGGACGAGTTCCGAGCCGTCCGGCGCCCTGTAGCTCCGGTCGCCATTGAGCCGGCGGGTCATCATCCGCCCGCCCTTTTCAAAACTGTCCTCGAGTTCGCCGGTCATCAGGCCCAGCCAGTTGCGATAGACCCCGACCTTGTCCTCGGCATCCACCGCCGCCACCGAATCCTCGCAATCCTGGATGGTGGTCAGCGCGCTTTCGACGATCACATCGGCCAGATGCGCCGGATGGTCCTTGCCCACTGGGTGGCCGGCGTCGATCACCAGCTCCACATGCAGCCCGTGATGCCGCAGGAGGATGCGCAGCGTCTCCCCATCCTGCACATAGCCGACAAAGGCCTCGGGATCGGCCAGCCTCGTCGGCCCGTCCTGACTTTCAACCACCAGTTTCACCACCGCCCCGGAAGTATCGACGCCATAGCGCGTCACCGCCCAGTGCTTGACCCCAAGCAGGGGAAACGCCTCGTCGAGGAAGTGTCCGGCGCGCGCGAACACCTCGCCCCCGCGCCGGGGATTATACGCCGACCCCGGCGCCAGTTCCCCTTCGCGCGAGATCGCATCGGTGCCATAGAGCGCATCATAAAGGCTGCCCCAGCGGGCATTGGCGGCATTGAGCGCATAGCGGGCATTGGAGACCGGCACCACCAGTTGCGGCCCGCACAGCGTGGCGATCTCGGGATCGAGATTTTCCGTCTCGATGCGGAAATCCTCCGGCTCGACCTCGATATATCGGATGTCGCGCAGAAACGCCTCATAGGCGGCGGGGTCATTGGCCACCGGCCCGTTGTCGCGATGCCAGTCGTCGATCTGGCTCTGCATGCGGTCGCGGATTTCCAGCAATTCGCGATTGCCCGGCATGTACTGGGCGATCATCTCGGCGAACCCGGCCCAGAACCGGTCGGCCGGCACATCGAGCCCCTTGAGCGCCTCGTCCTCGACAAACGCCGCCAGTTGCGCGTCGACCTCCAGACCGGCCCGGTTCACATAGGTGCTCATGCTCATTCCTTTCCGCTGCGCCTCACGCCCCCACCCTTACCCCGCGCCCCGCGTCCCGCCAATCCACCCCGCAAAACCCTTCCACCATACGGAAAATGGTTGGGGTTGCGGGCTCCCTTCTCCCCTGGTGGGAGAAGGTGGATCGGACCGAAAGGTCCGAGACGGATGAGGGGGGCGCAGCGCTTCGACAACCACCCGCGCCCGCCCCCTATCGCCCCAGCTTCCCCTTCGCCGCCTCGCCGGCCACATAGGTCTCGACCACCACCCGGTCGTCCCCGCAGGTCTGGAGCAGGAACAATTCCTCGGACAGGCTCTCCGCCTGTTCCATCTTGAGCCGCATATGCGGCAGGGCGCGGGCGTCGAGCACCACCATGTCCGCCTCGGCGCCCGGCTCCAGCGCCCCGATCACGTGGTCGAGTCCCAGCGCCCGGGCATTGCCCAGGGTCATCATGAAAAAGCTTTCGATCGGCGACAGGCGCTGGCCGCGCAATTGCAGCACCTTGTAGCCCTCGTCCAGCGTGCGCAGCATGGAATAGCTCGTGCCCCCGCCCACATCGGTCGCCACCCCGATGCGCACATTGGCCGCCATCATCCGCGCCCGGTCAAACAGGCCCGACCCGATGAACAGATTCGAGGTGGGACAGAACACCGCCACCGATCCGGTCTCCGCCAGAATGCCGATCTCCCGGTCGGTCATATGGATACAGTGCCCGAGCAGGGTTTTGGGACCCAGAAGCCCGTAATGCTCGTAAATCCCCACATAGTCCGGCAGGTTCGGATAAAGCTCCCGCGCGAATGCGATCTCCCCCAGGCTCTCGTTCACATGCGTCTGCACATGCGCGTCGGGAAATTGCCGCACCAGGTCCTGGGCCATCTCCATCTGCGCCGGCGACGAGGTGAGCGCGAAGCGCGGCGTGATGGCATAGTTGAGCCGCCCCGCCCCGTTCCATTTCTCAAGGAGCGCCTTGCTCTCGTCATAGCCCTTTTGCGGCGTATCGAGCAGGCCCGGCGGCGCGTTGCGGTCCATCATCACCTTGCCGGCCACCATGCGCATGTCGCGCGCCCTGGCTTCGGCGAAGAACGCCTCGGCCGATTGCGCATGCACCGAGCAATAGACCGCCGCGGTGGTGGTCCCATGGCGCACCAGCTCGTCGCAGAACAGCGCCGCGATGCGCGCCGCATGCGCCGGGTCGCCGAAGCGCTGCTCCTCGATGAAGGTGTAGGTGTTGAGCCATTCGAGCAGGTCCGTGGCGTAGGAGCCGATCACCTGCATCTGCGGGTAATGGATATGGGTGTCGATGAAGCCCGGCAGGATCAGCCCCGGCCGGTGATCGATCACATCGGCCTTGGGCGCGACCAGCGCCAGCCCGGCGTCCCAGGCGCCCACCGAGACGATCCGGCCCTCTTCGACCACGACGGCCCCGTCCTCGATATAGCGATAGCTCTCATGGTCGTCCGGCCCGTTGGGCTCGGAAACGAAGGTGAGCACCCGCCCGCGCAGAATCCTCGCCGTCACAGACTCTGCTCCCCGGTTACCGATTGATACCACACCATGAGCAGCGCCCGTTCCTCATCGGTCATGAACGACACATTCCCCGGCGGCATGGCTGAACTGCGGCCCGCCTGCACATAGATTTCCCGCGCATGCTCGGCGATCCGCTCGGGCGTGTCGAGCCGCACGTCCCTGGGCGCCATATGCACCCCTTCATAGCCCGGCTGGCTCGCATGGCACATGGAGCACCGCCCCAGGACGATGTCGGAGGCCTGCTGGAAATGGGCGTCCGACATGAAGGCCTGCGCCGTGGCGCTCACCGCCGGCGCACCGGTCTCGGCCCGCTGTCTGGGATAGCCCGACAGCCAGATGATGCCGACAAAGAGGATCAGCGCCAGCGCGAAGGTCCAGTATTCCCGCCGCCCCGTCGCGTGCATGGTGTTGAAGAAATGCCGGATCAGCACCCCGATCAGAAAGATCAGCCCGGCAATTGCCCAGCTGTACTGCGTCGCGAATGCCAGCGGATAGTGGTTCGACAGCATGAAGAACAAGACCGGCAGCGTCAGGTAGTTGTTGTGCACGCTGCGCTGTTTCGATTGCGCCCCCAACGCCGGATCGGGCGCCTCCCCCGCCTTCATCGCCGCGACGATCTTTTTCTGGTTGGGGATGATGATGAAAAACACGTTCGCCGACATGATGGTCGCCGTGAACGCCCCCATATGGAGGAACGCCGCCCGCCCGGTGAACACCTGCGCATAGCCCCAGGCCATGGCCAAGAGGATGAGGAACAGGACGACCATCAGCCCGTTCTGGCTTCGGCCCAGCGGCGTGCGGCACAGCGCGTCATAGAGCACCCAGCCCAGCCCCAGCGAGGCCAGTGAGATGACGATCGCCACCGGCGCTTCGACATCGAGCACCGTGCGGTCGATGAGATAGAGGTCCGCCCCGGCATAATAGACGATGGCCAGCATGGCAAACCCGCTCAGCCATGTGGTGTAGCTCTCCCACTTGAACCACACCAGATGCTCGGGCAGGTTGGGCGGCGCCACCATGTATTTGTTGATGTGGTAGAACCCGCCCCCATGCACCTGCCATTCCTCGCCCAGCACCCCCTGCGGCAGTCCCGCATGCTTGCGCAGGCCCAGATCGAGCGCGATGAAATAGAAGGACGAGCCGATCCACGCGATCCCCACGATCACGTGCACCCACCGCACCGCGAAGGCCAGCCATTCCCAAAACAGCGTGAAATCGGTCATTTCAGTCCTGTCCCAACATCATTTTCCGCCCGTTCCCAGCACCACCCGCAAGATCTCCGCCGCGGTCAGCGCCGCGATCACCTCGGGACGCTTGTCGCGGATATCGCTGCCCCCGATTGGCATGGTCAGCCCGTCCATCAGCCCGCTCTCGAACCCCATATCGGCAAGCCAGCTGCGGAACACCGCCTTTTTTGTCTTGGACCCGATCATCCCCACATAGGCCGCGTCCCCTCGCATCAGCGCCTCGGACGCGATGAGGAAATCGAGCCCATGGTCATGGGTCAGCACCACGAAGCTCGAGCCCGGCGGCGCCTCGCGCACCAGCGCCTCGGCCACCGGCACATGCCGCGCCTCCACCCCCTCGGGCACCCGCGCGATCTCGGCCGCCCTGTTATCGACCACGAGGACCCGCAGCGGCAATAGCGACAGCGCCCGCCCCAGCGCATTGCCCACATGCCCGGCCCCGAACACATAGACATGCGGGCGCTTCGCATGGTCGGTCTCGGCCCGCACCCGCACGTCCTGCGCCACATCGGCATTGACGGCCCGCATGCCGATGGCCACCCGCCCGCCGCAGCACTGGCCGATCTCCGGCCCCAGCGGAATATCGAGCGCCGCCGCCGCTTCGCCGGTTTCCAGCGCCTCGCGCGCCCGGGCAATGGCCAGGAATTCGAGCTGCCCGCCCCCGATCGTCCCGATCTCGGCCTCGGCCGCAACCAGCATCCACGCCCCCACCTCGCGCGGCGTCGAGCCTTTGGCCTCGGTCACCTCGACAAGGACGGAATGGGCGTGGCGGTCGAGAAAGGCACGCACCTGGTGTGGGGTCACGCTCACGAACCAGCACCCCTCTTCCCTTCTCTCCTGGTGGGAGAAGGTGGATCGGACCGCCGGGTCCGAGACGGATGAGGGGGGCGCAGCGCATCATCATCAACCGATGCGGATGGAGCCAGCTCAGCACCCCCCTCATCCGCCCCTTCGGGGCACCTTCTCCCACCAGGGGAGAAGGAAGGATTGGGCCAGCGCTGGGAAAAATCATCAGCGCTCGCCAAGGGCTCCCCTTCTCCCCCAGTGGGAGAAGGTGGATCGGACCGCCAGGTCCGAGACGGATGAGGGGGGCGCTGAGCTTCATCATCAACCGATGCGGATGGAGCCAGCTCGGCGCCGCCACGGGGGACTCCCTTCTCCCCTGGTGGGAGAAGGTGGCCGCGAAGCGGTCGGATGAGGGGGGCCCGGACTATCGGCTTCCACCGGCTTTGGAGATGGTTTCTCACCCCGCCCTCTCCCGCTTCAACCGCTCCATGACCATCAGCACCCGTTCCGGTGTCGCCGGCGCGTCCATGCGCGGGGCGATCGTGTAATCGGCCACGCTCGCCACCGCCATCGACAGCGCCTCGAACACCGACATGGCCAGCATGAAGGGCGGCTCGCCCACCGCCTTGCTGCGCCGGATGGTCGGCGCCTTGTTCACCGACCATTCCGCCAGCCTCACGTTGAAGATTTTCGGCACGTCCGAGACCACGGGAATCTTGTAGGTCGAGGGCGCATGCGTACGCAACCGCCCCTCCCGGTCCCACCACAATTCTTCCGTGGTCAGCCACCCCATGCCCTGCACGAATCCGCCCTCGATCTGCCCGATATCGATGGCCGGATTGAGCGATTTGCCCACATCGTGCAGGATGTCGACGCGCTCCACCATATATTCGCCGGTGAGGCTGTCCACCACCACCTCCGAGCACGCCGCCCCATAGGCGAAATAAAAGAACGGCTGCCCCTTGCCCGCCGCCCGGTCCCAATGGATGTCCGGGGTCTTGTAGAACCCCGCCGCCGAAAGCTGCACCCGCGCCAGATAGGCCTGGTCGATGAAGTCGGCCCAGTCGAATCGCTGATTGCCCACCATCACGCAATTGGGCTCGAACGCGATGGCGTCCTTCGGCACCCCGAAGCGCTCCATGGCGAAAAGGATCAGCCGATCCTTGATCTGTTCGGCCGCATTGGCCGCCGCCATGCCGTTGAGGTCCGAGCCCGACGAGGCCGCCGTCGCCGAGGTGTTGGGCACCTTGCCGGTGGTCGTCGCGGTGATCTTCACCTTGTCGAGGTCGATCTGGAAGCAATCGGCCAGCACCTGCGCCACCTTGACATAGAGCCCTTGCCCCATCTCCGTGCCGCCATGGTTGAGATGCACCGAGCCGTCGCGATAGACATGCACCAGCGCCCCGGCCTGGTTGAAGGCGGTCATCGTGAAGCTGATGCCGAATTTCACCGGCGTCAGCGCGATGCCGCGCTTGAGGGTCTTGGAACCCGTGTTGAACGCGACGATCTCCGCGCGCCGCCGGCGATAATCGGCGCCCGCCTCCAGCTCGTCGACCAGCCGGGCGATGATATTGTCCTTCACCGTCTGGTGATAGGGCGTCACGTTGCGGTCGCGCTCGCCATAGAAATTGGCCTTGCGGATATCGAGCGGGTCCTTGCCCAGATGATAGGCGATGTCCTCGATCCAGCGCTCGCACCCCACCATGCCCTGCGGCCCGCCAAAGCCGCGAAACGCGGTGTTGGAAACCGTATTGGTCTTCAGCGGTTCCGAAACCAGCCGCACATTGGGGTAGTAATAGGCATTGTCCGCATGAAACAGCGCCCGGTCGGTCACCGGGCCTGAGAGATCGGCGGAAAACCCGCACCGCGCCGCGAACACCGCATCCACCGCCGCGATCCGGCCCTCATCGTCGAACCCCACGTCGTAATCGACCACGAAATCGTGCCGCTTGCCGGTAGCGATCATGTCGTCGTCCCGGTCCGGACGGAGTTTCACCGCGCGACGGAAGCGCTTGGCCGCGATGGCCGCCACCACGGCAAACAGATTCCCCTGCGTTTCCTTGCCGCCGAACCCGCCGCCCATGCGCCGCACCACGACATTGACCGCGTTGGACGGCACGCCCAGCGCGTGCCCCACCATGTGCTGTACTTCGCTCGGGTGCTGGGTCGAGGAATAGACGGTCACGTCCTCGTCCTCTCCCGGCACCGCCATGGCGATCTGGCCTTCGAGATAGAAATGGTCCTGCCCGCCCATGGCCATTGAGCCGGTGATCCGGTGCCGCGCCCCGGCCAGCCCCGCCGCCACGTCGCCGCGTTCGAGCTTCATGGGGTCCGTCACCACCGCGCCGCCTGCTTGCCGCGCCGCCGCCACGTCGAGCGCGAAGGGCAAGGGATCGTAGCGCACTTCCGCCAGCTTCGCCGCCCGCCGCGCCGCGTGCCGGCTGGTCGCCACCACAGCGAACAGCGGCTGGCCGTGGAATTCGACCCGTTTTTCGACGAAGATCGGCTCGTCATGCTTGCCGGGCTGGGAGATGTCGTTATGCCCCGGCACATCCGCCGCCGTCAGAACCCCCACCACCCCCGGCGCCCTAGCGACGGCCTCGAGGTCCAGCGCCACGATCTCCCCATGCGCGACATCCGATAGGCCCAGATAGGCATGCAGCGTACCTGCCAGCTCGGGCATGTCGTCGATATACTCAGCCGTGCCCGCCACATGCTTGTGCCCGGAATCATGCTGCTGCGCCCCATGCACCCCGCCCCTGATCCCCACTCTCCCATCCAGCGCCGTCATCGCACACCTTCCTCATTCCCACGGCCAACCGCCCCGCGCTCTTTCCCTCCCCTTGAGGGGGAGGGATTAAGGGTGGGGTGGAGCCACAAACACCATCACCCGCTTTTCCACCTGCTGCCGCCTCAGCGCCCCCCTCATCCGCCCCTTCGGGGCACCTTCTCCCACCAGGGGAGAAGGAAATCGGGGGCCTCTCACCGTAACGCCCGCCTAACGAGCCCCCTTCTCCCCTGGTGGGAGAAGGGGCGGGGATGAGGGGGGCGCAGCGCCGGCCGAACTAACCCGCCCTCCGTGTTCCATCCGCCTCCTCATCCACCTTCCGCCATCTCATGCCGCACGATGCGGCTCGGTCCCTCCACGCTCTCAATATAAAACCGCTTCAACAAATTCTTCGCCGCCAGCATCCGGTACTCGGCGCTGGCCCGCCAATCGCTCAGCGGCTGGAAATCCTCCCCGAAGCGCTCCATTGCCATTTCGACGCTCTCCAGCGTCCAAGGCCGCCCCACCAGCGCCGCCTCCACCGCCCCCGCCCGCTTGGGCGTCGCCGCCATGCCGCCATAGGCGATCACCGCCTCGGCTACCGCCCCATCGGCCAACCGCACCCGGAAGGCGCCCAGCGTCGCCGTGATGTCCTCGTCCCGGCGCTTGGTCACCTTGTAGACGCCGAACAAGTCCTCTGGCCCCGGCAGCGGCACCGCAACCGATTCCACGAACTCGCCCTTCTCGCGGTCCTGCTTGCCATAGGCGATGAAGAAATCCTCCAGCCGCACCACCCGGCGCGCGCCGCCCTTGCGCAGGGTGATTTCGGCCCCCAGCGCGATCAGCGGCGGCGGGGTGTCGCCGATCGGCGAGCCATTGGCGATATTGCCGCCAATGGTCCCCATGGCCCGCACCTGCGCCCCGCCGATCCGGTTGAACAATTCGCCCATTTGCGGGATATGCGCCGCGATCGTCTCGAAGGCCCGGCGATAGCTCACCCCCGCTCCGAAGACGATCCGCCCATCCGCGACGGCGATCTCCTCCAAGAGGTGCCCGACCAGCACCACCGGCGCGATGTCGCGCATGAATTTGGTGACCCACAGCCCCACATCGGTGGCCCCGGCGACGATGGTCGCCTCCGGCATTTCTTCGAGCACCGCGGCGAGATCGTCCACATCGGCCGGGACGATGCTCAAGCCCCGCTCCCCCGCGACGACGACCCGTCGCCCGTCGCAGAGGGCGTCGAGCCGGGCGGCCATCGCCGCCCGCCCTGCATTGAGCGCATCCTCGGAGGCGCTGCCATATCGCGATGCTGCCTGCGCCGCGCGCACGATGGGCGCATAGCCGGTGCAGCGGCAGAGATTGCCCTGCAAAGCCGTTTCGATCTCGGCGACGCTCGGATCGGGCCGGGTCAGCCACAGGGCGTAAAGGCTCATCACGAAGCCCGGCGTGCAGAAGCCGCACTGGCTGCCATGGGTGTCGACCATGGCCTGCTGCACCGGATGCAGCGCCCCATCCCGCCCCTTGAGGTGCTCGATGCTCACCACATGCGCACCATCGAGCATCGACACCAGCACAATGCAGGCATTTGCCGGCGCATAACGCACATTATCATCGCTTTTTCGCCCGATGAGGACGGTACAGGCGCCGCAATCGCCCTCCGCGCACCCCTCCTTGGTACCGCGCAGGGCACGGTCGAGCCGCAGGAAGTCGAGCAGGGTCCGATCAGGCTCCAGCCGGTCCAGCTCGACCAGATTATCGTTGAGATAGAAGCGGATGGCGCGACGCGGTTCCACGCTCAGCTCCCGCGATAGGTGGAATAGCCATAGGGGGAGACGAGGAGCGGCACATGATAATGCGCCCCGGCGTCGTCTACCCGGAAATCCACCGCCACCACATCGAGGAAACTCACCCGCAAGCCGTTGATCTTGCTGTAATAATCCCCCACGTGAAAGCCGAGCCGATACGCCCCTTGCCGCAGCGCACTCCCAGCCAGCAGCGGCCCGTCGCACCGCCCGTCCGCATTGGTCACCACCGATGTTTCCAGCACCGCCTCCCCCCCTTCGACGCGGAAGAGATCGATGGTCATCCCCCGCGCCGGGTGCCCGTTCGCGGTATCCAGAACATGGGTGGTCAGCCGTCCGGTATCAGTCATCACAGGTTCCATGCGCCAATGGTTCGCCCGACTATCAACCCAAAAAATCCCCCGGGAAAGGGGCAAAACCAAAATTTTTTACCATATGGTCGAAAATTAACGGCTACACTGCGACTGACGTTTTTCACCCCGCTCACTGGAGCCTCTCATGCGTTATCCCCGCAACTTCGCCGGTTACGGCGCCCGGCCGCCCCATGCCGCCTGGCCCGGCGACGCCCATGTCGCGGTCCAGTTCGTGCTCAATTATGAGGAAGGCGGGGAGAACAACATCCTGCATGGCGACGCGGCCTCGGAGGCCTTTCTCGCCGATGTGGTGGGGACGTCCCCCTGGCCAGGGGCGCGGCACTGGAACATTGAATCCATGTATGACTACGGCGCCCGCGCCGGGTTCTGGCGCCTGCATCGCCTGTTCACCGAGCGGCAATTGCCGCTCACCGTCTATGGCGTCGCCACCGCCCTGATGCGCGCGCCCGAACAGGTAGAGGCCATGCAGAGCGCCGGCTGGGAGATCGCCAGCCATGGGCTGAAATGGGTCGAGCACAAGGACATGCCGCGCGCGGAGGAGGCCGCCCAGATCGCCGAGGCCATCCGGCTCCACGCCGTGGCCACCGGCACGCGTCCGCGCGGCTGGTACACCGGACGCTGCTCGGTCAACACGGTCGATCTCGTGTCCGAGGCCGGAGATTTCGCATATATTTCCGACACCTATGACGACGACCTGCCCTATTGGCGTGTCCACGACGCCAAGCCCCAGCTCATCATCCCCTATACGCTGACCAATAACGACATGCGCTTCGTCACCGCCTCGGGCTTTGCCAATGGCGAAGAGTTCTACCAGTCGCTGAAGGATAGTTTCGATTGCCTCTACCGCGAAGGTGAGGCCGGGGCGCCCAAGATGATGTCGGTCGGCCTGCACTGCCGCCTGGCCGGCCAACCCGCCCGCTTCGAGGGCCTCAAGCGCTTCATCGACTACATTTCGGACTTCGACAGGGTCTGGGTGGCCCGCCGCATCGACATCGCCGAGCACTGGGCCGCCCACCACCCCTATGTCGCGCCCAAATTCGTCCCCTCGCGGATGGATGCCGAAACCTTCATGGCCCATTTTGGCGGCATTTACGAGCATTCGCCCTTCATCGCCCAACGCGCCTTCGAGGCCGAATTGGGGCCGGCCAACGACACCCCGATCGGCATCCACACCGCCCTGCGCCACCAGTTCCGCCTGGCCAGCCCCGACGAACGCCTGGGCGTTCTCAACGCCCATCCCGACCTCGCCGGAAAGCTCGCCGCCGCCAGGCGCCTCACCGCCGAATCCACCGCCGAACAGGCCTCGGCCGGCCTCGACGCCCTCACCGATGACGAACGCCGGGCCTTCACCGATCTCAACACGCGCTATGTGGAACGGTTCGGCTTCCCCTTCATCATCGCCGTCCGCGACAACACCAAGGCCGCGATCCTCGACGCCTTCCGCACCCGCATCGAAAACGACCGCGATACCGAATTCGCTACGGCCTGCGCCCAGGTCGAGCGCATCGCGCAATTGCGCATCGAGGCGCTTTATGCCGGCTGACCACGCGTTTCCTCGATTGCCCTGAGCATCCCGCTCCATGCCTTGGCGGTGGGTTCGATATAGTCCGCCCATTCCACACTCATTTCATGGCTCATGGTGGCGACGCATCCTCCCGCCGTCGGAGTGATCGAGAGGGTCACGGTGGACGCATCTTCCACCTCCTCTTGGACGCTGGTGAACCAGGTAAAGACCAGAAGCCGGGGACGGTCGAGCACGCGATAATACCCCCATGCCTCGGATTCTTCCCCGCCCCGGATATCGGCGAACACGAAGCGTCCACCAACTTTCGGGTCGATCTCGATTCGCGTCACCCTGGCCGAAGCATCGCGTTCCTTGAGGTTGCGATCTCCCCAGATGCGCACTGCCTCGGGGTCGAGCCACGCATCATAGACCTGCTCCGGGGTCAGCGTCGCAAACTCATGCCGGGCCACGGCCGTAACCATGCCGGTCACCTGTAGAACCCCTCGCGCAGAGTGATGCCGTGCTCGAGATAGACCTTCATCGCTGCCAGCATGCCGGTCCAGCCCTCGCAATTGCCATAGGAGGATTTCAGCCCGGCCTCCGTCTCCTTCCACCCTTCCTCGGTGATTGAAACCAGGGTGCGCGTATTGCCGTCGAGCGGCTCGAAGGTCAGGGTGACCGTGGTCTTGTAGCCCGATGGCGTCGCCGTGTCGGCGCTCTCGCCCTCGGCCGCATCCCAGCGAAGCACGATGCGCCTGTCCTGCTCCACCTCGACCACCTCGACCGGAAATGCGCCCGGAAAATCGTGGAAGTCCCACGTCACCACCGCGCCCGTCTCCAGCCGCCCCTGCGCGCCGCCAGTGGTGAAATAGCCCGAAAGCTGTTTCGGATCGGCCACCGCCTCGAACACCTCATGCACCGGCTTGGATATCCGCCCCGACACCGTGAACTTGAAGTCCATGTCGCTCTCCTTCCGCTTGCTATGCGCTCCATTATGTTATAAAAACATAACATGTCAAGCAGCGATGATTCGGACAGGATTTTCAAGGCATTGGCCGATAGCCGCCGCCGCGCCATGCTTGATGCCCTCAAGGATGAGCCGAAAACCACCGGCCAGCTGGTGGCACTGTTCCCCGATATCGACCGATGCACGGTCATGCAGCATATGCGCGTTCTGGAACGGGCCGGGCTGATCATTGCCCGCAAGCAGGGCCGCGAGCGCTGGAACCATCTCAACGCCCTGCCCATCAAGCAGATCCACGATCGCTGGATCGGCGACTATGCCCGCAACGCGGTGAGCCTCATGGCCCGGCTTTAAAGCCCGATGCCGCCCACCGGCTCGGTCTCGAAGCGGTTGTCGAATCCGGCGATCAGCGGCCGCGCCCGGGCGATGGCATCCTGCACCGCGATCAGGTCCAGCGATGCCTTGTGGCTTTCGGACGTATCCCACACCTCGGTCACCCAGATGCCGTCCGGATGCTCGACGCATCGCGCGATGACATAGCTCAGGCACCCGGGCATTCGCTGCGTCGCGCTGTCCCTGAGGATGGTCATCAACTCCTCGCGCCGCCCTTCGGCCGCGATCATCCGTCCGATCAGTCCATACATGTCTGTCTCCTCTGGTTCGACTCGGAGTGTTTTCTGCACTCCTCGGCCGCCCTTGTCGAATCGATACGGACCGGACCGCGATGGTTGACTTCGCCCCCGCCCGGCGGCACAACCCGGCGTCGAACCGGAACCATGCCATGCCCCAGGACCAGATATCCACCCCGCTCACCAAGGATCAGGCCTATGCCCTGGTCGATGCCGTCATGGACCGCGACGACCTGGCGCTCACCGCCTCGGCCCATGAAAACGAGGAGACCGGAGAGTGGGTGTTCCAGGCCACCTGCGACAGCCCGCCCGATCTCGAGGCTTTCGCCGCCCTCGCCCGCCAAACGCTCGGCGGCGACGTCGCCTTCGACGTCAGCTCCATCGACGAGGATATCGATTGGGTGTCCCGCTCGCTGGATGGCCTCAAGCCCGTCACCGCCGGCGGCTTCTACGTCTATGGCAGCCACGAGACCGCGCCGCCCCCCGAAGGCCTCATCCCCATCCATATCGACGCCGCCCAGGCCTTTGGCACCGGACACCACGAGACGACCACCGGCTGTCTCGAAGCGATCAGCATGGTGCTCGGGCGCAAGCTCCCCATGCGCCCCATCGATGTGGGGACCGGCACCGGCATCCTGGCCATCGCCGTCGCCAAGGCGCGCAAGGTCCCCGTCATCGCCTCCGATATCGACCCCCTGGCCGTACGCATCGCGCGCGAGAACGCCCTGACCAACGGCGTGGGCCATCTGATCGTGGATGTGGACGCCGACGGGCTCGACCACATGACCATCGCGGGCAACGCCCCCTATGACCTGATCATCGCCAATATTTTGGCCGGCCCGCTGATTGCCCTCGCTCCCGATCTCGGCCGCATCGGCGAAACGGGCGCGGCGATCATCCTGTCGGGCCTGCTCGATACCCAGGCGGACAAGGTCATCGCCGCCTATGCCGCCGAAGGCATGGAATTGCGCGATCGGGTCGAGCGCAGGCAATGGACCACTTTGGTCCTGGAAAGGGCGTGAAAAAGCCCCAGGCGGCCAATAGGGCCGTGGGGCTGGTAATCAGCGAAAAAGGGGCCCGAAGGCCCCACGGCAGGTCTTACTGCTCGCTCTTCCGGGAGGCGCCGAAATCGCAGCCATAAATGCGCTCATAGCGATCGCGCTGGCGTGCGGCCTCGCGGCTGCGCCCTTCGATCATGGCGTCGAGGGCCTTGCGGAAGAAGCTCTTGTCTTCGGCCATCTTGTTTCTCCTGTCGTTCTGCCGGTCGTCCCGGCTCGGCTGGCAAGGCTATAGATAGACGCAACCTTTGGAGTTGGTTAGACCTTTGGGAGAAACCCTGCCATGCCGCCCGCGCATGGTGGGTTAAGAAAGAGAGCTCCGCACCGCCCGAAGCGCCGCAAAACCAATAAGGCCCGCCGATTCAAGGCAGCCGGAAAGTCATCATGCCCGAGACCCGTTCCATTCCCGACGCCATCTTCCAGACCTTCGACGAGAAATCCGACCCCAGCCAGGTTGCGCCGCGGCTGGCCGCCCTGCGCGCCGAGCTCGCCACCATGGGCGTCGACGGCATCCTCATCCCGCGCGCCGACGTGCACCAGGGCGAATATGTTCCCGATTGCGATGCGCGCCTCGCCTATGTCACGGGCTTTACCGGCTCGGCCGGTCTTGCCGTCGTGACGCGCGACATCGCCGCCCTGTTCGTCGACAGCCGCTATACGCTGCAGGCTCCGGCCCAGACCGATACGGCGCTGGTTTCGGTGCACGACACCACCGATACCGATCCCGGCGCGTGGCTGGCCGAACACCTGCCCCGCGGTGCAAAGCTCGGCTTCGATCCCTGGCTGCACACCCCCGGCCGCCTCGCCGCCATGCGCGAACCGCTCGAACGCGCCGGCATCGATCTGGTCCCTGTCACCAACCCGGTGGATGCCATCTGGCACGATCGCCCCGCCGCGCCCCAGGGTCCCATCGAAATCCTCGGCCCCAACCGCACCGGCAAGACCACCGAGGTCAAGCTGGAGGAATTGCGCCAGGCGATGGCGGCTCAGGAGGCCGGCGCCGTGGTCCTCACCCTCCCCGAATCCCTCTGTTGGCTGTTCAACATCCGCGGGCGGGACATCCCGCACAACCCCTTCGTGCTCGGCTTTGCCATCATACCCGCCGAAGGCATCCCCACCCTGTTCCTCGCCGACAACAAGCTCACCCCGGAGAACCGCCGAGCGCTCGCCGGTATCGCGCGGCTCGAGGACAAGGCCGGCTTCGAAGACGCGCTCCGGGCCCTTGGGACGCAGCCCGGCGCCATCTGGTTCGATCCCGACACCGCGCCCGTGCGGGTGAAATCACTGCTCAAGGAGGCCGGCGCGGAGACGGTCGAGAAGCGCGACCCCATCCTCCTGCCCAAGGCGAAAAAGAACGAGGTCGAACTGGCCGGCATGCGCGAGGCGCAAAAGCTCGACGGCATCGCCCTCGCCAAATTCCTCGCCTGGTTCGATGCCGCCGCCCCGCGCGGCGGCCTGACCGAGATCGACATCGTCAAGATGCTCGAAGCCTGCCGCCGCGACGAGCCCAGCGTGGTCGACATCAGCTTCGAAACCATTTCGGGCTCCGGGCCCAATGGCGCCATCGTCCATTATCGCGTCTCGGACAAGACCAACCGCACCCTCATCCCCGGGGATTTGATGCTGCTCGATTCCGGCGGACAATATCTTTCGGGCACCACCGACATCACCCGCACCATGGCCACCGGCCCGGTCACCGAGCAGCAGAAGGAGCATTTCACCCGCGTGCTCAAGGGGATGATCGCCATCTCCCGTGCCCGCTTCCCCAAGGGGACCACCGGCGCCCAGATCGATATCCTGGCCCGCCAGTTCCTCTGGCAGGTGGGCCTGACCTTCAACCACGGCACCGGCCATGGGGTCGGCGCCTTCCTCTCGGTGCATGAGGGCCCGACCGGCATAACCCCGCGCGCCACCGCCATTGCGCTCGAAGCCGGCATGGTGCTGTCCAACGAGCCCGGATATTACCGCGCGGGGGAATACGGCATTCGCATCGAGAACCTCATCACCCTGTGCGATAGCCCGGCCTTCCCCGGCTATCTCGAATTCGAAACCCTCACCCTCTGCCCCATCGACAAGCGCCTCGTGGCGCCCGCTCTGCTCGAAGCCGCCGAACGGGAATGGCTCGACGCCTATCACGCCCGGGTTCTGCGCGAGATCGGCCCCCATCTCGACCCCGACACCCGCGCCTGGCTCGAAAGCGCCACCACCCCGCTTTGATAAGGCCTCCGGCTCCATCCCGCATTGGGGTGGAGCCGGCGCTCAATTGAACCACAAGGCGTAATTCCAGATCGAGCGGCCGAACACCGCATTGGCCGCCGCAAAGGATTCCGCGCTGGCGACCTCCCCCGGCCTGAGGAAAGGCAGGGCATCCAGCCCCGTGAACAGCAGCACGAGGTCGGTGCGCTCGGCCTCGGCGAACCATGCGTCGAGGTCGAAGCCCAGCTCGGAATAGCGCCAATGGGGCAACAGCAAATCGCCCTCGAGGATGCGCTGGGACACATCCAGCGTCTCCAGCCAGGCCTCCACGGTCTCCTTGCCCACATCCAGCGTCTGGAACGGCGAGGTCTGGTACGGCGCGGGAATGAATTCGAGATGGTCGTCGGTTTCGGTAAGGATCGCCGCCCAGCTCTGGCGCGACAGCTCCAGCATGGCGAGGGCGCGGCCACGCGCACCTTCGAGCCTGTCGCGGTCGATCACCGGCCAGCTGATCGTATGCACCATGGCGATGGCATCGGCCAGCAGCGCGTCGGAATCGCGCTCCATGAAGATCGTGCCGGTGCTCTCCCTTCTCTCCATGGGCAGCCCCGCCCCGGGGAAGATCCGGTGCAGCCCGGCATCGAAAAACGTCTCGAAATCATGGGCGAGGAGGAAATCGACCGTCGCCGCCAGCACCTGGGTGTATCCGGCCAGCCAGAAGGCATCGCCCCGGTCGAACGCGAACATATGCACCGGCATGTCGAGGTCCGGCGCGAGGCCGCTCCCCATATCGAGCCGCTCTCCCATCTGCGCCGCGAGGGCAAGGAACGCCCCGATCGATTCATGCTCCCCCGCCGCTCCGTCGCCATCGATATCGGCGCGGATCTGCATGACATCGATCTCGACCGCGAATTCACCTTGGGAAGCCGCCATCAGCAGGGGCCGTGCGGCGTCGAGCCCGACGACGAACGCTTCGAGATAGCCGCGCAAAAGGTCGTAGGTCAGTTCTTCCGGCGCCGGCCCGCCGGCCTCGGCCCGCGGCATGCCGAAAAACGGCCCCACGGCGATCCCGCGCTCGGGATTGAACCCGTGCCGGTAGAGTGCCTGCGCCGTCTCCTCGATCGCTTCGAAGACGGCGAACACCCCCAGCCCGAACGCCGCTTCCGCATCCTCCGCCGCCCGCGCCTCCATCGCGGCGCGCCCCTCGGCCAGTTCGCCCGCGTAAAGATGCGACCGCAGCAGGTCGGCGGTCGCCTCCTGCGCCTGTGCCGGGGCCATCAGCGCCAGCACCGCCGCCAAAACCGTCACTCTCCGCATCACCCCGCCTCCACGCGTTCGAACCACTCATCCTCGGAAATCACCTCGACCCCGAGGCTTTCGGCCTGCTTGAGCTTACTGCCGGCCCCCGGCCCCGCCACCACCAGATCGGTCTTGGCCGACACCGAGCCCGAAACCTTGGCCCCGTGCCGCTCCGCCATGGCCTTGGCCTCGGTCCGGCTCATCCGCTCGAGGCTGCCGGTGAACACCACCGTCTTGCCCGCCACCACGCTATCGGCGGAAACCGTCACCACATAGGGTTTCGGCGTCACCTCGGCGAGCAGCGCATCGATGGCCTTTTCATTGCGCTCATTGGCGAAAAACGCCGTCACCGATTGCACTACCGTGTCCCCAATGCCGTCAATGCCGATCAGCGTGGCATGGGCCTCCTCCTCGCCCTTGCCGGCCCGGAACGCCACGTCCCGGAACGCTTCGAACGTCCCGAACGCCTTGGCGAACAGGGCCGCCGTCGTCTCCCCCACATGCCTTATGCCGAGCGCGAAGATGAAACGATCCAGCTCGGGCGCGCGCCGCGCGTCGATCGCCGCGAACAGTTTCCTGGCCGAGGTCTCGCCCCAGCCCTCCTGGTCCTTGAGCTTTTTGAGGCTCCGCGCGTCGCGCGCCGCGAGGGTGAAGATATCGGCCGGCTCCATCACCCGCCCATCGGCGTGAAAGGCGGTGATCTGCTTGTCGCCCAGCCCGTCGATGTCGAGCGCGTTGCGCGAGACGAAATGCTTGAGGTTTTCCACCGCCTGGGCCGGGCAGATCAATTCCCCCGTGCAGCGCCGCCGCGCGTCGAGCTTGCCGGTCTTGGGGTTGACCTCCCGCACCGCTTCCGACCCACATTCCGGGCAGATAAGGGGGAAAACGAATGGCACGGCATCGGCGGGGCGCTTGTCGGCCACCACCGCCACGATCTGCGGAATGACGTCGCCCGCCCGCTGCACGATCACCGTGTCGCCCTCGCGGATGTCATAGCCGTCGCGGATCGGCGCTCCGGTCGAATCCCGTCCCGCGATGTAATCCTCATTGTGCAGCGTCGCGTTCTCGACCACCACCCCGCCCACCGTCACCGGCTGCAGCCGCGCCACCGGGGTCAGCGTGCCGGTGCGCCCCACCTGGATATCGATCCGGTTGAGAATGGTCGTCGCCTGTTCGGCGGGGAATTTATGCGCGATCGCCCAGCGCGGCGCGCGCGAGACGAATCCCCAGCGCTGCTGCAGGTCGAGCCGGTCGACCTTGTAGACCACCCCGTCGATGTCGTAGCCCAGCGTCGCCCGCTGCGCCTCGATAGCGCGATAATGATCCAGAAGCGTCTCGATGCTGGTCGTGCGGATCATCAACGGGTTAACGACGAACCCCCAATCCCCCAGCCGCTGCACCGCCGCATATTGCGTCGGCGCGATCGGCGCGCTCACCTCGCCCCAGCCATAGGCGAAGAATTTGAGCTTGCGCTTCGCGGTGATCGAGGGGTCCTTCTGGCGCAGCGACCCGGCCGCCGTATTGCGCGGATTGACGTAATCCTGGCCGCCCTCCGCCGCCGAGCGCGCCTTGAGCGCCGCGAAATCGGCATGGGTCATATAGACCTCGCCCCGCACCTCCAGCACCTCCGGCCAGCCGGTGCCGCCAAGCGTATGGGGAATGTCGGCGATGGTCCTGAGGTTTTCGGTGATGTCCTCCCCTTCCGTCCCGTCTCCCCGGGTCGCGCCGCGTACCAGCAGGCCATGCTCGTATCGCAGCGAGGCCGAAAGCCCGTCGATCTTGGGCTCGGCGGTAAAGGCCAGTTCGAGTCCCTGATCCCGCTCGAAAAACTTCCGCCCGCGCTTGACGAATTCGGCCACGTCCTCCTCGTCGAACGCATTGCCCAGCGACAGCATGGGCACCGCGTGCCGCACCTTGGCAAAGCCGTCCGCGGGCGCCGCCCCCACCCGCTCCGACAGCGAGTCCGCCCGCCGCAATTCGGGAAATGCCGTCTCGATCGCCCCATAGCGCCGCCGCGCCGCGTCGTATTCGGCGTCCGTTATCTCGGGCGCGTCCTCCTGGTAATAGGCGCGGTCGGCCCGCTCGATCAGCCCGTGCAGCCGGTCGAGCTCGGCTTTCGCATCCTCCAGCGACAGATCCTCGACCGCCCGATCACTGCTCATTCAAACACCCACTTCGCTCATCAGCCGCCGCGCCGCCGCCCGCGCCTCGTCGGTGATCACCGCTCCGGCCAGCATGCGCGCCACTTCCTCGCCCCGCGCCCCGGCATCGAGCGGGCGCACATGGGTGCGCATGAACGCCCCCTCCTCGATGGCCTGCTTTTCGATCAAAAGATGCGTCGCCGCCCGCGCCGCCACCTGCGGCGCATGGGTCACGGTCAGGACCTGCACCGACTGCGCCAGCCGCGCCAGCCGCTTGCCGATCGCATCGGCCACCGCGCCGCCCACCCCGGTATCGATCTCGTCGAAGATCAGCACCGGCACCGAGCCCTTGTCGGCCAGAACCACCTTGAGCGCCAGGAGGAAGCGCGACAACTCGCCCCCCGAGGCCACCTTCATCATCGGCCCCGGGGCTGTCCCCGGATTGGTCTGCACGTGAAAGCCGATCTGGTCGAACCCCTGCGCCGAAACCCGCGTCTCGTCCACCTGCCGGTCGACGATGAATTTGGCCGCCCCCAGCTTAAGGTCGGGCAATTCCGCCTCCACCGCCGTGCTCAGCGCCGCCGCCGCCGTCCCCCGTGCCCCCGAGAGCGCCTTTGCCGCGGCGCGATAGGCCGCATTCGCCTCCGCAAGCGCCGCTTCGAGCGTCGCCAGGGTTTCCGCGCCGGTCTCCAGCGCCTCGATATCGGCGGCGTATCGCTCCAGAACCTCGTGCAGCGCGTCGCATTCGACCTGATGCTTGCGCGCCGCCGCCCGCAGGGCGAACAGCCGCTCCTCGACCTGTTCGAGCTCGCGCGGATCGAAGGCCATTTCGCGCCGGATCGCCTCCAGGGCCTCGCTCGCCGCGTCGAGCGCCACCAGCGCCTCGTCCACCGCCTCGGCCATCGGCGCGAACAATTGCGCCTCGGCGTCCGATTTGCGCGTCAGCCGCCGCAGCAGCATGGCGAGCGTCGGTCCCGGCGCGTTGGTGCCGTTGAGGATTTCATCGGCGTCGTTGACCTCCCCCGCCGCCTTTTCCAGCCCCATCAGCCATTGCCGCCGCTCGGCCAGGGCCTCCTCCTCGCCCGCTTCGGGCTTTAGGGCCGAAAGCTCTTCCACCACATGCCGGGCATAGTCCTCCTCGCGCGCCGCCGCCTCGACCCGCGCCCGCTGTACATCCACCGCCTTCTGGGCCGCCACCAGCTTGCCATGCGCGCCCGAGACCGCCGCCAGCTCGCGCTCATAGCCGCCGAACACGTCGAGTAGCGCCCGATGGGTCGCCGCATCGACCAGGGCCCGGTCGTCGTGCTGGCCATGCACTTCGACGAGCAATCCCCCCACGGCCTTCAGCAGCCCGGCCGAAACCGGCTGGTCGTTGATGAAGGCCCGCGTGCGGCCATCGGCGTGCTGCACCCGGCGCAGGATGATCTCCGCGTCGTCGGCGATCTCGTTTTCGCGCAGCAGCACTCGGGCCGGGTGCTGTTCGGGGAGGGCCAGCACCGCGACCACCTGCCCGCTATCGGTGCCCTCGCGCACCAGCGCCGCATCCCCCCGCCCTCCCAGCGCCAGGGTCAGCGCGTCGAGCAGGATCGATTTGCCGGCCCCGGTCTCGCCGGTCAGCACCGTGAGCCCGTTCTCGAAGCCGAGGTCGAGTTGGTCGATCAGAACGATATTGCGGACCGATAGCGTATTGAGCATCGCTCCATCGTCTCCCATCCACTTGGCGGTAGCGGCCCCTGTCTATCCCGCCCCACCCCCGTGCTGCAAATGATTGCGCGCCGTCCCCGACGGACTCACAGATTTGCACAAGAACAATACAAGAACATTCTGTCACCGGCAAGCCGATGTGAAAATGCCCCGGCGAGCGGGGCATCTTGCAGGGAGGTCACCGCCGGATGTCAGGTCGACATCCAGTTTCCGGTCATCATCTGCGGCGCCAATCCCTGGTTTTGCAGCAGGGTGAAGCCGCGCTGATACCAGTCGGAATTGGGATAATTTGTGCCGAGCACCGCCCCGGCCGTCTGGGCCTCGCCCACCAGCCCCAGCGCCAGATAGCCCTCGATGAGGCGATAGAGCGCTTCTTCCACATGCGTCGAGGTCTGATGATCCTCCACCACGGTGCGGAAGCGGTTGATGGCGGCGGTGTAGTTGCGGTTGCCCAGATAGTACCGGCCGACGCTCATTTCCTTGCCGGCCACCTGGTCGCGGGCCACCAGCACCATCTGCCGCGATTCGGCGACATAGCGGCTGTTGGGGAAGCGCGATTCCAGGAGGGCGAAAGTGTCGATCGCTTCGGCGGCCAGTTCCTGGTCGCGGGTGATGTCGGCGATCTGGCGGTAATAGGAGCTGCCCTTGAGGAACAGCACGTAGTCCGCTTCCGCGCCATTGGGGTAGAGCGCCAGATAGCGGTCGGCCGCCCGCACCGCGTCGGGGAAGCGTCCCTGGCGGAAATTGGCGAAGGTCAGCATCACCTTGCCGCGCTCGTTGACCTCTGAGAACGGGTGCTGCTTTTCCAGCTTCTCGAGATCCTCGATCGCCGCGTTGAAGCGATTATTGTCCATATTGGCGACAGCGCTCGCATAAAGCTGTTCAGCCGGCACCAAAGGCTCCACATTGTCGCGCGCAAACATGCCCAGCGGCGAACATGCGGCGAGTGTCCCCGCAATCAGCAAGGCGCCGGCGAACCGCGCGAGACCCGGCAGCATCTGTATCTTGGTTTTGATACCCACGAACTGACTCCGTCCTCATTGTCCGGTTCACAGGGATTGACCCTGCCCCGGCACCCCCCGCTAACGGGCAATGTGTTCAAAACTGTGACAGCGGTTATCGCTCAATCACCCGATAGAACGCAAGTAGGGCGCGACGGCGAGGCTTTCGGGCAGGTCCATCAGCGCTTCCATTTCCAGGGGCAGCGCGTCGGCCTCGACCACTTCATAGTTCTGGTCCGATGCGAAAAGCGACTTGAGCACCAAGGCGTTAAGCCCGTGCCCGCCCTTGTAGGACCGGAAGCGGCCATAGATCGGCAGCCCCGCCAGGGCCAGATCGCCCACCGCATCGAGCAGCTTGTGGCGCACGAATTCGTCCTCGAACCGCAGGCCGTCCGGATTGACGATCCGCTCGGATTCGATGGCGATGGAATTTTCCAGACTCGAGCCCAGCGCATAGCCCGCCTGCCGCAGCACCTTGGCCTGCTCGACGAATCCGAAGGTGCGGGCCGGTGCCACGTCGTCGGCGAACCGGCGCGGCGACCAGTCGAGGATCATGCGCTGGCGGCCGATCACCTTGGAATTGAAATCGATCTCCACGTCGAAGGCCCGCCCGTTATAGGGCTCGAGCATGGCGAAGGCATCATTGTCGCGCACGGTGACCGAGCGCAGGATGCGCAGGAATTTCTTGCGCGCCGGCTGGATCGATATGCCCGCCTCGAGCACGGCCCGCACGAAGGGCGCCGCGCTGCCGTCCAGGATGGGGCATTCCTCGCCCGAGACGACGATCTCCGCATTATCGATCCCCAGCCCGTTGAGCGCCGAGAGCACGTGCTCCACGGTGGCGACGCTCACCGATTGCCCAAGATCGATCACGGTGCACAGCGATGTGCGGGTGACCCGGTCATGGCTGATCTTGAGTCGGCCCGCCACCGTTCCGTCGTCGGCGAGGCGCGTGAGCACATAGCCGGAATCGGCTGCGGCGGGATTGATGGCAAGGCGCGACGGGTTCCCGTTATGCACGCCGATGCCGGCGAATTCCACGGGTCGCGTCAGCGTGCTTTGGCGCACGGCGAAATTATTCATCGTTACTCCTGGCCCGGTTCGGGCTTGGACAGATGGCACTACATAATGAACAACGGCCCGGTACGGAACCCGTACCGAGCCGTTAGATGACTCTGGATTAAAATTTAGTGTTAACCGTGGCGTTTGAGAAACGCCGGGATCTCCAGTTGATCTTTTTGCGCCGGGCGCGGCGCAGCCCGGCCATGAGCGTCGAGCTGCCCGCTAGCCCCTTCCGCCGCGGGGCGGGGAGCAGCGGCCCGGGCCGGCGCGGCCGCCTCGATGGCGCTGCGGGCGGCAGCGTCGTCGAATTCGGGCTGGATACGCTCGCGCTGCATCTCGGGCTCAGCATCCTGGCCCAGATTGAGCCCTACATTGGAAGCGAGGCGCCGGAACAGGGCCCGCGCATTGCGCGGCTCTTCGACCTTTTGCGGCTGCATCTGCTGACGGACGACGCCGGGCAACTCGTCCTGGCGCGGCATGCGCCGCTGCAGTTGCGGCCGTTCGGCCGAGGTCGGCACATAGGGCTTGGGCATCGCCGTTTCCGGCGCGCGCTGGGTCTCCTCTACCGGCTGACGCACCGGAGCGGAGGGAACATAGGGCTCGATAGTCACGCCATCGTCCTGCATGACCGGCTTTGCGGCCGCGGCGGACGCATGGTGCCCGTCATGAATCGCCTGGGCCACGGCGGCCTCGAACTGGTCATCGTCCATATCGGCGACAACTGCCGCCGCAGCGGCCTGCGGGGCCGGCTGGGGAGCGGACGTGCGCGGAGCGGGAGCCGACTGCTGGGCAACCGCGGCATGGGCCTGAGCCTGCCCCTCGGGACGGCGTGCCTGCAGAGGCTGGCGCGACGCATTGGGCTTCACAGGATCGAGTGCCTGCACCATCATCGCATCGGTGCCCGTCGCTACGACCGACACCCGGACCTTGCCCTGGAGCGAATCGTCGAAGGTGGCGCCCAGGATGATATTGGCGTCCGAATCCACTTCCTCGCGAATGCGCGAAGCCGCCTCGTCCACCTCATAGAGCGTCATGTCCTTGCCGCCGGTGATCGAGATCAGGAGACCCCGAGCGCCCTGCATGGAGACATCGTCGAGCAGCGGATTGGCGATCGCCGCCTCGGCGGCGTGGCGCGCACGCTCCTCGCCCTCGGCCTCGCCGGTTCCCATCATCGCCTTGCCCATGCCGCGCATCACGGCGCGCACGTCGGCGAAGTCGAGGTTGATGAGGCCTTCCTTGACCATCAAATCGGTGATGCAGGCAACGCCCGAGAACAGCACCTCGTCGGCCATCGCGAAAGCGTCGGCGAAGGTGGTCTTCTCATTGGCCACCCGGAACAGGTTCTGGTTGGGGATGACGATCAGCGTATCGACGTGACGATGCAATTCATCGATGCCCTCGTCGGCCAGCTTCATCCGGCGATTGCCTTCGAACTGGAACGGCTTGGTGACAACGCCGACCGTCAATATGCCCTGCTCGCGCGCCGCGCGCGCCACGACCGGCGCCGCGCCGGTGCCGGTGCCGCCGCCCATGCCGCCGGTGATGAACACCATGTGCGAGCCCGACAGGTGATCGTTGAGCTCGTCGAAACTTTCCTCGGCCGCCGCGCGTCCCACTTCGGGGTGCGAGCCGGCGCCCAGCCCTTCGGTGACCCCGACGCCAAGCTGGATGACCCGCTGGGCGCGCGAAAGGGCAAGGGCCTGCGCGTCGGTATTGGCCACGACGAACTCGACGCCTTCCAGGCCCGAATTAATCATGTTGTTGACCGCGTTCCCGCCGGCGCCCCCAACGCCAAAGACGGTGATTCTCGGCTTAAGTTCTTGGATTCCCGGAATCTGAAGATTGATTGTCATCTCTGGCCCCATAGTGGCTGTGTGACCAAGATGTAGCGCTCAATTCGTTAACCGGACCCTAACAAAGCTACCGAATCCGTTAACCAATCCGCAAAATGCGAGACTTGACAGCCGCAAAGTCACCACTGGTTAAGCATGGTGAATCGGCCGGCCCGGGAATAAAATGGAAACAGACTGTCGGTTCCGCTCCGCGCGATTCGTCCTATGGCATCGCCACCCGGCACTGAAAGGACAGGACAATGTCTTCCATCACTCCGAGCCTCTGGTTCAACGACAATCTCGAAGAGGCCATGGAATTCTACGCCTCGGTGTTTCCCGATACGAAGATCCACGGCACCACCCGCTTCGTCGAAGGCGGCATGGGCGAAGTGGGCAAGGTCATGACGGGCGATTTCGAACTGCTTGGCCAGCGCTTCAACGCCATCAATGGCGGCCCGCATTTCAAGTTCTCGGAGGCCACATCCTTCATCATCGATTGTAAGGACCAGGCCGACGTCGACTATTATTGGGAAAAGCTGCCGGCCGGCGGCGGCTCCGAAAGTCAGTGCGGCTGGGTCAAGGACAAGTTCGGCATCTCCTGGCAGATCGTGCCGCGGGCGCTCTATCGCACAGTCACCGGCCCGGACAAGGCCGGCTCCGAACGCGCCACCAAGGCCATGCTCGGCATGAAGAAGCTGATCGTCGCCGATCTGGAAAAGGCCTATCGCGGCGAATAGGGCCGTTGCCCTATTCGATCACCGCGCAGGCCAGCCGGTCGCCCGCATCGCCGGATGGCTGGCTCGTGTAATCGTCGGGCCCGGCATGGATCATCAAGGCCCGCCCCATGATGCCGGCGTCGCCCTCGTCGAGCGTGACGGCGCCGTTGAACACCTGTGCTTCGAGCACACCATCGGCATTGACGAATTGATTGGGCATGTCCCCCGCATGCGGCCCGGTCTCGGTGAGATAGCCGTGTTCGACATCGGTGGGATTGAAATGCGCGCCCGCCGATTCGTGATCGGTTTCCGGGTCGCAGCTTCCCGTCTCATGCACATGGAAGGCGACCCAGCTATCGGGCGGCAGGGCTTCGAGGGAAATTTCGATCAACACGCCGGTCGGCGTCCCGGTCAGCGTCGCCGTGCCGATCTGTTCGCCGTCGGCGCCGATGAAATTGCCCTGCCCGGTGGCGCCCTGCTGCGCCATGGCCGGCGCGGCCAGCAGCATCGCCCCGGCTGCGGCGGTAATAAGATATTTCATGGCGGAACTCCTCTGGCTGTCAGCTTGGACAACCGACGCCGCCCGAGGTCGTTCCGTCCCTTAACCTGGGGCTCAAACAAACCCCGATTTCAGCCAGCTTCCAACACGCGCCAGATAGCCGTCCGAGCCGGTGAGTTTTCGCGCCGGCCGGGGCTGGACATATTCCGAGCCGCAAACTTGCGGGTAGACCAGCATTCCCGCCACGGTGGCGAAGGCCGGGCCCTTGGCCTTGTCGGGCAACCCCGACACCCCGAGCGGGCGGCCATTGCGCACATTGCGCGCCAGCATGCGCCGCGCAAGTTCCGGCACCCCGGTGAGGTCCGAGGCTCCGCCGGTGAGGACGAAGCGGCGGCCGGAGATATCCATCATGCCCGTCGCCTGCATGCGGTCGCGGATCGCTTCGAGGATTTCCTCGACCCGCGGCCGGATCACCCGGGTCAGCATTTCCCGCGAGATCGAATTGGGCGAATCATGGTTCGCCGCCCCGATCGGCATCACGGTGATCACGTCGCTCTCGTCCCGCTGCCCTGCAAAGCACGAGCCGTAAAGCGTCTTCAGTCGTTCGGCGTCGGCGACGCTCACCGACAATTGCCGCGCGATGTCGAGGGTGATGTGGTGCCCCCCGATGGCCAGCGCGTCGGCGTAGACCAGATGCCCCTCGCTGAACACCGACACCGTTGTCGTCGCCCCGCCCATATCGATGCACGCGACCCCCAGATCGGCTTCGTCGTCGACCAGCGTCGCCAACCCCGAGGCATAGGGCGTCGCCATCAGCGCCTCGACCTCCAGATGGCAGCGGTTGAGCGCCAGTTCGATATTGCGCATCGCGAGGGTTTCCGCGCTCACCACCGCCACGTCCACCCCGAGCTGCTCGCCGACCATGCCGCGCGGATCGCGCACCCCCTTCTGCCCGTCCAGCGAATAACCGATGGGCAGGGCGTGGATGATCGAGCGCTCGTCGCGTACCGAGCGGTCGTTGACCGCGATCAGCACACGGGAAATATCGGCCGGCTCCACCTCATGGCCGTCCAGCGACACCGTCGCCGAAAAGGTCTCCGAGCCCAGCCGCCCAGCGGTCACGTTGACCACCACCGATTGCACGGTGATCCCCGCCGCCCGTTCGGCCATCCCGACCACCGAGCGGATCGCCTGCTCGGCCTTGTCGAGATCGGTCACAACCCCGCTCTTGACCCCTGCCGAGGGACCATACCCGAAGCCGATGATCTCGGCGGTATGGGTGCGCCCGCGCAGCGCCCGACCTTCGGGCCGCGGCACCAGCCGCGCGATCACGCAGCAGATCTTGGTCGAGCCGATATCGAGCACGGTCACCAGCGACGAGCGCCCGGGCTGCACCGGCTTGAGCCGCGATGTCATGGCCGAAGTCATCATTGCCCGTCATCCTCGCGTAGGGTCGGCCTCACGGCCACATATTGCGCCACCCGCATATCGATCAGGTCGAGGTCGCGTTCGAGAAGCTGGTGCCGGAGCTGGTAGTCGTTGAGCCGGCTCAGCGCATCGGTCACCCCGGTTTCGGGCAGCAGCACGCGCAAGCCGGAATAAAAGATCAGGTCCCACCGCCGGTCGGCCACGCGGTTGAGCGCCGCGAGGTCGAAGGTAAGGTCGGGATAGCGGTTCATGAGATTGATCATCGGCAGGGCGTCGTCGCCGGCCCCTTCCCCGATCACCAGCATCAATTCGCCATTGCCCACTCCGGCCGGGGCGATCGGGTGCCCGGCCGCATCGATCAGCATGGTCGCCCCGTCGACCCGCCAGCGCGCCATGGGCGTCTTTTCGGTGATCGAGACCACCAGCCGGTCGGGATAGACCTTGCGGATCGTCGCCTGCGCCACAGAGGGAATCTCCTCGATGCGCAGCCGCGCGCCCTCGACATCATAGCCAAGGCTCGTATCGCCCGCCGCGATCCCCAGGGCGCGCGCCACATCGGTCTCCCGCGTCAGCGCCAGGCCCTCGATCTCGATGCGGTCGATGGCGAAGCCCGCCTCCGAGATCCGCCCCTGCGCCACCTCGCCGACGATCATCGCCAGTTCGGACAAGTCCTCGCGAAAGCCATAGGCCCCAGCCAGCGCGACGACGAGCGCCAAAAGCGCCACGAGGCGCACCGCCAGGCGGCGATGCAGCACCCACAGATTGCCTAGGGTCACCATCATCCCGCCCCGGCGCCGGACCGGCACCGGCAAGCCCGACCGCAACGGGGTCATGGCACGGTCGCGCGGCAGGGTGACGATATGGGAAATGGGGCGCGGAGCCGGTCTCTGGATGCGCGGCGCGGGCGGAGGAGCCATCCCGGCAGGCGCGGCCTCGCAAGCCTCTAGCCGCCTTACCTGTTGCAACTTGCGTCCTCCACCATCCAGCTCACCAGCTCTTCGAACGAATGGCCGGCATGGGCCGCCAGTTCAGGCACCAGCGAGGTCTTGGTCATCCCCGGCTGGGTATTGATTTCGAGGCACACCAGCTCGCCCTCGTCGCCACCGCGCGGGTCGTAGCGGAAGTCCGTCCGTGTCACCCCGCGGCAGCCTAGGGCCGCATGTGCCGCCAAGGACAATTTTTGAACTTTTTCGTAAATTTTGGGTGAAACCTGCGCCGGCAGCTCGTGCCGCGACCCGCCGGACTGGTATTTGGCTTCGTAATTGTAGAAGGCCAAGTCGGTGACGATCTCGATGACGCCCAGCGCCACGTCCCCCATCACCGCGCAGGTCAGTTCGCGCCCGGGAATGAACCGCTCGACCATCAGGTCCTCGTCCCCGCTCCAGTCGGTTCTCAGGATTTCCTGCGGCGGGTGCTCCTGGCCCTCCTTGACGATGAACACATTGACGCTCGAACCGTCATTATAGGGTTTGACCACATAGGGTGGCGCCATCACGTGCTGGCGCGCGATGTCGTCCCGCGCCGCGATGACATGGTCGGTCACCGGCACCCCGGCCGCCTTGAACATCACCTTGGCCTGGTGCTTGTCCATGGCCAGCGCCGAGGCCAATACGCCCGAATGGGTGTAGGGAATGGCGAGGATTTCCAGCAGCCCCTGCATGGTCCCGTCCTCCCCGAATCGGCCATGCAGGGCATTAAACACCACATCCGGGTCGAGCCGGGTCAGCACCGCCGCGATGTCGCGCCCGGCATCGACCTCGGTCACCCGATACCCGGCATTGCGCAGGGCCTCCGCGCATTGTGCGCCCGAATTGAGCGAAACTTCCCGCTCATGCGACCATCCGCCCTTGAGCACCGCTACATGTTTGGCCATTTGTTCGCCCACCCTTGTGTTCTGGTCGCCGTCCGTAAGCGCCTAATGCGTGCCGGGAAAAACGTCCCCGTCGAGAAATTCCCGCACCTCGCGCCCCGCCTCGAAATGCCCCATGCGGCGGATTTCCCATTGCAGCGCGATGCCATGGGTGTTCCGCACCTTGGCCCGCACCGTCTCCCCAAGGGTTTCGATGTCATGGGCACTCGCCGCATCGAGATTGATCAGGAAATTGGTGTGCAGCTCGGAGACCTGCGCATCCCCGATCCGCAGCCCGCGGCATCCCGCCTCGTCCACAAGTTTCCAGGCCGAATGCCCCTCGGGATTCTTGAAGGTCGATCCGCCCGTGCGCGTATTGGTCGGCTGGGTCGCCTCGCGCTGCTCGGTGATCTCGCGCATCTTGCCCAGGATCGCCTCGCTGTCGCCGGGCACGCCCTCGAACACCGCCGAGGTGAACACCACGCCCCGGGGCCCGTTCGACTTGCGGTATCGATACCCCATCTCGGTATTGCTGAGCTCGATCGTCTCGCCCCGCCGTGTCACCCCGCGCAGCGTCACCACACGTTCCCGCGTCTCGGTGCCATAGCACCCGGCATTCATGTAGAGCGCGCCCCCCACGGCGCCGGGAATGCCGCGCATGAAGGACAGCCCGTCGATCCCCGCCCGCGCCGCCGCCGTGGCGATCTTGACGTCCGGAAGCCCGGCCCCGGCCCGCACCCTGTTGCCGTCCAGAACCTCGACCCCGCCGAACGTCTTGGCCGGCAAGCGGATGACCACCCCATCGATTCCCCCGTCGCGGATCAGAAGATTGGAGCCCAGCCCAATCACCGTGACCCGGACCTCATCCGGCAGGTTCTTGAGGAAATAGGCGAGATCGGCCTCGTCCGCCGGCTCGAAATAGAGCTGCGCCGGCCCGCCCACGCGAAACCACACCAGCTTGGCGATCGGATGGTTGGCGGCGAGCTTGCCCCGCACTTCGCCGATCCACCCGGAAAATTGCGGCAGCAGATCGGGAAAACTCATGCGCTGGCCCGTGCCTTTGCGGCGATCTCAGCTTCCAGCTCGCCCGGCAGCGCCGCCGCCCACAAAGTGATGTTGCCAGCCCCCAGGCACACCACGTAATCGCCCTCGCGGGCACGCTCGGCAATAATCCCCGCCAGCTCTTCCGACCCCGAGATCGCCCGCGCATCCCGGTGGCCCCGCGCCCTTATCCGGTCGACCAGTTCCGTATGCGACACCCCGTCGATCGGTGCTTCGCCCGCAGCATAGACCGGCGCCACCAGCACCGTGTCGGCCTCGTTGAAGCAGGCCGAGAAATCGTCGAACAGATCCTTGAGCCGGCTGTAGCGATGCGGCTGCACCACGGCTATCACGTCCCGCCGCGTCGATTGCCGCGCCGCCCGCAGCACCGAGGAAATTTCCACCGGATGATGCCCGTAATCATCGATGATGGTGATGCCATCCACCACCCCGATCCGCGTGAACCGGCGCTTGACTCCGCCAAACCCCTTGAGCCCGGCCCGGATCTGGGCGTCGGTGATCCGCAATTCCTGCGCCACAGCGATGGCGGCGGTGGCGTTGAGCACGTTGTGCAGCCCCGGCATGGGCAGTTCCAGATCCTTGATCGTCCGCGCCTTGCCGCTCACCCGGTCGCGCACCACTACGGAAAACCGGCTGGTGCCGTTGTCGTTGGTGACCTCGATCAGCCGCAGATCCGCCTGCGGGTTGCGCCCATAGGTGATCATCCGCCGGTCCTCGATCTCCCCCACCAGCGCTTGCACGGTAGGATGGTCAAGGCACATCACCGCAAAGCCGTAGAAAGGCACATTGTCGATGAAGGTGCGAAACGCCCGCTTCACCCCGTCGAAGTCGTGATAATGGTCCAGATGCTCGGGATCGATATTGGTCACCACCGCCACGTCGGCGGGGAGCTTGACGAAGGTTCCGTCGCTTTCATCGGCCTCCACCACCATCCAGTCGCCCTGCCCCAATCGGGCATTGGTGCCATAGGCATTGATGATGCCGCCATTGATCACCGTGGGGTCGAACTGCCCCGCATCGAGCAGCGCCGCGACCATGGAGGTCGTCGTCGTCTTGCCATGGGTGCCCCCGATGGCGATGCAGTTCTTGAAGCGCATGATCTCGGCCAGCATCTCGGCCCGGCGCACGATCGGCAGCCCCTTGGCGCGCGCTTCCTGCAGTTCGGGATTGTCCTTCTTGATGGCCGAGGACACCACCACCACCGCCGCATCGCCAATATTTTCGGCCTTCTGCCCGATGACGACCTCGATCCCCATGGCCTGCAGGCGCTGCACATTGGCATTGGTCGAGGCGTCCGATCCGCGCACCTCGTATTTCTGGGTGTGCAGCACCTCGGCGATCCCGCTCATCCCGATCCCGCCGATCCCGATGAAGTGCACGGGACCGATATCGCGTGGCATCTTGGTGTTCATGACTGTCCTTTGGCGGTTTGCTCAACGAGATCGGCCAGCCGTTCTACGGCATCGGGCACCCCCACCGATTGCGCGGCTTCTGCCGCGCGGGCGAGGCGATCCGGAGCGAGGAGGAGATCGTTGAGCTGGGTTGCAAGAGATTGCGGTGAAAGCGTGGCCTGCTCGCACAGCCAGGCGCCCCCCCCTTTTTCCATCACCATGGCATTGGCGCGCTGGTCCTGGTCGAGCGAACCCGGCAGCGGCACGAGAATCGCCGGGCGGCCCAAGACCCCCAGTTCGGCCACCGTCGAGGCGCCGGCCCGCCCGATCACCAGATGGCTGGCGGCGATCCGCTCGGGCAGGTCGGTGAAAAATCGGGCGAGATCCACGTTGACCCGCGCCCCGCGATAGATTTCCGCCACCCGGTCGAGGTCTTCCTCGCGGCATTGCTGGGTGACGTCCAGCCGCCGGCGCAGGCTCTCGTCGAGCAGCGCGATGGCCACGGGCACGATATCGGAAAAGGCCCGAGCACCCTGGCTGCCGCCGAACACGAGAAGCGCTATCGGCGCATTGTCCGAAAGCCCCCGATAGGGTGTTCCCGCCACCGCGCGCACCCGGTCGCGCACCGGATTGCCGGTCACGACCTTGGGGAGCCCGAAGCCCTCCGCATGGATGGTCTCGGCAAAGCTCAGCGCCAGCACCGAGGCGAACCGCGCCAGCGCTCGGTTGGCCCGGCCCATCACCGCGTTCTGCTCGTGCAATATGCCCGGTATGCGCAGGAGCGAGGCGGCGAGGAAGGGCGGAAAGCACGGATAGCCCCCGAACCCCACCACCGCATCGGGCCGCACCTTGCGCAATATCCCCAGCGCCGTCCCCACACCGCCCAGAATCGTGAACCCGGCCTGGGCGAATTTGAGCGGATTGCGGATTGATGGTGTCGCCGCCGGCACGATATGGATCGCGCTGGCCGGGAAATCGGCGCCATAGGCGGCGATCCGCTCGTCGGTGACGAGGTGGATATCATGTCCGCGGCGGCGCAATTCCTGCGCCAGCGCCATGGCCGGGAACAAATGCCCCCCCGTTCCCCCGGCCATCAATGCAAATGTGCTCATGCTGTTCGTCTTCGTCTTTCGCGCTCGGGGGTTATTTCGCTCCGCCATTGTCCAGCGCGCTGCGGATCGGCAGCCCGGTGGCAAAGGTTTCCTCGGGCTTACGCCGGGTGAGCGCCAGCAGCAAGCCCATGCCCAGCCCGATGGCGATCATCGAGGTGCCGCCATAGGAGACGAAAGGCAGCGTCATGCCCTTGGGCGGGATGAGATTGAGGTTCACGGTGAGGTTGATCGCCGATTGCACGCCGAACTGCACCGCCAGTGCGCTCGCCGCCAGCCGGTTGAAGAGGCTATGCTGGCTCAGCGCCAGGTTGAGCGCCCGGATGACGATGAAACAGATCAGCCCCACCAGCATCAGCGAGAACAATATGCCGAATTCCGAGGCCCCCGCCGCAAAGACGAAGTCCGCATGCGCGTCGGGCAGGTAGCGCTTGGCGATGCCCTCCCCCGGCCCCTTGCCGAACCACCCGCCTTCCAGAAGCGATTCCAGCGCCCGCTCGGCCTGGTAATTGTCGCCCGTCTCGGGATTGATGAAGGCGTTGATGCGCCGCGCCACGTGCGGGAAGGCCAGATAGGCGAGACCGCCCATGCCGAGCGCCGCCGCGCCCAGCCCGCCGATCACCCACCAGGAAATGCCCGAGAGAAACAGCAGCGCCCCATAGGTGGCCAGCATCAGCGCCGTCTGCCCCACGTCGGGCTGGAGCAGCAGCAGCGCCACGATCAGCCCCGTGGTCAGCGCCGCAAAGATATGGCCCGGCATGTCCTTGCGCTTCATCTGCTCGGAGATGAACCAGGCCGAGATCACCGCATAGGCCGGCTTGACGAATTCCGAGGGCTGCAGCGATTGCCCGGCAAAAGAAATCCAGCGCCGCGCGCCCTTGACCTCGACGCCGAAGCGCAGGGTGAGCGCCAGCAAGACGATCATCACCACCAGCGTCACCAGCGCCACCACCCGCGCCCAGCGCGCATTGACCAGCGAGGCGGCGAACATGGCCAGCAGCGCCGGGATGCAGAACAGCACGTGCCGCTGGGTGAAATGCCACGGCCCCAGCCCGATTCGCTCGGCGACCGGCGGACTGGCGGCAAAGCTGAGCAGCACGCCGAACCCCATGAGGGCAATGAGCGCGAACATGAGTTCGCGGTCGACCGTCCACCACCATTCGGCGATGGGGGTCTTTCGTTCGCGGGAGAACCAGGCGGAAATGGCGGTCACTGATCGGCTCCGATACGCTGGGCACAAGATTCGCAGAATGCAAATTTACCACCCCAGTGGTTACCATTTCGCAACCATGCGGTGCGGAGACCGCTCGCCGACAATTGGGGCTGCCCTCCTCCCCGTTCTGCGCTATCACTTCCCCGAGTTCCCCAGCATGCGATGACGTGATGACCGACCGCTACGCCACCCCCATCGACGGCCTGCCGCCCCAGACCCAGCTGCTCTCCGACCGCGCGGTCTTCACCGAGGCCTATGCGGTGATCCCCAGGGGCGTCATGCGCGACATCGTCACCAGCGCCCTGCCCTTCTGGGAGAAGACGCGGCTTTGGATCATCTCCCGCCCACTATCGGGCTTTGCCGAAACCTTTTCCCAATACATCATGGAAGTTTCCCCCGGCGGCGGCAGCGAGAGGCCCGAGCCCGATCCGGAGGCCGAGGGCGTGCTGTTCGTCACCGGCGGCGCCTTCACGCTGACCATCGCGGGCACCACCCATGCCATGACACCAGGAAGCTACGCCTATCTTCCCCCCGCCACGCGCTGGACCGTGAGCAACACGGGCGACGCCCCGGCCCTCTTCCACTGGATTCGCAAGCGCTACGACGCCGTCGAGGGCCTTGCCGCGCCCGAACCCTTTGTCACTTCCGACACGGCTGTCGCGCCCATCGCCATGCCCGACACCGACAACCGCTGGGCCACGACACGCTTTGTCGATCCGGCCGACTTGCGCCACGACATGCACGTCAACATCGTGACCCTGCAGCCCGGCGCCGTCATTCCCTTTGCCGAAACCCACGTCATGGAGCACGGCCTCTATGTGCTCGAGGGCAAGGCCGTCTACCGCCTCAACGCCGATTGGGTCGAGGTGGAGGCCGGCGACTATATGTGGCTGCGCGCCTTCTGCCCCCAGGCCTGCTATGCCGGCGGACCCGGCCCGTTCCGCTACCTGCTCTACAAGGACGTCAACCGCCACGCCAAGCTGGGCCGTCCATGACCCGCGCCATCGCGATCCGGCCCCTCGACCGCGCGGCCTTCGCGCCCTTCGGGCAGGTGCTTGCCACCGAGAACGCGCATCATTTCCCCATCAATGGCGGCATGACCGAGCGCTTCCACGACCTTGCCGCCGTCGAGATCGGCGGCGAGAACGGCCGCCCGCTCATCTCGATCTTCCGCGGCCGGCCCTATGCCCTGCCGCTGACCCTGTCGCTCGTCGAGCGGCATCCGCTCGGCTCCCAGGCTTTCATGCCGCTGCACCCCCGCCCTTTCCTCGTGATCGTCGCCCCCGACGCGGATGGCGTCCCCGGCACCCCGCTGGCTTTTCTCACCCGCCCCGGCATGGGCATCAACATCGCCCGCAATGTCTGGCACGGCGTTCTGACCCCGCTGGAGGCCGAAGGCGATTTCCTCGTCATCGACCGCGGCGGCGATGGCACCAATCTCGAGGAATTCACCTTCGCGCAGCCCTTCACCGTGGCGTTTGCGAGATAGAGAGAACAGGCGCTGGCGTGGTCGCCCTCAACCACCTCAGCGCCCCCTCATCCGCCCCTCCGGGGCACCTTCTCCCACCAGGGGAGAAGGAAGGATTGGGCCAGCGTTGGGCAAAATCATCAGCGCTCGCCAAGGGCTCCCCTTCTCCCCTGGTGGGAGAAGGTGGATCGGACCGCCCGGTCCGAGACGGATGAGGGGGGCGCTGACTCTCAACGAGCACCCTCGCCCGCCTCGTCGCACCCTCAAATCCCCGCATACCAGTCATATCCTAGATCGGCCCAGAAGCTGCCCTTGCCGCGATAGAGGCGGGAAAAATCATCCACCAGCTCGATGCGCCGGATATATTTGGCCATCTTATAGCCGAGTTGCCGCTCGATCCGTACCCGCAAGGGCGCCCCGTTGCGCACCGGCAGCGCCGCGTCGTTCATGCCATAGGCGAGGATAGTCTGGGGATGGCGGGCGTCGATCATATCGATGCTCTCATAATAAAGCCCCGCCCCGCCATAGGTATCGAAACAGTGGAATACGCAATAGCGGGCACTGTCCCGCGGCTTCACCTCGTCAAGGATCGCCGCCAGCGGAACCCCGGTCCATTTGGCGATGCAGCTCCATCCTTCCACGCAGTCGTGCCGGGTGATCTGGGTCCGCGCCGGCATGTTGCGCAATTCCTCCAGCGAATAGCTCGCCGGGCTCTCCACCAGCCCCCCGACCTCCAGCCGGTAGAAGGCGAAATCGTTCTGCTTGGCAATCAGATAATCGATATCGGTTGGGTCGGTGCTTCCATTGGGGCGCATGCCCTGCCGGATTTCGCTTGCGGAAAATTCCCGGGCCAGGGCGTTGTCGTCCAGAAGCAGGCGCTGCGCCGCTTCGGTGAGCGCATTGGCGCCCGCCATGGCATCGCGCACCGGATGGCCCGGCCGCAACAGGGGATCGAACACGTCGCATCCGGCCAGCGTCGTCCCGGCCACGCCGGCCGCCGTCGCGGTGAGGAATTTGCGCCGACGCATAGAAAACCGCGTCATGCCCGGTCCTCCGGATCGATGCGGTATTTCCCCGTGATCATCGAGCGCAGATTGTTGAATGGCCCCGAAAGGACCACCATCGCCACATGGACGATGAAAAACAGCACCAGCAACACCATGACGCCGAAATGGATGGTCCGCGCCGTCTGCCGGCCACCGAACACGTCCACCAGCCAAGGCCAGGCCGCGTCCATGCCCGGCGACATGGTGAGCCCGGTGAGCACCATCAGCGGACAGAGGATCAGCAGCACCATGCCATAGCTGAGCTTTTGCAGCGCGTTGTAGTGCCGGCCATGCCGAAACTGGAACCGGGCATGATCCGCTATATCGCCCGGCAGCTTTCGCATATCCGCACCGGTGGGCACGATATCGCGCCGCAAATGCCCGTTTAGGAGGCTGGCGACGAACCAGATCAGCATGGTCGTCACCAGGATCCAGCCGAAGAAGAAATGCACCACCCGTCCGGTTGCCAGATCCTGATAGGAGGGCATGGTGATCCACGAAGGGAACGCCCGCACCTGCTCGCGGCCGGGCGGGCCGGAATAGCCCAGCACCCCGGTCGTATCGAATTGCTGCCCCATCAGCGTCGTCACTCCACCGACCGATCCATCCGGCTTGCGCACCGCGCCGATGGAGAGCACCGAATTGTCGAACTCGAACCCTGATTGCTGGCCGATATAGAGCCGGGGATGGGCATTGAAGATCTGCAATCCAGAGACAAGGAGAAAGAACAGGCTGATGGCCCAGGCCCAATGGGTGGCCCGCGTCCAGGCCGACTGCCGCTTGACCAGCGGCCCCTTTTTCACCGGAGGCCCGATCTCGCCGGCCTGTTCCGCCGCCACGCCCATCGCTCCGCTCCCACGCCATCTCCGCGCCATGACCATAGCGCAAGCTCCGCACCAGTGTCGTCAAAAGTCACCTCGCCGCAAGTTCCTCACGCCAACGTGCGGCAAACTCCGGCGCGGACATGACAAAAACGTCATAAATTGACCAGCCGGTCAAAATTCCTCTTTCCCCGCATCATCAAACATGTTTGACTTTTGCGCCGATACAAAAACGGCGCGCTGTTACACGACCGTCGCAGACGCATGGAATAGAAGCGCCGCACGCTTCTCGAAACAAAGGGAACAAGGACATGAAACATCTGCTGCTCGGCGCATCCGCGCTGGCGCTGACCGTGGGCCTCACCGGGCCGATCAGCGCGCAGGAAGGCGACTTCACCCTCAACATCCTCCACATCAACGATTTCCACTCGCGCTTCGGTCCCATCACCAGCAGCGACTCCAATTGCGATGTGGACACCGATGCCGCCGGCGAATGCTTCGGCGGCATTGCCCGCCTGAAGACCGCCATCGAGGACAAGCGCGCCGAACTCGACGGCCAGAACGTGGTCCTGCTCGATGCGGGCGACCAGTTCCAGGGCTCGCTGTTCTACACCCAGTATCGCAGCGAGATCATCGCCGAATTCGCCAATGATCTCGGCATCGAGCTGATGGCCGTGGGCAATCACGAATTCGACGATGGGCCGGAAGAACTGGCCAAACTGCTCGACGCCGTCAATTTCCCGATCATCTCGGGCAACACCAATGTCGAGAACGAGCCGCTGCTCGACGGCCGCGTCCCCGGTACCCATGTGATGGAATTCGGCGACCAGAAGGTCGGTTTCGTGTCGGCGCTGGCCGAGGATACCGACGAAACCTCCTCGCCGGGCGATGGGGTCGAGTTCGAGGACGTGTTCGAGAGCCTCGCCGCCCAGGTCGAGGCGCTGCAGGCCGAAGGCATCGACAAGATCATCGCTCTCACCCATGTGGGCTACACCGTCGACATGGAAATCGCGGCCAACGTTCCGGGCATCGACGTGATCGTCGGCGGCCATTCGCACACCCTGCTCTCCAACACCGACGAGAGCGCCGCGGGCGGCTATCCGACGCTGATCGACGGTCCGGACGGCAACGAGGTTCCCGTGGTCACCGCCTATTCCTACGGCAAATATGTCGGCGACCTAACCGTCACCTGGGATGCCGAGGGCAATGTGATTTCGGCCGAGGGCGACCCGATCCTGATCGACGCGTCGGTCACCCCGGACGAAGCCTATATCACCCGCCTCGCCGAGCTCGAACAGCCTCTTCTGGAACTGATGGAGCAGGTCATCGGCACGGCCACCGGGCCGATCGAAGGTTCGCGTGAAGTCTGCCGCGTCGAGGAATGCTCCATGGGCAATCTCGTCGCCGACGCCATGCTCGCCGCCTCGGGCGCCGATATCGCCATCCAGAACGGTGGCGGCCTGCGCGCTTCCATCGATGCTGGCGAAATCACCATGGGCGAGGCCATCACCGTCCTGCCCTTCTCCAACACGCTGGCCACCGTCGAGATTTCGGGCGCTGACGTGATCGATGCGCTGGAAAACGGCGTCTCCGACATCGAGAACGGGGCGGGCCGCTTCCCGCAGGTCGCCGGGCTGAAATATGCCTATACCCTTGCCAACCCAGTCGGCGAACGCGTCAGCGACGTGCAGGTGCAGGACGAAGCCGGCGAATGGGTGGCGATCGATGAGGACGCAACCTATACCGTGGTCACCAACAACTATATGCGCGGCGGCGGCGACGGCTACGGCACCTTCGCCGAGGGCGACAACCCCTACGACTTCGGTCCCCCGCTGGAGCAGGTTCTCGCCGACTATATCGCAGCCCAGGGCGGGGAATACGAACCCTATACTGACGGCCGCATCACCATCCTCGAATAAGGGCCGGACGGCCTTTGCAAAAAAGGGGGGTGCATCCCGCGATGCGCCCCCTTTCACGTTTTCACTCCACCGGGACTTCCCGCCGCTCATTGTCCGAGACGAAGCCCAGATCGAGCACCTTCTGCAATTCGGCGGCGTGGCGGAAGCTGGGATCGCCATTGACCCCCGTCGCCACCGCCTCGGCAAAGCGGTGGTAGTTGGTCGGCACCGGCTCAACCGGAACGTCCTTCCACTGCGCCAGCTCGATATCCTCGCCCACGCAGATCTGCAGCGACGAGCCGTTCATGCCGTGCTGCACCTCCAGCCCACCTCGATCGCCATAGGCGCGCAGGCGCAGCGTGTTGAGATAGCCCGACGCCCAGCGCGTGGCGTGCACCACTCCGAGCGCGCCCGAGCCGAATTCAAGGCTCATGGTGAAGCTGTCATTGGCGTCGAGCACATAGTCCCCGATCCGCCCGCCCGGCTCCTTATCGAAGGCCTTCAGGCGGCAGAAGGCGCTGTCGATGGGCGAATTGATGCCGAATACCGCGAAGTCGAGAATGTGCACCCCGATGTCGCCCAGCGTGCCGTTCGAGCCATGCGCCGTCGACAGCCGCCATAGCCAGGTGGGATCGGTGCGCCAGTCGCCCCAGGCCTTGGACACCAACCAGCTCTGCAGATAGCTGGCTTCTACATGCTTGATCTCCCCGATTTCCCCCGCCTCGACGATCTGCCGGAATTTCTGCAGTTCCGCCACGTTGCGATAGGTGAGGTTGACCATGTTGATCAGGCCGGCCTGTTCGGCGATGTCGGCCATTTCCAGCGCATTGCCGTAATGGGTGGCTAGGGGCTTTTCGCAGAACACATGCTTGCCCGCCGCCAGGGCGCGCAGGGAGGTTTCGTAGTGGAACCGGTCCGGCGTCACATTGGCGATGGAATCGAACGCGCCCCAATCCAGCGCCTCCTCCAGCGACGCGAAGACCCGGGGGATGTCGTAGCTTTGCGCGAACTGCGCCGCGCGCTCGGGATCGACATCGACGGCGGCGACGATCTCCACATCCTCGATGGCCGCGAAATGAGCGGCATGGCTTGCCGCCATGTTGCCCGTGCCAAGGATCACCAGACGCATGACCCATTTCTCCAACGGTTTGCCGAATTCGGCGGACGGACCCTGTGACCCTTAGCGGAAGCCTTCCTGGCCCGCCTCATGCAGCTTGCCGCCCCGCTCCTCGATCGGCTCCAGCGCCGCCTCGACCGGAACGTTGGGCGCATCGTGCACGCCGGGATAGCGGGCCTGCGGGTTGTGCGCCCACTTCACCGCATTGCGCAGTACCTTGCCCACCGTCGCGTCGTGATAGGTGGGATAGGTCTCGTGCCCGGGCCGGAAATAGAAGATGTTGCCCGCCCCGCGCCGATAGGTCAGCCCCGAGCGGAATACCTCCCCGCCCTGGAACCAGGAAATGAACACCGTTTCCAGCGGCTCGGGCACCGAGAAGGGCTCACCATACATTTCCTCGTTTTCGAGCTCGAAATACTCCCCAAGCCCCGCGGCGATCGGATGCCGGGGATTGACCACCCACAGCCGCTCGCGCTCCCCCGCCTCCCGCCATTTGAGGGCGCAGGGCGTCCCCATCAGCCGCTTGAAGATCTTGGAGAAATGCGCCGAATGCAGAAGGATCAGTCCCATGCCTTCCCAGACATGCCGGGCGACACGCTCGACGATCTCGTCCTCGACCGCGCCATGGGCCGCATGGCCCCACCAGACCAGCACGTCGGTTTCGGCCAGCACCTGTTCCCTCAGCCCGTGCTCGGGGTCCTGCAGCACAGCCGTGCGGGTCTCGACACCGCCCTCTTCGCCGAGCAGCCGGGCGATCTGGTTGTGCATGCCATCGGGATAGAGCTCGGCCACAACCGGGCTTTCCTGCTCGTGAACGTTCTCCCCCCAGACCAGGGCCCTGATCGCCATCGGCCAATCTCCTGTCGCGATGGCCGCCAAAACGTTTTGGCAGCCGTGATGCAAAAAACGCGCACCGGCAGAAGACGGGGCACGCGGGTCGGACTATCCGGATCACCGGCCATGGATGCTGCCGGTCGTTTCGCCCGCTCTATCCGGTTTGCGAACCGATTTGGAGAGGCAAAATGCAAAAGACCAACAAAAAAGAGGCGGAGCGGTTCCGCCTCTTTTGCTTCGCATAACGCCCTGCCCCGCTTCGACCTCGCAGCCGGGCGCAAAACCCTATTCGATCCGATCGGTGACCACGGTGCTGTAGGCGCCCTCCGGTTCGATGGTGATGGCCGGGTTGTCGGGCGAAACCGCAGAGAGAAGCGTCGCCACCGTCTGCTCATAGGCGTCGGTATCCAGCGCCGGGGAATCGCCCACCAGCGCCGCCGCCTCGATCACCTGATAGACTTGGCTTTCCAGCATCAGGGCGCCCGACATATCGTTGTTGAGCACGATCTCCGCCGCTTCTTCCGGATTGGCCTTCGCATGGGCCCAGCCCCGCATCGAGGCGTCGACAAAGGCTGCCATGGCGTCGACGAACTCTTCATCGGCGAGCCGGTCCTCGAGCACATAGAGCCCGTCTTCCAGCATACCCACCCCCTCGTCGGCGAAGTTGAACAGGGTGAGGCTGTCCTCGGGAATGCCGGCGTCGATCACCTGCTTGTATTCGTTGTAGCGCATCACTGAGATGCAGTCTGCCTGCCCCTGCAGCAGCGGATCGGCCGAGAAGGCCTGCCGCAGCACTTCGACGCCCTGCTCGCTGCCATCGGTCGGCAGGCCCAGTTGCGCCATCCAGGCATAGAACGGATATTCATTGCCGAAGAACCACACCCCCAGCGTCTTGCCCGGGAAGTCGGCGGTCGACTCCACCCCGCTCTCCTCCGAGCACACCATTTCCAGCGCCGTGGTTGCGAAGGGCTGGGCGATATTGACCAGCGGCACCCCGCGCTCGCGTGCGGCGAGGGCAGCGGCCATCCAAGTGGTGATCACATCGGCGCCGCCCCCGGCGATCACCTGCTCGGGCGCGATGTCCGGCCCGCCGGGATTGATCGTGACGTCGAGCCCGGCTTCTTCGTAAAAGCCCAGGTCCTTGGCCACCAGATAGCCGGCGAACTGGCCCTGGTTGACCCATTTGAGCTGGAAGGTCACCGGGTAGAGGTCCTGCGCGAAGGCGGGGCTGGCCGTGGCCAGCAGCATCCCCGCCAGGGCTGCGATCTTTAGAGATTTCATAATGCCGTCTCCCCTTTGGTTGTGAACGCCGGCCCGGCGCCATGCCGGTCCTTGAGCGCTCCGCCGAACCGCCGCGCCTTTGCCGGACGCGGTGGGCCGGGTGGTCCTCTATGGCGCCCGTTCCCCACGCATCGACGGGTGCCAGAAGGTGACCGCGCGCTCGATGAGCGCGATCACCCCATAGAACAGCGAGCCGGCCACCGCGGCAATAGCGATCTCGGCCCAGACCATGTCGACTTGCAGCCGCCCGATGGCCGCCGATATGCGGAACCCCATCCCCACCACCGGCGTCCCGAAGAATTCGGCCACGATGGCACCGATCAGCGCCAGGGTGGAATTGATCTTGAGGGCGTTGAAGATGAAGGGCCACGCCATCGGCAGGCGCAATTTCATCAGCGTCTGCCAATAGCTGGCCGCATAGGTCCGCATCAGGTCCTTTTCCATCGCCCCGGTGGCGTTCAGGCCCGCCACCGTGTTCACCAGCATGGGAAAGAAGGTCATCACCACCACCACGGCGGCCTTGGATTGCCAGTCGAAACCGAACCACATCACCATGATCGGCGCGATGCCCACCAGCGGCAGGGCCGATACGAAATTGCCCACCGGCAGCAGGCCGCGCTTGAGGAAGGGCGAGCGGTCGATGGCCACCGCGACGACGAAGGCCGATCCGCAACCAATGGCATAGCCCACCAGCACCGATTTGAGGAATGTCTGCTGGAAGTCCGGCCAGATCGGATTGGGGATCGAGGCCACGATCCGCTGCCAGATCACCGAGGGCGGGGGCAGCAGCACGGCGGGCACGCTGAACCCGCGCACCAACCCTTCCCAGACGACGAGCAGCGTCACGCCGAAGATCACCGGCACGATGATGTTGATCGCGCTGCGGATCGTTCGGTTTCCGGTACGGGCCCGGATGAGGAATTCGTTGATCCCCCAGGCCGCGAGCCAAACCAGGAGCGCGGTTATCAGCCATCCGTTCATGCCCGCGCCCCCATTGCTCGTTCGGTCAGTTTTTCCAGGGCGCTGATGGCAAAGATCAGCGCCGCCGAAAGCGCCGCGGCCATCAGCAGCGCGGCCCATATCTGCGTGGTCTGGCCATAATAGGAGCCGGCTAGCAGCCGCGAGCCCAGTCCGCCCGCTGCACCGGTCGGCAATTCCCCGACAATGGCCCCGACCAGCGAGGCCGCCACGCCCACCTTCATCGACGCGAAGAGGAACGGCAGCGCCGCCGGCCAGCGCAGCTTCCAGAACACCTGCGCCGGGCTGGCATTATAGGTGCGCATCAGGTCGAGATGGATGGCTTCGGGCGAGCGGAACCCCTTCACCATCCCCACGACCACGGGGAAGAACGAAAGATAGGTGGAAATCAGCGCCTTGGGGATCAGCCCGGTCAGCCTCACCGACGCCAGCACCACCACGACCATGGGCGCGATGGCCAGGATTGGTATGGTCTGGCTGGCGATCACCCAGGGCATCAGCGATTTGTCGATGGCCCGGTTGTGGACGATCAGCACCGCCAGGCCGATGCCGAGCAGCGTGCCGAACACGAAGCCCAGCCCGGTGGCCGACAGCGTGATCCAGGCATGGAAGATCAAGCTGCGCGGCGTATGGGCCGGAGCGTTGAACACCGAAGTGTAGAATTCCGCCGCCACCTGATGCGGTGCCGGCAACACCGGCCGCTGCTGCGAGAAGACGTCGCTGAGGAACTGGGTGAACGGCACGTCCACCGCGCCCTCGCGCCCATAGACCGATTGCTGCCATGGCGTGTTGAGGAGGACGGTGAAGACATACCAGATGAGGACGATGGCAAGGACCACCACGGTGATCGGCAGGATGCGTCCATCGACCCACCGCTTCATGACCGGCCCCCGCGCACACCGAAGTGGGACCCGATGACGCCGAGCACCAGCTTGGCTTCCACGGGGGTGATGCCACGGGCGAAGGCGACGTGGCGATGCATGTTTGTGAGCGTCAGCGCGCTGACATCGATGCGCGTCCGGCCCGCTTTGTACCGTACGGACGAATCATTGGGCACATAGCGGATCGCCCTAGCCTCGTCGGGGGTAAAGGACTGGGCATGCCGCAGCAAGAAGACCGTCCGCACACGCCTCATGCCATCCGAGCGGAGCACCAGCCTTTCCGCCCCGAAAAGCGTCCACGCCAGATAGGCGAGCAAGCCAATCATCCCCACCACCCAGCAGGCAATCCATAGCCGGTAAAAACTGGCCTTCTCGGGTTGCGCGGCCATCAACAGCATGGCGAAGGGACCGCCGATCGCCATGAAGGCGGTGAAGAAAACTGTCTTGAAAACATGCCGGAAGCTGCGCTTTACCGGCACATGGATAATGGTTTCCCCCGGTTTTCTCTTGACGGCGAAGCGATTTGGAGTGCTGCCGGTCGCGGCGGTCTCACTGATCCGCATAGGAATGCCCCGCCTTGAGGCCTTCGCGCACCCTCGCCGCGATTTCGAGAAATTGCGGCGTCTCGCGGATATCGAGCGGCCTTTCCCGCGGCAGCGTCGATTCGATCATGTCGGTGACCCGTCCCGGTCTTGGGCTCATCACCACGATCTTGGTCGACAGATAGACCGCCTCGGGAATCGAATGGGTAACGAAGCAGATGGTCTTCTCGGTCTTGGCCCACAGATCGAGCAATTGCTCGTTGAGATGGTCGCGCACGATCTCGTCCAGCGCCCCGAACGGCTCGTCCATCAGCAACAGGTCCGCATCGAAAGCCAGGGCTCTGGCGATCGAGGCCCGCTGCTGCATGCCGCCCGACAATTGCCAGGGATATTTCTTTTCGAACCCCGAGAGATTGACCATGTCCAGGGTCCGCGCGATGCGCTTTTGCTGCTCGGCCCTGGAATGACCCATGATCTCGAGCGGCAGGGCGACGTTGCGCTCGATCGTCCGCCAGGGATAGAGCGCCGGCGCCTGGAACACATAGCCGTAGGCCCGGTCCTTTCGCGCCTGTCCCGGCGCCGCTCCATTGACCGTGATCGTGCCCGCTGTAGGCCGTTCGAGATCGGCGATCACCCTTAGGAAGGTGGTCTTGCCGCAGCCCGATGGTCCGATGAAGGAAACGAATTCTCCCTTGCCGATGGTCAGGTTGACGTCCGAAAGCGCATGCACCGGCCCGTCCGCGGTCTCAAATGTCAGCCCAAGCCCGCTGGCCTCGACTACGCTGGCATGTGTCGTCAAACGTCTTCACCCCTCTGTTTGACGTTGTCCTGTGTCCGGGCCGTTTCCCCTCGGTCAGACCCCGCTCGCCGGAATGCCGGTCCGCTCCACCTTGCGCGGCGCGGTGAGTTCCTTCCAGGTAGAAAGCGCTTTGTTCACAGCCGTATAGGGCTCGCGCCGGACGAACCGGCCATGGCCTTCCCGCGAGGTCATCTCGCCATCGGTGACCGACACCCGGCCCCGGCTCAGCGTGAAGCGCGGCAGGCCCTTCACGCTCTTGCCCTCGAAGACGTTGTAGTCGATCGCCGATTGCTGCGACTTGGCGGAGATGGTCTTTTCCTTTTCCGGGTCCCACACCACGAGGTCCGCATCCGCCCCGGCCAGCACCGCGCCTTTTTTTGGATAGATATTGAGGATTTTGGCGATATTGGTCGAGGTCACCGCGACGAACTCGTTCATGGTCAGCCGGCCCGTATTGACCCCATGGGTCCACAGCATGGGCAGCCGGTCCTCCAGCCCTCCCGTCCCGTTCGGGATCTTGGTGAAGTCGCCGACGCCCGTCCGCTTCTGCTGCGTGGTAAAGGCGCAATGGTCGGTCGCCACCACCTGCAGCGAGCCCGAAGCGAGCCCTGCCCACAGCGAATCCTGATGCGCCTTGTTGCGGAAGGGCGGGCTCATCACCCGGCGCGCGGCGTGGTCCCAGTCCTTGTCGAAATATTCGCTCTCGTCGAGCGTCAGGTGCTGGATCAGCGGCTCGCCATAGACGCGCTTGCCCTGTTGCCTGGCCCGCCTGATCGCCTCATGGCTCTCCTCGCAGGAGGTGTGCACCACATAGAGCGGAACACCCGCCATATCCGCGATCATGATCGCTCTGTTGGTCGCTTCTCCCTCGACCTGTGGCGGTCTGGAATAGGCATGCGCCTCCGGACCACTATTGCCCGCAGACAGCAATTTGGCCGATAAATCCGCCACCACATCCCCATTTTCAGCATGAACAAGCGGCATTGCGCCCAGTTCGGCGCAGCGCTGGAACGACGCGAACATCTCGTCGTCCTGCACCATCAGCGCGCCTTTGTAGGCCATGAAGTGCTTGAAAGTATTGATGCCTTTCTCGCGGACCACGGTCGCCATCTCGTCGAACACCTGCTCGCCCCACCAGGTGATCGCCATGTGATAGGAATAATCGCAATGTGCCCGCCCGGATTTGTTATCCCACATGGACAAGGCTTCCAGCAGGCTCTGATCGGGGTTTGGCAGGCAGAAATCCACCACCATCGTCGTCCCCCCCGCCAGCGCCGCCCGGGTGCCGCTCTCGAAATCGTCGGTGGAATAGGTCCCCATGAAGGGCATTTCCAGATGCACATGGGGATCGATTCCACCCGGCATCACATAGCATCCGCTTGCGTCGAGCACTGTGTCACCCGAAAGATCGGGCCCGATCCGGGCGATGGTATCGCCCTCAATCAGGATATCGGCCTTATAGGTCAGATCGGCCGTAACGATGGTGCCGCCCTTGATCACCGTGCTCATGATATCTCCCTTTTATTCTGGAATGTCAGCGCTCGAATATGAAATCGGGCGCGCCATTATCGTCGGTCCGTATGGCTAAGCCGGCGGACAGTCGGTTGGATAAGAGCTAACCTTCTCACTCCACAATCTCCGCCGTCTCCAGCACCGCATGCAGCAGCACATCCGCCCCCGCGCATGCCCATTCCCTGGAGATATCCTCGGCCTCGTTGTGGCTGAGCCCGTCGACGCATGGGCACATCACCATGGCGGTCGGGTAGAGCCTGTTGACCCAGCACGCATCGTGGCCCGCACCTGAAACGATATCGCGATGCGAATAGCCCAGGCGCGCCGCGGCATTACGGATCGCGGCGATGCAGCCCGAATCGAAGCTCACCGGATCGAAATGGCCGACCACCTCGATCTGCATCGTCAAGCCGAGGTCCTCGGCGATTTTCGGCGCTTCCTCTTCGAACCGCGCCTTCATGGCATCGAGCGTCTGCTGGTTCGGCGAGCGGAAATCGATGGTGAACACCACCTTGCCGGCAATGACGTTGCGCGAATTGGGATGGACGTCGCAATGGCCGATCGCCCCCACCGCCTCCGGCTGGTGGCTCATGGCGATCCGGTGCACCAGTTCGGTCATCCGCGCCATGCCCAGCCCAGCATTGCGGCGCATCGGCATGGGGGTCGAGCCGGTATGGGCCTCCTTGCCGATCAGTGTCACCTCCAGCCACCACAGGCCCTGCCCGTGCGTGACCACCCCGATATCCTTACCTTCCGCCTCGAGGATCGGCCCCTGTTCGATATGCAGCTCGAAAAACGCTTTCATCTTGCGGGCGCCGACCTCCTCCTCGCCCACCCAGCCGATGCGCTTGAGTTCGTCGCCAAATTTCAGTCCCTTGGCGTCCTCGCGATTATAGGCCCAATCGAGGTCATGCACCCCCGCAAAAACCCCGGAAGCCAGCATGGCCGGCGCGAAGCGTGTGCCTTCCTCGTTCGTCCAGTTGGTCACAACGATGGGATGCCGGGTCTTGATGTCGAGGTCGTTGAGCGTGCGGACCAGTTCGAGCCCGCCCAGAACGCCCAATACGCCGTCATACTTGCCGCCGGTCGGCTGGGTATCGAGATGGCTGCCCACATAGACCGGCAGCGCCTCGGGGTCCGTGCCCTCGCGACGGGCGAACATGGTGCCCATCTTGTCGACACCCATCTCCAGCCCGGCCTCCTTGCACCAGCGCTGGAACAGTTCGCGGCCTTCCTTGTCGGCATCGGTCAGCGTCTGGCGATTATTGCCGCCCGCCACCCCGGGGCCGATCCGTGCCATCTCCATCAGGGAGTCCCACAGCCGGTCGCCGTTGATCTTGATATTGTCACCCAGCGTGGCCATGCAAATCCCCTCTCGTCGCACTCTCTATAGGGTCGGGAAGGTGAACTGAGCGCCCGACTTGATGCCCGCCGGCCAGCGCGTCGTCACCGTCTTGAGCCGCGTGTAAAAATGCACGCCCTCCGGCCCATAGATCGAATGATCCCCGAACAGCGAGCGTTTCCAGCCGCCGAAGGAGTGATAGGCGACCGGCACCGGAATGGGCACGTTGACCCCGACCATGCCCACCTCGATCCTATCGGCGAAGTCGCGCGCCGCGTCCCCGTCCCGGGTAAAGATCGCCGTACCATTGCCGAATTCATGATCGTTGATCATCTGCACGGCCTGGGAATAGTCGCTGGCGCGCACCACCGATAGCACTGGCCCGAAGATTTCCTCCTTGTAGATGGTCATCTCCGGCGTCACGCGATCGAACAGCGTTCCCCCGACATAATAGCCGCCCTCATAGCCCTGCAGCGTGAAGCCGCGCCCGTCGACCACCAGTTCGGCGCCCTCCTCGACGCCCTTGTCGATATAACCCAGGATCTTGTCGCGGTGCATGCTGGTGACCACAGGCCCCATTTCCGCGTCCTTGTCGGTCGAGGGCCCGATCTTGAGGCTTTCGACCCGCGGCCTCAGCCTTTCGATGAGCGCATCGGCGGTCTTTTCGCCCACCGGAACGGCGACGGAAATCGCCATGCAGCGCTCCCCAGCGGATCCGAACCCGGCCCCCATCAGCGCATCCGCTGCCTGGTCCAGATCCGCATCGGGGAGGATCACCATGTGGTTCTTGGCACCGCCCAGCGCCTGCACGCGCTTTCCGGCCCTGGTCCCACGTTGATAGACATATTCCGCAATCGGGGTGGAGCCGACAAAGCTTATCGCCTTGATGTCGGGATGGTCGAGCAGATGATCGACCGCCTCCTTGTCCCCGTGAACGACATTAAGCACCCCGTCCGGGCACCCGGCCTCCATCAGAAGGTCCCAGGCCAGCATCGGCGCCGAGGGATCGCGTTCGGACGGCTTGAGGATGAACGTGTTCCCGCAGGCGATGGCGGCCGGATACATCCACATCGGCACCATGGCCGGGAAGTTGAACGGGGTGATCCCCGCCACCACGCCCAGCGGCTGGCGGTCGGAATAGGTGTCGATGGCCGGGCCGACATTGCGCGAGAACGCACCCTTGAGCAGTTCGGGAATGCCGCAGGCATATTCCACGCATTCGATGCCGCGGTGTACTTCGCCCAAGGCGTCGTCATGGGTCTTGCCGTGCTCGCGAGAAATCTCGCGCGCCAGGTCGGCGGCGTGCCGGTCGAGCAATTCCTTGAACTTGAACATCACCCGGGCACGCTTGTGCGGCGGGGTATTGCCCCATTCCGGCTGCGCCGCCTTGGCGGCGGCAATCGCTGCGTCGATTTCCCCGCCCGCCGATAGCGGCAATTCGGCGATCTGCTCGCCGGTGGCGGGATTGTAGACCGAAGCCTTGCGACCGGACGTGGAAACGACGCGCTTGCCGCCTATGGCGTTTTCGATCACCTGCATCAGTCCACCTCCCCCAGCACGGTCCGAATGGTATCGACGATCTGATCGATATGGCCCTTTTCGACGATCAGCGGTGGCGACAGGGCGATGATATCCCCCGTGGTGCGGATCAGCAGGCCCTTTTCAAAGGCTTTGACAAAAGCCGAAAAAGCCCGCTTGGTTGGCTCCCCCGCAATGGGCTGCAGCTCGACGGCGCCCACCAGCCCGATATTGCGAATGTCGATCACATGCGGCGCATCCCTGAGCGAATGCAGCGCGTCCTCCCAATAGGCGCCGAGTTCGGCGCCCCGGGTCAGCAGGCCCTCCTGCTTGTAGGTCTCCAACGTCGCCAGCCCGGCCGCGCTGGCAATCGGGTTCCCGGAATAGGTATAGCCGTGGAAGAATTCGATCAGATGCCCGGGCCCGGTCATGAAGGCGTCGTAGATCTTGGAGGACACCACCACCGATCCCATCGGGATCACCCCATTGGTCAGCCCCTTGGCGGTGATCATCATGTCCGGCACCACGCCGAAATAATCCGCGGCGAACGGGGTGCCCAGCCTCCCATAGCCGGTGATCACCTCATCGAAGATCAATAGGATGCCGTGCTTGTCGCAGATGTCGCGCAGGCGCTTGAGATACCCCGGCGGCGGGATCAGAACCCCCGTCGACCCCGCCACCGGCTCGACGATCACTGCGGCGATCGTCGAAGCATCGTGAAGCGCCACGATGCGCTCCAATTCGTCCGCCAGTTCCGCCCCATGCTGCGGCTCGCCGCGCGAAAAGGCGTTCTTGCCCGGCAGATGAGTGTGCGGCAGGTGATCGACGCCGGTCAGGAGCGTGCCGAACATCTTGCGGTTGGCGACGATCCCGCCCACCGAGATGCCGCCGAAATTGACCCCGTGATAGCCACGTTCGCGTCCGATCAGCCGCGTGCGACTGCCCTGCCCGGAAACCTTATGATAGGCGAGCGCAACCTTGAGCGCCGTCTCCACCGATTCGGAGCCCGAATTGGTGAACAGCACGTGATCAAGGCCCTCGGGAGCAAGGTCGGCCAGCCGATTGGCCAGTTCGAACGCCTTGGGATGCCCCATCTGGAACGCCGGCGCGTAATCGAGTTCCGCCGCCTGCTTCTGGATGGCCTCGGTGATCAGCGGCCGGCAATGGCCGGCATTGACGCACCACAGCCCCGCCGTCCCGTCCAGCACTTGCCGCCCGTCCGAGGTGGTGTAGTGCATGTCCTTGGCGGCCACGAACATGCGCGGATTTTTCTTGAACTGCCGATTGGCCGTGAACGGCATCCAGAATGCATCGAGATCATTGGGGATGGACGGCGCGTCCTGTGACATGAATGTTCCCTCTCCGGTCCTTTTTGCGTCGGCCGGTTGTTGATTCCGGTCAGATTTTTTTTGACCGATTGGAAAAATTCTAGCACTCTGAATTTAAGGTTCAAGGGGGATAATGACCTCCGCCGCCACGAGGCGCGGCACCGACCAATGATTTCCACCCGGGAAATCGGCTTGAGAGGCTTATGCCGGACATGACGACAGATGCTGGGCCCCCGCGGCCGGTTACCCGGATTCAGCGGGAAAAGCAGGAGGTGATTCTGGAGGCCGCGCTGGATGTGTTCTCGCAATTCGGCTTTCGCGGATCGACCATCGACCAGATCGCCGAGGCGGCCGGGATGAGCAAGCCCAACCTGCTTTACTACTTCAAGTCCAAGGAAGACATTCACGCGCCCCTCCTGGAGCGGATCCTCGATATCTGGCTCGATCCCCTGCGCGAGATGAACGATGACGGCGATCCCCTCGCCGAAATCCGCTCCTATATCCGCCGCAAGCTGGAAATGAGCCGCGACTTTCCCCGGGAAAGCCGGCTGTTCGCCAATGAAATGCTGCGCGGCGCGCCGGGCTTTTATGAGATTCTCCACACCGACCTGAAAGACCTGGTCGATGAGAAGGCCAGGCTAATCAAGGGCTGGATGGCCGAAGGAAGGCTCGCCGTCACCGACCCCTATCACCTGATCTTTTCCATCTGGGCCACCACCCAGCACTATGCCGATTTCGACATCCAGGTCCGCGCCGTCCTCGGCCCCGATCGCGGTGGCGAGGGCCGCTTCGACGATGCCGCCCGCTTCCTCGACCAATTGTTTCTCTCTGGCCTGAGCCCGAAGAAAAAAGCCTAGCCCCGACGATTTCCCACCAAGAAAACCGGACATAAAAAGGCCCTGTACGCGGCTTTGGCGCTCCGCATACAGGGCCAAGGGGCAGGCCTCACTCCTGCAGGAGTGTTTCTAGCCCATTAAAATATGACTGTAAAGATCATAATTATAAAATTTGCAGATCGGTCGCCGGAGCCGAACCTAGTTCAGTTCCAGCCCCATCATCTCGATGCCCAGCCGCGAGCGCATGGCGCGGCGTTTGTCGGTGAGATCGGCGATCGTATAGGAGCGCAGCACCGTGAAAAATGCTTCCAGCGCTTCGGAAAGGGCGGCATTGAGCTCGCATCCGCCGACCAGCGGGCAACTCGTCTCGCCTCCGCCCTCGAAACATTCGGCGAGGGCGAAATTTTCCTCGGTCAGCTTGACCACGTCGAGCAGGGTGATTTCGGCGGCCGGACGCCCCAGCCGGATTCCTCCATGGCGCCCGCGCACCGTCTCCAGCAGCGAATTCTCCACCAGCGGCTTGATCAGCTTGAACAGGAACAGCTCGGAAATGCCATATGCCTTGGCGATATCGCTGACCCGAGACAATTCCGGCGTATTGATCGCACAATACATCAAAGCGCGGACGGCATAGCTGGATTGACGGGTCAGTCTCATGGGTCGGGCCCTGCTTTTGTTGCACAACATACGGTGTGCGGGGGAATCACACGCATCCTGAATGGATCGCGTTCATGTGCCAAAGATTATAACAATTCTAAACTATGTCAAGAAAAGGTGATGTACCCGTTCATGATTTGATGGGAAGCCGGCGGCATTTTCGGTGTTGCGCGGTTTTCGATATCCTCTAACCTCCGGCCGATTTTCCCCACTTCCGGAGCATGCCTTGGCCCGCAAGATCATTATCGATACCGACCCCGGCCAGGACGACGCCGTGGCCATTCTGCTGGCCCTGTCCTCGCCCGAGCAGATCGAGACCCTCGGTATCGTCTCGGTAGCCGGCAATGTCGGGCTGGACCGGAATACAAAAAACGCTCTCAAGGTGGTCGAGCTTTCGGGGCGTCCCGATGTGCCCGTCTATGCCGGCTGCGCCCGTCCCATGATGCGTCCTCTGGTCACCGCCGAGCACGTCCATGGCCAGACCGGACTTGACGGCCCGGATCTTCCTGAACCCGCCATCGCGGCACAACCCGGCCACGGCGTCGATTTCCTCATCGAGACCCTGCGCGATCACGCGCCCGGAACGGTCACCATCTGCGCGCTGGGGCCACTGACCAATATCGCCATGGCCCTCGTCAAGGCTCCCGACATCGCCAGCCGCATTGCCGAGATCGTCCTGATGGGCGGCGCCTATTTCGAGGTCGGCAACATCACGCCCGCCGCCGAGTTCAATATCTATGTCGATCCCGAGGCGGCGCACACCGTGTTCCGCTCCGGCGCGCCGATCACCATGATGCCACTCGACGTCACTCATCAAATGCTGGGGACCCCCGACCGCATCGCCGCCTTTCGCGCCATCGGCAATCGGTCCGGCGCGGCCGTGGCCGACATGCTCGGATTTTCCGAGCGCTTCGACCTCGGCAAATATGGCTGGGCCGGTGCTCCGTTGCACGACCCTTGCGTCACCGCATGGCTGATCGCCCCCGAGATTTTCTCGGGGCGCCTGTGCAATGTGGAAATCGAATGCGCGAGCGAATTGACGCGCGGCATGACGGTGGCCGATTACTGGCACGTCACCGACCGCCCCCGCAACGCGACCTTCATCCGGACCGGCGATGCGGACGCCTTTTATGCGCTGCTCGTCGAGCGGCTCGCGCGCCTGCCGTAGGAGCCCGTGCTCAGGCCGCGGTCGATGTTGTCTGCGACACTCGATTGCGGCCCTGGCGCTTGGAGAGATAGAGGGCGGAATCGGCAATGCCGATCAGCCGGTCGAGGCTCATGCCGTCCTCCGCCAGGGCGACGCCGGCGCTGACCGTACAAGTGACCAGCGCGTCCCCGTTGCGGAACACCCGCCGCCCCATCGAGCTGCGGATGTGCTCGGCGATGGCAAGGGCATGGGTGGGCGAGCTCTTGGGCAGCACGAGAACGAATTCCTCGCCACCCAGCCGCACCGCCATCTCCTTTTCCTGCACCGTATCGAGCAGCAGCCGGGAGAATGCGCACAGCACCATATCGCCGAACGCGTGGCCGTTCTTGTCGTTGTGTCCCTTAAAGTCGTCGAGGTCGAAAACGACCAGCCCAACTCCCGCTTCCAGTTTCTCCGCCGCGAAGTGCTCGAAAAGCGCTCTGCGGTTATGCAGCCCGGTCAGCGGATCGATCAGCGAATCCGTCCGCAGCCGCCGGCTGATGCGTTCCTGGTGTACCGTGATGAACAGCCCGCCGATACAAGCCAACCCGAGCACAGAAACGACGAGGTTCAACTGCTCGGCCCAGTTATTGGGCATCGAACCGTTGAGATAGAGCGGATCGTCGATGGTTTTCGTCAGCGCGCAGAGGACATAGGTGAAGGCCAGGCAGCAATGCAGCAGGCTGATGGCCCCGATGGGTGCCGGCGATTCCGAGCGCATGTTCCAGTAGTGATAGCCGCAAAGCGCCAGCAGGAACGCCCCCGCAGCATTGGTGGCGATATAGCTCAGGCCATCGAAGCCGAACAGCGCGGGAACGACGATGGGGACCGCTCCCAACGCCACGAGGCTCCTCACCGTTTCGGAGTCGATCCGGCCATCCCGAAACTGTGTCAGCCCACCGTAATTGAGGGCGTAGGCAATGGTCAGCGACAGGCCGCCGGCGATGGCGTGCCAGCTCTGCCCGGAATGCTGGAACAGCGTGAACATCATGATCGCGAAGATGATGATGGCAATGCAGATCGACCAGGTCAGCAGAAAGGGCGACTGCTTCTGGCGCAGCCATGACATGGCCAGCGTGAAGCACAACGCTATCCCCGAGGCCCCCGACGCGAGCAGGATGGAATTGTAATCAAAATTCATAGCGCCGCATCCCCATCGTCAACGCCTGCACGACTCTATCACCAAGTTCCGCCGCTGCGGGCTCTTGCTTGGCAAACTGGTGTCCAAATCGTAAGGGCGTTTTACGCCCGATATTTTACCATTTGGTCTGGAAAAGTTGCGCAATCGTTTCTTTTAGTCTTGTAATGATAACGGGCTCTGGTTTTCTCGCCGGAGCGAAGCGGCAATCCGCCCCCGGCCGTGGCAAGCCGGGGCATGCGGACGCCAGACATGGGATTGGGGGCCTGCCGAAAAGCGATGGCGCATATTCTGGAGTTGACGGACCTTCACAAGTCCTTTGGCGAGCTTGAAGTGCTCAAGGGCGTATCGATTTCGGCGAGGCCGGGCGATGTCGTCACCTTGATCGGTTCGTCCGGTTCGGGAAAGTCCACTCTGTTGCGCTGCATCAACATGCTCGAGGTGCCCACCCGCGGCAACGTCACCATCGACGGCGAGACCGTGGCGCTATCGGCCGAGGGCTTTGGCCGCCACCCCACCGATGCGGACCAGTTGCGCCGCATCCGCAGCGAGCTGGGCATGGTCTTCCAGAGCTTCAATCTCTGGTCGCACATGACGATCCTCGAAAACGTCATGGAGGCGCCGCTGCGGGTCCAGAAGCGCAACCCCGCCGAGATCCGCACCCAAGCGCTGGAGCTGCTGGAAAAAGTGGGGATCAGTGCCAAGGCCGACGCGTTTCCGGCTCAGCTTTCGGGGGGCCAGCAGCAGCGGGCCGCCATCGCGCGGGCCCTGTGCATCAATCCCAAGATCATGCTGTTCGACGAGCCCACATCGGCGCTCGATCCCGAACTCGAGGTCGAGGTGCTGCGGGTCATCAAGATGCTCGCCGACGAGGGGCGCACCATGATCCTCGTCACCCACGACATGAAATTCGCACGGGAAGTCTCCGACAAGGTCGTCTTCCTCCACCTCGGCAAGATCGAGGAGGAAGGCACCGTGGACGAGGTGTTCGGTGCCACCAAATCCGACCGGTTGCGCCAGTTCCTCAGCGCCGCTGGTCACGCCTGACCGGAGCGTCAACATCATGCAAACGGGACACCGGTTACCCCACCAAGAAAAAGGAAACGGGAACACCATCATGAAAAAGCTCATCATTGCGGCCGCCACCCTGGCTGCCCTCTCAACCGCGGCATCGGCACAGGACGTCCTGCGCATCGGCACCGAGGGCGCTTACGCCCCCTGGAACTTCATCAACGACGCCGGCGAACTGGCCGGCTTCGAGATCGACCTGGGCAATGCCATCTGCGAGCATACGGGCATGAGCTGCCAGTTCGTGCAGAGCGAATGGGACCCCATCATCCCCAACCTCGTCGCCGGCAACTACGATGTGATCATGGCCGGCATGTCCATCACCGAGGAGCGCCTGGCGTCGATCAACTTCACCCAGGATTATTTCCCGCCCGATCCGTCCAAATATATCGTCATCACCGGCACCGAGCTCGATTTCGACAACCTCTCGGGGGCGCGCATCGGCGTCCAGAGCAGCACCATCCAGGCCGGGTATGTGCAGGAGAACTTCGCCGCCGATAACACCGTCGTCGAGTTCGCGACCTTCGACCAGTCCATCGCCGACCTGGCCGCGGGCAATGTCGACGTGGTGCTGGCGGACGGCTCGTCCCTTGAGCCGGTCGTCGCCAATTCCGGCGGCGCGCTGGAATTCATCGGCGAGGACGTACTCGTGGGTGGTGGCGTCGGCGGCGGGGTCCGCAAGGAAGACACCGCACTTCTCGCCACACTCGACGAAGCGCTCGACGCCCTCAAGGCCGATGGAACCGTCGATGCCCTGATCGCCAAGTGGTACGACGGCGCTGGTCCGTTCTACGCCGAATAACGTCCACTCATGCGGCCCCGACAACCTGCTGTCGGGGCCCTAACGGCACGGCTTCCGCATGGGCGAAGATCTGGCCTTCTGGTGGGGCTATCTCACCAATGGCAAACATCTCCAATGGTACGCCAGCTTCCGCTTCACGATCATGGCGGCGCTGTTTGGCGGCGTTCTGGCGTTGACCTTCGGCCTGCTCGGGGCCATGGCGCTGCGGTCCCGCTTCGCGGTGTTGCGCGGGATCGGCACCGTCTACGTCTCCATGGTGCGCGGCATCCCCGACGTCTTGTTCTTCCTCTTCTTCCCGCTCGCTTTCGAGCAAGGGGTCGAATGGTTCGTCTCCATGTCGGTCTGCGGGCCCGATTCGACGCCCAATGCCGGATGGCCGCCCTGCCGGGAGGCCAATTGGCTGCTCTCGACCCCGGAATATCTTACCCTCGCCTGCGTGTCCCTCGGCATCATCTATGGCGCCTTCACCGCCAATGTGATCAACGGCGCCATGCGCGCCGTCCCCCGGGGCCAGCTCGAAGCCGCTCGGGCCTTCGGCATGAGCGACATGCAGGTCCTGACCCGCATCCATATCCGCCAGATGTGGATCTACGCGCTCCCCGGACTATCCAATGTCTGGATGCTGCTGATCAAGGCGACCTCCCTGCTCTCGCTCCTGCAGATCGCCGACATTGTATGGTGGGCAGGCCAGCTGGGCTCGCCCAATTTCCTGCCCCAGGCCGGGCTGGTGCATGGTGACTGGCGCTGGGCCTATTTCATCGCGCTGTTCGTCTTCTATATCCTCGTGACGCTCCTGTCCGAGCGCGTGTTCCGGCGTCTCACCGCCTGGGCCCGGCGCGGCATGCCGGTGGAGGCGTAGCCATGGACGCACTTCTCGCCATCTGGTCGGAAATTCCGCGCTACGGACAGCCCGCCCTCTTCAATCTCTATTTCGCGATTGCCTCGCTGCCCATCGGCTTTATCTTTGCGCTGGGCTTGGCCCTGGGCCGGAACAGCAACAACCGGGTCCTGAGGGGGCTGTGCTCCGGCTATATCTACGCCTTCCGAGGCTCACCGCTCTTTATCCAGTTCTTCATGTTCTATTCCATCATGTTGGCACTCAACCCCATATGGTGGCGCCCGATGGAACTCTCCTGGCTGATGATGAACCCGCTGTTCATCGGCCCCCTGGCACTGGTCATGAACACCGCCGCCTATACCGCCGAAATCCTCTATGGCGCCCTGCGCACAGTGCCGCGCGGCGAGCTCGAGGCCGCCCGGGCCTTCGGCATGTCCCGCACCCAGGTGTTCCGCACGGTGACCTGGCCCAACACGATCCGCATCGCATGGCCGGCCTACACCAATGAGGTGGTCTTCCTCTTCCATGCCACGGCGCTGGTCTATTTCACCCTGCCCGTCATCAATGCCCAGCGCGATATCATGAACACGGCCCAGCTCATGTTCGAGCGCGACTACAACGCCTTCCTGCATTTCTCGGTCGCGGCGATCTGGTTCCTCGCCATTTCCCTTTTGATCTTCTTCATCTTCGGCCGCATCTATGAGCGCCTGATGCGCCATCTTCCTCCCGATCAGGTGCCGGCCCGACCGCGCCTGCGCTTCCGCCCCAAATATATCCGGTAGGCCGCAATGACCCTGCAACGCCAGACCCACCATATCGAAACCGACGCGCCCGGAGCCGTGGCCGAACTGACCATCTTCCGCATCGGTCCGGCGGACGCCGCGCAAAAGGTCTATCTCCAGGCCGCCCTTCATGCCGATGAACAGCCCGGCATCATGGCCTTGCACCACCTCCTCCCCATGCTGCAGGCGGCGGAGGAAAAGGGCGAACTCAAGGCCCGCTTCTCCATCCTGCCCATGGTCAATCCCCTGGGCATGGGCCAGCGCCTGTTCGAGGAGCATGCCGGGCGTTACCATTTCCGCTCCGGCACCAATTTCAACCGCCGCTGGCCCGATCTCTTCGCCGCCATCGGCGATACCGTCGCCGGACGCCTCACCGACGATGCCGGTGCCAATGTCACGATGATCCGTCAAACGGTCTGGGAATGGCTTGACGCACAAAAGCCACTGACGGCATTGCAAAAGCTCCGCCACCTCGTGATGACCGAGGCCCATGACGCCGATTACGTCCTCGATCTGCATTGCGACAACGAAGCCCTCGTCCACCTGTTCGTGACCCCCGACTCCATGGCCGAGTTGGGGGAGTTGGCCGACCATATGGGTTCGGCCGCGCAACTGACCGCCGAGGATTCGGGCGGCGGCTCGTTCGACGAGGTCTGGCCCTCGCTCTGGAGGCGCCTGCGGGCCGCCCATCCGAAAAGGCCGATCCCCTTTTCGGCTCGCGCCGCGACCCTTGAATACAGGGGGCGCCATGACGTCTTCGATGCGATGGGAGAACAGGATGCGAGGGGTCTGTTCGCCTTCTTCCAGGCCAAGGGGCTGGTTTCCGGAACGCCTCCGACCGTGGAGCGCGCGCCCGCGCCGCTTCCCCTCGCCGCGACCGAAATGCTGCGCGTCGACCGCGCCGGTCTCCTCGCCTATCGGGTTGAACTCGGCGAATACGTGGAAAAGGGTCAGCCCATCGCCGATCTGATCGCGCTCCATGGGCCCGAGGCCTTTGTCCGCCGCACCCCGGTTTGCGCCAACACCTCCGGCCGCGTCATCTCCCGCAATATGAGCAAATTCGTCCTCCCGGGCAATTCGATCGCCAAGATCGTTGGCTCCGACCCCTTGCCCGGGCGCGAAGGCTATCTCTTGGAAGACTGATCGCGCACCGGCGCATAAACGAAACGCGGCATTTCGATCTTGAAGGCGATGGCCAGCGCTCGCAGGCCGAACCCGATCGCCATGGCCACGATGGTCACCAGTTCGGCCGGAAAACCCGCCTGGATGCCGAAGAAATAGAGGCAGGCCGTGATGGCCGATACCGTGGCATAGAGCTCGCCGGCGAACAACAGCGGCACATCGTTGCACAACACGTCCCGCAATACGCCCCCCACGCATCCTGTGATCATGCCCGCCACGATGACGATCAACGCCGGCTGGCCCATCTCCATGGCCACCATGCAGCCCGAGATCGTGAACACCACCAGCCCCACCGCATCGAGCAGCAGGAAGGTGAGCTTGAGCCATTCCATCACCCGGGCCACCACGATGGTGAACAGCGCCGCGGCAGTGGTCACCAGCAGATAGGCGGGCTGTTCCACCCAGATCAGCGGATAGTGCCCCAGCAGCACGTCGCGCGTAGTCCCGCCTCCGAGCGCCGTGACGCAACCGAGGACGCAAACGCCAAACCAGTCCATGTTGCGCCGCCCGGCCGCCAGCGCTGCGGTCATGGATTCCGCCGCCAGGGCAATGACGAAGATAATCTGAAACAGCATTGGAGGCTCCTTGTCCGCGCCGCCCGAGTGTGACCGAGAGAGCCATGGAGCGTAAAGCGCCATCGCGCAAGCGCCGCGTGTCAGGATACGGACGTCTCGAAGTCCCTTGCCGCCCCGCCTGTGCGGCGCGTCACCAGACTTTCGAAGGCGACGAAGCCGTCATGGATCAAAACCGCCAGGGCGCCCACGACCAGCCCGCCCTGCAAGACGAACGCCGTATTGCCCGACAGCAGCCCGGCGATGATCACCTCCCCCAGTGTGCGCGCCGCGACCGTAGACCCGATGGTTGCCGTCGACAGCGAGATCACCGCCGACAGCCGGATACCGGCGAGGATCACCGGAAAGGCCAGCGGCAATTCCACCTGCACCAGCCTCTGCCAGCCCGTCATCCCCGATCCGCGCGCCGCTTCGCGCACGGCGGGCGACAATCCGGTCAGCGCGGTGAGCGCGTTTTCAAAGATCGGCAAGAGGCCATAGAGAAACAGCGCCACCAGCGTCGGCCCCGTTCCGAAACCAAGCACCGGCACCGCCAGGGCCAGAACAGCGACCGGCGGGAAAGTCTGCCCGATATTGGCGACGGCGCGCGAGAGCGGCAGGAATTCCTCCCCGAACGGCCTGGTAACGAGAATGGCGAAACCGACCGCAATCACCGTGGCCGCAAGCGTGGCCACCGCCACGATGCCCAGATGGCTCAGTGTCAGCGACAGGATCGAGGTCTGGGTATAGATCGGGGGCGCATCGAATCGGGTCAGCGGCGCGAACAGCGGCGCAAAACCCTGCGGCGCGATGATGAACGCGACGAGCAGTGCCAGAACGATCAGCCGGAGGACGAGCACGATCCTCATGGCTGGCGCGTCGCCGCTTTTTCGCATGCCGCGCGCGTCACCCGCCCGACCAACGCGCCAGCGCGGCTGACCGGCAATGCAGCGCGGCGCGACCAGAGCATTTCCGCATAGGCCTCGCGGAGCGACGCCGTGTCGACGATCGGGGTGCCTTCAGCCTCTCCTGCTTCCAACGCCTCCGCCACCGTCCGCAGCGAAAGCAGCCGGAAGGCCCGATCGCCCGTCCCCAGCATGGCGAGGACGAAATCGTCGGCCGGGGCAGCGATGATCTCCTCAGGCCGTGCATATTGGCGCACCCTGCCTTCGCTCATCACCGCGATCCGATTGCCCAGCCGCACCGCCTCGTCCATATCGTGGGTCACAAGGACGATGGTGGTCCCCAGTCGCCGCTGGATGTCCAGCAGGTCCTCCTGCGCCTTATGGCGAATGATCGGATCGAGCGCCCCGAACGGTTCGTCCATCAGCAGCACGGATGGCCCCGCAGCCAGCGCTCGCGCCACCCCCACACGCTGCTTCTGCCCGCCCGACAGTTCATGCGGCATACGCTTGCGGTACTCGGCGGGATCGAGCTGGAAGAGGGCAAGCAATTCGTCCACGCGCTCGGAAATCATGCGCTTGTCCCACCCCAGCAGCCTCGGAACGGTGGCGATGTTACGGGCCACGTCCTGATGCGGGAACAGACCGTGCCCCTGGATGGCGTAGCCGATATGGCGGCGCAGTTCATGGGCCGGCACGTCCCGATTGTCGCGGCCGTCGATGCGGATGCTGCCCGAACTGGGCTCGACCAGCCGGTTGATCATCCGCAGCAGTGTCGTCTTGCCCGAGCCCGACGTACCCACGATGGCCGCAATCTCGCCCGCCGGCACAGTAAGCGTCACATCGTCCACCACGGCGCGGCCATCATAGAGCTTGGTAAGGTTTTCGATCTCGATCATGCGATGCCTTTACGGCTCAGTTCGACGCCGGCGTCGAGGATGATGGCGGCGGTAAACGCCATGGCCACCGCCGGAATGGCCCCCAGCAGCACCAGGGGCATGGCGGTCTGGGCGATGCCTTGGAAAACGAAGATGCCCAGCCCGCCACCCCCGATCAGCCCGGCGATCACCGCCAGCCCAATATTCTGCACGAGGACAATGCGGATGCCGGTGAGGATCACCGGGAAGGCCAGCGGCAGCAAAATCTCGGCCATGCGCTGAGCTCCGGTCATGCCCATGCCGCGCGCCGCCTCGCTGGCATCGCGCGGCACGCCTTCGAGCCCGACCACGGTATTGGAGACCATGGGCAGGAGCGAATAGGCAAACAGCGCCACGAAGGCCGGCGCGACGCCGATGCCTGCAATCCCCAGGGCCGAGGCGCCGGGAATATTGGCGCCGATCCACGCCATGGGCGCGATCAGCAGGCCGAACAGCGCAATCGAGGGAATGGTCTGGACGATGTTGAGCACGCCCAGCACGGCCCCTCTTACCTTGGGCAGGCTGTAGCAGACGATCCCTACCGGAACCCCGACCACGATCGCGGCCCCTACCGCGCCGAAGGCGAGGAACAGATGGGTATTGAGTTCGCGCCAGAACGCAGCGCTTCGGCTCTGATACTCACGCATGGCGGCCAGATCGTCCCAGATCCCGCTCGCCAATATCGCGACCACGGCCACAATGACCGCGACCAGCACACCGAGCCGCGCGACCGGCCCCAATCTGAGCCGGGCCAGTCCATCGGTCGCCGCGAGGGCCAGCGCGAAGCCCATGAGCCAGAAGCCGGACCCCGGCGATATGCGCGCGAAACTGTCCCCCGGTGAAAGGACGGAACTGGCGCCGAGGCCCACTGCGATCGCAAGGCCCAGCAGCGCCGCCGAGGCCGTGCCCAGCCGGACGATGGGAGCCGTGCGGAACAGCAAGACCCCGAACGCAATGGTCAGCGCCGCCATCATCGGCCAGCCGCCCGCGCCCGGCGCCTGCCAGATCATCAGCGGTTCGCCCGGCACGATGCGATTGGCCCGCGACGCAAGAAAGGGCTGAGCGTAGAGTGCAAACAGCCCGAGCGCGGCAATCACCACACCGAGCTTGTCGAAGCGCTGCTGCACCGGGGAAAGGAAACGGATGGCGATCACGAGGGAGCGGAAACGGATCGGGGCCCCGCGCGATGCGGCGCCCCAAAGCCCTTAGAGGAAGCCGTTTTCGCTGAGATAGCTCTCGGCCACCATCTCGGCCGGCTCGCCTCCGAGCTGCACGCGGCCATTGAGCTCCTGAAGCGTCTCGATGCTCAACCCCTCAAAAACGGGGGCGAGGATATCGGCGATAGCCGGGTATTGCTCGAGCACCGCCGCGCGGACGATCGGCGCGGGATTGTAGACCGGCTGCACGCCCTGGTCGTCCTCCATGACCACGAGGCCGGACGGCGCGATGCCGCCATCGGTGCCATAGACCATGGCCGCATTGGCCCCGGAAGTCTGGTTGGCCGCCGCGGCGATGGTCGCTGCCGTATCCCCGCCCGAGAGCTGGATCAACTGGTCGGAGGACAACTCGAAACCGTAGACGTCCTGAAAGGCCGGCAGGGCCGCAGCCGAGGTCACGAATTCCGACGACGCCGCAAGGATGATGTCGCCACCCCCGGCGATGTATCGTCCGAAATCCGAAAGCGTCGCCAGCCCGTTCTCCTGGGCGATCTCCGCCCGTACGGCGATACCCCACGTGTTGTTGGCCGGCGCCGGCGCCAGCCAGACGATGCCGTTTTCCGCGAGGTCGAGTTCGGCGACACGTTTATAGCCGGCCTGCGCGTCGTTCCAGATCGGATCCTCCGCTTCGTTGAAGAAGAAGGCGCCATTGCCGGTATATTCGGGATAGATATCGATCTGGCCGGCTGCGATAGCCTCGCGCACGATCGACGTCGCGCCGAGCTGGATGCGATTCTCGACGGCGATGTCATTGGCCTCCAGCATCTTGTAGATGATATTGCCCAGGACGCCGCCCTCGGTATCGATCTTGGAGGATACGACGACCTGCCCATGAGCGGCCGAGGTCAGCGCAGCCGCAAGGGCAGCGCCGGCGAGTGTGGAAATGATGCGCAATGGATGTCTCCCGGTTGCTGCTGGCTGCTGGTCATGCATTCGCGTCCCGTCAGCCTACAGGCTGAGACCGGGATGACCACCCCTCGCGGGAGAAATAATCGGGAACGGAATTTGTTCCCTTTGTGATCAGTGCCTTGCCACGCTCTGCTCGGCGGCCAGAAGCGTATTGGCCATCAGCATGGCGATGGTCATGGGGCCGACCCCACCCGGCACGGGAGTGATGGCGCCGGCGCGCTGGCTGGCGGACGCGAAATCGACATCCCCCACCAGCCGGGTCTTGCCCTCGCCCTTTTCCGGGGCCGGGATGCGGTTGATTCCCACATCGATCACCGTGGCACCGGGCTTGATCCATTCGCCCCGCACGAATTCGGGCTTGCCGATGGCGGCCACCACGATGTCGGCACGCCCCACAAGGGCCGGCAGGTCCCGGGTCCGCGAATGAGCGACGGTGACCGTTGCATTGGCGTGCTGGAGCAGCGCCGCCACCGGACGGCCGACGAGATTGGAGCGTCCGATCACCACCGCATCGAGCCCCGACACCCCATCGGGATACACCGTCGCCAGTAATTCCATCGAACCCTTGGGCGTGCACGGCACCAGCGTCCTGTCGACCTGGCCGGAAGCCAGCCGCCCGATGGAGATGTCGTGCAACCCGTCCACGTCCTTGGCCGGGTCGAGCGCGCCGATGGTGGTGCGCTCATCGAGATGGCCGGGAAGCGGCAATTGGACGAGGATGCCGTGAATGGCCGGATCGGCATTGAGCCGGGCGATCAGCGCCAGGAGGTCCTGCTGCGTGGTCTCGGCGGACAGCGTATGCTGGATCGAATGGAACCCGCATTCCCTGGCCATGCGCCCCTTGGAGGCGACATAGACCTGGCTGGCAGGGTCCTCGCCCACCAGCACTACCGCCAGCCCCGGCGGGGTGCCCTGCGCGGCGGTGAAGGCGGCAGAGCCGGCCTTCACCCGCTCGATCGCCGCTGCGGCGATGGCCTTGCCGTCGATGATCGTTGCGATCATGGCAAAATCCTTATGCAAAGACAACGGTCTTGTGGCCGTTGAGCATGATGCGGTTTTCCAGATGGCTCTTGACCGCGCGGCCAAGCACCCGGCTTTCGATGTCCCGGCCCACCGCGATCAAATCGTCCGGGCTCATGGCATGGGTCACCCGCGCCGTTTCCTGCTCGATGATCGGCCCCTCGTCGAGGTCGGGCGTCACGTAATGCGCCGTGGCGCCGATGATCTTGACCCCCCGCTCATGAGCCTGGTGATAGGGCTTGGCCCCCTTGAAGCTGGGCAGGAAGGAGTGGTGGATATTGATCACCTTGCCGAACAGCCGGGTCGAAAGCTGGTCCGAGAGAATCTGCATGTATCGGGCGAGGACCACGAGATCGGCATCTGCCGCCTTGACGATCCCGAGCACCTTGGCTTCCTGCTCCGCCTTGCGGCCCTTCTCCATGGGCAGGTGATGAAACGGTATGCCTTCGGCCTCGGCGATGGCGCGCGCATCCTCATGATTGGAGATGATCGCGGCGACCTCCGCCTTCAGCGCTCCCACCCTGATCTGATAGAGCAGGTGCAGCATGGCGTGGTCGAATTTCGAGACCAGGATGACGATGCGCGGGATGCGCGCTTCGTCGATCACCGCGATCTTCATCTCGAAGCGCTCGACCACCGGACGGATGGTCCGTTCGACCCCGTCCTTGTCGATACCCTCAGGGGCCGTGAACCCGATGCGCATGAAGAACTTGCCCGTGTCGCGATCCCAGAACTGATTGGATTCGGCGATATTGGCGCCGAGCCCGAACAGTTCGCTGGTCAGGCCGGCCACGATTCCGGGCTTGTCGACACAGGAGAGAGTGAGTGTGAAATTGGGCATGAGTTCTGCCGAGCCATCCGATTTTACATGGCTTCATAGTGAGTTGCTGGCAGGATGTCGAGCCGGTGGAATCGCCACCGGCCCGCCGCCAGGTCTCAACCCGCCGCCTTCTCGCTGCCCGGGATATAGTTGAGCACCGGGCCGAGCCAGCGCTCGATCTCGGCGATGGCCATGCCCTTGCGGGCGGCATAGTCCTCGACCTGATCGCGCTCGACCTTCGCCACGCCGAAATAGTAGCTGTCCGGATGGGCGAAATAGAGCCCCGACACCGAGGAACCCGGCCACATGGCATAGCTTTCGGTGAGTTGCACCCCGATCTGCTTTTCCACCTCCATGAGGCGGAACAGCGTGGTCTTTTCCGTATGGTCGGGCTGGGCCGGATAGCCGGGCGCCGGACGAATGCCCTGATAGGGCTCGCCGATCAGCTCCTGGGGCTCGAAGCTCTCGTCCGAATAGCCCCAGAGTTCGGTGCGCACCACCTCGTGCAGCCGCTCGGCGAAGGCCTCGGCGAACCGGTCGGCCAAGGCCTTCAGGAGGATGGAGGAATAATTGTCATTGGCGTCGTCGAATTTTTCCGCCAGCTCGATCTCCTCGAACCCCGCCGTGACGCAGAAGCCCCCGACATAATCGGGCGTCCCCGTCTCGGCCATGAAGTCCGCCAGCGCGACATTGGGCTTGTCGCCCGATTTCGAAAGCTGCTGGCGCAGGGTGTAGAACGTCGCCAGTTCCTCGGTCCGCGACTCGTCGGTAAACAGGCGCACATCGTCCCCCGCCCGGTTGGCCGGCCAGAAACCGACGACCGCCTTGGGCGTGAACCATTTCTCCTCGACGATGCGTTTGAGCATGGCCTGGGCATCGGCAAAGAGCTGGCGCGCCGCCTCACCCTGCCGCTCGTCCTCGAGAATCTTGGGGTAGACGCCCTTGAACTCCCAGGCCTGAAAGAACGGCGTCCAGTCGATATAGCGCGCCAGTTCAGCCAGGTCCCAATCCTGATAGGCCCGCGTGCCGAGAAAAGAGGGCGCCTTGGGCGCATAGCCGGACCAGTCCGGCCTGAACGCATTGGCGCGCGCCTCGGCAAGCGCGGTGCGCTTCTTGTCCGCCTCGCCCTTGCGATGCTTGGCGATCACCGTCTGGTATTCCTGCTTGATGGTCCGGACATAATCGTTGGCCGCATCCTTGGAGAGCAGCTTGGAGACCACATTGACCGCCAGCGAGGCGTCCTTGACATAGACCGTGGTGCCGCGATTGTAGCGCGGATGGATTTTGACCGCCGTGTGGACGCGGCTGGTCGTCGCCCCCCCGATCAGCAGCGGAATATCGAACCCCTCGCGCTCCATCTCAGCGGCCACATGGGCCATCTCGTCGAGCGAGGGGGTGATAAGGCCCGAAAGCCCGATCGCGTCGACATTTTCCTTGCGCGCGGTGTCGAGAATGGTCTGGCTGGGCACCATGACCCCCAGATCGATGATCTCGTAATTATTGCAGGCCAGCACCACACCCACGATGTTCTTGCCGATATCGTGGACGTCGCCCTTGACCGTCGCCATCAGGATCTTGCCGGCGCTCTGGCGCGTGCCATCGGCCTCCGCCTCCATGAAGGGGAGGAGATAGGCGACCGCCTGCTTCATGACGCGGGCCGACTTGACCACCTGCGGCAGGAACATCTTGCCCGATCCGAACAACTGTCCCACGATGCCCATGCCATCCATCAGCGGGCCTTCGATGACGTGCAGCGGCCGTTCGAAAAGCTGCCGCGCTTCCTCGGTGTCACCGACGATATATTCGGTTATGCCATTGACCAGCGCATAGGAAATCCGCTCGGCGACCGGCTTTTCGCGCCAGGACAGGTCCTTGGCCTTGGCTTCCTTGCCGCCCTGCCCCTTATAGCGCTCGGCAAGGTCCAACATCCGCTCGGTCGAATCCGACCGGCGATTGAGCACCACGTCCTCGCAGGTCTCGCGCAATTCCGGATCGATGGAATCATAGACCGCCAATTGCCCGGCATTAACGATGCCCATGTCCATCCCCGCCTTGATGGCGTGGTAGAGGAACACCGCATGCATCGCCTCGCGCACCGGTTCGTTGCCGCGGAACGAGAAGGAGAGGTTTGAAACCCCGCCCGAGATGTGGACATGCGGCAGTGTCGCAACGATCTCGCGGGTCGCGTCGATGAAATCGACGCCGTAATTGTCGTGCTCCTCGATGCCCGTGGCAATGGCGAAGACGTTGGGATCGAAGATGATGTCCTCGGGCGGGAAACCCACCTCATCGACGAGGATGCGATAGGCGCGGGTGCAGATTTCGACCTTGCGCTCCTTGGTATCGGCCTGCCCGGTCTCGTCGAACGCCATCACCACCACCGCCGCGCCGTAGAGCCGGCACAGCCGGGCCTGCTCGCGGAATTTCTCCTCCCCCTCCTTCATGGAGATGGAATTGACGATGGGCTTGCCCTGGATGCATTTGAGCCCCGCTTCGATCACCTCCCATTTCGAGGAATCGACCATCACCGGCACCCTTGCGATATCGGGCTCCGACGCGACGAGGTTGAGATAGTCGATCATCACCTGCTGGCTGTCGATCAGGCCCTCGTCCATGTTGATGTCGATGATCTGCGCGCCGTTCTCCACCTGGTCGCGCGCGACGTCGAGCGCCGCCGCAAAATCCCCCCCGGTGATCAGTTTCTTGAACCGCGCCGAGCCGGTGATGTTGGTGCGCTCGCCCACATTGACGAAGGGAATGTCGTCGGTGAGCGTGAACGGCTCGAGCCCCGACAACCGCAGGCGCGGCTCGATCTCGGGGATCGGACGCGGCGGATATTTGGAGACCGCACTGACGATGGCCGCGATGTGCTCGGGCGTCGAGCCGCAGCATCCACCGATGACGTTGAGAAAGCCGTCGCGGGCAAAGCCCTCGATCTGTTCGGCCATGAATTCGGGGCTTTCGTCATATTCGCCGAATTCATTGGGCAGGCCGGCATTGGGATAGGCGCACACCAATGTGTCGGCAATATCGGAGATTTCCGCCAGATGCGCCCGCATGGCATTGGCGCCCAGCGCGCAATTGAGCCCGATGGTGAACGGCTTCGCGTGGCGCAGCGAATACCAGAACGCGGTCGGGGTCTGCCCCGAAAGCGTACGGCCTGACAGATCGGTGATGGTCCCCGAGATCATCACCGGCAGGCGGATGCCTTTCTTTTCGAATACCTCCTCGGCGGCAAAGACGGCGGCCTTGGCGTTGAGCGTATCGAAGATGGTTTCCACGAGGACGATATCGGCACCGCCATCGATCAGCCCCTCGATCTGCTCGCCATAGGCGATGCGCAGATCGTCGAAGGTGACGGCGCGATAGCCGGGATTGTTGACGTCGGGGGAAATCGACGCTGTACGATTGGTTGGCCCCACCGCCCCGGCCACGAAACGCCGCCGCCCGTCCTCGGCTCGCGCCCGCTCGGCGGCGCGCCGGGCGATCTGTGCCCCCGCGACGTTGATCTCATAGGCCAGCGCTTCCATGCCGTAATCGGCCTGGGCGATGGTGGTGCCCGAAAAAGTGTTAGTCTCGAAGATATCCGCCCCCGCCAGAGCGTATTCGAAATGGATGTCCTCGATCAGTTGCGGCCGGGTCAGCACCAGCAGGTCGTTATTGCCCTGAAGCGGCTTGTGCCAATCGGCAAAGCGGGTGCCGCGGAAATCCTCTTCCGAGAGCTTGTGCTTCTGGATCATGGTGCCCATGGCCCCGTCGAGCACCAGAATGCGCTCGCGCGCCGCCTGGGTCAGGGCGGCGAGGATCTCTTCGCCTTCCCCCGCGCTGCGCTGCGGTCCCGCTCCCGGCCGAAGCGCGACAACCGCCACCGTGCCGTGTTCGCTGCTCCCCCCCATGCCCCCCATGCGTCCTTCAGCAGCACTATGCGTGGGGCGGTGCGTACATCCGGGAGCGTTACACATGTCATCAAGTCCATTCATTCGACGGGCCGCAAATCGGCTCGCTCTAAGAGACATAAAGAAATCTTTATGTCAAACGCAGAGCGGACGAAAACGGTTCGACGAGGATAGGTCCTTTCGGCTTCCACCGCCATGCGACAAGCCTAGATGCAAATCATTCGCAAAAACTCTTGACGTTGTTGCGAATGATTGTCATGTTCAGCCAACCTCACCAACCGGATCAATCCTTCATGCCCACGCTTCGCTCCCTTGCTGCCTTCGCCCTTGCCCTCGGTCCGCTTCCCGCCCTCGCCCAAGACCCCCTGAACGTCGTCGCCACCGTCGGCATGATCGGCGACGTGGTCGGCGAGGTCGGCGGCGCCTGCGTTGCAGTCGACGTCATGATGGGGCCGGGCATCGACCCCCATCTCTACCAGGCAACGGCGAACGATGTTCAGACCCTTAACCATGCCGCGCTGATCGTTTATTCGGGCTATTCTCTGGAAGGCCAGCTTGCCGATGTGCTCGAGCGCTACGGCGCGCGCGTCCCGACCCTCGCCGCCGCAGAAGCTGGCATCGACAGGGGGCAATTGATCGCTACCGATGATTCCTATGGCGTCGACCCGCATGTGTGGATGGATGTGTCCCTATGGGCGGAGACGGTTCCCGCCGTGGCCCAGGCGCTGGCCGAGGCCCGGCCCGATTGCGCCGACGCCATTGCCACCAATGCGGCCGATTACGAGACCCAGCTCGAAGCCCTGCATGACTGGGTGGGCGCGGCCGTCGCCACCATCCCCGAACAGCAGCGGATATTGGTCACCGCACACGATGCCTTCGCCTATTACGGCCGCGCCTACGGCATCGAGGTCGCTGGCATCCAGGGTATTTCGACCCAGGCGGAAGCGGCGATCGCCGATATCCGCCAGACGGCGCAACTGATCGCCCGGCGCGGCGTTCCCGCCATATTCGTAGAATCGACCATAAACCCCCGCACCGTCGAGGCCGTGATTGCCGCCGCGCGCGATGCGGGGCAGGATATCGAGGTGGGCGGCGAACTGTTTTCCGATGCCATGGGTGACGACAACACCGCCGAGGGCACCTATATCGGGATGATCCACGCCAACACGATCACCATCGTCACGGCACTGGGCGGCACGCCGCCCGCCCTGCCGGACGAATTGGGCGACTGGAGCGAAAAATGGGCCATGGCTGCTGAATGATGGACCAACTGCATGAGCCGGGCCTTGCGGTCCATGTCGAGGACCTGACGGTCTCGTATCAGTCCAAGCCGGTTCTGTGGGATATCGACTTCGATATCCCACCCGGCGTCATGGCGGCCATTGTCGGCCCCAACGGGGCGGGCAAGTCCACCCTGATCAAGTCGATCCTCGATCTCGTCAAGCCCACCGCCGGCCACGTCACTATCCATGGCCTCCCCTATCGCCAGCAGCGTCGGCGCGTAGGCTATGTGCCGCAACGCTCCAGCGTCGATTGGGACTTCCCCACCACCGCGCTGGACGTGGTGACCATGGGGCTCTACGGCCAGTTGGGCTGGATCAGGCGCCCGGGCCGCAAGGAGAAGGAAAGGGCGCGCGCAGCGCTCGAACAGGTCGGCATGCTCGACTTCGCCGATCGCCAGATCAGCCAGCTCTCAGGCGGGCAGCAGCAGCGCGTCTTCATCGCCCGCGCCCTGGTGCAGGAGGCCGATGTCTATTTTCTCGACGAACCCATGGCCGGGGTCGATGCCACCACCGAGCGGGCCATCGTCAGGCTGCTGCACGGATTGCGCGACAGCGGCAAGACGGTGATCGTCGTCCATCACGACCTGCAAACGGTGCGGAATTATTTCGACTGGCTGGTGATCCTCAACGTGCGCGTCATCGCCCAGGGCCCGGTTTCCGAGGTCTACACCGCCGACAACCTGCGCCGCGCCTATGGCGGGCAGATCGCCCTGCTCGACCACTCCGCCCAATTGGCGGAATAAGTCCGATGATCGCGTTTCTTTCCGATTTCACCATCCAGAACGTCGTCGTCGGCGCCATGCTGCTGGGAATCATTTCCGGCGTGTTGGGCAGCTTTGCCGTATTGCGCAAGCAGAGCCTGCTCGGCGACACCCTCTCCCACGCCGCCCTGCCGGGCATCTGCATCGGCTTTCTCGTCGCGGGAAGTCGCAGCCTGCCCTTCCTGCTCGGCGGCGCGCTGCTCACCGGAGCGGCGGCGGCCCTGGTCGTCCTGATGCTGGGGCGCACCACGCGGCTCAAGACCGACGCCAGCCTCGGCATCGCGCTCTCGGTCTTCTTTGCCCTGGGCATCGTGCTGCTGACCATGATCCAGTCCACCGGCAATGCGGCGCAGGGTGGGCTGGAATCCTTCCTGTTCGGCCAGGCCGCGGCGATCCTGCGCTCCGATCTCTACGTAATGGGCGCCATCACCGCCTTGGCCGTGATCCTGGTGGGGCTGTTGTGGAAGGAATTCAAGCTGGTCACCTTCGACCCTCAATTCGCCGCCACTCTGGGCCTGCCCGTCCTCGCCCTCGACGTCCTCCTCACCACCATGATCGCCCTGGCCGTTGTGGTCGGCCTGCAGATGGTCGGCGTGGTGTTGATGGCCGCGATGATCATCGCCCCCGCCGTCGCAGCGCGGCAATGGACGGACCGGTTGGGCACCATGGTCGGGCTCGCCGCCTTTTTCGGCATGGCCGCCGGCGTGTTCGGCGCCCTGGTCAGCGCCACGGCGCGGGGACTGGCGACAGGCCCCCTGATCGTCATCGCCATTTCGGTCCTCGTGCTCGCCTCTCTCCTGCTGGCGCCGCAGCGCGGCATCGTCTGGGAGGCGCTCCGCCAATACGAAAACCGCAAGCACCTGCGCGCCCGCCAAGTGCTCTCCACCCTCTACAGGCTCGCCGCCGAGCACAACGATCCCGCCTATCGCGCCGAACAGGGGATGATCGACGCCTATCACGGGTTCGGAACACATGCCGCCCTCAAGCGCCTGGAAGATCGCGCCCTCGTCACGCAAACCCGGCACGCGCCGGAAACCACGGCGCATTGGAAGCTGACGCAGGCAGGCATCGCCGCCGCCCAGGCCGACCGTACCGAAAATGGAGAGGACCATGCTTGAGGCCTTCTTCGACAGCCCCGACGCCATGATCATGCTGACCGGCGCCCTGGTCGGCATCGCCGCCTCGCTGGTCGGGACCTTCCTTGTGCTGCGCGGCGCGGCCATGCTCAGCGACGCCATCAGCCACTCGATCGTTTTCGGCATCATCATCGTCTGGCTGCTGACCGGTCAGGCCAGCGGGCCGCTTCAGATCATCGGCGCGGCGCTCACCGGCCTCCTGACCGCGGCGCTGACCGAATTCCTCGTGTCGACCCGCAAGGTGAAATCGGACGCCGCCATCGGACTGGTCTTCCCCCTGTTGTTCTCGATAGGCGTCCTGTTGATCAATATTTACGCCCGAAACGTCCATATCGACCAACATACCGTCCTTCTGGGCGAGATCGGCTTCGTCTGGCTCGACACCATGGAACTCGGCGGGCTCCTCATTCCCGAGGCCGTCATCTGGACCGGGACCATGGCGCTGCTCAATCTCGCCTTCATCACCTTGTTCTACAAGGAGCTCAAACTCTCGACATTCGACCCCGCGCTGGCCCGGGCACTTGGCTTCATGCCCGGCCTCCTCGCCTATGCCACCATGGGCCTTTTGAGCGGCACGGCCGTGGCCGCCTTCGATTCCGTTGGCGCCATCCTCTTTATCGCCTTCGTCATCGTTCCCCCGGCCGCCGCCTATTTGCTCACCGACCGACTCTGGCTGATGCTGGTCATAGGATGCGCCATCGCCATCGCTTCGGCGATCGCCGGCTATTGGCTGGCGGTGCTGCTCAACGCCTCGATCGGCGGCATGATGGCGCTGATGACGGGCGGCTTTTTCACCCTCGCACTGCTGGCTGGCCCGCGCTACGGCATCCTCGCCCAATGGCTGCGCCGGAAACGGCGGCGCGGCGAGAATGCCTGCCGCACCCTCGCGGTGCATCTCTACAATCATGAGGGCGAGGCCAATGCCAGCGAGGAAAACGTCGCTGCCGCCCTTTCGGAACATCTGCACTGGAGCCCGGAACAAGCCCGTCAGACCTTGCTCAAAAGCCTTGACGACGGGCTGATATCGCGTTCCGGCGACCTGCTGGTCCTGACGCCGAAAGGCCGCGCCACGGCCCGCGAAGTGCTCGAGCCCTGGTCGCAGGCGCCCGCCAACTGAACGGGCTCGATCAGGCCCGCTGCTCTCCGGCGAACGCATCGATGATCGGGCAGTCGGGACGGCCATCCCCGTGGCAGTTCTCCGCCAGATGCCTCAGGGTGGCGCTCATCTCCTGCAGCGCACGGGCCTTTTCCTCAAGCCGCTCCACATGGGTCAGGGCCAGGGCCTTGACATCGGCGCTGGCCCGGTGTCGGTCCTGCCACAGGGCCAGCAGCTCGCGCATCTGCTCGACCGAGAACCCCAGATCCCGCGCCCGGCTGACGAAGCGCAGGGTATGGACGTCGCTCTCGTCATAGACCCGATATCCCGCATCGGTGCGCTGCGGCGGCGCGATCAGCCCGATCGACTCGTAATAGCGGATCATCTTGGCTGAAACGCCCGAGGCCCGCGCCGCTTCTCCTATATTCATCATCCACGCTCCATTTCCGCATGCCGCCCGGGTCGAACCGCAAAGCGCCGCAATCTCAGGGCATTGCCCAGGACGAAGACGCTCGACAGGGCCATCGCTCCCGCGGCGAGGGCCGGAGACAGCAGGATGCCGCTGACCGGATAGAGGACGCCCGCCGCCACCGGGATCAATATGGTGTTGTAGGCGAAGGCCCAAAAGAGGTTCTGCTTGATGTTGCGGATCGTCGCCTTGCTCATGGCGATGGCATCGGCGACCCCGTTGAGATCGCCCGACATCAGGACGACATCGGCGCTCTCTATGGCGATATCGGTGCCGGTGCCCACCGCGATCCCCACATCGGCCTCGGCCAGCGCCGGTGCATCGTTGATCCCGTCGCCGACAAAGGCCAGCTTCCGGCCCTCGCCGCGCAGACGCCTTATGGCATCCACCTTGCCGCCGGGCAGCACCTCTGCGGCGACCTCGTCAATGCCCAACTCCCGCGCCACGGCCCGCGCCGTCGCCTCGCCGTCGCCGGTGACCATGACCACCGACAGCCCCAAGGCATGCAAGCGATCGATCGCCGCGCGCGAGGTGGGCTTGATCGGGTCGGCAATGGCGATGACGGCCGCGAGCCGCCCATCGATCGCCGCATAGATCGGCGAGCGGCCCATATCGGCCAGCCGCCCGGCCTCGCCGGCAAGCGCATCGATGGCAACGCCGGCGCGCAGCAAGGCCCGACCGGCGCCGACCAGAATGGCGCGACCGTCTATGGTCCCCGCAACCCCATAGCCCGGCGCGGCCACGAAGTTGGTGACCTGCCCGAGCGTCAGTGACCGCTCGCGTGCCGCCCGTACGATCGCCGCACCGATCGGGTGCTCGGAATGCTGCTCGACCCCGGCCATCAAGGCCAGTACCTCGTCTTCGTCGAACCCGTCGACGACGATCAGATCGCTCAGTTCCGGCTGCCCCTTGGTAAGGGTCCCCGTCTTGTCAAAGGCCACCACATCGGCCCCGCGCAGACTTTGCAGCGCCTCGCCCTTGCGGAACAGGATGCCCAGTTCCGCCGCGCGCCCGGTACCCACCATGATCGATGTCGGCGTCGCCAGCCCCATGGCACAGGGACAGGCGATGATGAGGACGGCGACGGCGTTGACCAGCGCAAAGCTCAATTGCGGCGAAGGGCCAAAGATCAGCCACACGACGAAGGTCAGCGCCGCTGCTGCCATGACCGCCGGAACGAACACCGAAGTGACCTTGTCGACCATCGACTGGATCGGCAGCTTGGAGCCCTGCGCAGCCTCGACCATCGCGATGATCTGGGCCAGCACGGTATCGCGGCCGATCCGGGTCGCCTCGAACAGGAAGGCGCCGGCGCCATTGACCGTGCCGCCCACGACTTCCGCGCCCTCGGACTTTTCCACGGGCACGGGCTCTCCGGTGATCATCGATTCATCGACGAAGGACGTGCCGGACACCACGCGCCCATCGACGGCCACCCGCTCGCCCGGGCGCACATGCATCCGGTCGCCCACGGCGACGTCCTCGATGGCGATCTCCACCAGTTCGCCATTGCGCTCGACCCGCGCGACGCGTGGCTGTAGCCCTACCAGCCGTTTGATCGCCGCGCTGGTCCGCCCCTTGGCCCGCGCTTCGAGATAGCGGCCCAGAAGGATCAGCGTCACGATGACCGCGGCGGCTTCGAAATAGATATGGCCTGAGCCCCCCGGCAGGATCTGCGGCGCGAAGGTGGAAACGACCGAAAAGCCCCAGGCAGCGGAAGTGCCCAGCGCGACGAGGGAATTCATGTCGGGCGCCATCCGCGCAAGATTACGATAGCCCTTGACGAGGAACATCCGGCCCGGCCCGGCCAGCACGATGGTGGCGAGAACGAATTGCAGATGGGCATTGGCCTGCATGCCGATCGTATTCATGATCAGCGTATGGATGGCCGGCACGAAATGCGAGCCCATCTCCAATATGAACAGCGGGGCGGTGAGCACGGCGGCGAACAGCGTGCTTCGGCCCAGCGCCCGCGTCTCCGCGTCCTTTTCCCGCTCCCGGTCGCCGGACCTGTCGGTCTCCTCGACCGCGCGAACGCCATATCCCGCCTCCTCGACCGCCTGGACCAGCCGGCGCCGATCCACGGCGCCATGCAGAACGTCGACCGTGGCCCGCTCCGTCGCCAGATTGACCGAGACGCCAAAAACCCCGTCGACGGCCTGCAGCGCCTTTTCCACCCGGTTCACGCAGGAAGCACAGGTCATGCCGGTGATATCGAGCACGAGCGTATCGCTGGGCGCCGGCTCATATCCGGCGCCCCGAACGGCCGCAAGGACAGCAGCCGGATCGGGCTTGCTGTCGAAAGCCACTCGCGCCGACTCCGTCGCGAGATTGGCCGAGACGTCCGCAACGCCGGGAACGGCCCGAATGGCCTTTTCAATGCGCCCGACGCAAGACGCGCACGACATGCCCGCGATGGGAAAATCGAGCGTGGAAACGGGCTGGGAAATATCGAGCTGGCTCATGATGCGCAGTCCTTGATCGGTAACCGCCCCTCATATGCACCTTCCCACCATGGTAAGGTCAAGAGGCAGAGCCGGCAAAAAACGAAGCGCTTGAGATATCCTGCCAATATGCAACAGTGAGAGCGCGATGGCCGGAATAAGGTTCATGGCCCTGCGTTCGCGATCATGTTGGGGGAGACATGACGACGAGAACGGCCCTCATCACGGGAATAACCGGGCAGGATGGCTCCTATCTCGCCGAGCTTTTGCTCGACAAGGGCTATGCCGTCCACGGCATCAAGCGCCGAGCCTCCCTGTTCAACACCCAGCGGGTCGATCATCTCTACCAGGACCCCCACAGCAACGATCCGCGGCTGACGCTGCACTATGGCGATCTTTCCGACACCTCGTCCCTGACCCGCATCATCGCCGATGTCGCCCCCGACGAAATCTACAATCTCGGCGCGCAATCGCATGTGGCGGTGTCGTTCGAAGCGCCCGAATATACCGCCGATATCGACGCGATCGGCACGCTGCGCCTCCTCGAAGCCATTCGCTTTCTCAAATTCGAGGAGAAGACGCGCTTCTATCAGGCCTCGACATCCGAGATGTTCGGCCACGCACTGGAAACCCCGCAGCGCGAGACCCCCCCCTTCAACCCCCGCTCCCCCTATGCCGCCGCCAAGCTCTATGCCTATGCGATCACCGTCAATTATCGCGAGGCCTTTGGCCTTTTCGCCTGCAATGGCATCATGTTCAATCACGAGAGCCCGAGGCGCGGCGAAACCTTCGTTACCCGCAAGATAACCCGCGGCCTCGCCAATATCGCGCTCGGCCTCGAAACCTGCCTGTTCATGGGCAATATCGATGCGCTGCGCGATTGGGGTCATGCCCGCGACTACGTCCGCGCCCAATGGCTGATGCTGCAGCAGGATTGCCCCGAGGATTTCGTCATCGCCACCGGCCGACAGCACTCGGTGCGTGAATTCATCACCTGGGCCGCCGAGGAACTGGGCATGATGCTCGCGTTCGAAGGCAAGGGCCTGCGCGAGATCGGCGTCGTCACGGCCGTAGACAAATGCCGTGCCCCCAGCGTTTCGGTCGGCGATACGATCGTACGGATCGACCCCCGCTATATCCGGCCCGCCGAAGTGCCGTCCCTGCTCGGCGATCCGGCAAAGGCCAGACGCCTGCTCGGATGGAACCCGGAGATAACCGCGCGGCAGATGTGCAGCGAAATGGTTGCCACCGACTATGCCGCTGCCCGCCGCCACGCGCTGCTGCGCGACCATGGCCTCGCCCTCCCCGTCAGCATCGAGGGATGAGGCCATGGTGTTCGAGCTTGCCGGAAAACGCGTATGGATCGCCGGACATCGGGGGATGGTGGGCAGTGCCTTGATGCGCCGTCTGGCGCGCGAAGCCTGCGAAATCGTGACGGTGGACCGAAAAACCCTCGATCTGCGCCGCCAGAGCGACGTCGAAGCCTGGCTCGTCCAATCCCGGCCCGACGCGATCATCGTCGCTGCCGCGCAAGTCGGCGGGATTTGGGCCAATGCCACCCGGCCGGTCGATTTCCTGCTCGACAACCTCCAGATCGCCACCAATATCTTCGCCGCCGCCCATGCCTGCGATGTCGATCGCCTGCTGTTTCTGGGGTCGAGTTGCATCTATCCGCGTGATGCCTCCCAGCCGATCGCCGAGGAAGCCCTGCTGACCGGCCCCCTCGAAGCGACCAACCAGTGGTATGCGATCGCCAAGATCGCCGGGATCAAGCTGGCCCAGGCCTATCGCCGACAATACGGCCGCAACTATATTTCTGCTCAGCCCACCAATCTCTATGGCCCAGACGACAATTTCGACCCCGCGTCGAGCCATGTGCTGCCCGCCCTTATCCGCAAGGCGCATGAGGCCAAGATGCGCGGCGATTCCGCCCTGACCCTGTGGGGCACCGGTACACCACGCCGCGAATTCCTCCATTGCGACGATTGCGCCGACGCGCTGGTCCTGCTGCTGCAATCCTGGTCGGACGACACGCCGGTCAATATCGGCACGGGAGAGGACATCTCCATCCTCGAACTCGCCCGACTGGTATGCGACATCGTCGGCTTTGCCGGAGATATCCTCCACGACCTCGACAAGCCCGATGGCGCACCGGCGAAACGCCTCGACATCTCGCGCCTGCAGGCGCTGGGATGGACACCGGCCGTCCGCCTCCGCGATGGCATCGCCCGAACCTATCAATGGTTTATCCGCTACGCATCTGGAGAGCGGCCGCGATGAAGGTCCTGATCCTCGGCCTCAACTATGCCCCGGAAACGATCGGCATCGGCATCTATACCGCCGGCATGGCCGAGTATCTGGCCGAGGCCGGGCACAGCGTCCGCGTGATCGCCGCAAAGCCCTATTATCCGCAATGGAAGATCATGGATGGACATTCGCCCTTCGGCTGGTCGAGACGAAACGAAAACGACGTCCGCATAACCCGCGTTCCCCATTACATCCCGGCCAATCCCACCACCGCGCGCCGCCTCCTGCATCATCTCAGCTTTGCGTTGGGCAGCGCCGTCCCGGCTCTATGGAGCGGTATCGTCTGGCGTCCCGATATCGTCCTCACCATTGCCCCCTCGCTGATCGCGGCGCCCGTCGCGCGCATCGCCGCCCTCTGCGCCGGCGCGAAAAGCTGGCTTCACGTGCAGGATTTCGAGGTCGAAGCCGCCTTCGCCACCGGCCTCATGGAAGCAAAAGGCGCATCTGCCCGGCTGGCCCATGGGTTCGAGCGCACTGTGCTCTCTCTGTTTGATATCGTGTCGACCATCTCGCCGCCCATGTGCGCAAGACTGGCCGACAAAGGCGTGCCCAACTGCCGTATTGTCGAGTTCCGCAACTGGGCCGACATCGAGACCATCCGACCACTGACCTCCCCTTCCGCATTCCGAGCCCGCTGGGACATAGCGACCCCGCATGTGGCGCTCTATTCGGGCAGCATCGCCAACAAGCAGGGCCTGGAGATCATCGTCAAGGCCGCCAGCCTCCTCAAAGGCCGTACCGATCTCACCTTCGTCGTCTGCGGCGAAGGCCCCAACAAACAGCGGCTCGAGCAGCAGGCGACGGGCCTACGCAACATCCGTTTCCACGATCTCCAGCCCCGCGACGACCTCCACGAGCTTCTGGGCCTCGCCACCATCCACTTGCTGCCCCAGCGGCCGGACACCGCCGATCTTCTCTTCCCCTCCAAGCTAGCCAATATGTTCGCATCGGGCCGCCCCGTGATCGCCACCGCTGCCGAGGGCACTGCCCTTGCCGAGGAGGTCGATGGGCGCGGCCTCGTCACCCCGCCCGAGGACACCGCCGCCTTCGCTGCTGCCATCTCGACCCTCTGCGATGACCGGACGGTCCGCGATCGCCTCGGCGCGGCGGCCCGGAGACATGCCGAACAGCGCCTGAGCCGGCACGCCATTCTCCGAGCCTGGGAGACGGAGGTGGTCCGCATCCTCAGCCCCCTTGTTCCCGAGAGGATGCCCTCATGAGTGAACAAGCCGTCGGTGCTCAGTTCTCTCGCGTGCTCCTCGTGACCGGGTTGGGCCGGATCGGCACCACCGGCCTGGGGCTGGTCAGCACCATCCTTCTGGTCCGCGGCCTCAGTCCCGAGGCCTTCGCGCAATATGCGACCGCTTTCGCAGCCATTTCCCTGCTGAGCCTCCTGTCCCTGTTCGGGGCCGAAACCACCATCTTGCGCGACACCGCTGCAGCCATAGCCCGGGGCGACGACCGCCGCGCCCGGATCGCCGCTACCGGAGATATCATCGGCGTGGCCATTCTTTCGCCCGCTATCGGCGGGCTGGCGCTGGCGATCGCCCTGCCGCTGCTCGAAGCCCCCGCCATCCTCCTGCCTTGCGCGATATGGGTGATCGCCATGAGCCTCAACCGGGTACTGGGAGAATGGCTGCGCGGCCTGCGTCTGGTGCTCCCCGCCACGCTGTTCAATGGCTCGGGCCCGTTCGGCGGGCTTTTCAACAGCGCCGCCACGCTTGGCGCACTGCTGATCCTCACCGCCACCGGACAAATGACCCTGCCCAACATCCTCTGGGCTTCGGTCGGGATCACCATGCTCTCCGCCTCGATCGCTCTCCTCATCGGCATGTCCGTTCTCGGACTGTCACCGGGCCGCGAAGCCCTGGCCCATCGCCGCGCCACCATCCGATCCACAATGCCGCTCTACGGCATGCAAGGGCTGCACTTTCTCACTAATGCCCAGGGCCATATCCTGCTTGCCGGCTTCATCTTCGATGCACGCGCTATTGCCCTCCTCGCCGTGGCGCTGCGGCTCCATGCCCTGGCCAGCACGGTTCTCGTGACGCTCACCCAGGCAGGATCGGAACTGATCGTCCGCCTCCATGCCCTCTCCGATCGCAAAGGGCTGGAAAGAATCCTCCGCCTCTCGGCCTCCTGCGCGACCGCGGCGGCCATCGCCATTGCCGCCGCGCTGGCCGTGTTGCGGCCCCAGGGTTTCGAATTGATCTTCGGAGTAGAATACGGCCCAGCCTATGGATTGGCACTGCTCTTCATGCTCGTGGCGATCCTCAACGCCGTGGGAGGTCTCTCGATCCGCACCCTCACCCTGCTTGGCCATGCCGATTCCGCGCTTCGGGTGCAGATACTGGGCGCCTTGGCAACATTGGGCCTCGCCCTGCCGATGGGCATAGCGCTGGGGCCGCCGGGCTTTGTGGCCGGATGCGCGCTCGCCACCCTGATCCAAAGGCTGGTGGCAGTTCGTATGGTTCGCCGGCACATCGGCATCACCGCCCACGCCTATCTGGCCCCACGTGATTATCTCGGGCTTGCCCGCGGCCTCATCCTGAAAAGGCGTGCCGCATGAGGGAGCATCGGATAGGCTTCATCCTTTCCCTGCCCCGGTCGGGCTCTACCTATGTCCAACGGGTGCTCTCCGGCTCACCCGATGTCGCAACGGTGCCCGAGCCCTGGCTGCTGCCAGCCCTGCTCGGCATCCGCAGCGGGGACAGCCCCCTCGCCGAATTCGGCTACGACCATATGCGCGCCGGCCTCTCCGACCTTCTCGGACGCTCGGCGATTGGCAATGTCCTCTGGGACCGAGCGGTGGCCGGAATGACGCGCGAGGTCTATGGCTTTTTCACCGAAACGGGGCAGATCTTCATCGACAAGACGCCCCGCAACGCGGCCTTTGCTCCCGACATCATGCGCGCCTTTCCCCAGGCCCCGATTCTCATCGTCTGGCGCAACCCGCTCGCCATCGTCGCCTCGATCAATCGCACCTGGGGTGGCGGGACATGGAAGGCCTATTTCTATCACTACGACCTCTATCTCGGCCTCAAAACCCTGCGGCGAACGGCCCGCGCCCACGCCGCCGATCCCCGCGTCAGATGCGTGCGATATGAGGATCTGATCGCAAGGCCTGAAACCCACTGGCCCGCGATCTTCTCCCATTTTGGCGCACTCTATACCCCGGATTCGGTCGCCACTCCCCCGCTCTTGTCCGGCGTCATGGGCGATGCACTCCAGCCCGCTTCCGTATCGCAAACGGCCAGCCGCAACTGGGAAACCGCCTTCGGAAATCCGCTGCGGCGAGCCTGGGCCCGGCGCTATCTCGACTGGATCGGGCCCGACGACCTGGCCTTCATGGGCTATGACGGGACCGCCCTCGTGGACGCATTGCGCCGCCACGGGGACAGCCACTGGACCGATATCGCCCGCATCGGTCTCGCCCCGCTCTATCATTGGTTCGAGCCTTACGCCCTCCGGACCAAGCGGGGCCGCACCGGGGAGACACGCTTTGCCCGCCGCTAGCCGAGATGGAGGGGGCAGCAGCAGGGTTTGGCAGCCCGCAATCATCGCCGAGCGCCCGGCGACGCGCGACCACGCCATTGCCGTTCTGCTGACGGCCGGCATGCTGCTCTACACCCTGGTTCTCATCCTCGATCCCTCGCGCAACGGCTGGGGCACTGTGTGGGTGCTGCCCTTGAAATATGGCGGGGCGATCCTCGCCGTCGCGGCGCTGTTCTTCGTCGCCTTGGGCGGCGTGCAGCAATCGACCCTCTACCGGCCAATTCTGTTCACGATGGCAGCGTTCTTCTTCTATCAGATGACGGGCAGCATAGCGGCCCTCGTCGCCGATGGGCCGGCGCTGGAAGATACGTTTCTCGGCCGGGGGCTCTCCGGGCTTGCCGCGATCCTCGGCCTCGTCATCGGTTCCCGCAAAGGTCTTTTCGAGCGCCTGGCCCCGGTGACGCGGCAAGTCGCCCTGATCAGCATTTGCGGCGGCGTGGCGTTTATCGGGATTTTCGAACTCGGCCTCGGCTTCGGCCACCTCACCCAGATCCTCCATATCGAGCTCTATTTCCTCGTCGCGGCCGCATTGTGGCTTTGCGCCCGCAGCCCAGAACCTCTACTCAAATGGGTCTTCGCCGTCCTGTTCCTCTATATCGCCCTCGCCTCGGGGAAGGCGACGGCCTATCTGCTGCTGGCCCTCTATCTCATGATCGCCTTCGTCACGCACGGCCTCCATGAGCCCGAGCGCAGGGTGACCATCTCACCCGTCAGGATGGCGCTGTTCCTCGCCGCCATCCCCATCACACTCTCCTTTGCCTATCTGGTCATCCGCAGCCACAACACCATCAACGCCAGCGACCTGCGGTTCCATCTCTGGCAGGTGCGGTTCGACCAGTTTTTGGCCAGTCCCCTGTTTGGCCGCGGCTTTACCGGTAGCCCCATGCTTCCACGCCCCAACCTGCCCGAAACCGGCGTGCCCACCCATAACGACTATCTCGACATCCTCGCTGAGGGCGGCCTTCTCGGCTTTGTGCTTTTCGCGGCCGTCCTTGTGACCGCCCTGCGCTCACCGCTCGTTCGGGAGGCCGTCTTCGCCCACCGCTCGCGGCTGAACTTCGCCCATTATTTCGCGTTCCTGTTCTTGGCCTGGGGCGTTGCATCGCTGGGCAATCCGGTCTTCGCCATGACCTCCATGGCGGTGCCCACTTGGTTCGCCATCGGCGTTCTTTGCGCCAGGCCGGCGCGCCCAGCGAAGCCGGCCGCACCATGACCGCCCCGCGCTTTTCAATCGTCACCGTGAACCTCGACAACCACGCCGGACTGGCAGCCACTTGGCACAGCCTGCGCGACCAGAGTTTCGGGGATTTCGAATGGATCGTGGTCGATGCCGTTTCCCGCGACGGCTCTATCGATTTCCTCCACGCACTGGGTGACTCTCGCCTCGCGCTGATCTGCGAGCCCGACCGCAGCCTTTATGACGGGATGAACAAGGGCCTCGACCGGGCGCGCGGCGATTTTCTCCTCTTCCTCAATTCCGGCGACCGCCTCGCCGATGCCGAGGTCCTCCGCAGAATGGCCGATTGGCCCCGGCTTGGGGAAACCGACATCGCCTATGGCGATGCCACCGAGATCGGTCCGCAAAACACGATGATCAAGCGCGCCATGCCCCATTGGATGGTCGCATATTCCATGTTCACCCATCACCAGGCGATTTTCTATCGCCGCGCCTTCATCGCATCCACGCGCTACGACCTCTCCTTCCGCCGCGTGGCGGATTGGGCGCTGACGGCAACGCTGCTGAAGCGCGGCGCCCAGGCCCGGCATATCGATCTGATGGTGTGCCATTTCGCCCGGGGCGGCGTTTCGCAAGCACCGGACCGGATCGAGGATGCCCGGGCCGAGATGATCCGGCTGCACCGGGAAGTCCTCGGGTTACCCACAGCTCTGAGCCGGCTTCTCGTGGCCGCGAAATTCGCAGTCAATGATTTCAGACGCAAATGGCCGGGGGCTTATGACTTCATCAGATCGCGGGTTTGACCGCTCCACCGGTTCCGGCCGGATGCCAATCGATATCAGCCACAAGCCGAGCCCCTTCCCGCTCCGCAACCGCGCCGGGCGCGCCCTGTGGGGGCTCGTCTACATCCTGTTGTTCCGCCCCAGCCCGCGCCCCTTCCACGCCTGGCGACGCTGGTTGCTCAAGCTGTTCGGGGCGCGGCTGGGCAAAGGCGCCAAAGTCTTTTCCAGCGCGAAAGTCTATGCGCCCTGGAACCTTGCCATGGGGGTTTATTCCACCCTGGCGCCTCATGTGGATTGCTATTGCGCCGGCCCGATCCGCATCGGCGATCATACGACGATCTCGCAATACAGTTATCTCTGCGCCGCCTCGCACGATTTCGAGCATCCCAACATGCCGCTCGTCGCCGGCACCATCACCATCGGCGCGCAGGTCTGGATCGCCGCCGATGTCTTTGTCGGCCCCGACACCACAATCGGCGATGGCGCCGTGGTCGGGGCGCGCTCCACCGTCCTCAGCGATCTGCCACCCTGGATGCTCTGCGCCGGCACCCCGGCCCGTCCGGTGCGCGAGCGCACGGTCAGCGCCTGAACGCCCATGAGCATACCGCCCAAGCCCAAGGTTTCCGTGCTGATCCAGACCCTCAACGAAGAGGCCAACATCGCCGCCTGCCTCGACTGCTTTTCCTGGTGCGACGATATCGTGGTCCTCGATTCCCTGAGCACCGACCGCACAGAGGAGATCGCCAGGCGCTATGGCGTGCGCTGGTTCGAACGCCCCTTCGACGGCCGGGCCAGCCACCAGAACTGGGCCATGGCTCATATCGCCTTCAAGCATCCCTGGGTCTACTATTCCGACGCCGACGAGCGCGTACCGGCCGAACTAGCGGCAGAGATCGCCCAAGTCACCCAGGAGGCCACCCCCTCTGTGGCGGCGTTCCGGGTCAATCGGCGTGATTATTTCGAAGGCCGCTGGATTCCCCGCTGCACCGGCTATCCCCTCGGTATCGTGCGCCTGTTCCGACCCGACCGCATCCGCTGGGAGCGCAAGGCCAACCCGGTCCCCATCGTCGATGGCGAGATCGGCGAGCTCAAGTCCGAATACCACCACTACCCGTTTTCCAAGGGCCTCTCCCATTGGGTGGCGCGCCACAACACCTATTCCTCCTATGAGGCCGAGGAGACGATCCGCTCGCTTTCTGCCGGCGGTTTCCACCCGCGAGACCTCATCTCGCGCGACCGCGTCGTGCGACGCCGCGCCCTCAAAGCGCTCTCCTTCCGCCTGCCAGCCCGCCCCTTGCTGAAATTTTGCTATTTCTATGTCTGGAAGGGCGGCTTTCTCGATGGCGGTCCCGGCCTGCGCTACTGTCTTTTGCAATGCTTCTATGAGTTCCTCATCGTCCTCAAATTGCGCGAGCTGCGCCGGGGCGCATCGGAGATCGAGGACCGATGAAGCTCGAACACGCCCCCTGCCCCGTCGTTTCGCTGACCGAAACCATCGGCGGCGGATTCTTCGGCTATTTCGATAAATCCCCCTGGCCCCCGGACGGCAGCGATCGCCTGCTGCTGCACCGCGCCCCTTTCGAGCATCGCATGCCGCTGGCCGGCGAGCCCATCGAGATCGGCCTGCTGGAGCAGGGGCACTATCGCGCCCTCGGCACCAGTACGGCCTGGAACTTCCAACAGGGCGCCATGCTGCAATGGCTTCCGGGCGCCGCCGACACGATTATCTATAACGATATGGAGGGCGCTGATTCCATCGCCCTCCGGCTCGATACGCGCACCGGAGACACCGCGACGCTTGCAAGGCCCATCGCCGCCCTTTCCCCAACCGGCCGCGATGCACTATCGCTCAATTTCGGCCGCATAAACGCGCTCAAACCTGAATATGGCTATGCCGGTGCACTCGATAACACCGAACATTCGGCGTGCCCGGACCGCGACGGGCTCTGGCGCATCGATATGCAGACCGGGGGCGGCGAACTCCTGCTCTCGACCAGCGCCGTGGCACGATACGCTCCCGAAACCACCATGTCCGACGCCATCCACTACCTCAACCATCCGCTCTACAGTCCGGACGGTCGTCGGTTCTGCTTCCTGCATCGCTGGATCGATCCCGCCGGAACCCAGCGAACCCGCCTGCTGGTTGCCGGCCGCGACGGCTCGGAGCTTCGTGTCCTCATCTCCGGCATGGCCTCACATATGGGCTGGCGTAACGGGCACGAACTCCTGGCCTGGGCCGGCGAACGCCGACTTCTCGCTCCGGCGCAGCGGTCCCTGCTGCGCCGCTTGCCTGTCGGGCGCATGCTGGGCAGCCTCTACCGCCGGCTCGGCAAGCCCGCTTCCCTCAAGGCCGCCATGCTCGGGGACGGCTATATCCTCTTCGATACCCGGGATGGCCACCGCACGTCCGTCGGTACCGGCGCGCTATCCATGGACGGGCATTGTTCCTTCCGGGGCGATGGCGACTGGTTCATTACCGACACCTATCCAGACCGCCACGGCAAGGCCGCGCTGATCGTTGCGAGCTTCGCACAAGACCGCGCCTATCGGGTGCACGAATTCCAGTTCCCCACTGGGCTCGACGGCGAAATCCGCTGCGACCTGCATCCGCGCTGGCATCCAACGCAGCCGCTGATCTGCGTCGACTACATGGCAGACGGCAAGCGGCATATGGGGCAGGTCGACGTCGCCGCCATTATGGCAGCCTGAGACCCGCCCCGCTGCCGATCGCTAAAAGCGCAGTGCCATGGTCCGCGCCACCATTGCCGTGGCGACATGGTGATAGCCCGCATCGTTGAGATGCAGATTGCCGGATCGGAACGAGGCCGGCACCACGTCATCGGCGATATCGGCAGCGTCGGTGACCGGGTGGCCCGCCGCGATCAGCATCGCCCGCAGATCCACGAAGCGTTCTCCATGAATCTGCGCCAGATCGACATTGAGGGCCGTGATCGCGGCATGCTCGGGCGTGCCGATCTTCTCGGTCGCGCCATTGAGAATTCCGGCGACCAGATAGCGCCCATGCCCCAGATGGCCGACCATGGCCGCGATGTCGGCCTTGACGGCTTCCGACGCGATGAAATTGTTCCGGCCTGCCCATATCCATGCCGGATAGCGGCGCAACTGCGCGGCCTGGTGCGGCACGAACGCCGTTCCTGGCGGGCATGGCACGGCCGGACCCGGCCGATCGCGCGTAAAAATCCACTGCCCCGCCGCATCCGTGCTCATCACCCCCGGCACCCCGGCCAGCGTCCCCGCCAGCGTGCCGGTATGGGCGCCGCTGTTCATGAGCACATTGACCGATTTATCCGTGATCACCGTCCCGACATTCGGCCCGGTCGCGACGACCCTGACGCTCTCGATTTCGAAGCCCGATAGCGTCACGGGCCCGGTATTGGTAAGGATACCAATGGCTCTGGTATTGGGGCCCGCGACAAAGGCCAGGCCTTCGTTGAGCCCGAGATCCAGGGTTCGATTGGGTGGATCGGTGTTCCATACCCCAGCCGGGGTCGCCGCCGTTAACAGCCCGCACAGGATCGGCCGCCCGGTTTCGTTGATCGGCAGATCCACATCGACCAAGATCTCCCAGCCTTGCGGTATCGGTGTTCCGAGGTGGAACAGCACCCCCTCGAGCGAGATGGAAAGATTGTCCGGACGCAGGCGACCTCCGCTCACCGTGAGGCTTTGGCCGGAGGTGGTTTGCCGCAGCACCCAGCCCTGTGCGCTGCTCTCGAAGTCGAACGCCCATTCCCGCCGCTCCCATGCAGCGACCACGTCTCCGGCTGCGCTGACGGTGATCGGCACCCCGCCCTGCCGCGCCGCGATCTGGCGCGATGATTGCCCGCCAATGCCCATATTGACCACCGTCCGGGGCGGCGTGAACAAACCCGACGCCACGGCGGGATATCGCGTGACACCGCTCGAAGCGCCGGCGCCTTGCGTAAAGCTGTCGCCCCAGGCAACGATCCGGCCACCGCCTTGTCGTCCGCTGACCCCGACCGCGATGGCCTGGGCGATATGGGCAGCCCCGATCCCCGAAAAGCTCATCGGCCTTCCCCTTCGATTCCAGCCGTAACCGAACCGCTTCCTCTGCCAGACATTTCCCATGCTCCCTGCGCCAGACCATTCAAAGGGCTGGAAGCATAAGGGTCATGGCCGCGGCGGGGATAAGCGCGGGTTCAGTTGCGGCCGAACTCGTCGGCGATGCGCACGATATCGTCTTCGCCGAGATAGGAGCCGGTCTGCACCTCGATCACTTCGAGCATGATCTTGCCGGGATTGGAGAGCCTGTGCAGCGCCCCCTGCGGGATATAGACGCTCTCGTTTTCGCGCAGGACGAGGCGGTCTCCATCGACCTCGACTTCGGCCGTGCCGCGCACCACCACCCAATGCTCCGCCCGGTGATGATGCTTTTGCAGGCTGAGGCGCTTGCCGGGCCGGACGAACAATCGCTTCACCTGAAAGCGCTCCCCGACCAGGATCGAGGAATATCCGCCCCAGGGCCGATAGCTCGTCTGGTGGCTTTCGGTCAGCGGCCGCGTCACGGGATCGGCTTGCAAATGCTTGACGATGGCCCCCACCTGCTGGGCCGCCGACAGCCTTCCGATGTAAATCGCGTCCTCGGAGGCCAATACGGCGATGTCGTCAATTCCCTCCACCACCACGTGATGCCGCTCGGAAAAGACCAGCGATTGCGTGACCGCTCCGAGCGTCACCGGTCCATGCCAGACATTTCCGCGCTCATCCTGTTGCCCGCTTTTCCACACCGCATCCCAGGACCCCAGATCCGACCATATGATCGCCGCCGGCACCACGGCGGCCCGGTCGGTCTTTTCAAACAGGGCATAGTCTATGGAAATCGCCGGCGCCGCGGCAAAGGCGTCCCGGTCGAGGCGCAGGAAATCGAGATCGGCAACGGCTTTGGCGATAGCCGCTTCGGCGGCGGCGAGGACATCCGGTGCATGCTGGCGACAGGCCTCGAAAAAGCTCTCAGTGGTGAAGACGAACATGCCCGAATTCCAGGAGAACCCGCCCTGCGCGATCATGGCCGTCGCGCGCTCGGTATCGGGCTTTTCAACAAATCGCTTCACCACGAAAGCGCCCGAAGCCAGCTTTTCACCGGCCTCGATATAGCCGAACCCGGTCGCCGGCTCGGTCGGATCGATGCCGAAGGTGACCAGCGCACCGTCCCGCGCGGCCTCCATGGCGACGTTGATGGCACGATCATAGGCCGCATCGACAACGATGCGATGGTCCGACGGCAGCACATGCACCAGCCCGCCGGGCTGCCGTGTCTCGGCGATCAACACGCCGGCGGCGATCGCCGGCGCCGTGTTGCGGGCCACCGGTTCGAGAACGATCGTGGCCAGTTCGACGCCCACTTCCATGGCCTGCTCGGCCACGAGAAAGCGATAGTCCTGATTGGTGATGACGATCGGGGCGCCGTAGCGCCCATCGGAGACGAGGCGCAGGAGCGTTTCCTGGAATAGGCTCTTTTCTCCCATCAGCGCCAGGAACTGCTTGGGGCGGTCGGCCCGCGACATGGGCCATAGCCGGGTCCCCGCCCCTCCGGCCAGGATGATCGGCGTAATGGTTTCGGCGGCGGTATCGATGGCTTGGTCTTGTCCCATGGCACTCTGGTCGTGAAACTGTGCGAATATGAATCAGCGGCGCTGATAGTTTCGCATATACCGATCGAAAACGCTTGAGCGCATCGACTCGTGCTGATTCAACACCACGAGAAAATCCGCGTCGGGACGCTTGAAGGCCTCGAGGCGGTTCAAGCCCGCCCGGGCCTCGGCCTGGCTCGTTTCCGCCCATTTGACCACGAACGCAATGGTATCGGCATGGCGCGAGACATAGGTCCCGTCCCCCACGACAAGGACCGGCGGCGTATCGATCACCACGATCTCGAACCTTTCGACAGCAGTCTGGATCAGCGTGTCGAAGGCGGCGCTGGCCAGGAGTTGATCGGTCGGCACATGCGATGGCCGCGCGCCAGTCAGAACCCTAAGCCCGGTCTCCCTGTCCCTGATGATCACGCTGGCAAGCGCCTCAGTCCGGTGAGATAGTCCAGCAATCCATAGCGCGGATCCGAGCCCAGATGCCTGTGCACCGACGGCGCGCGCAGATCGCAATCGATCATCAGCGTCTTGCGGCCGGCAAGGGCATAGCTCCGGGCCAGCGAGAGCGCCAGGGTCGTCTTGCCTTCCAGCGGAACAGATGAGCTGAAAACGATCACCGTCCCCCGGCCATCCGCAGTGGAACCGGCCATTCGCTGGCTAAGATGTCGGTCGATCCCCGCCTTCATCCGTCGTACCGCTTCCGAATAAGGCGAAAGCGGAACGGTCATGACGCTGTCGGCGACGGACATGGCTTCATTTCCCGCCAGCCCCCTTTGTCGCGGAATTTCGGCTATCACCGGCAGGCGCAGCACCGAGACCGCCTGCCCTTCCGTGGTGATGCCGCCGATGAAATGCTCGCGCAGGAAAGCGAGCGCGATGCCCAATCCCAGCCCGGCCAGCCCCGCCATCGCCAATATCATCCGGCGATTGGGAAAGCTCGGCGCGTGGTTGGGCAAGGCCCGCGAAACGATGCGGCTGTCGGCGATCTGGAGATCGGCCTGCATGCCGAGCTCGGAACTGCGGGCCAGAAGCGTGCTATGCTGGCTGCGTGCGAGGCCCACCGACTGCTCGAGTTCGGACAGGCGGGTGAGACGCTCGACGGAAAGATCGTCACGCGTCTGCCCCGCATTGGCCTCCTCGGCCAGGAACCTCCCCAGCGCCTGCTCGGCCGCCAACAGCGTCGCGCGGGCATTGGATATCCGGGCATCGAGAACCGCCTGCGACGCCGCGATGCTGGAAATCTTGGACTGCACCTGCTGCCCGACATAGGCGTCCGCCATTGCATTGGCCAGTTCGGCCGACTTGCGCGCATCCTGGGATTCCACCGCAATCGCAATGACATAGGTTTGCCCGCGCCGCTCGACGCTCAGCGCGTTGCGGAACCGGCCCAACACCCGGCTCAATGGCTCTTCCGCGCTGGACGGCCCGATGTGCAGCCATCTCCATACCGGATCCATCAGCGTTCCGGACGATCCGAACTCGGGGTCCCAGCGCAGGCCCATAGCGTCGACCACCTGGGCCAGGATGGCGGGAGACAGGATGATTTCCACCTCGCTGGTGACCCGGGCGGTGTCCCCGGCGGCACTGACAACGCTCCCTTCCGGATCGAGGAGGTTTTTGGCGGTCGTATCCACGATCACCAGCGCCGTGGCGGTATAGCGCTGGGGCAACGCCAGGGTGACGACCAGCGCCACCCCGAGGACCACGACGAACACCACAACGATCAGTCCCAATTGGCGGCGCAGCAGCGCGACGATGCCCCTGATGTCGACCTCTGCGTCTTCCATCGCGCCGCCCCCAGCTGCTCTCCCGACAGCCTAAGCCCAATTGCCCATTGCGGCAATGCGCGCGCCCTGCGCCGCACCCTTCGCAAAATCTCTGGACGCTGCAAAAACGAACTGGCGCAGGGTGGCATGGCCCTTTATGGTTGCCGCGATCAACATGGAGTGGCGCGTGGAGACTGGGCTGAAGACGAATGTCTGTCGCATGAGGGCGTTTGCCCTTTTTGCCCTTCTTGCCTGCCTTTTCGTTCAACGGGTCGTCTCTCCGGACACCCTGCCGCCACTGAGCGAATTGGACCCGTTCCCCGCCGCCGATTCTCTTCTGGCCGACCCTCTCGGCGAGGCCGAACCCGACCACCTCCGCCTTCAGCCGGTCCGTCAGGCCGTGGCGACGCGCGCCGATATATGGGGCCCGGATGCCCTGTTCGCGGCGCTGGATCCCGTCGCGGCAGACCTCGAGCGCGCCGGAAGCACGCAAGCACGCCTGAGCTACGCGCCCTGCGCGGCTGCCGATCGGAGCAATCCACTTGCGGCCTGCAAAAGCCCTCGAGCACCGCCCCTGGTGTGAAACGTCCTGCCGCAAAGCATGAGACATATGCCCGAACCGGCTTTCCCCATGTCGTTTTTTTGCAAAGTTTCACCCATTGTCAGTTTTTCTATCGTAAAGAAACGATAGTCCGATTTGCCCTTCCAGAGGAGGACAGATTGCGATTGACTGGATTATCGTAAAAATTCAGCGGCGAGCCGGCCTCCGGTGCCGCCGTCCGGCTACCTCACCGCTCCGCAGACCCCCGAGCCGCTGCGGGCTGATCAGTCCCTTCGAACGCATAGGTTCAAACCGCTATCATGGCCTTTCCCGACCCCTCGTTCTTCCCCCTTCTGCTGGTTGCCTTGCCCTTTGTTGCGGCCTTGGCTCTGGGCCTGAGCAGAAGCGACCGGGAACGGTCAGGCTGGGTGGCGCTCGGCATCGCAATCGTCCAGACGATCATCGCCGTAGCACTCTATCCCCAGGTGGTCGACGGCAAGGTGCTGTCCCTCAAGGTCGCCTGGGCCCCAAGCATCGGTCTCGATCTCATTTTCCGCATGGATGGCTTCACCTGGCTGTTTGCCGTGCTGGTGACCGGAATCGGCACGCTGGTCGTGCTCTACGCGCGCTACTACATGTCGCCCAACGATCCCGTGCGCCGGTTCTTCTCCTTCCTGCTCGCCTTCATGGGCGCCATGCTGGGCGTGGTCCTTTCGGGCAATGTGATCCAACTCGTCGTCTTCTGGGAAATCACCAGCCTCTTTTCCTTCCTCCTCATCGGCTATTGGTATCACAACGCCGCCGCCCGCGATGGCGCGCGCATGGCCCTGACCATCACCGCCACCGGCGGGCTGGCGCTGATGGCCGGCATGCTGCTGCTGGGCCATATCGCGGGGAGCTACGAGCTCGACGTCATCCTCGCCTCGCGTGGGGCCATCCAGGATGACGGGCTCTACGATATCGCGCTGGCGTTGATCCTCCTCGGGGCGCTCACCAAAAGCGCGCAATTCCCCTTCCACTTCTGGCTCCCCAATGCCATGGCCGCGCCGACGCCCGTGTCGGCCTATCTGCACTCGGCCACCATGGTCAAACTCGGCGTGTTCCTCCTGGTCCTCCTCTGGCCGGTCATGGCCGGAACCACCCTGTGGTTCTGGATCGTCGGCACGGCCGGACTGATCACCCTGGTGCTCGGGGCCTATGCCGCCATCTTCCAGCAGGACCTCAAGGGCCTGCTCGCCTATTCGACCATCAGCCATCTGGGGCTGATCACCCTTCTGCTCGGCATGTCGAGCCCTCTGGCCTGTGTCGCCGCGATCTTTCACATCGTCAACCACGCCACCTTCAAGGCCTCCCTGTTCATGGCCGCCGGCATCATCGACCACGAGACCGGCACCCGCGATCTGCGCCGGCTCTCGGGCCTGTTCCGCTTCATGCCGATCACCGCCACCGCCGCCATGGTGGCGAGCGCGGCCATGGCGGGTGTCCCGCTGCTCAATGGCTTCCTCTCCAAGGAAATGTTCTTCGCCGAGACCGTCGAGACCCATACCGGCACGCTGCTCGACCGCGCCCTCCCCTATGTAGCGACGCTGGCTGGCCTGTTCAGCGTAGTCTATTCGGTGCGTTTCATCGTCGAAACCTTTTTCGGCCCCGATCCCGAAGGGCTCGACAAGGAGCCCAAGGAGCCGCCGCGCTGGATGCGCTGGCCGGTCGAGTTCCTGGTGCTGATCTGCCTCGTGGTCGGCATCATTCCCGGCATCACCATCGGCCCCTTCCTAGCCACTGCGGTGCTCGCGGTGCTGGGCGATGAAACGCCCTACTACAGCCTGTCGGTCTGGCACGGCTTCAACACCCCCCTCATCATGAGCCTCACGGCACTGATCGGCGGCATCATCGTCTGGCTGCTGATCCGCAACTATGCCCGCAGCGTCGAGGGCCCGCCCATCATGCGGATGCTCCAGGGCCAGCGCATATTCGAGCGGATCATGGTCGCCATATCCTGGCGGCTGGCCGGCCGGCTGGAAAAGATCCTGGGAACCCGGCGCCTGCAAAGCCAGATCGGCGTGGTTCTCATCGTCGTCCTCATCGCCGGCATCGCGGTCGTGCTGCGTTCGGACATGAGCCGGTTCACCTTCCCCTCCGTGGTGCCCGATCCGGTGTTCACCCTGATCTGGATCGCCGGCATCGCCTGCGCCATCGGGGCCGCGCATCAGGCCAAGTTCCACCGCCTCGTCGCGCTGGTCCTCATGAGCGGCGCTGGCCTCGTGACGGTTCTGACCTTTGTTTGGTTCTCGGCGCCCGACCTGGCGATCACCCAGCTTCTGGTCGAGATCGTCACCACCGTCTTGATCCTGCTCGGCCTGCGCTGGATGCCCAAGCGCGAGCCCGACATCTACGGAACCGACCACCTGCCGCTCTCGGTGAAAATCCGCCGGGCGCGCGATCTGGTCATCGCTGCGGCGGTCGGCATTTCGATGACCCTCATCGCCTATTTCGTGATGACCCGCAGCCTTGCCGACACCATGGCCACCTATTTCCTGGAGCTGGCCTATCCCGAGGGCGGCGGGCGCAATGTGGTCAATGTCATCCTCGTCGATTTCCGTGGCTTCGACACCTTTGGCGAGATCGTCGTCCTGGGTATCGTCGCCCTGTCGGTCTTTGCCCTGCTCCGCCGCTTCCGCCCGGCCCCCGAAAGCATGGAGCGCCCGGAACAACAGCGGCTCCTCATGGAATATTTCGGCCGCGAGGACGACCCCGAAGTCGATGGACCGCGCCGCTACATGCCGGTCTCCTCGATCATCATGCACTGGATGTTCCCGGTAATCGTGGTGCTTGCCGCCTATCTGTTCTTCCGGGGCCACGACGCGCCCGGCGGCGGGTTCGCGGCCGGCATAGCCATGTCGATCGCCTTCCTGCTCCAATATATGGCGGGCGGCACGCGCTGGGTCGAGGAGCGCCTGCGGGTTCTGCCCGTCCGCTGGATCGGCTCGGGACTCCTGATCGCCGCCCTGACCGGCCTGGGGTCCTGGGTGTTCGGTTATCCGTTCCTCACCAGCTTCTTCCAATACACCGAGCTGCCGATCGTCGGGCGGGTGCCGACCGCGTCCGCGCTGTTGTTCGACCTCGGTGTCTTTGCGCTCGTCGTCGGCGCGACGGTGCTGATGCTGATCGCCATCGCCCACCAATCGGTGCGAAAACCCAAGAAGCGGCCGGGCGATGACGATGTGGAGGACGCCGACGAACCACAACAGCAACCGGCCATGGCCCCGCAGGGAGACGCCTGATGGAACTCATACTCGCAATCGGCATCGGTGTTCTGGCCGGCTCGGGCGTGTGGCTGATCCTGCGCCCGCGCAGCTTCCAGGTGATCATCGGTCTTTCGCTGGTCTCCTATGCGGTGAACCTGTTCATTTTCTCCATGGGCCGGCTGGGCACCGGCCTGCCCCCGGTGATCGATCCCAATAATCCCATGGACGTCTCGGCCTATACCGATCCCCTGCCCCAGGCCCTTGTGCTCACCGCCATCGTGATCGGTTTCGCCATGACCGCATTATTTCTCGTGGTTCTGATCGTGTCGCGCGGCATGACCGGCACCGACCATGTCGACGGACGGGAGCCCGGCCAATGAACCTTGCTCTCGAGCATCTGATCATCATCCCCATCCTGCTGCCGCTGCTGGTCGGCGCCGCGATGCTGTTCGTGCGGGATCAGCGGCGCACCGGCAAGGCGGTTGCGGTCATCGCAACCCTACTCGTCCAGCTTGCCGTTGCCGTCACCCTGCTGGTCCTCACCAGCTCGGACGGCGATGGCGGCTGGGTCGGGGTCTATCTCCTCGGCAACTGGTCGCCGATTTTCGGCATCGTGCTGGTGGCCGACCGCACCGCGGCAATCATGGTGACTCTGACCACCATCCTCGCCATCTGCGCCATGCTATTCGCCGCCGCGCGCTGGAACCGGGCTGGGCCGCATTTCCACACCCTGTTCCTGCTGCTGGTCATGGGCGTCAATGGTGCCTTTCTGACCGGAGACCTTTTCAACCTCTTCGTCTTCTTCGAGATCATGCTGGCCGCCTCCTATGGCCTGCTGCTGCATGGGGCGACGATCTCCAAGGTTCGCTCCGGACTGCACTACATCGCCATCAACCTTGTGGCCTCGTCGATCTTCCTCATCGGGGTGAGCCTCATCTACGGCGTGACCGGCACGCTCAACATGGCCGAACTCGCCCTGCGAGTTCCCGAAGTGGCCGATGCCGACCGCACCCTGCTTGAAGTCGGCGCAGCAGTTCTGGGCATGGCCTTCCTGATCAAGGCGGGCATGTGGCCGCTGTGTTTCTGGCTTCCCGCCGCCTATTCGGCCGCCGTTTCTCCGGTTGCCGCTCTCTTTGCCATTCTGACCAAGGTCGGCATCTATATCGTCTGGCGCCTCTCCCTTCTGGTGTTCGGTCTCGATACCGGGCCCTCGGCAGGCCTTGCGCAGAATTGGCTGCTGCTGGGCGGGGGTGCAACGCTGATTTTCGGCTCGATCGGCGTTCTGGCCTCCCAGGCCCTTCCCCGCCTCACCGCCTATGCGGTGATCGTCTCCTCAGGCACCATGCTGGTCGCCATCGGCATTGGCGGCATCTATGTCGCCGCCGGGGCGTTCTACTACCTCATCGGTTCGACCTTCGCGCTGGCCGCCCTGTTCATGCTGGTCGAGCTAATCGAGCGCGGCAGGATGGCGGGCGCCGACGTCCTCGCCGTAACCATGGAGGCCTATGGCTTCGAAGATGAAGAAGCCCTGCCGGACGACCAGGAAGTGGGCATGCCCATCCCCGCCAAGCTGGCTATCCTCGGCATCAGCTTCATCGTCTGCGCGCTTCTGCTCGCCGGCATGCCGCCCCTGTCCGGCTTCATCGCCAAATTCGCCATCATGACCGGGATCATCGGCGTGCATACCGAAGGGGCCGGCTCGCAGATCGCCGGCGCGGACTGGAGTGCGGTGGCCCTGATCATCCTGTCGGGGCTGGCGGTGCTGATCGCCATGCTGCGCGGCGGCATCAACACCTTCTGGGCGACGCGCGAAGACATGGCCCCCAGCATCGGGGTCGTCGAAATCGTGCCCATCACCATCCTGATCTCGGCCTGCATTCTCCTCACGGTGTTCGCCGGCCCGGCCATGCTCTACTTCCAGGATGCCGCGACCGAACTTCACAATCCCGTGGCCTATATCCAGGGCGTCACATCGGCGATGCCGGTGCCCTATCCGGGACGGGGGGTCTACCCATGAGACGCATCTTCCCCCATCCCGTGCTGATGTTCGGCCTGGCGTTGCTCTGGCTGATCCTGCAGCAGCAGATCTCGGCGGGACAGATCGTCCTCGGCCTCCTTATCGGATTCGGTGCCAGCTTCATCACCGCCAGGCTGGAACTGGACGGGCTCATCGTACGCAGGCCATGGGTTCTGCTGACCCTCATCGTCGTGGTCATCATCGACATCGCTCGCTCCAACGCCGCCGTCGCCTGGCTGGCCATGTCGCCGCGCGGCCCGCAATCGGCCGGTTTCATGCATGTGCCGCTCACCACCCGCAACCGCACGATCCTGGCTTTCCTCGCCATGATCATCACGGCCACGCCGGGCACGGTTTGGGTCGAGTTCGACGAGGAGACCGGCGATCTGCTGGTGCACGTCCTCGACCTCATCGACGTGGACGAATGGGTCGACATCATCACCAACCGCTATGAACGCCGGCTGATAGAGATTTTCGAATGACCTTAGCGATAGTCGAATATTCCCTGTTCCTTGCCCAGATTTTGCTTGGCATAGCAATGCTTTGCACCGTCTGGCGGATGGTCAGCGGCCCGCGCGCCCAGGATCGCGTGCTGGCTCTCGACGCGTTCTATGTCGTGGGCATGCTCATGCTCGTCACGGTGAGCATTCGCATCGGCACATCGATCTTCTTCGAGGTGGCGCTGGTCATCGGCATGCTGGGCTTTGTCAGCACCGTGGCCCTGGCCAAATTCCTCATGCGCGGCGAGGTGATCGAATGAGCGACCTACCACTCTGGGGCAGCATCGCCTTCGCCATCCTGGTCATCGGCGGCGCCACGCTCACCCTTCTCGGCTGCATCGGCATGCTGCGTTTCCCGAGTTTTTATGCCCGCATTCACGCCCCGACCCTGGGGACGAGCTTCGGGATGGTCGGCATCGTCCTGGCCTCGGCGCTTTATTTCACCCTCATCCAGGGTCGGCCAGTTCTCCATGAAATCCTGCTGGTGGTGTTCATCATCGTGACGACGCCGGTGACCCTCATGCTGCTGTCCCGCGCGGCCCTCCATCGCGACCGCTCCGAAGGCGACGAGACCGTGCCGCTGCCCAATTTGCATCCCAAGGACCCGCCCCCCACGCCGGGGGAATAGCTTTTTTCGCGGTGCGGGCCAAACTTGCCCCGCACCGCACCGTCTCATGATCGTGTTGTTTTTACGAAAGAAACCGTCATGATACGCACCGTCACCGCCCTCGTCCTCGCCGCCTGTCTGTCCGAACCCCTGCCGCTTCCGGCAGAGGGCGAAACCTTCTGGGGCCTCGGCAATACGGGCATTTTCTGCTACCGGCCACCCTGCCCCTGGACGGGGATATTTCCCATCGAAAGGGATGGCAGCCGCGGCTGGCCGCTGTCGCGGTTCGACCAGAACCAGCCGCCCCCGCTCCGCGCCAGCGCGGCCGACCGCAGCCGGATCGAGGCGGCCTTCGAAGAGGGCGGTTGCGTCGTCGCCGAGGCGCATTTCGAGGGAAGAATCATGGTTGTGCGGCGGCTTGTGGGCGACTGTAGCGCCATATAAGGCCTTGTGCGCGTGCACGGGTTCACGATGATCAGTTTTCCAGCGTCATCGCCTTGATCAGCCCCTTGTGGAGCATGCGCGTTTCGAGCGAGACCCCGATGCCGAGATCGGTTTCGAGATAGTGCTCGCACTTCTTGTAGAGATATTCGAGCTGGGCCAGATCGCGGTTCGACGCCGCCTTGATCATCAGCAGCCGATAGGCTTCCTCGTTGCACGGGTCGATGCGCAGCAGGTCGCGGGCGTGGTCATAGCGCAGTTCGGGGCGGGTGTTGTGCTCGATGCCGATGGCAAGGCTCAGGAACTCGATGACCTGACTCCGCAGCGCCTGACGCTGCTCGGACAGCCAGTCCTCGAACTCGCTGCCCGAATAGGGCAGATCGGCCAGCAACTCTCCCGAATACCGGACAGGCTGGTTGACCCCGGAACTTTTCATGTCGGCGAGCAGATCGCGCAGGTCCCAGTGCACGCTCTCGTCCTCGACGAGATAGATCGAGCTGACATTGCTCTCGATGAGGCGAAAGCCGAACTTGTCCTGCACGCGCCGGATTCTCATGAGCGATTGCCGCAGATCCGCCGCCGCCTTGTCGCGGTCGGTGACCTCGGGCCACAGCAAATATCTGATGAAGTCCCGCGACACCACGTGCCCCGGCACGGCCAGAAGAATGTACACGGCTATTTTGAAGAAACTGAGGGGAATTCCGCTCTGAACCTGCCCACCGACCTTGAGACTGTAGGATCCCATCGTATTGACGAATACGTCCGAACTACGCTGAACATTACCCATAATGTATTCGCTCTATTAGGAAAGGTTTCTAGGTCCTCATAAATCCTTCAATTAAAGGTCTGTTTTCTGGAATCTCACGGGCGAACTATCGAGGATTTATCAAAAACACAACATCAGCAATCAACGCAGAAAGGCTTTTCGAAGGCGCATTTTTTCAAAAACCGCATTTGGACGGGCGCCGATAATAGCGTTAAAAAAGCATAATTGCCTCAAAAGAGCAAGTATTATGGATTTTCCGGCTCAAACGACCAGCCGGCTGCGCTCGAGCTCCTTGAAGCAATCGCCCGCCCTGTCCGAGGGCCGGGCCTGGGAACTGACCCATTCGACGAGTTCCTCCATCCCCCGGTCGAAGTCGCGCCGGGGACGGAAACCGAACCCCTGCTGCAGCTTGGACGTATCGGCAAAGCAGTGCCGGATATCGCCCACGCGATATTTGTCGAGCACCTGCGGCGCCAGGTTCTTGCGCAGCAGCCGCGCCAGGCTGTGGGCCATGTCATTGACCGAAATCGCCTTGCCGCTCCCCACATTATAGGCGTCCCACACTTCGGAATCCGACGTGATCACCGTGGCGAAGGCATCGGCCACATCGCCCACATGCACGAAGTCGCGCATCTGCCGCCCGTCCTCGAAAACCAAAGGCGGCTGGTCATTCAGGAGGCGCGAGATGAAGATGGCCGCAACCCCGGTATAGGGATTGCTCAGCGCCTGCCGCGAGCCATAGGCATTGAACAGCCGCAGGGCAATGGTCGGTATGCCGAGCGCCCGGCCCACCGAGAGGAACATTTCCTCATGGTCCCGCTTGTTGATGGCGTAGATCGAGGCGGGCATCAGGGGTTTGCTTTCCCGCGTCGGCATCGGCGCCAGGGCTTCGCCCGCCTGCTCGAGCTCCCAATGATGCCGGCGCAGATCGTCGAGGCTGCGCATGGCCGGTGCCGCCATCGCGCCGCCCGGGGTGCGGTATTCGCCTTCCCCATAGATCGACATGGAGGACGCGACCGCCACCCGGCGCACCGTATGATGGCCATGCGAGAGGGCTTGCAGGATGATGGCCGCCGCCATGGTGTTGTTGCGGGTGTAATCGACGATATTGGTCATCGACTGCCCGACCCCCACCGAGGCGGCCAGATGAATCAGATGCGTGATCCCCTGCCCCAGGGCGTTCTCGAAAACCCCGTCATCGAGCAGGTCGCCCTTGATCCGCCCCGCCCTGGGGTTGAGATAAAGCGGCCAGCCCTCCGCATCGCGCTCGGCCCCCGCATGCACCTGCTCGAGCAGGCAGTCGAGGACGGTGACCCTGTGCCCGGCGGCAATCAAGGTATCGGTCAGGTGCGAACCGATGAAGCCGGCGCCCCCGGTGATGAGGAAATGGTCACCCATTGGAGATTTCCTTTCGTTTTTCGATGGCCGGTTGCGGCGCGGGAAAGGCGATGATGTCGGCGCCTGCCGCGCCGGTCTGGGCAAGCCGCTTGCGCACCAGCACATGATTGGCGTCGTTCTTGATCGTGCGCTCCCAAGTCAGGCCGCCGTCGCGCAGATACATCATCAACCCGATCCAGAGCGGGACGCACCACAGCGTCCACCACGCCATGAGGAACAGGGGGTTGACCCGGATCAGGTAGAGAGCCCGCAGCAAGGGGTTGGGCAGGATCTGCGCGGCCCGCCGCCAGGTCGAGCGGTAGACCATGGCGATCACCACCAGAAAGACGGCGATATTGACGAGGCCCAGTACGGCCAGCGGGGCGGGAACCGGCGACTGGCCCAAAGCGAACTGGATGCTGACGTAAACGCCCAGCACGATGCCGATCGGGTTGAGACACAGGGAAAGGCAGGGCACGAAATTGAGTCTGGCGCGCGCCCGCTGCCAGCCATTCATGCCCATTTCGGTGAGCGGGACGGTGCTCAGGCTCTGGAAAAACCCCGCCACCCACCGCTTGCGTTGGGTGATGCCGTGCGAAAACGTCGCCGGCACCTCTTCCACCAGCGGGCTGGCGATGATGCCGATCCGCTTGCCATTGGCCCAGAAGCGCATCCCCACCTCGGGGTCCTCGATGGTCATCCACGGGTTGAAGCCCCCCAGCGCCACGAGGTCGGACGCCTTGAAGAACAGCCCCTTGCCCAGCACCCAGAAAGGCTGGCGCCCATTAGCCGACAGATGGGGATAGAGATAGCCGTCCCAGGCCATGTGATCGAAGGAATGCATGCTGGCCGCCCAGCCATCGAGGCAGTTTCCGGCAATGTTCTGGGCCTGAAGCACGTCGAACTGGCGGATGCCGGCCGCGGCGGCCCGGAAATGGTCGGGCGGCGGGCAACTGTCGGCGTCGATATAATCGACCAGGAAATCGGGAAGCTCGGAAAGCGCTTCGTTTATCGTATAAAAGGCATAGACGAGCTGCCGCGTCTTCTTGGGCGGCAGGGCCTTTTCGCCCGCCCGCGCGCCCCGGTGCCACCAATAGGCCTTGTCCGTTGCGTCCCACGCATTCCACACCACCTCCCAGGAGTCATCGCCGGTCGGCGGAACCTGCAACACCTGGAGGAAATCGAAGCGCTGTTTCAGCCGCAGAAGCGACGCCACGGTTTCCAGGTCGTCGGCATTGGGGATGGCCACCACGCGATATTTGTTCTTCGGATAATCGAGCCGCTCGATGGTGAGGAAGGTGGTCCGCATCGTCTCTTCGGCTTCACGCAGCACGGGGTAGAACAGGACGATGAACGGCACCTCCTCATCGGGCACCCGCTCGGATTCGTCCACCCAATCCACCGGCAGCGAACGCAGGTACAGCGTCACCGAGAGCGTCGCGCAATAGCCGATCTGGATGATCGCAAAGCCGATGACCAGCATCTCCGAGAGCGAAGCGACGTCCATGATCCGGCCTCACTGCGCCGCGGAAAGCTGGGGTTCGCCGGCGGCGTGCCAGGCGGGAGACCGCGTTGCGGGACGATGGGCGCTGTCGGGACGGCGCCCCACCCCGTGGATGGCAAAGCCGGCGGTGGCAAAGCCGGTCACGTCGAGGCCATTGCGCAGGTCGACGATGGTCCGGCCGGTCATCATCTGGGCGAGACGGAACGGATCGAGCCGGGAAAACTGCGGCCAGGCGGTGGCGAGGACCAGGCAATCGCACCCCTGGGCGCAATCATAGGGATCGAGCGCCAGCGCCAGGCTATTGAGGGCCGGATGGCCGTAGGGCATGGCCTTGGGATCGCAGGCGACCACCCGCGCACCCAGCGCAATCAGGTCCCCGATGAGATCGACGGCAGGCGATTCCCGGCAATCGTCGGTCCCCGCCTTGAAGGCCAGTCCCAGCACCCCGATGCGCTTGCCGTCCACCGACCCGTCCATGGCCTCGACCACGCGGGAAGCGAGCCCGCCGCGGCGTTGCAGATTGCTGGCCACGGTGCGCTCCAGAATGCCCAGCCGCACCCCATAGGTCTGCGCCGTTTCGAGCAGGGCGACCCCGTCCTTGGGAAAACACGACCCGCCATAGCCCGGCCCGGCTTCGAGGAAGGCCGGGCCGATGCGCGCATCGAGCCCCATGCCCCTGGCGACCGAGCGAATGTCCGCTCCCCCCTTCTCGCACAGATCGGCGACCTCGTTGATGAAGGCGACCTTGGTGGCGAGAAAGGCGTTGGAGGCGTGCTTGATGAGTTCCGAGCTGCGCCGTCCGGTCCAGTGGATCGGGACCCCGGCCTCGGCGAGCGGCGCATAGATGGCTTCCAGCACCGGGTTCGGCGCGCCATCATCGGTGCCGATGACGATCCGGTCCGGTCCGAGGAAGTCGAGCACCGCCCGTCCTTCCTTGAGGAATTCGGGGTTGGAGACCACCTCGGCAGAAAGATCGGGGCGCAACCGCCCCATCATGGTCTCGATGGCGTCGCAGACCCCCATCGGCACGGTGGATTTGACGACGATCAGGGGGGAGGCTGAAGCGGCTTGCGCGATGTCCTCGACGGCTCCCGCCAGGGCAGAGAGATCCGCGCTTTTCCCATCGCCCCCGGCGGGGGTTCCGACGGCGATGAAAATCGCATCGATCGAGGAATCGAGTTCGGGCAAGACGAGCGCAAAGGAAAGGCGGCCCTGCGCAACATTGGCTGCGACCAATGCCTTCAGCCCCTTTTCGTAGATCGGCACTTCGCCGGCGGCCAGCGCCGAGATGCGCGCGACATCGGTGTCGACGCACACCACTTCATGGCCGATATGGGCGAGGCATGTTCCCGTTACCAGGCCGACATATCCGCAGCCCAAGATCACGATACGCATGGCCGATCCTTTCAAGATTATGAGTGATTGGTTAAAAATGGACGCGGGGCATTCAGGCCGGAACCAGCCGGCTGTGCCCGACAACGGATGCAAAATAGGCGATGGTGCGTTCCAGCCCGTGCAGCAGGTCGACCTGCGGCGCCCAGCCCAACAGGCTATAGGCCTTCGATATGTCCGGCCGCCTGCGCATGGGATCGTCGATCGGGCGCGGCATGTGCACCACCCGCGAGCGGGACGACGCCATGGCCACGACGATGGAGGCCAACTCCCCCACCTCGATCTCGGACGGATTGCCGATATTGACCGGCCCCTCCACCTGCTGCTCGCTGCGCATCAGCGCGATCAGCCCGTCGATGAGGTCGTCCACATAGCAGAACGAGCGGGTCTGCCGTCCGTCGCCATAGATGGTGATGTCCTCTCCCCGCAGGGCCTGCACGATGAAGTTCGAGACGACCCGCCCGTCATTTTCCAGCATGCGCGGGCCGTAGGTGTTGAAGATGCGCGCGATCCTCACCCGGACCCCGGAATCCATGCACAAGGTCTCGGCGAAGCGCTTGCCCTCGTCATAGCAGGAGCGCGGGCCGATGGGATTGACATGGCCCACATAGGTTTCGCGCTGCGGATGCACTTCGGGGTCGCCATAGACTTCCGAGGTCGAGGCCTGCAGATATTTCGCCCGGTCGGCCTTGGCGCGATCGAGGAGATTCATGGTGCCCCAGGCGCAGGTCAGCGCCGTGCGCATGCGGTCGGCCTGGTAATGCACCGGCGATGCGGGGCAGGCCATGTTGTAGACTTCGTCGAACCGTGGCAGTCCCGGCGGCAGGCAGTCGATGATGTCATGCTCGAGAAACTGGAAATGCCCGGTTTGCCAGAAGGCGCTGATATTCTCGATCCGGCCGGTGTGAAGGTTGTCGAGGCAGAAGACGTCATAGCCGTCGGCCAGCAACCGCTCGCACAGATGCGAGCCCAGAAAGCCCGCTCCTCCCGCAACGCACGCGGTCCTGCCTGCACCGATCTGGCGGACTTGCCGCTTTGTCCGGACGATTGTGTTCACGGTCTCTCGCATAAGACTTCTCCAGGGTTGAGGAGGCGTCCACCCTGGGTGAACCGCCCGGCACCGTTCGACTGATCATGAAAATCGGTATTCACATCCCGGATGGGCGGGGCGGAGGGAGGGGCACGATGGCCTCGACCGCCCCGACGGCACCGAGAGCGGGCCAGCCTTGCGGCGGCGGCGCCACGATGGCGACCTGGCCGCTGCCATAGAGGGGGCGCAGCCCCATATGCATCGGCACGTCGACTTCCACCGAGCCATATTCGAGGATCTTGATCCGCTCTCCGGGAATCGCGACGCCGTTGACCACGATCTGCTGGATGAACAGGTTGCGGTCATAGCCGTCGCCGGTGTCGAGATAGCGGTCATTGGTCAAGACGATGCTGATCGGCGCATCGGCCAGAAAATCGGCATCGGGGACCTCGAAATCGAAATGCTCGAGATAGGGCAAGGGCGACGGAGCGCCGAACAGCCGCCCCTCGGTCTCGGTGTCGATGGCCTTGGCGACGACGCCCTGCCCGATCACCAGATCGCCCATCCTGATCTGGAACGTGGGCGCGCCCTCATAGGCTTCCCCGGCGATGGCGATGGAAACGCTCGACGTCGCGAGAACCGCCGTCGGCGCGGCGGCAAGCATAAAGGCGGCAGACAATACTGGAAGCCAGCGCATTTTTGCTCTCCCTTCCTGGGTTCGACTTGGGCAATACTGCCCGTGGTTAACAAAATGTTCGCTGGAAAATCGGCGCTCGGCCACCGACAAAATGGGTCTAGACAGAAAGAGCTAATTGTTCCGCGCGCCCTCAGTTGCCACTCTTGTCGCATCAACCCAGGGGGGGAGTTGTCATGAAGGTATCGCGTACCGTTCCGACGCTCGATCGCCGGCAGTTCCTGTCCGCCGGCCTCACCTCGGTGGCCAGTCCCCTGCTGCTGGCCGGCGGGGTTCACGCCCAGGAGAATGGGTCGGCTCAGACGGCACAGGAGGCCTATCCGCCCGCCGCCAATGACGCGCTGAGATTTTCAGCCTCCCGGCGCGGCCTGCGCTTCGGCTCGGCCATCCGGTCCGACATCCTGCGACAATCCCCGGAAGAAACAGGCTTTTTCGTCGCCGAGTGTTCCTCGATCACCCCCGAATGGGAAATGAAATGGAACAGCATGGCCTATTCCAGCGAGCAGCACGACTTTTCCGATTGCGACCTGATCGTCGATTTCGCCCGGCGCCACGGGCTGGCGGTGCGCGGGCATACGCTTCTCTGGCATCAGGCCATACCCGATTGGGCGCTACAGCGCATCGAGGAGACCCAGGACTGGTCCATCATCGCGAATCATATCCAGGCCGTGGTGTCTCGCTATGAGGATGCGGTCGACGAATGGGACGTGGTCAACGAACCGATCGACGCCTACGGGCCTGACGGATTGCGTGAAAATCTGTTCCTGCGGGCCTATGGAAGGGACTACATCGAAATGGCTATCCGTCTCGCCCATGAGATTGCCCCCGATGCGCGCATGTTCATCAACGACTACAGCCTCGAATACGAATACCCCGAGGAGCACGGCCGCCGGCTGGCGCTGATCGGCCTCGCCGAACGGCTGTTGTCGCGCGGGGTCCCCCTGGGCGGCATCGGGGTGCAGGCCCATCTCGATCTGCGCAAGGGCACCATCTCGGAATCCGATATCGACGCCTTTTTCTCCGCCATCGGCAGCCTGGGCCTCGACATCGCCATCACCGAGCTCGACGTGCGCGAAAGCGACATCCTGCTGCCCATCGAGGAACGGGACAGAATGGTTTCGGCAACCGTCAAACGCTATCTCGATGTCGCCCTTGCCCACCCGGCGGTGACCTCGGTCTCCACCTGGGGGCTGAGCGACGCGCATTCCTGGCTCGCCCAGCCGCCCCAGGGTCATCCCTGGAACCGGGGTGTGCTCTACGACCAGTATTGGCAGGCCAAGCCCATGCGAACGGCCCTGTCGCAAGCCTTCGGATAAGGCCCCGGGTCAGCGCTCGCGGAAGGCGCGCGACATGGAATCTACGATCGGCTTGGTGAGGTACTCGAAAAATGTCCGCTCCTGCGCCTCGATGAGGATTTCGGCCGGCATGCCGGGGGTCGGATTGAAATCATTGATGCGGGCGAACTGCTCGGGCGGCACGGTGATGCGGGCGACATAGATCTCCTCGGGCGCCCGGCCCGGAAGGGCATCCACCAGCGAATCCGCCGACACATAGGTGACGACGCCCTCGAGCAGCGGCGTGGTGCGCTGGTTGAGGGCGGACAGGCGCACGCTTGCCGTCTGGTCGACCCGCACCTCGTCGATCTGCATGCGCGGAATCTGCGCCTCGATGATCAGCGGCACGTCGCCGGGCAGGATTTCGAGGATCGGCGTTCCGCTGGTGATGACGCCGCCGGACGTATGGTAGTGCATCCGGACCACCACGCCCGAAACCGGCGCGGTGATGATCGTCCGCCCCAATATATCCTGGGAGGCGCGCAACTCCTCGCGCACCGCCTCCATTTCGGCCTCGACGGTCTGCATCTCGTTGAGCGCCGCCTGCCGGTAATCGTCGCGCGCCTGGATCACCTCCTTTTCATAGCGCTCGATCTGTGCCGTGGTGATGCGCAAATCGGCATCGAGCCGTGCCGCATTGCCCTGCACGTCCATCAGCGCCCGCTCGATGGCGTTCACCGCCGAACGGGTCACGATGCCGCGTTCGAGCAGGGCGCTCTGCGCCGCGAGATCGGCGTCGATCAGCTCCCGTTGCCGTTCGAGGGACTCCATCTGCACCTCGATGCCGTCATGCTGATACCACAGGGCGTTGATGTTCTCCTCGAGCACGCCGACCCGGTTGCTCAACGCTTCACGTGCGCCTTCGAAAAATTCGCGCTGCCCATCATCAATCGCCCGGATTTCGGGATCGTCCAGATGGCTGACCAAGCTGGCAGGGGTAACGTATTCCTCCTCCTCCTCCCGGGCGGCGGCGCTCAGGCGCGCGAGGATCGCTTCAAGCCGGAACATGCGCACCTGCAACCGGCGGGTATGGGCCTGCGCCACGGTCTCGTCGAGCCGAACCAGCGGCTGGCCCTCGGCGACCCACATGCCCTCCTCGACCAGCAGCTCCCGGATGATGCCGCCCTCCAGATGCTGCACGATCTTGTTGCTGCCGGTCGCGACGAACGAGCCTTGCGCAATGACGGCGGAGGCCAGCGGCGCCATGGCGCCCCAATAGGTGAACCCGCCGAACGACAGCGCCATCAGGGCAAACCCTGCCAGCGCATAGGGCCGGACCGAACGGGGCAGGCCCGCATGCCAATCGGTGGAGCGGGAATTATTGGGCAGGGCGAGGGTCATGGGTTCGGTCCTTGCGGCATGGTGGACGGGGGCTGGGCCGGACCCTCGGTCAGGGCCTTGAGCACTTCCGTCCGCTCCCCGAGCATGGCGACCGAGCCGGCGTTGAGCACCATGATCTTGTCGACGCAGGCGAGGAGCGAGGTGCGCTGGGTGATGGTGACGGTGGTGATCTGGTGCCGCTTGGCGTGTTGCAGCGCCCGGGCCAGCGCGGCCTCGCCCGCCGTGTCGAGATTGGAATTGGGCTCGTCCAGAACCACGAGGCGCGGACTGCCGAAAAACGCGCGCGCCAGGGCGATCCGCTGTTTCTGCCCGCCCGAGAGCGGCGCGCCGTCGCCGGCCACGAAGGTTTCATACCCCTGGGGGAAGCTGGCGATCATCTCATGCACATCGGCCAGCACCGCGGCCTCATAGATATCCTGGTCGCGGGCATCGTCGCGCATACGGCCGATATTGGCCTTGATCGTGCCGGGAAAAAGCTGCACGTCCTGGGGCAGATAGCCGATATTCTCGCCGAACTGGCGCGGGTCCCAGTTGCGCAGATCCATGAGGTCGAGCCGGACATTGCCCGAAGTGGGCAGGATGGAGCCCACCAGCATCTTGCCCAAAGTGGTCTTGCCGGAACCCGAATTGCCCACGATGGCCAGCGATTCCCCCGGCATCAGCGTGAGCGACACGCCATTGAGAATGACCTTCTTGGTCGGCGGTGGCACATAGAGCACGCGTTCGACATCGAGCCGCCCCTTGGGCTCGGGCAGCAGCAGGCGCTCGACATTGAGGGGCGAACTTTGCAGGAGCGTGCGGATGCGCTGGAAGGCGGCGCGGAAATTGGTGAACTGGTTCCAGCCCTCGATGGCCCCTTCGATCGGGCCCAGCGCCCGGCTGGCAATGATCGACGCCGCGATCACCATGCCCCCGGTCAATTCGCCCTGGATGGCCAGATAGGCGCCGCAGCCGAGCATCGCCACCTGGGTGAGCATGCGGAAGCCGCGCGATATGGACGCGATGATGATGTTGCGATCCTGCCCCCGGCTCTGGGCCAGAAGCGAGCCGGCGGTATCGCGCCCCCAGATGCGCACCGCCTCGGGGATCATCGCCATGGCGTTGATGATCTGCGCATTGCGCGCCATGGAGTCGAGATGGACGCTGGCCCGGCTGACGAAATTGCCCGCATCGGAAAAATGCCGCGCCGTGACGCGCTGGTTGATGACGGCCAGGGTGAGCAGCACGAGGCTGGCGCCGACGATGATATAGCCCAGATCGGGGTGGATCAGGAAAACCACGATGACGAAAAGCGGGCTGAGCGGCGCATCCAGGATCGACAGCAGCGTGCCCGAGGTGATGAAGCCGCGCAATTGCTGCAGATCCCCCAGCACGTGATAGTCCTTGCTGTTGCCGTTGAGCGAGGCCCGCGCGGCGGCGCTGAGGATCGGCCCGCCCAATTGCGCCGCCACTTCCACCGCGGTGCGCGTGAGGATGAAGCGCCGCAGGGCGTCGAGTATGGCCTGCAGGATGATGGCGCCGGCGATGACCAGGGTGAGCATGATCAGCGTATCGAGGGACCGGCTGGTCAGCACCCGGTCGGAAATCTGGAACAGATAGACCGGGATGGCGAGGACCAGCACATTGGTGGCCAGGGTGAACCCCATGACGATCCAGAGATTGCGCTTGACCGCGCCGAGGGCATTCTGAAAGCTCTTGGCGAAATTGGGGGCTTCGGCCTGCCGGTGGAAGCCGCGCCCGCCGCCGCCACGCCCTCCGCCGCCATCGGCGGGCGGCTGGCCGTCGCCATTTCCCCCGCCCGGCCGGAGCACGCGGCCCGGCGCGCGCTGGCCTTCGAGGACCGGCGCCATTTCGGGAACCGTGCGCTGTGGGCGATCGTCGGGATTGGCGCGGGTCTCGTCGCGGGCCGAAAGGGGCGGCGCGGCTTGAGCCGGCTGACCCTCGCCGCGCGCAGCGGCATCGGTGCGAGCCTCGGCCCTCAGGCCCGGGTTCATTACAGTGGTCATTATCCTCCCCTTTGAACCCTCTCGGCGGCGTGTGGCCCGGTCAGGCCAGCACGGCGTCCAGTCCCTCCGGCACCTGGCTGGCGATGGCCGCGAGGCCGAGAACATCGGCATCGGGCATGATATCGGCATCGAAATCGTCGGCGATGAACGCCACCGCTTCACTGACCACCTGGACCGGCGCCTCCGTACCGGTATGGATGATTTCGGCCTGGATCAGCATGGCCTGGGAATATTGCGTTCCGCCCAGATAGGCGGTGTCGCCCATGCTCTGGTAATCGACGATCGAGGCGGCGTTGATGAGGACGTTCTCCCCGGTCTGGACCGACCAGTCCACCGCCTTCTTGAAGGTCTCCTCGGCGTAAAGGACCACCTTGTCGGGGTCGCCGGCCACATTGACCTGCTCGACATAGTTGATGTCGTAGACGTCGCCCTTGATGTAGAGCACCTTGAGGGTGGAATAGCCCTCGAAATCGGGGTCCTCGGCAAAGGCGCGCGGCATGGCCATATTGCCATTGTCGAGCCGCGTCATGGCGTCGGTATAGTGATCGGGCACCCCGCTCTCCCAGTCGGAAGTGCCGATGCGGGCGATCTGGGCCTGGTTCCACAACAGGTTTCCGCCCGTCTCGATGGAGCCGCCATTGTCCGGCATCTCGCCTTGATAGGAGATTTTGTCGTGATCGTAGAGGACGTTGAGCTGGGTGATGTAGTTGATGTCGTAGAGATTGCCGCCGATCAGGAGCAGGTCGTAGGACATCCCCATATAGGTGATGCCCGTGCTGTTGATGGTGAGGTTGCCGCCGGTTCCGATGGTGGTGGTGGTGCCTGTGGCGGTGAGGGTCAGGCTGTCGCCATCGGCCATGAAATTGTATTGGGTCAGCCAGTTGAACGAGATGAGATCGCTGTCCACCGTGGTCACCGCCCAGGTATCGGGCATCTGGCCCGGATTGGCCTCGGCCGCCTTCCCGGCGGTGTCATAGGTGACGGTCTTGAACGCGGCCAGATTGACCAGCACGTCCTCGGCGCTTGACAGCGTGAAGCCGGAGGGCAGCCCGCCATCGATATCGGCGCACACCGCAATCGCATTGACCTGCACGACGACGTCCACGCAGTAATAATCGCCGGCCAGCCCGATCGTCGTCGCCACCACGCCGGCGGAAGCCAGCGTCGCTTCGTTGACGAGGAGATTCTGGCCCGTCACGATCACCATGGTCGTATCGGTCTGGCTGGCATCGATGACGATCTCGTCGCTCTGTCCCACCTCGCTCGGCGGGGCCTTGACGATATCGGACGCATCCCCCTCCTTGGCGAGGTGCTCGGGCAGGTAATCGTCCAACTCGGGGTCGTCGTCCTCGAGCTTTTCCTCGTTCATCCAGCTTCCCGACAAGGTGCCGCCCGACGCGGTCGCGACCGAACCCGCGCCGGCCACCGCGTCATGGGTGTCGACGGTGAACTGGGACAGTTCGGACGGGGAGAAGACGACATCGAGCGCCGAAAACGATCCCGCAGCCTCGCGCGCTTCCAGTTCGAGCGCCCTCAGTTCGAGGACCGGCTGATCGGGGGGTTCGATGGCGAAACCGGGGGTTCCGACGACCACCACATCCTGGTCGAAGAGAAAACTGTGCTGCTGGATCACCGCCACGAAATCGCCCGGAGGCGGAATGGTGTAGGAGGGAATATGGGGCGGGTTCCAGTCCCGGTGCATCCAGTCCTCCCTCGAGGACGGGAGCGCGGGGGCGATATGGATCTGGGGGACATGCAGCTCGATCTCGGCGATCGCGGCCACGGAATTTCCGCCGGTCGAAAGGATGTAATCGCTTCGATCGAGATCGTCGGGCGCGATATCCTTGCCCTTCACCGCTGCGGTCGCGTCGGGATCGAGCGAGAGCGGGGGTTGTCCATAGGCAATTCCGGGCCCCTCGTCATGGGAGATGCGCGCACGCAAATCCTCAAGGGCGATCCGCAGTTCACCGATGAAATGGCTGATCGCATCGATGATTTGATCGATTGGGGTGAACACGATTTACCCCTTTGCCCTGGGCTGGATGGCGGAAAGGACCAGCGCGGGAAATCCGCGCTGATCCGGCTTGCTGATTTTGGAGATCAGAAACTGTCGCCGTCGGTCGTGGTCGTGGTGTGATCGCCACCCACGATGTCCACATTGACCGCATTCTGCTGCAGGTTGGCACCCATCACGACTTCCATGTTGAAAGCCGAGCCGGTGGCAATGCCGCTTGCGTCGGCCGTCGCCACGATGTTGTTGCCGGCGCTTCCGAACGGATCGTCCACGCTGTCCCAATCACCTCCTACCGAGGCGCCGCCACCAGTGGCCGTGAGCTGGAAGTTGCCCGCGTTGTTCTGGTGGAAGCCGCTGAGCGCGTCATTGTCGACGATGTCGGCGACCTGGTTGATGGCGAAGCCAGTGCCGTCGCCCCCGCCAAACGCTCCGTTGAAGACATTCTCGAACTGTACGGCAATCTCACCCCAGGTGGTGCTGGAGTCCGAATTGAAGGCGTCGCTGATCGCGACATCGAGATTAAACGAATTGTCCGAATTGTCGTTGTTGGAGTCGTTGGTCGAGCTGTCGGTGAGGGTGTTGAACGAGTCCGCGACATCGACGTCGAGGGTCGCATCGATCGAGGCATCCGTATGCTGGGAAGCGTCGTTGAACGATCCATTGGTCGAATTGTCGTTGAACGCATCGGTCAGCGCGACGTCGACATTGGTCGAATTGTCCGAGTTGTCGGAATTGTCGGAGTTGTCGTTAAATGAATCGTCGATCCCGACATCAAGGTCGGTATTGACCGACGCGTCGTTGTTGGAGTTCGTGCTGGAAGAGTCGTTGAACGAGTCTTCCATGCCCAGCGCCAGATTGGTCGAGTTGTTCGACTTGTCGTTGAACGCATCGGTCATTCCCACATCGACATTGGTCGAATTGTCGGAATTGTCGTTGAAGGCGTCGGCTACTGCCAAATCAATGTCGGCATTGGTCGAATTGTTCGAGCTGTCGTTACCCGAACTGTTTACAGAATTGTTCGATTTGTCGTTCAAGACATCGGTAAGCCCCACATCGACATCTGTATTGGTCGAATTATTCGACTTGTCGTTGAGGATATCGGAAACACCGACTTCCGTTGAGCCATCATTGATCTGGCTATTTGTCATGCCATTGTTGTCGGCCATTGGTCCATCTCCCATTTGAAGTGAATGGGTTCCGGCCGCTTTCTCGCATCTTGAAGGAAAGCATAGCGCCGGTCCCAGGTGATGCTTCCGGGGAAGATCCAAGGGGGTCGAACCGTCTGGAAGCGCGCCGACTGTGCCCTTGCCGGACAGGCGAGATAAGGTACGAATTGGAGCTAGATCGTCGGATATAGACCTGTCACGTCGCGGTTTTCTCGGCCAATCACCGCGTTTTTTTCGCCCCGCGCGGCTCCGGGAACGACCAGTTCGGGCGGCGGGCTAAACCATCAGAGCTAGAAAATTCCCGCTCGCGACCCGATTCCCGGCCTCCAGGCGCCGCCCTGTCACGTTCGAGTCACGCCCCGGTCACGCTGGGGCGAATAGAATTTGTTCGTTTGGTCAAAAAGGCCAGGCCATCAAGGTCAAAAAAGGGTTAAAAAAGGAGGCATATGCAATGAACCGGAGCGCGAACTCACCGGCGCTCGATGGCACGCAACACCGGATCCTGTTCTATTGCGCCAATGGCGGCGCGATGTTTCAGGGGATGGCGCGGATCATCGAAGCCCATATCGCCCATTCGCACGTCGTACTTACGGACCATCCACCCGGAACGGTGCCCAAGCAGGAAGACGTCAACCTGCTTCTGCTCTATGGCGTGTGCAGGCGCGACAAGGTCGATACGATCGAGACATGGCGGCAGGACTATCCCAATGCGGCGTTGGGACTGGTGGTCGAGAGCATTGGAGAAGAGAATGCGCTCTTGGGTCACCTGTTCAACGACTACATTGTCCAGGGTATCCTTCCGCTCGACTACGAACTCGACGTCTGGCTGGCCGCCATCTCCGTGCTGCTGAGCGGGGGCAAGTTCTATCCCTTCAACAGCAGGCACGCCCATGTTTTCGAAGGACGGCACTATCCCGCACGACCGATGGACTCCGGCCTCAAGATCGAGCACGACCAGATGGTCCGGCCGGACCGCACCCTTGGCCTCACCCCCCGGGAGCGCGATATCCTGCGCCTGATCTCCGAAGGGCACCAGAACAAGGTGATCGCCAGCCGGATGGGACTGTCCGAGCATACGGTAAAGGTCCATGTGCACAATCTGATCGCCAAGCTGCGGGTCACCAACCGGACCCAGGCGGCTATTGCCTTTCTCGCCAGTGACGGAGTACCTGCGGCCAGCTGAGGAGACGGCCATGCGCAGTCGCAACGAGGACCTGCTGCTCCTTGTGGGACAGCTCAACTATACTTGGACCAATACCGAAAGCCTGCTCATCCACATCATTGAGCACCTGATGCGGACCAGAAAGGATGTGGCGACGATCGTGTTCCTCACGCTCAACACCACCCGCGCCCGCCTCGATCTCATCGAGCGTCTCGCCAAGCTGCCCACGGCCGACAAGGACGTCCGCGGCTTCGTGATGGACATCGCCGCACGCATGCGCCGCGCATCGGGCATGCGCAACAAGTACAACCATTGCATTTATGGCTTCGACGACACCGGAACCATAGAGAGCACCCAATTGATGCGCGTCGCCGACTATGGCGACACGTTGGTTTATGGCCGGGTGGAGCGGGTCGACGAAAAGGAGATCGCCAGGATCAGATCCAGCATCGTGGATCTCGTGGCCCTCAACCGCACCCTGGCCGAACGGATCGCCGCCTGGGGTCCGCACGCACCGGCCGCAGAATAGGGGACAGGGCCCGCCGACCGGCGGGCCACGCGGCGAGCCCCAATATGTAATGTTATAAAATCTACAAGTTGACGCCCTATGCTGGCGGCGAGCGCGGCTGTCCTGGACACGATCAGGTTGCCTCCTAGAGTGTTGGAGTTACGGCTGCGCTCACCTCCATTCGCCTGTCACAAAAGCCGGTTTTCAATCCCAGCTCAGCGCACCGGAGGACTGGTATTCGATCACCCGGCTCTCGAAGAAGTTCTTCTCCTTTTTCAGATCCATCACCTCGCTCATCCAGGGGAATGGATTGTCGGCCGGCGGGAAGACCGGCTCCAGCCCCAATTGCGCGCAGCGGCGATTGGCGATGAAGTGCATGTATTGCTCGCACAAGGCCGCGTTGAGCCCGAGGAAGCCGGTGGGCATGGTATCGCGCCCATAGGCGGCTTCGAGCTCCGCCGCCTCGCGCAGCATGGAGCGGATGTCCTCCTGGAACACGGCCGTCCACAGATGCGGGTTCTCGTGCCGGATCTGGTTGATGACGTCGATGCCGAAGTTGAGATGGATGGATTCGTCGCGCAGGATGTATTGATACTGCTCGGCGATCCCCACCATCTTGTTGCGGCGCCCCAGCGAGAGGATCTGGGCAAAGCCGGTATAGAACCACATGCCCTCGAAGATCACGTAGAAGGCCACGAGGTCTTTCAAAAAATGCTGGTCGGCCTCGGTGGTGCCGGTCGAGAACTCCGGATCATCGAGGCTCTGGGTGTGCTTTAAGGCCCAGGCCGCCTTGTCGGTGATCGAGGGCACCTCGCGATACATGTTGAACAGTTCACCCTCATCGAGCCCGAGGCTTTCGACGATGTACTGGAAGGTGTGGGTGTGCACCGCCTCCTCGAACGCCTGGCGCAGCAGATATTGCCGGCATTCGGGATTGGTCAGGTGCCGGTAGATGGCGAGGACGATATTGTTGGCCACAAGGCTTTCCGAGGCGGCGAAGAACCCCAGATTGCGCTTGAGCATGCGGCGCTCGTCTTCGGTCAGCCCGTCTTTCGACTTCCACAGCGCGATATCGGCCTGCATGGAAATTTCCGTCGGCATCCAGTGATTGGCGCAGCCGGCAAGGTATTTCTCCCAGGCCCATTTATATTTCAATGGCAGCAACTGGTTGACGTCGGCGCGGGCGTTGATCATCGCCTTGTCGGAGACCGAGACGCGCGCGGCGCCGCGCTCAATCTGGCCCAGGCCGGTGGCATCGGCCGTGTCCGTATTGGACGGGCCGGGAATGGGGGCATCGTCCCATGCGAGAGTGCTCATGGTCATTTGTCCTTAAAGTCTACTGGCAGGCTTCGCAGTCGGGATCGTCGATGGCGCAGGCGTTCGGCCCCGCCTCAAGTTCCGCACGGGCCCGCAGGGTGTCGATGGCATGGGTGACGGGCACCGCATTGAGCCGGCCATCCGTGCCTTTCAGGGTGGATTTTTCGACGCTCGTCGCGGCGCGCGAGCGCAGATAATAGGTGGTCTTCAATCCCATCGACCAGGCGCGGCGGTAGATCGCATCCAGCGCCTTGCCCGAGGGGTTGGCGATATAGAGATTGAGCGACTGGGCCTGATCGATCCATTTCTGCCGCCGCGAGGCCGCCGCGATCAGCCATCTGGCGTCAACCTCGAAGGCGGTGGCGAAGACCGCCTTGAGATCGTCGGGGATGCGGTCGATCTGGCCGACGCTGCCGTCGAAATATTTGAGGTCCGAGATCATCACCTCGTCCCAGAGGCCGCGGGCCTTGAGGGCCTCGACCAATAGCGCGTTCACCACCGTGAAGTCGCCGCTCATATTGGTCTTGACGTAAAGGTTCTGATAGGCGGGCTCGATCGACTGGCTAACGCCGCAGATATTGGAGATGGTCGCGGTCGGGGCGATGGCGAGGCAATTGGAATTGCGCATGCCCAGGGTCCACACGCGATCGCGCAACGCTTCCCAATCGAGACGCTGGCTGCGGTCCATATCGACGCCGCCGCGCGCCTCCGCGACGAACTCCACGGAATCGATGGGCAGGATGCCTTTCGACCACAGCGAACCGTCAAAGCTCTGATAGCGGCCGCGCTCCTCGGCCAATTCGGTCGAGGCCCAGATGGCGTGATAAGAAATGGCTTCCATCGAAATGTCGGCAAACTCGACCGCCGCCTCGGAGGCGTAGGCGATGGACTGCATCTGCAAGGCGTCCTGGAAGCCCATCAGGCCCAGGCCGACCGGCCGGTGCTTGAGATTGGAACGCCGCGCTTCGGGGATGGTGTAGAAATTGATGTCGACCACATTGTCGAGCATGCGCATCGCGGTCCGGACGGTTTTCGCGAGCTTGTCGTGATCGAGCCCCTTCTCGCCGATATGGGCGACGAGGTTCACCGAACCGAGATTGCACACGGCGACTTCGTCGGCCGAGGTGTTGAGGGTGATTTCGGTGCAGAGGTTGGACGAGTGCACGACGCCCGCATGCCGCTGCGGCGAGCGCAGATTGCACGGGTCCTTGAAGGTGATCCAGGGGTGGCCGGTCTCGAACAGCATGGACAGCATCTTGCGCCATAATTCGAGCGCGCGGACCTTGCGATGGACCCTGATCCGCCCCGCCTCGGCATCGGCTTCGGCCTGCTCGTACGCGGCCCTGAACGGCGTGCCGTAGAGGTCGTGCAGACCGGGCACTTCGTCGGGAGAAAACAGCGTCCATTCGCCATCCGCCTCCACGCGTTGCATGAACAGGTCCGGCACCCAATTGGCGGTGTTCATATCGTGGGTGCGGCGGCGGTCGTCGCCGGTGTTCTTCCTCAAATCGAGGAATTCCTCGATGTCGATATGCCAGGTCTCGAGATAGGCGCACACCGCGCCCTTGCGCTTGCCGCCCTGATTGACGGCGATGGCGGTGTCGTTGGCGACCTTCAAAAATGGCACGACGCCCTGGCTTTCCCCGTTCGTCCCCTTGATATGGGCGCCGAGCCCGCGCACCGGCGTCCAGTCATTGCCCAGCCCGCCCGAATATTTGGCGAGCAGGGCATTGTCCTTGATGCCCTTGAAGATGGCGTCAAGATCGTCGCCGATGGTGGTCAAAAAGCACGAGGAAAGCTGCGGGCGGCGCGTGCCGGCATTGAACAGCGTCGGGGTCGAGGCCATGAAATCGAAGCTGGAAAGGAGATTGTAGAATTCGATGGCCCGCTCCTCGCGCTCGACTTCCCGCAGGGCCAACCCCATCGCAACGCGCATGAAAAAGGCCTGCGGCAGCTCGTAGCGCTTGCCCGAAACGTGCAGGAAATAGCGGTCATAGAGCGTCTGCAACCCCAGATACTGGAACTGCATGTCGCGCTCGGGCCGGATGGCGGCGGCGATTTTCTGCAGATCGAACCGCGCCAGCTCCGGGTCGAGCATGTCGGCCGCGATGCCGGTCTTGACGTAAGCGGGGAAATATTCGGCATAGCGGGTGGCCATGTCGGCCTGCGTCGCCTGTTCGGGGCGGGAAAAGACGAAGCTCAGCGCTTCGCGGCGCAGCCGGTCGAGCAGCAGGCGCGCGCTGACCTGGGCATAGCCCGGATCGTTTTCGACGAGGGTGCGGGCGGCGAGAATGGGGGCCAACGCCAGCTCATCGAGCGAAATGCCGTCATAGAGATTGCGCCGCGCTTCGGTAAGGATCGCCTCGGCCGAGGTGCCCTCCAGTCCGGCGCAGGCCTCGGCGACCACGGTTTCGAGGCGCGCGAAATCGAGCGGGACAGTGTTGCCCTCCGCATCGCGCATGGACAAGCCCGGCGCGCTTTCGACCAGCCTCGGCGTCCTGGCCGCCTGCTCGGCCCGCTCGGCGGCGCGGCGCTCGCGATAGAGCACATAGGCCCGCGCCACCTTGTGGTGTTCCGAACGCATCAGCGCCAGTTCCACCTGGTCCTGCACGTCCTCGATGTGGAAGGTGCGCCCCTCGCCCACCCGCTTGGTGAGGGCGGCGACGATATTGGCGGTCAGCCCCTCGACGATCTCATGGATGCGCCGCGATGCGGTCGCCGAATTGCCCTCGACGGCGATGAACGCCTTGGTGAGCGCCACCGAAATCTTCGCGGCGTCGAACGGGGTCACGCTCCCATTGCGCTTGATCAGGCTATAGCCCGGCTCGGCATTGACGCCCTGCGGCAAGGGATCGGCTGGAAGAGACTGGATTTGAGACATCGGCACCCCGGATGTGTTGGACGGGGAGCAGAAAGGCGCGCGCAGCCACGGACGCGGAGCACGATCCTCCGGCCGGCACACGAACCCAACGAGACACCCCGCCCGTTGAAAGACAGTTCACGCGCACGGCAGGTCTCCTGGCTCGCGGATCATCGCTCCCTTCCCGCCTTCCCAGCCCATGGCCAGTGGCGAATTGGTGGAAGAAAGCTCTCCGCTTACAGTTGCGGGGGCAGCATCGGCGTCTCACCGATTTCCCGTCTTAGCCCATGATCTTGCGATCAAGGGAACCGTAACACGCCATATATGGTGTTGGCCGCGATGATTCGCGTCAACCGCCAATCCACCTCAATCTGTCAACGGCGGGGTAAAAGTCGGCCATTGGGCGGCGCAAAACCAGGCCACTTGATGTTGGGGGTATCGAGCGCCGGGAGGGCGTAGCCCGAGCGGTGTTCGATACCCCCAACATTGCGTTTTTCAGGACGTGCGGCTGGCTTTGCGTGCCCGGCTTTGGGCGAGACGATAGCTGTCACCATTCATCTCGAGGATGCTGACGTGATGGGTCAGTCGGTCGAGGAGCGCGCCGGTGAGACGCTCGGACCCGAAGATCTCGGTCCATTCGTCGAAAGGCAGATTGCTGGTGATCAGGGTGGAGCCGCGCTCGTAACGCTGCGAGATCAACTCGAACAGCAACTCGGCCCCGGTCTTGGACAGCGGCACGAAGCCCAGTTCGTCGATGATGAGCAGCTTGTAGCCAGCCATCTGCTTCTGGAAGCGCAGAAGGCGACGTTCGTCGCGCGCCTCCATCATCTCGCTGACCAGGGCGGCTGCGGTGGTAAAGCCGACGGACAATCCCCTCTGGCAGGCTGCCAGGCCAAGACCG
>NZ_QQNH01000077.1 GCF_003345525.1 Pelagibacterium lacus
ATGAAATCCAAAGACCTACATCCAAGATTGCTCTATCCAGCAAAGCTTTCATTTAGAATGGAAGGGCAGATAAAGTGCTTCTCAGATAAGATCAAATTCAAGGAGTTCATCATCACCAAGCCCTTATTATATGAAATGTTAAAGGGACTTACCTAAGAAAAAGAAGATAAAAAATATGAACAGTGAAAGGACAGCAAACTCACAGTTATTAACAACCACACCTAAAACAAAAGCAAACTAAGAGGACAGCTAGATCAGGAGCAGAACCATAGAAATGAAGATCACATGGAGGGTTAGCAACAGGGGAGTGGGAGGAGGAGAAGGGGGGAGAAGGTACAGAAAATAAGTAGCATAGACGGTAGGTAGAAAATAGATGGGGGGGCAAGAATAGTATGGGAAATATAGAATCTAAAGAACTTGAGACACATGGTCATAAACTAAAGGGGGGTAATGGTGGGGATGGGGGGGTAGGGTGGAGGGGAATGAAGGGGGGAATAGAACAACTGTAATGGCATAATCAATAAAATATATTTTGAAAAAATGTAAAATTTTACAATGTGTACAATCAAATTAAAAATTATCAGGCATGCAAAAAAGTAGGAATACATACCCCATAATCAGAAGAAGGTCAATAAATATATGCAGAAT
>NZ_QQNH01000078.1 GCF_003345525.1 Pelagibacterium lacus
AAGGCCTGGGGAGAGCCACGCAGTTTCGACAGAGTGAGGACCCCCTCTTGGTGAGGTGAAAGAGGGAGCCACGTGGTTTTGGCAGGGTGTGGACCCCCTCTTTCCCAGGTGAAAGGGAAAAACCACGCAGCTTTGCCAGAATGGAGATCCCTGCAGCCAGGTGAAGAAGAAAGCCGCATGCTTTTGGTGGAGTGCGGACTCCTGCAGCTTTGGTAGAAGAGGCCTGAAAGGAGGAGAGACTTTGACTGGAACTGGGTACAAAGGACTCTTGCCAGTGGACCATGAGAGGGTACCACAGTACTTTGGATTAACTCGAGATCCTGCACAGTGACACAGCTGACGGTGCCAGCGGCCTGCAACACAGACGTGTGCTCTTTTCCTGATTTACGGTACCCGGAGTTGGGACAGTGGGAGAAGGGAGCGCTGTGTAGGTGTAAATATGTACCCTAAAGGACTTTGCTATTTTAGTAGTGACATTAGGCCTGAATAGCATTAAATAAAGTTTGTTTCCTTTTCACAAATCTCTGGCATTGAGAGATGTCTTTCCAATGGGTGGTGGACAGATGAGCCCAGTAGGTATTAGTATTCCATCCTGGGTAAATGATGAGAGAACTGGAC
>NZ_QQNH01000079.1 GCF_003345525.1 Pelagibacterium lacus
GTTTCACAGCTTGATTGAATCGATGGGATTCCCTGTTTGATGGTTTTGTGATTCAAGATGCTGGCTGGAGTGGAGGCCAGCATCTGATGGCATCACCTCTTTCCAATGATCTTCGGGAGCGGGTTGTCGCGGCGGTTGGCTCAGGCGAGAGCTGCCGGTCGGTCGCGGCCCGGTTCGATGTTGCGGTCTCGTCGGTGGTGAAGTGGTCGCAGCGCCATCGAGCGACGGGTTCGTCAGCGCCCGGCAAGATGGGCGGTCATCGCAAGCGCGTTCTGGAGCCGCACCGTGACTTCATCGTCGGGCGGATCAACCAGACGTCTCACCTGACGCTGCATGGACTGAAGGAAGAACTGGCGGCGCGCGGGGTGAAGGTCTCGCACAATGCGGTGTGGCTGTTCCTGTGTCGTGAGGGGCTGAGCTTCAAAAAAACGCTGTTCGCCCTTGAACAGGCCCGTGCCGACATCGCCCGTCGGCGGCAGCGATGGCGAACGTGGCAGGCCGGTCTCGACCCGCGTCGGCTGGTCTTCGTCGACGAGACCTGGATCAAGACCAACATGGCCCCGCTACGCGGCTGGGGACCGAGAGGCAAGCGTCTGCGCGGC
>NZ_QQNH01000080.1 GCF_003345525.1 Pelagibacterium lacus
CGAGGTGTAGCCGGTCACGATCGCCAGCGCCCCCAGCATGATCAGGAAGGCGAGCATGGGGCTGTGCACGCTCTCCAGCGTGGTGAAGATCGGCCAGGTGAGCAGCACGCCGAGCACGCCGAAGCCGATCATCAGCGGCTTGCGCCCGATCCGGTCGGACAGCGCGCCGGCCAGCGGCTGGATCAGCATGAAGCCGAACAGGGCGGCGGCGTTGATCTGCGAGGCGGTGGCCCGGTCGAAGCCCGAGGTATTGACCAGGAATTTCTGCAGGTAGATCGAATAGGCGTAGAAGGCGAGCGTGCCGCCCGCGGTGAGCAGGATCACCAGCCCGACCTCGCGCGGATGGTGCCGGAACAGCGCGAACATGCTCGACTGGCCGCCGCCGCGCTTCTCGAAGCTCTCGGTCTCGGCCAGCCGGCGCCGCAGCCAGAAGACGATCACCGCCAGCACCCCGCCGATCAGGAAGGGGATGCGCCAGCCCCAGGCGTCGAGAGCGGTCTCGCTCAATATGGATTGCAGCACCAGCAGCACCAGCAGCGCCACCAGCTGGCCGGAGATCAGGGTGACGTACTGGAAGCTC
>NZ_QQNH01000081.1 GCF_003345525.1 Pelagibacterium lacus
AATCCTATAGACTCCACCAAAAAACTACTTGACCTAATAAGTGAATTTGGCAAAACAGCAGGATACAAAGTCAATATTCAGCAATTCAAAGGCATTTTTGTACACCAACAATGAAATATCAGAAACAGAAATCAGGAAAAAAAACCTATTTGCTATAGCAACAAGAAAAATAAAGTACCTAGGTATAAACTTTACCAAGAAAGTAAAAGACCTGTACTCAGAAAACTACACAACACTGAAGAAAGAAATTAAGGAAGACACAAATAAATGGAAGCATATACTGTGTTCATGGATTGGTTGAACATGGATGTGTTCATCCAGGAACACATGGATGTTCATGGATGTGATGGATGTCTTTATGTGTTAATGACTAACATCATGAAAATGTCCACACTACCCAAAGCAATTTATAGATTCAGTGCAATCTCTATTAAAATAACAATGACCTATTTCACAGATATAGGACAAACATTTCAACAATTTCTATGAAACTGCAAACGACCCTAAATAGCCTTAGCAATTTTGAGAAAGAATAACAAAGTATGCGGGATCACAATACTTGATATCAAAGT
>NZ_QQNH01000082.1 GCF_003345525.1 Pelagibacterium lacus
ATGGGCGACCACAGTCAACATGCAGCACCGCTTCCCCGCTGTCTCCTCCGTGGTTGCTCGCCTGGTGGCTCGCTCAGTCACTCACTAGGTCCAACCCTGTGCCTGCATTCCACGGGCCTGAGTCCGTCCGACCGAGACCTCCTGTGCAACCCCGCTTCACAAGCCGCTGGTTTCGCCCCTTACAGGTCAGGCTGAAGAATTTGTTGTTCACAGAATTCCGAAAAGATCAATATTCTGTGTTCTGGCTGTGTTTTCTCTTGCTAATATTTAGTTGTCTCTACACTTGGTTGTGTGAGAAGGCACGGCAAATCCACCTATACCTCCATCTTGGCCTAAGTCCCCCCACTCCCCGTTCAGTTTTGAGAGACTAAAATATGAAAACTGGGCTTGCAAAGTAGACTGGAAAATGGAAAGGAGCCCTGGTCACTCAGCAGTTCAGAAAAAGCTCAGGAGCCGCGCCGGGCGTTTTTTTGCCTAGTGGATTTCTGGTGGGTCAGAGGGAAATAGCCTTCTCCAGTGCCACGATTAAGTTCTTTGAGGGTAAAATGAAAAACGGGGCC
>NZ_QQNH01000083.1 GCF_003345525.1 Pelagibacterium lacus
TGGTTCCTATTTGACTGCTGAGTAGTATTCCACTGACAGCCATGTCAAAATCTGTTCCTTTACAGCTGACAAACACTGGAGTTCCCACCCCTTCTGGACTAGTATCTTTGTTTGTTTGTTTGTTTGTTTGTTTGTTTGTTTTTTAAGAGAGAGAGTGGAAGGGAAGGAGAAACAAAGGGAGAGAAACATCAGTGTCTGGTTGCCTCTTGAACACCACCTACTGGAGATCTGGCTCAAACCACAGGCATATGCCCTGACTGGGAATGGAACCCGTGACCCTTTGGTTCACAGTCTGTGCTCAATCCACTGAGCTACACCAGCCAGGGCTTAAGTCTATCATTTCTTAATAGTGTGTGCCAGTAACTGTACTTTACAGACATCATTGCATCATCTTAGGAGGGAGCACTATTATTTTAGTCAATTTATAGTTGAAGGAACAGAAAGAAACTCAGAAACCAAACAACTTACCCAGGGTCACACAGCTAGAAGGCAGCAGAGCCTGAATTCAATTAGGTTGATGACTTTAAAGCCAGAACTCTCAATCT
>NZ_QQNH01000084.1 GCF_003345525.1 Pelagibacterium lacus
TGCAGGCGCCGATACCCAAAGCGCCGGCGCTCATGGGCAATCGCCTTCATCCGGTCACGCAGATCGAAGTCATCCACGCGGCTGCCCTGATACCGCATGGTCATGCGGCAACAGCCCAGCACTGTGCACGCCCGCCGCTCGCTCATCTCAAAGGTTTCCCTGAGATAAACGACAGCCTTTCGCCTGGCGGCGGGCGCTACCATTTTTTTCCGAGAAGATCCTTGAGTGCGGAGTTGTCCAGCATGGCATCGGCCAAGAGCTTCTTGAGCTTGGCGTTCTCGTCCTCGAGCGACTTCAGCCGTTTGGCCTCGCTCACATCCATGCCGCCGTATTTGGCTTTCCATTTGTAGATACTGGCGCTGCTCACGCCGTGCGTGCGGCACAAATCGGCGACCGGTACGCCCGCCTCATGCTCCTTGAGGATGCCGATAATCTGTTCTTCGCTGAACCTGTTGCGCTTCATCTCTGGTCCTTTTCGATGGGCCAGAGTCTATTTCAAACTGGATTAGCTCCAAGGGGCAACGTCA
>NZ_QQNH01000085.1 GCF_003345525.1 Pelagibacterium lacus
GGTGCTGGAGCGGGTGATCGGCGACTGGACCAAGACGCGGGCCTGACCCGGCGGGCGAGGGGGCAAAGGCCCCCTCGCCAGCGTCAGAGCCGCCGCAGCCAGGGGATGTTGGGCGCTATGGCGTAGTTGAGCTGGAGCAGCACGATGAAGGCGATGCTCCAGGTGGTGCCGAACACGCAGAGCGCCGCGCCGACGGCGTAGAGGGTCTGGGCGATGACGATGCGACGGCGCATGGCCGAGGCCACCTCCGTCGGCACGTCGGCCCGCACCAGCCCGGCCGCGCGGGCGTAGGTCCAGCTGGCGAACAGGGTCGCGCCCAGCAGCACGATGTTCAGCCAGTAGACGACCAGCGCCAGACGGAAGGTGATGAACTCGGCCAGCAGCGAGGTCGAGAACGGCATCAGCGACACCACCGCCAGGAAGGCCAGGTGGATCCAGGCCAGGTTGCGGTCGGCGCGCTCGAAGTGGTTGAGCTGGGTCTGCTGGCCGACCCAGAATATGCCCAG
>NZ_QQNH01000009.1 GCF_003345525.1 Pelagibacterium lacus
CCGGCGCTCGATACCCCCAACATCAAGTGGCCTGGTTTTGCGCCGCCCAATGGCCGACTTTTACCCCGCCGTTGACACATGAGCGTTCTGGTCCGTTTCCTTTTGCTGTGTGGCATCATTTCCGTGGGCCTGGGCGTCTACGGTGTCTTGGATGCCATAGTGGCCGCGCTGAGGTGGTGAGATGAGCCGGCGTCCGCCAACTTTTCCAAGCGATACGTGGCCTCCCCGCATGCTGGCCGACATGGCCGCTGCATTCTGCGGGGAGCGTCACGTTGAGGACTTCCTGGAGCGTGTTGGCACCGATTATCCACAACCGCGCGTGATTGAATCGCAGCGCCGGAAATTTTGGTATCGTGTCGACTTGGAAAAGGCGCTCGGCATTTCCGCCGCGCCCAGCGGCATGGGGGCTCGGTTCCGTGAAAAGGTCGGGGAAATCCGGAGTGGTTGAGCTCCCGAGATACGTGCACAGGGTCACGAAGATACGGAAAGGCAAGGAGCCCGCCGAGTACTATTTCTACACGAGGCACCGAAATACACCGGAGGCTTGGCCTTCGTTGCCCTTGCCTTACCCTTTGGCGCCCACGTTTGCGGCGGCAATCGAGATTTGCGGCTTTCTAGCCAAAGAAGAAGACAGTTTTTTCCTGCATGGTGCTGCCCTACCGAGCCACAAAGATGCGGAGTTCTGGGACAAGGCACATAAAATCCACGCTGCCTGGCTGCGTCGCCAGCACGAAGATGCGAAAGACTTCACCGCGCTGGTCGACAAATTTAATGACGACGCCAACCCGGTGTGGACTTCCCTCGCCCCCTCGACGCGCCGCGGCTACGAACGGTCTGGCGAGATGATCAAAGCCGCCTGGGCTTTTGATCTGCCAGAGGAACTCACCACCGTGGACGCACAGCAGGCGATTGATGCGCTGGGAGACACCCCAGCGACTGCCAACCAGTTTCGCGCCTATCTGTCCCGCCTGATGGGCTGGGGAATCCCGCGCGGCTTCTGCACGTCGAACCCCGTCCAGTTCACCGAGAAGATCCCCGGCGGCGAGCCCTGGTCACCGTGGCCGGAATGGGCTTTCGACATTCTGTTCGAGCATGCTCCATTCAACATGCTCCTACCGGCCGTGTCAGCCTACTTCACCGGGCAGCGGCAGAGCGATGTCTTGCGGATGTCCAGAATGAAGGCTGATGAAGGCGTCATCTCGGTAACGGCCCAAAAGACCGGTGAGACCGTGTGGATACCAGTCCATTCTCAATATCGCCCGTGGTTGACCCGGGCCGAGCAAATGTACGTTGCCGCCAATGAACAGCGCGCAGCTGGAGGACGGGCTGCCGTGGTGAGCGGAGCCCTGCACCTAGGGGTCAAGGGACTGCCTTATCAAACTGCTGATGGGTTCAGATCAGAGTGGCAGCGCATGATGAGCGGCAAGCCTTTCGAACGGTTCCGCGAGGAGCGGATCGTATTTCATGGCCTACGTAAGAATGCGGTGATTAATCTGCTGGAGGTGGGATGCACCGAGGCGGAGGTGGGCTCGATCACGAACATGAGCCCGGAGATGGTGCGCCACTACGGGCGAGACGTTCAAAAACGCCGACTCGCGGTGAATGCGATGCGCCGGCTTGAGGAGAACTGGTCCACTGTGGCGCCCTCGTTTCTGGAACAGGAACAGAACGCGAATTGGAAACCATCTACTCGGATTGGAAACCGGTGGGAGAGGAGCCACAAAGAAAAGTAGCAGAATCCCCCGGATTTCCTAGAGTTTTTGGTGGGTGTACGAGGGCTCGAACCTCGGACCCGCTGATTAAGAGTCAGCTGCTCTACCAACTGAGCTATACACCCACGAGACCCGGCCGCGCGCTGTGCGCCGCCGGAATTGCGCCTCTCTATCAAAGGCTCGGGATGCTGTCCACCCATCTTGTCGCAATAATTGCGGGTCGTTTAGGAGAAGGGATTCTCGCTCGTCCCCAGATAGGCCTTGTCGCCCCAAAGCCTTTCGAGGGCCGGGTCGCGGCGGCACCCAATCCGATAGGCCTCATAGCGCGCCGGGTTCTTGATGTGGAAATCCTGATGATACTCCTCGGCTGCATAGAACAGCGCCGCATCCTTGATTTCCGTCACGATCGCATAACCGCTCTCCTCGGCGATCGCCGCCCTGCTGGCCTCGGCGATGTCGCGCTGCTCCTCGGTCAGGGCAAAGATCGCCGGGCGATAGGACGGCCCCATGTCACAGAACTGGCCGCGCCCTTCGGTGGGATCGGTGGTGTGCCAATAAACCGTCAGCAATTGCTCATAGGAGACGATCTCGGGATCGTATTCGATCTCGACCACTTCGTAATGGCCGGTATCGGAGTAGACCACCTGCTCATAGCTGGGATTTGGCACATGCCCGCCGGCCAAGCCCGATAGGGTGGAGGTGACGCCTTCGACCTTGTCGAAATTGGCCTCCACGCTCCAGAAGCACCCGCCGGCAAAGAGAGCCGTCGCGGCATTGGCCGGCAGCGCCATGAGCGCGAGCGCGGTGGCCGATACGGCGATGAAGGAGCGTTTCATCACAACCTCCCGGTTTGGCCTCCAGATGAAACCCGCCGCGCCGCGTCCGCAAATCAAACCGGCGTGATGGGAGCCCCGAAGCTGCAATTGCAATTGATGCGATAAGACACTGGAAACGATTCAGGAGTAGCTTCCCTTGGTGACTATGGGCGCCTATGCCCTCCGGGGACGCCATTCTTGCCAATACATCGTCAGTCCTCTGATTTAGCCTTGTCGCGCCTTGCGCTGGCCACGGCCTATTGGCTGCGGCCCCGGCGCATCCGGCACGTTCCACCGCTGCTGGCCCGGATCATTCGCGATCGCCTCGTGACGCCGCAGCCGGTTCCGTGCAGCGAGAAGATCCAGTCCTCCCCCCCGGGCCTCGCCGGCCTTGCGCGCGATCTCAGCACCCCGGTGGTCCTCGCCGCCATGCAGCGGGGCTTTTATGCCCAGGGCCATTGGGGCAGCCTTAAATGGTGGTCGCCGCCCGATCGCGCCATCATGCGCCTCTCGGACGTGCATATCGCCAAGCGCTTCCGCCGCACCATGCGCCAGACCGGGATGCACATCGCCATCGACACCGATTTCGCCGGCGTCCTCGAAGGCTGTGCCGCCCCGCGCCGCAACGGGCTCAATCTCACCTGGCTCACCCCCGGGGCGCAGGCGCTCTACCAGCGGCTGCACGATGAGGGCCACGCCCATTCGGTCGAGGTCTTCGAGGACGGCCAGCTGGTCGGCGGCGTCTTCGGGGTCACGGCCGGGCCGGTCTTTTCGGCCCTTTCCATGTTCCACACCGTCGACAATGGCTCCAAATTCGCCATTGTCAGTTTGTATCACCATCTGGCCGACGCCGGCTTTGCCGCGGTCGACCACCAGATCATCTCGCCCTGGGTCGAGGCCCTGGGTGGCATCACCTTGCCCCGCGCCAGCTATGAGGAATTCCTCGCGACCACCCCGGCGGGAGATGCGCGCACGGGCAAATGGCAGGCCCGGTTCACCCTGGCCGAGACCGCCGGCTGGTCGCCATCGGGCGATCCCGCCTGACCCTCCGCATGTAGCAAAAAGGCCGCCCGAAAGCGGCCTTTTTCGTACTGCCTAGCCGGCGAGCGCACCCTGGGCCGGCGCGCCGCGTTCGACCAGCAAGCGGTTATAAGCGTTGAGATAGGCGCGGGCCGAGGCCATCAGCGTATCAGGCTCGGTCGCATTGCCCGACGCGATGCGGCCGTTCATTTCAAGGCGCACATGGGCATTGGCCTGCGCGTCCGTGCCGCCGGTGACGCCGTCCACGGCATAGAGCACCAGATGCGGGCTGGCCTTGACTGCTTCCTTGATGGCCGAGAAGATCGCATCGACCGAACCCGTCCCGTCAAAGCTCACCTCGATCGGGTCGCCATCCACCGAGACCTTGAGCTCGCAGCGGTGAATGCCGCCGGTCTTGGAGGTGACGCTCATCTCCACCAGCTTGATCCGGTCGGCGCTCGAGCCGATCTCGTCATCGACCAGCGCGATGATGTCGTCGTCATAGACGTTCTTCTTGCGGTCGGCGAGGTCCTTGAAGCGCTGGAAGGCTTCCTGGAACTGGTTGTCGGCCATCTCATAGCCGAGATCGGCCAGCTTCTGCTTGAAGGCATGCCGACCCGAATGCTTGCCCATCACCAGCGAGGTGGATTTGATCCCCACGCTCTCCGGCGTCATGATCTCATAGGTCAGAGCGTTCTTGAGCATCCCGTCCTGATGGATGCCGCTTTCATGGGCGAAGGCGTTCTTGCCCACGATGGCCTTGTTGTACTGGACGGGGAAATTGGCCGCCGCCGACACGACCTTGGACGCCCGCGAAAGATGGGTGGATTCGATATTGGTGTGGAAGGGCAGCGCGTCGACCCGGGTCTTGAACGCCATGACAATCTCTTCCAGCGCCGCATTGCCGGCCCGCTCGCCGATGCCGTTGATCGTGCATTCGATCTGCCGCGCGCCGGCTCGCACCCCGGCCAGCGAATTGGCCACCGCCATGCCCAGATCGTTGTGGCAATGGGTGGAAAAGATCGCCTTGTCCGAATTGGGCACCATCTCGATCACCCTCTTGAACAGCTCGTAATAGTCCTCGGGCGTTGAATACCCCACGGTATCGGGCAGATTGATCGTTGTCGCGCCGGCCTTGATCGCCGCTTCGGTGCAGCGGGCGAGGAATTCGACCGGCGTCCGGGTCGCGTCCATGCCCGACCATTCCACATCGTCGATGAGATTGCGGGCCTGGGTCACGGTTTTGGTGACGATTTCGAGCACTTCCTCCTCGGTCTTGCGCATCTGGTGCGCCAGATGGATGGGGGAGGTCGAGACGAAAGTGTGGATGCGCCCGCGCTGGGCGAAGCGCACCGCTTCGCCGGCCCGGTCGATATCGGCGGGAATCGCGCGGGCCAGCCCGGCGATCACGGCCTTCTTGGCCCGCTTGGCGATGGTGGCCACCGCCTCGAAATCCCCGTTCGAGGCAATGGGGAACCCGGCCTCGATGATGTCGACGCCCATGGCATCGAGGATTTCGGCGACCTGGAGCTTTTCGTCCAGCGTCATCGTCGCGCCGGGGCTTTGCTCCCCGTCGCGCAGGGTGGTGTCGAAAATATAGACGCGATCGGTATTGGATTGAGTACTCATGTTGTCTTTCCCTACTCGGCCCCTGCGCAAAAATGGATCGGAATGCGGCAGTCGCGACCGGACAGTATCGATGTTCGGTGGTGTGGCACTATCCCCTGACGACCCGTTCGCTGCAAGGCGAACTGCCGGTGATCAGGGGCTGATAAGGAGAAGGAGGAGCGTGGCAGAGAACAACAGGCCCGTACCCAGAACGAGACGAGCCCGCAAAGCCTTCTGCTTGCTGGCGGCTATGGCGACGGCGCGGTTAGGACTGCGGCGCATCGATACGGCCTTGACCTTCTGTTCTACAACACGATTACAATGAGCCAATTATGTCAGGGTTGCAACCCCTTTTGCCTGGACGCCGTAGGAGAAAAATTGCGTCTTCCTGGCGATTTCAGCCCTGTGGGAGGACAAAACTACTCATCGAGATCGATCATGCCCTCGGCAAGCACCACTGCGGCCCCGCCGATCCCCGCATGGCGGAGCTGCCCCTGATCGATATTGAACTGGATTCCGATCTCGCTGGGCCGTCCCATCTCGCGGCCCTGGCGCACCCGCGCGGCGTGATGGCCGTCCCCATAGCCGCCCTGCTCGGCCAGCAGCCCGATCAGCGCCGCGGCGGCGGAGCCGGTGGCCGGGTCCTCCCCGACCCCCAGGCCTATCCCGAACATGCGCGCCGCGTAGTCGTTGTTGCGCTCATTGGGCGTGGCGGTGAAGACATAGGCCGCGTTGTGATCGCCGGGGAAGGTCTGGTCCCATCCGCGCCGTTCCAGCGTGATGGCCTCGAGGGCACGGGCGTCGCGGACCGGCACCAGATAGAATGGCAATCCGGCCGAATACCGCCCCGGCATCATGCCGTTGCAGCCGATATCGGATTCGACGAGCCCGAACCGGGCCGCCACCTGGGCGTTGTGCGGCACGTCGGCGACCTTGGCCGGAAGGTGCGGCAGCGAGAACTTGGCTTCACCGGTCCTCTTGTCCACCCGCTCCATCACCGCCGTCACCTGCCCGACGCCCAGTTCCAGGCGCACGGCGCTGAGCCTGCTTTGCAGCCCCAGAAGCACCGCCGCGCCGATGGTCGGGTGGCCCGCGAACGGCAATTCGGTGGTCGGGGTGAAAATCCGCAGGGCCGCCGCGTGGCGCTCATTCTGCGGCGCGAGCACGAACACGGTTTCCGAGAGGTTGAATTCCCGGGCGATGGTCTGCATCCGCGCGCCGGACAATTCGTCGGCCTTGAGCACCACGGCCAGGGGGTTCCCGCACAGGCGGTCACGGGTGAAGACGTCGAGAAGATAGTAAGGAAGCTTCATGGGCCCTGTGTCCGCCAACGCCATCGATCGGCGATGTCTAGCACACCTGCCCTGCTCCTGGCACCCATCGCGGCCACGAAACAAAACGGCCCGCGCAGAGGCGGGCCGTTTCAGGGTCTGGCAACCGGAAGGGGTTAGTTGCGCGACTTGTCGACCAGCGCGCCCGCCTTGATCCAGGGCATCATGTCGCGCAGCTTGGTGCCGACTTCCTCGATCTGGTGGGCGTCGTTGTTGCGGCGGATGGCCTTGAAGCGCGCGGCGCCGGCGCGATATTCCTGCATCCACTCGGAGGTGAACTTGCCGGACTGGATGTCGTTGAGCACCCGCTTCATTTCGGCCTTTGTCTCGGCCGTGATGATGCGGGGGCCGGAGATGTACTCACCCCATTCCGCCGTATTGGAGATGGAATAGTTCATGTTGGCGATGCCGCCCTGATAGATCAGGTCGACGATCAGCTTCACTTCGTGCAGGCACTCGAAATAAGCCATTTCCGGTGCATAGCCGGCTTCGACCAGGGTTTCGAACCCGGCGCGGATCAATTCGACCACGCCGCCGCACAGCACGGCCTGCTCGCCGAACAGGTCGGTTTCACACTCTTCCTTGAAGGTGGTCTCGATGATGCCCGAGCGACCGCCGCCCACGCCTGAGGCATAGGAAAGGCCGAGGTCATGGGCATTGCCCGAAGCGTCCTGGTGGACGGCGATCAGGCACGGCACCCCGCCGCCCTTCTCATATTCGCCACGCACGGTGTGGCCGGGGCCCTTGGGGGCCACCATCACCACGTCCACAGTGGCCTTGGGCTCGATCAGCCCGAAATGGACGTTGAGGCCGTGGGCGAAGGCCAGCGCCGCGCCGTCGCGGATATTGGGGGCGATGTCGTCATGATAGATGTCGGCCTGCAATTCGTCCGGCGTCGCCATCATCATGAAATCGGCCCATGCGGCCGCTTCGGCCACGCTCATCACCTTGAGCCCGTCCGCCTCGACCTTCTTGGCGGTCGAGGAGCCGGGGCGCAGGCCGATGGCGATATCGGTCACGCCCGAATCCTTGAGGTTCAGCGCATGAGCGCGGCCCTGGCTGCCATAGCCGATGATGGCGACCTTCTTGGATTTGATGAGGTTGAGATCGGCGTCCCGATCGTAATAAACGCGCATTGGTTGCTCCCCTAGCTCGCTTGGGTTGATTGAAATCTATGCTCCGTAGAGCGTGAAAAACTGTTCCCGCGCCCGCCGGGCCTGGGTGGCGATCGCCTCTTCGGTCGGCCGCCTCTGCTCGCCCAGCAGCATGCGAATCTGCGTGTCGCGCACCACGAGGCCGAAAAAGGTCCGGAAGGCCTGGTCCGAATCCTCGAACCTCAGCAGTCCGGCCTCGCGCGCGGCCTCCAGCAGCGGCTTGCACCGCTTGGACATGCCGATGGGGCCGTTCTCTAGGACGATGCGGCCCAGATTGCGCTTTTCCTGCCCCGCATGGCTCACCGCCAACCGGTTGAGCGCCACCGAGATGTCGCCGGTCAGGACGCTCAGCCAGTCGCGCCCGAATTTTTCGAGCGCGATGGCCAGGGTGCGGCCGTCCAGGCTTTCCCGGTCCACCGGAACCATGCGAACCTTGGAGGCCTGCCACTGCACGGTGGCGGTCAGCAGCCCGTCCCGGTCGCCAAACCATTTGTAGAGCGTTTCCTTGGAACAACTGGCCCGGCGGGCGACGCCCGTCATGGTCAGCCCGTCCCCACCATGCACGAGAAGGGCAAGCGCCGCGTCGAGCACGTCTTTCTGGCGGTCGGTGAGCGTATCGTCGCTGATCGTCAGGGTTGGCGGAGCCAAGGTGGCATCTCTTCGGTCTGTGGTGTAGAACAGCGCTTCGGCATCCTTCCGCACTGGCGGGCGGATGCCCTTGAACGCGGCGTACCGTACGGTACGGTTCGGTATATTTCAAGCCCGATTTTGCGCGCCGCCGCCGTCATAGATTCGGCATTGTTGCGTTCGAAGCTGGGGCAAATCGTCGTCCGAGGCTTCTCATGCACAAATTGCCGCTCGCCCTGTCCGCTGCCCTCATCCTCTCCACCCTGCCCGCCGCAGCGCAGGAGGACATTACCTTCGCCCCCATGATCGGCGACTCGCTCACCGAACGGTTCTGGGTCCAGCCCCAGGAGGATTTCGGCCTGCCCGGATCGATGATCCTTTTCCTTTCGGAAGGCACCATGCTCCAGGACTCCTGCTGGGAAACCTATCGCCTTTCCAATTGGCAGATGACCGGCGACGATTCCCTGAGCTGGGTCGAGGACACCATGACCATCGAGGCCGATATCGTCGAGCTCAACGAGGCCGAACTGATCCTCGCCCTCCATCTGGGCGAGGAGACCGTCGAGAAGCGCTATACGGTCGCCCCCGTCCCCTATGTCTGCCCCGACATGCCGCGCTGACCGAATCGGGCGTTTCCAAACGAAAAAAGGGCCGCCCCGAAGGACGGCCCTTTTCGATATGCGAAACCAGAACGCTCAGCGCTTGGAGAACTGGAAGGAGCGGCGAGCCTTGGCCCGGCCATACTTCTTGCGTTCCACCACGCGGCTGTCGCGGGTGAGGAAACCACCCTTCTTGAGCACGCTGCGCAGTTCGGGCTCGTAATGGGTCAGCGCCTGGGAGATGCCGTGGCGAACCGCACCGGCCTGGCCGGAGAGGCCGCCGCCGGCCACCGTGGCGATCACGTCGTACTGGTCGACGCGCTCGGCCGCGACGATCGGCTGCTGCAGGATCATCTGCAGGACCGGACGGGCGAAATAGGCGGTGAATTCCTTGCCGTTGACGGTGATCTTGCCCGAACCGGGCTTTACCCACACGCGGGCCACGGCGTCCTTGCGCTTGCCGGTGGCATAGGCGCGGCCATAGGTGTCGAGCTTCTGGGTGTAGACCGGCGCGTCATTGGCGACGGCGTCGGTTGCCGTGCCCAGGTCTTCGAGGGAATTGATGATCTCGGACATATTACTTCACCCTCACATTCTTGGTGTTGAGCGCTGCAACATCGAGGGCTTCGGGCTGCTGGGCTTCATGGGGATGCTCGGAGCCGGCGAAGACGCGCAGGTTCTTGAGCTGGGCGCGGGTCAGCGGGCCGCCCGGCATCATGCGGCGCACGGCATTTTCCACGACGCGCTCGGGGAAACGGCCCTCGAGCATCTCGCGCATGGTGCGGTCCTTGATGCCGCCGGGATAGCCGGTGTGCCAGTAGAAGCGCTTGTCGTCGAGCTTCTTGCCGGTGAACTTCACCTTGTCGGCATTGATGACGATGACGTTGTCGCCCATGTCCTGGTTGGGGGTGAAGGTCGGCAGGTGCTTGCCGCGCAGACGGGTCGCGATGATCGCCGCGAGGCGACCGACGACGAGGCCCTCGGCGTCGATCAAAACCCACTTCTTCTCGATCTCGCCAGCCTTGGCCGAGTAGGTTTTCATTGCTTGGTTCCTTGACAGATCTCTTGTGCGAACACGCCGCCGAAACCGGCGGCTGTTCCCAGGCCGTCCCTTGCGGTTCGACCAATTCGACGCGCGTCTTACAGGCGGATTCGATTGCCGTCAAGCGCCAAGTAAAAGCTATTTAAAAACAGCACTTTACGACTGCGGTATAATACTACCGCCTCGAAAGCCTATGCATATCAGAGAGATAGGCCACCACCATCGCGGCAATGGTGAAGGCCAGGGCCTGATGCACCAGCGCGATAGGGATATTGACCACGGACAGCAGCGTCGCAATGCCAACGCCCACCTGCAGTATGACCAGCACCCCGATGCGCGGCACCCAGCGATGGACGCCGGAAAATCCAAAACTCTTGCGCCCGACCCAGCACACGATCACCGCATAGAGCGCGACCAGATAGGCCAGGTTGCGGTGGTTGAACTGTACGGTCATCAGATGCTCGAACATGTTCCGCCAGGCCGGGTCGAGGGAGAACAGGCCACTGGGGATGATCGCGCCGTCCATCAGCGGCCAGGTGTTGTAGATCAGCCCCGCATTGAGCCCGGCGACCAGCGCCCCTGCCCCGATCTGGAGAAACACCAGAGCTACCAGCCCCCAGTTCGCCACCATCCAGCCGGTTCCCGGTCTTTCCCCCGCATCCACGGGTTCGAGCGTCCGTGCGACCCACACCAGCGCCATCATCAGGACGCAGGCCGCCATCAGATGCGCCGCGAGCCGGTACTGAGAAACCGAAGTCAGTTCCGAAAGCCCCGAGGAGACCATCCACCAGCCGAGAAAGCCCTGAAAGGCGCCGGCCAGGAACAGGCCGACCATCGGCCAGACCATGGTCCTCGGAATGCGCTTCTGGATGAGAAAGATGACGAAGGGCACGGCAAAGGCGAAGCCGAGCATGCGGGCGAGGAAGCGGTGTCCCCATTCCCACCAGAAGATGAACTTGAAATCGTCCATGCCCATCCAGGCTTCGACGAGGCCGTATTGCGGGATCTGCTGGTAGGCCTGGAACTCGATCTGCCAGTCGGCGTCCGACAGCGGCGGGATGATGCCGGAGATCGGCCGCCAGCTAGTGATCGAAAGCCCGGATTCGGTCAGCCGCGTTGCACCGCCCACCACAACGATCAGCAGCACGAAGGCCGCAAGGCAGTAGAGCCAGATGCGGACGGGCTTCAAACGGTCATGATCCAGCGCAACGGCGCTGGGAGAAGTGATGGCAGTCACAGGATGTACCGGAGTTGTCAAACTGAGCCGAACTGCTAATGGGATACGATCTTGATGGCAATGATATCAAACGCCGCAGGCAGGAGCGAGAGATGACGCAACGGCAGCGCAAGGCATGGGGAACGGCCTTTTCCATTCTCTCGCTCATCATATGGGCCACGCTGGGCATGTGGGCCTATGAGCTCTTCCTGCTCGACGCCCCGACCCTGGTTCATCTGGCCTTCTTCGTGCTGTTCGGCCTTGCCTGGATCTTTCCCGCCATGGCGATCATCCGCTGGATGTCCCGCCCCGACGCCTGACCGTCAGGCGATATCGAGCCGCCGCCCGCGCCGCATCAGGGTAAAGACCTCCGCCGTCATCAGGACGTCGATGAACCGTTTGCGCTGGAACAATCCGTTGAGCGAAATACGCGGCAGCGCCGTCGCATGCGCCGCGTGCTCGGGGTAGAGCCCGCCCGGACGGGTGGTGACCGCCGAGGCAAATCCCAGCTCGCGGGCCGCCTCGAATTCCCGGGGCCCGGCCGCCGCCACCCCGCCGATCGGGTAGGACAGATGGCGCGGGGTTTGGCCGAACTGGGCCGCCAGCACGCTGCGCGAATGCTCGATTTCCGCCCGCATCTCGGCCGGGGGCAGCTTGGACAGCTCGAAATGATGCACGGTATGCGCGCCGATAGTGCACAGGGGATGGTCGGCGAATCGCTTGAGCTCACTCCAATCCATGATCAGCGACCGGCAATGAGCCGCGAGGTCGAAGCCATAGCGCTCGGCCAGGGCGCGGATGGATGCCTCGCGCTCGGGCTCGGGCATCTTGCGATAGCGCTCATAGGCAAAGGCGAAGGTGGCGTTCTTCTGGGCCAGCGTCGCCGCATCGCCATAATGCGGCCCTTCCGGCAGATCGACGGTCACGAGGTCGTGGGCGGCGATGATGTCTTCGAGCGCCTGCCACCACACCAGCCCCACGCCGTCGACCAGCGCCGTCGGGATATAGAGCGTGAAGGGTGCTCCGTGCTTCTCCAGCACCGGCAAGGCGTATTCGAGATTATCGCGATAGCCGTCATCGAAGGTGAGCACCACGAAGGGCTTGGCCTGAGGCGCTTCGAGCCGGCGCAGCGCCTCGTCGAGATCGACGATCTCGAACCCCGCTGCCCGCACCTTGCCGATCACCGCTTCGAGGAAATCCGGGGTGATCTGCAATATGGCATTGGGCGCGAAGGCCGCCGGGCGCGTGGGCAATACGCGATGCAGGGTGAAGATCACGCCCCGTGCCGCCGACCGGCGGCGCAGCGCCGCCGCGACGCCGGGAAGCGCCAGCATCTCGAACGCCGCTCTATAGAGGCCGTATTTCGGCATGCGTCCGCTAGGCCACCCGCGCCCTGCCGCTGGGCAGGGCGATGCGGTCGATCCGGGCAAAGCCCAATTGGGCCACGTCGCGCTCGATCGCATCGCAATCGGCGGCATCTTGGCAGAGCAGCAGGCAGCGCGCGCCGGTCCCGGCAAACATCGGCAGGCTCGATCCCGTACCCGTCTGGCCGGTCACCACCACCACGCATTCATAGATATCGGACAAGGCCTCGACCAGCGTCACGGGGCGCGGCGAATGCAGCGCCAGGCTTTCCGCCTGCCCCCAGGGCACATAAGCGAACTGACCCTTGTCGCCGCCCCGGTGCACCACATCGCCGAAATCGGCGGCCTCGGCGCAAAGATCGGTCAGCCCCAATTCGATGCCCGGCGCGCCGCTGGCGGCGTCGATCTCCGCCACGCTGATGCCATCACCGATCAGACGCGCCGAAAGCCGTTCGGCGAAGCCCTGGCCATTCGTGGCTTTATCGGCCGTTGCGACCACCAAAACCCTGTCGATACCGGCGACCACCGAGGCGGCGATGGCATCGAGCTCCATATCGACCGGCACCGCATAGGGTACCGATTCCGCGTCCTTTTCCGGCGCCTCGGCGATGCTCACCACCGACGCAACCGGTTCGGCGCTGGCCGGCTCCGCCGCGTCCGCGACGTATGGTGCTTCCGGCTCGTCCTTTTCCACCAACGCCCGGCCCGACAGCAATTCTCTAAAGATCACCGCGCCCGCCTGCAGCAGCACCGAAACGATGCCGATCGAAATGAGGATCAGCGGGATTTGCGGTGCGGCCGGCCGCACCGGGGGCGCCGCCTCGCTGACCATGCGCACATCGGGCAGCGCCGAATTGACGTCCGAGCGGGCCGTGGCTTCCGCCAGCCGCAACAGATAGGCATTGAGCAGTTCGCGCTGCGCCGAAGCCTCGCGCTCGAGTTCGGCCAGGGCCACCCCGTCGCGCGTATCGTTGCCCGCCGTCACCTTGAGGCGTTCGAGCTCGGCTTCGAGGGAGGCCTGGAGATCGGCCTCGATCTGCGCCTGCGCTTCCAGCGCCGATGCCACGCGCCGACCCTCGGCGGCGATCTGGGATTCGATTTCCCCAATCTGGGCATCGAGCGCCCGGATGGTGGGATGGTTGGGCAGCAGCGTCGCCGAGCGCTGCGCGCGCTCGCCCTGCAGGCGGCCCACTTCCTGGCTCAATTGCTGGCCGACCGAGGAGGCCTGCACGTCCGAAACACCGGTCACCGACTGGCCGGATTCGAGCAAGGCCCGAATCAGTTGCGCCCGCGATTGCGCCGCGTTGCGCCGTTCGGCCGCCGCGGTGATCTGGGCGGAGAAATTGGATAGCTGCTGGCTGGTGAGGCTTTCATTGTTCGCCCCGACAAACAGGTCGTTGGCCACGCGGAACTCGGCGATGGCCCGCTCGGCCGCGACCACTTCGGCGCGCAACCGCTCGATTTCCGCCTGCAGCCAGCCGGTGGTTTCGATGGTGTCGGAGATCTGCTGGCCGGCCCGGCGGCCGATATGGGCCACCGCGATGCCGTTGGCCACCCGCGCGGCGAGGTCGGGGTCGCCGGAGCGATAGGCGATGGCGATCAGGCGCGAGGACCGCTCCTGGGAGACGGCGAGGTCATCGGCGATGGTCGCGATGATCTGCTCGTCGCTCCGCCCGGCAAACCCGGGGTCCTCGCGCAGCCCAAGGGCGTCGATAGTGGCCCGGATCGTATCGCGCGACTTGATCAGCTCGATCTGGCTGGCGACGGCGGCCTCGTCGATGAGATAGGCTTCCGGTCCATTGGAAATCGTGCTCGCCGATATGGGATTTCCACGCGGCTCCACCAGCAGTTCGGCCCGCGATTCATAGGACTTGGGCACGAAAAGCAGCACCGCATAGGCCAGTCCGCACAGCAATACGGTGACGAGAGCCATGCGCGGCAACGCCTTGCCCAGGGCGCGCAGGATCAGCCCCACATCGATGCTGGCTTCGGGCAGTTCACCCCGATGTGCGAAATCAGACATAGACCGTATCCTCTGCTATACCCTGCGTTATGGCGGGGGCATGGTAAGTATTCGGTTAAGGCAGGGCCTGCGATAAGAGGATTTTAACGATAGCGTGTGACATGTGGACGGGCTGAATCTGGGGTCTGCCATGCGTCTCTTGCGATCTGTCCTGCTGCTCTTGCCTCTCGTTATGGGAGCCTGCGCCCATGGCTCGTCGGCGACCTATCTCGTCGAGCAGGCCGGCCCCTACCGGCTGGACAGCGGCGACGTGCTGCGCGTCAGCGTCTATGGCGACGAGAGCCTGACCAACACCTATCGCATCGACGATGCCGGCAATCTCGCCATGCCGCTGATCGGCAGCGTTCCCGCCCGTGGTTCGACCACCCAGGACCTGACCGGCCGCATCGCGTCCAAACTGGCCGCCGGCTATCTGCGCAGCCCCAATGTCGCGGTCGAGGTGGCCGAATACCGTCCCTTCTTCATTCAGGGCGCCGTGGGCTCGTCCGGCCAGTTCGCCTATGTCTACGGCATGACCGCGCGTGCCGCGATCAGCGCGGCGGGCGGCTTCACCGAAACCGCGAGCCGGGACACCGTCACCATCTATCGCCGCCAGGGCAATGAGATGGTCAAGGGCAATGTCGGGCTCGATTTCCCCATCCTGCCCGGAGATACCATCGTCGTTTCCGAACGCTGGTTCTAAGCGGTGCCGGAGCGCCCCCTTCGCATTCTGGAGATCATGCGCGCGCCGGTTGGGGGGCTGTTCCGCCATGTCGCCGATCTCACCGTCGAACTCGCCCGGCGCGGCCATGCCATCGGCATCGTCGCCGATAGCGGCAGCGGCGATGCGGCGACCCAGGATCGCCTCGACAGCCTCGCCACCCATGCCAGCCTCGGCATCCACCGCCTGCCCATCCCGCGCCTCCTCGGCATGAGCGACGCCACGACACCGTTGAAAATCAGGCGCTTGGCCCGGGAACTGGATGTTTCGATTCTGCATGGCCACGGCGCGAAGGGCGGCTTTTGCGCCCGGATGGCGCGGCTCGGTAAATCCGATCCGAAGGCGCTTTACACCCCTCATGGTGGGGCCCTGCATTTCGATCCCAGATCGCTGCAGGGGCGCCTGTTCATGCAGATCGAACGGCTTCTGCTGCCGGCCAGCGACGCCGTGGTCTTCGAAAGCGCCTACGCGAAGGACGTTTTCGCCGACAAGGTCGCGGTTCCGCGCTGCCCCGCGCCGGTCATCCACAACGGCCTCGCCCCCGCCGAATTTGAGCCGGTCATCCCCACCGACGACGCGGCCGATTTCGTCTATGTCGGCGAATTGCGCATGCTCAAGGGCATCGACCTGCTGGTCGAGGCGCTGGCCCCGCTCGCGGCCGCCGATGGCCGCCCGGCCACGCTGGTCATGGCCGGTGACGGGCCGGATCGGAACGGATTGACGGCGCGCATCGAGGCGCTCGGGCTGTCGGGCCGGGTCACCCTCGCCGGCGTGCAGCCCGCACGCCAGATGTTCGCCCGCGGGCGCTGCGTGGTGGTTCCGTCCCGCGCCGAATCCCTGCCCTATATCGTGCTCGAAGCGGCTGCCGCCGGCCGGCCGGTCATCGCCACCCGGGTCGGCGGCATTCCGGAAATCTTCGGCCCCACCGCCGATGATCTCATCGCCTCCGACGAGGTCGAGGCCCTGCGGACCGCGATGGCGGACTGGCTCTCCGACCCTTCCCGGCACGAAGCGGCGGCGGTGCGGCGCCTGGCCTTCATCCGGGATCGCTTCTCGCTCAGGACCATGGCCGACCAGGTCGAAAGCCTTTACCGCCAATTGGCGCAATAGAAACATCTGTATCCCCCGCTTTCACCGAGTCTTCACCTCTCTGGGCCTAGTTTCGCACCAGTATCCTTTGTGTTTTGCGTAAGGGCGTGGGGCCAATGTATCGGGTCGACCCAAAAGAAGCCGTGCTCAGTCATCTGGACAAGCCGGGCGGCGAGCGAGCGAGTACATTGTCGAGCCGGGCCGAAGCCTTCATGCGCGCCCATATCCAGCCCGGCCTGTCGCACAAGGTGGTGTCGGGAGTCGCCCAGATCGTCGAAGCGGGCGCCCTCCTCATCCTGGGCATCGGCATCTATGCCTATTATCTGGCCTTTACCGATGCCGGCATCTACCTGCCGCTGATCCTGGGCATGGTGCTGGCCGCCAATATCGCCTTCAACATCGCGCGGACCCATCGCATCGCCTCCTACCGCACCCAGTTCGCCCAGATCTGGCGCGTGCTGGCGGGCTGGTCGGGGGTGTTCGCCACCGCGCTCGTCGTGCTGTTCGTCCTCAAGGCGGGCGAGTCCATTTCCCGCGTCTGGCTGGTGAGTTGGTTCCTCAGCGGCTCGATCATGCTCATCGTGCTCCGCACCGGCCTGCGTGCGTTGATCATGCGCTGGTCCGCCGAGGGCAAGCTCAAGCGCCGCACCGTCATCGTCGGCGGCGGCCCGGACGCGGAGGCGCTTATCGACACCATATCGCGCGGCGCCTCGAGCGACATCGAGCTCATCGGGCTGTTCGACGACCGCGACGGCGCCCGCTCGCCCGAGCAGATCGGCGGGCTCTACAAGCTGGGGCGCGTGGCCGATCTCGTGGAATTCGCGCGCCGGGCCCGCATCGACCTGGTCATCGTCTCCATGCCGCTTTCGGCGGAGGCCCGCGTGCTCGAAATGCTGCGCCAGCTCTGGGTGCTGCCCGTCGATATCCGCCTCTCGGCGCATATGAGCAAGCTGCGCTTCACCGACAAGACCTATTCCTATGTTGGCGACCTGCCGGTGTTCGACATCGCCGACCGGCCGATTTCCGATTGGAACCTCGTCTTCAAATGGGTGTTCGACAGGACCGTGGCCCTGGCCGCGATCGTCCTCCTCTCGCCGGTGATGCTGGCGACCGCCATCGCCATCAAGGCGACGAGCAAGGGCCCGATCCTGTTCCGGCAGCAACGGCACGGGTTCAACAACGAACTGATCGACGTCTACAAATTCCGCTCCATGTACACCGACATGAGCGATGCGAAGGCCTCTAGGCTCGTGACCCGCGACGATCCGCGCGTCACTCCCGTCGGCCGCGTCATCCGCAAGACCTCGATCGACGAACTGCCCCAGCTCTTCAACGTACTCAAGGGCGAATTGTCCATCGTCGGCCCGCGCCCGCATGCCCTGCAGGCCAAGGCCGCCAACCGGCTCTATCATGAGGCCGTGGATGGCTATTTCGCCCGCCACAAGGTCAAGCCCGGCATCACCGGCTGGGCGCAGATCAATGGCTGGCGGGGCGAAACCGATACGGTCGAAAAGCTTATGGCCCGTGTCGACCATGACCTCTATTACATCGAGAACTGGTCGATCCTGTTCGATCTCTACATCGTCGTCATGACGCCGGTCAGCCTGTTCAATTCAGAGAACGCCTACTGAGGATGAACATGACTCATGCCTCGCTGCGTTTCGCCGGACTGGCTGCCCTTGCCTTTCTGGGCCTGCCAATGCTCGCCGACACCGCCCGGGCCGATAGTGAATTCTGCATCGAATGCATGGAGGTCCGGGTCGGGCCACCCGTGGTGGTTCGGGGTCCCTTCCCCGACGAACTGGACGCGCCTTTCACGTCCCTGCAGCTCAGGGACGGGTCCTTCCGCGGCTTCAGCGCCAACGGTTCGACCTATGCCATCGACGGCGCCAGCCTGTGGGATTTGAGCGGTCCGCGCCGCGAGGTTCTGCAGGCCGGCCAACCGGGCGAGGAGAGCGAGTGCGGACGCTGGCTGACTTCCACCATCCGTTCCGGTGCCTCGGTCCTTGGTTTCGTGCACCAGGAAAGCATCTGCGACTACGGCCCGCAGGGACAGACCGACAAGACGATGGCAATCGCGACATCGACCGATGACGGGCTGACCTGGACGGATCTGGGCACGGTCATTACCGGACCGGATTCGCCACGCCCTGGAACGACCTCCGGCGAGGGCGACTGCACGATGGTCGATGGGATGGACGGCTATCTTTACGCCTATTGCCTGCGCAATTCCGATTGGCAGACGATCGCGGCCCGAGCCCGTGCGGCCGAGCCGGCGGTGTGGCACAAATTTCATGAGGGCGGCTGGACCGAACCGGGACTGGACGGCGAGGCAACGGCCATCGGCTTTCTGGGACCGGGCGCCGGTTACCTGACGCAGCACGACAGGGTCGCCACCATCACCAACGATCCATGGTTCGGCGGGCTCCGATTGTCGCTTTCGGCGGACAAGGTTTCCTTCGTCGATATCGAGGAACCCCTCATCGCCGTTGACGGGTCCGATTGGGACCGGCCGGCCGATACCGATCTCATCGCCTATATCACCATCGTGAATCCCCAGGACGGCAGCAACGCCGTCGATGACCGGTTTGTGCTCAGCTACATCTACATCCCCCCGGGAAAGGGGTTCGAAAGCCGCTATCTGGTGCATCGCGAGGTGGCGCTCTCCATGCAAGCGCGGCCGCTTGCCGTGCAGGCCGGCGTGGCCCTCACCCGCTGGACGGCCCCTCTCCATGCGACCCATGTCACCTCCACCGGACCGTTGACGGGCGATCTGCTTGGCTACCGGCGCGATGCCATCGTGGCCTATATGCTGACCCAGCCGCCGCAAGACGCAGCCGGCGTCAAAATCGCCGAGTGCTCGAGGGACGTGTCCGGGCGGTTGGATCATGTGCTCGCCGAGGAGCGCGACTGCGAAACCGGGGGATATGCCTGGCAGCGCACCGCGGGCTGGCTCTATGGGGAGGAACAGCCAGGCACGGTGCCGGTCTATCGCTGCGTCAATGTAAAGATGGAGACCCATTTCGCTTCCAGCGCCTCGGACTGCGAAGGGCGCGGCGCCATGGAATACCGGCTCGGCTACGGGCTTCTGCCATGAGCCAGGCCATCTCGTCCTATGGCGACACGCAGAACACCGACACGACGATCAGTCTCAAGAACCTGAGATTCGTTACGTTCGCGACGCGAAACCTGGTCTTTCTGATTGCCATATTGGCGATGAACTACACGCTGATGCGGCCTTCCCCGGTCGATCTGCTGTTCATCGGGTCGCTGCTGATCACCCTGTTCCACCTGACACTATTCAGGACAAAGCTGGTGACGCGCCGCTCGATCCACCTGATCCTCATTCTCGGCGCCTGGGCGGTTTCCTATTTCATCGCCTCGCTGCCCCATATCGGCGAGGAATTCGTGGCCTTCGAGCTTTTGGCCAAGAGCTTTGCCATTTCGATCGGCGTCATCGGCGGCGTGGTGTCGATGAGCTGGAGCCGCCGGCACTTCGAAACCTTCATGAAGGTTTATATCGTCTCCTGCGTGATTGCCTCGATACTGGGCACGGCCGGCTTTCTCATACAACATCCCTTGCTGACCTGGGACGGCCGCGCAAAGGGCCTGATCGACGACCCCAACATGTATGGGTCCTTCCTGATCCCGGCCCTGATGTTCTGCGCCTATCTGGTCCCCCGTACGCGCTCCGGCAGATGGTTCGTGCTCGGCGCCATGGGCATCATCCTGCTGGGCATCCTGCTCTCGTTCTCGCGCATCGCCATCGTCGCGGCGCTGCTTTGCATATTTGCCTATATCTTCTACCAGAATCGCCGGAGCCCGCGACGCCTGCTCATGATCGTGGGCGGCTTGCTGGCCGCCGGCCTTGCGCTTTTCGTCATCGCCAGCCTCACCTCGGCCGATTTTACGGAAAAGCTCCTGGATCGCCTGACCTTCGCCAAGGCCTATGACCTCGGAGAGGACGGCCGATACGGGCGCTATCTGCAGGTCGTGCCGATGATCGTCCAGGACCCGATCGGACTGGGCGTCATCCAGCTCGAGAAGATCTTTCCCGAGCCCATCCACAACATCTGGTTGAGTTCCTTCGTCAATTATGGCTGGGGCGGCGGCATCGCCTGGGTCACGCTGGCCGTGGGAAGCGTCATCGTGTCCTTGCGCAACTACCGGCAGACGCAGGACCCGATCGTGATCGTCCTGTTATGGTCTCTCATCGGCATTGTCCTCTGCGCGTCGCTGCACGAAGGCGAACATTGGCGCCATATGTGGCTGATGTTCGGGCTGATTTGGGGTCTCAACATCTCAAATGCGGGCTTTGGTACGCGGTCGCGCGCGCGCCGGGGTCAGGATCGGATGCGTCCTATGAGCCAGACGCCGACGATGACCACGGTCACGGCGACGAGAATCCAGAACAGGACCAGCAAGGCCACCGCCCCCAGAATCGCGCCGAGCGCATCCCAGAAACCCACCGTGCCGATCAGCAGGGCCAGAAGAATGATGACGAGTATGGGCATTTGACGTCCCCCGATTGCGCAATTGAATCTAAACGGCGGATCGAAGCGGGATGTTCCGACCGCATATGACAAAATTTGCACTGGGACGGCTTGCACTCCGGCGAGGCTTTCTGTAGGTGAGAACCCAATCGGGGCGTAGCGCAGCCTGGTAGCGCATTTGTCTGGGGGACAAAGGGTCGTCGGTTCAAATCCGGCCGCTCCGACCATTCATCAAAAAGGCCCGAAGGCGCATGCCTCGGGCCTTTTTCGTCTGCATCGGGAGGGGAAATGGATTCGCAATGGGGCGAGCTCGACAGGGCGCTCGGCCTTTGGTCCGGCTTTGCCGGCAGCGCGACGACGCTGGTCAACCTTTCGGAAAACCACACCTTCCGCCTCGACCGTCCCGATGGCCGCCGGGCCATATTGCGCGTTCATCGTCCCGGCTATCACACCCGGCTCGGCATAGAGAGCGAGCTGGCCTGGATGCAGGCGCTGCGCCGCGATGCTGGCCTCTTCACCCCCCGCCCCCTGCCCGGCGCAGACGGGGCTCTCGTCCAGGCCGCGCCGTTCCTTACCCCGTTGGACACGCGCCACATGGTCGCCTTTGCCTTCGAGGATGGCTGGGAGCCGCGGGAGGATGACGACCTCGCCCCCATCTTCGCGCAGCTCGGCGAGCTGGCGGCGCGCTGCCATGCGCATGTGATGGCGTGGACGCCGCCAAAACCCTTTTTCCGCCAGACCTGGACCGCCCCCGCCATCCTCGATCCCGACGGCATCTGGGGCGACTGGCGCAAGGCACCGGGGGTCTCTGGCGAAGTCTATCGGCAGGTCGCCCGGCTCGACGCCGCCCTGCGCGACCGGCTCGCCGCCTATGGCATGGGCCGCGACCGGTTCGGGCTCATCCATGCGGATATGCGCCTCGCCAATCTCCTCGTCTGCGATGGCGTGACGCGGCTGATCGATTTCGACGACTGCGGCTATTGCTGGTTCGGCTATGATTTCGGCGCTGCCGTCTCGTTCTTCGAGGACAGCGAAACCGTTCCTGCCCTGCGCGCGGCCTGGCTGGAGGGCTATCGCCGCGTCAGGGCCTTCGCGCCCCCGCACGAAGCCATGCTCGACTGCATGGTGCTGCTGCGCCGCATGGCGCTGCTCGCCTGGACGGGCTCGCACGCGGAAACCGACCTGGCCCGCAGCCTGCACGCCACCTACGCGCTTGGCACGGCCGAAATGGCCGAGCGCTTCTTAACGCGCGGCACGATCGATCGGTAGAGAAACGTCTGCTATCTCAGTCGTAGAACAGCGACACCCGGTGCCCGCCGATCTCATGGACATTGATGTCCATCTCGTAGATCTCCTTGAGCGCCTCGGGATTGATGATGGCGTTCTTGTCGCCGTGCCGCACCACCTTGCCGTTCTTCATGGCGATGATGTAGTCCGAATACCAGGACGCGAAATTGATGTCGTGCAGCACCAGCACCACGGTCTTGCCCAGTTCGCGGCAGGCGCGGCGCATCAGCTTCATCATGCCCATGGCGTGCTTCATGTCGAGATTGTTCAGGGGCTCGTCGAGCAGCACATAGTCGGTGTCCTGGCACAGCACCATGGCCACGAAGGCGCGCTGGCGCTGCCCGCCCGAAAGCTCGTCGAGGAACCGGTTCCGGAACTCGTCGAGGTTGAGATAGGCGATGGAGCGGTCGATATGCTCCTTGTCCTCGATGGTGAGGCGCCCCTTGGAATGGGGATAGCGGCCGAAGGCAACCAGGTCCTGCACCGTGAGGCGCGCCGTCATGTGGTTGTCCTGCCGCAGGATGGAGAGCCGCCGCGCCAGGACGTCGCTGGGCGTCTTGGAGACGTCCAGCCCGTCCACGGTCACCGAGCCGGCATCCATGCCCAGAAGCCGCGACACCATGGACAGCATGGTCGACTTGCCCGCCCCGTTGGGGCCGATGATCGAGGTGATGCCGCAGGCCGGCAGCTCGACGGTAACATCGTCCACCACAGCCGTATCGCCGTAATATTTCTTGAGGCCGGAGGTAATGATCATCGGGCCGCTCCCCGCAGGATAAGAATGATGAAGACGAAGCCCCCAAGGAACTCAACGATGATCGACAGCGCCGTGTCGAAGGCGAACAGCCGCTCGAACAGGGTCTGACCGCCGACCAGGGCGATGATGCCCAGCAGCACCGCCGCGGGCAAAATATATCGGTGTTTGGAGTTGCCGATAAGTCCATGGGCGAGACTTGCGACAAGAAGGCCGAAGAATGTGATCGGGCCGACCAGCGCGGTCGAGACCGATACCAGCACCGCGACCGAGGCCAGGATGATGACCACCGTCCGCTTGTAGTCGACGCCGAGGTTGATCGCGGTTTCCCGGCCCAGCGACAGCACGTCGAAGCTGTGCCCCATGCGCCAGAGCAGCAGCGAGACAAGCCCGACCAGCAGCGAGGCCACCCCGAGCAGGGTGGGGTCGATGGACGAAAAGCTGGCAAAGAAGCTGTCCTGCAGCACCTGGAAGGCGTTGGGATCGAGGAAGCGCTGCATGAAGTTCGACAGGCTGCGGAAGAAGATGCCGAACACGATGCCGACCAGAACCAGCAGGTGCAGGCTCCTGCCCTCGCGCAGGAACAGCCATTGGAACAGCAGCCATGAGAAGGCGATCATCAACGCCACTTCGATCCCGAACTGGGCGTAGGGGTTGATGAGCGCCAGCATTTGCGGCCCGAGGAAAAAGACGATCGAGGTCTGCAAGAGGATATAGAGCGCATCGAACCCCATGATCGAAGGGGTGAGGATGCGGTTATTGGTGACGGTCTGGAACAGCACGGTGGAAATGGCCACCGAATAGGCGACGAGGATCAGCCCGATCAGCTTGCGCCCCCGGAACGGGATGATGAAGCTCCAGCTTCCCCTGGCGCCCAGCGTCATGAAACAGACGATCGAGACCAGCGCCAGCGCGACCAGCACGGCCAGCACGATCGTCGGACGCGACCACCGCAGATTACGCATTGTGACGCTTCCTCAGCAGCAGATACAGGAACAGGGCACTGCCCACCACGCCGACCACGACGCTGATCGGGATTTCATAGGGGAAGCGGATCAGCCGCCCCACGATGTCGCAGAGGAGGACGAAGGTAGCGCCCAGCACGGCCACCCAGGGCACTGTCCGGCGCATGTTGTCGCCCACCATCAGGCTGACGACATTGGGCACGATGAGGCCGAGAAAGGGGATGGAGCCGACCGAAACCAGCACCACGGCGCTAACGATCGAGACGATGATCAACCCCAGGGTCATCACCCGCTTGTAGTTGAGGCCGAGATTGGTGGTGAAATCCTGCCCCATGCCGGCGACGGTGAACCGGTCGGCGGCGATATAGGCCATGATGGTTCCCGCCAGCCCGAACCAGAGCAGTTCGTAGCGCCCGCGCAGCACGCTGGAAAAGTCGCCCATGTTCCAGGCCAGCAGCGAGGGAAGCAGGTTGAAGCGATAGGCAAAGAAGCTGGTGATCGCGCCGATCACCCCGCCCAGCATGATGCCGACCAGCGGCACGAGCAGCACCTCGCGCAGGGGCACGAAGCGCAGGATGCGCAGGAACAGCGCCGTTCCGCCCAGCGCGAAGACCGCCGAGACCAGCATCTTGGCCATCAGGGGCCATCCGGGTGCCAGGAGCGTCACGACGAGAAACCCGAGCGTGGCCGATTCGGTGGTGCCGGCCGTCGAGGGCTCGACGAAGCGATTGCGGACGATGATCTGCATCACCAGCCCGGCAATGGCGAGGGACGACCCGGCCAGAAGGATGGCCAGCGTGCGGGGAATGCGGCTCATCACCAGCACCTGCATGGGCCGGTCCTGCGGCGAGGACGAGAGCAGCGTTGCCAGCGACACGTCGCTGACGCCAATGAACAGGCTGATGATCGCCAAGATGATCGTCAGCACGATTCCGACTATGAGAAGTCGCACTTTAGCTCGCCTGTCGCTTGCGCCGGTCCTCTCGACCGGCGGAAATGGCAATGCCCGGCGATGGATCGCCGGGCAAGCGGAATGTGATCGGGATTATTCGGCGTTGTAGCCGTCGATGACCTGATCGAGCATCAGCATCAGCCCGGAATAGCCGTGCATGGTGATGTAGGCGGCCTGCGGGTCCAGATAGATGATCTGGTCGTTCTGCCAGGCGGTGGTCTGGTGCATCAGCTCGTTGTCGAGCAGGGCAGCGGCCGCGCCTTCATTGCCCACGCCGGCGTCGCGGTCGACGACGAACAGCCAGTCGGGGTTGGATTCGAGCAGATATTCGAAGGAGACGCCATCGCCACCATGATCGCCGTCTTCGACATTGGCCATGACCGAGGGAATGCCCAGTTCATTGTGGATCCAGGCCACGCGCGAATCGGGGCCGTAGACGCCGAGATTGCCGGCATTGGTGACCAGAACCAGGCCGATCCCCTTGCCGTCTGCGGCGGCACGGGCTTCTTCGACCTTGGCGTTGAGGTCGGCGACCAGCTCGGCGGCGCGATCCTGCAGGCCGAAGATTTCGCCCAGCTGCTCGATATTGCCTTCCACGCCCGCGATGAGGTCGGCATTGCTGACCGACATGTCGATGGTCGGGGCGATTTCCGACACCTGCGGATAGGTGCCGGCCGAACGGGCGGCGACGATCACGAGGTCGGGCTGCTCGGCGGCGATGGTTTCGAAATCGGGCTCGAAGAGCGAGCCGACATTGACCAGATCATCGGTCACGAGATCGGCGAGATAGCCCGGGGCGTTCGAGCCGGGTGCACCGGCAACGTCGACGCCCAGCGCATTGAGATTGTCGAACGCGGCCCAGTCGATGGTGAACACTTTCTCGGGCACGCCGGAAATCGTCGTTTCACCCTGAGGATGGGAGACGGTGGTCTCCTGTGCAGATGCTCCAGCGGTCAGGGCGAGCGAGGCTGCAAAGGCGACGGTGGCCGTACGGAAAAGATTCAAACGAGTCACGATCATGATCCAATCGTTGGCTTATGGACACTTGCGGCCAATAAGTTGAGCCGCCACATCAGGTTAGTATCCATGTGCAAGCCTGGGGTCAACATTGCTGACCGCCAAAATCACGTTAATCGCAATGGCGTGATCCGCGCTATGGGAATCACCCGCGCGCCTTGTCGATCAGGCTGCGGCAATCCTCGAGCGCCTGCAGAACCCGTTCGAGCCGCTCGCGGCTTTCGGGCGGCAGGCCGGCCGGCGCAGGGCGCGGCGCTTCGACCAGCGGCATCTGGCCATGGGCGGTATCGGGCGCGAACTGGACCGCGTCCTCGAATGCTTCGGCCGCGTCCATGGCAGGTTCCTGCGGCGCGATGGGGCGGATCGATCCGGTTTCCCCGATGGCCACCACGTGCTTGGCGCCCTGCTCCTTGAGGATTCGCTGCACGCCCTTGATGGTGAAACCCTGGTCGTAGAGAAGATGCCGGATGCCCTTGAGCAATTGCACGTCGTCGGGGCGGTAATAGCGCCGGCCGCCGCCGCGCTTGAGCGGCCTTATCTGAGCAAACCGCGTTTCCCAGAAACGCAGGACATGCTGAGGGAGATCGAGTTCTTCCGCCGCTTCGGATATGGTCCGGAAGGCGTCTGGCGATTTATCCAACGCGACTGGTCCCGGTGAAAAGTGTTATTTTCCAGCGCGGACCATAGATTTGTTGATCTTGGATTTCAAGACATTGGACGGTTTAAACACAAGAACCTGCCGCGGAAGGATCGGAACCTCCTCGCCCGTCTTGGGATTCCGGCCGATCCGCTCGTTCTTGGATCGCACCTGAAACGACCCGAAAGACGACAGTTTCACATTGTCGCCGGTGGCCAGCGCGTCACTGAGGATTTGCAGAAATCGCTCGACCAGTTCAGCAGATTCGGTGCGCGACAGGCCGACCGATTGATATACGGCTTCCGCCAGATCGGCGCGTGTCACCGTTTTTCCCGCCATGGTGTTCCCCTCAACCTTATAGAGTCCCGAAAGGCATCCCCCAAGATTTCAAACACTTAACGCTCAAAAGCCCGCAGGGTCAACGTCCTACCAGCGAATGAGCGAAGCACCCCAGGTAAAGCCGCCGCCCATGGCCTCGATCATCACGAGGTCGCCGGGCTTGATTCGTCCGTCTTCGCTGGCGACCCACAGTGCCAGGGGCACCGAGGCCGCCGAGGTGTTGGCGTGCTTGTCGACGGTGATCACCGTCTTGTGCTCCGGGATGCCCAGTTTGCGGCCCGCGCCGTCGATGATGCGGCGATTGGCCTGGTGCGGCACGAACCAGTCGAGATCGCCCGTGGTCTTGCCGGTTTTCTCCAGCACGTCCTCCACCACGTCGGAGATCATCCCGACGGCGTGCTTGAACACCTCGCGGCCTTCCATGCGAAGCTGGCCCACGGTGCCGGTGGAGGAGACCCCGCCATCCACATAGAGCTTTTCCCAATGGGTTCCGTCCGTGCGCAGGCTGGAGGCGAGCACGCCCCGTTCCGGCGCGTCGTCGGCCACCTCCTCGGCTTCCAGCACCATGGCCCCTGCCCCGTCGCCGAACAGCACGCAGGTGCCGCGATCGGTCCAGTCGAGGATGCGCGAGAAGGTCTCCGCCCCGATGACCAGCGCCCGCCTGGCCAGCCCGGTCTTGAGATAGCTGTCCGCCGTCGCCACCGCGAAGACGAAGCCCGAGCAGACCGCCTGCACGTCGAAGGCCGAGCCCTTCGTGATGCCGAGCTTGTGCTGCACCATGGCCGCGGCGGAGGGGAAGGTCATGTCGGCGGTGGTGGTGCCCACGATGATCAGGTCGATATCGCCCGCCTGCATCCCGGCGCGCTCGAGCGCCATCCGGGCCGCGTTGACGGCCAGGTCGGAGGTCATCTCGCCCTCCGCGGCGATATGGCGCTGGCGGATGCCCGTGCGCTGCACGATCCACTCGTCGGACGTATCGACCAGTTTGGACATCTCGTCATTGGTCATGATGCGTTTCGGCAGATATCCGCCAATGCCCCGTACGACTGACTGAATTCTGCTCACGCTGTCGGTGCCTCCGAGCTGGTTGGGGCGGCAGGATCTGCCGGGGCGGGAAAGCGGCTCACGCCGTCCCGGATCTTTTCGATGAGATCGTTGCGCGCCATGTCATAGGCCAGCCCAAGGGCGCTCTTGTAACCGATCTCGTCGGTGCCACCATGGCTCTTGATAACGACGCCATTGAGGCCGAGGAACACGCCGCCATTGACGGTGCGCGGGTCCATCTTGCTGCGGATGGCGGCCAGCGCCTGGCTGGCGAACAGCGCGCCGATCTTGGAGAGCCACGAGGATTTCAGCGCGTCGCGCAGATAGGTGCCCACCTGCCGCGCCGTGCCCTCGGCGGTCTTGAGGGCGACATTGCCGGTGAACCCCTCGGTCACCACCACGTCGACGGTCCCCTTGCCCAGGTCATCGCCCTCGACGAATCCCTTGTAGGTGAACCCTACCCCGCTGGTTTCCCCGAGAATCTTGCCGGCGTCCTTGACCCATTCATTGCCCTTGGCCTCTTCCACCCCGACATTGAGCAGACCCACGGTGGGGCTGGGCGTGTCGAACACGGCCCGGGCCAAGGCGGCGCCGAGGATGGAGAAATCCACCAGTTGGTCGGCATCGGCCCCGATGGTGGCGCCCACGTCCAAGACGATGATGTCGGAGCGCACGGTCGGCCAGATGGCGGCGATGGCCGGGCGGGAAATGCCTTCCATGGTGCGCAGGCAGAAGGTGGCCATGGCCATCAGCGCGCCGGTATTGCCGCCCGATATGGCGACGGCGGCCTCCCCGTCGCGCACCGACTGGATCGTGGCCCACATCGACGAGGTGCCCCGGCCCTTGCGCAGGGCCTGGCTGGGCTTGTCGTCCATGGTGATCACGGTTTCGCTGTGCCGGATTTCCGAGACGGGCCGCAATTCGGCGAACTCGTCGAGAAGCGGCGTCAGGACCTCTTCGCGGCCGTGAAAGATGAAGCGTGCGTCCGGGCGTTCCCTGAGCAGCAGCTTGGCTGCGTGAAGCGGGGCGCGCGGAGCATTGTCTCCGCCCATAGCGTCCACGGAGATGGTTATCGTTCCACTCATTGCCTGCCTTGGTACCTGCCCGCGATCGGTCGCGGCGCGAATGCCGCCGTTCCCGTCAAGAGCATAGTCAATGAACCCGCAAGGGCGAACATGTCAATCGCGGCCCGCAAAACGCTCAATCCTTCTTGAGCGCCTTGAGGGCGGCGAAGGGCGAGAGCTCGGCCGGATCGTCTCCGGCCGAGCCGGCTTCGAGCTCGGCCCCCGGCTTGCGCGGATAGAGATCGATGGCCAAAGCGAAGATCTCCATGGCCAGTTCGCCGAGATCGATCTCGTTGCCGTCGAAATAATCGGGCAGATCGTCATCCTCGAGATTGACGAACACCTCGGCCCCCGCCGTCGCCTCGCTGGCCGCGTCATGGCCTGGCAGGAAGACGCGGTCGACCGGCTCGCTGATCGCCTGCTCCACAGGATCGCCGGTGACGACGCAGGGCTGGACCACCATGCCCTCCACCCGGCCCTTGGCCTGGATGCCGCCACGGAAGCGGCTGGCGACGAGGTCGGCGGAAAAGGCCGGCACGGCGCTGACCTTGAACCGCTCGGCCAGCATCTCGCGCTGCTCGGCGTCGGTGGTGATCTTCACCGTCCGGCCAGCGCCGGGAATCTTGTCGACCTGAATCACCCCATCGAGATCGAGGGCCTGGAGCCTGCGCGTCATTTGGGTTCTCCGAAATTCACCGTGCCCGCCATGATGTCCGCGACCGGCTGGGTGGCGAGGAAATCGTCGCAAAGCAGGATGTAGTCGGCAAACCTGTCAGCCTCGGGATGGGTTCCGCCCGCATGGAAATTGCGCGACAGGAAAGCCTTCACCTCTTCGCGCTCGCGCGAATCGAGCGCTTCGGAAAGGCTGGTGAGCATACCGTAGAAAAGGCTCCCCATCTTCTCGATCCGCTTGGCCACGGAAAGATCGCCCACGCCCATTTCCCGCAGCGAGCGGTCCATGTCCTTGAAGAAGCAATCGAAGACGTTCTGGGAGAATTGCCTGGTCTCCTTCTCGCTCGAGCGCAGCCTCCTGAAAACGAGGGCCGCATGCAGCGAGATCATGTCGAACCGCCCCGTCATGGTGTCGGACGCCCCCCACTCCGCATAGAACACCGGGCGCCGGGATTGCGCCACAATGGCGCTATAGACGGCGTAAACGGGCGCGGTGAACTTGGTCTTGCGGAAAAGGGACAGGATCATGTCATCGTGTCTCGCGGATGGGAAAAGCGGGCGGGCTGAGGCGAGAATTTGGACTGGCCGCTTGCCAGAGCTATCCTAGGACGGCTAAACATCACCCAAAATCCCTGGCGCATCGTCGCGAGGCTATAGTCGAGAGAGCTGAGGAAAGTCAATTCCATGACCCTGCGTAATGCCCTTGTCCGCATGTCCCCCCTCGCAGCAGCCATCGCGCTCGGCCTCACGCTTTCGGCCTGCTCGGGGTCGGGCCTCGTCAGCCAGCGGACCCAGGGCTATGTGCTGCCCGACGACGCCATCCGCCAGGTCCAGCCGGGCGCCAGCCAGGATCTGGTGCGCATCGTGCTCGGCTCGCCCCAGACCACCTCGACCTTCGGCGGCGAGACCGCCTGGTATTACGTGGAAACCAAGATCAGCCGCACCGCCTTCGGCCTCACCAGCATCCAGGAACGCACCGTGGTCGCCGTCTATTTCGGCGCCAATCGCCGCGTCACCGACAAGGCCATCTATACGCTCGAGGATGGCCGCATCTTCGCCATCGAGCAGCGCCGCACCGGCTCTTATGGCGAAGACCGCAATTTCGTGGAAAACCTGCTGGCCTCGATCTGAGGCCAGCCCCTCAAGCTTCAGGCCTTGTCCGCGCCTGAATATCCGTCCGAATATTTCCGCGCCACCGCGTCGAGCACGCCATTGACCATGCCCGGCACCTCGTCCTCGTAAAAGGCGTTGGCGACGTCGACATATTCGCGGATCACCACCTTGAACGGAATGTCCCGGCGCATGGTGAGCTCGAACACCCCGGCCCGCAGCAGCGCGCGCAGCGTCGCGTCGATCCGGGTCATCGGCCAGCCCTTTTGCAGCGCGGCGTTGATCACCGGGTCGAGCTTGATCTGGTTCTGGACCACGCCGCGCACGATGTGCCGGAAATAATCCGCATCGGCGGGAAGATATTGATCGCCCTCCAGCTCCCGGCCCAGCCGGAAACTTTCGAACTGGCTCAGGGTCTCTTCCAGGGTCTGCTCGCCGATATCCATCTGGTAGAGCGCCTGCACGGCGGCGAGACGGGCCGAGCCGCGCTGGTTGGCCGGCCTGACGGGCGTGTGGTCGTCCGCCATTTTTCAGTCCTCCATCAGGCCGTTGCGCAGGGCGGCCATGGCCATCGCCGCGATCGCCGCGCCGCCGCCCTTGTCCTGCTCGCCCTTGCGCGCGCGGGCCCAGGCCTGCGCCTCGTTCTCGACGGTGAGGATGCCATTGCCCAGCGCCAGCCCATCGGCGATGGTGAGGTCCATCAGCGCCCGAGCGCTCTCGTTGGAGACGATCTCGTAATGGGTGGTCTCGCCGCGGATGACGCAGCCCAGCGCCACAAAGCCATCATAGAGATCGCCCTTGAGGTCGGAGGCCATGGCGATGGCGGCGGGGATTTCCAGCGCACCGGGCACGGTGATCACATCGGCCTCGGCCCCGGCCGCTGCGAATGCGGACCGGGCGCCGTCGAGCAGCGCATCGGCGATGTCATTGTAGAAGCGCGCTTCGACGATCAGATAGCGCTGGCCGGTGGCTGCGCCGGGCGCGATGGAGAAGGTGTCGCCAGAACTGGCCATGTTTCAATCCCGTCGGGTTTCGAGCAGGCGCGCGGCATAGCGCGCCATCAGGTCAACTTCAAGATTTACCGCATCGCCCTCGCGATAGTCGGGCCAGTTTGTCGCGGTGAGCGTATGGGGAATCAGATGCACAGAGAAGCGGTTGCCATCAACCGTATTGACGGTGAGCGAGGTGCCGTTGAGCGCCACCCCGCCCTTTTTGGCGATAAAGGGCGCCAGCTCGGCGGGCGCTTCGAGGACGAAGGTGATCTGGTCGCCGATCTCCCGGCGCTCGACGATCCGCGCCAGCCCGTCGACATGGCCGGAAACGATATGGCCGCCCAGTTCGTCCCCGACCTTGAGCGAGCGCTCGAGATTGATGCGGCGGCCTTCCCGCCAGTCGCCCACCCGCGTCACGTCGAGGGTTTCTCGCGCGGCGAACACCTCGAACCAGTTGCGGCCGGCCTCGGTTCCCTTGTCGGTCACCGTGAGGCAGATGCCCTCGCACATGATCGAGGCGCCCAGGTCGATGCCATCGGGCGCGTAGCGCGTGCCGATGCGCAGCTTGCGACCGTCATTGCGATCCTCGGCGACGAGCAGCGTTCCGATATCGGTGATGATGCCAGTAAACATGTCAGCCTTTCTCGAAGGTGGTGAGCATATCGCACCCCAGCGCCCGCGTTTCAACCGGGCTGAACCCCAGTTGCGTCAAACGCTCCGGCAAGGTGCCGTGAACAGTGGCCGGCACGCCATCCGCCTCCACCACCCCGGCCCCTTCGAGCAGGCAGAAGCGGTCGATCAGACCCGCGTCGAGAAGGGCGTCGTTGAGCCCGGCCCCGCCCTCGACCAGCAGCCGGCCGATGCCCCTCTGCGCCAGCGCGGCCAGCGCCGCGCCGAGTTCGGGGCGGCCATCCCGCCCGGCCACAACCACCGTCTCGGCCTGTTGAGAAACTGATTCAGCTTTGCCGTTTTCAGCAAGGATCACAAGGGTTTGTGCGTCATTGGACTCAAAGAGAGTCAGGTCGCGCGGCAAGGGCTCCCGCCCCCCGAGCACCACGCGCAGCGGCCGCCGACCCTCAAGTCCGGCCAGGCGCACGGTGAGTCTGGGAGTGTCGAGCCGGGCGGTGCCGGCCCCCACCATCACCGCATCGCTGAGCGCGCGCTGCATATGGGTCCAGCGCCGCGCCTCCTCCCCGGTGATCGCCACATTGCCCCGGTCGCTGCGGCCGATCATCCCGTTGCGGGAAACCGCCAGCTTGGCGGTCACGAAGGGCCGCCCGCGGCGGATGCGCGAGAAGAACCCTTCATGCAACCGCTCGATCGCCGCCAGATTCTCCCCCGCATGCACCGCGATGCCGGCGGCGCGCAGGCGCGCAATGCCCTCTCCCGCCGTGCGGGGGTCGGGGTCGGTGGCCCCGCACACCACGCGCGCGATCCCGGCGGCGATCACCGCATCGACGCAGGGCGGCGTGCGGCCCCAATGGTTGCAGGGCTCCAGCGTCACATAAAGGGTTGCGCCCCGCGCCGCCTCCCCCGCCATGGCGAGGGCCAGCGGCTCGGCATGCGGGCGTCCCCCCGGCGCGGTCACGCCCCGGCCCAGCACCCTTCCGTCCGCCGAGACGACCACGGCGCCCACAGTGGGATTTTCCGCCGTGGTGCCGCGATAGGGCATGGCCATCCGCGCCGCCGATTCGAGCCAGCGCAGATCGGCCGGCGCGAGTGGCGTCATCCCTCGTCCTCGGGAAGGGAGGGGTCCACATGTCCCATCTCGGTGAGAAAGGACTGAAAATCGTCGGCGCCGGAGAAATTCTTGTAGACCGATGCGAACCGCACGAAGGCCACGTCATCGAGCCCCTTGAGCCCATCCATGACATATTCGCCGATCTGCTCGGAGGTCACTTCTACGTCGCCCAGGCTTTCGAGCTGCCGGACGACGCCGGAGATCATGCGCTCGGCCGCTTCGGGATCGACCTGGCGCTTGCGCAGCGCCGTGGTCACCGAGCGGGCCAGCTTCTCGCGGTCGAAGGGCACCTTGCGCCCGGATTTCTTGACCACGATCAGGTCGCGCAGTTGCACCCGCTCGAATGTGGTGAACCGTCCGCCGCATCCATTGCAGACGCGGCGGCGGCGGATGGCGTTGGAATCCTCGGTGGGCCGGGAATCCTTGACCTGCGTATCGTCATTCCCGCAATAGGGGCAACGCATTGGCTTATCCGTAAATCGGGAACCGGGCGGTCAGTTCGAGGACCTTTTCCTTGACCTGGGCCTCGACGGCTCCATTATTGCCCTCGCCATTGGCGGCCAGCCCGTCGATCACCTCGACCATGAATTCGCCGACCTGACGGAATTCCTCGGTGCCGAAGCCACGCGAGGTGGCGGCCGGGGTTCCGACGCGGATGCCCGAGGTGATGGCCGGCTTTTCCGGATCGAACGGCACGGCGTTCTTGTTGCAGGTGATGTTGGCGCGCTCCAGCGCCGCCTCGGTCGCCTTGCCGGTCACCTGCTTGGGCCGCAGATCGACCAGCATCAAATGGTTCTCGGTGCCGCCGGTGGCGATCTCCAGCCCGCCCTTGACCAGCGTGTCGGCCAGCATCTGGGCGTTGGCGACCACCTGCTTTGCGTACTGCCCGAAAGCCGGGGTCAGCGCCTCGCCGAAGGCCACCGCCTTGGCGGCGATCACATGCATCAGCGGCCCGCCCTGGATTCCGGGGAAGATCGCCGAATTGACCTTCTTGGCGATGTCCTCGTCATTGGTGAGGATCAGCCCGCCGCGCGGTCCGCGCAAGGTCTTGTGGGTGGTGGTCGTCGCCACATGGGCGTGCGGGAACGGGCTGGGATAGACCCCCGCCGCCACCAGCCCGGCCACATGCGCCATGTCGACGAACAGATAGGCCCCCACCTCGTCGGCGATGGCGCGGAACGCGGCCCAGTCCAGAATGCGCGAATAGGCCGAAAAGCCCGCGACGATCATCTTGGGCTGATGCTCCACTGCGAGGGCCCGGACCTGGTCCATGTCCACGCGGCCGTCCTGCTTGCGCACGCCGTACTGGATGGCGTTGAACCATTTGCCGGACTGGTTGGGCCGCGCCCCATGGGTCAGGTGGCCGCCCGCGTCGAGGCTCATGCCCAGAATGGTGTCGCCGGGCTGCAGCAGCGCCTGGAAGACGCCCTGATTGGCCTGGCTGCCCGAATTGGGCTGCACATTGGCGAAGCCGCAGCCGAACAGCTCCTTGGCGCGGTCGATGGCCAGTTGCTCCACCACGTCCACGAACTGGCAACCGCCATAATAGCGCCGGCCCGGATAGCCCTCAGCATATTTGTTGGTCATCACCGAGCCCTGCGCTTCGAGCACGGCGCTGGAGACGATGTTTTCCGAAGCGATCAGCTCGATCTCGTGCTGCTGGCGACCGAGCTCGTCGGCAATCGCCTTGGCGACGATCGGATCGTGATCGGCAATGGTGCGGGAGAAGAAATCGGGAAAAAGCGGGGCGGACCCGGTGGCGCTCATGGAGGACCCTCGACCTGTTGCAAGAAATGCTGGATTGGCAAGCAAGCGCGCTGGGCATAGCACGGGCGCGCCGGCGATTCCAAGCAAAGATCGGGCGAACCGGCGTTCAGAGGCGTCCTTCGGTCGCTTCGCGCTCGATCCGCCGGCGCAGCTTGGCCAAAGCGAGGTTTTTCATCTGCAATTCCGAGGCGGTGGCCGGCGCGATGGCCACCACTTCGATGCCGGTGGCGACGTCGATGGCCGCCACCCGGACCTGCGGCCCGGCCCGGTGGAACTCGAACAGAACTTCCCGGCCCGCCCCCGCCGCGCTCATCGCCTTCCCGCTCCTTGCGGTCAGGCGTTGATTTCGGGGAAATCCACCCGGCCCTGGGCGTCGAATTCATAGACGTCGTCGCGGAAGCTCACGACGCCGTTGCGATTGGCCCAGGCGGTGAAATAGGTCATGAAGATCGGCACCGGATTGGTGACGCTGGCGTCGACCCGCTCGCCCGAGGCGAAGGCGGCGTTGACGTCGATGATGTCATAGCCGGAATCCTGCAGGATCCAGGTGACGAAATCGGCCACATTGGCGACGCGCACGCAGCCCGAGGAGTGGAAGCGGCCGTTTTCGCTGAACAGGTCCTGCTGCGGGGTGTCGTGCAGATAGACCGCATGCGGATTGTGGAAGTTGATCTTGACGTTGCCCATGGAGTTCTGGGCCCCGGGGTCCTGGCGGAACGTATAGTTCACCGCCTCCTCGGTCTGCCAGTTGATGGCGCTCTGGGGCACTTCCCTGCCGCTGCCGTCGAAGATGCGGATCGAATATTCGTTGAGGTAATTGGGATTGTCGTTGACCAGCTTGATGATGTCGCGGCGGATGATCGAGACCGGCACCGTCCAGTAGGGGTTGAAGTTGATCTGGTGGATGCGGCTGCGCAGGATCGGGGTCTGGCGGTCGATCTTGCCCACCACCGCCGTATGGCGGCGCGCCACCTGCTTGGTCTGGATGGTCTCGATGGCGGCGGCGGGAATGTTGACGTTGACATAGCGGTCCGACAGCTTGCCCTCGAGCCCGCGCACGCGCTCGATATTGAGCCGGATCTGGTTGAGCCGGGTCGCGGCCGGCACCTTCATGGCCCAATAGGTGTATTCATCGACCTTGCCATGGATCTGCAGGCCGTGGCGGGCCTGGAAGCCGCGCACGGCGGCGTCGACCTGGGTGTCGAACTGGTCGGAGAGGCCCGCTTCCTGCGACAGGTCGCCGGTATGCATCAGATAGGTGCGCAGGTCCCGCACGGCGCGGCGATCCGAGCCGAGCGAGAGCTGGAAGATCTCCGCCGGCACGTCCGGCCAGCCGCCGATATTGGCCAGGCGCTCGTAATACTGGGCGACGCGCTGCAGATTGTATTCGGTGTCGACCGAGACGATCGGGTCGTTGCCGCCGATGGCGTCCATGGCCTGGCGCGAGTTGAGCTCGAGTTCTTCCTGGGTGACGGTGCGGCGTCCCATGAGATTGCCCAGGAGCGACTGGGCCTGGGCCGGCACGGGCAACGCGGCAGCGGCAGCAAGGGCCGACATACCGGTCATGACGGTTCGCCGATTGAGTTTTGCAGAAATTTCGCGCATCGCGTTTCGTTACCTGATCGAAAGAAGGATGTGTCGACTGGCTCTTTTGCCTCAAGCCCGGCCGCATCACAACGGCTCTCACCTGACTTTGACCGCCGCTATGCAGAATTTACGGCGCAAATAAGAAACGCCGGCCCATGGACCGGCGTTTGATCGGAGGGTGTGGCGCGATGGCCACAGGCGCCAGCCCTACAATTTGTAGAGAATTTGGTCGACCCAGAAGCGCTCGAGTCGCGACAGCGCGGTATTGAGGCCGGCAAAGTCGGATTCGCCCAGTCCGCCGACCTTTTCGATCGAATTGAGATGGCGCTCATAGAGTTCGTCGATGACTTCCGCCACTTCCTCGCCCTTGGGGCTGAGCCGGATGCGTACCGAGCGCCGGTCGGTCTTGGAGCGCTCCTGGAAGATATAGCCCGTTTCGACCAGCTTCTTGAGATTGTACGAGACGTTGGAGCCCAGGTAATAGCCCCTTGTGCGCAACTCGCCCGCGGTCAGCTCGCTGTCGCCGATATTGAACATCAGCAGGGCCTGCACCGGGTTGATATCGTCCCAGCCCATGCGGTCGAACTCGTCCTTGATGAGATCGAGCAGGCGGCGGTGCAGCCGTTCGACCCGCGAGACCGCTTCGAGATAGAGCGGCTTGAGACTGGGACGCTGAGTATCAGCCTTTGCGGAAAGATTGTTAGCCATCGGTTTTGCCTCACTGTCATTTTTTGCGCGATTTGTTCGCGTCTGTGATGCCAACCTAGCGGGGTGCCCATAAGATCGGTTTAAGAGACACGCTTAATGTTATCTTACGGGAAAACTTGGCGTTTTTTGGTTTTTGCTTCCTTACCCCAGGTGTGGAATTTGTAACCTTTACGGGGAGTGAACGCCCGCAACGCCCCATGGCGCGGGCGGTTGCGCCGGCCCGCGCCCAGGCGTCCGGTTGTGGAAAAACCGGCCCGGGAGACTCAGTCGGCCAGTTGGCGGCGGGTCAGGAAGCGGGCGAAGCCCAGCAGGGCAATGGTTGCCAGCAAGGTGGCAGTTTTGAAGATAAATCCCCACAAACTGAGCGCAATCCAGGCGCTGCCGGCGAGGTAGAGGCCGATTTCGATCAGCAGCGATCCCCCGAGGATCACCGCGCCCCACTGCACCCGCATCCACAGGCCGATGGCCGCGAACAGGCGCATGAGGGTCAGGGCGCTGAGCAGCACGAAGCCGTCGCGGCCCAGCGCGGCGATGGGACTGGCGCTGCCGCGTCCCAGCCCCAGCAGGCCCGCGGCGTCGGCGAGCCCGATCACGAGGCTGGCCAGCGCCAGCACGCGCGTCGCCAGGGCGGTCTGTCTGTGTGTGAAATCCATCCGCGATTCCCCCGTGCCATGACCAGCTAAAGCGTTTCCAGGAAAAGTGGAACCGGTTTTCCGGTTCGGAAACGCGACAAAACCTGATTTGCCGCCGATGGACAAGCATGCGCGGGCCTGTGGCCATCGGTCTCTTTGCAGCGGCGGCGGGCGCTGCTATGCACGAGGCGACATTGACGGGAGCGCCCCATGACCTTCGAAAAGCACGACATGGATTTCCTCGCAGGCCGCAGGCTGCGCCGTCCGCGCATGGCCGGCTGGAGCCGCGATCTGATGCGGGAGAATACGCTGGTGCCCGGCGATCTCATCTGGCCGATCTTCGTGATCGAGGGCCAGAACGAGCGCCAGGAGGTCAAATCCATGCCCGGGGTCGAGCGGCTGTCCATCGACCTCGCCGTCGAGGCGGCGAAAGCGGCCCGCGCCGAGGGCATACCGGCCATGGCGCTGTTTCCCAATATCGACCCGTCCCTGCGCTCGGAGGATGGCGCCGAGGGCATCAATCGCGACAATCTCATCTGCCGCACGCTGTCGGCCATCAAGGACGCGGTGCCCGAGATCGGGCTCGTGGCCGATGTGGCGCTCGATCCCTACACCACCCATGGCCATGACGGGGTGATGCGGGGCGAGGAAATCCTCAACGATGAAAGCGTCGCCATCCTCGTCAAGCAGGCACTGGTGCAGGCCCAGTCGGGCGCCGATGTCATCGCCCCGTCCGACATGATGGACGGGCGTGTCGCCGCCATTCGCGGCGCGCTCGACGACGAGGGGCTGGAAAAGACCATCATCCTCTCCTACGCCGCCAAATACGCCTCCGCATTTTACGGCCCGTTCCGCGACGCGGTCGGCTCGGGCGCGCGGCTCAAGGGCTCCAAGCTCACCTACCAGATGGACCCGGCCAATGCCGAGGACGCCATCCTCGAGGTCGAGCAGGATCTGGCCGAGGGCGCGGACTGGATCATGGTCAAGCCGGGCATGCCCTATCTCGACGTCTGCCGCATGGTGAAGGACCGCTTCGACGTGCCGGTGTTCGCCTATCAGGTGTCGGGCGAATACGCGATGATCGCCTTTGCCGCCCAGGCCGGCGCCATCGATCGCGAGGCGGCCATGGCCGAAAGCCTCATGGGCTTCAAGCGCGCCGGCTGCTCGGGCATCCTCACCTATTTCGCCCTCGACATGGCGCGAAAGATCAATGGGTGAGCGGGACATCGGTTTCCGCACGCCGGATGGGTCGCACGTAATCTCCGGCAATTGAACGCCGCCTCTTGTCATGGGCCCGTCGCGCACACATCTGTGAGGCGATCCAAGGAGCACGGGACCATGGCAACAGATTTCTTCGGCCGCATCTTGCGCAACGACCTGCCCGATCCGTCCAGTTCGCCCGAACTGTTCGACGGCATCCTCAGCCGGCGCATCATCGCCTTCGTCATCGATTGCGTGATCATGGGCATCCTGGTCGCCGTCGCCATGGTGTGCGCCGCCATCCTGGGCTTTCTCACCTTCGGGCTCGCCTGGCTGGCCATTCCGGTCATCGTCCCCATCATCTTCATCGCCTATTACGCGGTGACGCTCGGCTCGCGCTGGCGCGCGACGGTCGGCATGCGCGCCACCGACATCGTGCTGACCCCCACCCGCGAGACGACCCTCGACGGCTGGATGGCGATGATCCATGTGGTGGTGTTCTGGATTTCCTGCGCCATTCTCACCCCTTTCATCACGCTGCTGGGCCTGTTCACCAATCGCCGCCAATTGCTGCACGACATGATCGTGGGCACGCTGATGGTGCGCCGCTCGCCCATGGAGCGGCATTGGCACGCCTTCAACCGGCACGAAGCCGCCTGATCGCATCTGCCGCGTTGCGCCCGGCGTAAGGGGAGACTACACTGGGGCCTTCGCAGTCTCTGGTCGAACGAGCCTCCCCCGATGGACCATACGCCGGAAAGCGCCCAGTTCTTCCTCACCGCCCCCTCCGCCTGCCCCTATCTGGAAGGCCGGCAGGAGCGCAAGCTGTTCACCCATCTCTCGGGCCGGCGCGCGGCCGCCCTGCACCATATCCTTTCCGACCACGGCTTCCGCCGGTCGCAGAACCTCATCTACCGCCCCGCCTGCCTCGATTGCGACGCCTGCCAGTCGGTGCGGGTGAGGACAAGGGATTTCCGCCCGGCCACCCGGCACAAGCGCAATCTCAAGCGCAATGACGACATCGTCTCCGACGTCGTGCCCCCGCTGGTCACCAGCGAGCAATACGCCCTGTTCAAGCGCTATCTGCAGTCCCGCCACGATGGCGGCGGCATGACCCAGATGAGCTATCTCGACTATGAATTCATGGTCGAGGACACGCCCGTGCAGTCGATCCTCGTCGAATACCGGCTGACCCGCTCCGGCCCGGATGGCGAGGAAGGCCAGTTGGTCGGCGTGGCGCTCACCGATCCGCTGCCGGACGGTCTGTCCATGGTCTACAGCTTCTTTGATCCCGATCTCGCCCATCGCGGGCTGGGCACCATGATGATCCTTGATCACATCGCCCGGGCGCGCGGGCTCGGCGGCTATCTCTATCTGGGCTATTGGGTGAAGAACTCCCCCAAGATGACCTACAAGACCGGCTTCGCCCCGCTCGAGGTGCAGCGCGGCGCACAGGGATGGATCGATCTCGACCCGGACGTCGCATAGCGTGAAGGTCCTCAAGACCATAATCGCGGGCGGCATCGCCGCGCTCTATCTCCTGGGATGTGGCCTGTTTGCCGCCATGGCCATCGCCGGAGCGCTGGGCTTCGTCTATCCGGTGCTCGACCTGTTCAACCATATCCAGCCGGTGCTGTTCTTCGGCCTTGTGTTCCTCCTTTGCGCCGCGCCGGTCTTCGTGCGCTTCGACATCGCCCGCGCCCTCGCCATGAGCGTCGCGGCGACCGGGCTGGTGGCGTCGACCATCATCTATGTCCCCGAAGCGGTGAGCGGTTTCCAGCCCCGCGCCACGCCCAGTGCCGGCGCCGCGACCTATCGGCTGATGACCTTCAACGTCTTCGGGCGCAACGAGGAACCGGCCTCCATCGTCGCCAATGTGGAGACCGTCGATCCCGACATCCTCGCCTTGCAGGAATATCACCCCGAGGTGCGCCGGGTCATCCATCCGCTGCTCGCCGCCCTCTATCCCCATTTCCAGTATTGCGCCGGCGGCCAGCGCGCCTTTGTCGGGCTCTATTCCAAAATCCCCTTCCAGCCGCTCGACGAGGACGCCTGCTCCTCCTCGATCATGAGCACCGAGCGCACGGCCCGCATCATGGTGCGGTTCGACGTGGACGACGCCCCCGACTTCTCCCTCGCCACCACCCATAACGACTGGCCGGCGCCGGTCACCCGCCAGGCGGTGCAGTTCGCCATCCTGCGCGATGCGCTTTCCACCGTGCAGCCGCCGCTGATCCTCGTGGGGGATTTCAACTCGACGCCCTGGTCCTACGCCCTGCGCAATTTCGTCGCCGAAGCCGGGCTGGTCCGCCATACGCGCAACCTGCCGACCTTCCCCAAGCTCTGGTACTATCTGCGCGACTGGCGCCCGGCGCCGGCCTTGCTGCCCATCGACCACGTGATGACGCGGGGCAATATCGAGATCCACGAATTGCGGACGGGCGAGCCCAGCGGCTCGGACCACCTGCCGATCATTGTGGAATTCTCCGTCACCAGCGAGTGACGCGCTGCCGGTCTACCCCTTGAACCGGTTGTTGCGCGGGAAGCCGGTCGGCGGCTGGCGTCCGGCCTGCGCCCGGTCGCCGATCCAGTCCTTGAGATCGGCCATGCTCTTGGTGAAGGTCCGGCCCGAGGAATCCGTCCAGGTCAGCCCATCCGCCGATGCGAACAGCTTGGCATCGGAAATCCCGCCATCCTTGTATTTCTGCAGCCGCACGCCCTTGCCGCGCGCCATCTCCGGCAATTGCGCCGCCGGAAAGACCAGCAGCTTGCGATTCTGGCCGATCACCGCGACCATGTCGCCCTCGGCCGGCACGCAGAGCCGCGCCTCCGATCCGCTCCCCACATTGAGCACCTGCTTGCCCTTGCGGGTATTGGCGATCAGGTCGTCCTCGGCCACCACGAACCCGTTGCCCAGGTCCGAGACCATCAGGCGCTTGGCGCCATGGCGATAGACGAAGAGGTCGACCACGTCCTGGCCCTCCTCGATATCGACCATGATGCGCACCGGCTCGCCGTGCCCGCGGCCGCCGGGCAGCTTGTCGGCGCCCAGCGTATAGACCTTGCCCCCGGTGGTGAGCAGCAACAGCTTGTCGGTGGTCTCGCAGGTCAACGCCAGCCTGAGCCGGTCGTCGGCCTTGAAGGTGAGGTTGGCGATCTCGTTATTGTGCCCCCGCAGCGCGCGAATCCAGCCCTTTTGCGACAGCACCACGGTGATCGGCTCGCGCTCGATCATCGCCGTCTCGATATCGGCGAGGTCGGTGTCCGGCGCCTTGGCGAATTGCGTGCGCCGCCGCCCGAGCGGCGTGTCGGGGCCGTAGGACTTCTTCAGATCCCCCACCTCGGTGGTGATCACGCCCCATTGCTTCTTTTCCGAGGCGAGCAGCGCTTCGAGATGCGTCTTCTCGTCGGTGAGCTTGTCGAATTCGGTGCGGATTTCGATTTCCTCGAGCTTGCGCAGCGAGCGCAGCCGCATGTTGAGGATCGCTTCGGCCTGCACTTCCGTGAGGGCCCAGCGCGCCATCATCACCGCCTTGGCGTCGTCCTCCTCGCGGATGATGCGGATCACTTCGTCGAGGTTGAGATAGGCGATGAGATAGCCGCCGAGCACTTCCAGCCGGTGCTCGATCTGGTCGAGCCGGTGGCGCGAGCGCCGGATCAGCACGTCCTTGCGGTGGTTGAGCCAGGCCCTGATCACCTCGGCGAGGTTCATCACCCGGGGCACCAGCCCCTTGTCGAGCACGTTCATGTTCAGCGAAAACCGCGATTCGAGCTCGGTGAGCTTGAACATGGATTCCATCAGCAGCACCGGGTCGACCGTGCGGCTGCGCGGTTCGAGCACCAGCCGCACGTCCTCGGCGCTTTCGTCGCGCACGTCCTTGAGCAGCGGCAGCCGCCGCGCCAGCAGCAGTTCGGCGATCTTTTCCACCAGCCGCGATTTCTGCACCCCATAGGGGATTTCGGTGATGACGATCAGATAGGTGCCGCGGCCATTGTCCTCGACTTCCCATTTGGCGCGCACGCGGAACCCGCCGCGTCCGGTGGTATAGGCCTGTTCCGTCGCCGCCGGATCGTCGACCAGCACACCGCCGGTGGGGAAGTCCGGGCCGGGGATGAACCGCATCAGCTCGCGCGGGCCGGCCTCGGGATTGGCCAGCAGATGCAGCGCCGCGTCGCAGATCTCGGCGACGTTGTGCGGCGGGATATTGGTCGCCATCCCCACCGCGATGCCGCTGGAGCCATTGGCCAGCAGGTTGGGGAAGTTCGAGGGCAGGACGATCGGTTCCTCGTCCTCCCCGTCATAGGTCTGGCGGAAATCGACGGCGTTTTCCGTGATCCCCTCGAGCAGGCGCGAGGCCACTTCGGTCATGCGGCTTTCGGTGTAGCGCATGGCGGCCGGGCTATCGCCGTCGATGGAGCCGAAATTGCCCTGCCCGTCCACCAGCGGGTAGCGCACCGCGAAATCCTGGGCGAGGCGCACCAGCGCATCATAGACCGACTGGTCCCCATGGGGGTGGAACTTGCCGATCACGTCGCCCACGATACGGGCCGATTTCTTGTAGCCCTGACCGGGATCGAGCTTCAAAAGCCGCATGGCGTGCAGGATGCGCCGATGCACCGGCTTCAGCCCGTCCCGCGCATCGGGAAGCGCGCGCTGGGTGATGGTCGAGATCGCATAGCTGAGATAGCGCTCTTCCAGCGCCGCCTTCAGATCGACGATGCGTTCGTTGTCACCCGGCGGGTCCATGATTTCGGCCATATCAGTCCTTACTGTCATCGCTGACGAATCAGGCGGCGATTATAGGGCCCCCTTTGCCGGCTGTCGCCGGTGGGGCAAGCTCAGCACCCCCCTCATCCGACCGCTTCGCGGCCACCTTCTCCCACCAGGGGAGAAGGGAAGATGGGCGCTGCCTCTGGGTTCCCCTTCTCCCCTGGTGGGAGAAGGTGGATCGGACCGCGAGGTCCGAGACGGATGAGGGGGGCGCTGACTCGCAACCAACGCCCTCGCCCGCCTTCCCCTCTCACCCCAGCCGTTCCACCAGCCAGTCCCGCGTGGTGGGCGGCGCGATCTGGCGGGGAGCCCACACATGACGGTCGAGGAAATGCCCGGTCAGCGCGAAGGCCGACGCGATGTCCCCCGCCCCCGCCGCCACATCGGCCCGCAGGAACCCCGGCAGGGGCAGCAGCCGGTCGCGATAGGGCTCGGCTTCCGAGGCCGAGACCGCCCGCCCGGTGCGGGGCGAGACATGGGTCAGCTGGTCGTTGCGCCCGCTCACCGCGCAACTGGCGAGGTCGAGGCCGAATCCCAGCTCTTCGAGCAGGAACAGCTCGAACCGCGCCAGATCCATGCCGAGTTGGACGAGGTCGCGCTCGCCATCGAGCAGGTCGAGCGCGACCTCGAGCAACTGGTCATGCGGGTCGCGCTCGGGCAACAGCCGCAAATGGTCGGCCAGCATCTGCAGCATATAGAGCCGGGGCCGGTCGGCCAGCAGCCGGGCGGCGCGCAGTTGCGTCGCCTCGGCGGTGAACGTCCCCAGATGGTCCTCCAGCCGCGCCCGCCACACCAGCCGCGCCGAATTGCCCGGCTGCAGGAAGGCCGCGTTGCGGCGCGAGCGCCCGCCGCGCACCAGCCCCAGGCATCGCCCCCGGCCGGGCACCATGGCTTCGAGGATCAGGGCCGATTCCCCGTATCGCCTTACCCCGATGATCAGGCCTTCGGACGACCATTCCATGGCATCACTTGGTCCAGTCGAGCCCCATTTCGCGATAGCGCTCGGGGTCGTCCGCCCAGTTGGCGCGCACCTTGACGAAGAGGAACAGGTGCACCTCGGTCTCGAACATCTCCATCAGTTCCTTGCGCGCCTCGGCGCCGATGGTCCTGATGGTCTGCCCCTTGGCGCCGAGCACGATCATCTTGTGGGTGTCGCGGGTGACATAGATCACCTGCTCGATGCGGTAGGAGCCGTCCTTCTGCACCTTGAAGCTCTCGGTCTCCACCGTCGCCTGATAGGGGATCTCGTCGTGGATGCGCAGGAACAGCTTTTCCCGCGTCACCTCGGCGGCGGTCAGCGCCAGGGTCAGATCGGTCAGGTGCTCCTCGGGGAAATGCCATTCGCCGAGGGGGGCCTTGGTGCGGCACCAGTCGACGAAATCGCCCACCCCATGGCCGCGCAGGGCGGAAATCATGAAGGTGGTCTCGAAATTGGCCTTCTCGTTGATCGACTGCGACAGGCCGAGCAGGGTCTCGTGCTTGACCTTGTCGATCTTGTTGATGACCAGCACCTTGGGCTGGCGGATATTCTGGAGCCCTGCCAGCAGGGCCTCGACTTCCGCGTTGAGCCCCTTCTGCGCATCGACGATCAGGGCGACCATGTCGGCGTCCCCTGCCCCGGTCCAGGCCGATTGCACCATGGCGCGGTCGAGCCGGCGCTTGGGCGCGAAGATGCCGGGGGTGTCGATGAACACCAGCTGGTCGCCCTCGATGGTCACCACGCCCCGCACCTGGGCGCGGGTGGTCTGTGCCTTGTGGGTGACGATGGACACCTTGGTGCCGACCAGCGCGTTGAGCAGCGTGGACTTGCCCGCATTGGGGGCGCCCACCAGCGCCACGAAACCGCATTTGGTGGGGGATGGGGTGACTTCGCTCATTCCGCGCTCTTCCATACGCCTTCCCGCAAGAGGAATTTTTCCGCCGCCTGATGCTCGGCGAGCTTTTTCGAGGTGCCGGTCGCGGTCAGCGGCTCATATCCGCGCACGGCGACCGAGATGGTGAACACCGGCGCGTGGTCGGGTCCCGTGCGCGCCGTTTCGGTATAGGTCGGCGGCTCCAGCGCCTTGGCCTGGGCCCATTCCTGCAGCGCCGTCTTGGAATCGGCCCGGCGGGCCTGGGCCACGTCGAGATTGTCGCCGAACATGCGGGCGACGAATTCATAGGCCGGCTCCAGCCCGCCATCGGCATAGATCGCCCCGATCACCGCCTCGCAGACATCGCCGAGAATGGCGTCCTTGTCGGCGCCGCCGGTGCGCGCCTCGCTCTCGCCGAGCCGGACGAAGCTGCCCATATCGAGGCGCCTTGCCACCCGGGCGCAGGTTTCCTTGCGCACCAGGCTGTTGAGGGTGCGCGACAGCTCGCCCTCATTGGCCTTGGGCAGGCGCTCCGAGAGCATGTCGGCCACCACGAGGCCTAGCACCCGGTCGCCGAGGAATTCGAAGCGCTGGTAGGAATCCGCCGTCCGCTTGGAGGGCGAGACCGCGCTCGAATGGGTCAGCGCCCGGGCCAGCAGGCCCGGATCGTTGAAGCGATAGTTCAGCCGGGCCTCCAGGGCATCCCTGTCGCGCGCCCTCAGGCTCATTCGTAGACCGAGGTGAACATGCGGTCGAACCGGATATTGCCCGGCCAGCGCCAGACCTGCCAGGGCGGGATATTGTCGGTGATCGAGAAGAAGCGCCACTGCGCCTTGCCCACGAGGTTCTCGAACGGCACATAGCCCACCGACATCAGCGAGCGGCTGTCCAGCGAGCGGTCGCGATTGTCGCCCATCATGAAGTAATGGCCGGGCGGCACCGTATAGACCGACGTGTTGTCGAACTGGGCGTTGTCGGAGATTTCCTGGATGGTGTAGCTCACCCCGCTGGGCAGGGTTTCGCGATATTCGATGATGGGCAGGTTCACCCCGGTGCTGTCGCGGTCGATTCCCGTGCCGATCCGCTCGCGCTCCACCGGCTCGCCATTGAGCTGCAGCACGCCGTCGATCATCTGCACCGTGTCGCCGGGCAGGCCGATCACCCGCTTGACGTAGTTCTCGCTCTGGGGCACCGGCCGGAACACCACCACGTCGCCGCGCTCGGGGGAATTGCCCAGGATACGCCCGTTCCAGGGCACCTCGCTATAGGGCAGCGAATAGCGCGAATAGCCATAGGAGTATTTGGACGCCAGAATATAGTCCCCGATCATCAGGTTGGACTGCATCGAGGCGGTCGGAATGGAAAAGGGCTCAAAGGCGAAGGTACGAAACACCAGGGCGATCAGCAGGGCCTGGACGATGATGACGATGGTTTCGCGCAGTTCGCCCTTGCCGGTCTTTTTCTTGGTGGCGTCCGACATGGGGGTGCTCATGATTGAAAGGTTCGCAAAGGTTGTTACGGGAGGGGTGTTGCCGGGTCAACCGGCAGGGCCTCGATGATGACGAATGCCTGGGCCATCCCGTTATCATCGGTGATCGTGACGTGAATATGGGGAGCGTATCCTGCCGGCACCAATTGCGCCAGCCGCCGCGCCGCGCCGCCGGTCAGCCGCATGGTCGGCTTGCCGCTGGGCAGGTTGACCACTCCCATGTCGCGCCAGAAGACCCCGTGCGACAGCCCGGTGCCCAGCGCCTTGGCGCAGGCTTCCTTGGCCGCGAAGCGCTTGGCGTAGGAGGCGGCCCGCAAGCGGCGGCGGTCCGATTTGGCCCGCTCGATCTCCGTGAAGCACCTCTGGGTGAACCGCTCCCCGAACCGGTCCAGCGTGCGCTGCACATGCGCGATCTCGCAAATATCGTTGCCCAGCCCGATGATCATGCGCTCTCCTCGATCAGTTCCATCTCCTGCGGATCGCTCCCGAACGCCCCTTCCATGCCCAATATGGCATTGGCCTGGATGAGGCTGGCCCGCTGCACGCGCGAGAGGCCCGGCGTGCGGCGCAGCGTGGCCAGCACGTCGGTCAGCTGCGCCAGGTCGCGCACTTCGAGCTCGAAGATCAATTCGTGCGAATCCGCGGCCAGGGCCCGCATGGCGAGGTTGGAGATATTGGCGTCGCAGGCCGCGATGGCGCCGGTGATCTGGGCCAGCGATCCGGGGCGGTTCTGCGAATACATGGCGATGATCACCTTGAAGCGCGGCTCGGACTCGCCCTTCAAATCCCACCGCACGTCGATCCAGCCCACATCCTTGTCGTGGAAATCGGCCAGCGCTTCGGATTCCACCGGGAACACCTCCATGCGGCCCGAGGGGTGGAAGATCGCCACCAGCCGGTCGCCGGGCACCACGCCCTCGCGCGAGACGTCGACGGGCATGTTGAAGTCGAACCCTACCATGGTGGCGAATTTCTTGATGGCGCTGCGCTGCCCGCCGGGCATGCGGAAGCGGAAATACCGCCCGTTGCGCAGGGAGAACCAGCCCTCGGCATCGTCCCCCACCGGCAGGGTGAGAGCGCCCTTGCGCCGGCGCTTGCCCTTGAGCGAAGTCGCCTCCCCGGTCACCTCGTCGGCGGTGATCCGCCCTTCGCCGATGGCGGCGAGGAGCGCCGTCTTGTCGGGCATGGACAGCCGCTCGGCAAGCGCCTTGATATCGTCCTCGCTGAGGCTGATGTCCTCGCGCTCGACCACCGCCATCAGCACCTGCTCGCCCAGCGCGATGGCCCGTTGCAGGGCGCCCTGGCGCACCGCGCGGCGGATGGCCGAACGCGCCTTGCCGGTCACGGCGATATTTTCCCAATTGGGCGGCGGCAGATGGCCGGCGTCGCGCAGGATCTCCACCTCGTCGCCCGAATGCAGCGTCGTGATCAGCGGCATCACGGTGCCGTTGATCTTGCAGCCCACGCAGCTGTCGCCGACATCGGTGTGGACCGCATAGGCGAAATCGATCGGCGTGGCGCCGCGCGGCAGCGCGATCAGCCGCCCGCGCGGGGTGAAGCAGAACACCTGGTCCTGGAACAGTTCGAGCTTGGTGTGCTCGATGAACTCTTCGGGATTGTCGCCTTCGGTGAGGTGGGCGATGGTGGTGCGCAGCCAGTTATAGGCTTGGCTTTCCTCCTCGAGCCGGTGCATGTCGCCCGAGATGGCTTCCTTGTAGAGCTGATGCGCCGCGATGCCGAATTCGGCGATAGCCTGCATTTCCTGGGTGCGGATCTGCAGTTCCACGCGCTGGCGCCCCGGCCCCACTATGGTGGTGTGGATGGAGCGGTAATCGTTCTGCTTGGGGACCGAGATATAGTCCTTGAACCGCCCGGGCACGACCTTCCAATTGGTATGGATCACCCCCAGCGTGCGATAGCATTCGTCGATGGTGTCGACCACCACGCGGAAGCCGATCATGTCGGAGAGCTGTTCGAGGGCCACCGCCTTGCGCTCGATCTTGGAATAGATCGACCAGGCCGATTTCAGCCGCCAGGACACCTTGGCCCTGATCCCCTGGGCGGTGAGGTGGCTTTCCAGCTCGCTGCGGATTTCCGCGATCACGTCGCGGCTCGAGGTCTCCATCTGCGCCAGGCGCGAGGTGATGGCGTTGTAATGCTCGGGATAGAGCGTCTTGAACGCCAGGTCCTCGAGCTCGCTGCGCATGTCCTGCATGCCCATGCGCCCGGCCAGCGGCGCATAGATATCCATGGTTTCCTGCGCGATGCGGCCGCGCTTGTGCACCGGCATGAATTCGAGGGTGCGCATATTGTGCAGCCGGTCGGCGAGCTTGACCAGCAGCACCCGCACGTCCTGGGCGATGGCCAGCAGCAGCTTGCGCAGGTTCTCGGCCTGCGCCTCTTCCCGGCTCACGAGGTTGAGCCGGTCGATCTTGGTCAGCCCGTCGACGATCTGGCCGATTTCGGTGCCGAACATCTCGTCGATCTCGGCGCGGGTGGCGTCGGTGTCCTCTATCGTATCATGCAGCAGCGCCACCGCGATGGTCGCGTCGTCGAGCTTGAGATCGGTGAGGATGGCCGCCACTTCCAGCGGATGGGCAAAATAGGGATCGCCCGAAGCGCGGGTCTGGGATCCGTGTTTCTGCATGCCGTAGACATAGGCCTTGTTGAGCAAGGCCTCGTCGGCGTCGGGATTATAAGCCAGAACCCGTTCGACGAGTTCGTATTGACGCATCATGCGTCGGATACTCCAGGATACGGAACCATAAATCAGTAAAGGCGCCCGGCCGGCCGCCAGACGCCTTCACGAAACAATATAGGGAAAGCCCCGGGCCGATCAATCGTCGCGACGTTCGGGGGGCGCCAGGGATTCGATGCCGCGCAGCAATTCTTCCTCGCTGATCGTATCGAAGACCGGGCCGTCCTCGTCCGAGGCGGTTTCGATCCGCGGCGCGATATCGGCCTCGGGCTCGTCGACCTCGACATATTTCTGCAAGGAATGGATCAGGTCTTCCTTGAGGTCGTCGGGAGAAATCGTGCCGTCGCCGATCTCGCGCAGGGCGACGACCGGGTTCTTGTCGTTGTCGCGGTCGACGGTGATCTGGGCGCCGGACGAGATCATGCGGGCGCGATGCGCGGCCTGCAGAACCAGCTCGAACCGGTTCGGAATCTTTTCAATGCAATCTTCTACGGTGACGCGTGCCACAGCCGGTCTCCATTGCTCAGGGGGAGTGAGGGGCTTGCTTACACCAGCCGGGCCGCGAACACAAGCGGCGCCTTGGGCCGGGAGGGCGATCAATTTTACGGCAGCATTGAACCTCTTGCTCTCCTCCCGCGTTGAGTCCAATACGCTTGCGCATATTTTTCGACGAACCGATTTGATTTGGAGCTTTTACCGCTAATGTTCGATCCACGGGAAAAGGTCGTGCTGTTCATCGATGGCGCCAACCTTTACGCGACCTCCCGCGCTCTGGGAGTCGATATAGACTACAAGAGATTGCTCAGCCAGTTCCAGGAACAGGCGTATCTTCTGCGCGCCTATTACTATACCGCCCTCGTCGAGGATCAGGAATATTCTTCCATCCGCCCGCTGATCGACTGGCTCGACTATAATGGTTACACGGTGGTGACCAAGCCGGCCAAGGAATTCACCGATGCGCAGGGGCGGCGCAAGGTGAAGGGCAATATGGATATCGAGCTCACCATCGATGCCTTCGAGATGTCGCCCTATTACGACCATCTGGTGCTGTTTTCCGGCGACGGGGATTTCACCGCCCTGGTCGGGGCCCTGCAGCGGCGGGGCAAGAAAGTGACCGTGGCCTCCACCCTCACCACCCCCACCCCGATGATCGCCGACGATCTGCGGCGGCAGGCCGATTATTTCCTCGAAATCGCCACCCTCGCCAAATCGGTGGGCCGGGCGCAGGTTGACCGCCATCCGGCGGCCAAAGAGGATGTCACGAGTTGATTCTGCCCTCGAGACCTCAGTGACCGCCCCCAATCCGCCGCATGACTGCCCGCTCTGTCCCCGCCTCGTCGAATTCCGCCTCATGGCGCGGCAGCAATTTCCCGACTGGCACAATGGCCCGGTCGACAATTGGGGCGATGCCGCTCCCCGGCTGATGATCGTCGGCCTCGCGCCCGGCCTGCGCGGGGCCAACCGCACCGGGCGTCCCTTCACCGGCGATTATGCCGGCGACCTGCTCTATGCCACGCTGAAGAAATTCGGGCTGGCGGTGGGAGAATACCGGGCCGATCCCGCTGACGGGCTGGCGCTCGTCGATACGATGATCGTCAATTCCGTGCGCTGCGTGCCGCCGCAGAACAAGCCCACCGGCGGGGAGATCGCCACCTGTCGCCGCTTTCTCGACGCCACCATCCGGACCAACCCCCAGGCCCGCACCTTTTTCGCCCTGGGCCGCATCGCGCATGAATCCCTGCTCTCGACGCTGGGCGAGCGCCGCGCCGCCTTCCCCTTCGCCCATGGGGCCGAGCACGTCCTCAGCGATGGACGGCGGCTCGTCGACAGCTATCACTGCTCGCGCTACAACACCAATACCGGGCGGCTCACCCCCGAAATGTTCGAAGCCGCCATGGGCCGCGCCGCCCAATGGGCGCGGCACTAAGGTAAACGGCCTAGCTTACCAGCGCGTCAGGCCCAGCAGCTTTTCGCCCAGCGGGCTGAGCTTGGCCGTCGTGGCGTTGTGCTTTTCCCATTGGCGCGGATCGCCGGGAAAGGCGTCGCGCCTGGGGTGATCGCGTTCGCGCCACAGCCGGATACGCTCCTGGCGTTCGGCCTCATTGTCCCATTCGGCCGGATGCATGGAGATATATTGCGCCATGCGCACGCGGGTGTCCGAGTGGTTGGGGCGCACTCCATGAGCAAGAAGCGAGTTGAAGACCATCAGGTCGCCCGGCTCGAGATCGATATTGACCACGCTCTGCCCGGTCATGTCCGGATGCATCGGGTCGCGGTCCTCGGGCTGGGTCTTCACCCATTCCTCGAAATGCTCGAAGAGGTAGGGCACGCACTGGAAGCCGCCCGTCTCGCTGTCCTGTTTCTGCAGGCTCAGCACGGCCTGGACGCCGATGGGCAGCGGCCGGATCGAGGTGTCCACATCCCAGTGGATGAACCCGTTGGGATTGCCCTTGATTTTTTTCGGCGGGTTGAGATTGGCCCGGTCGATGGTGACCCAGAGGTCCTCGCGGTCCCAGATGTCCACGAACACGTCATAGATGCGCCGTTCCTGGCGGTTGTCCCACAGATACTGGTGATTGTAGATCTCCAGCATACCGGTATTGTTCAATTCCTTCATCTTGTGCTCGCGCCGCTGCGGCGCGTACCAGGTGGAGGGATCGGCGGGGTCCTTCTCGTCAAATGCCCAGAGCAGGTCGACAAGCCGTTCCACATTGGCCAGCGGCACCGCCTGACGGACAATGACATAGCCCTTGGTCGTCCACTGTTCCCAATCGGCCTTCGACAGCACGCGCAGCGGCAAGGTCTTCTCGATATCCTTGAGCTGGGTGGTGGCGGTGGTGGTCGGATGGCTGTCGCGCATGGCTGCGGTTCCGGTCTGCATTGTCTTCTCCCATATCTCTGTCTCCCCTCGAAAGCGGGTCGGACCAGATTAGGCGCTGCAGCCGCGGCGTGTTGTACTCGCCCGGCCAATACTGATACTATTATGGCGTTTGTTGATCGGAGAGCGCCTGATGCGAGCCTATCTCGAGCGCCTGCCCCATTCGAGCACCGCGTCCTGGACCATGCTCAACCGCCGGCTCGAAGAGGCCATTCCCTTCCAGTGGCACCATCATCCCGAGTTCGAGCTGACCCTGACGCTCAATTCCGAGGGCCAGCGCTTCATCGGCGATCATGTGGGCAGTTATGGGCATGCGGATCTGGTCCTGGTCGGCCCCAACCTTCCCCACACCTGGGCGTCGCGCCGCAAGATCGACGCGGCCGAGCCCCATGTCGCCCTGGTCCTGTGGTTTCGCAAGGCGTGGATCGAGGCCATGATCGCCGGCTCGGTGGAGTTGCAGCCGGTCAAGGAGCTCATCGACCGTTCGCTGGCCGGCCTCGCCTTTTCGCCCGAGACCGGGCGGGCGCTCACTGCCGAGTTCCAGGCCTTGTTCGACCGGCCGCCGCTGCAAAGGCTGCTGGGGCTGTTCGCGATCCTCGCGCATCTGGCCGGGGACGAGAGCGCCCGCCCGCTTTCGCGCGCCGTCCCGCGCCATATCGAGGGCCGGAGTTCGCGGCTCGACCGGGTCCTCACCCATCTCCATCGGCACTATGCCGAGCCGACCAGCATGGGCGAGCTTGCCGAGGTGGCGGCGCTCAGCGTTTCGGGCCTGCACCGCATGTTCACGCGCCAAACCCAGGCCAGCATCACCGAATATGTGGCGGGGCTGCGCATCGGCGAGGCGTGCTCGCGCCTCTCGGCCACCACCGAGCCGATCGGCTTCATCGCCGAAGCGGTCGGCTATCCCTCGCTGGCCAATTTCAACCGCCAGTTCAAGGCGCTGCGGGGCATGACCCCGCGCGCCTATCGCGCCCTGTTCCGCAAGCCGGTCTGAGCCCCGAAGGCCCTTTCCGCTCAGCCCTGCTTGAGCAGCCGCTGCTTGTCGCGCGACCAGTCGCGGTCCTTGAGCACTTCGCGCTTGTCGTAGTTCTTGCGTCCCTTGGCCAGCCCGATGGTCAGCTTGGCCAGCCCGCGCTCGTTGAAATAGAGCTTGAGCGGCACGATGGTGTTGCCCTGCCGCTCGACGCCGCGCATCAGTTGGCCCAGCTCCTTGATCGACACCAGCAGCTTGCGCCGGCGCTTCTCGTCATGGTTGAAGCGGTTGCCCTGCACATATTCGGGGATATTGGCGTTGATCAGCCACAATTCGCCCCCCTCGGGCGAGACATAGGCCTCGGCGATCTGCGCCTTGCCATTGCGCAGCGACTTGACCTCGGTTCCGGTCAGGACGATGCCGGCCTCGAGCGTGTCGAGGATTTCATAGTCGAACCGGGCGCGGCGATTGTCCGCCACGACGCCGGTTTCCACCAATCCCTTGTCCTTCTTGGCCATTACGGTCCTTCAGTCAGTTGATCAGCCCGGCATGGACCAGCGCCGCATCGATGGCGCCACGCGTGGCGTCCGAGGCCGGCACCAGCGGCAGGCGGATATCCTCGCCGAACAGCCCCAGCCGCGCCGCGGCATATTTGGCGCCCTGCGGATTGGGCTCGAGGAACAGGGCGCGGTGCAGGGGCGCCAGCCGGTCCTGGATGGACAACGCCGTCGCATAGTCCCCGGCCCGGCAGGCCGCCTGGAATTCCGAGCACAGCCGCGGGGCGATATTGGCGGTCACCGAGATGCAGCCCTTGCCCCCATGGGCGTTGAAGCCCAGCGCGGTGATGTCCTCGCCCGAGAGCATCACGAAGTCGCTGCCCATCATGGAGCGGGTCTGGGTCGCCTTGGCCATGTCGGCCGTCGCATCCTTGATGCCGATCACATTGGGGCACTCGTCGCGCAGGCGCTTGAGCGTATCGACCTGGATGTCCACCACCGTGCGCCCCGGCACGCTGTAGACGATCACCGGCAGGCTGGTGGCCCTGGCGATAGCCGCGAAATGCTGGAACTGGCCCTCCTGGCTGGGCTTGTTGTAATAGGGCACGATGGTGAGGATGGCGTCGGCCCCGGCCTCTTCGGCGAACTGGGCCAGGTGGATCGCCTCGCGTGTCGAATTGGAGCCCGCGCCCGCCACCACCGGCACGCGCTTTTCCGCCACCGCGATGGTGAGCTCGATCACCCGGCGATGCTCCTCATGGCTCACGGTCGGCGATTCCCCGGTGGTCCCCACCGGCACCAGTCCGTTGGTGCCCTCGTCGATCTGCCATTTGACGAAACGCGCCAGCGCGTCCTCGTCAACGGCACCATTCCGGAACGGCGTCAGCAACGCCGTGATCGACCCACTCAACATGCTATGTCCTCTATTGTGCCGCCGGCGCGCCCGGCAGCCAGTGTCAAATTTTCGCCCGCCATCACCGGCCCGAGACCGGTAACGACGCATGCGGGCGATTGTACGCCCACTTGAGCGTGCTATGAAGCATCATGTTCAAACGCGCAACACCAAAGCTCGAAGACGCATCGTTTGCCGGCCTGCCCATGCGCACGTTCAACACCGGCGCAGCGGGCACGGCGCTGGTCGTCCACATCGCCGGCACGCTAGGCGACGATACCGTCCCGGTGGTCTGCATTCCGGGCTATCTGCGCACCATGCTCGATTTCGCCGGCCTGCCCCAGACGGTCAACCGCCTGCCCGAAACCGGCTTTGCCTTTATTCTCGTCGACCTGCCCGGGCGTGGCCGGTCCGAGTCCCTGCCCGACAATATCCCCTACTCCACCCCCGACGATGCCGATCGGGTGCTCGACCTGCTCGATGCCCTCGACCTCTCCCAGGCAGTGCTGGTCGGCGAAGGCCATGGGGGCCAGGTCGCCATGCTCGTCGCCCGCAAGCGCCCCGGCGCGGTGGCCGGCACCGTGCTCATCGATTCCGGGCCGGTGACCGATTCCCGCAGCCTCGTGCGCCAGCGCAGCAATTTCCAGCATCTGGATGGCCTGCGCGGCGAGGAGGTGGTGCGGCGGGCCCTGCGCACCATCGTCGCGGCCGACTATCCCGGCGAGGCCGAGGCGCGGCTCGACCAGTTCAGCTCCCGCAACTACGCTATCGACCCGCGCGGCCGCATCGCGCCGCTGTTCGACCGGCGGCTGGTCGCCCAGCTCGAACAGTTCGATTTCGACGACGCCCTCGAGCCGCAATGGAAGCTGTTCGATTGCCTGCATCACGCCCCGCTGATGCTGGTGCGGACCCAGCTCAGCGACCAGTTGCGGCGCGCGACCTTCACCGAAATGATCCGCCGCCGCCCCGATGCGGCGACGCTCACCATATCCGGTCAGGGCAGTCCGGCCCTGTTCGAGGAGGGCGAGGAGCGCGACGCGCTGGCCCTCTTCCTGCGCGGGGTCTGCCATCCGCTCCCCGCCGAGGCGGAGGAGGCCTAGGGACGCGGCGTCTTGTTCAGTTCCTCGGCCTGCGCCACCCATTCCTCGCGGCCGATGCGGTTGCCGAAGGACAGGCGGTCGTTCATCTCGGCCACCGTCTCGGCATCCCACTCGGCGATCTGGCTGAAGCGATAGATGCCGTTTTCATGCAGCAGTGCTTCCATCTTCGGCCCTATGCCCTTGATCTTCTTGAGGTCGTCGCGGACATCCTCCTCGGGCTCCGCCGCCTGCTCCGCCGCCATGGGGGCCTCCGTCACGCTGGCCGGGCGGTGCGGCGCGAGGAGGCGCCGGAGGAGATAGCCGATGACGCAGCCGATGAGGAAGGCGAGGAGCAGCAGCAGGGCGCTGGGGATGATATGGGGTGTGGCGTTCATGGTCCGGCCTCACTGTCCGTCGGACTGGGCATACCAGCCGGTGGCGATGCCGATGACCAGCGCGATGACCAGAAACGGCCAATAGCTCTGCAACAGAAAAACGATGTCCATCTCACCCCCTCAGCGCGCGATATCCTCGAACGCGAACACGATCCTGCGGTTCTGGGCCCGCCCGGCCGCCGTATCGTTGGGGGCGATCGGCAGGCTCGCGCCGTAACCCACGGCATAGAGCCGCTCGGGCCCGATCCCATAGTCGATCAGCGCATCCACGACCGCTTCGGCCCGCGACAGCGACAGCACCAGATTTGTCTCCGCCAGGCCGGCGGAGTCCGTATGCCCTTCTACATAAATCGGCGCATCGGGGCAAACCGAGACGATATCGGCGAGGCCTTCGATCACCGGCAGGCTTTCGGGGCTGACCCTGGCGCTGCCAGAAGCGAACAGCACCGCCCGCTCGCTCATATAGGCCGCCGCCCGCTCGCGGCAGATGGCGATGGCGTCCCCGGCGTCGTCCTCCTCCAAGATGACCGCCACCTCATCGGCCTCATCCGGCTCGCCTGCGCCTTCTTCGCGCACGCGCACCCGGTCGTCGGCCGTCTCCGGCTCCGTCTCCGCGCCTGAAATCGCGATGCTCCAACGCGGCTCCGCGACGCCCAGTTCGGCGAGGGCCGTGGTGGTCTTTTCTCCGCCCTCCGGATCGGCGATCTCGCCGCTGAGGCTCCAGTTCCCCTCCTCGAACGCCACGCTGCCCCGGGCCAGAAGCTCCAAAGCGTCGAGTCCCGCCAGCGCGTCGGGCAGAAAGCCGAGCGGCGCGCCGGATTCCACGGTCATCGCCTCGGACGTGCCGGTTCCGCCATGTTGCAGCAACACCGCCGCTACCGAGTCATAGGGCACATTGCCCTCCAGGCGCAGCCCGTCATCGTCCTTGACCGCGCGCCAGACGAAAGATGCGTCACCGGTATCGAGCTGCTGGAACTGGCCAGAGGCGGGGGCGCTGGCCAGGGCTATCGCCAGGGCAAGGCCGGCCGAAGCGGCAAATGTGCGGGTCATCGCCATGCAGGCTTGCCTTTCTGACGCAACGGGAGGCATCCCCGGGGACGCCGAATCATCGGCCAAGTCTACCCTCACGCCCCAATACACGCGACCGCATTGGCCAAAAGAAAAGGGCCCGCACGAGGCGGGCCCTTCCCATCCATTACTGGATAAGCCGATCTTAGAACTTCTTCGAAGTCGTGAAGGTCAGCTGGTAGTCGCCGTCGGTCGTGGCGGTCAGGTCCAGACCGGCTTCGAAGCCACCGCCCGGAGCGTAGACAGCACCGAGTTCGCCGTAGACGAAGTTGGCACCGCCCGGGTTGAATTCGATGTAGCCGATCTGGGCACGAGCCGAAATGGTCTCGGTCACGTCGAACTCGGCACCACCATAGACGGTGAAGTCGGAAGCACCGCCAACCCAATCGTTGTAAGCAGCACCGACAAAGACGTCGATGGTATCGGTCGCGGCGAAGGAACCTTCACCGAAGATGCCCCAATCACCGTCTTCGTCAAACAGCGCGTCAACCTTGAGCGAGAACATGTCGAAGGTCGCGTCGGCGCCGATCGTGGCGAGCCAGTAGCCGGTGTCGTCGGCAACGAAGCCACCGCGAACGGTGAAGTTGTCGAAGTCGGCCGAAGCGCGCAGGTAGAAGTTGACCGGGTCAGCAACAAGGTTGTTGTAGATGTCGCCGACCAGGATACCGGCTTCAGCTTCGATGCCATTGGCGTCGTAAGCGATGGCCAGACCGGCAGTGCCGTCATCCTCGAGGTCTTCAAGCGCAACGAGAACGCTGAAACCGTCAGCGATCAGCGATTCGACCTGAATGCCCGTACCACCGGTAGCAACTTCGTTGACCAGCCAGCTCTTGTCCGGCTCGGAGTTATCGAAGTTCCAGAAGTCGATGAAATCTTCGTGGCGCGAGCCATAGATGCTGGTCAGGATCACGGTGTCGAACAGCGAGCCGATACGGCCAGCGGTGATCACAGTGGTGTCGCCGAACGAAACGAAGGCGCGCTCGATGCGGACGTCACCGCCATGGGTGCCCGGAACGTCGTTCAGACGCAGGACGGCCTTGGCAGCGCCGGCATCGGTCTGGGTGGTGGCTTCGAACAGCAGCTGCCATTCAACACCGGCACCGTTGTCATAGAACGTGCCGAGGCCGTCCCAGTGGGTGATGCGGTATTCGTAGGACACGTTGCCCGAGATCTTCAGGCAGGTGTCGTCGGATTCGATGGTCAGACCGGTGATGCCATAGGCATCGCAAACGCCGAGCGAAACGAAGCTCGCGATCGGATCAGCGGCCTGGGCACCCGTCGACAGGGCCAGAACGGCTGCAGAACCCAGAAGAAGGCTCTTAAGTTTCATAATTGACCTCCAAAGTCAGTCATTCAGTTTGTTACCGGGCTATCCGGCAGTTTGTCGAAACGCGACCACATTATTTTGGTGTCGTGTGTTGCCGTCGCGCTGCGACCGACAAACGATCCCATGCATGGATTCGCAAAACTCACTCTAGCGATGCCCGCCCCCGGCGCAACATCCGTTGTGCCGCTCGGCGGGGCGGCCACATGGGTTGCAAAGGGAATGTTGCAAAATATCCACACATCTGGAAACCACTCGTTAACACTCGTGGCGAAGACGGTTTATAAAGTATGACCGCGGCCAATTTTGCCCCGCCGGCACGTCCCGCCTGTTCCTGACGCATCATAGTGTTATATGCAGACGGAGCCTTTAGAGAGATCGGGATCGGTATATTGACTGGACGTTGCGCGGCGGGGGCAAGGCAATACTGGCTCGGAGGCGTCGTCCTCTTGTGCTCGGCCTGCGGCGCGCTGGGCCAGGAGGTCCCCGGGACGCCAGAAGCGCCCGAGACCCCCGACCAGCTCCAGGTCGATATCGACGCCCTGGTCGTGGCCGGCACCCTCAGCATGCGCTGCGCGCTGTTCGACGATTCGGTGGACTATCTCACCCCGCTCGAAGCGGTGGGGGCCGATATCCGCCTCTCCGAGCTCATCGGGCTGTTCGCGGCCCGCAGCGCCGACGCCGCCGATGTGGTGGCCGGCCTGCGCGGCGAAGCGGCGGCCATCGCCTGCGGCGACCCGCGCCTCGCCACCTATATGGATTTCGGCCGCCAGGTGGCCCGCGACGTGATCGATGTGGGCATGGTGGCCTGGCAATCGATCGACGTGGCGGCCTGCAATTACTTCGCCGACGATGATTTCATGGCCGCCGTCGCGCGCGCCCGCGCCGCCGCAGCAGCAGCCGAGATCGCCGGCCCGCAGAACCGCGTCGACTATATCAACCGCCTCGCCGCCGGCTGGGTGGGGCTTTTCGCCGACAATTGCGCCAATCTGGGCTTCGATCCCGTCGAGACGCTTCCCGGCGCCATCGCGCTCGCCCTGCCGATTGAGTGAATTTCCCTCTTTTCAGCGGGCAAGCGAATGGAGTATGACCGGTTCCGGAATGGGGCTGTAGCTCAGTTGGGAGAGCGCGTCGTTCGCAATGACGAGGTCGTCGGTTCGATCCCGATCAGCTCCACCATTTCCTTCATCTCACGCGCCGTACCGCTCGCCGCATGACGCGCGAAACCGCGCTATGCGGCTCTCTGGCGCTCCGATGGGGCGCGCGAAACGTCGCGCGGGCCGCCCTTGGCGGCCTTGCCTCGCCCCCCTCGTCGCAGGCACTCTCCGCCACGCCATCGTTGCGCAATTATAATATCAAAAAAATGATTGCAAAAAATATAGAATGAAATAAGGTCCGGTCATTCCCATCCCGCCCCAGCGTCGAGGACCCGCAATGACCGCCAGACCCGAAGTCACCGGCTTTTTCGAACCCCGCACCTTCTCCATCCAATATGTGGTGGCCGACCCCGGAACCGGGGCCTGCGCCATCATCGATCCGGTGCTCGATTACGACGAGAAATCGGGGTCCACCGCCACCACCGAGGCCGACCGTCTGCTCGGCTACATCGCCGAGAAGGGCTACAGGCTCGAATGGATTCTCGATACCCATCCCCATGCCGACCATTTCAGCGCCGCCCACTATCTCAAGGGCAGGACCGGCGCGCCCACCGCCATCGGCGAGCGGGTGGTCGAAGTGCAAAAGCTCTGGAACGGCCTTTATAACCGCACCGATCTGCCCGCCGATGGGCGCCAGTGGGACCGGCTGTTCGCCGATGGCGACACCTTCCGCATCGGCGGTCTCGATGCCAGGGTCATGCTCTCGCCCGGCCACACGCTGGCCTCGATCACCTATGTCATCGGCGATGCCGCCTTCGTCCACGATACCCTGTTCATGCCCGACAGCGGCACAGCGCGGGCCGATTTTCCCGGCGGCAGCGCGCAAGTGTTGTGGCATTCGATCCAGGCGATTCTCGCCCTTCCCGACCAGACCCGCATCTTCACCGGCCATGACTACCAGCCCGGCGGGCGCGCACCGCGATGGGAATCGACCGTCGCCGAGCAGAAGGCGACCAATATCCACATGGCCACGCTCACGACGCCGGAAGCCTTCATCGCCGCCCGCGAGGCCCGCGACAGGACGCTTCCCATGCCCAAGCTGATCCTGCACGCTTTGCAGGTCAACACCAATGCCGGCCGGCTCCCCGAGCCCGAATCCAACGGCAAGCGCTATCTCAAGATTCCCCTCGACGCGCTTCCCACCGCGGTCTGGTGAGCCGCATGCCCGGTTCCGATCTTCCCCCCGGCGCCCTCCCGATCACCGAAAAGGTCGATGAAGCATCGGCCTTCCTCAAGAAGCTCGCCAACCGCGACCGGCTGCTGATCTGCTGCGCGCTGGTCGAGGGCGAACGCTCGGTGCGCGAGCTCGAGGACGGCCTCGGCCTGCGCCAGCCCGGCCTGTCCCAGCAGCTCGCCGAACTGCGTGCCGCAAAGCTGATAAAGGGGCGCAAGGAGGGCAAGCAGGTGTTCTATTCGCTGGCCGATCCGCGCGTCGAACGCCTCGTCGCCACCCTCTACGCCCTGTTCTGCGCCCCCGGCGCGTCCCCCAAGGAGCCTTCATGACGACTTTCACCCCTCTCGCCTCGCTGGCCGGCGGCGCGCTGATCGGCCTCGCCGCCGTGCTGCTGATGGCCTTTCACGGGCGCATTGCCGGGATGACCGGCATCCTGTCCGGCCTCGTCCCGCCCCTGGCCGCCGACTGGGCCTGGCGCGCCGCCTTCCTCGCCGGGGCCATCCTTGCCCCGGCCGTGATCGTCATCGCCTTTGGCGATGTCATCGGCTTTGAAAGCCCCATGCCCATGGGCTGGCTCATCGCCGGCGGCCTTCTCGTCGGGGTCGGGGTGAGCTTTGGCGGGGGCTGCACCTCCGGCCATGGCGTCTGTGGCATGGCGCGGCTCTCGCCGCGATCCATCGTCGCCACGCTGGTCTTCATGGCCAGCACCGCCGCCACCGTCTTCGTCACCCGCCACATGATCGGACTGGTCTGATGCGCAACATCCTCATGGCCCTCGTGATCGGCCTTGTCTTCGGCGCCGGCATCGCCCTTTCGGGTATGGCCAATCCGGCCAAGGTGCTCAATTTCTTTGATTTCGCCGGCACCTGGGACCCGTCCCTCGCCTTTGTCATGGGCGGCGCGCTCGCCGTCACCGCCCTGGGCTATCGCTTGGTCCTCCGCCGTCCCGCCCCGCTGCTCGACGCCGCCTTCCACCTGCCCACCAGCCGCCGCATCGACAGGCCGCTGGTCGCCGGCTCGGCGATCTTCGGCATCGGCTGGGGCATCACCGGCTTCTGCCCCGGCGGGGCCATTCCCGCCCTGGGGCTGGGCGAGGCCGATGCGGTGGTGTTCGTCCTTTCCATGCTGGCCGGCATCGCGCTGGCCCGCGCGCTGCGCCCGCTCCTCGCCGGACGGGCCGTGGCCCGCGCCAACTGAGCGAACCGCCATGCTCGCACGCTATCTTCCCGTCCTCGCCTGGGGCCGGCGCTACAGCCGGGACCAGTTCGGTCGCGATGCCGTGGCGGCCCTGGTCGTCACCATCATGCTGATTCCGCAATCGCTGGCCTATGCGCTGCTGGCCGGCCTGCCGCCGGAGGTGGGGCTCTACGCCTCCATCCTGCCGCTGCTCGCCTATGCGATTTTCGGCTCCTCCACCTCGCTGGCGGTGGGGCCGGTGGCGGTCATCTCGCTGATGACGGCGGCGGCGGTCGGGCGGCTCGCCGCCGAAGGCACCGCCGATTACGCCAGCGCCGCCATCGTCCTGGCGCTGCTTTCGGGCGGCATGCTGACGCTTCTGGGCCTGTTCCGGCTGGGCTTCATCGCCAATTTCCTCTCCCATCCGGTCATCTCGGGCTTCATCACCGCCTCGGGAATCATCATCGCCACCAGCCAGATCGGCGCCCTTTTGGGCATAGCCAGCCATGGGCATGCCATGCCCGACCTGCTCGCCTCGCTGTGGCCGGGGCTGTCCGGCCTCAATCCCTATACCATTGCCGTCGGCTTCGGCTCGCTGGCTATCCTCGTCTGGGTGCGCCTGGACATGAAACGCAGGCTGACTGGCTGGGGCATGGGGGCCGGGCTCGCCACCGTGCTGGTGCGCGCCGCCCCGGCGCTGGTGGTCCTGGGCGCCATCGCCGCATCGGCCCTGTTCGATCTGGGCGACAAGGGCGTGGCGCTGGTGGGCGCCGTGCCGCAGGGCATTCCGCTCCTCGCCATCCCCGATCTCTCGCTCGACCTTGTCGGCGCGCTGATCGGCCCGGCCTTCATCATCTCCATCGTCGGTTTTGTCGAATCGGTTTCGGTCGCCCAGACCCTCGCGGCGAAAAAGCGCGAGCGCATCGATCCCGACCGGGAGCTGATCGGCCTCGGCGCCGCCAATATCGCGGCCGGGCTGGGCTCGGGCTATCCGGTCACCGGCGGCTTCGCCCGCTCGGTGGTCAACCACGACGCCGGCGCCGCCACCCCGGCGGCGGGCATCCTCACCGCGCTGGGCATCGCCATCGCCACGCTGCTGCTCACTCCGTTCCTCGCGCTCCTGCCCAAGGCGACGCTGGCCGCAACCATCGTTGTCGCCGTTCTGGCGCTGGTCGATTTCTCCATCCTCAAAAAGGCCTTCGCCTATTCCAGGGCCGATTTTATCGCCGTCGCCACCACCCTTGCGGTGACGCTGGTGTTCGGGGTCGAGATGGGGATTTCGCTCGGGGTCGCCGCCTCGATCCTGGTCTTTCTCTACCGCACCTCGCGTCCGCACATGGCGGTGGTGGGGCGCGTGCCGGGCAGCGAGCATTTCCGCAATGTGCGGCGCCATTCCGTCGAGACCGATCCCTCCATCCTCTCGCTCCGCGTCGACGAAAGCCTCTATTTCGCCAATGCCCGCTATCTCGAGGATGTGGTGCTCACGGCCGTGGGGGCCAATCCGGAGCTGCGCCACGTCATCCTCATGTGCCCGGCGGTCAACGCCATCGACATGTCGGCGCTCGAAAGCCTCGAGGCGATCAATGACAGGCTGCGGGACATGGGGCTGGCCTTCCACCTCACCGAGGTGAAGGGCCCGGTCATGGACAAGCTCAAGCGCTCGGATTTCCTCGCCAACCTCACCGGCGAGGTGTTCCTCAGCCAGCACGAGGCGATCACCCGGCTCTCCCGGAAGTCGCCTAACGCTTGAACAGCACCCCGCCCATCCATCCGGTGGCGAGCGCGAGGAGCACGGTGGCCAGCCCGTAGAGCAGGGGATTGTTGCGTGCCGCGCGCGCCACGAAGCGCTCGAACCCCTCGGTGCGCACGGTAAAGCTGGTGATGTTCTCGCTAACGATCTCGCCATTGGCCACCACGATGGCGCGGGCGACGAACAGCCCGTTGGGGACGCTCGAGGGCAGCGGCAGGCGCGTGGCGAAGGTGGTGTTGGAGAGAAAGCTCACCCCGCGCCCGCTCTCGATGAACAGGCCAGCTTCGCTCATCAGGCGGATCAGTTCGGCGTCGAGCCCATCGTCCGCCGCGCCGCCCTGGCGCGTCTGCGCCACCAGACCCGCGAGGCTGAGCTGGGGGTCGGCATCGACAGTCTCGGCGAGGATGGTTTCCAGCGGCCGCGAGGAAATCACCGCGTAATAGCCCGGCAGGCGGCGATAGACCGCCTCGCTGGTGTTGAGCATGATGCCGAACTGGCGTTCCCTGCCGCGCACGATGCGGTCGCTGGCCGGGCCGCGCACCAGGACGATGATGTCATAGGCCCCGGTTGCGGGCACCCCGCCCTGCCCGGCCTCGACATTTCCGAACAGGGTCATGGTCTGGCCGGTGAAATTGGAATGGATGGTGACCAGCGGGTCGGAATTGGCGAACACCACGCCCTGCGCCAGGGCGGCGCGCCCGGCAAGGGCCACGATCACGATGGTCGCGAGGGCGAGGAGGATGCGGCTCATGCGCCTTCTCCGAAGCCGACAATGCTCATCGAGAACGGATCGGCCGGCGGCAGGAACAGGGTGAGGGCGAAGCGCAACGCCACTCCGAGCACGATCAGCGCCAGGAGGGCGCGCAACTGGTCGCCCTTGAGGTGCTGGCCGGCCGAGGCGCCGAACTGGGCCCCCGCCACCGAGCCCACCATCAGGCAGAAGGCGAGGAGGATATCTACCGACTGGCTCTGGATGGCGTGCAGCATGCAGGTCATTGCCATCACCGCCAGAAGATGCAGCAGCGAGGTGCCGATCACCACCGAACCGGGGACGCGCAGGATATAGACCAGCGCCGGCACGAGGATGAAGCCACCGCCGATCCCCAGCAATGCGCCGATGATGCCGATGGCGAAGCCGATCCCCATCACCGGCAGCACCGAGATATAGAGCTTGGATTTCTTGAAGCGCACCCGCAGCGGCAGGGTCTGCAGCCGCGAATGCTGGCCCGGCAGGCGGCGCGGCGGCGGCGGGCCGGCCTTGCGCGACCGGAGCAGCGAGCGCACCGACTCGGCCATCATCAGCGAGCCGATCGAACCGAGGAAAATCAGATATCCCAATGAGATGAACAGGTCGAGCTGGCCCAGCGCGCGCAGCAGGCCGAAGATCCACACCCCGGCGAAGGACCCGAGAATCCCGCCCCCGACCAGATAGGCGCCGAGCTTGAGGTCGATGGCGCCGCGCCGGAAATACGAGATCGCCCCCGAGGTGGACGACGCCACCACTTGGCCCGTCACCGAGGCCACCGCCACCGGGGCCGGCACGCCGGAAAACAGCAGCAGCGGGGTCAGGAGGAATCCCCCGCCCACCCCGAACAGCCCGGAGATAAACCCGATCGCCGCCCCGATTCCGATAAGGAAGAACAGGTCGACCGAAAGTTCAGCGATGGGCAGGTAGATGGGCATGGGGCCACGGAATGTTGGCGAAAATTCCTCGAATCCCCGCCTGGGGCTCGACGAATTCGAACCACTTCATATCTTCGCTTTTAGGGCCACGTCCGGATGACCGCGCCCGATTGCTGCATTTTGCACAAAAAGTGCGAGAGTTTGGTTAAGCCTTCGAAGCCTTGAGGGGCAATCCGCCAGCGGCGTCATCGTTCCCCGGGTCCGCGGCCCGCAGATAGGCGGCGAGCTGGTCGATATCGATCGCGCCCGCCCGCAGTCCGAGCTTGGTCCGCCGCCACAATATGTCCTCCACCGTCCGCGCCCATTCGCTGGCGACGAGATAGTCCACTTCCGCCGCATAAAGCCCCGCGCCGAAGTGAAAGCCCAGATCGGGCCGCGACGTCGCCGCGCCCAGCAGCGCCCGGGCCCGCGTCCCGTAATGGCGCATCAGGCGCACCGCTTCCTCCCGCGACAGGAAGGGATAATCGCCGGCCAGCCGGTCGATCTCGGCCCCCACGCCCTCCACCGGAAAATCGCCGCCCGGCAGCGGCGCGGTCCGCGTCCACGCCGCCCCCTTGGGCCCCAGCACCGTTTCCACATGCTCCAGCGCCGCTTCGGCGAGGCGGCGATAGGTGGTGATCTTGCCCCCGATCACCGTGAGCAATTGCCCCTGCCCCGCCTCTCCCGTCAGCTTGAGCACATAGTCGCGGGTGGCCTCCTGCGCCTTGCCCGCCCCGTCATTGTAGAGCGGGCGCACCCCCGAATAGCACCAGATCACGTCTTCGCGACCCAGCGCCTCGGCGAAATAATCATTGGCCCCGGCGATGAGATAATCGATCTCGGCGTCCGAGATCGCCACCGCGCCCGGATCGCCCTCGAAATCCTCGTCGGTGGTGCCGATCAGGGTGAAATCGTCCTCATAGGGGATGGCGAAGAAGATGCGCCCGTCCGAATTCTGGAAGAAGAAGGCGCGCCGGTCGTCATGGATGCGCGGCACGACGATATGGCTGCCCTTGACCAGTCGCACCGCGTGCCGGTCTCCCGCCGCCGCCTCGGTCGCCAGGGCCTGTTCGACCCACGGCCCCGCCGCGTTGATCAGCATGCGGGCCGCGATGGTGCGGACGGTGCCCGAGGGGCCGTCCTCCACCGTCACCGCCCAATGGCCAGCCTTGCGCCTTGCGGCGAGGACCTTGGTGCGGGTGTGGATTTCCGCCCCCCGCGCCGCGGCGTCCTGGGCGTTGAGCACCACCAGCCGCGCATCATCGACCCAGCAATCGGAATATTCGAACGCCGCGCCATATCCGGGCTTGAGCGCCCGCCCCAGGGGATCGCGGCGCAGGTCGAGCCGTCGCGTCCTGGGCAGCAGCTTGCGCCCGCCGATATGGTCGTAGAGGAACAGCCCGGCCCGCAGCAGCCATTTGGGCCGCAGGCCCTTGTGGTGCGGCAGCACGAAGCGCAGCGGCCAGATGATGTGCGGCGCATTGGCCCACAGCACCTCGCGCTCGACCAGCGATTCGCGCACCAGGCGGAATTCGTAATGCTCGAGATAGCGCAGCCCGCCATGGATCAGCTTGGTGGACGCCGAGGAGGTTCCCGAGGCCAGGTCGTCCATCTCGGCGAGACAGACCGCATATCCCCGCCCCGCCGCATCGCGCGCAATGCCGGTACCGTTGACACCGCCGCCGATGACCAGCAGGTCGAAAATCCGGCCCTGGGGCCCGTTCTGTTCGGAAGTCATGATTCACCCGTGACGTGATCGGGCGCCCATACGAGGACAAAGTTGCAGTTTTGTGGCTACGACCGATTGTCGCCGGGGGGTTCTCCCGTCTGTCCACCGCCCCTCCGCCCCGCAGACGGCCTTTCCGGACGCCTCACCGCCTCACCGCACCCCTCCAGCTGAGCGAAAATGCCGCGCCTTGTGGGCGCTTGTGTTCGCTGTGAGTCAGCGCCCCCCTCATCCGTCTCGCCCTTCGGGCGATCCACCTTCTCCCACTAGGGGAGAAGGTGGCCGCGTAGCAGTCGGATGAGGGGGGCGCTGAGCGGGCCAAACGCGACCACGCCAGCGTGGATGAAGCACCTCACACCCCGATCACCTCCCGCCCGATCAGGAACCGCCGGATTTCGTTGGTCCCGGCGCCGATGTCGTAGAGCTTGGCGTCGCGCACCAGGCGTTCGACCGGCCATTCGCGCGTATAGCCCGCGCCGCCCAGCGCCTGCACCGCCTCCAGCGAGACCCGCACCGCATTCTCCGACGCGAGGAGGATCGCCCCCGCCGCGTCGAACCGCGTCGTCTGCCCCGCATCGCAGGCCCGCGCCACGGCATAGACATAGGCCCGCGCCGAATTGAGCGCCACATACATGTCGGCCACCTTGGCCTGCATCAACTGGAACCCGCCGATGGGGCTGCCGAACTGCCGCCGGTCGCGCACATAGGGCAGCACCGTGTCGAGGCAGGCCTGCATGATCCCCAGCGGCCCCGCCGCCAGCACCACCCGCTCGTAATCGAGCCCCGACATGAGAATCTTCACCCCCTGCCCCTCGCCGCCCATGACGTTCTCGGCCGGCACGGCGCAATCGGCGAACACCAGTTCGGCCGTGTCCGAACCGCGCATGCCCATCTTGTCGAGCTTGGGCGACACCGAAAAGCCCGCCATGCCCTTCTCGACCAGAAACGCCGTGATCCCTTTGGCCCCCGCCGCCGGATCGGACTTGGCATAGACCACCAGCACGTCGGCCCGGGGCGCGTTGGTGATCCAGAACTTGGTGCCGTTGAGGATGTAGCGGTCGCCCCTTCTCTCGGCCCGCAGGCTCATGGCGACCACGTCCGAGCCGGCCCCCGCCTCCGACATGGCGAGGGCGCCCAGATGCTCGCCCGAGATCAGCCGGGGCAAATATCTGCGCTTTTGGTCGTCGCTGCCCCAGCGCCGGATCTGGTTGACGGCCAGATTGGAATGGGCGCCATAGGACAGCCCCACCGAAGCCGACGCGCGCGAAATCTCCTCCATCGCCACGCAATGCTCGAGATAGCCCAGTCCCAGCCCGCCGAAGTCCTCCTCCACGGTGATCCCGTGCAGGCCGAGCGCGCCCATGTCCGGCCAGAGGTCGATGGGAAAGCTGTTGCTGCGGTCGATCTCCGCCGCACGCGGCGCAATCCTTTCGCGCGCGAACCGCGCCGTGGTCTCGCGGATCGTATCGGCCATCTCGCCAAGCGCAAAATCGAAATCGGTCATCCCCGGCTCCTCTTTTCCATGAAGATCAGCGCCGGATTCTCCAGCAGCCGCTTCAGCCTCTGGATGAACCTGGCCGCGTCATAGCCATCGACGATGCGATGATCGAAGCTCGCCGAGAGGTTCATCATGGTGCGCACCGTCATCTGGTTGTTGACCACAACGGGCCGCCCCATCAGCTTGTTGGGGCCGATGATCGCCACTTCCGGGTGGTTGATGATCGGGGTGGCCGCCACCCCGCCCAGGGCCCCCAGGCTGGTGAGGGTGATGGTCGAGCCGGAAAGTTCCTCGCGCACCGCCCGGCCCTCGCGCGCCGCATTGGTCACCCGGCTCATCTCGCGCGCGCAGTCCCAGATGTCGAGGGCCTCCACATGGCGCACCACCGGCACCATCAGCCCCTCGGCGGTCTGGGTGGCGATGCCGATATGGATGGCCTCGTGCTGGCGCAGCACCCCCGCCTCGCCGTCGAAATGGGCGTTGATATGGGGGAAGTCGGGCAGCAGTTGCGCCAGCCCCCGCATGAAGAAGGGCAAGAGGGTCAGCTTGGGCTGCGCGCCCTGGCGCGCGGCGTTGATCTCGCGGCGCAGCCCTTCCAGCGCCGTCATGTCGCAATCCTCCACATAGGAGAAATGCGGGATGGTGCGGGCCGAAAGCTCCATCCGCTCGGCGATCCGCCGCCGCAGCCCGACGAGCCTGATCTCCTTTGTGCCGTGCCGCTCGCGGGCCACCGGCGCGGGGCCGCTCGCCTTGAGATGGGCGTCGAGATCGGCATCGGTGATCCGCCCCTCCGGCCCGGTCCCGCCCACTTCCGCGAGGTCGATCCCCAGATCCTGGGCCCGCCGCCGCGTGGCCGGGGCGGCCAGGACCGGGCGCTCCGACGCGGCCTCCGATGCCTCCGCCGGCGGTTCCGGCGCGGGCGGGGGTGTGGGCTCGGGCGCCCTGGCCTCTGCCGCCTCGCCATCCTCGCCCTCGATTTCGAGCTCCACCAGCACCGAGCCGACCGGCGCCTTGTCGCCTTCCGCGCCGTGGATCTTCACCACCCGTCCCGCCACCGGCGAGGTCATGTCGATGGTCGCCTTGTCGGTCATCACGTCGACCAGGGTCTGGTCTTCCTCGACCCGGTCGCCTTCCTTGACGTGCCAGGCGGTGATCTCGGCCTCCGCGACCCCCTCGCCGATATCGGGCAGGCGGAACAGATAGGGTTTCATGCCACCGCCTCCACGCAGCGCTTCAGGGCCTTCGCCACCCGGTCGGGGCCGGGGAAATAGTCCCATTCGAACGCATGGGGATAGGGAGTGTCCCATCCCGCCACCCGTTCGATGGGCGCGCGCAGATGGTAGAAGCACCGCTCCTGCACCAGCGCCGACAGTTCGCCCCCGAACCCGCCATAGCGCGAGGCCTCATGCACGATGACGCAGCGCCCGGTCTTGCGCACCGAGGCGATGACGGTCTCGATATCGAGGGGGACGATGGAGCGCAGGTCGATCAGTTCCGCGTCGATCCCCGCTTCGGCGATGGCGGCGTTGCAGACATGGACCATGGTGCCATAGGCCAAAACCGTCGCCTCGCGCCCTTCGCGCATCACCCGCGCCGTGCCGAGCGGCACCGTGTAGTGCCCCTGCGGCACCTCCCCCAGGGGGTGCTCGGCCCAGGTGACCAGCGGCTGGTCGTGATGGCCGTCGAAGGGGCCGTTATAGAGCCGCTTGGGTTCGAGGAAGATCACCGGATCGTCCTCCTCGATGGCGGCGAGGAGCAGGCCCTTGGCGTCGTAGGGGTTGGAGGGGATCACGGTTTTCAGCCCCGTCACATGGGCGAAGATCGCCTCGGGGCTCTGGGAATGGGTCTGGCCGCCGAAAATGCCGCCGCCATAGGGCGAGCGCACGGTGATCGGGCACCAGAACTCGCCATTGGAGCGGTAGCGCAGCCGCGCCGCTTCCGAGACCAGCTGGTCGTAGGCGGGCAGGATATAGTCGGCGAACTGGATCTCGACGATGGGCCGCAGGCCATAGGCGCCCATGCCGATGGCCGTGGCGACGATGCCGCCCTCGGAGATCGGCGAGTCGAAACAACGCCTTGCGCCGTATTTCTTCTGCAATCCTTCGGTGACGCGGAACACGCCGCCGAAATAGCCGACATCCTCGCCGAAGATCAGCGCATCGGGATCGCTCCCCAGCTTGACATCCAGCGCCGAATTCAGCGCCTGGATCATGGTCATGGCCGGCATGGCACTCCTCCTCGATCATTCCTCGGCGCGGCCGGGTGCAAGCCGGCATTTGTGCGTGTTGAAGCGCAGCGCCCCCTTGCGGGCGCCGGTGATTTTTCCAACGCTCGCCCCAATCTTTCCTTCTCCCCTGGTGGGAGAAGGTGCCCCGAAGGGGCGGATGAGGGGGGCGCTGAGCGGGTCGGGGGCGATCACGCCAACGCCCGTTCCGCCGCCATCTTCCTCACACCCCCGCCTCCCGCCGCTGCTCGATGATGCGCCAGTCGGGTTCGGCGAACACATCCTCGAACATTTCGCGCGGATTGGGCTTGGACTGGCCCAGCGTGCCCACCGCCTCGGCCTGCCGGGATGCCGCCCGGATCTCGGCGGTCAGTTCGGCGGCCAGCGCCTCGTGCCGCGCCGCGTCCCAGGCGCCCAGGGCGATGAGGTGGTCCTTGAGCCGCTCCAGCGGGTCGCCGAGCGGCCATTGCGCCGCCTCCTCGGCCGGGCGATAGCGGGTCGGATCGTCCGAGGTGGAATGGCCGGCCGCCCGATAGGTGAAGAATTCGATGAGCGTCGGCCCGTGATTGGCCCGCGCCCGCTCCGCCGCCCACAGCGTCGCCGAGCAGACGGCGAGGAAATCATTGCCGTCGACCCGCAACCCGGGCATGCCATAGGCGATGGCCTTGGCGGCGAAGGTGGTCGCCCCGGCCCCAGCAATGCCGGAAAAGGACGAAATCGCCCATTGATTGTTCTCGATGCACAGGATGACCGGCGCCCGGTAGACCGAGGCGAAGGTCAGCGCCTCGTGGAAATCGCCCTCCGCCGTGGTGCCGTCCCCTACATGGCCGACCGCGATGGCGTCGCCGCCCTTATAGGCCGAGGCCATGGCCCAGCCCACCGCGTGCCCGAAGCGCGAGCCCACATTGCCCGAAAGGGAATAAAAGCCGTATTCGCGCGCCGAATAGAGGATGGGCAATTGCCGCCCCCGCAGGGGGTCGCGCTCGTTGGAATAGATCTGGTTGCAAAGATCGATGAGGGGATAGTCGCGCGCCATCAGCCAGGACAGCATGCGGTAGGAGGGGAAATTCATGTCCCCCGCCTCCAGCATCAGCGCCTGCGCCGCGCCGATCGCCTCCTCGCCCAGCGATTTCATGTAGAAGCTGGTCTTGCCCTGGCGATGGGCCCGGAACATGCGCTCGTCGAACAGCCGCGTCTTGAGCATGGCCCTGAGCCCGGCCCGCAGCGTATCCTCGTCGAGCCGCGGGTCCCAGGGGCCGACCGCCCGACCCTTTTCGTCGAGCACCCGGATCAACCCATAGGGCATGTCGCGCATCTGGGCTTCCGGGGTGGCGATGTCGGGGCACGGCATGGCGCCGGCCTCGGGCACGGTGATACGGGAAAAATCGGGCACGTCCCCCGGCCGGGTCGCCGGTTCGGGGATATGGAGCGACAGGGCGGGACGGTTGGCGCCCCGTGCGGTACGCGATATCTCCATGTTGCGCTCCTCCTCGATTGCAACACGCGATGAGGTTCAGTCTAACCGCGACCAGAGGGAAGAACTTGACTTATTTCTCACCCTCATGCGTAATTATACGACAATATTATCCTCCAAATCCGCCGACAATGAGGAAAAACCGACATGGATGAAATGGACCGGAAAATCCTCGCCGTGGTGCAGGAGGATTCCTCCCTGTCGGTCGCCGACATGGCCGAGCGGGTCGGGCTCTCCCACACGCCCTTCTGGCGACGCCTCAAGCGGCTGGAAAAGGACGGGGTGATCAAGGAGCGGGTGTCGATCCTCGATCCGCGCAAGCTGGGATTGGACATTACCGTCTTCGCCCATGTCAAGCTCCGCCAGCATGACGAGGAAACGCTGGAGGCCTTCGAGCGCGAGGTGGCCGAGTTCCCCGAGGTGGTGGAATGCTTTTCCATGAGCGGGGAGACCGACTATGTGGTGCGTGCGCTGGTCGCCTCCATCGAGGAATATGAGCGGCTTTTGAAGCGCAAGCTGTTGCATTTGCCGGGCGTTATCGCCATCAACTCGCATTTCGCGCTCAAATGCATCAAACTCACGACCAAACTGCCTCTTTAGGGAGAGTCGCCTTGAAAGTTCTTGTACCGGTCAAGCGGGTGCTCGACGCCAATGTCGCCGTCAGGGTCAAGGCCGACGGCTCCGGGGTCGATCTGGCCAATCTGAAAATGAGCATGAACCCCTTCGACGAGATCGCCGTCGAGGAGGCCATCAAGCTCAAGGAAGCCGGCATCGCCGCCGAGATCGTCGCCGTGTCCATCGGCCCGGCCCAGGCGCAGGACACCTTGCGCACCGCGCTGGCCATGGGCGCCGACAGCGCCATCCTCGTCAAGACCGACGAGACCATCGAACCGCTGGCCGTGGCGAAAATCCTCAAATCCATCGTAGACCAACAGGCGCCCGATCTCGTGATCATGGGCAAGCAGGCCATCGACGACGATTCCAACCAGACGGCGCAGATGCTCGCCGCCCTGCTCGGCTGGCCGCAGGCCACCTTCGCCTCCAAAGTGGTGATCGCCGATGGCAAGGCCAGCGTCACCCGCGAGGTCGATGGCGGGCTCGAAACCCTCGAGCTCGACCTCCCCGCCGTCATCTCCACCGATCTGCGCCTCAATGTCCCGCGCTATGCGTCGCTGCCCAATGTGATGAAGGCCAAGAAAAAGCCACTGGAAGAAATCGACGCCGCCAGCCTCGGCATCTCGCTCGCGCCCACGCTGCGCGTCATCTCCACCGCCCGCCCGCCCGAGCGCAAGCCCGGCGTCATGGTCGGCTCGGTGGCCGAACTGGTCGACAAACTCAGGAACGAGGCACGGATCATATGAGCATTCTGGTTCTGGCCGAACACGACAATTCCGCCCTGTCCCCGGCCACCGCCCGGACGGTGGCCGCCGCGCTTGCCATCGGGGGCACAATCGACGTTCTGGTCGCCGGCGCCGATTGCGGCGCGGTGGCCGATGCGGCGGCCAGGCTCGACGGCGTGGCCCGGGTCCGGGTCGCCGACGATGCCGCCTTCGCCCACCAGCTCGCCGAGCCGGTCTCCGAACTGGTGGTGCATCTGGCCGGCGATTACGGCCATATCCTCGCCCCGGCCACCACCACCGGCAAATCGGTGCTGCCGCGCGTCGCGGCCCTGCTCGACGTGATGCAGGTGTCCGACATCACCGCTGTCAAGGGCCCCAAAGCCTTCGAACGCCCGGTCTATGCCGGCGCGGCGCTGCAAACCGTGGAAGCGACCGCCGATACGGTCGTGGTCACGGTGCGCATTTCCGCCTTCGACGCGGTCGCCGAAACCGGCGCGGCGCCGATCGAGCCGGTCGCCTTCACCCCCGCCGCGCCCAAGGCGCGCTTCGTTTCGCGCGAGGCCGCCGCCAGCGAGGGCCCCGAGCTCGCCAATGCGCGCATCGTGGTTTCGGGAGGCCGGGCGCTGGGCTCGCAGGAGCAGTTCAACGCCATCATCAAGCCTTTGGCCGACAAGCTGGGCGCCGCCATAGGCGCCTCCCGCGCCGCGGTGGATTCCGGCTATGCCCCCAATGACTGGCAGGTGGGCCAGACCGGCAAGGTGGTCGCCCCCGATCTCTATGTCGCCGTGGGCATTTCCGGCGCCATCCAGCATCTGGCCGGCATGAAGAACGCCAAGGTGATCGTCGCCATCGACAAGGACCCCGACGCCCCGATCTTCAAGCTCGCCGATTATGGCCTCGTGGGCGACCTGTTCGAGCTGGTCCCCGAACTGACCGAGAGCCTCTGAGCGTTTCGCCCCGGCCTCAGCCGTTCATCGCGGCTGGCTGGGCGCCGATGGTGCCCACCGCCCGCGCGCCGGCCTCGATCGCCGCGGCCAGCGCCTGTTCCGGCGTCTCGCCGCGCATTTGGGCCGCGATGAAGCCGGCGAGGAACGCATCGCCCGCCCCGGTGGTGTCGCGCGCCCGCACATCGAGCGCCGGCAGCGTCACGGCTTGCCGGCCGCGTTCGGCATAGATGGCGCCCGCCGCGCCGCGCTTGAGCACCACGCGCGGAAACCGGGCGAGCAGCGCCGCGATCTGGGCATCGGGGTCGGCGTGCCCGGTGAGCAATTCCGCCTCGTCGGCATTGGGGAACACCATATCGGCCCCTGCGATCCAGTCGAGGAACGCGTCCGGCCCCACGGCGGCGAGAAAGCCCGTCGAGGCCGGATCGATGCTGACCGGAATCCCGCGCCGCGCCGCCTCGTCCATCAGCCCCCTGACGGCGGCGCGGGGCGTGGGCGCGAAGAGGGCATAGCCCGAAACGTGCAGCCGCCCGTGCCCTTCCAGCAATTCGGCCGGCAGGTCCTCAGCGGCCAGCCGAGCATTGGCCCCGCGATCGGTCAGAAAGCTGCGTTCCCCATCGGGATCGACGATGCAGATCAGCGTGCCGGTGGGCTGCTCGTCGTCCCCCGCCAGATGGGCGGCGACCCCCTGCCCCTCGAAATAGCGGGTGAGCCTGGTCACATCGGCGGCGCCGACCCGTCCGGCAAAATGGGCGTCGACCCCCATCGCCGCCAGCCACACCGCCTGATTGGCCCCCGATCCGCCCGGCAGCGGCCGAATGCTGGCCGCCGTATCCGTCCCCCGCACCATCGGCCCCTCGGGCATCACGAGAATATCGGTGATCACATCCCCGACGACCAATATGCTTGCTGTCATACCCTGTCCCTTGGTTCGTTGTGGGCCGCGGGGCCTGCAAAATGGTCCACCGCCTGCCGCTCCACCCCACCCCTCCCTCCCCGTCAAGGGGAGGGTGTTTCTCTGGTTTGGAGAGTCCGGTGGCCATTTTCCGCGCGGCCCTTCGCCCCGCCCCAAAACGCCCCCATCACCCACCAACCGCGCCGCGCCCCCAGCACGACACCTCCCCCCTTGCGGGGGAGGATGGGAGGGGGGTGCCGGCGCAGCCGGCAACAACTCCGCCGTCGCCCCAGCCCTAGCCCCGCCGCTCCAGCGCCGCGGCGATCTTTGCCGCCACCGCAGCGTTGTTCTTCACCAGCGCGATATTGGCCGCCAGCGACCGGCCATCGGTCAATTCGAAAATCCGGTTGAGCAGATAGGGCGTCACATCCTTGCGCCCCACGCCCGCCGCCTCCGCATCGGCGATCGCCCCGGCGATCCGCGCGTCGATCTCCTCGGCGTCGAGCGCATCGGCCTCGGGGATCGGGTTGGCGACAAGGACGCCGCTTCGCATCTCCAGCACGCGCTGCATGGCGATCAGCGCCGCCACCTCCTCGGGGGTGTCGAGGCGATAATCCACCCCGTGCCCGCTCTCGCGGGCGAAAAAGGCCGGGAAGGTCTCCGTGCCATATCCGATCACCGGAACGCCATAGGTTTCAAGCACTTCTAAGGTTTTGGCAATGTCGAGAATCGACTTGGCGCCGGCGCAGACCACCGTCACCGGCGTCTGGGACAGTTCCACGAGGTCGGCCGAGACGTCGAAGGTGGTTTCGGCGCCCCGATGCACGCCGCCAATGCCGCCGGTGGCGAACATCTTGATCCCCGCCTTGTGGGCCAGTTGCATGGTGGTGGCGACGGTCGTGCCGGCCGTGAGCTTTTTCACGATGATGGCGGCGAGGTCGCGCCGCGAGGCCTTGGCGGCGGCGAGCCCGGTGCGGGCCAGCACCTCCAGCCGGTCCCCCTCCACGCCCACATGGCACTGGCCGTCGATGACGGCGATGGTGGCGGGCACCGCGCCATTGTCGCGCACCACCTGTTCCACCGCCAGCGCGGTTTCGAGGTTCTGCGGATAGGGCATGCCATGGGTGATGATGGTGGATTCGAGCGCCACCACCGGCTGGCGGTCGGCGATGGCGTATTTGATCTCGGGCGAGATATCGAGGAAATCGGACACGGGGAGGACCTCTGGAACGGAACCACTGGCGACAAGGCAAATCACAGCAAGCGCCCCGGCGCAAGCCGGTCAGCCAGCGATCGCCCCGCGGATTTGCACCCCGTCCGCGCGAAAATCGGCGTCGATGCGGTAGACGCTGGCCAGCCGCTCGCGGGTAAGCACCGCCTCGAGCGGGCCCGCCGCCACCAGTTTTCCGCCGTCGAGGAGGAAGGCGCGGTCGCAGAAGCGCGTCGCGAGGGTGAGGTCGTGGAACGAGGCCAGCACCGTCTTGCCGCGCTGTTTCACCGCGTCGAGCAGCACATATTGATAATGCAGGTCGAGATGGTTGTGCGGCTCGTCCAGAATATAGATGTCCGGGTCGAGCGCCAGGAGCTGGGCGAAGAACAGCCGCTGCTGCTCGCCGCCCGAGAGATGGGCCGCGTCCTCCCCGGCCCGCGCGCCCAGCCCCACCAGGGCCAGCGCCTCGGCCGAACGCGCCGCCGCCTCGGCGCGCGGCAGGGCGAGGGGCAGGAGGCCCAGCCCCACCACCTCGGCCAGCGACAGCCCGGACAGCGACACCGCCTCCTGCACCAGCGCCCCCAGCTTGGCCGCATAGGCCTTGCGCGGCCAGTCCCGAAGCGATCTTCCTTCCACGGCCACGGTGCCCGAATTGTCGGTCTCGGCGCGGTAGAGAATGCGCATCAGGCTCGATTTGCCCGCCCCGTTGGGCCCGAGCAGCGCGTGGAAGCGCCCGCGTTCGAGGCCGAAGGAGACGTTGTCGAGCAGGGTCGAACCGCCCTTCTTGAGGCCCACGGCCTCGACGGCGAGGATCGGGTCAGAGGCCACGGCGCACCCTCCGCAGGATATAGACGAAGGGCGGCGCGGCAAACAGCGCCAGCAGCACCGACAGCGGCAATTCCTCGGGCGCCAGCAGGGTGCGGCTCAAGAGGTCGACCACGACCAGGGTGATCATGCCGAACAGCACCGCGATGGACAGCAGGCGCCCATGCGGCGCCCCCACCACCATGCGCGCCAGATGCGGCACGACGAGGCCGACAAAGCCCACGATCCCCGCCCCGGCCACGGCAAGCCCGGTGAGCAGGGCCGCCAGCGACAGCAGCCCGAAGCGCAGCACCGGCAGCGGCACCCCCAGCGCCACGGCGCGCTCGTCCCCCAGCAGCACCGCGTCGAGCATTTTCGCGCTGGCGAGGACCACGATAAAGCCCAGCGGCAGCACGATGGCGAGCGGCGGGATATCGCCCCAGCGCGTGCCCGCAGCCGAGCCCATCAGGAAGGAGAGCGCATTGCGCGTCACATGCGGTTCGGCCAGATGCAGGAAGAAGGAGGAGACCGACTGGAAGAACAGCGAAATCGCCACCCCGGCCAGGATGAGCACCAGCTTGTCCATGCCCCTGCCCGGCTGGAAGGCGAGGCCCAGGGTGAGGATGAAGGCCAGCATCGCCCCGAGAAAGGCCAGCAATTCGAGCCCGAAACTGGCGACGAACGCCGCCGGCAGCCAGACGATGGCCGCGGTGGCCGCCGCCGAGGCCCCCGAGGAGAGGCCGAGCAGATAGGGATCGGCCAGCGGATTGCGCAGCAGCGCCTGCAGGATCACCCCCGACAGCGCCAGCGCGCCCCCGACCATGGCCACCATGAGCACGCGCGGCAGGCGCCATTCCCAGACGATCAGCTGCAGATTGGGCTGGGCGTCGGGCAGGCGGAACAGGGCGCGCAGCCGCTCGTCCCATGGCAATTGGGCGGTGCCCCAGAAGGCGCCGGCCAGCATGGCGAGGATCAGCGCCAGCAGCGCAAGGGTCAGCGTCAGGCCGTAGGGGGCTCGGTTCATGGCGTCGAAAGTCTATACGAAAAAGAGAAGGCTGGGTGAGAGGGCCGTTTCCCCCTCACCCCGGCCGGGTTCAGTCGAGATCGAGGGCGTCGAGGCCGGCCGACAGCCGCTCCACCCCATCGACGAAGCGCATGCCCAGAATGGTTTCCGAGAACGGCACCGACACATAGTTCTGGTCCTTGACCGCCCGCAGCTGCGAGAGCACCGGATCGGCTTCCATATAGTCGATCTTTTCCTGCGCCGTGGACCACACGGCGTCGTTGATGACGATCACGTCCGGATCGGCGACCACCACCGCTTCCCAGGCCAGTTCGGCCCAACGGCCTTCCACATCGGCGGCGATATTGGTCAGCCCCACGCTCGCCAGCAACAGGGCGGGCGAGCCGCAGCAGCCCGCCGAATAGGGCGTATCCGTGCCCGAATCGAACAGGAATGCCGTCAGCCCTTCGCCGGCATTGTCGTCGCGGATGGCGTCGAGCCGGGCCCTGATGTCGGCCGCCACCTCGCCGGCCCGCTCCTCGACCCCGAACAGGGCGCCCAGCCGCTCAATATCGACAAAGATCGGATCGGTGGTCATCGGCTCGGTGCCGTCATAGATGGTGCGGCATTCGGAGTTGACCAGATAGGTGCCCACCCCCAGATCGTGCCATTCCTGCTGGCTGCCCAGCTGCTCGTCGCGGAAGGCCGAGACGAAGCCCGACAGCAGGAAATCCGCATTGGTCGCCAGCACCACTTCGCGGGCCGGCACCTCCTCGTAATGGGTGTCGATGCTGTCATAGGCCGCGCGCCATTGCGCCGGGATCTCGTCCTCAAGATAGGCTGTGGCGATCAGCCGGTCCTCGAGGCCGAGGGCCAGCATGTATTCGGTGGCCTGCTGGAACACCGAGATGGCGCGGCTGGGCGGCGCGTCATAGGAGAAGCTCAATTCGTTACAGCTATCGATGGACTGGGCCATGGCCGGGGCGGCGAGCAGCGTCGCGGCGGCGGCGAGGGACAGGCGCGAAAACGTCATTGGGTTACCTCATGGATGATCAGTTCGGGGAGCGTCCCCCCGTCCCTGAGGACGGTGGAGACGAAGCGGGAGACCGCGCCTGCATCGTGCAGGCGATACCAGCGGCCGGCGGGGTAGTGGGCCACCACAGGGCCGTTGTTGCAGGGGAACAGGCAGCCGGTGGTGGCGACGAGGCAATCGCGCGCCACGCCCTGCCGGCGCAGTTCCTCTGCAAGAACGGTCCTGAGCGGTCCGGCCTCGCGGAAATGGCAGCGCGGCCCGCTGCACACCAGCAAATGGTGGCGATAGGCCGGCACCTCGTCCCAGCCCGCCCCGTCGAGCGACCCGGCCTCAGGCCCGATTTCCCGCGCCTCCCCGGCCCGTGCGACGGCCGATCGCGCCAGCGCCGCCAGCAGCGCCCCGTCCCCGATCTGGTCGCGGGCCAGCGCCACGCGCAGATCGTCCCGGCCGCATCGGCGCAGCCAATGGGCCAGCGCGCCGGGCAACCAGGCAAAGAGGCTGTCGGAAAACGGGATGCCCACCGGCTGCACGAGAATTTTTCGCGCGCCCCCTGCGACCAGTTGGTCCAGTGCCGTCATCGGGCCCGCGCCATTGCCCTCCATGCGCGCCACCGCGCAGGGCACCGGAGCGGCTGCGGCCAGCCCCGCCTCCAGCGCCTTGAGGCGCCTTCCCTGCACATAGGGTTGCGAGACGAGGAACAGCACGGCGTCCGGCGTGGTGCCGGCCGGGGCCGCATCCGGCGATCGGGTCAAAACCTTGGAAAAAGCGGTCGGGTCAGCCGTCATCGCTCCACCTTCTCTTGCGAGAAGGCGGGACGAGCGTTCGCGGCGATCTGTGCGCGTCAAATACCATCCATGCCCCCTGCCGGCGCACCTCGTCCGGCGTGTTGGTCTGTTGCAGGCGGCAGGTCTCCTGGCTCGCGATGTGCTTTAAAAAAGCGCGGCAACACCCCTTCCCGATTGTATAAATCAGTGGCTTGGCATTGCCTTTTCATCGCTTACAGTTGCGAGGGCAGCTCCGGATTTGGCCCCTTATGGGTACTCCGCACCGGCATTCCCTTTTCATCCGCGCTTCACTTGGCGGAACCGTCAGCGCCCCACTCATACCCAGTGCCCGGGAGCAAGGCAAGACCGAACGCATCTGCCGCTCGCCAGCTCAGCGCCCCCTCATCCGACCGCTCCGCGGCCACCTTCTCCCACCAGGGGAGAAGGAAAGACCGGCGCCGCCCCTGGGACTCCCTTCTCCCCTGGTGGGAGAAGGTGGATCGGACCGACAGGTCCGAGACGGATGAGGGGGGCGCTGACTCGCAACAAGCACCCGCGCCCGCCGCCCGCCCCGCCTCACCGCCGTGGCAGTTCCGCCAAGAACGCCGCGTAGCTGCCGCTGCGCACCAGATCGAGCACCGTCGCCAGCTCCGCCAGCGGGTGGGCCGCTTGATCCACCCGCACGTCGATGGCCGGATAGGGCTGGTCGGTGACCACCGTGATCGCCGCCGACTGGATGCCCCGCGCGTCGCCTCCCGCCGCCTCCGCCGCCGTCAGCGCCGCCAGCAGGCGCAGCTCCAGCGGGCCGCCGGCCGCGAGGAACGCCGCCGCCATAGCCGGCACCACGTCGGGTCCGCCCAGAAGATTGCCGGCGATGGCCAGGCCGGGTTCGAGATGCAGGCCGACGCTGGGGGTCAGTTCCGCCCCGCTCCAGCCCGCCGTGCGCCCGCTGGCGTCGATGACGATCAGCTGCCGCTTCTCGCGCCCCGGATCGGCGGTGGTGAGGGCGTAGACCACCGCCTCGCTGCCCTGCCCCGTCTCCAACGCCGCCAGCCCGTCCGGGCCGTAAAGGGGGTTGGTATAGCCCTGGGTGGCCAGCGCGCCGACCCCGGCCCTTGCATGGGGCACCAATTGCCCCACGGCGGGGCCGCCGGTCGCCGTGGCGACGCCCAGCGCGCCGGTGGCGGGATCGCGGGCGAGGATCGAGAAGGTCATGGCAACATATCTCCTGGAGAGAATTTATAGCGATAAATCGGTTGCCACGTCCATTTATGCTGATAAATTATTTTCCGGACCAGCGCCTCCTCGGCACTCTGGAGGCCAAAGTCTAGGCAGCACGACCTGTCCAAAAAAGCCGCCAAAGGAGAGGATGTCATGAAAAAACTACTCGCCGGGGCCGCCATCGCCGTCTTGATGGCCGCGTCCCCCGCCCTCGCGCAGACCCCGCCCAATGTCTTGGTGGTGGGCCAGATCGCCGAGCCGCAATCGCTCGACCCGCAGGTCTCCACCGCCGCCAACGATTTCCGCATCACCACCAATATCTTCGAGGGCCTGGTCCGCTTCGCCGAGGGCACGCTCGAGGTCGAGCCGGCGCTGGCCACCGCCTGGGAGATTTCCGATGACGGGCTGGTCTATACCTTCACCCTGCGGGAGGGCGTCAGCTTCCATGACGGCACCCCGTTCAATGCCGAGGCGGTAAAATTCACCTTCGACCGCATGCTGGACGAAAGCCATCCCTTCTACGGCACCGGCCCCTTCCCGCTCTCGTTCAATTTCGCCGACATCACCGAGACCGCGGTGCTCGACGAGCACACGGTGCAGTTCACGCTCGGCCAGCCCTTCGCGCCCTTCCTCACCAATCTGGCCACCAATACCGGCGGCATCGTCTCGCCGGCCGCGGTCGAGCAGTTCGGCGACGATTTCGGCCGCAATCCGGTGGGCACCGGCCCGTTCCAGTTCGAGGAGTGGCAATCCAACACCCGCGTGGTGGTGTCGCGCAACGACGCCTATTGGGGCGATGCGGCGGGCATGGAAACCGTGGTGTTCCGCCCGGTCACCGACGCCAATACACGGGTGGCCGAAATGCTCTCGGGCGGCATCGACATCATGGTCGAGGTGCCGCCCGACAATGTCGCCATGCTGGCCGACGATCCCATGTTCACCGTCTATGACGCGGTGGGTCCGCACGTGTGGTATGTGATGCTCAACATGAAGGAGGGGCCCTTCACCGACCAGCTGGTCCGCCAGGCGGCCAATTTCGCCGTCAACAAGGAGACGCTGGTCAACGACGTGCTGCAGGGCACCGCCGACGTTTCCGCCGGTCCCATTCCCCCCGCCTTCAACTGGGCGTTCAACGATGCGGTCGAGCCCTACCCCTACGATCCCGACAGGGCGCGTCAGCTGCTCGAGGAATCCGGGGTCGAGGACCTGTCGGTCACCTTCTACGTCACCGAGGGCGGGTCGGGCATGCTCGATCCCATCCCCATGGGCACCGCCATCCAGGCCGACCTGCAGGCGGTGGGGTTCGACGTCACCATCGAGACCTATGAGTGGAACACCTTCCTCTCCAACGTCAATCCGGGCCTCGAGGGCAAGGCGGACATGGCCGAGATGGCCTGGATGACCACCGACCCCGACACGCTGCCCTTCCTCACCCTGCGCACCGCCGCCTGGCCGGAAGAGGGCGGGTTCAATTCGAGCTATTACTCCAATATCGACGTGGACGAGATGCTCGACCAGGCCCGCATGTCGACCGATCCCGAGGAGCGCGCCGCGCTCTATCGCGACGTGCAGGCGGTGGTTCACGACGATGCGCCCTGGATCTTCGTCGCCAACTGGAAGCAGAACGCGGTCTCCACCGCCAATGTGCAGGGCTTCGAACTCCAGCCCGACTTCAACCTCCGCCTGGCCGGGGTGACCAAGGAGTAATGGGGAGCCCCTGGCCCCACCCCCTCCCATCCTCCCCCGTCAAGGGGGAGGTGTCAGGCTGGGGAACCGGCACGCCCGGCTGCCCCACCAGAGAAGCACCCTCCCCTTGACGGGGAGGGTTGGGGAGGGGTGGAGCCACAGGACCAGAGTCCCTGGCCTGCCCCCACCCGCACCCCAAGGAGGCCCCTCATGACCGGCTACATCCTCAAGCGCCTCGTCTCCGCCATTCCGGTGATCATCGGGCTGTCGGTGATCGTCTTCGGCATCATGGCGCTGATCCCCGGCGATACGGCGACCGCGCTCCTCGGCTCCTACGCCACCCCGGACAATGTGGCCCGCATCAATCGCGAGCTCGGCCTCGACCGCCCGGTCTATGAGCAGTATTTCGTCTGGGTCGGCAATCTGCTGCAGGGCGATTTCGGCCGCAGCTATATCCTCAACCGCCCGGTGCTCGACGAAATCCTCGAACGCTTCGGCGCCACCCTCATCCTCGCCGGCACCGCGCTGGTGCTGTGCTCGATCCTCGGCATCCTCGCCGGCGTCGTCTCGGCGGTGCGCCAGTTCGGCTGGACCGACCGCATCGTCACCTTCTTCGTCCTCATCGGCATTTCCACCCCCGCCTTCTGGCTGGGGCTGCTGTTCATCCTCATCTTCGCCGTGCAATGGCGCGTGCTGCCCGCCTCGGGCATGTATGCGGTCTATGGCGGGGGCGACCTGCCCGACCTGCTGCGCCACCTCATCCTGCCCGCCACCACCCTCGCCATCGTCGCCACCGGGGTCATCGCGCGCCTCACCCGCGCCGCCATGCTCGAGGTGCTGCGGCAGGATTACGTGCGCACCGCCCGCGCCAAGGGGCTCGACGAGCGGCGGGTGATCTATCGCCACGCCTTCAAGTCGGCGCTGGTGTCGATCATCCCGGTCATCGGCATCCAGGCCGGGTTCGTCATGGGCGGCGCGGTCTATATCGAGACCGTGTTCCAATGGCCCGGCATCGGCCAGATGCTGGTCAGCGCCATCTCCACCCGCGACCTGCTGCTGGTGCAGGGCGGGGTGCTGCTGGTCGCCGTCACCTATGTCCTGATCAACCTTGTCGCCGACGTGGCGCAAGCCATGCTCGACCCGAGGCTCAAGACATGACCCAGGCCCTCGCCACCACCGAACCCCAGGTTTCCTCGGCCCGGCTGTCGAGCTGGAAGCTGCTTTTCAACAACCGGCTGGCGGCCGGCGGGCTCGTCGTGCTGGTCGCCATCTGCCTTCTGGCCGCCCTCGCCCCGCTGCTGCCCATCCCCAATCCCGACGCCACCTTTCCGGCCAACCGCTTGCAGCCCATCCTCTCGGAAGGGCACCTGCTGGGCACCGACCATCTGGGCCGCGACATCCTCTCGCGCCTCATCTGGGGCACCCAGGTGTCGATCGCCGTGGGCCTTTCGGCCACCGCCATCGCCGCCCTGGTCGGCTCGCTGATCGGGCTGGTGTCCGGCTATGCCCGCGGGGTCACCGACAATGTCCTGATGCGCGGCATCGATATGCTGATGGCCTTCCCCTACATCCTTCTGGCGCTGGCCATCGTCGCCGTGCTCGGCCCGGGCCTGCTCAACGCGCTCTACGCCATCGCCATCGTCAACATCCCGTTTTTCGCCCGCAATGTGCGCGGCATCACCATCGGGCTGGCCAATCGCGAATTCGTCGACGCGGCGCGCCTGTCGGGCAAGTCCCACGCCGCCATCCTCTTCACCGAGGTGCTCCCCAACGTCTTGCCGGTCATCGTCATCACCATGTCCACCACCGTGGGCTGGATGATCCTCGAAACCGCCGGCCTCTCCTTTCTCGGGCTGGGCGCGCAACCGCCACAATCCGATCTGGGCTCCATGCTGGGCGAGGGCCGGCGCCTGCTGTTCAACGCCCCCCATGTCTCGATCATCCCCGGCCTCATGATCTTCGCGCTGGTCATGAGCATCAATCTTCTGGGCGATGGCGTGCGCGACGTGCTCGACCCGCGCCTGCGGGCCGGCGACCTTACCCGTCCCCTCGCCGTGACCCGCATCCGCCGCAAGCCCGTCCCCGCCCCCACCCCTGCCGGCGACGCCGCCGCCATCCTTGAGGTCCGCGATCTCGAAACCAGCTTCCAGCGCGGCCGCGCCACTGTCCCGGCCATCCGGGACATCAGCTTTTCCCTCGACAAGGGCGAGTGCCTGGGGCTGATCGGGGAGTCCGGTTCGGGCAAGTCCGTCACCGCCCTGTCGCTGCTTGGCCTCGTCGCCTCCCCGCCGGGCATCATCACCGGCGGCACGGTCAAGATCGAGGGAGAGGACGTCCTCGCGCTCCCCGAGGGCCGCATCCGCGCCCTGCGCGGCGCCAAGGTGGCCTATGTGTTCCAGGACCCGCTGACCACGCTCCACCCGCTCTACCGGGTCGGCGAGCAGATCGCCGAGGCCATCACCACGCACCAGCCGGTCGGCAAGGCCGAGGCGCGTCGGCGCGCCCTCGCCCTCATGGAGCAGGTGGGCATTCGCGACGCCGCCGCCCGCATCGATGCCTATCCGCACGAAATGAGCGGCGGGCAGCGCCAGCGCATCGGCATCGCCATGGCGCTGGCCAACGATCCCGACATCATCATCGCCGACGAGCCGACCACCGCCCTCGACGTCACCGTGCAGGCGCGCATCCTCGACCTGCTGCAGGATCTGCGCAAGGAGCGCGGGCTGGCGCTCCTGCTCATCACCCATGATTTCGGCGTCGTCGCCCAGGTGTGCGACCGGGTCGCGGTGATGAAGGATGGCGAGATCGTCGAGGCCGGCGCCACCGCCGAGGTCTTGCGCCATCCCCGCCACGACTACACGAAAAAGCTCATCGCCTGCGTGCCCGAACTTGGCCAGGGCGCCGGCTTTCTCGATCGCGTCCGCCCGCTGTTTGCCGGAGGCCGCCCATGACCAGCGCCATCACCGTCACCGATCTCGTCAAGACGTTCGGGGGCAAGCGCACCCTGTTCGGCGGCACCTCGCATGCGGTCCACGCCGTGAAAGGCGTCAGCTTCGAATTGCGCCAGAACGAAACCCTCGCCATCGTCGGCGAGAGCGGGTCGGGCAAGTCCACCATTGCCCGCATGCTGGTCGGGCTGGAGACGCCCACCTCCGGCTCCATCGCTATTGGCGGCCAGTCCTATGACCAATTGCGCGCCGAGGGTTCGCGCAAATTCGGCCAGATGATCCAGTATGTGTTCCAGGACCCGGTCGCCTCGCTCAACCCGCGCAAGACCATCGATCGCATCCTCGACGTTCCGCTGCGTCTGCTGCGCGGCTACGACGCCGCCACCCGGGCCCGCCGCAAGCGCGACCTGCTCGATGCGGTGCAGATGCCCAAGGACACGCTGGAGCGCTATCCGCACGAATTCTCCGGCGGTCAGGCCCAGCGCATCGCCATCGCCCGCGCCCTCGCCGCCGAAGCCCGCATCCTGGTGCTCGACGAGCCCGTCTCGGCCCTCGACGTCTCGGTGCAGGCGCAGGTGCTGCTGCTGCTCGACGACCTCAAGCGCCAGTTCGACCTCTCCTACCTCTTCATCAGCCACGACCTCGCCGTGGTCGAATCGGTCTCCGACCGGGTGGGCGTCATGTATCTGGGCGAGATGGTCGAGCTGGGCCGGGCTTCGGACCTCTTTGCCAATCCCCGTCACGCTTATACAAGGGACCTCATCTCCAGCGCCCCCACCCTCGCCCCCGCCCACCCCTGACGCCCATGCCCGCCTTCTTGCCCACGCCCCACCTCATCCCGAGCCCCCGGCCGCCTTCTCCCACCGGGGGAGAAGGAAAGATCGGCGCCGCCCCGGGCGACTCCCTTCTCCCCTCGTGGGAGAAGGTGGATCGGACCCAAAGGTCCGAGACGGATGAGGGGGCCGCCGCGCTGCGGCAGACGCCCGCCCCAATCGCCGCCCCGTCCGCTCCGCGGCCACCTTCTCCCACCGGGGGAGAAGGAAAGATCGGCGCCGCCTCAGGCGATTCCCTTCTCCCCTCGTGGGAGAATGTGGATCGGACCGAAAGGTCCGAGACGGATGAGGGGGCCGCCGCGCTGCGGCAGACGCCCGCCCCAGACCCGGCCCCATGCTCATGACCGCCCCCTCCCCGCTTCGCCGCAAGCGCACCGACGAGATCGTCGATGCCATCAAATCCTCCATCGTCACCCATGGCCTGCAGCCCGGCGACCGGCTGCCGCAGGAGCGCGAATTGATGGAGCAATACGCCGCCTCCAAGGGCACCATTCGCGAGGCGCTGAAATCGCTGGAGGTCCAGGGGCTGATCCGCACCCGCACCGGACCGGGCGGCGGCGCGTTCATCGAGACCATGTCGGAAAGCCGGGCCATGAGCCTACTGTCCAACTATCTCTTCGCCAAGACGGTCACCATCGCCGACATCTACGCCTTGCGAAAAGTGCTCGAGCCGCTGGTGGCGGTCAGTGCCATGGCCAATATGGACGCCCAGGGCTACAGGCGCCTCACCGACATCATCGCCATCTACGATCACGAGCCGGCCGATGCCGAGGAGCGCTGGAACCAGCGCATGGCCGAACTCGATTTCCACGGGGTGGTGGCCGAATATGCCGACAATGCGCTGCTGGCCTTCACCTGCCGCTTCCTGCAAAGGCTGCTCAAGGACCTCGCGGTCTGCCACGACATCTATATCCAGCCCAAGCCGGTGCTGCGCGCCCAGGGCATCGGCTATCAGCGCCAGATGATCGCCGCCATGCAGGCCGGGGACGGCGCCGCCGTCCATCGCATCATGAGCGAGCACATGGCCTATGCCGAGCGGTCCATGCTCGACCTCCAGGCCGAACTGACCGGCGACTTCCTCCACGATCCCGTGGCGCGGGGCACCGGCGAGAGGCGCAGAAAGGCCGCACGATGATCGACATCCCCTATCTCAGGCGCTGTCTCGAAGACCTGCTCAACACCCCCTCGCCGGTCGGCATGACCGAGCGGGCCAGCGTCAAGCTCGCCGCCTGGCTCGAGACCCTGGGCTATGCCGTTTCCTACACCCGGCGCGGCGTGCTCAGCGTCACCGTCGGCGACGGCGCCCCCCGGCGTGCCCTCGCGGCCCATATCGATACGCTCGGCGCCATGGTCACCGGCTTCCACCCCAATGGCCGCCCCCGGCTGCGCAACACCGGCACCTGGGCGGCGCGGTTCGCCGAAGGGGCTCGCTGCACCATCTTCACCGACGCCGGAGAGCTGCGCGGCACCATCCTGCCGCTCAAGGCGTCGGGGCATCTGTTCAACACCGAAGTGGACACCCAGCCGGCCGATTGGGACAATCTGGAGATCCGCATCGACGCCATGCCGGACCCTGCCCGCACATCCACGTACACAAATGCTAATTACATCGCATTTGAGGTCAACATCGGCGATATTGTCGCCATTGATGCGCAGCCCGAATTCCTCGACAACGGCTTCATCGTGTCGCGCCATCTCGACGACAAGGCGGGGGTGGCATGCCTTCTCGCCGCGCTCAAATCCATCGCCGAAAGCGGGGAGATGCCGGCGGTTCCGGCCCAGGTACTGTTCACCATTTCCGAGGAGGTCGGCATTGGCGGCACGCACGGATTCGGCGAGCAGGTTCAAGAGCTTGTGGCGGTCGACAACGGCGTCACCGGCCCCGGACAGGCGACCCGCGACGACGCCGCGACCATCGCCTTCCGCGACCGGACCGGCCCGTTCGACCTGCCCATCACCCGCCATCTCGTGGGGCTCGCCAAGGCCCATGGCATCGCCCATGAGCGCGATACCTTCCGCTCCTACCGCTCGGACAGCGCCGCCGCCATCGATGCGGGCTGGGACCTGCGGGTCGGGCTCGTCTGCTTCTCGCTGGACTCCTCGCATGGCTGGGAGCGGACCCACATCAAGTCCTTGGAAGAGCTGACGAAATTAATTATCGCCTATATTCGTAGCGATCTTGTTCCGCTTCCCCGATAGCCCGCCGTCGCCTTCCAGCGGGCCACCGGAAAACCGCTCTCCGGGCTCCCCTTCCATCCCGCCGGACGCCGAGCCCGGCGTGCCCGGCCGGTCGGGATCGCCCAGTTCCTCGAGGGCCCGATACCAGTGTTCCTGGTCGTGCCCCTCGGGGCAGCCGGCGGCCATCCAGATTTCATAGGCCCGCCGCTGGATTTCCTGTTCCTGGGGATAAGCCATGTCCTGTCCTCCACTTGACGAAGCGGAAACGACAGCAGGCACAAGCGGTTCCCCGCACTGCTCTGTGTTGCTCGGAAAGCGGAATCAGAGCGCGATCTTGACGGTTTTGATCTGTGTGAACTCCAACAATTCCTCGATCGACTCTTCGCGTCCCACCCCGGAGAGTTTGTAGCCGCCGAAGGGCGCGCCGATATAGTGCGAGGAGGTATCGTTGATCCAGACAAAGCCCGACTGCACCTGGCGCGCCGCCCGATGGGCGGTGCTGAGATCGGTTGTGTATATGGCTGCGGTAAGGCCGTAATCGACGGCGTTGACGTGCTGCATCATCTCGGCTTCGTCGGACCATTTGATCACCGACAGGACCGGCCCGAAAATCTCCTCATGGGCAATGGCCATGTCGGGGGTGACATCGGTGAAAATGGTCGGCTCGATGAAATAGCCATTGCCGAGTTCCGGTGCCGAAGGACGCGCCCCACCCAGCCGCAGCGTCGCGCCCTGCTGCCGTCCCAGCGCGATATAGTCCATGATCTTGTCGAACTGCGCCTTGGATATGATGGCGCCCATATTGGTCGCCTTGTCGGTGGCGATGCCCGGCGTGAACCGCCTTGTGGCGGCGATCACCCCGTCGACGACCGCGTCATGGATCGATTCGTGGACGAAAAGCCGCGAGGTCGATCCGCAGGACTGGCCGCACCAGGTGAAATTCATCCCGCGCACCGCGCCTTCCACGGTCTTGGCGATGTCGGCATCGGGATAGGCGATCAGCGCGTTCTTCCCCGAAAGCTCGCAGATCATCGGCTTCAGCCGGTCGGCGCAGGCCTTGGCCACCGCCCGGCCCGTCGCGATGCTCCCCACGATGGAAACCATGTCCACCTGCGGGTGCGCCACGAGCGCCTGGGTCGCCTCCAGCCCGCAGGTGAGGAAGTTGATCACCCCGGCCGGGGCGACGCCCTCGATCAATTCGGCGAGCCGGAGGGCCGAAAGCGGCGCCTGGGGCGAGGGTTTCATGATCACCACATTGCCCGCGGCCAGGGGCGCGCCCAGTTTGCCCCCCGCAAACGACAGCGGATGGTTGAACGCCCCGATCCTGAGGCAAACGCCCCAGGGTTCGCGCACGGTCATGCACATCATGTCCTTGCCGGCCGGAATCGTGGCGCCCTTGGCCTCCAGCGCCACTCCGGCGAAATAGTCGAGCTTGGTGGCGGCGTTTTCGGCGTCGCGCAACAGCGCCGTGACCGGATTGCCGCAATTGGCGGCATCGAGCAGGGCGAATTCTTCCGCATTGGCGCGGATGATGGCGGCGATTTCGCGCAACACGGCGGAACGCTGCTTGGGCAGAGTGCCCTGCCACGCCTCGAATCCGGACCGGGCGGCGGCGATCGCCGCCTCCACGTCCGCAAGGTCGGCCTGGGCCACGGGCCCGAGGCTTTCGCCGGTCGAGGGGTTGAAGACATCGGCATATCCGCCCCTCGGGGCGTGCCAGCCGCCGCCATAATATAGGTCGCGCCGGGTCGGAAGCACGGATTGAACGTCAGTGGTCATGGTCGCCTCCCTCAGTGACCGCGGGTCACGATCTTCTTGGTGTAGCCGAGCGCGATGCGGGCATCGATGAGATAGGGCCGCCCGGCATCGACCACGGCCAGGCCACGCTCGATGGCGGCCATCAGGTCGTCGACGTTCTCGACCGGGCCTTCCGCCTCCACCCCTTGCGCACGCGCGAGGCCGGCCAGATCGGGTGCCGGCTTGTCGATCTGCTGGCCGATCCAGCGGTTTTCCGGCGGACGCCCGCGATCCTTGGCCATGGCGGCCTGATGGATTTCGTCGTTATAGTTCGAGCGGTTGTTGGCGACGATGAACAGCGCCGGAATCTGGTAGTGCGCCGCCGTCCACAGGGCGGTGACGCCCTGCAGGAAATCGCCGTCCCCCATCACGCCGATCACCGTGCGGTCGCTGTCGCGCAGGGCGAGGGCCGCCCCGATGGTCAGGCCCGGACCGGCACCGATGCCGCCACCGCCATTATGCCCCAGAAAATCGAGCGGGCCGCGGATCATGTAGGCGCGGGTGGACCATCCGATATTGTTGTTGGCAAGGGTCACCTTGCGGCCTTCGGCGACCTTCATCACGGCCACTTCGAGGTCGAAGGGGATGATCTCCTTGTCCCGGTTCGGGCTGAACTCGGCCGGCCCGGGATCGACGCGCGCGATGCCGTCCCATGTGGAGCCGTTCCGGCCCCGGCGCCGGAGCGCATCCAGCAACTGCCCGACAAAGGCATCGGGATTGGCATCGATGGGGTGGTCGGCGGGAGGCAATCCGAAATAGCCCATGTCCCAGCCATTGTGCAGCGACCGGTCCTGGGTGACGTGCACGATGGTCGACGCAAGCTGGTCGGAATTGCGATTGACCTGGCGCAGGGTCCCGTTGAGATCCACCCAATCGAACGAAACGATCAGGTCGGCCGCTTCAACGATGGGTTTGGCCGACGCATCGAGCCAGGTAAGCGGGGGCGCGGCGTGGCGCGGGTGGTCGGTGGGAAACACCGCCTTGCCGCGGGTCGATGTCATGACATAGGCACCGGCGGCCTCGACCAGTTCGACGCGACGATCCCAGTCGCCCTGGTCGACGGAACCTCGCCCGAACAGGAACAGCGGGTTTTTGGCCGAGCGGACGAGATCGGCCACCGCGTCGATCTGAGCCTGAGGCGCGCAGGCCGGCGAGATCGGTGCATAGCGTTCGGCGGTCGGAATGTGGAAGTTCTCGGGCACCGGTTCTTCCTGCAATCCGGCGTCGAGGCAGATATAGACCGGTGCCCGCGGCGTCGAAGCGGTGATCTGATAGCCGCGCAGGAAAGCTTCCACGATGCCGTCCGCCGAGCGGGGCTCGTCGTCCCATTTCACATATTGGCGCAACAGGGCGCCCTGGTCCTTGGCGGTATGGATCCAGTCGATATAGGGACGGCGTTTTTCCGGTTCCACCGGGCCGGTTGCCCCGACCACCATCATGGGCACGCGGCCGCCCCAGGCATTGAAGATGCCCATCAGCCCATGCATCAGACCCACATTGGAATGCAGCACCGCTCCCATGGGCTTCTCCATGACCTTGGCATAGCCATGGGCGATGGAAATGACGTGGTCCTCATGCAGGCACAGCAGCATTTGCGGCGAGCGATTGCCCAGATAGTTCACCAGGCTGTCGTGGAACCCCCGATAGCTGGCGCCGGGGTTGAGGGCCACATAGGGAATATCGAGCCGGCGCAGCATTTCCGCCGCGATGTCGCTTTTCCAATCCAGCGTCGACGGAGTTTCAAGCCCCTCGGGGCGATCAAACGAGTCCAAACTTGCTTCCTCCCAGCGTTTAGTCGATCCCCAACAGCCAGTTATTTCACCAAATAGAATTTCCTTATCCTATTCTATTTGAAAATTCCGCTTCACGGAATTACACATGGATATTGAGCTTTTCGGCGTCATACCTACATATCTACTCGTTATTTCGTCAAGTAGACTTGAGTCCAACATCTCCTCTCCATACCCATCATCGTCGAAACCGCCACATATGCAGCTGTAAAAAAGCACGTTTCCTGGCCGCTATTCCCATCGAAAAAACAGGAAAATCATTTCATCCAAACAGGAATTCAAAAAATCTGGTCGACATAACAATCGATTAGATCCGCCTAACGATCCAGGTGCGGTCAGCACGCGACATGGGGTTTCCGGCAACCGGAAATCGTTCCTGCGACAATTGCCAATTCGCAAACTGCTTCATACGCTCCAAGTATTACCCGTACGATAGGACGGGTCGAGGAGGAGAATTATCGATATGTTCAGCGACACCGCATTGTCGTGGATTGCGGGAGGAGCCGTCGTTCTCGGCGCTCTGGGCGCAACCCAACCTGCCTTCGCGCAGGAAGATTTCTATGCCGGCAAGACCATCGAACTGATCATCGGCTTTGCACCGGGCGGCGGCAACGACCTGCTGTCGCGAGTGGTGGCCAGCCATCTGGGCGACCATATCCCCGGCAACCCGGCGATCATTCCGGTCAACCTGCCCGGCGCGGGCGGGCTCACCGCGGCCAACCAACTCTACAATTCATCGCCGCAGGACGGCACGGTCATCGGCATCGTATCCCAGGCCGTGCCGCTGCAATCGAAGATGATCGACAATGTCGAGTTCGAGATGTCGGGCTTCAACTTCATCGGCCGCGTGCAGCCTTCGGCCAGCGTGACTATGGTCTGGCACACCAGCGATGTGATGGACATCGAGCAGGCCATGGAAGAGGAAGTCATCCTCTCGGCCACCAATATAGGCTCGTCGGTTTCGCTCTATCCGCGTGCCATGAACGAGTTTCTGGGGACCAAATTCAATCTGATCATGGGCTATGAAGGGTCCGCAGCCGCCATGCTGGCCATGGAGCGAGGCGAGGTCGAGGGGCATTCGACGACCTTCGAGGCGCTGATGGCCGCCAATCCCAGATGGTTCGAGGAAGGACAGGTGCGCATCCTCGTCCAGCATGGGCTCGATCGCGATCCGGCACTTCCCGACATTCCGACCTCGGTCGAACTCGCGCCGGAGGAAAACCGGGCTGTCATGGAACTCATCATGAGCTCCAACGATATCGGCAAATATTACTTCACCACCCCTGGCGTGCCGGAAGACCGGCTCGAAATCCTGCGCCGTGCCTTCGATTCCATGGTCGAGGACCCGGATTTCCTCCGCGATGCCGAGGCGATTGGCGCTACGGTGAACCCGATGTCGGGCGAAGATCTCCAGGCGATGATCGCGCGGTTCGACAGTATCGACCCCGCACTGCTCCAACAGGCCTCAGCGCTCTACGAAGAATAGGCAGCTCGTTGCAAAAGGATGAAAAGGGCGCTGCGGCGCCCTTTTTCGTTGCCCGCTGGCCGGAAGCGGCCCACAAGCATCCAGGCATGAATTAGGAGGATGGCCATGACACTTTGGGACTTCGCGCTCGACGTCTATCGCCGGCCCGGCGTTTCGCAAGCCTGTCTCGGCCTGCAGGATTCAGCCGGCGTGGATGTCAATGTCACGCTCTACATACTCTGGCGCATCGCGGTCCGGGCCGACCAGGTTGGACCGGCGGATGTGGAAGAAGCCGATGCGGCGATCGCCGAATGGCGTGCCCGGATCGTCGAGCCGCTGCGGGCGCTGCGGCGGGGCTTGAAAACCGGGCCCTCCCCTGCCCCCAATGCCGAGACGGCCACGCTGCGCGGCCGCATACAGGCGGCCGAGATCGACGCCGAGCATATCGAACTCGATACGCTGGAAAGCCTCGCACCGCCGGCCTCGTCGGGCAGCCTGCCGCAGGACGAAATGAAATCGGAAGCGCGCAAGGGGCTGGAGCTGGTGGTGCGATTCTATGCAGGCGGCGCCCTGCCGGACACGGTCATCGGCCCCATCGCCACGTTGACGGAAGCGCTCTGACCGGCCTCAGCTTTCGGTCCAGCGCTTGACGGTTCGCGTATCGATATCGAACAGGTCCAGCGCCCGCCCCACCGACTGGTCGATCACGTCGGCAAGCGTTTGCGGGCGATGATAGAAGGCCGGCACGGGTGGCATGATGATGGCCCCATTGAGCGTGGCCTGTTCCATCAGCCGGATGTGCCCGGCATGCAGCGGCGTCTCGCGCAACATCAGCACCACGCGCCGCCGCTCCTTGAGGCAGACATCGGCAGCGCGGACGATCAGCTCGTCATTATAGCTGTTGGCGATGCCGCTCAACGTCTTGATCGAACACGGCGCGACCAGCATGCCCGCAGTCTTGTAGGACCCCGAGGAGAGCGATGCCCCGATATCCTTGAATCCATGGCATTCGTCGGCGAGGTCCCGGATCGCATCGGCGGAATAGTCGGTTTCTTCCGTCGCCGTGCGGATAGCCGATGGCGACAGGATCAGATGGGTCTCGATGTCCTCGATCGCCTTCAGCATCTCGAGGGCACGGATGCCGTAGATGACGCCGGACGCGCCGGTGATGGCGATGATCAGCCGCCGCATCACAGCGCCTCGGCCCTGGCCTTGCCGCGGCCGAAAGGACGCTCCGCGCCTTCGGGAACGCCGATGTCGAAAACGTTGAGCGTCATCGCGACGAAGCTGTAATAGCCTGCGATGGCGACCAGATCGATCATGCCATCCCGACCCAATATCGCCTCGCCCCGCCGATAGCTCTCCTCGGAGAGTGTCCGGCTTGCGTAGAGTTCGCGCACGAGATCGTGCACGCAACGGCTCTGCTGGTCTTCGAGATCGGGCACGGCATCGGCTTCGATGGCATCGATGGCGGCGGGCGGGACGCCGGCTTTCAGCGCCTCGGTCTTATGAGCATGCCATTCATATTCGCTGCCCCAGAACCGGGCCGTCACCAGGATGGCAAGCTCGGAGAGATGGGGGGCGAGGCAGGTGCCATAACGAGCATAGGCCCCAAGACTCTGGCCCCTGCGCGCCAATTCGGGGCGGAACAGCCAGGCCCTGAGCGGGGCCGGCAGCCTGGAGCGTGGCCCCGCAAGGACCTCCTCGCAGACGGCCTGCTGCTCGTCGGTCATTGTGCGGGGATCGAGGTCTGGCAAGCGGGCCACAGTATATCTCCAGGTTTTTCGCGGGCGCGGCAGCAAGCCGCCGCGCCCGTGGATCGTCAAACCGAGGGCAATCCGGCCAGCGCCGGAACCATGCGCCCCAGAAGGGAGCCCGGCCATGGTATATGCATGACGTAGTCGAACACCACATAGAGAAAGAGCGGGAAGAGTACGGCCTGCGGCAGGACGACCTTCCAGGGCTCGCGGCCTTCGATCCGCATATAGGCGACGATGAACAGGAACGCACTGGGGAGGAAGCCCACGAGAGCGATCGATGCCATGAAGGCCAGGAACCAGGCGATGAAGACGGCCGATCTTCTGAGATATGTGCCTATCTCGATCGGATCGCTGTCGGTCACGTCCATATGCACGGCGGCTTCGATGGTCTGGCCGTCGACGACCCGAGGCCCGCTTCGGCGCAGCACCTGATAGGCGAGGCCGATGACGAGCGTGCCGATGCAGGTCCACCCCACGATCAGGGGCGCGGTATTGGCACGCGCGCTCCACCCCGAGGCCTCGACCAGCATGAGGCCGACCACGGCGATCAGACCGACATAGAACAGGTCCGAAGCCTTGAAGGTCGGCCGTTCGATCTCGAGCAGGGCTCGCTTGATGCCTCCGGCCCGCGCCATTTCGCGCAGGAAGGGACGCACCATGCCCAAGAGGGCAACCAGCAGGATGACGACCACAGCGGGACGCCACAGCCATTCGATGCCGTAACGCGTGATCGAGATCGACATATAGCGCTCGATCAGGGCGCCCAGCACGAAGCCCAGCATCAGCGGCGGACGCGCCCAGCGCAGGCGCTTCATCATCCATCCCAGGGCCGAGAAGACCAGCAGGGCATAGATGTCGCCCCAGTTCCGCGTCGCCTGATAGGCGCCGATGAACACGACGCAGATGACGATGGGCAGCACCAGCGTGTAGCGCAGGGTCGCCAGCTTGGCCAATTGGCCCGAGAACGCGAAACAGATGCCGGCGCCGAGAATGTTGGCGATGGCGATGGACCAGATCATCGTGAAGGTGAGCTGGACATTGGTCGTGAGCATGTCCGGGCCGGGAATCAGCCCCTGGATGAGGAACGCCCCGAGCAGGATGGCCATGCTGGCGCTGCCGGGCACGCCGAAGGCGATGGTCGGGATGAGCGCGCCGGCGGTGATGGAGTTGTTGGCGCTCTCGGGAGCGATCACGCCGCGCACGTCGCCCTTGCCGAAGGTTTCCCGCGCCCCCTTGATCGACTGCATGGCATGGCCATAGGCCAGCCAGTCCACCACCGAGGCGCCGAGGCCCGGAATCGCGCCGATCGCCGCTCCGAGGCCGCCGCAGCGCAGCACCAGCCACCAGTTCTTCAAGGCGTCGCGCACGCCGATCGCCATGCCTTCGCGCATATTGTATTTGGCATCCTTGGCGATGGCGGCCCGGCGAATGGCGAGATCCGCCAGTTCGGGAACCGCGAACAGGCCAAGCGCAACCGGAACGATGGGCAGGCCATCCCAGAGGTAGAGCTGGCCCACGGTCCAGCGCAGCGTTCCGGTCTGCGGGTCCGACCCGATCATGGCGAGCATGACGCCGAACCCGGCGATGGCGATGCCCCGCAAGGGCGAACTGCCCGAAAGCGCGGCGACCATGGAAATGCCGAAGATCGACAGCGCCAGCAGTTCCGGCGTGCCGATCGCCAGAACGAAGGGCCGCATGACCGGTATGGCCAGGGCCAGCAGGAAGGCCCCGAACAGGCCACCGATCAGCGACGAGGTATAGGCTGCGGCAAGGGCACGCCCCGCCTCCCCTTTCTTGGCCATGGCGTGGCCGTCAAGGATCGTCGCCTGGGCGGACGAGGTTCCCGGCACGCCGAACATGACGGCGGGAATCGTATCGCTGGTGCCGGTCACGGCCTTCATGCCCAGCAGCAGGGCAAACGCAGTGGTCGGATCGAGGGTGAACGTGAAGGGCAGCAGCAGCGCCATGCCCACCAGGCCGCCGATCCCGGGAATGATACCCAGCCCGAGTCCCATGAGGACGCCGGCGGAAAGCATCATGAGTCGATAAGGTTCGACAATCGCCAGCAGCGCTGCCCCAGCCGATCCTATCAGTGAAACATCCATTGCGAAAAGCCTCCCCCTTCGCACTTCTTGCCGAGTCTTCGACAACCAAATTTCCGGATAACGGAATTTAATTCCGCCGTGTTGACATCAGACGTTGAAGCGATGCTAATTGCAAGAATAACAAGAAATATTTCCGTTTAACGGAATTAGCAGGACCTCCAGCGACGGCCTTGCACCAAACGGAAAACAGACCGGCTCAAGGAGCGTTTGCGTGAAAATCCAAAACAAGTTCGATGTCCCCGCATCCCCCGAGCAGGCCTGGTCCATATTGCTCGACGTTCCCGGCATCGTCGGTTGCGTGCCGGGAGCCGAGCTGATTTCCCGCGAGGCGGAAAATGTCTACAAGGGCCGCGTTTCGGTCAAGCTCGGCCCGGTGGCCCTCAAGTTCAACGGAACCGCCGCGATCGAAGAGGCCGATCCGGCCACGCGGACGGCCCTGATCCGCGCCAATGGAGCGGACCAGCAGGGACGCGGAAACGCCGGCGCCACCACCACCATGACGGTGGAACCCTCCGAGGCCGGCTCCACCGTGACCCTCGATACCGACCTGCAGCTTTCTGGCCTCGTGGCGCAATATGGCCGCGCCTCGGGCGTCATCAACGCCGTGTCGTCCACCATCATCTCCCAATTCGCGGAAAACCTGAAGCGGCAGATGTCCGCCACCGGCGAGGCGGAAGCGACCGATGCCGCAGCGGCGCCTTCCGGCGCCGACCGGCCGGCCCAGAACGACAATGCGCTGGGCGGAGCGATGGTCTGGAAGATTTTCGTCAACTGGTTCCGCAGCCTGTTCGGCTCGTCCAAAAGGAGCTGACATGGCCCCCGCGACATCCGCCCTGAGCCGGGCCCATGCCGTACTCCTGCACATCGCGCAAGGCGGTGAAAGCGCCACGCTGCGCCATATCAGTACCGATCTCGACCTCCCGCAATCGACCACGCACCGCATTCTTGGGCAACTGGTCGAGGAAGGGCTCGTCGTCGCCACCCCCGCCGGGCAATACCGGCTCGGCTGGAAGGCGCTGCAACTGGCCCGGAAGATCTGGAACGCCGCGTCCGACGAGGATCTGGCCTTGCCGCTGATGCGCGAATTGTCTGACATCACGGGCGAAACCGTCACCTTGAACAAATACCTGCCCAGCGAGGGTTTCTGCGTCTGCGTCGCCGTCGCCGAAACCGCCCACTCCCTGTCCTATGCGCTCAGCGTTGGCGATACGCGCTATCTCAACATGGGCGCCGGCGGCAAATCGATCCTGGCCGGCATGAGCGAGACGGAAGCCGATGCGGTGATCGCCCGCCATGGCCTGCCCCCGGCCACCGAGGAGACGGTGACCGATCTGGGCAGTCTCAAATCCGATCTCAGGACCATTCGCGACTGTGGCTATGCGGTCTCCAGTGGCGAGAGCGTCGCCGGCGCCATCGGCTATGCGGTTCCGGTCTTCTATCGCGGCGAGATGGTGTTCGGCTCGATGGCCGTCACCGCGCCCCAGATCCGGTTCCGCGAGGAATGGGAGGCTGGCTGGATCTCCGAGCTGCGAAGCAAGGCCCACGCGCTTTCTGAGCTGCTGGGCGCCTCTCCGGCTCATATCGCCGCATTTTATTCACCCAGGACAGAGGAAGCGGTCGACGCATGAAGCCTTCGCCTTTCACCTATCATGCGCCCGCCACGCCGGCTGAACTGGCCGATCTGCTTGGCACGCTCGAAGACGCCCGCGTCATCGCCGGCGGTCAATCGCTCATGCCGATGATGAATTTCCGCTTCGTGCAGCCGGCGCACCTCATCGACCTCAACACCGTGCAGGGCCTCGACTATGTCGAGCGGCGCGGCGACGTGCTGGAGATCGGCGCGGCGACGCGCCAGCGTTTCCTGCAACGATCCGGCGAGATCGCGCAATCCATGCCGATCCTGCAGGAAGCCCTGTCGCATGTGGGCCACCGCCAGACGCGCGCCCGCGGCACCATTGGCGGTTCGCTGTGCCATTTCGACCCCTCGGCGGAACTGGTGAACATGGCCGCCCTGCATGACGCCACGCTCACGCTGACCAGCGCGGCCGGCGATCGCGAGGTGAGCTTTGCCGAATTCGGGGTGGGATATCTCACCACCAGCGTGCAGCCGGAGGAATTCCTCAGCGCCGTCCGTCTGGCCGTCTGGCCGCGCCATCATGGCCATGGCTTTGAGGAATTCGCCTTCCGCCATGGCGATTTCGCCATCTGCGCCGTCTCGTGCCTCATGACCCTCGATCCTGGCGGCACCATCGAGAGACTGGCCATCGCGGTGTCCGGCGTCACCGAAACCCCGGTTCGCCTCACCCAATGGGAAGCCGATCTGCGCGGGGCACGCCCCGATGCCGAAACGGCCGCCGCGCTCGCCAGCGCCGCCGCCGGCATCGAAGCGATGAGCGATGCCTATGTGAGCGCCGCCTATCGCACCCACCTCGCCCGCGTCCTCACGCGCCGCGCCTTTCTCAAGGCCGCCGAACGCGCCAAAGAAAAGGCTTCAGCATGACCGATACGCGCACCCTATCCATCACCGTCAACGGCACCCAATATACGCGCGAGATCGAGACCCGGCGCACCCTGGCCGATTTCCTGCGCCTCGACCTCAAGCTGACCGGTACCCATCTGGGCTGCGAGCACGGCGTCTGCGGCGCGTGCACGGTGCGCGTCGAGGGCCAGGCGGTCCGCTCCTGCCTCATGCTGGCCGTTCAGGCCAATGGAAAGTCGGTCGCCACCGTCGAGGGGCTGGCCAGGGACGGCAATCTGAGCCCGCTGCAGAACCAGTTCTGGGAGCATCACGGCCTGCAATGCGGCTTCTGCACGCCCGGCGTGCTGATGACCATGGAGGAGTTCCTCGAGGAAAATCCCAATCCCACCGAAGCCGATGTCCGCGATGCCCTTTCGGGCAATATCTGCCGCTGCACCGGCTATCAGTCCATCGTCGATGCCGTGCTGGCAACGGCCGCCCAGGCGCGGGGAGAATGAGTATGGAAATGCGTTCGTTCGGGCAGTCCATCAAGCGCAAGGAAGATCCTGCCTTCCTCACCGGCAAGGGACGCTATGTCGATGACATCGAATTGCCCAACATGGCCCATGCCGCCTTCGTGCGCAGCCCGCTGGCCCATGCGAGGATAAAGTCGATCGACACCAGCTTCGCCCGCCAGATCAAAGGCGTCATCGACGTCATCACCTATCACGAACTGCCCGAGAGCCTGCGCCAGCGCCGGCTGCCGCTGGTGGTGCCGGTGGAATCGCTGACCAATCCGCGCCTTCCCTTCACCCTGGCACGTGACGAGGTGTGCTATGTGGGCGAACCCATCGCCATCGTCGTCGCCGAGAACCGCTATATCGCCGAGGACGCCGTCGCCCAGGTGATGGTCGATCTCGAACCGCTCGATGTGATCGCCGATTGCCGCGACGGCCTCAAGAAGGGCGCGCCCCTGGCCCATGTCGGCGCTTCCTCCAATGTTGCCGCCACCATGCATTCGGTGTCCGGAGACACCGACGCCGCCTTCGCCAAGGCCGCCCATGTTTTCAAGGAGAACATCTACCTCCATCGCGGCGGCGCCTTCTTCATGGAATGCCGCGGCGCCATCGCCCACTACGACACCTTCCAGGACAACCTGCTGGTCTACGTGTCGTCGCAAGGCGTCCATCGCCTCAAGCGCTCCTTCCTCGAACTGTTCGACATGCAGGATTCCAAGCTGCGCATCGTCACCCCCGATGTGGGCGGCGGTTTCGGGCCGAAGGGCTCCTATTACGTCGAATACGGCGCCGTCGCGGCCGCCTCCATGCGGGTCGGCCGCCCGGTGAAATGGATCGAGGACCGGCGCGAGAATTTCGTCGCCACCCACCAGGAGCGCGATCAGTATTGGGATGTGGAGATCGCCGTCGACGACGATGCAAAAATTCTCGGCGTGCGTGGCACCCTCACCCACGACAATGGCGCCTATACGCCCTGGGGCATCGTCCTGCCCTGGATTTCGGTGGCGACCGTTCCCGGACCCTACGTCATTCCGGCCTACAACATGACGCTGGTGTCGGTCCTCACCAACAAGGTCCCCACCACCCCGGTGCGCGGCGCCGGCCGCCCGCAGGCGGTGTTCGTCATGGAGCGGCTGATGGACCGGGTGGCCCGCGAGTTCGATCTCGATCCCGCCGAGGTGCGGCGGCGCAACTTCATCAAGCCCGAGCAGATGCCCTATAATGTCGGCGTCATCTTCCGCGACGGCCGTCCGGTGGTCTATGACAGCGGCGACTACCCCGCCTGCCAGCAAACCGCTCTCGATGCCGTCGACTACGAGGCGTTCGAGACACGGCGCAAGGCGGCGCTCGCCGAGGGCCGCTATATCGGCATCGGCATCGGAAACGCCGTCGAGGCGACCGGCCTCGGACCCTATGAGGGCGTCACGGTGCGCATCGGCACCAATGGCAACATCACCGCCTATACCGGCGCCACGCCCCAGGGGCAGGCGCACAAGACCACCCTCGCCCAGGTCGTCGCCGATCATTTCGGCGTGTCGATCGACGATGTGACCATCGAGACCGGCGATACCAGCACCATTTCCTTCGGCATCGGCACGTTTGCGTCCCGCACCGCGGTCAATGCCGGCTCGTCGGCCCACATGGCCGCCAAGGCGGTGTCGATCAAGGTGCGCGAGATCGCCGCCCAATTGCTCGAGGTCGAGCCCGACGACATCGAATTGCGCGACGGCCTCGCCCGGGTCAAGGGCGCGTCCAACCGCTCAAAGACCTTGCGCGAGCTGGCGGTCTATTCGCTCGGCAAGCCCGGCTTCTCGCTGGCCGAGGGCATGGCGCCGGGACTGGAGAACACCGCCTATTTCACGCCCTCGCAATCGTCCTACGCCAACGGCACCTGTCTGGCCGAGGTCGAGGTCGATATCGAGACGGGGCGCGTGCGCATCACCCGGCTGGTCATGTCCCATGACTGCGGCAGGGTCATCAATCCGATGGTGGTCAACGGGCAGGTGATCGGCGGCGTGGCCCATGGGGTCGGCAATGCCTTGTTCGAGCGCATGGTGCATGACGATCAGGCCCAGCCGCTATCGACCAATTTCGGCGAATATCTGCTGCCGCTGGCCGCCGACGTGCCGCGGGTCGAGATCCACCATCAGGAGACCCCCAGCCCCTACAATCCACTTGGAGTGAAGGGCGCCGGCGAAGGAGGGACCATTCCCACCATCGCCGCCATCGTCAATGCCGTTGCCGATGCATTGAGGCCACTCGGCGTGCACATCGCCGAAGCGCCCCTGTCTCCGCAGCGCATCATCGAATTGATCGAAGAAGCAAAGGCAAGGAGCGCGGCGTGATGGCCAACGAAACGGTTGCCATGAATCCGGCCAGCTATGCAGAACGGCTGGTCGCTGTCCTCAAGGTATTCGCGGAGGGCCCCGACGTCCTCTCGATCAGCGAGATCAGCGAGGCGCTCAACCTCGCGCCCAGTTCGACGCACCGTATTCTCGGGCCGCTCGTCGAGCAGGGCCTGATCGACCGCGCGCCCAAGCGCCGCTATCGCGTGGGTTCGGAATTCTTCCGCATCGCGGCCCTCGTCGAAACCCGCTACGGGCTGCTCACGGTGGCCAAGCCGATCGTCGCCAAGGCCGCGGCCGAGACCAACGAGACCGCGCTCCTGGCCATCGTCACCCCGTCGCGCAGCCGGATCGTCCTCGCCCACAAGGTGGATTCGTCCTATCCGCTGCGCTTCAAATTCGACCTGCTGATGAACATTTCCCCGATCTGGGGATCGCTCGGCCGCGCCGTCATGGCCTGGCTCGAGCCCGGAGAGCTGCGCCGCGTCCTTTCCGAGGGCGGGCCGTCGCCCCTTACCGGCGATCCGCTCCCCGATCATGAAACGCTTGCAGCCGAGCTCGCCACGGTGCGTCGCCTCGGTCATGCACGCAGTATCGGCCAGCGCGCCGCTCCCGACGCCATCGGGATCTCGGCGCCTGTGTTCGATGCTCTGGGGGTCGTCTGCGGCGCTCTCGGGGTCGTCACTCCCGAGCATCGCATGACCCCCGACCTTGAGCGGCACATCACCAAGCTCGTCCGTTCGAACGCTGCCAAGCTCTCGCACATGATGGGCCATTCCGGCCGCATGCTCGACGTGAGCTGATCATTCAACACCCCAGGAGGAAACAACGCGTGAAATATACCAGGTTCAACCATCTTCTATCGGCCGGCGTACTGGCCCTCGCGGTCGCGGCGCCCCATGCGGCCCTGGCCCAGACGGTAGAAGAATTCTACTCCGGCAGGACGCTGGAAATGGTGATCGGCTATGCACCCGGCGGCAGCAATGACTCCTACGCCCGCGCCGTCGCCAACCATCTCGGCGACCATCTCCCGGGCAACCCCAAGATCGTGCCGGTCAACATGCCGGGCGGCGGCAGCCTCGTCGCGGCCAACCATATCGCAAACATCGCGCCCAAGGACGGCACGGTGCTGGGGCTGATCGCCTCGACCATCCCGCTCGACGAGCAGTTGGGCACCGACAACATCTATTTCGAATCCGCCGATTTCAACTGGATCGGACGGGTGGCCTCGAACACCAACGTCACCTTCGTCAATGCCTCCACCGGCGTCGAGACCATTGAGGACGCCATGGAAACCGAAGTGATCCTCGCCACCACCGGCGCCAGCTCGACCGTGGCGATCTATCCCTCGGTGATGAACGCCATGGCCGGGACCCGCTTCAACCTGATCATGGGCTATGAAGGCACCGGCGAATCCATGCTCGCCATGGAGCGCGGCGAAGCCGACGGACATTCGACGAGCCTGGCCGCCGTCATGACCTCGCGCCCCGACTGGCTGACCAATGGCGCTATCAACTTTCTCGTCCAGTATGGCCTCAACCGCCATCCCGAATTGCCGGATGTGCCCACCGCGGTCGAACTCATCACCGATCCCGACGATCTGGCCGCCATGCGCCTGATCCTCGGCGCGGTGGAAGTCGGCAAGGCGGTGCTCACCGCGCCCGGCGTGCCGGAAGACCGCGTGGAAGCGCTGCGTCGCGCCTTCGATGACATGCTCGAAGATCCGGCCTTCATCGCCGAACTGGAGCAGCAACGCCTCGAGATTTCTCCCATGAGCGGAGAGGACCTGCAGGCAGTAGTCGCCGAGGCCGGAGAAGCTACGCCCGAACTCATCGCGCGCGTTAAGGCCGTCTGGCCGAACGAATAAGCAATCGGGAAGCGTGGGGCCCGCCCGCGCTTCCTTTCGCACCTGGAGGGGACCCGATGTTCGAATTCTTGCTCTCACACGCCCATGACGACACCGTCGCGACGGTTGACCTCAACCGGCCCGACGAAGGCAACAAGCTGACCCGCGACATGATGCGCCAGCTGACCGTGCAATTGCGCGAGCTGGCCGCAAACCCGTCGCTGCGCGTCGTGGTCGTCACCGCCCGTGGCCCGGCCTTCTGCCTGGGGCGCGATGGGCGTGGCGAGCAGCCGGGCAGCCTTTCGGCCTATGAGACACGCGAGCAATCCATGGCCGCGGTGCTCGATCTCTATGCCGCGCTGCGACAGGTTTCGGTTCCGGTGGTCGCCCGGGTGCATGGAGATGCTCTGGGCTTCGGCGCCGCGCTGGCCGGGGCCTGCGACATTACCCTCGCCTCCAGCGCCGCACGGTTCGCGTTCAGCGAAATCCACCACGGCATCCCGCCCACCATGGCCATGACCGCCGTCATGCGGCACCTCTCGCCCAAGGCTCTGGCCTGGCTGATCTATTCCGGCGAAACCATCACCGCCGAGCGCGCGGCCGAGATCGGCCTTGCCAGCCGCATCTATCCGCAGGCCGAATTCGAGACCGAAGCCGACGCCTTCGTCGCCGAACTCGCCAGCCGGCCGCGGCGCAATCTCGAAACCATCAAGAAATACCAGTCTCTGGCCGCCGGCATGCCCGCCGATGCGGCGTCCGATTATGCCGGGGCCTTGCTGGCCCTGGTCCGCGCGAGCTGAGCGGGCCGATGCAGATCGAAACCACATCGGGGTTGAGGCTTCACTACGAGACCCGCGGCGCCGGACCGGTGATCGTGCTGCTGCATCCGGTGGGGCTGCGCGGCGCCTTCTGGAAGCCCGTCGTCGAGCGGTTGTCCGACCGCTTCCGCCTCGTCTATCCCGATCTGCGCGGCCATGGCGGCAGCGACGTGCCGACCACCGATTTCACCCTCTCGGACATGGCCCGCGACGTGATCGATCTCATCGGCGCCGTGGGCGAGCCGCCGGCCGTGGTCTGCGGGTGCTCGCTTGGAGGCATGCTGGCCCAGTCGATCGCCCTGGCCGCGCCCGAGCTGGTCGGCGGCCTCGTGATCGCCGGGGCCGGGTTCACCCGCGACGCGGCCGGTCGCAAGGCGGTGCTCGCCCGCGCCGAGGCCGCCCGACGCGGCATGCCGGATGTCCTCGAAACCACGCTCGATCGCTGGTTCACCGACGAGGTGGAGCGGGCCGATCCGATGATGGTGGGCATGGTGCGCGCCTGGCTGCTCGAGGACGACCCGGTGGTTCACGCCCGGTGCTGGCAGGCCATGGCCGGCCTCGACCATGCCGACCGATTGGCGTCCATCGGCGCACCGACGCTGGTTGTCGCCGCGACCGCCGACCAGTCGGTTCCCGTCGCCACCCTCAAGGACCTGGCGTCGCGCATTCCCGGCGCGCGCTATGGAGAAATCGAGGGCGCCGGCCATCTGGCGCCGCTGGAACGACCGAAAGACTTTGCCGCGATCCTGGGCGATTTTGCCCTGGAGATCGCTTGATTCATGCCTGTTGGAGGGCCAATGACCGACCGTACATCACCCCCGCTCAATCTCAGCCAGCATCTCGAAGCCCTCGACGCGGCGGGCCTGCTGGTTCGCGTGGATCGCCCGATCAACAAGGACACGGAACTGCATCCCCTGGTGCGCTGGCAGTTTCTCGGCGGCCTCGATGAGGACGAGCGCAAGGCGTTCCTCTTCACCAATGTCGTCGATTCGAAGGGCCGCAAATACGACATGCCGGTGCTGCTCGGCGCCCTGGCCGCTTCCCCACGCATCTATGCCATGGGCATGGGCCGGCCGGCCGACCAGATCGGCGATGCCTGGAACGAGGCTATCGCCAATCCCGTCGCCCCCAATCTCGTCACCGAGGCGGCCTGCCAGGAAGTGGTGATCGAAGGGGATGCGCTCAAGGACCCGGAAGGGGGCGTCGCCGCCCTGCCCGTCCCGGTCTCCACCCCCGGATTTGACTCCGCGCCCTATCTCACCGCCACCATGTGCATCACCCGCGACCCCGAAACAGGAGTCCAGAACGCGGGCATGTACCGCGCCGCACTCAAGGCCCCCGACCGCATGGTGATCCGCATGGCCGCCAAGCCCGGCGGGGCCGGCGGCTGGCTGCATTGGCTCAAATATCGCGAGCGCGGCGAAAAGATGCCCATCGCCATCGCGCTGGGTGCCGCACCCGTGGTCGTCTTCACCTCGCCCCAGAAACTGCCCGTCGATCTCGACGAGTTCTCCGTGGCCGGCGGTCTGGCGGGGCAGGCCATCGACACGGTCAAATGCGTCTCCAACGATCTGGTCGTGCCCGCCGAAGCGGAAATCGTCATCGAGGGCTTCATCGACCCCTCGGTGCTCGAACCCGAGGCTCCGTTCGGCGAGAGCAATGGCTATGTGGCGCTCGAGGGCTACAACATGCCCATGACGGTCACCGCCATCACCCACAAGAAGCAGGCCATCTTCAACGCCATCATCAGCCAGGTGACGCCTTCGGAATCGAGCGTGATCAAGAAGGTGGCCTATGAGCCCCTGTTCCTGCACCACCTCGCCAAGCAGCTTTCGATAAAGGGCATAAGGAAAGTGGTGCTGCACGAGCGCCTGACCAATCTGCGCCCGGTGCTGTTCCTGCAATATGCCTACGGCACGCCCCGCAGCGAGGTCTGGCGCGGGCTTTATGCGGCCTCGTCCTTCATGGGCAGCGTCGGCAAGATCGTCATCGCCATCAGCGAGGACATCGATCCCAATTCGGTCGACGCCATCCTGTGGTCCATGGCCTATCGCTCGACGCCGACCGAAGACGTCCTCATCACCCCCAACCGCGGCGGGGTGCAGGGCGCGCAATACGGTCCCTCCAAGACCGATTCGGGCCTCTTGATCGATGCCACGCAGAAGCGGCCCCTGCCGCCGCTGGCCCTGCCCAAAAAGGAATTCATGGAGAACGCGAAGAAGATTTGGGAGGAGTTGGACCTGCCTCCCCTCAAGCCGCAATCGCCCTGGCACGGCTATACGCTGGGCGACTGGACCGATCGCTGGGAAACCCTCGCCCGCCGGGCGACCGACAGCGACTGGCTGGACAATGGGACCGACACCCTGCCGCGCCAGCTTGCGGGCAAGGACCCCGAGGATTCGGCACGCGGATTGGAATAGAGGAGAATGAAATGCATGGCGTGGTCTCGCCAAAACGCGTTCCCATGGCGGCCCAGCACCCGCAATTGGACATGGAAGCGCCCGACAGCCAGCCCGACGACGCCCTCACCGTCTTTCGCCTGCTCGAAACCGCGTGGCAGGAAGGGCTAGCCTGCGCACTGATCACCGTGGTCGACATCATCGGCGGTTCGGCGCGGGGCAAGGGGGCCCATATGGCCGTCCTCGCCGATGGCCGCTATTGCGGCTATGTCTCGGGCGGATGCGTGGAGGCCACCATCGCCGCCGAGGCGGTCGTCGCTCTGGAAAACGGGGCCGACCGGGTTCTGCGCATCGGCCAGGACTCTCCCCTGGTCGATGTCCGCCTGCCCTGCGGCGGCGGCATGGACCTCCATATCCACGTCAATCCCGACCCCCAGATCGTGCGGGCCTCCATCGAAGCCATGGAATTCCGCGAATCCTTCCGCATATCGATCCGCACCGATACCGCGACTCTCGCCTTCGACCAGACCTTGACCGCCACCGACGAGACGGGCTGGTCGCATGGCGTGTTCGAGCGTGTCTACAGGCCGCGCACCCGTCTCGTGCTGGTCGGGCGCGGCCTCGAGGTCGAGACCACGGCCCGCATCGGCATCGCGTCGGGGCTCGAGGTCATCGCCTATTGCGCCGATGGCGATTCCGCCGATGCCGTTCACCGCAGCGGGGCCACCGCGCACTGGATGGCGACCCCGGCCGTTCGCCCCGACTTCGCCATCGATCTTTACACCGCGGTGATTTTCCTGTTTCACGATCACGATTGGGAAATCGGGCTTATCGAACACGTGCTGCGCAATCATCATCCTTTTTTCATCGGCGCTCTGGGCAGCCGGCGGACGCATCAGATGCGCGCCGATGCCCTGCGCAGCAACGGGGTGCCCGAATCCCTGATCGAATTGATCCACGGTCCGGTCGGCCTGTTCGGCCCCACCCGCAACGCGGCGTCTCTGGCCCTGTCCATTCTCGGGCAGGTCACTCAGGTCCGCGAACAGGCGCAGACGCTTGCCCCGGTCTGACGAGGCGCGCATGTCGCCCTCTACGGCCGCGCGCTGGGCGGGATTTGCCCTGGCGCTGGCCATCGGGACCGCCGGCGGGGCGATCTTTGCCTATTTCCGTTTTCCCCTCGCCTGGATGCTGGGCGCCATGTGCGCCTGCACCCTGGCCACGCTGGTCCGCCTTCCCATCCATCCGGTGGCCGGTGTCCGGCCCTTCATGACCGCCATCATCGGCGTCCTGCTCGGCGCCAGCTTTTCCCCGGCGCTGCTCGGCTCCCTCGCCGGGTGGATTCCGACGCTGGTCGGACTCATCGCCTATATCGTCGTCTGCGCGGTTCTGGGCACCACCTATTTCCGCCTTGTCGGCCGGTTCGACGGACCCACCGCCTTCTTTTCGGCCATGCCCGGCGGGGTGATCGAAATGATGCTGGTCGGCGAGGAGAAAGGCGGCGATGGCCGGACCATCGCTCTCGTCCATTCGGCGCGCATCCTGTTCGTGGTCGCCTCATTGCCGGTGATCATCTCGCTGGTGTCCGGAGAGCCGATCGTCACCAGCGCCGGGGCCGTCGGGCGCCCCTCGATCCTGCAGACGCCCTTTTCCACCGAAATCCTTTTGATCGGTTGCGGGCTGCTGGGCATGGGGCTGGGTCGGCTGCTGCGACTGCCGGCGAAATATCTCCTCGGCCCGATGCTGATCAGCGCCATCCTGCATACCACCGGGCTCACCGATTTCCAGCCGCCGGTTGAGGTGGTCATCCTCGCGCAGGTCGTGCTGGGAACGCTGGTCGGCTGCCGCTTCGCCGGCGTTCCGCCCACGCAGATCGGCCTCGTCCTGGTCCTGAGCGCCGGGTCTGTGGCGGTGATGCTGTGCGTCGCCGTGCTGTTCGCCCTGGCGCTGAACTGGATATCGCCCTACGACATCGCGGCCATCCTGCTGGCCTATTCGCCCGGCGGACTCAACGAAATGAGCCTCGTGGCGCTGGCCATGGACATCGAGGTCGCCTTCGTCTCGGGACATCATATCACCCGGGTCATCCTCGTCGTCGCCCTGGCGCAGATCCTGTTCAGCGGCGCTGCGGCACTGCTCGCGCCCCCGTCCGCCAAGCCGAGCGATCGCCAGATCCGCTGATACGGGTTTTCCACACAAGAAAACCCCGCCAGTCGCTTGTTCCGCCTCACGAAAATCGACATGGGTCCGGCTTGACGCTCCCCCATGCCGGTGCAACCGTGCCCGCAACGGAGGAGGATTAGCCATGCATGCAACAGCACTGATGACGGGAACGCTCGAATATCTCCGGCGCCCGATCCTCGCCAATGTCACGGCGGGCATGAAGGTGCTCGTGGTCACGGACACGGCGCATGATCCGCGGGTCTGGCAGGCGGTGATGAGCATCCTCAGCGAATGCGGCGCCGATGCCACGCTGGCCCTGTTCGATCCCCGTCCGGCCGATTATTACGACCCGCCCGTCGCGGTGTGCGAGGCGATGAAGACCGTGGACCTCAACATCCTGCTCGCCTCCACCGGCATGCTCCACGCCCACGCCAATTCGGCCGCCATGGATGCCGGGGTGCCGGTTCTGTGCATGGATGGCGGGATGACGCTTGAAATGTTCCAGTCGGGCGCGGTCACCGAGGACCAGAAGGAAATGGCCATCCGCCAGTACTATGTGGCCACCAACATTTTCGGCAAGGAAGCCAGGACCTGCCGGGTGACGTCCCGATATGGCTGCGACTTCACCTATTCGGTCGAAAACCGCATCTTCATCCCGAATTTCCCCGGCGACGATTTCGTCCCCTACAAGATCCAGAACGTCTCCAAGGTGCAGAACCGCAAGTCGAACATGCTGCGCTTCCTCTATCCCAATGGGGAGTTCAACATTCCACCCGTGGAGTATAGCGGCAGCGGCAAGCTGGTGTTCGACCTGTGCATGCATCAGCTCGGGCGCCTCGCCAGCCCCATCGAACTGACGGTGGAAAATGGCCGGATCACCAGCATAGACGGCGGTGCCGACGCGCATTTCCTGCGCAATTATCTCGAGCAATATGGCGACGAGAACGCCTATGTCTGCCCCGCCGAAGCGTCGGTCGGCATCAATTCCAAGGCCCAGATCCGCGGCGTGCAGCGCGAGGACAAGAACATCCTGGGCTCGATGCATTTCGGGCTCGGCACCAATGTCGATGTCGGTGGCACGCTGCAGTCCAACATCCATATCGACGGGGTGATCCTCGAACCCACGCTCTATGTCGACGGCGACCTGCGCATCGACAATGGCCGGTTCACGCGCCCGGTGGACCGCCCAGCATAACCGGAAAAGTCCGTCACGCCACCGATTTCGCGCGCATCCCCGCCGAGGCGAAGGCCACGATTTCGTCGAGGTCGTAGAAGATACCGGGGGTGGGCGATTGCTCGGGCACCAGCTCTTCGAGCCGGTTGGTGTCCGAGAAGGCATAGAGATAGGCGCCGATCATCAGGGACATGCGCCGATACACCGTGGCCTCGGTCAACTCCGGCAGGGCCGCGAGGAATGCCGTGGCATAGGCGCGGGTCGATTCGTCGTAGACTTCCCGGCGCAATTCGTATGACAGCGCTTCGGGCTCCATGTGCAGCCGCGAATGCAGCCGCAGAAAGGCGAGGCCCTGCCGCGTCTCGCGCAGCTTGATCGAGGGCGCGAGGAAGGCACGGACCAGATCCTCCACCTGCGGCGCATCGGTTTCGGCGAGAATCGCCGCCAGCCCCTGCATGCGCGACTTGGCGATCTCGCGCCCCTTGCGCAGGAAGACCTCGCGAAACAGATTTTCCTTCGAGCCGAAATAATAGGTGATCAGCGCCGTCGTGATGTCCACACGCTCGGCCACATAGCGCAGCGACGTGCCGGCATATCCCAGTTCCGCAAACAGAATCTCGGACGCGTCGAGAATGTCCTCGCGCGAATGTGTCTGCCCTTCAGGACGCCCGGGCCGCTTCCTGCGCTGTCCCACGATCTCAACCATCATCACCTTCTCTGCACTGCATATCTCGGCGCCGCCGATCGGCTGGCGCCCTGGCCATTTCCCACCGCGCGTTTGAGCTACATGCCACCCCTGCACGGCCAATGTCCAATCCGCTGGTTTTCCACCCATCGAAAATCCTGGCCCAAAACCTATTGCAGCAGACGCAAGCTGCGTCTATAAGGAATTAATCGCTCGCTTAATTATTTAATGCTCGGGCGATGAAAGGCTCGGCAGGAGCCGCATCAAAGAGAGGGAAATCGATGACATTTTTTGCAAGTGCAAAGGCGCTGGCAACCGCTTCCGCTATCGCAATTTTTGCCACGGGCGTCATGGCGCAGGACGTGCCCGAGGTCCGGCTGCAGGCCGTGGCCGGTAGCCTTGGCGGCGTTCCGCTGATGATCATGGAAGCGGAAGGCCTCGACGAGAAGCACGGCTTTTCCGGCGTGTTCGAATTGCTGCCGTCCGACAGTGCGGCCCAGAACTTCCTGATCGGCAATTCCGATATCGCCATGGACAACGACATCATCGGCGTCGCCATCGCCCGCGCCGAAGGGTTTGACGTCACCGCCTTCTATCCCATCGGCCGGCTGTATCTGGGGATCATCGTTCCCGGCGATTCCGAGGCCGAGACCCCCGAGGACCTCCGCGGCATGCGCGTGGGGCATTTCGGCGCCGATTCCGGCACCACCATGTTCATCCGCTCCATCGTGCAGGAGATGTACGGCTTCGACGTGCTCGAAGAGTACCAGTTCTCCCAGCTTGGCCCGGCCGCCCTGGTACCGCTGCTCGAAGCCGGCGATGTGGACGCGATCTTCAACTTCGAATCCTATGTCAGCGAGGCGATGCTCGCCACCGACGGGCGCTATCTCCTCCAGGCCGCCGCCGATTACGAGGAATTCACCGGCGGCTTCGCACCCTGGATCACCAACATGGTCGCCCACACCAGCTGGCTGCAGGAAAATCCCGAGCTCGCCTATGGCGTGCGCGCTGCCTATGACGAAGCGGTGCAGATCATGCAGGACAGCAATTACGAGGTCCTGCGTGAGGACTACATCTCCTCGGGCCTGGGCATCACCAGCCCCGAAGTGCTCGATGTGATGATCGAGAACGCCGCGACCTACGACTATTTCACAAATGTCTGGACCCCCGAAGTCATCGAGGCGGCCTATGGCTTCCTCAATGGACTGGCCGAGGAGGGCCGGGTTCTGACCGAAGTGCCCGAAGGCGTGATGGTCCGGCTCGAGGACCTGGTGGGCGAACCGGGCGCCTGAGCCCCGATCCGAGGCGCGCGACAAACGGGAGGACCGCGATGCAAAAAGAGAACAATCTCATCATCTCGATCTGCGCAGTGCTGATGCTGCTGCCGATCTGGTGGATCGCCTACAGAAACACCAATTTCATCGCGGACCCGTTTGTCGTCGCAACGGCCCTCCCCCACTTCCTGTCCCAGGCCGATACGTGGAGTAATATCGGCATCACGCTCTATCGCGTTGTCCTGGGGCTGGCGGGAGGTGTCGTGCTCGGCACCCTGGCGGCCTTGGCCATGAACCAGAACAAGCTCGCCGAACAGGTGCTCAGCATCTATGTGACCACGGCGCTGAGGACGCCCAGCGCCATCGCCGCCATCATGGCGCTGGCGATCTTCCGGGGCGCCGAAATCGGCTACATCGTGGTGGTGATGTTCATCACCTTCCCCTTCATGGCCGTCGGACTGCGGGATGGGCTCAAAAGCGCCGACAAGGACCTTGCAGAGGCCTCGCAGATTTATCGGCTCGGCTCGCTGCGCTATATCCGCCACGTGCTCCTGCCCTTCATCGCCCCCTTCATCTTCAGCGCGCTGCGCAATGCCCATGCGCTGGCCTGGAAGGTGATCGTCGTCGCCGAGATTTTTGGCGCGGCGCGGATCGGCTTTGGCGCGCAGTTCGACCATGCGTGGGAATACATGCAGATGGTCGAGGTCCATCTGTGGCTGCTGGTCTTCATCGCCATCGTGCTCTTTGTCGAATACGGCGTGCTGCGCGTGGCCGAGCGCCGCGTCTTCCGGTGGCGCGGATAATCCGCGCCAAACCCTCACCCCCAGCAATTCCAAAGGTTTCATCATGACCGGAACATCAGATACCGTCCTCAAGGTCGAGGGCCTCCAGGTCAGCTATGGCAGCATCCCGGCCATCTCCAGCCTCGATTTCGAGATCAAGCGCGGCGAGTTCGTCGCCATTCTCGGGCCGTCCGGCTGCGGCAAGTCCTCCATGCTTAACGTCATCTCGGGCCTGCTGCCGCCCACCCGCGGCGTCGTGGAAGTCGACAGCCGCCCGCTTTACGATGCCGGTCGCCACGCCCCCAAGCTGGGCTATGTGTTCCAGGCCCATCGCCTGCTGCCCTGGCGCACCGTCAAGCAGAACCTCGAACTGGTGCTCGCCGCCTCCGATGTGCCGCGCGACCAATGGGAGGACAATATCGACCGCCTGCTCGATATCCTCCATATCGGCCAGTTCAAGAATTCCTGGCCCATGCAGCTTTCGGGCGGCCAGCGCCAGCGCGTCTCCATCGCCCGCGCCCTGTTGGTCGAACCCTCCTACATCCTCATGGACGAACCGCTCAGCACGTTGGACGAAGTGACGGCGCGCAGCCTGCGTCAGGAGCTTTCGGGCATCTGGGCGCGCACCGGGGCGACCATCGTCTTCGTCACCCACTCCATCCGCGAGGCCGTCTATCTCGCCGATCGCATCATCATCCTGACCCGGGGCCCCTCGACCGTCTTCGAGAACTACCACGTGCCGATCGCCCGTCCGCGCGCCTATGACGATCCGCGGATCGCCGAGGTCGAGGCCGACATCATCCGCCGCGTGGAGCACGCCTGGGGTCTCGATCCGATCAAGCAGAGCGAGGTGGCCTGATGACGCTTTCGACCTCCATGCAGGCCACGACGCTTTCGCCCCGGCCCAAGGCCGGCACCATGGACCGCAACATCCGCATCCTGGGCGCCATCCTCGCCGTCGCCAGCCTCTTTGCCATCTGGACGACCCTGTCGATCACCGTGCGTCCCTGGGTGCCGACACCCTATGACACCGTATTGGCCATGGGGCGGCACCTCACCTCCCAGGGTTTCTACGCCAATCTCTTCTTGACCCTGGGGCGCATCGCGGCGGCTTTCCTTGCCGCATCGGTGATCGGGGCGGCGCTCGGCATCGCCATCGGCATGAACAGGAAGGTCGAGGCCTTCTTCCAGCCGCTGCTCGCCATGGCGCTGGCCGTGCCCGATCCGGTCTTCATCATTTTCGCCATTCTGGCGCTGGGCACCGGCGAGGCGGCCGGCTTCGTCGCCCTGACGCTGGCGGTCGCGCCTTTCGTCTCCAATATCGTGCGCTCCAGCGTCCAGGCCCGCGACAAGGGGCTGGACGAGATGACACGGATCTATCGCATCCCGTCCGACAAGGCGTTCTGGGTCAGCCTCGTGCCGCAATTGGTGCCGGCCCTGTTGACCGCGGCGCGGTTCTCCTTCGCCCTCTCCTGGAAGCTGGTGGTGGTGGTCGAGGCCATCGGGCAGCCGGACGGCATCGGCGCGTCGATCTTCCATTCCTTCCGCCTGTTGCGCATGCGGGACGTGGTGGCCATCGCCATCCTGTTCATCCTCTTGATGCAACTGCTGGAAAAGGGCGTCCTTGGCCGCCTGGAAAAACGCCTCCTGCGCTGGCGGCAGTGATGCTGGCGTTGGTTTTTATTAAATGAACATACGAATAATAAAGAGTGTGAAGACATGGGTACGGTTAAAACTGTAGGCATCGTTGGGGGAGGCATTGGCGGCGTCGCGCTCGCCGTGAGCCTCCTGCAGCGCGGGATTGCCGTCCAGCTTTTCGAGCGGGCCGACAAGTTCGGTGAGGTGGGCGCTGGCATCCAGATGACCCCCAATGCGGTCAAGGTCATCAAGGCGGTCGGGCTGTACGACCAGATCATCGCGCGCGGCTTCCTGCCCAATGCGGTGGTCGGGCGCAACTGGAAGACGGGCAAGGAGAATTTCCGCATCCCGCTCAAGGATAGCTGCGAAACCCTTTACGACGCCCCCTATATCCACATCCATCGCGCCGAGTTGCATAGCCTGTTCGCCGATACGCTGCCGGCCGAGATCTGTCATTTCGGCAAGGCCTGCACCGGGGTGCGCCAGGACGCCGACAGCGCCACGGCCATCTTCGCCGATGGAACCGAATTCACCGCCGACCTGATCGTGGGGGCCGATGGCGTGCGCTCTATCGTCCGCGCCGATCTGTTCGGCCCGCAGGAGCCGCGCTTTACCGGCCATATGTGCTATCGCGCCGTGGTGCCGGTGGGCGGGGTGGTCGATTATGTCAGCCCGGACTCGGTGTTCTGGATGGGCCCCAACGGCCATGTGGTCACCTATTACGTCAATGGCGGCAAGGCGGTGAATATCGTCGCGGTCAGCGAGACGGCGGAATGGGTCGAGGAAAGCTGGAACTCCCGTAGTTCCCGGGAGGAGATGCTCGCCTCCTTCCCCGGCTGGCACCCCAATCTGCAGAAGCTCTTTTCCCAGGTCGACGAGGTCTATCGCTGGGGACTGTTCGATCGCGATCCCATGCCCACATGGACCAAGGGACGCGTGACGCTGCTGGGCGATTCCGCCCATCCCATGCTACCCTTCCTCTCCCAGGGCGCCGCCATGGCGATCGAGGACGGTTATGTACTCGCTTCGGCCGTGGCGCTGCACACGAACGACCTCCCGGCGGCGCTGGCCGCCTATGAGGCCGAGCGCCGGCCCCGCACCAGCCGGGTGCAGCTCGAGGCGCGCGAGCGGGGGCGCACCTATCACCTGCCCACCCCCTGGCAGCAGTTCAAGCGCGATTTCGACTACCGCATGCGGGCGATCTTCTCGCCCCGCACCACCGGCATCAAGACCGACTGGGTCTATGAATATGACGCGCGCCGCTTCGGCGCCCACGCCCCCAGGATGGAGACCGCATCGTGACGCGCTATCGCATTGGTCAGATTGTTCCGTCTTCGAATGTTACGATGGAGACGGAGATTCCGGGTTTGTTGCGGGCGCGGGAGGGGATTTTGCCGGAGCGGTTCACGTT
>NZ_QQNH01000086.1 GCF_003345525.1 Pelagibacterium lacus
CAGCACCGAACTGGTCTTGGAGAAGCCGGGCGCGATGTGCGGATCGTCGCCGCCGAACGACGGCGTGAACTCGAACCAGCCGTTGTGGTCGTCGAGATACTTGGCGGTCAGCAGCAGTTGGCCGCCGTCGTACTTCCACAGCAGGTTGCCGCGGATCTGCCCCCCGTCGTTCATCGGATAGCCGGGGTTGCGGGCGCCGTCGCTGCGCCGATAGAAGCCGCCGACCGCGTAATAGAGGTCGCTGTCGCCGATGCGGCCGCCAGCGTAGCCGTCGATGCGGTAGTAGGGGTTCTTGCCGTCGCCCTCCAGGCCGTACTTGGCCTGCACCTGCATCCCGGGGTCCGATTTCCCGGTCTTGGAGATGTAGTTGAAGATGCCGCCCGGCGCGTTCGGCCCGGTGACGACCGCCGTCCCGCCCCGCAGCCCTTCGAGATGGTTGAGCATGATGTCGGGGCGCGAGAAGTAGTCCGGCCCGAAGTTGGTCGAGGTGATCAGCTCGACCGGCA
>NZ_QQNH01000087.1 GCF_003345525.1 Pelagibacterium lacus
GACGACTTCTCCACGAGTCTCCCCAGTGCCATGGACATGTGTGAATGAGTAAATATGGCCGAGACAAGATGAGATCTGTTTAGGGGAGGAGGAGTGGGCTGTGGCCAGTTTCTCAGGGGAGACAATGGCCAGCGGCAGCCAGTTTCTCTGAGGAGAAGGCCCCGAGCGCCCTGCTCCATAGCCTTTTATTGGGTTGTAATACACAGGAATACAGGGCAGCAAGGATCAAACAGTAGATAGTATTTCAAGAAATCTGAGGGCTTAGAAATCTGAGTCAGTGTCTGTCCGGAAGGAGGTTTGCAGAAACTTTGGGAGACATACTCATTTCCTGCTCAGACCCTTAACATATGAGTGAAAGCAATCTTAGCAAAGCAGGCTTCACAGGACTTTTAGGAATTCTTTCTTATGCCTGATCACCTTGGATCCCACTCTAGCTGGCAAGGAGCTGCACCTCTCCCCATCAGGTTTTCAGGCTTAAGTGGATTAGAGCCAGGAAGCGCTT